>NZ_JACMYG010000035.1 GCF_014236655.1 Pseudomonas kielensis
ATCCAAAGACCTAACTGACATTTCAATGTCGATGCTCAACACACTTTAAAAAAAACCCCGAAAGATCCAAAAATCTAGCGGGGGTTTTGTTATAAGACAAAATTTAGCTGCGCACCGAATTTACAACCTGTCAAAAATCGACCCTTTATGAGGGCAATAGATCTTTTCGTACAAACGGGTTGCATATTCATCTGTCATACCAGAGATATAGTCACAAATAACTCGATTTTTTTGGCTGGCACCTTCTCCGCTGACATATCGCTTCCGAGTAGATGATGGCAAAAGCCGCTCGGGATCAGAGCTAAGAGCATCGAAAAGCTCAATCACCAGCTTCTGACCTTTAAATTCCAACTGCTGAACATTTGGGGTCTTAATTACCTTTGTTTTTACAAGATCAAAGATATGATCCAACAACGCTCTATGATTGTGATCCATATAGGCATTCCACTTGATAAGCGCCGTGGTCGCTGATGACATGCTGGATCGCTTTACCTCTGTTTTGAGAATAAATTGGTGGACTAGACCACCGATAGCTTTCTTTCGCTCGTAACTTTCTTCTGAGAACAGCTGTTTCGCCAATGTATTGCTATTCAGCTCACAATTACTGAAAACACTCTCTTTATCTTGATTCTGATCATCCCATGATTTTCTGGTGATCATTCCTAAAGAGATAGCATCCTCAAAGTCATGTAGGCTGTATGAAATATCATCAGCCAACTCCATGATCGAGGTATCCAGCCCCTTGTATATTGGCTTTTTATGCCCAGACTTGTGTTCTTTAAATGTTGTGAATTCAGCTTTTTCCGCTTCAGTTAGAGGCGCTAAAACCCAGTCCACCACATCACGCTCATCATCTAGGTAACACTTTGGAGGGTGCTGCTCTTGAGCCTTACACAGCCAGCGCTGAGGTGGGACTTGGCCATACGCAGTCGCTCCCACCAGTTCACTATACGGTGCGGGATATTTCAGGATGCCTAAAAGAAGGCGGCGAGTCGGATTTAAACCATGATCGGCAGTGTATTTATCCAATTTCGATAGGATGCGCAATGTCTGACCATTCCCCTCAAAACCACCGAAGTCTCTCATACACAAATTCAAGGCAACTTCGCCACCATGCCCAAAAGGAGGGTGCCCAATATCATGGGCCAAACAAATAGAACTCATGAGCGCTGAACGCGGCAGAGCCTCGATGATTTCCTCGTCATCCCGATGGTGGTCTTGAAGCCATCGCACAATCCCGACACCAATCTGCGCTACCTCCATCGAATGGGTAAGACGCGTGCGATAAAAATCGCTCTCTCCCAAGCCCAACACCTGTGTTTTTGATTGCAAACGACGGAATGCCGATGAGTGAATCAGGCGGGCGTAATCACGCTCCCACTCCGAACGAACCTCACCACTACGGCGAGGATCTTCAGACAGGCGCATTTCCCAAATATTTCCAGCCATAAAACCTTCCCTGTCAGTTAATTTGAACGCTTATATTATCGGCTGTCATTATTGCTAATTTTAGGATTTTTCCGGCCTCGACTTTACCAATAGCACCCAGCTTAATTAAATCGCCGTGGGTTAGCAGCCTTCTCTGTTCTCGTTGATTGGAAATTGCCCCACTCCACTCTGCCGATTAATATTCGACCCAAGGAAAGTTACTGACTCCGTATCAGATACGGCCTACGCTCTCCTACTCAAAAGCAGAGCATGATCCGTTGAAATACCAGAGTCACACCCCCTCAGCAAGACAGCTGTTATTAAGGCAGATTTTCGTCAGCGCCAACACTCCACGTCATCCTTGCCCGGTCATAGAGTTCCACCATCTGACTCCTCCTCAAGTCCGAACTCGTTGAGTGGAGCGATCAAACCGTCCGCCCCGCGCCCGGCGGCACATCGACTGTAGTAGTCAGGCAACCTACCAACGGCGCGTTGCCTTTAATTGCCTCAGCCTCTTGCGGGGTTCATCCACATTTCACTACTAATCCTCAACCGAACTCCACGCATGGTGGCCGTTCGGCGCTCCGCCTTGACATCATCGTCATTTCTGACGATGCTTGGCGCATGAGATATCCAGGCGGAAAAGGCAAGTGCTACCAGCGCTTGATCAACCTGATGCCACCGCATCAGACATACATCGAATCCCACCTTGGTGGCGGGGCCGTCATGCGCAACAAAAAGCCTGCGCAGAGGAACGTTGGCTTGGACCTTGACACCGAAGTCATTGAGCTTTGGCAAAAGGAGCATCCAGACATCTGCGAACTCCACCAAGTCGACGCAGTTGCGTTCCTCGAAGGGTACTCGTTCGAAGGCCAGGAGCTGGTCTATGTCGATCCACCCTACGTTCCGGAAACCCGCCGTAGAGCGAAGGTTTATCGCTGCGATTACTCGGAAGAAGACCACACCCGATTGCTGCGGTGCTTGGTCGCATTACCTTGCAAAGTAATGCTTTCGGGCTATGACTGTGATCTCTACAACCGCGAGCTCATCGGGTGGCGCAAGGTGAGTTTTCCGGCTAAGACCCATGTAGAGCTGCGCGAGGAGACGGTGTGGATGAACTTCGAACCTCCCAGCCGTTTGCACGACAGTCGATACATGGGCGAAACATTCCGAGACCGCCAAACCATTCAGCGTCGCCAAACCAGGCTCCGCACTCGTATCGAGAGCCTAGACCCAATTGAGCGACACGAGTTACTGCAATGGATGCAGGAACACTACGGCATTGCCGAGGAGGTAGCCTGATGCAATTAGGCGCTATTTTCATGGACCAAGCGGTCTTCAATGTCGAGCTGCCCACAGCAGACGCAGAAGTTATTCCGGGCGTCCCGTGGGGAGCCATGGAGGCGTTCCCAACTCCTGCCTACTGGGCCTACCAAGTGTACGCACGCCGTCTCACTGGCGATCGGATCAACTACAAGCTCGGGGCAACGCTAAAAGAAGAAGTTGGCGCGTGCTTGTTGGGGGGGCATGGCATCCCCGCTAGCGTCGGGCTCGCAGCCTTTCACCACGTCAAAGAACGCGGTGCCTTTGGTGACCAACCACCTTCAGAAGAAAGCCTTCTCGAGTGGCTGAAAGAGCCTCTAACTATCGATGGTCGCCAAGTGCGGTACCGCTTCGCCACACAGAAGGCTCGCTACCTCTGCGCGGCTCTTCAGAAGCTGTCTGCTGAACGGCCTCCATTAGGCTCCGGCAAAGCGCTGCGCGACTGGCTGCTGGATATTCCAGGCATCGGTTACAAAACCGCATCTTGGGTTGCCCGTAACTGGCTGGATGCGGACGATGTGGCAATCTTGGACATCCACATTCTCCGTGCCGGTCTACTGGGTAGGTTCTTCGAGAGCAACTTGACCGTTGAGCGCCACTACTTGGAGCTCGAAGAGCAATTCATCCGCTTCAGTAAAGGACTTGGCGTCAGGGCATCGGAGCTCGATGCCTTGATGTGGTTGGAGATGATGTCATCGCCCGCAACGGTGCACAGCATCATGGGCATGGGGCACCACGCACCTGATTCAGGTTCTCGTAGCAGATCCAAGAAGAGCAAGGCCAACCCCGGCCAACTTTCCCTGATCGGCTAGGGAACTGACCCACGGCTCACCGGTAATACCCAGCGGACAGAAGTTAAGTCCCTGGGCTGTCGCAGTTAATGCCATGACCGCGAGTAGGGCCCCCGCGTCACGCCAAACAAGGCTGCAACCTTCCTGGTATTTACCCAACGTTTTTCCGGGCTCGGCCAGAAACAGAATGCGTGTTGCCTCATCACCGTCGAGAACCTGCAGACTGAGCTCATAAAGGCCTGCAAGCTTGCCGGTCGCATGTCTGAGCTCGAACAGTTGATGGGCCCTGGCCTCATACATCCACCATCGATCATCACCGGGCCGCTTCACGACAATGTGTATAGGGTGGATCGCTCCAGCCGAGGGGGCAGCTCGATGCTCCAGGTCAAATCCCAGGTTTGAAGTTCCGATTCCTCGAGTTCTGCAGGCGTGCCAGAGGAAAGTTCCAAGCTGCTGGTCATGGACAACGCCGAACTCGCGATGCGATGTTCGCGCATCCAAAACCTCTCCAAATGGTCGGACTAATGCCTCCGAGGAAGCTGGGAGCGGGCAGACATCACCCATTTCCCATTCGAGAGGCTCATACCGCTCAGGTGCCGGCCTTGGTAGAGGGTCACCCAAGTCGATCCAAGTCATACCCCACCTCTTGAAAAACCTCCATGTACTTGTTGCAGCCGCGGCAGTTGCCACACGCAACATGCGATTTGTGGCAACTGTGCGCCCAAGCCAGAAGACTCGCTGGGATGCCCGATTTTCGGACAAGCTCAGCCGTAGAAAGCTCAATTGCAGGAGCCTCCACCACCATGCCGCCCTCCTGCAGGGAAAGCAGATGGCTAATCGCCGACATGAACTCTGGGGAGCCATCCCTATGGAAGCCATCGGATTTCACGGTACCCAACCACAGGTGCGTCACACCGAACGAGATTGCCTTCATCGCCGCCAGCGTAACCAGCATCTGGTTCCGATACGGCCACCAATCCGAGGCTGGCGCCAAGCTGTCGGCTTGGCTACCTGCCATGTCTCCCGAGCCCAGCTCACGGCAGTCAATCTCAATCACATGATGAGGGATTTCCAACTGCTGGCAGATTGTCCTTGAAGCCTCGATTTCGGCCTGCGCCGCGAGCTGACCGTAGTTCAGAGTGAACGCGATGTTCGGGCGCTTCCACCAGGCAATCGTCAAGGAATCCATCCCGCCAGACAACAATAATCCCGTCTTCATAGCACCACCGCTTCCCAGACCGTCTGATAGATCGCACTCACGTAGTCATCGGTGATGCGGCAGTCGGAGCCTTCCATCATTTTCTTGTCCTGTTCGGACTCATTTTCTGCGTAGAAAATAACAGGTTTGTTCAATGCCCGAGCGTAGCCAATCTCATAGATAGTGCCGGAGTCGAGCCCATCACCAATCGCAAAAAGAACGTCGCAATCACGCACCCCTTCAAGGTCCTTTTCGACCACGTCATCAGCGGAACCAAGACCGACGTCATGGTATGGGGAAAATACATCCAGCCCCATTGCCAGCAGGTCTCTGCGGGCCTGCCCGACCATCCACAGCTCTGCGAGGGTGAAGAAGGGCCCTGCGAGGTACACCTTAGGGGCGTACCCATCGCGATACCGAGCTGACGGTTGCAGTGGGTTCGGCTTGAAGCCAGCAAGCAAATCCTGGTCGGGGAAGCCTTGATTTTCGCAATAAAAGGCCGTCGCAATGGAGGCAACCGAGGCTGCATCGTGAGCCGAAAGACCTTTTTCCATCCAGCCCAGTGCGAAGTGGGCGGCGAAGGTATCTCCCGAGCCGATCTTCCATACCCTTTCAGTGCGGTAGGCAGGTACCGTCGAGATTGCGCCGTTGTCATACACCAAGGCACCCAGCGGCCCCATCTTGATAACAACCACCTCCGCGCGCTCCTGCTCGGCTAGCACGATTGCGAGCTCTTGTGCGGTCAAACCACTGGAAGAGGGCACCAACATATTGGCTTCATGGCGGTTCAGGACCAGAGCCAGGTGCTTTGCTTCAGAGCCATTGACCCTGAAGGACTCCGTACCATCGGCATTCTGTGGGTCAAACACCGCGTACTCAGCATCAACTACTGCCGTTCCATCGATCATGCCGAATCGAAGCACCTTCTCGGCGCTAACCTGTAGCTTCGATTTGACGTGAGTCCCACGTCGAATATCTGGATTGGCGAGGCCATGGATGTACTCGAACGTCACCGGTGCCTGCGCAGCCGTCGCATTGAACTGGAAACCTTCCGCGGCTGCGCGGGCATCAACGACGATCTGGGTATCGCTATCTACACAGGCGTGTAATTGGGCCTGGCCACCGAAACGAGCAATCGCCGTTGCTGCCCTCCCTGCCGACCCATAAATATCGTCCCACGCCGGGCGCATGCAGCGCTCTCGGTAGACGCCTCCTACGATGGTGATCATAGAGCTCTCCTTGCTCGAAATTAAATGTGGTAAACCCGAAGGCGTACTTGCCCGCCACCAACGTGCAGCACACGTGCCTGGTACTGTTCGCCCTGACTCATGCAGCTTCGCAATTGGTTCAGATGTGGGTCGACAATTCCTCCTGCCTCAGCTCCGTTCCACAGCGCGGTAACAATCTGCTGATTGCCAGACTGCGAAAAGACAATGTCGAGGATATCGTTGACGCTCATCTGCCCAACCACCTGTGCTTTCGGTGAAGCAAGCTGGGTATCAAACTGAAGGGCCGCACAGGAAGTTGTGGGCGTGGATGAACCCAGATAGCTACCGCCAGAACCAGACATTCGCATTTCCTTTCGCTAGTCAAAATGAGCGCAAAGCAATATCACATCCAGAAGGCAAAAGACTATTGAATCGCCACTTGTTTTCCCGAATACATCCATTAGCAAACGGCCACCTGTTGGCGCCGACGCCGAATTGACCCAGTTGCCGAGATTTTACTGACCCAGTCTGACTCCTCGCGAATCATTGTCTGTGCTGGATTTGTGCAGGTTTGGAGATGGATCAGACTTGCCTCGGCACGTGGGTCAATTCGGCGTCGGCGTCAACAATAATGGATCGTCAAAATATTAATTTCTCTCAAAAAAAGCCCGCGATTAAACGCGGGCATTTTTGGTTACAAACCATTTATTTGTGAAAATGTGCAGCTTTTCTGTGATCCTACAAACCGGATCAGAAGTCCAGGTTCGACACTGCCAGCGCGTTGCTTTCGATGAAGTCACGGCGTGGTTCGACCGCATCACCCATCAGGGTGTTGAAGATCTGGTCCGCACCAATGGCGTCTTCGATGGTCACTTTGAGCATCCGGCGCTGTGCTGGGTCCATGGTGGTTTCCCACAGCTGATCCGGGTTCATCTCACCCAGACCTTTATAGCGCTGGATGGTGTGGCGCTTGGTGCTCTCGTTCATCAACCACTCAAGGGCTTCCTTGAACTCGGTGATGGCTTTCTTGCGTTCGCCACGCTGGATGTACGCACCGTCGTCCAACAGAGTGCTCAGTTGCGCCCCCAGGGAGACCACGGTCTTGTAGTCATTGCTGCCGAAGAAGTCGCGGTTGAAGGTGACGTAGTTCGACAGGCCGTGGGAGATCAGTTCGACCTCCGGCAGCCAGACGTTACGCTCACGGTCTTCACGCAGGCTGGCCTTGTAGACCAGGCCCGACTTCTCGACGGTACGCAGACGTACTTCGTACTGAGCCAGCCAATCCTGCATCGCTGCGTGATCGGACAACTGCTCCATGCTCACTGCCGGCAGGTAGATGAAGTGCTCGGTCAGTTCCTGTGGGTACAGGCGCGACAGGCGCTTGAGGGTCTTCATTACCAGACGGAAGTCGTTCACCAGGCGCTCGAGGGCCTCACCGGAGATACCCGGTGCGTCCTCGTTCAGGTGCAGGCTCGCATCTTCCAGGGCCGACTGCGTCATGTACTCTTCCATGGCGTCGTCGTCTTTGATGTATTGCTCTTGCTTGCCTTTCTTCACCTTGTACAACGGCGGCTGGGCGATGTAGATGTAGCCACGCTCGATCAGCTCCGGCAACTGACGGAAGAAGAAGGTCAGCAGCAGGGTACGGATGTGCGAACCGTCGACGTCAGCATCGGTCATGATGATGATGTTGTGATAACGCAACTTGTCGATGTTGTACTCGTCACGGCCAATGCCGCAGCCCAACGCGGTGATCAAGGTGCCTACTTCCTGAGAAGAGATCATCTTGTCGAAGCGCGCCTTCTCCACGTTCAGGATCTTGCCCTTGAGCGGCAGGATGGCCTGGGTACGGCGGTTACGACCCTGCTTGGCGGAACCGCCAGCAGAGTCACCTTCCACCAGGTACAGCTCGGAGAGGGCAGGGTCTTTTTCCTGGCAGTCCGCCAGTTTGCCCGGCAGGCCGGCGATATCCAGCGCACCTTTACGACGGGTCATCTCACGGGCTTTACGCGCCGCTTCACGGGCACGGGCGGCGTCGATCATCTTGCCGACCACCAGCTTGGCTTCGTTCGGGTTTTCCAGCAGGAAGTCCGAGAAGTACTTGCCCATTTCCTGCTCGACTGCGGTCTTCACTTCGGAAGAAACCAGCTTGTCCTTGGTCTGGGAGCTGAACTTCGGGTCCGGCACTTTTACCGAGATAATCGCCGTCAGGCCTTCACGGGCGTCGTCACCGGTGGTGGCGACCTTGTGCTTCTTCGCCAGGCCTTCGGCTTCGATGTAGGTGTTCAGGTTACGCGTCAGCGCGGAACGGAAGCCCACCAGGTGGGTGCCGCCATCGCGTTGGGGAATGTTGTTGGTGAAGCACAACAGGTTCTCGTTGAAGCTGTCGTTCCACTGCAGGGCGATTTCAACGCCGATGCCGTCTTCACGCTGGATGTTGAAGTGGAACACCTGGTTGACCGCAGTCTTGTTGGTGTTCAGGTATTCAACGAACGCACGCAGGCCGCCTTCGTACTTGAACAGCTCTTCCTTGCCGCTGCGCTCGTCCTTGAGGACGATACCCACACCGGAGTTGAGGAACGACAGTTCGCGAATCCGCTTGGCCAGGATGTCCCAGCTGAAGTGGATGTTCTTGAAGGTTTCAGCCGAAGGCTTGAAGTGGATCTGGGTACCGGTCGTCTCGCTCTCGCCAACGATCTTCATCGGCTCCTGCGGAACACCGTGGACGTAGGTCTGTTCCCAGATCTTGCCGCTACGGCGAACGGTCAGGATCAGTTCTTCAGACAGTGCGTTCACTACCGACACACCTACACCGTGCAGACCGCCGGATACTTTGTAGGAGTTGTCGTCGAACTTACCGCCGGCGTGCAGCACGGTCATGATGACCTCGGCTGCCGAAACGCCTTCTTCTTTGTGCACGTCTACCGGAATGCCGCGACCGTTGTCGCGTACGGTGATCGATTCATCTGGGTGGATGATGATGCTGATGTCGTCGCAATGGCCAGCCAAAGCTTCGTCGATCGAGTTATCGACCACCTCGAACACCATGTGGTGCAGACCGCTGCCATCGTCTGTGTCACCAATGTACATACCGGGACGTTTGCGTACGGCATCCAGGCCTTTCAGCACTTTAATGCTCGTTGAGTCGTACGTATTTTCTTCGCTCATGCCTTCACTCCCGATGGTCGTGGGTCTGGGTGATACGGCCCTGTTCCACGTGGAACAAAGCGACTGGCGTTTCCGTCTGCCAGCCTTCCCTCAATAATTCGTGGTCTACACAGGTGATGAACACCTGGCAGCGTAAGTCTTCCAGCAAACGGCAAAGCGCGCGGCGGTGCTGCTCATCCAGTTCAGACGGCAAATCATCCACCAGATAAATACATTGGCCGCGCCGGGCCTGGCTGACCAAATGCCCTTGGGCGATCCGCAGGGCGCAAACCACCAACTTCTGCTGACCCCGGGACAAGATGTCCGCGGCATTGTGAGCGCCTAATCTAAGACGCAAATCAGCGCGTTGCGGTCCGGCCTGGGTATGCCCCATTTGCTGATCCCGGTGAACGGACGCGGCGAGTACAGCACTCAGTTCCCGCTCTTTGTCCCAACCCCGGTAATAGCTAAGCGTTAAGCCCTCGAGTTCGACGAGTTCGCTCAAGGTCTGTTCAAAGACTGGTTTCAAGGCTTTGATATAAGCGCGGCGGTATTCATCAATTTCAGCGCTGGCCTGGCACAATTCTCTGTCCCAAACCGCTTGCGAAACGGCGTCAAGTGTACCATGCCGCAGCCAAGAGTTTCTCTGGCGCAGGGCCTTCTGCAAGCGCTGCCAGGTGGACATGAAGCGCGGTTCCACGTGGAACACCCCCCAATCCAGGAACTGCCGGCGAATCTTCGGCGCACCTTCCAACAATCGAAAGCTGTCGGGGTTGATCAATTGCAGCGGCAGGATTTCTGCGAGTTGCGCAGCACTGCGGGCGTTCTGCCCGTCGATGCGAATCTGAAACTCGCCTTGCCGATCACGGGAAATCCCCAGCGCACTGTGGCCACCTTCGGCCAATTCGACCTGGCCGAATACCGTACAGGCGAGCTGTTCGTACTGGATCACCGGCAACAGGCGGGTACTGCGAAACGAACGGGCGAGCCCCAGTAGGTGGATAGCTTCCAACACACTGGTTTTGCCGCTGCCGTTGGCGCCGTACAGGATATTGATGCGGGGGGAGGGGGAGAAGGTCACCGGGTGCAGATTGCGCACCGCGGTGACCGAGACGCGACTGAGGGACATCTAGCGGCTGCTGAACATGTTTACAGGCGCATCGGCATGACAACGTAAGCCGAGTCGTCGTTGTCGGACTCTTGCACCAGCGCACTGCTGTTGGAGTCAGACAGGATCAAGCGCACCTGCTCGGTGGTCATCACGCCCAGCACGTCCAGCAAGTAGCTGACGTTGAAGCCGATTTCCAGGGAGCCGCCGTTGTACTCGACGCCAACTTCTTCTTCCGCCTCTTCCTGCTCCGGGTTGTTCGCCTGAATCTTCAACTGACCGTTGGCCAGTTGCAGGCGAATGCCGCGGTACTTCTCGTTGGACAGAATCGCGGTACGGCTGAACGCTTCACGCAGGGCCTGGCGATCGCCGAGCACCAGTTTGTCGCCGCCTTTTGGCAGGACGCGCTCGTAATCCGGGAACTTGCCGTCTACCAGTTTGGAGGTGAAGGTAAATTCGCCGGTGGTGGCACGAATGTGATGCTGGCCCAACACGATACTGACGTTGCCGTCCGGCTCGGTCAGCAGGCGTGCCAGTTCCAGGATACCTTTGCGCGGCACGATCACCTGGTGGCGATCCGGCTGGCCGATGTCAGCCTGCATCGAGCACATGGCCAGACGGTGACCGTCGGTTGCCACGGCACGGATGATCCCGGCGGACACTTCCAGCAGCATGCCGTTGAGGTAGTAGCGAACATCCTGCTGCGCCATGGCAAAGCTGGTGCGTTCGATCAGACGGCGCAGTTTGCTTTGCGCCAGGGTGCAGGTCAGCGAACCCGGACCTTCTTCTACAGTCGGGAAGTCATTGGCTGGCAGGGTCGACAGGGTAAAACGGCTACGACCGGCCTTGACCACCAGCTTCTGCTCATCGAGCTTGATGTCGATCAGCGCGTCGTTCGGCAGGCTTTTGCAGATGTCCATCAGCTTGCGCGCCGGGACAGTGATTTCGCCCGGCTCGGCCGGTTCTTCAAGTTGCACACGACCAACCAGTTCGACTTCAAGGTCAGTACCGGTCAGCGACAACTGCTGGCCTTCGACAACCAGCAGCACGTTGGAAAGCACCGGCAAGGTCTGTCGGCGCTCGACGACGCCTGCGACCAGTTGCAGGGGTTTCAACAGGGCTTCGCGTTGAATGGTGAAATGCATGGTCTAGTCCCTTGCCTTAATAAGCTGCGCTGGTGTTCATCAAGTGGTCAGTGTACGCAGCAGGTTCTTGTAGTCCTCGCGGATGTCCGCGTCGGATTCCTTAAGTTCGTTGATCTTGCGGCAGGCGTGCAACACCGTGGTGTGATCGCGACCGCCAAACACATCACCGATTTCCGGCAGGCTGTGGTTGGTCAGTTCCTTGGACAGGGCCATGGCCACCTGACGTGGACGGGCCACCGAACGCGAACGGCGTTTGGACAGCAAGTCGGAAATCTTGATCTTGTAGTACTCGGCGACCGTGCGCTGAATGTTATCCACAGAGACCAGCTTATCCTGAAGCGCCAACAGGTCTTTCAGGGATTCGCGAATCAACTCGATGGTGATGTCGCGGCCCATGAAGTGCGAGTGCGCGATCACACGCTTGAGCGCGCCTTCGAGTTCACGCACGTTGGAGCGAATACGCTGGGCAATGAAGAATGCGGCATCGTGCGGCAAGTCGACTTTGGCCTGGTCGGCTTTCTTCATCAGAATTGCGACCCGGGTTTCCAGTTCAGGTGGCTCGACGGCAACCGTCAGGCCCCAGCCGAAGCGCGACTTCAAGCGCTCTTCAAGGCCTTCGATCTCCTTGGGATAACGGTCACTGGTGAGGATGACCTGTTGGCCACCTTCAAGCAGGGCGTTGAACGTGTGGAAAAACTCTTCCTGGGAACGTTCCTTGCGGGCGAAGAACTGAATGTCATCGATGAGCAGGGCGTCTACCGAACGGTAGAAGCGCTTGAACTCGTTGATCGCGTTCAGTTGCAGTGCCTTGACCATGTCGGCCACGAAGCGCTCGGAATGCAGGTACACGACCTTGGCATTCGGATTCTTCTTTAATAGATGGTTACCCACAGCGTGCATCAAGTGGGTTTTACCCAAGCCAACGCCGCCATACAGGAACAGCGGGTTGTAGCCGTGCTTGGGGTTGTCCGCGACCTGCCAGGCCGCAGCGCGGGCCAGCTGGTTGGACTTACCCTCGACGAAGTTCTCGAAGGTAAAGGTCCGGTTCAGGTAGCTGGTGTGCTTGAGCGCACCTTCTACCTGCACGGTACGTTGTTCGGCACGCACAGGGGCTTGCTGCGAACTGGCGCCAGCCATCGGGTCGAAGCTGTCACGGGACGGCTCTTCATTGACCTCGACGATTTTCTGCGTCGAACGCTTGCTGGTTGGAGCCGGCGTTGGCGTATTGACCACTGCCGGCGCCGCAGCAGCCTGGGCTTGCGATGCCGCAGCAGCCAGAGGTGCGTTGGGTGCGGCCCGCGGTGCAGAACTGCGTTTGCTGCCTATTAATAAGGAAAGCGCAGGCGCCATGCCGTTGCCGTGCTCATCCAGCAGTTCGAGCACGCGGCTCAGGTACTTTTCATTGACCCAGTCGAGAACAAAGCGATTCGGTGCGTAGACACGCAGCTCGTCGCCTTCGGCTTCGACCTGTAGTGGACGGATCCAAGTGTTGAATTGTTGGGCAGGCAGCTCATCGCGCAAAAGCTCCACGCACTGCTGCCAAAGTTCCACTGACACGGATATCCCCTAAGTTGAAAGCCGGTGAGGCAAAAACAAGCGGCCATTGTAGCGACCGGACGCAGACTTATCCACACGTAGCTTGATCACAGGTGCAGAAGAATCAAGGTTTTATCGGTAAAAAAGGCGACCAATGGTCTGTGCATAAGCTCTGTGGATAACCATGCCTGAGCTCGTTGTACAAGTGGGGGCGAAACTCGGTGGATAACCTGCCTGTGGATAACCACCTGTTTCACCCACAGCTTATCCGACAGCGCAGCACAGCATGACCACCGTTTTCCACCGTAGTTGTCATTCTCTGTACAGCACGGGATAGAAGGGTTAAAGCCAGTTATCCACAGATGGAGGCGGGTCTAGCTTTTATAAGCTTTACAGAAAAGCTTTAAATACTTTCCTTCTTTATTTTTATATCTAGCTATCCACCTTTCAAGGACGAAGCACCCGAATACCCATTTAAAGGAAACCTTGGTTGGAAATTGACCTAGAGGCTTGCTTTCTCTAGAATCCCCGGTCTCTTAAAACGGGGGCCATTCCGGCCCGTTGTGGACGAACCAGGTAACACGACATGAAACGTACTTTCCAACCAAGCACTATCAAACGCGCTCGTACCCACGGTTTCCGTGCTCGCATGGCTACCAAGAACGGCCGCGCAGTCCTGTCGCGTCGTCGCGCCAAAGGTCGTGCGCGTCTGGCAGTTTGATAATCCGGTACTGGAGGTGAGTCAGGACTTCAGTCGGGAAAAGCGTTTGCTAACCCCCCGGCATTTCAAGGCAGTCTTTGACTCCCCTACCGGCAAGGTTCCGGGGAAAAATCTCCTGCTCCTTGCACGCACCAACGATCTCGATCACCCCCGTCTCGGGCTGGTTATCGGGAAAAAGAGTGTGAAACTCTCCGTTGAGCGAAATCGCCTCAAACGTCTGATGCGCGAATCGTTTCGCCTCCACCAGGATTCTCTGGTTGGGTGGGATATCGTGATCGTCGCGCGCAAAGGTTTGGGCGAAGTAGAAAACCCCGAATTGATTCAGCATTTCGGCAAACTCTGGAAACGTCTGGCACGCAACAAGCCAGAGCCAGCAGTCAAAGCCGAAACTGTAGGGGTAGACAGCACCGATGCGTAAACTGGCACTCGTTCCGATCCAGTTTTATCGCTATGCCATTAGTCCTCTGATGGCCAGTCACTGTCGTTTCTACCCCAGTTGTTCCTGCTACGCGTATGAAGCCATTGAAAATCATGGCCTTCTGCGCGGTGGCTGGCTGACCTTTCGTCGTTTAGGTCGCTGTCATCCGTGGAATCCCGGTGGTTATGACCCGGTTCCGCCTATCCCTACCTCCCGTTCTTCTTCGATGGCCGAGTAATCATGGATATTAAACGCACGATCCTGATCGTCGCCCTGGCAATCGTGTCCTACGTCATGGTCCTGAAATGGAACCAGGACTATGGCCAGGCTGCCCTGCCGACTCAGAATGTTGCTGCCAATCAGAATGCCCCGGCTATTCCGGACGGTACCAACGCTTCCGCCAGTGCCGATGTACCCAGCGCGAATACCGATACCAGCACCCCTACCGAAACTCCGGTAGTGGCGAGTAAAGATCTCATCCACGTCAAAACGGATGTGCTCGAACTGGCTATCGATCCTCAGGGTGGTGATGTCGCCCAGCTGATGCTGCCAAAATATCCACGTCGTCAGGACCATCCGGATGTTCCGTTCCAGCTGTTTGATAACGGCGGCGAACGTACTTATCTGGCGCAAAGCGGCCTGACTGGCACCAACGGTCCGGATGCACGCCCGACCGGTCGTCCGGTTTACTCGGCCGAGCAGAAGACTTATCAACTGGCTGATGGCCAGAACCAGCTCAACGTTGACCTCAAATTCAGCGATGCCGGTGTCAATTACATCAAGCGCTTCACCTTCACTCGCGGTTTGTACGATCTGAAAGTCACCTATCTGATCGACAACACCAGCGACAAGGCCTGGACAGGCAACCTGTTTGCCCAGCTCAAGCGTGATGCCAGTTCGGATCCTTCTTCCACCACAGCCACCGGCACCGCCACTTACCTGGGCGCCGCCCTGTGGACAAGTGCAGAGCCGTACAAAAAAGTGTCGATGAAAGATATCGACAAGGCTGCGCTGAAAGAAACCGTCAATGGTGGCTGGGTCGCCTGGCTGCAACACTACTTCGTGACGGCCTGGATTCCAGCCAAGAACGACAGCAACGTGGTGCAGACTCGCAAAGACAGCCAAGGCAACTACATCATTGGTTTCACTGGCCCGGCTTTGACCGTTGCGCCAGGTGCCAAGGCTGAAACCAGCGCTACTCTGTACGCTGGCCCGAAAAGCCAGGCGATACTCAAAGAGTTATCCCCAGGTCTGGAACTGACGGTCGACTACGGCATCCTGTGGTTCATCGCTCAACCGATCTTCTGGCTGCTGCAACATATCCACGCGATTGTGGGTAACTGGGGCTGGTCGATCATCTTCCTGACCATGCTGATCAAAGGGATCTTCTTCCCGCTGTCGGCTGCCAGCTACAAGTCCATGGCTCGCATGCGTGCAGTGGCGCCAAAACTGGCTGCGCTGAAAGAGCAACATGGCGATGACCGGCAGAAAATGTCGCAAGCCATGATGGAGCTGTACAAGAAAGAGAAGATCAATCCGCTGGGTGGTTGCTTGCCAATCCTCGTGCAGATGCCGGTTTTCCTCTCGCTGTACTGGGTACTCCTGGAAAGCGTGGAAATGCGCCAAGCGCCGTTCATGCTGTGGATTACTGACCTGTCGATCAAGGATCCGTTCTTCATTCTGCCGATCATCATGGGTGTCACCATGTTCATCCAGCAGCAGTTGAACCCTACACCTCCGGATCCGATGCAGGCCAAGGTGATGAAGCTGATGCCAATCATCTTCACCTTCTTCTTCCTGTGGTTCCCGGCGGGCCTGGTGCTGTACTGGGTTGTGAACAACTGCCTGTCGATCGCTCAACAGTGGTACATCACTCGCAAGATTGAAGCAGCGGCGAAAAAAGCCGACGCATAACTTGCTCAGTATGTAACCATTCAAAACGCCCCCTCGTGGGGCGTTTTGCTATCTGCCATTTTTATCGGGATATCGGTTTATGAGCGCTCCTCGTGAAACCATCGCCGCCGTCGCCACTGCCCAGGGCCGTGGGGGCGTCGGTATCGTTCGTATTTCCGGGCCGCTGGCACGCCATGCGGCACTTGCCATCAGTGGTCGCGAGCTGAAGCCGCGTTTTGCCCATTACGGTCCTTTTCTCAGCGCCGACGATGAAGTCCTGGATGAAGGTATTGCCCTGTATTTTCCGGGGCCCAACTCCTTCACCGGTGAAGACGTGCTGGAACTGCAGGGCCACGGCGGACCGATCGTTCTGGACATGTTGCTGCAGCGTTGCCTGCAACTGGGTTGCCGTCTGGCCCGGCCGGGGGAATTCAGCGAGCGCGCGTTTCTCAATGACAAGCTCGACCTGGCCCAGGCAGAAGCCATTGCCGACCTCATCGAGGCCAGTTCCGCGCAAGCCGCGCGTAATGCCCTGCGCTCCTTGCAGGGGGCGTTTTCCCAGCGTGTGCATAACCTCACCGAACAATTGATTGCCTTGCGCATTTACGTCGAAGCGGCCATCGACTTCCCGGAAGAGGAGATCGATTTCCTTGCCGATGGCCATGTGCTGTCCATGCTCGATGCCGTGCGCGAGGAGTTGGCCAAGGTCTTGCGTGAAGCCGGGCAGGGCGCCTTGCTGCGTGATGGCATGACCGTGGTCATCGCCGGTCGTCCGAATGCCGGCAAGTCGAGCCTGCTCAATGCACTGGCCGGGCGTGAAGCGGCTATTGTCACCGAGATCGCTGGCACCACCCGGGACATCCTGCGCGAACATATCCACATCGATGGCATGCCGCTGCACGTGGTCGATACCGCAGGTCTGCGCGATACCGAGGACCAGGTCGAGAAGATTGGCGTGGAGCGGGCATTGAAGGCGATCAGCGAGGCCGACCGGGTGTTGTTGGTGGTCGACGCCACGGCCCCTGAAGCCCTTGATCCCTTTGCCCTGTGGCCTGAGTTCCTGGAACAGCGTCCGGAGCCGGGCAAAGTCACCCTGATCCGCAACAAGGCCGACCTCACGGGGGAGCCCATTGGGCTGCAGGTCTGCGACGATGGGCACGTCACCATCAGTCTCAGCGCCAAGTCGGCAGGTGAAGGCCTGGAGCTACTGCGTGACCACCTCAAGGCCTGCATGGGCTACGAGCAGACCTCGGAAAGCAGTTTCAGCGCCCGGCGCCGTCACCTTGAAGCCTTGCGCCATGCCAGTGACTCCCTTGAACACGGGCGTGCGCAGCTGACATTGGCCGGCGCCGGCGAGTTGTTGGCCGAAGATTTACGCCAGGCACAGCAGTCGCTGGGTGAAATTACCGGTGAATTCAGCTCCGATGACCTGCTGGGCAGGATCTTTTCCAGCTTTTGCATCGGTAAATAACGCCCTCCTTCCTGGGCGTAGGAGCTGGCGCAGCCTGCAATCCTCGATATTTTTGATGGTTATACCCGTGCTTCCCTCTGGCACGGGTGCATGAATCGTTGAAAGAACGCAGTCTTCGGCAGTTCCTCAAGACGGTTAATCCCTTTTTCTTCTCTCGTTGCCCTGCGATTTCTTCGCCAGGGTGGTGTCCCCGTGGGCGCGATTTGCTTTTTTGCGGTTTTTCTGTGGATTAAGCCCTGTGAATAACTGCCACTAAGGTCAGTTGATAACAGGGCCTGAAAGCTGAGTAAAACCACCGCTGTGGATAACCACCTCATTCATCCACAGGCTTAGACCGGTTATCCAACGCCCTCAAGGGCACATGACCACAGACTTTCAAACCTCTGTACACATTGTAAATAAAGGCTTGTAGCGTTCTATCCACAGAAAGGTAGCTGTATAGAAATAAACATAAAAACAAAGATCTTATAAATTTCTTTCTTTTTAATTTCTATTGATCGTGACTTACCCACAGCTGGTTAAATTTTGTGCAAAGGGTTCTTTAGGAAGGGCGAAGTCCCTATACTTGTCGACCAGGTCCAAAAACCTGAGCTCAAACCATTTCTGAATTACCTAACTGAAGCAGGCACGAGGTGCGTGGTGGATTTCCCTTCCCGTTTTGAAGTGATCGTCATCGGCGGCGGTCATGCCGGTACCGAGGCAGCACTTGCATCAGCACGTATGGGGGCAAAAACCCTGTTGCTGACGCATAACGTGGAAACCCTCGGTGCCATGAGTTGCAACCCCGCGATTGGCGGGATCGGCAAAAGCCATCTGGTCAAGGAAATCGATGCCCTCGGTGGCGCGATGGCCATGGCCACCGATAAGGGTGGTATCCAGTTCCGCGTGTTGAACAGCCGCAAAGGCCCAGCCGTGCGCGCTACTCGCGCCCAGGCCGACCGCGTGTTGTACAAGGCTGCCGTTCGCGAGATTCTCGAGAACCAGCCGAACCTGTGGATATTTCAGCAGGCAGCGGACGACCTGATCGTCGAACAGGAACAGGTACGCGGTGTTGTTACCCAGATGGGCCTGCGTTTCTTCGCCGACTCGGTGGTGTTGACCACCGGTACCTTCCTCGGTGGACTTATCCACATCGGGTTGCAGAATTTTTCCGGCGGTCGCGCCGGTGATCCGCCGTCGATTGCCCTGGCTCACCGTCTGCGTGAACTGCCGCTGCGTGTGGGTCGCCTGAAAACCGGTACGCCACCGCGCATTGACGGCCGCTCTGTGGATTTCTCGGTGATGACCGAGCAACCAGGTGATACGCCGATCCCGGTGATGTCGTTCATGGGCAACAAGGAACAGCATCCCAAGCAGGTCAGTTGCTGGATTACCCACACCAACGCCCGTACCCACGAAATCATTGCCGCGAACCTCGACCGTTCGCCGATGTATTCGGCTGCCGGTGAGATCGAAGGCATTGGTCCACGTTACTGCCCGTCGATCGAAGACAAGATCCACCGCTTTGCCGACAAGCAAAGCCACCAGGTGTTTATCGAGCCGGAAGGTCTGACCACCCACGAGCTGTACCCGAACGGGATATCCACAAGCTTGCCGTTCGACGTGCAATTGCAGATCGTGCAATCGATCCGCGGCATGGAGAATGCGCACATCGTGCGGCCGGGTTATGCGATCGAGTACGACTACTTCGATCCGCGCGACCTGAAGTACAGCCTGGAAACCAAGGTGATCGGCGGTCTGTTCTTCGCCGGGCAGATCAACGGCACCACCGGTTACGAAGAAGCCGGC
Source organism: Pseudomonas kielensis (assembly GCF_014236655.1). GTDB lineage: Bacteria > Pseudomonadota > Gammaproteobacteria > Pseudomonadales > Pseudomonadaceae > Aquipseudomonas > Aquipseudomonas kielensis. The sequence goes on from NZ_JACMYG010000035.1 coordinate 19,176, forward strand.
GCCCAGGGTTTGCTGGCCGGAGCCAACGCCGCATTGCGTGCACAGGGCAAAGACGCCTGGTGCCCGCGTCGCGACGAAGCCTACATCGGCGTATTGGTCGACGACCTGATTACCCTCGGGACCCAGGAACCGTACCGGATGTTCACTTCCCGCGCCGAGTACCGGTTGATCCTGCGTGAAGACAACGCCGACCTGCGCTTGACCGAAAAAGGCCGCGAGCTGGGCCTGGTCGATGACGCGCGTTGGGCGGCATTCTGCAAAAAACGTGAAAGCATCGAACTCGAAGAGCAGCGCCTGAAAAGTACCTGGGTTCGCCCCGGCACCGAGCAGGGCGATGCGATTGCCGAAAAGTTCGGCACACCGCTGACCCACGAATACAACTTGCTGAACCTGCTGACCCGTCCGGAAATCGACTACGCTGGCCTGATCTCGGTCACGGGCGCCGGTGCAGAAGATCCACAGGTCGCCGAGCAGGTCGAGATCAAGACCAAATACGCCGGTTACATCGATCGCCAACAGGATGAAATCGCTCGCCTGCGGGCCAGCGAAGACACCAAACTGCCTGTGGATATCGATTACACGACCATCTCCGGTCTCTCCAAGGAGATCCAGAGCAAGCTCGGTGCAACCCGTCCGGAAACGCTGGGCCAGGCTTCGCGGATCCCGGGCGTGACGCCGGCAGCCATTTCGCTGTTGATGATTCATTTGAAAAAACGCGGCGCGGGCCGTCAGTTGGAGCAAAGCGCTTGAGTTCGTTGGTCACCTTGCAACACGCCGAAGAGTTATCCACAGGTGCACGCCAGCTCGGTGTCAACCTGAGTGAAACCCAGCACGCCCAACTGCTGGGTTACCTGGCCCTGTTGATCAAATGGAACAAGGCCTACAACCTCACCGCGGTGCGTGATCCGGACGAAATGGTGTCGCGCCATTTGCTCGACAGCCTGAGCGTGATTTCCTTCATCGAAAACGGCCGTTGGCTGGATGTCGGCAGTGGCGGCGGCATGCCGGGTATTCCCCTGGCCATCCTGTTTCCAGAGTCGCAAGTCACTTGCCTGGACAGCAACGGCAAGAAAACCCGCTTCCTGACCCAGGTCAAACTCGAACTCAAACTGGATAACCTGCAAGTTATCCACAGTCGCGTCGAAGCCTTCCAGCCTGAGCTGCCATTCAACGGGATCATTTCCCGGGCGTTCAGCAGCATGGAGAATTTCAGCAACTGGACTCGCCACCTCGGCGACACCGATACACGTTGGCTGGCAATGAAGGGCGTTCATCCCGCGGATGAGCTGGTAGCATTGCCGGCAGACTTCCACCTCGATAGCGAACACGCCTTGGCCGTACCTGGTTGCCAAGGCCAACGCCATCTGCTGATACTGCGCCGCACGGCATGATTGGGAACACAAGCAAGAATGGCTAAGGTATTCGCGATAGCGAACCAGAAGGGTGGTGTGGGCAAGACCACCACCTGCATCAACCTCGCAGCATCCCTGGTCGCTACCAAGCGCCGGGTGCTGTTGATCGACCTTGATCCACAGGGCAACGCCACCATGGGTAGCGGTGTGGATAAACACGGCCTGGAAAACTCGGTCTACGACTTGTTGATCGGTGAATGCGACCTGACCCAGGCCATGCATTTCTCCGAACACGGTGGTTACCAGTTGTTGCCGGCCAACCGCGACCTGACTGCGGCGGAAGTGGTCCTGCTGGAAATGCAGATGAAGGAAAGCCGCCTGCGCAGCGCCTTGGCGCCGATTCGCGAGAGCTATGACTACATTCTGATCGACTGCCCGCCGTCGTTGTCGATGCTCACCCTGAATGCATTGGTCGCCGCTGATGGGGTCATTATCCCCATGCAGTGTGAATACTTTGCACTCGAAGGCTTGAGCGACCTTGTGGATAACATCAAGCGCATCGCCGAACTGCTGAACCCGAACCTCAAGGTCGAAGGCCTGCTGCGGACCATGTATGACCCGCGCCTGAGCCTGATGAACGATGTTTCGGCCCAGCTCAAGGAACACTTCGGCGAGCAGCTGTACGATACGGTCATCCCACGCAACATCCGCCTGGCCGAAGCACCAAGCTATGGCATGCCCGCGCTGGCCTACGACAAATCATCGCGAGGCGCCATTGCCTACCTGGCATTGGCAGGCGAGATGGTTCGCCGTCAACGCAAAAATTCACGTGCCGCCGCTGCTCAGGCAACTTAAGGAATCCCCATGGCCGTCAAGAAACGAGGTCTCGGACGTGGACTGGATGCACTGCTGAGTGGTCCGACTGTCAGCGCGCTGGAAGAACAGGCCGTGCAGGCTGACCTGCGCGAGCTGCAGCACTTGCCCCTGGACCTGCTCCAGCGCGGCAAGTACCAGCCACGCCGGGACATGGATCCCCAGGCGCTGGAAGAGCTGGCGCAGTCGATCAAGAGCCAGGGCGTGATGCAGCCGATCGTGGTTCGCCCAATCGGCGCCGGGCGCTTCGAGATCATTGCCGGTGAGCGCCGCTGGCGCGCCAGCCAGCAAGCCGGGCAGGAAACCATCCCGGCGATGGTGCGCGACGTGTCGGATGAAACCGCTATCGCCATGGCCCTGATCGAGAACATCCAGCGCGAGGACCTCAATCCAATCGAGGAAGCCGTGGCCCTGCAGCGCTTGCAGCAGGAATTCCAGCTGACTCAGCAGCAAGTGGCCGAAGCCGTGGGCAAGTCCCGGGTGACCGTCGCCAACTTGATGCGCCTGATTGCCTTGCCGGAAGTCATCAAGACCATGTTGTCCCACGGCGACCTGGAAATGGGTCATGCCCGTGCTTTGCTCGGGTTACCGGAAAATCAACAGGTTGAAGGGGCGCGACACGTTGTCGCACGTGGCCTCACCGTGCGCCAGACAGAGGCCCTGGTTCGCCAGTGGCTCAGTGGCAAGCCTGAGGTCAGCGAACCGGTCAAGGCCGACCCGGACATCGCCCGCCTCGAACAGCGTCTGGCAGAGCGCCTGGGCTCTGCGGTGCAGATCCGCCACGGGAAGAAGGGAAAGGGTCAGTTGGTGATCGGCTACAACTCACTGGATGAGCTTCAAGGTGTCCTTGCACACATCCGCTGAAACATTTCCTCATGTAGCGTGCAGTCGGAAATCACTACCTGACAGTTGAATAGGGGCTGAACCGCCCCTATACTCTGCGCGCATTTTGTCGGCACAAATTATGCCAAGTTATTGAATTCTGGCAGCCGACCTTTGAGGAGCAAGATCGATGGAAAGCCGCACGCCAAACCGCTTGCCGTTCCATCGCCTGGCGGTTTTTCCGGTGTTACTGGCTCAATTTGTCGTTTTGCTGCTGGCCGCTTTGGCGCTTTGGCAATGGCATGGAGTCGTAGCCGGGTACTCAGGACTTTGCGGAGGCCTGATAGCCTTGCTTCCCAATGTTTATTTCGCTCACAGGGCATTTCGGTTTTCCGGAGCCCGGGCAGCTCAAGCCATCGTCCGGTCTTTTTATGCCGGCGAGGCGGGCAAACTGATTTTGACGGCAGTGCTTTTTGCATTGACGTTCGCAGGTGTGAAGCCACTGGCGCCGTTAGCAGTCTTCGGCGTCTTTGTGTTGACCCAACTGGTCAGCTGGTTCGCTCCCCTGCTGATGAGAACAAGACTTTCGAGACCTTAGGGCGTTTGAGGCAACCATGGCAGAAACAACCGCTTCGGGCTATATCCAGCACCACTTGCAGAACCTGACCTTCGGTCAGCACCCTACCGGCGGCTGGGGCTTTGCCCACACCGCAGCAGAAGCCAAAGAAATGGGCTTCTGGGCTTTCCACGTCGATACTCTCGGCTGGTCGGTCGCATTGGGTCTGATTTTCGTACTTCTTTTCCGCATGGCGGCGAAGAAAGCGACCTCCGGTCAACCAGGTGCTTTGCAGAACTTCGTTGAAGTATTGGTCGAATTCGTCGATGGCAGCGTGAAAGACAGCTTCCATGGCCGTAGCCCGGTGATTGCACCGCTGGCACTGACCATCTTCGTCTGGGTCTTCCTGATGAACGCCGTCGACCTGATCCCGGTTGACTGGATTCCTCAGCTGGCCATGATGATCTCTGGCGATCCGCACATTCCGTTCCGTGCCGTATCGACCACTGACCCGAACGCTACCCTGGGCATGGCCCTGTCGGTGTTCGCGTTGATCATTTTCTACAGCATCAAGGTCAAGGGCATCGGCGGCTTTATCGGCGAACTGACCCTGCACCCGTTCGGCAGCAAGAACGTCTTCGTTCAAGCCCTGCTGATCCCGGTGAACTTCCTGCTTGAGTTCGTGACGCTGATTGCCAAGCCAATCTCGCTGGCCCTGCGTCTGTTCGGCAACATGTATGCCGGCGAACTGGTGTTCATTCTGATCGCTGTGATGTTCGGCAGTGGTCTGCTCTGGCTTAGCGGCCTGGGCGTAGTTCTGCAGTGGGCGTGGGCTGTGTTCCACATCCTGATCATCACCCTGCAGGCGTTTATCTTCATGATGCTGACCATCGTCTACCTGTCGATGGCGCACGAAGAGAACCATTAAGACCGGCTTAGGCTAGTCTGATGTCCCTCTCGTCTCGGCGGGAGGGGGCCCATCACGGGCACGATGAAACGATTTGTTTTACCGCTTTAATCTAAAAAACCTAAACCATACGACGTAAAAGTCGGGAGGAAAGATGGAAACTGTAGTTGGTCTAACCGCTATCGCTGTTGCACTGTTGATCGGCCTGGGCGCACTGGGTACCGCAATTGGTTTCGGCCTGTTGGGCGGCAAGTTCCTGGAAGGCGCAGCGCGTCAGCCAGAAATGGTTCCAATGCTGCAAGTTAAAATGTTCATCGTTGCCGGTCTGCTCGACGCCGTAACCATGATCGGTGTTGGTATCGCTCTGTTCTTCACTTTCGCGAACCCATTCGTTGGTCAACTCGCTGGCTAATCACTCGAACCTTCGAGTGATTGGTGTGATGTGCAACGAACGAGCGAGGTGTTGGCGTGAACATTAATGCAACCCTGATTGGCCAGTCCGTTGCGTTCTTAATTTTTGTACTTTTTTGCATGAAGTTCGTGTGGCCTCCGGTCATTGCGGCTTTGCACGAACGTCAGAAGAAGATCGCGGATGGACTGGACGCTGCCGCCCGAGCAGCTCGCGACCTGGAGTTGGCCCAAGATAAAGCGGGTCAACAACTGCGCGAAGCAAAAACTCAGGCAGCCGAAATCATTGAGCAAGCCAAGAAGCGCGGCAATCAGATCGTTGAAGAGGCTGTTGAAAAAGCCCGTATCGACGCTGAACGCGTAAAGGTTCAGGCTCAGGCCGAGATCGAGCAGGAAATCAACAGTGTCAAAGACGCGCTGCGTACCCAACTGGGTGCACTGGCCGTTGGCGGCGCCGAGAAGATCCTGGGTGCCACAATCGATCAAAACGCGCACGCGGAGCTGGTAAACAAACTGGCTGCTGAAATTTAAGCGAGGGCGATCATGGCAGAATTGACCACGTTGGCCCGACCTTACGCTAAGGCAGCCTTCGAGCACGCCCAGGCCCACCAGCAACTGGCCTCTTGGTCAGCCATGCTCGGCCTGGCTGCAGCAGTGTCGCAAGACGACACCATGCAGCGCGTGCTCAAGGCCCCGCGACTGACGAGCGCAGACAAGGCCGCCACGTTTATTGACGTGTGCGGCGACAAGTTTGATGCCAAGGCACAGAACTTCATCAACATCGTTGCCGAAAACGACCGTCTCCCGCTGTTGCCGGAGATCGCCGCTCTGTTCGACCTGTACAAGGCTGAACAAGAGAAGTCGGTAGATGTAGAAGTCACCAGTGCTTTTGCATTGAACCAAGAACAGCAAGACAAACTCGCCAAGGTTCTCAGTGCACGACTCAACCGGGAAGTGCGCCTGCAAGTTGCGGAGGATGCCGCCCTGATTGGTGGTGTCATCATTCGCGCCGGCGACCTGGTAATCGATGGCTCGATTCGCGGAAAACTCGCGAATCTTGCCGAAGCATTGAAATCTTGAGTTTGAAGGGGCAGCAGAGCAATGCAGCAACTCAATCCTTCCGAAATAAGTGAAATTATCAAGGGCCGCATCGAAAAGCTCGATGTGACCTCCCAAGCCCGTAACGAAGGCACTGTCGTCAGCGTATCTGACGGTATCGTGCGGATTCACGGTCTGGCCGACGTAATGTACGGCGAGATGATCGAGTTTCCGGGCGGCGTCTTCGGTATGGCTCTCAACCTGGAGCAGGACTCCGTAGGTGCCGTTGTATTGGGCGCATACCAGTCCCTGGCTGAAGGCATGAGCGCCAAGTGCACCGGCCGCATCCTCGAAGTTCCGGTTGGTAAGGAACTGCTGGGTCGCGTAGTCGACGCACTGGGTAACCCAGTTGACGGCAAAGGTCCGCTGAACAACACCGAGACCGATGCGGTCGAGAAAGTTGCTCCAGGCGTGATCTGGCGTAAGTCGGTAGACCAGCCTGTACAGACTGGCTACAAGGCTGTCGATGCCATGATCCCAGTCGGCCGTGGCCAGCGTGAGCTGATCATCGGTGACCGTCAGATCGGTAAAACTGCTCTGGCGATCGACGCGATCATCAACCAGAAAGACAGCGGCATCTTCTGCGTATACGTAGCGATCGGTCAGAAACAATCGACCATCGCCAACGTGGTTCGCAAGCTGGAAGAAAACGGCGCACTGGCTAACACCATCGTCGTGGCTGCGAGCGCCTCGGAATCTGCAGCACTGCAGTTCCTGGCACCGTACTCCGGTTGCACCATGGGTGAATTCTTCCGCGACCGCGGTGAAGACGCGCTGATCGTTTATGACGATCTGTCCAAGCAAGCAGTGGCTTACCGCCAGATTTCCCTGCTGCTGCGCCGTCCACCAGGCCGTGAAGCTTACCCAGGCGACGTGTTCTATCTCCACTCCCGTCTGCTGGAGCGCGCATCCCGCGTTTCGGAAGAATACGTAGAGAAGTTCACCAACGGCGCAGTGACCGGCAAAACCGGTTCCCTGACCGCACTGCCGATCATCGAAACCCAGGCTGGCGACGTTTCCGCGTTCGTTCCGACCAACGTGATTTCCATCACCGACGGTCAGATCTTCCTGGAATCGGCCATGTTCAACTCCGGGATCCGTCCTGCTGTGAACGCCGGTGTTTCGGTATCCCGTGTGGGTGGTGCCGCTCAGACCAAGATCATCAAGAAGCTGTCCGGTGGTATCCGTACCGCTCTGGCTCAGTACCGTGAACTGGCGGCATTCGCCCAGTTCGCTTCTGACCTGGACGAAGCGACCCGTAAGCAACTTGAGCATGGTCAGCGCGTTACCGAGCTGATGAAGCAGAAGCAATACGCACCAATGTCGATCGCTGACATGGCGCTGTCGCTGTATGCCGCTGAGCGTGGGTTCCTGACTGACGTTGAAATCGCCAAGATCGGCAGCTTCGAACAAGCGCTGATTGCTTTCTTCAACCGCGATCACGCCGATTTGATGGCGAAGATCAACGTGAAGGGTGACTTCAATGACGAAATCGACGCTGGCATGAAAGCCGGTATCGAGAAGTTCAAGGCCACCCAAACCTGGTAAGCCGCAGCGGGAGCCGCAAGGCTCCCGCTTGCTAACCTGATAGGTGTTACATGGCAGGCGCAAAAGAGATTCGCAGTAAGATTGCGAGCATCAAAAGCACGCAAAAGATTACCAGCGCCATGGAAAAAGTGGCGGTCAGCAAAATGCGCAAGGCACAAATGCGCATGGCTGCTAGCCGTCCTTACGCGGAGCGCATCCGCCAGGTTATTGGTCATCTGGCCAACGCCAACCCGGAATATCGCCACCCCTTCATGATCGACCGTGAAATCAAGCGCGTCGGTTACGTAGTAGTGAGCAGTGACCGTGGTCTGTGTGGTGGCTTGAACACCAACCTGTTCAAGGCCCTGGTCAAGGACATGGCGGTAAACCGCGAAAATGGCGTCGAGATCGATCTGTGTGTTGTTGGTAGCAAGGGTGCGGCTTTCTTCCGCAACTTCGGCGGTAACGTCGTAGCAGCTATCAGCCACCTGGGTGAAGAGCCATCGATCAATGATCTGATCGGCAGCGTCAAGGTGATGCTGGATGCCTACCTGGACGGCCGTATCGACCGCCTGAGCGTGGTTTCCAACAAGTTCATCAACACCATGACGCAACAGCCTACCGTGGAGCAGTTGATTCCGCTGGTGGCAACCCCGGATCAAGGACTCAAGCACCACTGGGACTATCTCTACGAACCGGATGCCAAGGAGCTGCTGGACGGCTTGATGGTCCGTTACGTGGAGTCGCAGGTCTACCAGGCGGTGGTCGAGAACAACGCAGCTGAACAAGCGGCGCGGATGATCGCAATGAAGAACGCTACCGACAACGCCGGTGACTTGATCAGCGATTTGCAGCTGATCTACAACAAGGCGCGTCAGGCTGCGATCACCCAAGAGATCTCGGAAATCGTCGGCGGCGCTGCCGCGGTTTAACGGTTCAAATATTCAGAGGATCCAGCTATGAGTAGCGGACGTATCGTTCAAATCATCGGCGCCGTTATCGACGTGGAATTTCCACGCGACAGCGTACCGAGCATCTACAACGCGCTGACAGTTCAAAGCGCGGCCGCAACCACTCTGGAAGTTCAGCAACAGCTGGGCGACGGCGTGGTTCGTACCATTGCGATGGGCTCCACCGAGGGCTTGAAGCGTGGTCTGGACGTCATCGACTCCGGCGCAGCCATTTCCGTACCAGTCGGTAAAGCGACCCTGGGCCGGATCATGGACGTTCTGGGCAACCCGATCGACGAAGCCGGTCCAATCGCCACCGAAGAGCGCTGGGGCATTCACCGTCCTGCGCCAACCTTCGCGGAACAAGCGGGCGGCAACGACCTGCTGGAAACCGGCATCAAGGTTATCGACCTGGTTTGCCCGTTCGCCAAGGGCGGTAAAGTTGGTCTGTTCGGTGGTGCCGGTGTAGGCAAAACCGTAAACATGATGGAACTGATCCGTAACATCGCCATCGAGCACAGCGGTTATTCCGTGTTCGCCGGTGTGGGTGAGCGTACTCGTGAGGGTAACGACTTCTACCACGAGATGAAGGACTCCAACGTTCTGGACAAAGTGGCACTGGTTTACGGTCAGATGAACGAGCCGCCGGGTAACCGTCTGCGCGTAGCACTGACTGGCCTGACCATGGCCGAGAAGTTCCGTGACGAAGGTAACGACGTTCTGCTGTTCGTCGACAACATCTATCGTTACACCCTGGCCGGTACTGAAGTATCCGCACTGCTGGGCCGTATGCCTTCGGCAGTAGGTTACCAGCCGACCCTGGCTGAAGAGATGGGTACTCTGCAAGAGCGCATCACTTCGACCAAAAACGGTTCGATCACCTCGATCCAAGCGGTATACGTACCTGCGGATGACTTGACTGACCCGTCGCCAGCGACCACCTTCGCCCACTTGGACGCCACCGTCGTTCTGTCCCGTGACATCGCTTCCCTGGGTATCTACCCAGCGGTAGACCCACTGGACTCGACTTCGCGTCAGCTGGACCCGAACGTGATCGGTCAGGACCACTACGACACCGCTCGCGGCGTACAGTATGTTCTGCAGCGTTACAAAGAACTGAAGGACATCATTGCGATCCTGGGTATGGACGAGCTGTCGGAAGCCGACAAGCAGTTGGTAAACCGTGCTCGTAAGATCCAGCGTTTCTTGTCGCAGCCGTTCTTCGTGGCTGAAGTCTTCACCGGTGCTTCGGGTAAATACGTTTCCCTGAAAGACACCATTGCTGGCTTCAAAGGCATCCTCAACGGTGACTACGACCACCTGCCAGAACAAGCGTTCTACATGGTTGGCGGCATCGAAGAAGCGATCGAGAAAGCCAAGAAACTGTAATCCAGGCGCCCGGCGACGGGCGCTAATTTAGGTTGAGGCAATCAGATGGCTATGACAGTCCATTGCGACATCGTCAGCGCGGAAGGAGAAATCTTTTCCGGCCTGGTCGAGATGGTGATTGCGCACGGTGCACTGGGTGATCTTGGTATCGCCCTGGGTCACGCGCCGCTGATCACTAATCTGAAACCGGGTCCGATCCGCCTGATCAAGCAAGGCGGGGAGCCTGAGGTGTTCTACATCTCCGGTGGTTTCCTCGAGGTTCAGCCGAACATGGTCAAGGTACTTGCCGATACCGTGCAACGTGCTGCCGACCTGGATGAAGCCTCCGCTCAGGAAGCCGTCAAGGCTGCCGAGAAGGCCCTGCATGAACGCGGCGCTGAGTTCGATTACGGCTCTGCTTCCGCACGACTGGCCGAGGCTGCAGCTCAGCTGCGCACCGTCCAGCAGATCCGCAAGAAGTTCGGCGGCTAATCGCCTCCCGCTTGTTGTGTGATTGATTAAAAAGGGTAGCCTCGGCTACCCTTTTTCTTTTTCTGCAATTCACCACATGGTCGCAGCCGCTGACCACCCCGGATTGGTAGCCAGTCATGTCACTAGAAATCGTTATCCTCGCCGCCGGTCAAGGCACCCGCATGCGTTCGGCCTTGCCAAAAGTGCTTCATCCGGTGGCGGGCAACTCGATGCTTGGCCATGTTATCCACAGCGCCCGGCAGCTTCAGCCACAGCGCATTCATGTGGTGATCGGCCATGGTGCCGACGCTGTGCGTGAGCGCCTGGCGGCGGACGATCTGAACTTCGTCCTGCAGGACCAGCAACTGGGTACTGGTCATGCTGTAGCCCAGGCCGTTCCGTTCATCACAGCCGACACCGTATTGATTCTCTACGGCGACGTGCCGCTGATCGAAGTCGAAACCCTGCAACGCCTGCTCACCCACGTCGCCCCGCAGCAGTTGGGTCTGTTGACGGTCGAGCTGGATGATCCGACCGGCTATGGCCGGATCGTGCGTGACGCAGCGGGCAAGGTCACCGCCATCGTCGAGCAAAAAGACGCCAACGAGGCCGAGCGGGCCATCACCGAAGGCAACACCGGGATTCTCGCGGTGCCTGTTGAGCGCCTGGGTGACTGGATGAGCCGGTTGTCCAACAACAACGCCCAGGGCGAGTACTACCTGACTGACGTAATTGCCATGGCCGTCAGCGATGGCCTGGTGGTGGCTACCGAACAACCCCATGACGCCATGGAAGTGCAGGGCGCCAACGACCGCAAGCAACTCGCCGAACTCGAGCGGCACTACCAGTTGCGTGCGGGTCGCCGACTGATGGCCCAGGGTGTGACATTGCGCGATCCGGCACGGTTTGATGTGCGCGGCGAAGTGACCGTCGGTCGTGATGTACTGATCGACATCAACGTGATTCTCGAGGGTCGCGTGGTCATCGAGGACGACGTCGAAATCGGCCCGAACTGCGTGATCAAGGACAGCACCCTGCGCAAAGGCGTAGTGGTCAAAGCCAATAGCCACATTGACGGCGCGATTCTGGGTGAAGGCAGCGATGCCGGCCCGTTCGCCCGCCTGCGTCCGGGCACGGTCCTGGAAGCGCGGGCCCATGTGGGTAACTTTGTCGAACTGAAAAACGCCCGCCTCGGTGAAGGCGCCAAGGCCGGTCACCTGACCTACCTGGGTGACGCTGAAATCGGTGCGCGCAGCAACATCGGCGCAGGCACCATCACCTGCAACTACGACGGCGCCAACAAATGGAAAACCGTGTTGGGCGAAGACGTGTTCATTGGCTCCAACAACTCCTTGGTTGCGCCTGTGGATATCTCAGCCGGTGCAACCACGGCAGCTGGGTCGACTATCACTACCAATGTGGATAAGTCCCAATTGGCAGTGGCCAGGGCCAGACAGAAAAATATCGATGGTTGGAAACGCCCGGAGAAGATCAAGAAGGCCTGATTTATCCACAGGTTGATGATCTATCACCTTCGCGGGCAAGCCTCCTCTCGGTAGGAGCAAGGCTTACCCGCGAAGATTTTTTCTTCTCCCCGCTTGACGAAGTTTCGCTGATAGGTTTTTATTGCTTTCGTTATCTTTCGAAACGAAACTTGTCAGCTCATGTCGAAACGCAACACGCCCCTACGCCGACACAACATCCTTGCCTTGCTCACCGAGCAGGGTGAAGTCAGTGTGGATGAGTTGGCCAAACGCTTCGAAACCTCGGAAGTGACGATTCGCAAGGATCTGGCCGCGCTGGAAAGTCATGGCCTATTGCTCCGGCGGTATGGCGGCGCAATCACCATGCCTCAGGAATTGGTCACCGACCCTGGCCAGCCGGTCTCCCGTTACAAACAGGCCATCGCTCGCGCCGCCGTACAGCGGATTCGCGAGCATGCGCGCATCATCATTGACAGCGGCAGCACCACGGCAGCGATGATTCCCCATCTGGGCTTGCAGCCCGGCCTGGTGGTCATGACCAACTCTTTGCATGTGGCCAATGCCTTGAGCGAACTGGAACATGAACCGGTGCTGTTGATGACCGGGGGAACCTGGGACCCCCATTCCGAGTCCTTCCAGGGGCAGGTGGCCGAGCAGGTCCTGCGCTCCTACGATTTCGACCAGTTGTTCATCGGTGCCGACGGCATCGACCTGGTGCGCGGTACCACTACCTTCAATGAGCTGCTCGGCCTCAGCCGGGTCATGGCCGATGTGGCCCGCGAAGTGATCGTGATGGTCGAATCCGACAAGATCGGACGCAAGATTCCCAACCTGGAGCTGCCATGGAGCAGTGTCCATACCCTTATTACCGATGACCGCCTGCCCATCGAAGCGCGCGATCAGATTCAGGCCCGCGGCATACACTTGATTTGCGCGGCAGTCAGCCAGGAGAAATAACATGTGCGGAATTGTTGGCGCAGTCGCGGAACGTAATATCACCGCCATTTTGCTCGAAGGCCTCAAGCGCCTCGAATACCGCGGCTATGACAGCGCCGGTGTGGCAGTCTTCACTAACGACAATACGCTGGAGCGCATGCGTCGTCCGGGCAAGGTCAGCGAACTGGAGCAGGCCCTGGAAACCACGCCGCTGGTCGGCCGCCTGGGTATCGCCCACACCCGCTGGGCAACGCACGGCGCCCCGTGCGAACGTAACGCCCACCCGCATTTCTCCGGCGACCTGGCGGTGGTGCACAACGGCATCATCGAGAACCACGAAGCCCTGCGCGAACAACTCAAGGCCCTGGGTTATGTGTTCACCTCGGACACCGATACCGAAGTCATCGCTCACCTGCTCAACCACAAGCTCAAGGACCAGCCTGACCTGACCGCCGCGCTCAAGGCCACGGTCAAGGAACTGCACGGTGCCTATGGCCTGGCCGTGATCAGCGCCCAGCAACCGGATCGCCTGGTGGCCGCCCGCAGTGGCAGCCCACTGGTGATCGGCCTGGGCCTGGGCGAGAACTTCCTTGCCTCCGACCAACTGGCACTGCGTCAGGTCACCGACCGCTTCATGTACCTGGAAGAAGGCGACATCGCCGAGATCCAGCGTGACCGCGTGCAGATCTGGGATGTCGACGGCCAGGCCGTGGAGCGCGACACGGTGCAGTACCGCGACAGCGCCGAATCGGCCGAGAAGGGCGAGTACCGCCATTACATGCTCAAGGAAATCCACGAGCAGCCGTCCGTGGTCCAGCGCACCCTGGAAGGGCGCCTGAGCCAGGATCAAGTGCTGGTCCAGGCCTTCGGCCCGCAAGCCGCCGAGCTGTTCGCCAAAGTGCGTAACGTGCAGATCGTCGCCTGCGGCACCAGTTATCACGCCGGCATGGTTGCCCGCTACTGGCTCGAAGAGCTGGCCGGCATCCCGTGCCAGGTCGAAGTCGCCAGCGAGTTCCGCTACCGCAAAGTAGTGGTGCAACCCGACTCCCTGTTCGTGACCATCTCCCAGTCCGGCGAAACCGCCGACACCCTGGCCGCCCTGCGTAATGCCAAGGAACTGGGCTTCCTCGCCAGCCTGGCGATCTGCAACGTCGGTATCAGCTCGCTGGTGCGCGAATCCGACCTGACCCTGCTGACCCAGGCCGGCCGCGAAATCGGCGTGGCCTCGACCAAAGCCTTCACGACCCAACTGGTCGGCCTGCTGCTGTTGACCCTGTGCCTGGGTCAGGTCCGCGGCACTCTCGCCCCAGGCGTGGAAGCCGAACTGGTCGAAGAACTGCGTCGCCTGCCAATTCGCCTCGGCGAAGCCCTGGCCATGGACGGTATCGTCGAGAAAGTCGCGGAGCTGTTCGCCGATAAGCAGCATTCCCTGTTCCTGGGCCGCGGCGCGCAGTTCCCGGTGGCCATGGAAGGGGCACTCAAACTCAAGGAAATCTCCTACATCCACGCCGAAGCCTACCCGGCGGGCGAGCTCAAGCACGGTCCATTGGCCCTGGTCGACAACGACATGCCGGTGGTCACCGTGGCGCCGAACAACGAGCTGTTGGAGAAACTCAAATCCAACCTGCAGGAAGTTCGCGCCCGTGGCGGCCAGTTGATCGTGTTTGCTGACGAGAAAGCCGGCATGAGCAACGGGGAAGGTACCCACGTGGTGAACATGCCGCACATCCACGACATCCTGTCGCCGATCCTCTACACCATTCCGTTGCAACTGCTGTCGTACTACGTCGCCGTGCTCAAGGGCACTGACGTCGACCAGCCCCGCAACCTGGCGAAGTCGGTGACTGTGGAATAAGTTATCCACAGCGGAACAGGTGTCTTGGCTTTGAACAATAAAGATTGACACAAAACAATAAAGTTTGACACTCATGAACATAGATTGACACAAGGCTCAAACCCCCGTATCTACGGGGGTTTTTCCTTTCCAGGCTTTCCCTTTGGTCTGGATTCATCGCTTCAACTCTCTGCGGGTGTAGTCTAGAAAATGCTTTGAATATGGCCGCTACGGCGGTCGTGTTCTTCTACGACTTTTCTCGGCGTGAGGTGAAGCGGTCCGCATCGACTGAGGAGGCGTGGGTTGCGAGGTCGTAAGTTTGCATCACAGCAGGACATTGAACGGCACATTGCAAATGGATTTGGCGAAGGCGCCGGGGCAAGCTACGTGCCTTGGCTGCGGGTACAAGATGTCCCGTCGATAGGTCGTTCGCACAAAATCCAAGGTGTGAAGATCGAGAGGATTCATCACCTACTGTCAGATCTCGAGCGTTCGTACTTCCTTGTGTGTGAATTTTCTGAAGACGTCGTGGATATCCGTGAGCAATATCCGTTACTACCCACAGAGCGCGCGCAAGCGATAGCGTCGGCAATAGATGTACGTTATCCCAGATACCCTAGAACGACACTGCCCTATGTAATGACAACAGATTTCCTGCTAACCGTTAAGGACTTGAGCGGAAACTTTAAGTCGGTAGCTAGAACGGTGAAGTATCGATCCGACCTAGTTGGCAAAGGAAGTAACCGCACGCTTGAAAAACTTGAGATTGAAAAGCGCTTTTGGCAAAGCCAAGGTGTTGATTGGAAAATCGTCACAGATGAATTTTTTACACGAGATTTGATAAAAAATCTTGGACTAATCAGAAAATACTCGAAGCTCCCTCGCGATTTAATGAAAGTCCCTTTGCATTCGAGTTTTATCGAGTGCCTAGCAAACAGCCGGGAATATTCGTGGACTTTGGCCACCTGTCTAAGAAAAATAGCGTCCCTTCTGTCCATCTCTTATCTAGACGCTCAGGCAATTTTCTTCCATCTGGTTTGGAACAAGGTACTGAAAATAGATTTGATTAACACTCCTCTCCACCTTACTAGTCTAGTTCCTGAATTCGAAGTTTTCCAGATCCCTGTCCAAGGATCGTTGAAGGAGAAAATGTCATGACTGTCCTCGTTAATGAGGTTTTTGAGCCTGTTACCGATCTGTCGGTCATCGCTACGATAGCTAGGCTCATTTACCAAGATGAAACGCATGACTTGGCTGTGGTGATAGATCTAGCAGACCCACCCCGGCAGCCCTACGCCATTGGTCTCGAAGAGTTGCGTCGTTCGTTAGCGTCTGGTCACACGAAACCAGCAGCCATTACCACACCCGAGTTTATGCTTGTGCTTGAGGACCAGCTGGATGAGAGAGCCAAGCAAGGCCGGGACGAAAAGTGGGCGGTCATAGCCCCGCTGCTAGATCCTGAATATCCAGGACAAATATTTGTACGGGGAGAGTTAGGCCGGCTTGTTACCAAACGGGCGTCAGAGCTCGGAATTCAGCGAAAAACGATCTATCGGCTTCTTTACCGATATTGGTTTTATGGTCAAGTTCGAAACTCATTACTTAATAATTACTCGGCGGTAGGAGTTGCCGATAGAAAATATGATCCGAGTAGGCCTCCAGGGCGAAAACCTACGTTTCAAGGCGTTCTCACTGCGCCTTCCAAGATGCTCAGTGCGGTTGATAAACGATGCATACGAGTTGGATATGCCCTTTATGTAAAAGATAAGAAATCTTCTATTTCGAGCGCATATGACGAAATGTTGAGAAGATTCTACTCGGTTCGAGACATCTCTAAAAACAGTGAAGAAGAGCTTCGTTTGCTACCTAGCTTAGAGCTGCCCAGCCTGAGGCAATTCAGATATTGGGGACAGATTTTTTTCGACGAAATTGAAACCGAGCGTGGCCGTAAAGGGTTGAGGAAGTGGTTAAAGGACTGCCGTCCGCTTTCAGGTACCGTTCGCGATTGGCTGCGTGGACCGTGTCATCAGTTTGAAATCGACGCAACTATTGCCGATATTTATTTGGTCAATAGCTACTCTAGACGGATGCTTATTGGCCGGCCCGTAGTTTATATCGTTGTGGATAGTTTCTCCGGAATGATTGTTGGCCTCTATGTAGGATTGGAAGGTCCCAGTTGGAACGGGGCGAGGCAAGCGCTGTTCAACGCGTTTACCCCCAAAGTCGAGTTCTGCGCTCAGAACGGCGTTGAAATCAATTCAGATGATTGGAATTGTCACCACCTGCCCCACCAGATTTACGCCGACAGGGGAGAGATGTTGTCACTGGCAGCAGAGGGGCTATCGTCAGGCTTGGGAATTGAGATGGGCACGGCTCCGCCTTATCGGCCTGATTGGAAGCCTATGGTAGAAAGTCGGTTTGGCATTTTGAATGATTTGACGGGTATCAGATGGCTACCTGGCGGGGTAGCTGCGCGAGACAAAGAGCGAGGCGAGCGAGATTACCGGCTCGATGCCACGCTAAACCTCAAAGAGTTCACCCAGATCCTCATCAATTGCGTGCTCCACTATAACCGGCACCATCGACAGCCTGACCGACTGACTCAGGCGATGATGAATGACGGTGTTGAACCTACGCCCAACGGGATATGGAATTGGGCCTGCGAAAACGACCTGATCGAATCCAACAAACGTCCCGACGAGCTGGTTTACCTCCATCTCTTGCCGCGCGAGCGCGCGACCGTTCAAAAGGGCGGCGTGATGTTTCGCGGCATGCACTACGTTTGTGATATGGCCATAGAGAAAGATTGGTTTGCCAAGGCTCGCAAAGGGGGCGTTTGGTCAATAGAGTGTTGGTTCGATCCGAACTCTGCGGCGCACATCTGGATCCAGGGAGAGGCCAAGCAGTTTATCCGCTGTGATCTTCGACGATCGGATGCCGGTTACGCGAATTACCGCTCGGACGAGATTTTTGATCTGCTCGAAGCCTATCGCCAAAAACCGCCTACTCACCGGCGAGCCGAGCTGGAAAGCCGTGTGCAGCTTAGCGATCAGGTCCACCAGATCATCAGCCATGCGCTCGCAGAACGAAAATTGGAACCTGCTCCGCCCACCAAGGCGGAGGCCACTGGAAACATCCGCGAGAACCGCGCAGAAGAACGTCTCCGTGAGCGTGAAAATGCGGCTGTTCCTGAAGGCGTCAGGGCGGAGCCAGCTTCACTTCAATCTGAATCGACACCGAAAGCGCATGACTCATATGCCGGCGAGCGCACTGCGCAAGTTATCGATTTGCTCAAAAGAATTCGGCCAGGACAGGCAAAATGAAAGGTGCGCAGACGTTTGCCAATTACGTCAAACAGGACATAAGTGAGTATGCGGGCAATCCGCTTATCGAAGCTTTGCCTCCTATATTGTCGGAGGCGGCGGCTATTGAGCTGATCTCGAATTTTCCTCAGCCGGTGGATCCGAAAGAGCTGACCCTCGAAGGATCCACTCGAATTCACTGTATCGACCGATTAAGAACCGTGGTACAGCCGTTTTTGTTACACCTGGAACTGGAGGCCCTGTTTTCACTGCTCATCCGTCGAGGGTATGTTGGGCGTAACCCGATGTCGCCCGCTACCGTCCGGCATTTGCATTCTTTATCGGGGGCTCAGCGTTACCACGATGCGTTCAAGTCCACTGCTGAAACGTTTACCGTCGTCGGCCTGAGCGGTATTGGCAAGTCGACGGCACTCCACGCCATTTTGAGCCTTTATCCACAGACAATCCGTCATGAGCGCTATGAGGGAAAGCAGTTTGTTCATACCCAAATCACTTGGCTGAAGCTTGACTGCCCTCGGGATGGATCGCTGGCTGGATTTTGCCAGCAGTTTTTTTATGCGGTTGGTGACGCTCTAGGAGACAAGGACTATCACAAGCGCTACAGGCATCGAAATATCAATGATGCGCTGCAACAGATGGAGCAGGTGGCCAGCACGTTTTTCATCGGCGCCTTGTTAATCGACGAGCTGCAAAACCTCCACCTGGCGAAAACCGGTGGTAAGGAGAGCATGCTGAATTTCTTTCTGCACTTGGTTAACAACATTGGTATCCCGGTCGTTTTCAGTGGCACGAACTCTACGATTAGCCTGTTCTCAGAAGCCATGCGGACTGCCCGCCGAGTCTGTGGTGCCGGTACGCTGGAATTCAAACGATTCGAAAAAGAGGATGAGGAGTGGCGGTTGTTAGTCGAAAATCTCTGGAGCTATCAGTGGTGCAAGCAGACTGCTGAGCTGACTGACGAGATTTTCGACACGCTGTATGAGCACACTCAAGGCGTCACAGATTTCCTGGTCAAGCTGCTGGTATTGAGTCAGCGTTATGCGGTCCAGAGTGGCTCGGAGTGTTTGACTGCCGAGGTCCTGGTGAAGGTAAGCAACTCAAAAATGCAGATTCTAAAGCCAGCCCTTTCAGCTCTGCGTAGCCGAGATCCGAAGCGGATGCGGCAGTTCGACGATTTGCTGCCGATTGAGGATCAACTGAGCGAAATGATGGTCTTCGACGGTTTGGCACGAGAGGATCGCCTCGCCTTGCTTCGAAGCGTTGTGTCCCGTGAGAAGCCGGCAGACCAATCTCCAACCATTCTTGCGAAGGATCACCCATCGCCTATTGCAACTGGTGTGGAAAACTCAGAGGCTAAAGCCCTAAGCGAACAGGACGCTCCCCTCGATGCTCTGCGAGCTGCGGGCTGGCTCAACGAGGACTTGTTTGAGTTCTCACCGATGTATCACAAAGCGTGAGTCGGGGGGTGGCGAAGTGCACCTTAAACTCCATTTCTTCCCCACCGCGTTCCCCGATGAGACGCTGCACAGCGTGATATCTCGCTATGCCCGTCTTTGCGGTGTTCGTAATTGCCAAGCAGCATTTGCCGGCCTGAAATCGGCGGCAGCATTTTCGCAAAATGTGGCATTCCCAAGTCATTTAGGGGAGTTTGTCGACGCGCTACCCAGCGGTACCGAGCTATCGATAGCCGAGGTCCTTATGCGTCACACGCTATTACCCTACTATGCGCCGTTTTTGACTATGAGCCAGGTAGAACACGCTCGGACGCTGATGACTGCCGATGGGAAGGGTTTGATGTTGAAGCTGGGCGTCAACGCGAGCCGTATTGGATTCGCCTCCCGAGTGCGGTTATGCCCAGAATGTATCGCCCAAGATCAGGCCCAACGGGGAGTTGCTTACTGGCACAGGGTTCACATGCTTCCAGGCGTGCTGGTATGTCCGCATCACGGGACGTCACTTAGTATCCTTGATCCTCGCTGGTCCAGCCGCAGCTCTCGACAACTCAATCTGCCGAGTGATGAGAATGTGCAAGCTCACACGTTACGTCTCGATACCCCGTCGCTGAGCATGCCGCCGCTTCACGAAATAGCGTTGCGCTCACTTCAGGTCATCGAGTCTGAAGTCAGTGCTTTGTCAGCGGAGGCGGTGCGCTACACGTTTTTACAAAGGGCAACGCAGCTTAACCTTGCCTCTGATAACCATCGCTTGCACATGCACATGCTGGCGCAGCACATGGCCGATTTTTTTGCCGCACTCCCGCAAGAATGGGAATTTTCCATACTCGGAGAAGTTCGTGCAGGTACACCCGCCTCGTGGGTCACGAAGCTGCTTCGTACGCCAATAACCTCCCACCACCCGCTCAAATACATTTTATTGGCCGGTGCTCTGGGCATTGACATGGTGAACTTGCTGCATGGTCAACGCCCGGTGAAACAGGCGGTGGCGTGTGGTCCGATAGCTCACATTCAACTTCACACGCGCCTTTCTCCGGTGATGCCCGGTGAAGGCATGGACTGTTCGTCAGCCGCTGTGTGGAAACATGCTCTTGAGGGCGCTGATGCCAAAAAGATCGCTGCCGTTCTAGGCGTTTCATTGGCGTATGTCTATCGTCACATCCGAAATGTAGCCGGCGGGCAAGGTGCTTGGAGTGAGGCAAGATTTCACATTGAGCTATGCGCAAGACGCACGGCTTTCGAGGCTGATTATCGTTTTTACAAAGCACATGCATGCAGGGGGTATGCGTGGCTGTATCGCCACGATAGGCGGTGGCTTTCGGAGTCAACTGTAAACCCAAGCCCCCATCGTACGCCCCGTCTAAATAGCGCCGAAATGTTCGCTGCCCTCGATGCGAGACTGGCCGGCGAAGTCCGTCAGTGTGCTGAAGCGCTTTATGCTCTTGCGGGTAAGCCTGTCCGCATCTCGCGTACCAGAATTGGCCGGGAGCTTCATGTTCTGTCTCGCTTCGAAAAGCAGCTCTGCAAGCTTCCTCTCTGTGCAGCAATGCTCGACAAAGTATGTGAATCAATCGAAGGCTTCCACGATAGGCGTCTGCGATGGGCTAGAAGCAAATTGCTCTCGGAGGGCAAGCCTATATCACGTTCTTCGCTTTACAGGGTCGCGAGCATTCGGCCCACGCTGTAATCCAGCCAGCCATTCCCTCGATCTAAAAAAGTTCTGAATTTAATTCAACGTAAACACATTATTTTTCTGTTAATGAATATTTGCACCTTCCAGAATAGCTACGGCATACGCTGGATGACCACGATCAGCAAGTAAAACGTACTAACCCGCGATCAACAGAAATAGTTTTGCAATTGCCATGGGCTGACCTGCGCAGGTTATCGATACGTGTTTTGTATTCAAGAGTACGATCGCGGCAGGGCTTAGATGAATTCACTACGGTTAAAAGTTGAGCGGCTGGGTATCATTTCCAAATCGATACCGGATACAGAATTTGACGGGTTGCATATATACTGCCCCCGGATGCATATTCTCTTCGAGCCCTACCTTTAATCGGTAAATGATGTCTGATCTATTGTTTTTCCCCGTGTCGATGCCGGATGAAATGCTGCACTCTCGTGTCACCCGATATCACTATCTGTCAGGCAACAGAACCGCGACAGAAACCTACCGCGATTTGTTCGCATCGAAACCCTTTTGCATTGGTGGCATCGTACCCAATCAGATCGAGAGGCTCGCCCACAGACTGCCGGGGCAATCGGAGAGCAATCTCGCAGAGCTGATCAGTAGCAATACCACTTTTCCTGCTTACCGGCCTTTTCTTGGGGTTAAGCAGGGTCCGGAGAACAACGTAGGTCCGCTGGGTTATGACGGGGTGGTACGGGTGCCCCGCAGAGAGGAGTCCACCCATGGCAAGGCTAAGCTTTGTCCTACCTGCGTTCAGGAGGATTTGATTGATCGGGGTTCTGCCTACTGGCATCGATCTCACCAAATACCCGGTGTTGCCGTCTGTTGGCGTCATGGCGACACATTGATCCATGCCTGCCCCGAGTGCTCTCGCCCGTTCTACCGAAAATTGAAGCTACTTCCCAATCTGACTGAGCCATGCGCATGCGGTTGGAGCCCCTTAAACAGCGCAGCGACTCACAAGGGCTCAAAACTGGAACAGAAAGTCGCCCTGTTCGCACACGATATCTTGCAACGCAATATTCCTCCGATAGGCAGTACGGTATTAAGTTCTTGCTACGTCCGCCAATGCAAGAAACGCGGATATATTTTCGGAAAAAATGCAGGTATCGCAAAACTATTCGACAGCATCCAAAGCGCTTACGGTGATGAGCTTTTGTCGCAGATTGATCCAGCCTATAACACCGGGAAACATGAGCAATGGATCCGGCTCAAATCAGACAAAGGTCAGCTAAATATGCCGCTCGCGAGGCATTTGATCATTGCTCTTCATTTGTTTTCCAGTGCAGATGACTTTGAAGAGGCTCTGAAGAATGAGTCTATTCTGCTGAGTGCCTCTGTTTCTCCGCGAGCGTCCAAAGTTGAAGAATCGCATCCTAGCCAAAAAACTAGGTATCGCCAAAAAATTGAGTTGCTTTTAGCGCTACGTAACGACGCCGATGTCGAGTACCTCTGGAAGAAGGCGTACAAACCTACGCAATGGATTCTAGAACATGATAACGCATGGTTAATGGCAAAACTCCGTGCACCTAAAAAAATTGCAGTTACGGTCGAAAAGTCTGTCGACTCAAGAGACGGCGCGTATGCGGCCCTTATCGAAGCGGGCGTAGATGAGCTATATAAAGTTACGAAAGATCCGAAGAGAGTGAATATTCGGAATTTGCAATCGCTACTCCCAGGTTCGTTACCTCATGAGCTGGATCTACGCAAGCAGAGGTTTCCCCTTACTTATCAACAGATAAAGATTCATCAAGAGTCAGTATGGCATTTCCGTCTAAGAACTTTGATATGGACTGTCTCTGAACTCATCCGGATGAAGCTCCCGGTGAATTACTCGACGGTAAGATTGACTTCAGCGGTAGCAAGCAAGGTTTTCCTGGTATTTTCCAGTTTCTTCGAGTGGGATCTGACAAGCCTGGAAAAAACCGGAGTCGACGCGGAGGCCTTGCTCAGATCTACCGGCGTATCGAGGAATTGGGAGGGGCCACCGGTTCCAATAAGCTATTGAGGTCATCTGTGTTCCGTCAGCGTCTGCCAACCTTTGGTGATAACAAAAATGCCATCTGGCTTGAAAGCGTAAACGCGGAGTAGGGTTCACCTTTCACATTAGTAACCTTCGCGGCAGCTTTCTGAAAGCTTTCACTTGTTACTCTTTAACTCAGAAAATTGAGCTTAGGAGAAAATCATGAAAGCAATGACAGCAGTGAAAGCGTTTTGCGCCGCTTCGGTTTTGACCTTATCTTCATTAGCCATGGCTGAAGGAGGCGGTGACCGCGTGTATGGTCGGATGATGCAAGAAAACCAACAGGCGATGGAGCAATATGCCTTAAGAAATGGTAAGGCCGTCCCTGAAGTTGTTCATTATGAATATGGTATGAACCTCGATATTCAGAAGGTGATCAGTGTCACACAGGCCAACAAAAACTGTAGTGTTGCGCCTTCGCGCATGACCTATGAAGATTCGGCGGGCAAGCTTAATACCGTGGAATACAAGATTATGGGTACCGACTGCCCACATGGGAGTTAGCCCCTTAAGGTCATGTCTACATCAAATCATTCATTTACGCTTTTTAAGCATGCTTGCTGGTCGCTGACATAGAAGTAATTTTCAGGTCACGCTGAAGTTATCTTTTGTATGAAATTATGTCTGTCGGCACGTAGAGGGAATCCCTATGTGCCGGTGGCTTTTTATAATGATAAAAATATTTCATAAAGAAACTCTGCCAAGCAAAAGCCTGGAGTGTTAAATGAACAATAAAAGCTTTTATGGTCTTTCTCTCATTGCCCTTGGCATGAGCATGGGGCAAGTTGCAGTGGCCGTTGAGCAAAAACCTGAGGGGTTCATTGAAGGGAGCTCCCTTAGTCTTCTCAATCGTAATCTCTACTTCAATCGTGACAATCGAAAGGGCCAGTCAAGTCCCACAGGCAATGGTTACGCTGAAGAATGGGCTCATGGGATTATCGGGCGATTTGAGTCTGGCTTCACCCAAGGCACCGTCGGGTTCGGCATAGATGCATTTGCAATGGTAGGACTCAAGCTTGATTCGGGTGATGGGCGCTCGGGGGCTCGAAGCTCAGTGGATGTCATGCCCTACAACAGCAAAGGCCAACCTGAAGACTCTTACTCAAAAGTAGGCGGAGCCGCGAAGGCTCGCTTTATGGATACGGTGGTCAAAGTAGGAGATGTCTTTCCATCCACGCCTGTCGTGGCATATGGCGATTCTCGACTGCTGCCAGAGAGCTTTAAGGGGGCAACGTTCACCAACACCACCATTAAAGACCTGACCATTCAGGGGGGGCGGCTGCATGCGATGAGCCAACCCAACTCCAGCAGCATGCGTGACGGCTTTTCGACTTTCTATGCCGGTGCTGTTGATGCTCCATGGATTGCTTACCTTGGGGGCGATTACACCGTTAATGAGCATGTTGGTGTGAGTCTTTACGCCAGCCAATTTAAGGATGTTTGGAATCAGTATTACGCAGGCACTTCCCTGAGCTACCCGCTCTCAGAGAGCGTCGCGTTGATCGGTGGATTTAATTACTACCGCGCGGTCGACGAGGGTAAAAAACTCCTGGACAGCTTTGATAACAATATCTGGAGTGGCAAAGCCGGGGTTAAATTCGGCGTCCACACGGTGACCGTTGGCTATCAGCGCAGCAACGGCAATGACGACTTTGATTACCTGCGCCAATCGGACTCGATTTTTCTGGATAACTCCATCCAGTACAGCGACTTCAACTCACCGAAAGAGCAATCCTTGCAGCTTCGCTACGACCTGGATATGCAAGCGTTCGGCATCCCAGGCCTTAGCTTCATGACCCGCTACGCGAAGGGGTGGGACGCTGATTATTCCAACGCGAACAGCGTGTATATGCGTCGCGGAGCAGATGGAGCGCCATTGCAAGACCAAAAGCGTTGGGAGCGAGACATTGAGGCTAAGTACATCATCCAGTCAGGCTCTCTGAAGGACATGTCGCTGCGTGTTCGCCAAGCAACCACGCGTGCTACCGATTTCGAATCTGATTTGGATGAGGTCCGACTGATTGTCGAGTACCCACTGCAACTGCTTTAACGAGCGCTAACCTGCGGCACCAATTGTTCGACTACCAGGTACACCCCGTCTCCTTGTTTCTCCTTTGGTTTGGGAGGCGGCTTAGGCGCCCTAGTGGCGCCTTTTTTTGTGTGGATTGACATAAGTGCGGGACGTCCTGTTGTCAGTACCTGTGTTCGCCCCGCTTGGCAAACCTGCTGTCTAGGAGCTTTTGATCCGTTGACAGGCAATCTCCATTCATAACTGAGACTGAAGGTGCAGAGTCATCGTCGATATTCACTTCGACTGCGTGCGCATCGTTTAGCTGAGGGCGTTATAGAGTGGGGCTGGGGGGAACAGCAGGAGAGACGGCCAACAGTAGCTCATTGTCTTTGCGTGTTACTTGAGCGCGGAATGGACAGTATGTGTCCCGCTGCATGGCTATGTCGCTAACCACGCAGGGACAGGATTGAGGGGCCAGATTAGTTTCCGGGGTATTCAGCAATGACCTGGTCTGCGCCTGCTTTGGACAAACCGATTACCTGGTAAGCATCATGTTTTCCGTTGACTTCCATGCCCGGGGATCCAGCCGGCATGCCAGGAACGGCGATCCCGAGAAGGTCGTCACGTTTGCTCATCGCAATGATTTGCTCGGCGGGCACGTGACCTTCAACAAACTTTCCATTGATCATTGCTGTGTGGCAGGACGAGAGTCGTGGAGCAACACCGAGATCCTGCTTGACCGCGCTCATGTTGGTTTCTACATGATCAACGACGGTGAAGCCGTTAGCTTCAAGGTGCTGGATCCACTTCTTGCAGCATCCACAGTTAGCGTCACGATGGACGTCGATCGTCAGCGACTCTGCTGCATGACCAGCTGAACTGATAAACAGAGCCGCAAATGCAGCGAGGCGAAGTGCCCGACCGGGACGAAGAAAGTTATTTCGCATGGGTATGTTCCTTCCCATCAGCGTGGGTATGAGTTTTTGGCTGAGTGGCCGGAGTTGCAGGGGCGTCATGTGAAGCCTCCACAACCTGAGGATGGGCGTGTTCGGTACTTTCATCCTGAGAAGGCGCTTCGGCCGCCTCATGGGCATGAGCGCTGTTTCTCTCGCCATGATGGTCGCCTGCTTCGGCTATTTCTTCGCCTGTACCCGCATCATGATGCCCCGCGACAGCGCCTTTTTGGCCCTCATGCTGGCCTTCATGGTTATGCATTTTGCTCTCGCCGCCACCGTGTTGATGACCACCGCTGCTGGTTGCGAGAGCTTTGTATTGCTCTGCATCCATTGAAGGCAGCTGCTGGAGAAATGCGACCATTCCCCATATGTAGGGATCGGCCATGCTTTTACCCCAAGCGGGCATGCCTGTGGATTTGATTCCATGCTTGATGATCCAGAAAGCTGCGGCAGGGTTTCCATCAACGCCCAGTTTTGAAAGATTCGGAGGTGCGGGGTAAAGGCTATTACTTAACTCGGTTCCTTCAATACCCGGAGCGAGATGGCAACCGATGCACATAGAGTTGTAGTTGCCAGCACCTGCGCGGATTAGAGCTTCTTCGCTCAGGTCGGGGACTTTAATGTCGCGTGAGCGCACTTCGATCGAGCGATCCCGAGCGGTGGAAAGTAGCGCGTAAACGGGATCGGAGTGTGGTTCATCCGCCCCAACATTGATCACACCAAAATAAACCACGCCGGCACCTGTTATTGCGGCAACCACCCCGGCAGCAGTCAATGTTTTCAACGTTCTTTTCATGTCAGGCTCTTAAAACCACATCCGAATACCGGCGACAAATCGCGCCTCGTTCGCATGCTCTCCTTCATCGCTGGCCAGGTCTGCCGTATTGCCGTAGGAGCGGCTCCAGCTAACCCCAATGTAAGGGGCAAATTGGCGAACAATCTCATAACGCAATCGGAGCCCTACTTCGGTGTTTGCCAATCCAGACCCAATGCCGCGTTGAGGATCATTTTTTCCGTAAAAATTGGCTTCGGCCGTTGGCTGCAAGATCAGGCGATTGGTCAGCAGAATGTCGTAGTCGCCTTCCAATCTAGCAGCGGTTTGACCGTTCTCACCGATATAGGCAGTCGCTTCGGCTTCAAAGTTATAGAGGGCCATGCCCTGAATACCGAGCGCTCCCCAAGTTTGTGGTGATCCGGGCTTGAAGTCTTGTCGTACGCCGGTGACGACATCCCACCATGGACCGATGGAGTGCCCCCAAAGGGCTGAGAGTTCAGCGTTTTCCGTTACGCCATTGGTACGTTCGCCTTCCGAACGCAACCACAGTCGGTCAACGTCACCGCCGATCCATCCTTTTGCATCCCAGGCCAACGCACTACCGTTGTCAGCATCCTGGTACTCAAACTTATCCAGCAGCATGAAGGAGTTGACCTTCTTGTCGTGAACGCCATGACCAGCCACATCAGGGAACGCGGCTGCACGGTCAGCGTCGGTCAGTACAGGGATTGGAGTTCGGCTGGTGGTGGTAGCCCCTCCATCCATACTTTCCATACCGTCCATTGCTCCATTGTCCATGCTCATCTTGCTGTGATCCATTGCCCCCATCTTGCTATGGTCCATAGCTCCCATCGAGCCGCGATCCATCTTGGAGTGATCCATCTCTTCTGCCGCCTGGGCCATGAAAGAGAAAGCAGGACTGGTAGAGACTGCCAGTGCCATCAACGTTGGACGTAAAAACTTACTGGTCATGATCTCAATCTGCCTTTTTGGTTTTTTGGTCATGACCCATCGACTCATGGCTCATCTTGCTGTGATCCATTGATCCGTGATCGGGCTTTGATTCTTTTGTCGCAGTTGCAGGCTTGCTCGTTGGCTCCGCAGGAGTAGCAGGTGAATGAACACTACTATCCTCGACTGCCAGCGCCACGGACGAGAGTCCACCCATCAAGCCGACGGCAAAGAGGCAACCGACCAGCGATTTACGATTTAGGTATGTGCTCACAGATCGTCTCCTTTACTCATCAACCCGTACTTCACGGAACATGCCCATTTCCATATGGAAAAGCAGGTGGCAGTGATAGGCCCAGCGACCTAAGGCATCGGCGGTGACTCGATAGCTGCGCTTGGTACCTGGTGGCATGTCGATTGTGTGCTTGCGCACCATGAACTTGCCGTTTTCATCTTCAAGGTCGCTCCACATTCCGTGAAGGTGAATGGGGTGCGTCATCATGGTGTCGTTTACCAAGGTGATGCGAAGACGCTCCCCATACTTGAGACGAAGGGGCTCAGCGTCAGAAAATTTGATGCCGTTGAAGGACCAGGAAAACTTTTCCATGTGACCGGTCAGATGTAGCTCAATGGTGCGATTGGGCTCGCGGCCATCAGGGTCCTCGAAAGTGCTTTTCAGGTCTGAATAGGTGAGGACTCGACGACCATTGTTCCGCAAACCGATGCCTGGATCGTTTAGCTTTGGCGTCGGGGTCATGGCTTGCATATCAACCAAGGGGTTGTTGGTTTCGGAGGCTGGGTGAGTCTGCATTTCTCCACCCATACCGCCCATGCCAGCCATCTTGCTGTGGTCCATACCGGCCATGTTGG
The DNA here is from genome assembly GCF_014236655.1 of Pseudomonas kielensis. Lineage (GTDB taxonomy): Bacteria > Pseudomonadota > Gammaproteobacteria > Pseudomonadales > Pseudomonadaceae > Aquipseudomonas > Aquipseudomonas kielensis. The sequence continues at coordinate 47,818 of NZ_JACMYG010000035.1, forward strand.
ACATATCGCCTTTGTCCATGCCCGCCATCTTGCTATGGTCCATGCCAGCCATGTTGGCCATGTCGCCTTTGTCCATACCAGCCATCTTGCTGTGATCCATACCAGCCATGCTAGTCATATCACCGCCGTCCATGCCGGTCATCCCGGTCATGTCACTTTGGTCCATGCCCGCCATCTTGCTGTGATCCATGCCAGCCATGCCGGACATGTCGCCGCTGCCCATACCAGCCATGCTGCCATGGTCCATACCAGCCATACCGCCCATTCCCATGTCATCCATGGACAAAAGAGGCCTAGGGTCGATCGCAGGCACTTGTGCCTTTAATCCTTCGCGAACTGCGAGGGTTCCGCGTGCATACCCGGTTCTGTCCATAGACTGGGCGAAGATGGTGTAAGCCTCTTCACTGGCGGGCTCAACTATCACGTCATACGTTTCAGCTACGGCGATGCGGAATTCGTCGACGCTGACCGGTTTGACGTGTTGGCCGTCGGCGGCCACAACGGTCATTTTCAAGCCAGGAATTCGAACGTCGAAATAGCTCATCGCCGAGCCGTTAATAAAACGAAGGCGCAGCTTCTCACCTGGTTTGAAAATACCGGTCCAGTTACCGTTGGGCGCCTGGCCATTCATGAGGTAGGTGTAAGTATCTCCACTGACGTCTGCGAGGTCAGTGGGGTTCATTTTCATTTCTGCCCACATCTTTCGGTCGGCTACGGTAGATGACCAGCCTTGCTTGCTGACATCGTCGATGAAATCGCCAACGGTACGTTTGTGGTGGTTGTAGTAGTCAGATTGCTTCTTAAGCTTCGCCATGACGCGACTAGGATCTTCATCGGTCCAGTCAGTCAACATCACCACGTAGTCGCGGTTGTATTGAAAAGGTTCAGGTTCTTTCGAGTCGATAACGATTGGCCCGTAAACGCCTGCCTGCTCCTGTAAGCCCGAGTGGCTGTGATACCAATACGTACCGTTCTGATGGATCTTGAATTTGTACTCGTACATACCGTCGGGTGCGATGCCATGGAAGCTTAATCCGGGTACGCCGTCCATATTGGCCGGCAGGATGATCCCGTGCCAATGGATGGAAGTGTCCTGGTCCAAACGATTTTTCACACGCAGTGTGACTGTCTCTCCTTCGCGCCAACGCAGCAAGGGTCCTGGCAATGATCCATTGATGGTCATGGCCGTGCGCGGCGAGCCGGTGATGTTTACAGGGGTTTCACCAATAAACAGATCAAATTCGTTGCCGGTGAGGACGCTCGGCAAGCCTGGACTGGTCACTGCCCATACAGGAGTGCGCCACAGACCAAGGCCGCCAAGGATGCCACCGGCGGCCAGGCCTTTAACGAATGTCCGTCTAGAGGTTTTGGAATGCATGCCGTTTATTTCCAATCAGTCAAAAGGGAGCCGTTCAAAACAACCCGTGAGTTGGCAAGATGAGCTTCGCTTACCGTTAAAAAGACGAATTTTTACAGCAAGCGAGCTCAGAAATTGCCACATCTAAACCACCTTAGTGATTACATTTCTGTCAGGTTGGCCGCGTGCCTAATCGTTCAGCAGTTTTTATGATCCATCGCTTTCGCTTTGCTCTCAGCGACAGGCGGTTGAGAGCTCTGCGTTTGAGCTACCTGGTACGATTCCATCGAATTATTTTTGGCCAATTCCATACGTGCGAAAGTCCGATCACCACCGCCCTCAGCCATAGCCAAAGATGAAATGCTCAGAGCAGCGATGACGAACAAGGATTTGATAGTGTTCATTTGGGGTTTCCTCAGATCAGTACTGGCCGCCCCTGAATCCAATCGTGCATTGATTCGTAGCGGGTGAGCATTAGGCTCAATAGGACTATAAGGGTCTCCCGCTGTCGGGAAGCTTAGGCCAATATTACAGTTGCGTCAGGTTGTGATATTTCTCTTGAAGAACATCGTATTTAGTCCTTAAGGTCTCGGTCTTCCAGCGCGCATCGATATTACTCACCAATAATATCAACGGGCGAACCTTTGTAGGTTTTCGTTACTCAAGGTGACTATGTCTTTGAACCTCTATTGGTCGGAGATGTGAATCCGGAGGTATCGCGTAGTAAATAAGTGAGCTTGTTGAGGATTATTGCTTGAGTATTAGTTTCGAAAAAGCGGTCGGCGTAGCGGAAAGAGCTTTGAATCTTCGTAGCCAAAGAGCCGAAATCCTGAGTAACAACATCGCAAATGCTGATACGCCGAACTACAAGGCCCGAGATTTAGATTTTTCTACTGTGCTCGCCCGCGAAATAGAAAAAACACCTGCCACTCTATTTTCTTTGGAAACAACAAATGTAAAACACATTGCCGGAATAGAATCCGTAAGCGATATTTATGGAATTAGTTTGCTTTACAGTACACCGGCTCAACCTGCCATTGACCAAAATACTGTCGATCAGCAGGTTGAGGTCGCAAAGTACACAGAAAATGGAATACGTTTCGACGCCGCTTTTACTCGGTTGAATGGAGCATTCAAAGGTTTGCTCAAAGCTCTGCGAGGTGATTAGTAGCGCAGGGGCTTGCGAGCGGTAATTGTGGTCGACGCTGCTATGGTATCCCTGAATGTTCACCAAGTGGATCCCCCCTGCAACGGGCGTCTGACCAGGGGCAGCTGTCAGCGCTTCAAGCGCTGATCTGGCAAGGAAAACCTACCGCCTCGACAGCTTTACGAATCTGCTCTGGGCTTTCGCTGCTTTCAACTCTCACCTTACCGGCTGACCGATCCACGGAAACCGTAGCTTCGTTATCCATTGACTGAATCGCCTTGGTGATTTTGCTGACGCAACTGCCGCAACCAATGCCGGAAACATTTAAAACGAACATGGTTTTTTACCTCTCAAGCTGAGCGGTTTCTTTTCGCCGCACCAACAGCATCGACGTTGACACGATGGCAAGGTCAACAGTTATCTGTTTCGGGTTGTGACCGTCATTGTGATGGGTAGTTGGGCAGACTTGACCACTCGTTTGCATTTGACCTGACCAACCATTTGCAGCGTATTCGACTTTGGCCATCGCCGGCAGAGAACGGTTAGAGGCGGACATTACAGCTCCTCTCGCTCCTCGCTCGCACTTGAGGCCTCTTTTCTGCCAGGGACTGTAGATGCTCTCTCCGCTCTATGATCTTGCATAGGCATAGGGGGTATGCCTATCATGCGCAATACATAGGTAGGGGGGGTATCCCATGGGCCATATTGCAGCAAACAAAGAAAATCTTCTCAAACGCGTAAAACGCATAGCCGGACAAATCCAAGCCGTTGAACGAGCATTGGAATCGGATCTCGATTGCGCAAAAACATTACACCTTGTTGCTGCCACTCGCGGAGCAATCAACGGCTTAATGGAGGAAATCATCGAGGACCACGCGCGGGAGCATGTCGCGAACCCTGCGCTCAGCGAAGAAGAGCGTAACAGGGGCGTCGAAGAGCTTCTTGAAGCCATTCGCCGTTACGCTAAGTGAACGCATCTAGGTACACACTCATGAGCAACACCAACATCAATTACACACACGACCACGTGTTCCTTGGCTCAGCGCACGACGAAAATGCCAAGCGTACGCTTTGGGTTGTGGCACTGACGGTGCTGATGATGGTCGGCGAGATCACCGCCGGCTATATTACGGGTTCGATGGCGTTACTGGCCGATGGCTTCCACATGGCAACCCATGCCGGCGCATTAGGCATCGCGGCGGCCGCTTACGGATATGCAAAACGCCATGCTTCCAGCGAGCGCTACAGTTTCGGTACCGGAAAGGTTGGAGACTTGGGCGGATTCGCCTCGGCACTGGTTCTCGGTATGGTCTCCCTGGGAATTGGCATTGAGTCTGTCATGCGCCTCTTGCAGCCAACGGAAGTTCAGTTCGGCACCGCTACGCTCATCGCGATTACCGGTTTGATTGTCAACATTGTCAGTGCGTTGTTGCTGGGCCACGGGCACAGTCATGAGCACGACCATGATGATCATGCCCATGCCCATGCCCATGCCCATGCCCGTCACGGGAACGACAACAACCTGAAATCTGCGTACGTCCACGTTATCGCGGACGCGCTCACTTCAGTTCTGGCCATTGCGGCACTGCTCGCCGGGCGTTATCTCGGTTGGGTTTGGCTGGATCCGGTCATGGGTATCATCGGCGCCATTGTTATCGCGCGTTGGGCCTGGACCTTGATGGGGGGCACCGCAGGTGTGCTGCTGGATCAGACAGATGCGCACGTTGCCGAGGAAATCCGCGAACTGGTTGAGAAGCCGGGGGATGCCATCATCACTGACTTGCATGTCTGGCGGATTGGGCCGCAAGCCCATGCGGCCATCGTCAGCGTCGTTGGTAAGGCCACTGCGAACGCCGACAGCATTCGTGAACGTCTCAAGCCGGTTCACGAAGTCAGCCATCTGACGGTCGAGTTTCGACCGGCCTGATTCAGAGCCTGCCCTCCATTGTCTCCAAAGGAACCCGCAATGCCACCAGGGAAACGCGAACTGGCGCGGATAGAACGCCGGTTGATTACCAGGCTCACCGAAGCGTGTGAAACAGCAAAAGGTGAAATCAAAGGCTTTATCTGGCTCACCCATACCGCTGACCTCAACGCGCTGGCTGAAACCCTGAAGGTCATCTGGGTATTCGAAACCTTGGCGGATAGAAAGCTCGCCTTGTTTGACGCGAAGGCGCGCATCTTTGAGCTGACGGCTATCGCGTTGAAGGAGGCCGACATCGTCCTGACCCCTTCAGACCACAGCGTCCACTTCGACTCTGAGGAGGAGTGTCAGCGAACTCACGGAGGTTACTGGAACACCCGCCTGACTCAATACGTGTGTCCAAAGGTGGCTGACAATGGCTAAAGAAATCGAGAATCCCTGCATCTCAGTTTGTCAACTCAGTGGTGATCTGTGTATGAGCTGTGGGCGAAGCAAGGAAGACATCAGAAAATGGAAACGCATGAAGCGGCCTGAAAAAATGGCCGCTGTGCAAAGGGCGAGTGTGCGCTTGAAGGACTGAAGAAAACACATGGGTAGTCCCTTGCCCAGATTTACCGCTTTGGGTCGTTATGAGCCCCTCAGCTTTGATGTCTGGTTGGTCAAATTCTCAATCACAGATCAGTCAAATGCGAATGACTGGTCAGGTTCTATGCAAACGCATGGCAAGTGCGCTGCAATTTTGAAGTTCAGTCAATTCGGGTATTCCTCAGTCTCAATGCATTGAAAACTACAGATGCAGAACTGACGCTCATGGCTATGGCAGCGATCATTGGCGACAAGAGGTGTCCCGTCAGTGGATAGAGCAAGCCTGCGGCAAGGGGGATACCCATCGAGTTGTAAAGAAAGGCGAAACCCAAGTTTTGCCGCATGTTTTTTACTGTTGCGACCGAAAGAGCCCTTGCTCGCAAAATCCCCATCAGGTCGCCTTTTACTAGCGTGAGTTGCGCGCTATTCATCGCAACGTCAGTCCCTGTCCCCATGGCAATGCCCACATCTGCTCGCGCCAGGGCTGGTGCATCGTTGATACCGTCACCGGCCATGGCGACCTTCCGGCCGTTTTGCTGAAGGTCTGCGACCAGACGCTCCTTGTCCTGAGGTTTCACTTCACCGTGGACTTCTTCAATCCCCATCTCCCTGGCGACAGCCCGAGCGGTGGTGAGCCCGTCGCCAGTAGCCATGATGATTTTGATGTCATCAGCCTTGAGCTTGGTGACTGCTTCTTTGGAGGTCGGCTTAATCGGATCTGATACTGCCAACAACCCTGCCAATACCCCGTCGACTGCGAGGTAGATGATGCTGATGCCGTCAAGTCGCAACAACTCTGCACGCTTTTGTAGGGGCTTGGTGCTGACACCTGCGGCTTCCATCAACGCGGTGTTCCCCAGTTGGATCTTCTTGCCATCAACGATGCCACTGACCCCGATACCTGAACCAGACTCAAAGGATCCTGGCTTGGTGAGCTTAATGTTCTCGGTTCGGGCGTGATCGACGATTGCATGAGCCAAGGGATGTTCGCTGCCCTGATCAAGGCTGGCAGCAAGCTGAAGAACATCGTGGGGATTGAAACTGGGTGTGGCCTCCACACTGTGAAACACTGGCCGTCCCTCTGTCAGGGTGCCTGTCTTATCGACAATCAGTGTGTCGATCTTGCATAGGTTTTCGATGGCACTGGCATCCCTGAACAGCACGCCCATGCTGGCTGCTTTACCTGTCGAAACCATGATCGACATGGGCGTAGCAAGACCCAACGCACAGGGGCAAGCGATGATCAGCACGGCGACAGCGTTGATCAGACCAAACACCCAGCTGGGCTCAGGGCCAAAAAGCCCCCAACCAACAAATGTCAGTATCGCAATCGCGATAACACCCATCACAAAGTAGCCGGCAATCGAGTCGGCCATTCGTTGCATTGGTGCTTTGGATCGCTGAGCCCGAGCGACCATCTGTACGATCTGTGACAGCATGGTCTCGGCGCCGACCTTCTGCGCCTCCATTACTAAGCTCCCATGTGTATTGAGCGTGGCACCGATCAGACTATCTCCAGCTCTCTTCATTACCGGCACTGGTTCGCCAGTAAGCATGGACTCATCCACCGCACTTTCACCTTCCAGTACTGAGCCATCAACTGGAACCTTTTCACCGGGTCTGACCCGTAGATGGTCTCCAAGGTGGACATGGGTGAGAGGAATGTCTTCTTCCTGTCCATCGGTATTGATCCGGCGTGCTGTCTTGGGCGACAGGCCGAGAAGGGACTTGATGGCGGCGGAGGTTTGCGATCGTGCTTTGAGCTCAAGAATCTGCCCAAGCAAGGTGAGTGAGATGATGACCGCTGCGGCTTCGAAGTAGACGCCGATGCGTCCATCTTGCATGAAGGTGGCCGGAAAGCTTTGAGGTAAGAGCGTTGCCATGACGCTGTAAAGGTATGCTGCGGCGGTACCCAACCCAATCAGTGTCCACATATTTGGGCTGCGATTTCTAATAGATGCTATGCCTCTGACAAAAAAAGGCCAACCTGCCCACAAGGTCACCGGTGTCGCCAGAGCCAGCTCGATCCAGTTTTGGATCGGGCCATGGAAAAGTTGTAACGTGTGTCCCGCCATGGCGAGCAAGGTCACTATCACGGTTAATGGCAGCGACCACCAAAAGCGGCGGGCGAAATCCCGGAGTTCAGGATTTTCTTCTTCATCGAGCGCGGGTATGACCGGCTCTAATGTCATGCCACATTTAGGGCAGTTGCCGGGTCCGGGCTGGCGTATTTCCGGGTGCATCGGACAGGTAAACTCAGTGCCTGTTTGTACCGCAGGCTCTGGAGTGGTGACGCGGGACTCGGCGCTCGAAACATTACTGCTGAAGCGTTCAGGATCAGCTCGAAACTTCTCCTGGCATTTCAGGCTACAGAATTGATACTTCTGTCCCTGATAAGACTCACCAAATTTACTTGATGAAGTGACTGCCATTCCGCACACCGGGTCACGTAGATCATCGTCATTTAGCGGAGCAGCATGGGCGTGACTGTGGTCGTGGTGGCTCGATATGTTAGGCATGTCTATTTCCCTTCTTTGTCCTTGTGGGTTGCTGCCTGATCGCCATGGCTATGTCCGCCATGGCTATGTCCAAAAAAATGCATTAATGGACAGATCAACAGAATCAGATAAGGCCAAAATGGATAAACGTGGCTGAAATGCTCCCGCAACACGTAGAAGGCACCAATCGCAATGAGCATGATTAGGACAACGCCTGTTTTGCGCCTCCAATATGGTGCGGTGGTGTTTCCATCCAGGCGCTGATGGTTACTCATGATCTAAGCCTCACTGTGTACTCTGCAACAGAGCGTAGCCAACTCCTGTGTCGAAGCGGTGGGAGAAGCCGGCTTAGGCTTATTTCAGGTCAAACTGACCGACCATTCCCGATTGGTAATGTCCGGGCACATTGCAGGCAAACTGAAGGCCTGTGCTGTTGTTGAAGGTCCAGATCAGCTCTTGGGTTGCGCCAGGCTCAATCAGGACGCTGTTCGGGTCGTTGTGCTCCATTCCGACCATCTTCATTCCACCCATGCTGTGGCTCATACCGCTCATCGTTTTTCCGGTACCGGTGGGGTTAAGCGTCCCGTTCTGGAACATGCTTGCCATTTCTTTTTGGTGTGCTGCATGAGCAGAGGCTTTGCCGATGTTGAACTCGTGCAGCAGCGAACCATCATTGCGAAGGACAAATCGAATGGTTTCACCAGGCTTAACGTCGATGCTTTCAGGTTTGAAGAAAATATCGCCCATCTCGACCTCCACCGTACGAGTAACCTGAGAGGCGACTCCAGGCTGGCCGATGTCCTCTTTCCCATGCCCTGCGCTGGCCATAGCCGTAGCACCGAAGAGGAGAGTGATTGCTGCGATGACAGGGGTAACGAGCTTAGCTTTCATAGTGACCTCGAGAGTAAGAGGAGTGGGAGCACTGGCTATGCTAAAGACATGGAGCTGCCAGTTAACTGACCTGAACACTACATTTCTGTCAGTTTTCAAAAAAGCACGGCGTCCAAATGACGCCGTATTTAACGTTACTGTTCAAAAAGCCCATTGGAAGCCGGTTTTCACTGATGATTCTCTGAAAGCATCAATTTGTGCTCGCGCTGCATTTGGTTCAAAACGTCATCGACGATTTTGTCGTGCTTTTCCATCCAGGCGAGGTGCTGCTGAGGAGACATTGAGGCGTCTGGATGATCTTTATGGAGTTGGCTCATGAGCTCTCCCAGCATCTTCATATGCTCAGTCATGTGGACATGACGCTGACCTTCAGGAGCGTTTTCAGCTTGTATCAGGACAGCTTCTGCCTTGTTGCGCAGACCCTCCATACGCTCTATAACCCGGTCTCCGCCACTTTCAGCCCATACAGAAGCTGAGACGAGTATTGAGCTCACAAAAAACAGAATTTTCAGGCGATTCATGGGGCAACTCCTTATGGAATTGTTTTCCGGCTCCTAAACGTTTCATGCTGAAGAGTCGGTCGAGCACTAGGAAGTACTCATGCTTGAACCCTAGACAGCGCTCGCTGACATCTACCTGAAGCCAATATTACTTTTCTGTCAGTTGCTGGTTGGCTGCCGGTTTTCGTTGCAGACTCCGCTTCATCACTATCAGAGAACGACCTCATGAGACTTCTTGTCGCTGAAGACGAACCAAAAATAGGTATCTATTTGCAGCAAGGACTCACCGAGGCGGGGTTCAATGTTGATCGTTTTACTAATGGAAAAGAGGCGCTTCAGCACGCTTTGAGCGAAGCGTATGACCTGTTGATTCTCGACGTCATGATGCCTGGATTGGATGGCTGGGAAGTTCTGCAGAAGGTTCGCGCTTCCGGGAAAGACGTCCCCGTACTCTTTCTCACAGCGAGAGACCGCGTTGAAGATCGAGTTAAAGGACTTGAACTCGGCGCAGATGACTACCTGATCAAACCCTTCGCATTTTCTGAATTGCTTGCTCGAGTCAGAACGTTGCTGCGTCGCGGTAACAGCGCGCCTTCGCAAACCTACATGAAATTGGCTGATCTGGAGGTGGACCTACTCAAGCGTCGGGCCATTCGTGCAGGTAAGCGCATCGACCTTACGGCCAAAGAGTTTGCGTTGCTTGAGCTGTTGCTGCGACGTCGTGGGGAGGTGCTGCCAAAGTCACTTATCGCTTCCCAGGTTTGGGATATGAACTTCGATAGCGACACCAACGTTATCGAGGTTGCGGTTAGACGGTTGAGGGCCAAGATAGATGACGACTTTGAGGTCAAGTTGATTCATACCTCGAGGGGAATGGGTTACATGCTAGACGCGCCTGATTCGGAGTCGGAATGAATCGGATGTCCCTGACAACTCGCATGAGTCTGATGTTCATGCTCGCGGTAACGGCCGTGCTTACGGTCGCCGGACTTAGTTTCAACAACCTCAGTCGGCATCACTTTAAGATGCTGGATCAGCAGGCATTGAACGAAAAGCTCCACTCGACCCAGAGAATTTTGTCCGGGTTGAACACCATCGATCAATTCAGCGAATTTAAGCCTGAGCTGGAAGCGCTGCTGGGTGCTCACCGGGATTTGACGGCCCTAATAATCGATGGTGAAGGCAAGCTGCTGTTCGCAGATCCCGGTCCGGTAGATATTCCGAAGGAGTTCCGCACAACCACAAACAACAACGTCTGGGAGTGGCGGGAGCAAGAGCAGATGTTCCGTGGCGTGACAGCACAAGCCGTTGTGACGGGGCAAGACAAGCCGTTGACAGTCATTTTGATCTTTGACGTTACTCAGCATATGTCCTTTTTCGAGACGCTTGAGCGCTGGTTTTGGATAGGGCTGGTAATTAGCGCGCTGGTCAGTGCGGCGCTTGGCTGGATGGTAGCAAGCAGTGGCATGCGGCCTATTCGCCAGGTCACGCGGGTCGCCGCCTCTATGTCAGCAAAATCACTAAAAGAGCGCATCCCTTTAGCGCCTGTTCCTAAAGAACTTCAGCAAATGGTGCTGTCCTTTAACGCAATGCTGTCCAGACTCGACGATGCATTTGTCCGGTTATCGAATTTTTCCGCAGACATTGCCCACGAACTACGGACTCCTGTAAGCAACTTGATGACCCACACCGAAGTCGTGCTTTCAAGAAAAAGGGATATAGAAGACTACGAAGACAACCTGTACTCAAATCTTGATGACTTGAAGCGTATGAGTCGGATGATTGATGACATGCTATTTCTGGCGAAGTCAGACAATGGTCTGATCACCCACGAGAACAAACCAATAGATTTGGTGGAAGTCGTGGAGAAACTGCTTGAATACTACCGTCTTTTGGCAGATGAGCGAGGGATAGAACTGAAGGTTTCAGGAAGGGGCAGCGTCCGAGGCGATGTCCTTATGCTCCACAGAGCTATATCTAACCTGCTCTCTAATGCGCTTCGCTACACCTCGGAAGGGAAGATGATCAGTGTCGAAATCCTCCAGAAGGAGATGTCGGTATTGGTCGTCGTGGAGAACCAGGGTGAACCCATTGCCCCCGAACATCTTGAAAAGCTCTTCGATCGTTTTTATCGCGTGGACCCAGCGCGCAGGGAAGGAAGCCCAAGCAACGCAGGGCTAGGTTTGTCGATTACCCGATCAATTATTGAGGCGCATGATGGCAAAATCTGGTGTACGTCATGTGACGGTAAAACGGCCTTTCATCTCGAGTTTCCTAGTGTTGACTTGCAGGTCAGCTGAGCAATGCCGCATTTGTGATCAACGGCGTTAGCGCGACTTGGGCCTGCATCCAGTTTCGTAATTTTTTGAATGAGTGAATACCCCAGTATTTGCGGCGTGCGGTCTCGTTTCTAAGACTTGCGACCTTCGCCAATTCGATCCCAAACAGCGTGTCAAGCTGACTGAAATGTAATCGAACAGTTTGCGTTCGTGTGGCATCGTGTTCTTGCACTGTGACGTTGGGGCTTAGCGAGATTTTCGTGTTCAACCTGCACTAGAGATGGAAGCTCCGAGTTAACCATCAGTGGTTTTAAATTGAAAATTACAAACTAGTTCTTCCCAAACAAACCTCAAATCAACAGCTCTTGCTGTGAGGAGTCTTGCATGTCATTCCTTAAAACTACGACCGTAGCTGTTGCACTTACTGCTGGTTTGCTTCTGAGTGCCGTAGCTCAAGCACATCCAAAGCTCCTTTCTTCCACTCCGGCGGAAGGCTCGGATGCGGCGGCCCCTTCGAAAATTGAACTGCACTTTTCCGAGAATCTCACCACTCAGTTTTCCGGTGCAAAACTGATCATGACTGATATGCCTGGCATGCCGAACTCTCCAATGGGTGTAAAGGCCGCCGTCGCTGCTGGCGGTGATCCGAAAACGATGGTGATTACGCCGGCTGCACCTCTGACGACCGGTACCTACAAAGTTGAATGGCGTGCAGTCTCCTCGGACACCCACCCGATCACCGGCAACTTTTCCTTCAAAGTGAAATGATC
>NZ_JACMYG010000036.1 GCF_014236655.1 Pseudomonas kielensis
AGGTAAATTACCCGATGTCCGGCAGACAGGGCCGCCCGTGCCAACTGTGCCGCCCGGTGATGCCCACCCAAGGAGTCAAAGTTGCGCGAGGAAAAAATAACGATTTCTTCTTCGCGAAGTTTCGCAGCTGCTTCAAACAGTGCGCGGTCGAGATCAACCTGGCTCATGGACTCCGAAAACTCGATGGTCGGCAATGGCATCTGTTGCGCCAACGCCAGTTGCCGACGTCTTTTCAGAGCCGAAAGCAATGCGCGTGGGCCACCGTTCTGCAACAAGTAAGCCGCGCGCTGAAGTTTCCGAGTTATATTCTGCATGCTGCCTGACATGATCATTCCTGTGGTTTTCTTTGCGCTTTCGACTGTCTGTAGCTGTGTCGTCCGGGCATCCAACTCTTGTTGTAGGCTAACGGCAGTAGCCTTCAACAGGAGAAATTGCTGTTTAATTTGATGCAGTTCATGATCGAGATCATAGAATTCTTGGGTTTTCAGCGGAGAAGCAGCAAGCTCGGCATTGTGTTGCAGAAGTTCTTGATGCAGCTTTCCAAGCTCCGCCATCTGCTGCTTGCTCAGCAGAAGCTCTCGGTCTAACTCAGCATTCTGCTGCTGCAGCACCTGAAAGTGCAGCTCCTTTTCGCTGAGCTGACCGTCTCTCTCATGGATTTGCAGGTCGCGGTACTTCAACAGCTCGTGCGCGCGTGTACTAGCCTGCTGAATAATCCGTTTCTGCCAGATAAGATCCTGCAACCAGACAGACATCCAATCCAGATTCTGACTTGACCATCGGCTACGCCTCTCGCCGCCAGCACGAGCCTGCGCCAAAGCACCGACCAGCAAATCCCTGTGGCTCAATGCCGAAACTTGCAGGTCTTGCAAAACCTGCGGATCGATACGCCAGCTCGCGTCAAGGTTCGCAAGCTTGGCAATAATGAGCTCGTAGGCACTCAGAGGGCAATTCAGGTCAAGTCTCAAATTCTCTGGGACGTGCGCCATATTATGCGCCTGAGTCATCTTGTCATCGTACTCAAGGAACGCACAGGGTTTACCCAGAGCAAGTGACAAAATGCTGCCATGCAGGCGCATCGACAACACCGCGTCACATTCATTGATGGCATTTACCGCGTCTGCGACAGCAACGTAGTCAACGATCTCACTGTGTATACGCGCATCCAGGCCGGTCGATAGTTGCTCAAGGAAAGGTCTGTCAGAGCCCGCGCGACTTTCATCCAGAGCGTTCTGAAAAGCAAACCAGACACAGCCCCAGCCAGCGGGTAAATGGCTGTTAAGCGCCGCGACCAGTTTCTCTTCCCAGTCCCGCCCTGCGTGCCACTCACGAATGATCAGAGCAAGTTTTTTCTTGTCATCAGGTGCACGAGTCGCTTGTTCATGGCAGACACGTACAACCTCCCCTGCAGCAAACCAGCCAGGATCCGCCGCCACCAAAAGTTCACGAGTAACGCCAATCTTGCGCAGAAGCGCTGCGCTTGGTTCATCTCTGACTGATACAAAATCCGCAAGACTGAATACGTCTCGAACGATCTCCTGAGCATCATGGCTGGCTAGAGGTCCTACGCCATGAGCAAGGATCAGGGTCTTTACCCCAAACTGCCGAGCCAGATAGAACGGACGTGCGTACTGGGCAATATCCAAAGCCGTTGCATCATACAGCGCACTGATGTGAAACGGATGATGGTCCTGGAAGATCCCCCCGCCTCCCATCACAAACAGGTCGCAGTCGGCCAGCGCCGAGGCGATCTCGCCCAGGTTGTGGAAGTCAACCGCGGCGGTTCCGTAGACTTGGGCCGTATGCGCGGGGTTGAGACTGATGATCGTCAGCTCACCGCCAGCGTTTGCAACCCAATTTGCGACGGCTCCCAGGAGCAACTCATCGCCAACATTGCTGGCCCCGTACCATCCGCTGACTACGACCTTTGGTTTGTCAGTCATAACTTATCCCCTACGACTAGACTGATGAAAGCGAAACAGTCGGGCATGGGGCCAACCAGCCAGAACCGCTGCGCTCCTGAGGCAATACATCAATATGCCCGGCATAAGGAAGCCGGGAATGTCGGCGATACTCACCCGTTTCGGTGCTTCCAGCTCCAATCGCCAAAACATAACGATTGCCCGAAAAAGTCGCTTTGCAAACCCAGGTAAGCTGATGATGCCCTACCGCAAGCTGACCTAACGGCACCTCCATACTCTGGGTAGTCGCACTCCAGAGCACAATATCGTCGACGCTCTTTATCTGCATGCCAAAACAAGGTAACTCAACGGCAACACCCACCCTTAGGTTCACCCGAACCAAAAAGGTATCACCGTAGGAAAAAGTACTGCGCGCTAGCCCTGAAGCATCGAATATCTCCACCCCGACAATGGCTATTTTTTCCTCTGTTCCACCTGGCGTCTCTACAAAAGCCGTGGACTCAAGATCCTGAAGCGCCAACGCTTCATCCTGGGTTCTCTCGGCAAGCGCAATACCACCCTCTTCTTCCACCAGATCGTTGGCGTAATGCTTGACCACATCACGACACACACCATCCTCGACCAAAACTCCGCGCTTGAGGTAAATCGCCCGATCACAGTATTCAATCAGGGTATTGGTCGAGTGAGTGACCAACAGAATGGTTGTACCTTTCTTCTGCAGTTCGCGAATGCGCGTCAAACACTTCGTCTGAAATGCGGTATCCCCCACCGCTAACGCTTCGTCAACCACCAGAATATCCGGAGACGTATGGATAGCCGTCGCAAATGCCAGGCGCACGAACATACCTGAAGAGTATGTCTTTACAGGCTGCTCAATGAATTCGCCAATATCGGCAAACGCCGCAATATCAGCGAACCGTTTACGCATTTCCTCTTGGGAAATACCGGCGATACTTCCAGAAAGGAAAACATTGTCGCGCCCGGAAAACTCCGGATTGAAGCCCGCCCCCAGTTCAAGCAGAGCCGCGATTCGTCCGTGTATGTCTACTCGTCCACCGGTAGGCGTCAACGTGCCGCAGATCATTTGCAGCAGGGTGGATTTACCACAGCCATTACGGCCAATAATTCCAACTGTCTCACCTCGGCGCAGTTGAAAGGAAACGTCATGCAACGCCCAGAATTCATGCATGAAACTACTGGGCCGAAGCCCGACAGCACGTTGCAGCCTAGGAACAACAAACTGCATGAAACGGTGCGCCGGCTTATCATAAATATGAAAGCACTTGGACAACCCGGCCACGTCGATGAGGATATCGTTAGAGGACATCACTAAATCCTTTCCGTGTCTTGTTAAAGAACCACAAGCCCGCGCCGCAGGTTAAAATGCCAACCAAGCTGAGGATAAGCAGCGTCTGTAGATCAGGCTGACCACCGTAAATCAGGACTTGCCTAGACTGTTCAATTACCAGAGTCAACGGATTAGCCATCATATAAGGACGAAACCGTTCAGGTATCGACTCGATTGAGTAGAACACCGGCGATAGGAACATCATTACCGCGGTAATCATCCCGACGAGTTGCGCGATGTCTCTGAAAAACACCCCCAACGCCGATACGAACCAGGACAACCCCACCAAGAACAAAACAAACGGAATCAAAATCAGCGGTAGATATATCAACGTCCACTGCAAACCGCCCGTCAGAAACAACTGCAACCCCATCAGTACAACCAGGCCGGTAAACAAGTGGAAGAGTGCAGCCCCTATTATTGTCCAAGGCAATATTTCCAGAGGAAAAATGACTTTTTTAACATAGTTGCTGTTTGCCACAATCAACGTCGCAGACTTACCCAGACACTCGGCGAACAGGCCATGCATCAACATCCCGACAAAAAGCAGAATGGTGTAATCCTGGCTCTCAGTGGCCACTCCTCCCCATCGCGCCTTGAAGACCGTACCGAACACAAAACTGTATACCATCAACATCGCGAGCGGATTGATGAACGACCAGATTATCCCTAGGAATGAACCGCTGTAACGAAGGCTGATTTCGCGCCGGACAAGCTGCCAGATAAGCTCGCGGCTCTTGATGAAGCTCCGAGCACCGAATGCAAGAGTTCTAATCATGAGGAGGTTTCATCTCAATTCGGGTGCTGGCTCAAACCGACGCCAGCAGCTTATGATAAATCCGATCTTTTTCATTAATGCAGTTCTGCAAGTTGTACTTCTCATTAAGAAGTTGCTTACAAGCACTTGACAACTGAGCACGTCGCACCGGGTCGGCGGCCAGTTGAAGAATAGCATCAGCGAACGCCTGAGCTTCGTCACGAACCACTATATCGAGGCCGTCAGTGGCCCCCAGCCCTTCGCACCCTTTACTGGTACTTAGAACAGGAATGCCATTACTCATTGCTTCAAGAATTTTCACCCGCACTCCACCACCCGACAACAGGGGAACAAACAGCAGGTGCGAGCTAGCAAGCATATCGTCCAGGGAGTCGACAAAACCGTGCACAAATATATTTTGACCGTCGTCGATCGCCTTCAATTCGTCCGGAGGGCCAGCGCCGAGAAAGTGCAATCGAATATTCAAAGCTGCTAGCTTATCGACGATTAACGGCAGAATACTTCTGACAAACCAAAGTACCCCTTCAGCATTCGGGTGCCACCAGAAGCCGCCCATCCAGAGCAGGTTTACGCAGTCATCGGGTTTATCTGAATAGTTGACGCCTTTCACGGGCAGGCAAAGGGGAATATAGCTTTTATCCACCCCTGCGCCGACCCGCTCCATGTCGCTCATGGAAATAAACGTCATCGCATCAAACTTCCATTTGTTCTCCGACTCAACTTGATGGGCGTTACGTCGACTGGCCCTGGCTACACATTCAACTGCAGCTTTTTTCCAGCCGGTCAAATGCTGCGGAATCCAGAAAGGAAAAATATCGGACTCAATATTGTGACTGACCAATAACGCAGGAACTTGCGGGATGAACTTCTTGAAAAAAGCCAGGTGACTTGAATGAATCTCCATCGCCTGGATATTGTATTTCTTGACAATTTCGCGGGCATTTTTTACAGCACTGTGGCTGTAATAACTGGCGTCCATAAAAGGCAAACCGTGATACAGGTGCATCAGGCTGTGAGCAATCCGGCCAACAGTTCCCTTCTGAGAAGGCATCTGCGCCCGCGGCTCTACATGCACACTACGAAAGTAACGATCATAGAGGCTCTGATGCCGCTTGATGTGCGCAATCTCATCCGGGCCACCGATGGTATATAAATGCAGATCATACTTTTCGGCGAGCGGTAGAAGCGTATTGCAGATATAGATAGGCGCGCCAGAATTAGCGGGCAGAGGTGGAGAAAGCGTGAAAACAAGAAGGCTTTTCTTAACTAGATTTAGCATGGGACTCATCGAAGATATCTGTGTCGAAGAAAGGAGAGAAATTAGTCACATAGGTCAGATCGCGGTTGCGCTGACCAATCACTCGGGCCGGCACTCCCCCCACCACCGCATAGTCAGGTACCGAACGGGTTACCACAGCCCCGGCAGCGACGACTGCTCCTTCGCCTACAACGACTCCAGGTAAAATCATAGCCCTTGCACCGATCCAGGCATGGTCTTGAATAACAACCGGCGCGCCAATCGCGGAAAAGTTCGGGTCATTATGATCATGGTGCAGGCTCAAGAGGCACGCCTGGAACGACACATTCACATTGTTACCAATGTACACGCCAGCTCTGCCATCCAGATATATATCGCGATTGATGACGCAATTGTCACCAATTGCGACCTGGCAGCGGCTATGGTAGCCCGTAAGGAAAATCCTCATACTTAGATGGGTGTCATTCCCAATCGACACCCCCATAATCCGCCGATAATAGGCTTTTCGCACTGACTCGATCGGCATCTTCGCAATTATATTATTTGCAATATAATATTTTGCCGCTGCCAGCATAAAGTAGATGCTGGATTTCAGTAGCGCCTGCTTGAGCCTGATCTTCAACTTACCTGCCATATTCTGTCCCGAAGTGAGGCGCAGTCAGCGCCTTGTGTATTCAACCTCTTCCATCAGAGCCGTTGGAGGCAACGATTCACCCAACCCTGGGATGACAGCTACCCGTCTGAAATGGGCGCGCAGTGTAATCCAATATCCGCACAGGTGGTATTGGCTTCCCGCTCCGCCAACGGCATCGGCTTCACAAGCGGTTGACTAGAACGGCCGCAATCAAAACCACGTTCTCGGCGGTAGATTGCCGATAGATCCCTGCACGTTTAAAGCAAATCAGCCTCATCGGAAGCGCGGCGACTCGAGCTTTTCGGAACATGTCAAGCCGTTTCAAGTGTTCAACCGTCAATTCCTGTCGAAAACACTCCAAAGCAGCTAAATTAGCCG
This sequence comes from Pseudomonas kielensis, assembly GCF_014236655.1. GTDB lineage: Bacteria > Pseudomonadota > Gammaproteobacteria > Pseudomonadales > Pseudomonadaceae > Aquipseudomonas > Aquipseudomonas kielensis. The sequence continues at coordinate 6,319 of NZ_JACMYG010000036.1, forward strand.
TAGTCCAAGCGCGAAACGTTCCATCAAACATCTTTTTAAGTCGCGATAAGCGTTCACTTAAACGCCGATTAGAACCCATCAAATTATTGGCATGCTGCCTGTAATCAACTTGCGGAGTCGGATCATAGTGAACTCTGCCACCACTACCGCTGACCAGCAAATAAGCCCACCAGTCATGCGAAACGATCGACAATGTCACGGGCGTTCGACTCACCAGCTGTCTGGCTGGCGAGTTGAGCACCATGGTGTTACCTCCTGCAATGCTCTGAACCAAAGCGCTCTCAAAGCAGGGCCGGCCAGGAAACAGCGGCGAATACCCCATCTCGACGCCGTTCTCATCAACTAGGCGAGTGCGCGAACAGTAGAGTGCCGGTACCAGTTCTCCCTCATCCAAACAACGCACTGCAGTGGAAATTTTTTCCTTGGCCCAGATATCATCCTGGTCACAGAAGGCAAAATAACTTGCCTGTATCTCTTCACGCCGAACCAGCGACATGAAATTTGCCGCAAACCCCCGACCAGGACCACGATAGATACTCAAGCGATCAGTACCCAATCGCTCACGGTAGGACTCAAGAATCTCTAAAGTCCTATCTGTGGATCCATCGTCCGAAGCATGAATTTCCCAGTTTTGATACTCCTGAGAGACCAGCGACTCCAATTGAGCCGCCAGGTACTTTTCGCCGTTATACGTTGACAACAAAATAGCAACACGACCAACAGCCCGGCTATCGTAACCACTATCAGCAATAGATAAAAAATCAGGCATTGGATAGACAACCAAAAGCTATATTAAGATTGCAGAGTTTGACTAGACATGACTCACACCCAACTCGCAATTAACGCTATCAAACTGAATATTGAACTCAAGACTTAGCAGTGACCAAAGTATCTACCCGCCCATAATTATCTTCAAAGCGAACAATATCATCCTCACCTAGATAATCTCCGCTCTGTACCTCAATCATTACCAGGTCGATTACCCCCGGATTCTGCAAACGATGCTTATGGCCGGCACGAATAAATGTTGATTCGTTGGTATTAAGCATCAACTCTTGCTGATCATTCACAACCACAGCCATGCCACTCACCACAATCCAATGCTCACTTCGGTGGTGGTGCATTTGCAGGGAAAGGGAAGCCTTCGGCTTGACCACAATACGCTTGATTTTGAAGCGCTCACCGCTCTCCAGCGTTGTATAAGTACCCCACGGACGATGTACCGTTCGGTGCAGCAAGTGCGCCGTATGGCCACTGGCCTTGAGCTGGCCAACAATGTGCTTCACATCCTGCGCATGGTCTTTATGCGCGATCATCAAGGCATCTGGAGTGTCAATGACCAGCAGGTCCTCAACCCCAACCAAGGCAGTGAGTCGACCCTCACTGTTTACATAGTTGTTGCGCGAACCATGAGATAACACTTCACCTTCGAAACGGTTGCCATCGGCATCGGGGCTGGTCAGCTCAGCCACTGCGTTCCACGAGCCGATATCACTCCAACCGATATCACAGGGAATAGTCGCAACCTTGTTAGAGCGCTCCATCAACGCGTAATCAATGGAGATATCAGGAACCTGGGCAAATGCATTAGCGTCGAGGGTCAGGCAACGATACTTTTCAGACGAAGTGACTCGCGATTTTTCAATAGTCTTGATAACCGCTTCAACTACGTCCGGAGCATGCTTGCGCAGCTCCTCGAGGACAGTGCCGACCCGGAAGCAGAACATCCCGGAGTTCCAATAGTAATTGCCAGCACTTACATAACCTTGAGCGGTTTCAAGATCTGGTTTTTCGACAAAACGCGCCACTTTCAAGCCGCCATTCAGCGGAGCATTCTTTTGCGCCTCGATGTAACCAAACCCTGTTTCAGGGTAGGTAGGTTGAATGCCAAAAGTCACCAACCAGCCTTCGGAAGCTAGCGCTACGGCACCGGATACCGCCGCGGCAAAGGCCTTTTCATCCTTGATCAGATGGTCGGCAGCCAGCACCAACATATGGACATCAGGACCATGGGTGGCTTCCAACTGCAGAGCAGCCGCGGCCACAGCTGCAGCCGTGTTACGCCCGAAAGGCTCGAGAATGAAACCTTGTGAGTGCTTGGCGGCATCAACAGCGCCATACTCGTCTTCAGTCTTGAAGAGCAGCTCACGGTTAGTCACTGTCAGAACTTCTACAACGCCCTCCAACCGCGAAGCGCGCAGGAAGGTTTTCTGGATCAGATTCTGGCCACCCGGCAGATCCATGAACGGCTTGGGGTGCGCCTCTCGAGAAACAGGCCACAACCGGCTGCCCACACCGCCAGACAAAATTACGGGAATCAGTTCCATACTCAACCTCCTTAATCCTCGCTCACTGAAAGGTTAACCACAGAAAACGGCGCTCGCTTACATTCCGATCACCTTGCACCTCTTTGAGATGCAAATCGCTGTTAACGCCTACGAAACCATCAAGCCACTCGCTTGCGCTAGGGCCGCCCTGCTATTGATGTTCGACCTGAGCTATCGATGCTCGCTCGATCTGAAATGCATATCCGCCCATTCTACAGCTAACCAAGACTTTACGAACCACTCACAATCCGCAAAACCTCGGTCATTCAAGTCATGTATCCAACAGTTTCTGCAGATACTGACCATACCCGGTTTTTTTCAATCGCTCGGCCTGGGCCCCGAGTTCAGCTGGCGTAATCCAGCCAAAATTGTAAGCAATCTCCTCCAGGCAAGCGACCTTCAATCCCTGGCGCTGCTCAATGGTATGAACAAAGTGACTGGCCTCCAGCAGCGACTCGTGGGTGCCGGTGTCCAGCCACGCAAATCCGCGACCGAGCATCTCGACATTGAGGGTCTGCTGTTCAAGGTAGGCGCGGTTGACGTCGGTAATTTCCAACTCGCCACGTTCGGATGGCTTGATGCTCTTCGCGATCTCCACCACCTGGTTATCGTAGAAATACAAACCCGTTACTGCGTAGCTGGATCTTGGCTCAAGCGGTTTCTCCTCGATGCTCAACGCGCGGCCTGTTGCATCGAACTCGACCACGCCAAAGCGCTGAGGATCGCTGACGTGATAACCGAAAACCGTCGCCCCCTGGGCCTGGGTACTGGCAGAGCGAAGCTTCTCCGAGAAGTGCTGACCATAGAAGATGTTGTCGCCCAGGATCAGGCAGCATGGGTCCTTGCCGATGAACTCTTCGCCAATGATAAAGGCTTGCGCCAGGCCATCGGGGCTTGCCTGCTCGGCATAGCTGAGCTGGATACCATACTGACTGCCATTACCCAGTAACTTGCGAAAACACGGCAGGTCCTCGGGGGTGGAGATGACCAGGATCTCCCGTATACCTGCAAGCATCAGCACCGATAGGGGGTAGAAGATCATCGGCTTGTCATAAATCGGCAGCATCTGCTTGGACACGCCAAGCGTCAGCGGGTGAAGCCGAGTACCTGAGCCACCAGCGAGGATGATGCCTTTACGATTTGTCGTGGTCATTTATTCAGGACTTCCCTTAGCATTCGGGTTACACCAGTTTGCCAATCCGGCAAGCACAGAGAAAAACTGTCGCGCAGCTTCCGCGTATTCAATCGCGAATTCAGTGGGCGACGTGCAGGTGTTGGATAGGCAGTGGTATCGATCGGATTGATTGACGCCACTAACAGCTGTTCCCCCTGGCTGCGGGCGAAATCAATCACATAACTAGCATAGCCGTGCCAGGAGACTTCACCACCAGCAGCCAAGTGATAAAGACCCGCGAGCTCAGGGTTGTGCATAGCTTTCTGAACAGCCAGCGCGGTGATATCTGCGATAAGCTCTGCCCCCGTAGGGGCCCCAACCTGGTCAGCGATTACACTCAAGGTCTCGCGCTCCCTGGCCAGTCGCAACATGGTCCTGGCGAAGTTATTGCCGCGAGCCCCGTAGACCCAACTGGTCCGAAAGATCAGGTACTTGCACCCAGCCCCAATAATCGCCTGCTCACCGAGCAGCTTACTGGCGCCATAGTGATTCACGGGGTCAACAGCATCTAGCTCCCTCCATGGAATCAGGCCCTGCCCGCTAAAGACATAATCGGTCGAGTAATGAACGAGCCAGGCGCCGAGAGCCTTGGCCTCAACCGCCATGACCTGACTCGCCTGACCATTCACACGATCAGCCAGTTCGGTCTCGGATTCGGCCTTATCAACAGCTGTATAAGCAGCAGCGTTGACAATGACGTTGGGCTTGACCCGGCGGATTGTCGCGCGCAAGGCCTCGAGGTCGGACAGGTCGCCGCTCAAGCCATCGGAGGCATGACGATCCAGCGCAATCAACTCGCCAAGGGGTGCAAGAGAGCGCTGCAGTTCCCAGCCTACCTGGCCGTTTTTTCCCAGCAGGAGGATTTTCATTCCTTGCTCGACCGATCCGCGTAGTTCTGGTCGATCCACTGCTGGTAGCTGCCGCTCTTAACGTGATCCACCCACTCAGAGTGGGTTAGATACCATTCGACGGTCTTGCGGATGCCGGTTTCGAAAGACTCTTGCGGAGTCCAACCCAGCTCACGCTGGATCTTGCTGGCATCGATTGCATAGCGTTGATCGTGGCCCGGGCGATCCTGAACGTAAGTGATCAGACTGGCGTGCGGACAATGAGGAGATCCCGGGCGCATCTCATCGAGCAGTGCGCACAGGGTACGCACGACCTCGATGTTCTGCTTTTCGTTATGGCCGCCGATGTTGTATGTCTCGCCAACGACACCTTCGGTCACGACTTTATACAGTGCCCGCGCATGATCCTCGACATAGAGCCAGTCACGCACCTGATTGCCTTTGCCATACACCGGCAATGCCTTCCCTTCCAGCGCATTGAGAATGATCAGCGGAATCAGTTTCTCGGGAAAGTGGCACGGCCCGTAGTTGTTCGAACAGTTAGTGACCAGGGTTGGCAGACCGTAGGTACGCGCCCAGGCACGAACCAGGTGATCAGAGCTGGCCTTGCTGGCCGAGTAAGGCGAGCTTGGCTGATAGGGCGTGGTTTCGGTGAAGAGGTCTTGCGGACCTTCAAGGTCGCCGTAAACTTCGTCAGTCGAAATATGGTGAAATCGGAAACGGGCCTTGCGCGCATCGTCTTGCGCTGACCAGTAATGACGCGCGGCTTCGAGCAGCGTGTAGGTGCCAATAATATTGGTCTGGATAAACTCGGACGGGCCGCTGATCGAGCGATCGACGTGAGACTCCGCAGCCAGGTGCATGATGGCATCTGGTTGCTGTTCACGCAGGACACGGTCGATCTGCTCGCGATCACAAATATCGACTCGCTCGAACATGTAACGGGCGTTTTGGCTGACTTCAGCCAGAGACTCAAGATTGCCCGCATACGTTAGCTTGTCGACATTAACGACCGCGTCATTCGTATTGGAAATGATATGGCGAATGACCGCCGAACCGATAAATCCTGCACCGCCGGTTACTAGAATTTTCACGCGAAAGCATACCCTTGAGTTGCAGACAGCATCGCCAACCGGACCGCCGTCTAATCCATGAATGCACCAGTCGTTTTATGCCGGGCTCAGTCCGAACGACGTGAAACCCAATCATTTGTGGACTATTGCTGCAATTTATCGATCAATCACGGCTTACTAATGGATATGGACAACCTGCAGCCAAAGCCAGAGGTATGCCAAAGGTGCTCCGCTAGGACAGCACTCGCTTTCGCGCCCCCTTGGAAACTCGGCCCAGGAACCACCCCAATAAAGGCCCTATCACCATCCCCACCAGAAGCGTAAGCACCACAACCAGCGACAGTGGAATTTGCGGCCCCGCCCAGCCCAGAAACAGCAAAGACACCGACTGCTGATTCTCTAGCACAAACAGCAGTATCGCCAGCGCCAGCAGCAGGACAAAAACGCCAAGCAGTACACGCTTCACGCTACGCATAAGAGATTCCTTGAGTTGCGCAGACTGTCAAAGCCCCTCCTCCTCATCTTCATTCACCCGATCCCGAAGCTCTTTGCCCGGTTTGAAATGGGGAACAAATTTTCCATCCAGGCTAACCGATTGCCCGGTCTTCGGGTTGCGGCCTACACGAGGCGCGCGGTAGTGCAGGGAGAAGCTGCCAAAGCCACGGATCTCGATGCGATCACCAGTTGCCAGGCATTGGGACATTTGTTCAAGCATAGTCTTGATGGCCAACTCTACATCCTTGGATGAAAGCAGCCCTTGATGGGTGACAATTCGTTCGATCAACTCCGACTTCGTCATATTTTTCCCTTCTTTTTCAAGCAGCTAGATCAGCGCTTCAAAGGTTTTAGCATGCCAGAAGGAATTTGAACAGCCCATGCATTGACTTATCTGCACGACCACGACCTCACCGCTCAAGCGAGTTTTTCAGGCATCAAACCGAGACTCACCATACAAATTCACCACTCGATCACCTACAAATGACCAGCATGGTGCGCGTAAGGTATCCCGCCGGATTCCAACCAAATGGATAGTCCTGATCCTCCTCCTTGACATCACTGGACCTGGCAACGACCTTGTACCCCTGCGCTTTGCACTCCTTGTCCGCTCGCTTGTAGCACCTATCCCAATCCGACCCGAGCCCCGAACAATCGATCTCGATACCGCTCACACCCCGCACCGCATGGGTCTTCACATTAGTGGTACAGCCCGCCAGAGCCAGCACAACAAGCACGACGAAGAACCTGTTCATTCGCTTCCTTAGGTTGGACGATCTGCCCGACCGCTGTTTGCTTCAGGCTAAGCCTAGCCCAAATAGTGAAATGCTCCGCACAAAGAACCAGACAGCACTGACCGGGGTTCGTTTCATGGATAACCGCCACACCACTCAAGCGCCGCAAACTCAAATTCCAGGCACAAAAAAGGGCGACCGAAGTCGCCCTTTTTATGGTCTGACAGAACTTAGTTCTGTTTTTCCATCTGTGCACGCAACAGGTCGCCCAGAGTGGTAGGACCAGCAGCAATGTCAGAGGTAGCTGGCTTGTCGCGCAGGCTCTGGATTGCTTCTTTCTCTTCAGCATCGTCTTTCGACTTGATGGAGAGCTGGATTACGCGGCTCTTGCGGTCAACGCTGATGATCTTGGCTTCTACTTCTTCGCCTTCTTTCAGAACGTTACGCGCGTCTTCAACGCGGTCACGGCTGATTTCGGAGGCTTTCAGAGTCGCTTCGATGTCGTCAGCCAAAGTGATGATGGCGCCTTTAGCGTCAACTTCTTTCACGATGCCTTTAACGATTGCGCCTTTGTCGTTCTCTTGAACGTACTCGGAGAACGGATCGCTTTCCAGTTGCTTGATACCCAGGGAGATACGCTCGCGCTCTGGGTCAACCGACAGGATAACGGTGTCCAGCTCGTCGCCCTTCTTGAAGCGGCGAACGGCTTCTTCGCCCACTTCGTTCCAGGAGATGTCGGACAGGTGGACCAGGCCGTCGATGCCGCCGTCCAGACCAATGAAGATACCGAAATCGGTGATCGACTTGATGGTGCCGGAGATTTTATCGCCCTTGTTGAACTGGCCAGAGAAATCTTCCCATGGGTTAGATTTGCACTGCTTGATGCCCAGGGAGATACGACGACGCTCTTCGTCGATGTCCAGAACCATAACTTCCACTTCGTCGCCGACTTGTACGACTTTCGAAGGGTGGATGTTCTTGTTGGTCCAGTCCATTTCGGAAACGTGTACCAGACCTTCAACGCCTTCTTCCAGCTCAGCGAAGCAGCCGTAGTCGGTCAGGTTGGTTACACGTGCGGTAACGCGAGTGCTTTCTGGGTAACGGGCTTTGATAGCAACCCATGGATCTTCGCCCAGTTGCTTCAGGCCCAGGGAAACACGATTGCGCTCGCGATCGTACTTCAGAACCTTGACATCGATCTCGTCGCCAACGTTGACGATTTCCGAAGGATGCTTGATACGCTTCCAAGCCATGTCGGTAATGTGCAGCAGGCCATCGACGCCACCCAGATCGACGAATGCGCCGTAATCGGTGAGGTTTTTGACGATACCTTTGACTTGTTGGCCTTCCTGCAGGGATTCCAGCAGAGCTTCACGCTCAGCGGAGTTCTCGGCTTCGAGGACGCTACGACGGGAAACGACAACGTTGTTGCGTTTCTGGTCAAGCTTGATGACCTTGAATTCCAGCTCTTTGCCTTCCAGGTGCGTGGTGTCGCGCACAGGACGGACGTCAACCAGAGAACCTGGCAGGAACGCACGGATGCCGTTAACGTCGACAGTGAAGCCGCCTTTAACCTTACCGTTGATAACGCCCTTGACCACTTCTTCGGCTGCGAAGGCTGCTTCCAGAACAATCCAGCATTCAGCGCGCTTGGCTTTTTCACGGGACAGCTTGGTTTCGCCAAAGCCGTCTTCAACCGAGTCCAGAGCAACGTGAACTTCGTCACCGACGTTGATGTTCAGTTCGCCAGCGTCGTTGTAGAACTGCTCAAGCGGGATGAGTGCTTCAGACTTCAGGCCAGCGTGAACGGTTACCCAGCGAGCTTGGTAATCGATATCAACGATAACACCGGTGATGATGGAGCCTGCCTGAAGGTTCAGGGTTTTTAGGCTTTCTTCAAAGAGTTCCGCAAAGCTTTCGCTCATTTTAATTCCTGTTGATAAGGGCGAAGAATACGCCCATCTCCACACCCCAGACGGTGTGGGTTAGTTTCAATTAAAAGAAGCACCACAGGACTATGACTGGTCCCCTGCGGCCTTCTTGGTCACCCGGCGATATCGCGTAGGGCGATTTCGCTCATGATGCGTTCCAGCACCTGATCGATGGACAACTCCGTGGAATCCAGCTGAATCGCGTCGACCGCCGGCTTGAGCGGGGCTACCGCTCGCTGGGTGTCGCGCTCATCGCGCACACGGATCTCATCTAGCAGACTCGACAGACTAACATCCTCGCCCTTGCCCTTCAACTGCAAATATCGGCGGCGCGCCCGTTCCTCGGCGCTGGCGGTCAGAAAAATCTTCAAGGGTGCATCGGGAAAGACCACCGTGCCCATGTCACGACCGTCAGCCACCAGCCCCGGGGCTTCCTGGAAAGCCCGCTGGCGCTGCAGCAGCGCCTCACGCACAGCCGGCAGCGCGGCTACCTGGGAGGCGCCGGCGCCGGCAACTTCGGTGCGGATCGCGTCGCTGACCTCATCCCCTTCGAGGATGATGCGCTGCAGCTGACCGTCGGTCGCCGCGATGAACTGCACATCCAGATGAGCGGCAAGTTTCTTCAGCAATTCCTCGTTGGTCAGGTCGACCCCGTGGTTGCGCGCAGCGAACGCCAGCAGACGGTACAGCGCCCCGGAATCCAGCAGATTCCAGTTCAGGCGCCTGGCGAGCATGCCGGCAATAGTGCCTTTACCCGAACCGCTTGGCCCGTCGATGGTGATAACTGGAGCAATGTTGTTCACGACTGAGCCTCTTGGGCAACGCGGATACCGACCTGCGCGCACAACGCGAGGAAATTCGGGAAGGAGGTAGCGACGTTGGCGCAATCATGGATGCGGATCGGCGCATTGGCGCGCAGCGACGCAACACTGAAGGCCATCGCAATCCGGTGATCGCCATGACCGTGGACTTCGCCACCACCGATCTGGCCGCCATCAATGATAATGCCATCCGGCGTCGGCTCGCACTTGACGCCCAGCGCCAACAGACCGTCAGCCATGACCTGGATGCGGTCCGACTCCTTGACCCGCAGCTCTTCGGCACCCCGCAGGATCGTCCGGCCTTGCGCACAAGCTGCCGCCACGAACAGCACCGGGAATTCGTCGATGGCCAGCGGCACCAACTCCTCGGGAATCTCGATGCCCTTGAGTTGAGCTGCACGCACACGCAGGTCAGCCACCGGCTCGCCGCCAACTTCGCGCTGATTCTCCAGGGTAATGTCGGCACCCATGAGACGCAGGATATCGATCACCCCGGTACGGGTTGGGTTGATACCAACATGCTCCAGCACCAGCTCGGAGCCTTCGGCAATCGAAGCGGCGACCAGGAAGAACGCCGACGAAGAGATATCGCCCGGCACTTCGATGTGGGTGGCAGTCAGCTTGTGGCCGGACTCGACGGAGGCCGTTGCGCCCTCGACAGTCACCGGATAGCCGAAGCCGCGCAGCATGCGCTCGGTATGGTCACGGGTGGGTGCAGGCTCGGTGACCGTGGTCTGGCCTTCGGCGTACAGACCGGCCAACAGCAGGCAGGACTTAACCTGGGCGCTGGCCATCGGCATGGTATAGGTCAGGCCCTTGAGGGCATGGCCACCACGAATGATCATCGGCGGACGACCTTCAGCGGCGGTCTCGATCACCGCGCCCATTTCCCGCAGCGGATTGGCCACGCGATTCATCGGACGCTTGGACAACGAGGCGTCGCCCGTCAGGGTGCTATCGAAGTTCTGCGCAGCCAGAAGGCCAGACAGCAGACGCATCGAAGTGCCGGAGTTGCCCAGATAGATCGGGCCAGGAGCCGGCTTCAAGCCATGCAGGCCCACACCATGAATGGTCACACGACCATGGTGCGGCCCTTCGATGACCACCCCCATGTCGCGGAAGGCCTGCAAGGTCGCCAGGGCATCTTCGCCCTCGAGGAAGCCTTCGACTTCGGTCACACCCTCAGCCAGGGAGCCGAGCATGATCGAACGGTGGGAAATCGATTTATCGCCCGGTACACGAATCCGCCCAGTCAGGCGGCCACCAGGTTGTGCCAGGAAAATCAGGTCGTTGGAGTTCATAGCGTCCACATAGGCCCGGCGGGCCAGGATTTTACTGAAATGCTCGCGGGCAACCCGGGCGCGAGTGAACACGCCCAACAATTGGTGCCCGTCCCCTGCATCGACCGCGTCGCGCAAGGCGTCGAGGTCGCTGCGAAATGTATCGAGTGTGCGCAACACCGCTTCCCGGTTAGCGAGAAAGATGTCGTGCCACATCACCGGGTCGCTACCGGCGATTCTTGTGAAATCGCGGAAACCGCCCGCAGCGTAACGGAAGATCTCAAGATTTTCATTGCGCTTGGCCAACGAATCGACCAAACCGAACGCCAGCAGGTGCGGCAGATGACTGGTGGCGGCCAGCACTTCATCGTGGCGATCGACCTGCATGTGCTCGACATCGGCGCCCAATTCGCGCCAGAGCGCATCAACTATCGCCAGCGCAGCCGGATCAGTTTGCTCAAGCGGCGTGAGGATCACCTTGTGCCGGCGGAACAACTGGGCATTGGAGGCCTCTACCCCGCTCTGCTCGGAACCGGCAATCGGGTGCCCCGGCACGAAGCGTGGCGGCATGCCGCCGAACGCCTGGGTTGCCGCCCGCACCACATTGCCCTTGGCACTGCCAACGTCCGTCAGGATCGCTGCGCCCAGGTCCATGCCCGCGAGCAGCGCCAGGAGCTTCTCCATGGCCAGGATCGGCACCGCCAACTGAATGACATCCGCCCCCACACAGGCGGCCGCCAGGTCATCCTCACAACGGTCGACCACGCCCAGCTCTACGGCAAGCTGGCGTGATTGCGGATCGAGATCGACACCCACCACTTCGCGGCAAATGCCACTTTCGCGCAAGCCCTTGGCAAACGAACCGCCGATCAGCCCCAGGCCGACCACCACCAGGCGACCGATCACCGGCGCAGCAGGCTGCACGGCACTGACATCAACCACGGGTCAGGACCTTGCTCAGCGCCTCTAGGAAACGGCTGTTTTCTGCCGGCAGGCCGACGGTGATGCGCAGGTGGTTCGGCATGCCGTAGTTGGCCACCGGACGCACAATCACACCTTCACGCAGCAAGCCCTGGAAGATCGGCGCAGCACTGCGCCCCAGATCAACACAGATAAAGTTGCCCCGGGACGGGATCCAGCCCAGCCCCAACTCACGGAACCCGGCTTCCAACTGCTGCATGCCCGCTTCATTCAGGCGTCGGCTTTCAGCCAGGTACTCATCGTCTTGCAACGCGGCACAGGCGGCAGCCAGTGCCAGGCTGTTGACGTTGAAGGGCTGGCGTACGCGATTGAGCACGTCAGCCACTACCGCCGTCGACAAGCCATAACCCACGCGCAACGCCGCCAGGCCATAGGCCTTGGAGAAGGTGCGCGATACCAGCAGGTTCGGATACGCGGCAAGAAAATCCAGGCCGTCGGGCAGGTCACTGCCTTCGGCGTACTCGATGTACGCCTCGTCCAGCACCACCAGCACCGACGCAGGCACATCCTGCAGGAACTCATCCAGCGCCTCGGCACTGAACCAGGTTCCGGTCGGATTGTTCGGGTTGGCAATGAACACCACACGGGTGTTGGCATCGATCGCCGCCAGCATGGCCGGCAGGTCGTGCCCCCAATCCCGGGCCGGGATCACCCGCGCGTCAGCACCAATGGCCTGGGTGACAATCGGATAGACCGCAAAGGCGTGCTCACTGAACACCGCGTTCAAGCCGGGCGCCAGATAGGCACGCGCTACCAGCTCGAGAATGTCGTTGGAACCGTTGCCCAATGTCACCTGGTTCAGCTCGACGCGGCACTGCTCTGCCAGCAGCGTCTTGAGCGCAAAGCCATTGCCATCCGGATACCGGGTCAGCTCGGCCAGCGCTTCACGAATCGCCGCCAAGGCCTTGGGGCTGGCACCTAGCGGGTTTTCGTTGCTGGCCAGTTTGACGATGCGAGCCGGATCGATGTCCAGCTCGCGCGCCAGTTCGTCCACGGGCTTGCCCGGAACGTAAGGCGAAAGTTGTTGCACGCCCGGCTGTGCCAGAGCGAGGAAGTCGCCACTCATTGTTAACGCCCTTAGAGAACTGCTTTGGGGTAGGAACCCAACACTTTAAGTGCCACTGCTTCCTGACTGATTTTCTCCAGCACACCCTTGACCAGCGGATCGCGGTGGTGGCCGACGAAATCGATGAAGAACACGTAGGTCCACTTGCCACTGCGCGACGGACGCGTCTCGATGCGCGTCAGGTCAATGCCGTTGTCGTGGAAAGGCACCAGCAACTCGTGCAGCGCACCCGGCTTGTTGCTCATCGAGACAATGATCGAGGTCTTGTCGTCGCCGGTCGGCGGCACTTCCTGGCTACCGATCATCAGGAAGCGCGTGGAGTTGTCCGGACGGTCTTCGATTTTCTCGGCCAGGCGAGTCAGGCCGTACAGGCCCGCCGCCATGTCGCCAGCGATTGCCGCCGAATTCCACTCACCCTTGACCCGCTTGGCTGCCTCGGCGTTGCTGGAGACCGCCACGCGCTCGACATTCGGGTAATGCGCGTCCAGCCACTTGCGGCACTGGGCCAGGGACTGGGCGTGGGAGTAGATACGGCTGATGCTGTCAGTCTTGGTGTTTTCACCCACCAGCAAGTGGTGGTGAATCCGCAACTCGACTTCGCCGCAGATGACCATGTCGTGCTCGAGGAAGCTGTCGAGGGTGTGGTTGACGGCGCCTTCTGTGGAGTTTTCCACAGGCACCACGCCAAAATTCACCGCGCCGGCAGCCACTTCCCGGAACACTTCGTCGATCGCCGCCATCGGCTTGCTGATCACCGCGTGACCGAAGTGCTTCATGGCGGCCGCCTGGGTGAAGGTACCTTCAGGGCCCAGGTAAGCCACTTTCAGCGGCTGCTCGAGCGCCAGGCACGAGGACATGATCTCACGGAACAACCGCGCCATCTCTTCGTTGCCCAGCGGCCCCTGATTACGCTCCATCACGCGCTTGAGCACCTGAGCTTCACGCTCAGGACGATAGAACACCGGCACTTCGCCTTCGGCCAGCGAGGCCATCTTTACTCGCGCGACTTCCTGGGCGCAGCGGGCACGCTCACTGATCAACTCCAGGACCTTTTCGTCCAGCGAATCAATGCGCAGGCGCAGTGCCTTGAGTTCTTGCTCAGACATTAGCCGTGTTCCTTCTCGAACTCTGCCATGTACGAAACCAGTGCGTTGACCGCAACGATGTCGACGGCGTTATAGATGGAGGCGCGCATACCGCCCACGGAACGGTGCCCCTTGAGGTTCAGCAGGCCCCGCTCGTCGGCACCGGCCAAAAATGGCTTGTCCAGACGATCGTCAGCCAGACGGAACGGCACGTTCATCCACGAGCGATCGGTCTTGTTGATCGGGTTGCTGTACAGGCCGCTGGCATCGATGAAGTCATACAGGGTGCGCTGCTTGACTTCGTTGAGCTTGCCGATGGCTTCCACGCCACCTTGATCCTTCAGCCACTCGAACACCAGGCCGGACAGGTACCAGGCCAGGGTCGGCGGGGTGTTGTACATCGAGCCATTGTCGGCGGCGACCTTGTAGTCGAGCATGGTCGGGCACAACGCGCGGGCACGGCCCAGCAGGTCTTCACGCACGATATTGACCACGATACCGCTCGGGCCGATGTTTTTCTGGGCGCCGGCGTAGATCATGCCAAAACGCGAAACATCGATCGGGCGCGACAGAATGTCCGAAGACATGTCGGCAACCAGCGGCACATCACCGGTTTCCGGCACCCAGCCAAACTCCAGGCCGCCGATGGTTTCATTCGGTGCGTAGTGCACGTAGGCGGCGTCTTGCGACAACTGCCACTCGTTCTGCCCGGGAATTGCAAAATAGTCGTAGGGCTTGGCGGTCGCGGCAACATTGACGTGGCCGTAACGGGAAGCTTCTTCGATGGCTTTCTGCGACCAGATACCGGTGTCGATATAGTCGGCGGTGCCGTTTTCCGGCAGCAGGTTCAGCGGAATCTGAGCAAATTGCTGGCTGGCGCCACCTTGCAGAAACAACACTTTGTAGTTCGAAGGGATATTCAGCAGATCACGCAGATCCTGCTCGGCCTTGGTGGCAATGGACACGAACTCATCACTGCGATGGCTCATTTCCATGACGGAGAGGCCCTTGCCGTGCCAATCCAGGAGTTCACCCTGGGCACGCTGCAGGACAGCTTCGGGAAGTGCCGCCGGACCGGCACAGAAGTTATAGGCTCTCTTGCTCACATCCAATCTCGCTCTGATTTGGTGGTATCACACATTTATAGGGGGCGATCGCCACTCACATGGCTGAGCAGCGATCAACTGTAGGAGCGAGCTTGCTCGCGAAAAACCTGAGGACGCCGCGTTTAATCAGGAAACCCGCGTCATCGTTAACGTCCATCGCGAGCGAGCTCGCTCCTACAGGGTCATCAATTTTCCATAGGGACAAACAACAAGGGGGCGAATTTTCATCCGCCCCCTGTTTGTCCGCTTACTCTTGCGGTTCTTCGTCAGCGGCGGCATCGAGTTGCTGATCGTCAACCACGTCGTCGATCACGACTTCGCCGTCGAACACCACACCCTCTTCGCCTTCCAGCTCTTCACCTTCGACTTCCGACGGCTCCTGGACCCGCTCCAGACCCACCAGCGTTTCGTCGCTGGCCAGCTTGATCAGGGTCACACCCTGGGTATTACGACCCAGGCTCGAGACTTCGTCGACACGGGTACGCACCAGAGTGCCCTGGTCGGAAATCAGCATGATCTCCTCACCGTCGAGCACCTGCACGGCACCCACCAGGCGGCCGTTGCGGTCGTTGCTGACCATGGCGATCACACCCTGGCCGCCACGCTTGTACTCCGGGAACTCGCCGATGGCAGTACGCTTGCCGTAACCACGCGCCGAAGCGGTAAGGATCTGGCTGCCTTCTTCCGGGATCAGCATGGAAATCAGCTTCTGCCCTTCCGGCAGGCGCATACCACGCACACCGCGCGCGGTACGGCCCATGGCACGGACGTCGGACTCTTTGAAGCGAGTGACCTTGCCGCCGTCAGAGAACAGCATGACTTCACGCTCGCCATCGGTGATGGCTGCGGAAATCAGCACGTCGCCTTCGTCCAGCTCCAACGCGATCAGGCCGACACTGCGTTGACGGCTGAAGGATTCCAGCGGGGTCTTCTTCACGGTGCCTTTGGCGGTTGCCATGAAGATGAAGTGACCTTCGGTGTATTCCTCGACCGGCAACATGGTGGTGATGTACTCATCACTGTCCAGCGGCAGCAGGTTGACCAGCGGACGCCCACGGGCAGCGCGGGAGGCTTCCGGAATTTCGTAGGTTTTCAGCCAGTACACCTTGCCCTTGCTGGAGAACAGCAGCAGCGTGGTGTGGCTGTTGGCAACCAGCAGGTGAGCGATGTAGTCCTCATCCTTGACGCCAGTCGCCGACTTGCCTTTACCGCCACGACGCTGGGCCTGGTACGCAGCCAATGGCTGGGTCTTGGCGTAGCCACCGTGGGAAATGGTCACGACGCGCTCTTCTTCCGGGATCATGTCACCCAGGGTCAAGTCGAGACGGGCATCGAGGATTTCGGTGCGGCGCACATCGCCGTATTCGGCGCGGATCACTTCCAGTTCTTCGCGGATCACTTCCATCAGGCGCGTGGCGCTGTTGAGGATGCGGATCAGCTCGCCGATCTGGTTGAGGATCTCTTGATACTCGGCCAGCAGCTTTTCGTGCTCCAGGCCAGTCAGGCGGTGCAGGCGCAGCTCCAGAATGGCTTGCGCCTGTTCCGGCGACAGGAAGTACTTGCCATCGCGCAGGCCGTATTGCGGGTCCAGGGTCTCTGGACGGCAAGAATCGGCGCCAGCGCGCTCGACCATCGCCACCACGGCAGAGGATTCCCAGGCCGTGCTGATCAGCGCTTCCTTGGCTTCCGACGGCGTTGGCGATGCCTTGATCAGGGCGATGACCGGGTCGATGTTCGACAGGGCAACCGCCTGGCCTTCCAGGATGTGGCCACGCTCGCGGGCTTTACGCAGCTCGAACACGGTACGGCGGGTCACGACTTCGCGACGGTGACGCACGAAGGCTTCCAGCAGGTCCTTGAGGTTGAGGATCCGTGGACGGCCATCAATCAGCGCGACGATGTTGATACCGAACACTGCCTGCAACTGGGTCTGGGCGTAGAGGTTGTTGAGAATCACCTCTGGCACTTCGCCGCGACGCAACTCGATCACAACGCGCATACCGTCCTTGTCGGACTCGTCGCGCAGCTCGGTGATGCCTTCCAGCTTCTTCTCTTTGACCAGCTCGGCGATCTTCTCGATCAGACGCGCCTTGTTCAACTGGTAAGGCAATTCGGTGATGACGATCTGCTGGCGACCACCGACCTTGTCGATGTCTTCGATCGTCGAGCGGGCACGCATGTAAATGCGCCCGCGACCGGTACGGTAGGCTTCGATGATGCCGGCGCGACCGTTGATGATCGCAGCGGTCGGGAAGTCCGGACCCGGGATGTATTGCATCAGCTCGTCGACAGTCAGCTCGGGATTGTCGATGAGCGCCAGGCAACCGTCGATGACTTCACCGAGGTTGTGCGGCGGAATGTTGGTCGCCATGCCCACGGCGATACCGCTGGAGCCGTTGACCAGCAGGTTGGGAATACGGGTCGGCATGACCGCCGGGATCATTTCGGTGCCGTCGTAGTTCGGCACCCAGTCCACGGTTTCCTTGTGCAGGTCAGCCAGCAGTTCGTGCGCCAGCTTGGTCATGCGCACTTCGGTGTATCGCATCGCGGCGGCGTTGTCGCCGTCGACCGAACCGAAGTTGCCCTGGCCGTCGACCAGCAGGTAACGCAGCGAGAATGGCTGCGCCATCCGAACGATGGTGTCGTACACCGCGGTATCACCGTGAGGGTGATACTTACCGATCACGTCACCGACAACACGGGCAGATTTCTTGTACGGCTTGTTGAAGTCGTTACCCAGCTCGCTCATTGCGAACAGCACACGCCGATGCACGGGCTTCAAGCCATCGCGCGCATCAGGCAGTGCCCGCCCGACAATTACGCTCATTGCGTAGTCGAGGTAGGACTGCTTCAGCTCGTCTTCGATATTGACCGGGAGGATTTCTTTGGCCAGTTCGCCCATGAGAAGCCTGATTCCTTTTTCTGGTGAAACTTCGTCACATCCAGATGGGACGAACGAAGCTCGCCGCTGCAGGCTGAGTGCCATGCACCGACTTACGACAAATCAACGAGTTATGCCATGGATCTGCGCAGTAAAGGTTACCCCGTGGGGCGACCTTGGAAACCGCCGGATGTTATCACAAGAGCCGCCACGCACCTATCCCCCTGATGCGCATGGAGCATAGTTAGTTGACCGATGACAGGCTTGAAGAGGACGAGAGAAGCTTAGAGGCTTATCGAATGCAGATTCGAGGCTCGATTAAGGCTGGTTTGTGGGTTTACGCGCAAAACCCGTGGGCGCGAGCCTGCTTGCGACAGCAACCGCCCAGACACCCGACCCCATCAATGCAGGCGCTTGCGGCACATCAATTGCGCCATCTTCGCGGTATCCGGCCGCTCGACCAGGCCTTTTTCGGTGATGATGGCATCGATCAGGTCCGCCGGCGTGACGTCGAACACCGGGTTGAAGGCCTCGACCCCCTCACCGATCCGACGGCCACCCACCTCGAGCAACTCACTGACATCGCGCTCTTCAAGGACGATGTCCTCGCCGCTGGCCAGGTTCATGTCGATGGTCGAACTCGACGCCACCACCATGAAGCGCACGCCGTGGTGCATGGCATTGACCGCCAATTGATAGGTGCCGATCTGGCTGGCCACATCGCCATTGGCGGCAATCCGGTCAGCGCCGACGACCACCCAGGTAATCCCCTTGGTCTTCATGACATGGGCGGCGGCGGCATCGGCATTGACGGTCACCGGAATGCCTTCGTTGGCCAGTTCCCAGGCAGTCAGGCGCGAGCCTTGCAGCCAGGGCCGGGTTTCGTCGGCGTAGACCCGCTCGACCATACCCTCCAGGAACGCCCCGCGAATGACCCCAAGCGCCGTGCCGAAACCACCCGTGGCCAGCGCACCGGCATTGCCATGGGTGAGGATGGTCTGCGCATTGCCCTGATGCTTGCGAATCAGGTCGACGCCCAACTGGGCAATGGTCAGGTTGGCTTCACGATCACTTTCATGGATCGCCAGGGCTTCGGCCTCAAGCACGGCCAAGGGGTTGGCGTGAGTCTTGAGTCGCACCAGGCGTTCGCGCATGCGCCCCAGAGCCCAGGACAGATTGGCGGCGGTCGGACGGGATTCGGCCAATAGGGCAAAATCCTCTTCCAGCGCCGCCTGCCAGTCGCCACCTGCGGCAAACCGGGCATGCGCGGCCAGCACCAGGCCATAGGCGGCGCTGATGCCGATTGCCGGAGCGCCGCGCACCACCATGGCACGAATGGCCTCGGCCACCTGAGCCGCAGTGGCATGGGCAATCCAGCGTTCCTCGAACGGCAGCAGGCGCTGATCCAGCAGGTACAGGGCGCCGTCTCGCCAATCGATGGCCTTCACCTTCTCAGCAGCCAACAGTCGATCGCGCATCCCTCACCCCGTACTCATGAACAAAAGCCGTCGATTATAGCGATCCCCCCGCGAAGACGCTCGGGTATACTTCGCCATCCTTTACAAAAGCACTGGACCGAATCCTCGATGCCGAACCCTGTTGCCGCGCTCGACCTCCTCTTGCTGCCGACCTGGCTGGTGCCTGTCGAGCCGGCGGGCGTGGTGCTCAAAGAGCATGGCCTGGGGATCCGCGACGGCCGAATTGCCTTCATCGGTCCACGCAGCGCTGCACTCAAACTCGTCGCCCACGAGGTCCGGGAGTTGCCAGGCATGCTCCTCAGCCCCGGGCTGATCAACGCCCACGGGCATGCAGCAATGACCCTGTTCCGCGGCCTGGCCGATGACTTGCCACTGATGACCTGGCTCGAACAGCACATCTGGCCGGCCGAGGCCAAGTGGGTCGATGAAGCCTTCGTGCGCGACGGCACCGACCTGGCCATCGCCGAGCAGATCAAAGGTGGCATCACCTGTTTCTCGGACATGTACTTCTTCCCCAAAGTTGCCAGTGAGCGCGTACATAACAGCGGCATACGGGCACAGATCGCGATTCCGATCCTCGACTTCCCGATTCCCGGCGCCAGCAGTGCCGACGAGGCGATCCGCCAGGGCATCGAACTGTTCGGCGACCTCAAGCACCATCCACGGCTCAAAATCGCCTTCGGCCCCCATGCACCCTACACCGTTGGCGACGAAACCCTGGAGAAAGTCCGGGTGATCGCCGAGGAACTGGACGCCGCCATCCACATGCACGTTCACGAAACCGCGATCGAGGTGCAGCAGGCACTGGAAAAACACGGCGAACGGCCATTGGCCCGCCTGGCACGCCTGGGCCTGCTGGGGCCACGCTTCCAGGCGGTGCACATGACCCAGATCAGCGAAGATGACCTGGCATTGCTGGTAGAAAGCAACAGCAGCGTGATTCACTGCCCGGAATCGAACCTGAAACTGGCCAGCGGCTTCTGCCCGGTGGAGCGCTTGTGGCAAGCCGGAGTCAATGTGGCGGTCGGCACCGATGGCGCCGCCAGCAACAATGACCTGGACCTGCTGGGCGAAACCCGCACCGCCGCCCTGCTGGCCAAGGCCGTTGCCGGTTCCGCCAGCGCCCTGGACGCCCATCGCGCCTTGCGCATGGCGACCCTCAATGGCGCTCGCGCCCTGGGTCTGGAGCAGCAGACTGGCTCGCTGGAAGTCGGCAAGTTTGCCGACCTGGTGGCCTTCGACCTGTCCGGCCTGGCCCAGCAACCGGTCTACGATCCCGTATCGCAACTGATCTACGCCACCGGCCGGGACTGCGTGAAACACCTTTGGGTCGGCGGCAAGCAATTGCTCGACGACCGGCGCCTGACGCGCCTCGATGAACAACAGCTATGCGCCACGGCCAACGCCTGGGGCCAACGCATCAGCGGCCACACCGAATAGAACGAACCCTTGAGCTGAACCTCAAGGCTGACAGCAGAATATTTCAGATTCAGAGGATTACCCATGAGCAACGTCGACCACGCTGAAATCGCCAAATTCGAGGCCCTGGCCCATCGCTGGTGGGACCGCGAAAGCGAGTTCAAACCCCTCCACGACATCAACCCACTGCGGGTCAACTGGATTGACGAGCGCGTCAAACTGGCGGGCAAGAAAGTCCTGGACGTCGGCTGCGGCGGCGGCATCCTCAGCGAATCCATGGCACAGCGCGGCGCCACCGTGATGGGTATCGACATGGGGGAAGCGCCCCTGGCGGTCGCCCAGTTGCATCAACTGGAGTCGGGCGTGAGCGTGGAATATCGGCAGATCACCGCCGAAGCCCTGGCGGAAGAAATGCCCGAGCAGTTCGACGTGGTCACCTGCCTGGAAATGCTTGAGCACGTGCCCGACCCTTCTTCGGTGATCCGCGCCTGCTTCCGCATGGTCAAGCCTGGTGGCCAAGTGTTCTTCTCCACCATCAACCGCAACCCGAAGGCCTACCTGTTCGCCATCGTCGGCGCCGAATACATCATGAAGCTGCTGCCGCGCGGCACCCACGACTTCAAGAAATTCATCCGCCCTTCCGAACTGGGCGCCTGGAGCCGTGCGGCCGGCCTGACCGTCAAGGACATCATCGGCCTGACCTACAACCCGCTGACCAAGCACTACAAGCTGGCCGCCGACGTTGACGTCAACTACATGATCCAGACCCTGCGCGAGGAGTAAGCCCATGGCCATCAGAGCAGTTCTCTTCGACATGGACGGCACCCTGCTCGACACCGCGCCGGACTTCATCGCCATCTGCCAGGGCATGCTGGCCGAGCGCGGGCTGCCGGCGATCCCGGACAAACGCATCCGCGACGAGATTTCCGGCGGGGCCAAGGCCATGGTCGCCGCGACCTTCATGCTGGACCCGCAGGCGCCAGGCTTCGAGGCGCTGCGCCTGGAGTTCCTCGAGCGCTACCTCAAGGGCTGCGCGGTCCACAGCGCACTGTTCGATGGCATGGCCGAACTGCTGGCCGACATCGAGAACGCCAATCTGATCTGGGGCGTGGTGACCAACAAGCCACTGCGCTTTGCCGAACCGATCATGCAACAACTGGGGCTGGCCGAGCGCTCGGCGCTGCTGATCTGCCCCGATCACGTGAAGAACAGCAAGCCAGACCCGGAACCGCTGATCCTGGCGTGCAAGATGCTCGACCTCGACCCGGCCAGCGTCCTGTTCGTCGGCGACGACCTGCGCGACATCGAGTCCGGACGCGATGCCGGCACCCGCACCGCTGCAGTGACCTACGGCTACATTCACCCTGACGACAACCCGCGGCACTGGGGGGCGGACGTGGTGGTGGATCATCCGCTGGAGTTACGCAAGGTGCTCGATAGCGCGCTGTGCAGTTGCTAAGCAGGGATCCAAGGGAGCGCACCTGCTGGCGATAGCCGCACCGGCGCCCCCACCGGGGTTGCACCTGATCTGAAGAATTTTTGTAGAGGTTTTTTATGTTTGATTACTCCGCTCGCCCTGAATTGCTCAAGGACCGGGTCATCCTGGTCACCGGTGCCGGCCGCGGGATCGGCGCAGCCGCCGCGAAAACCTACGCCGCTCACGGCGCCACCGTGCTGCTGCTGGGCAAGACCGAAGCCAACCTGACCCAGGTCTACGACGAAATCGAAGCGGCGGGCCACCCACAACCGGCAGTGATCCCGTTCAACCTGGAAACCGCCCTGCCGCACCAGTACGACGAGCTGGCGGCGATGATCGAGACTGAGTTTGGCCACCTTGACGGCCTGCTGCACAACGCTTCGATCATTGGTCCACGCACGCCGATCGAGCAACTGTCCGGCGAAAACTTCATGCGCGTCATGCAAGTCAACGTCAACGCCATGTTCATGCTCACCAGCACCCTGCTGCCCCTGCTCAAGCTGTCCCAGGACGCCTCGGTGATCTTCACCTCCAGCAGCGTGGGTCGTAAGGGCCGTGCCTACTGGGGCGCGTATGGCGTCTCGAAGTTCGCCACCGAAGGCCTGATGCAGACCCTTGCCGATGAAGTCGACACCGTCGCACCGGTCCGCGCCAACAGCATCAACCCGGGCGCCACCCGCACCAGCATGCGCGCCCAGGCCTACCCCGGGGAAAACCCGAACAACAACCCGACCCCGGAAGAGATCATGCCGGTCTACCTGTACCTGATGGGGCCGGACAGCAGCGGCATCAACGGCCAGGCGTTCGACGCCCAGTAAGCTGGCGCCGCAGCCCGCCGCGACGGCTTCCCGTCGCGGCGGGAGCAAGCCGATGCCACTATTCTGCTATGCTGAGTCAAACAACCGTCGCATTGCTCGCAGGCATCCCCCTCGGGGTGACTCAAGCATTTGATTGCAATCGGTTTTTCCTGAAAATGAACCGATGGCACGCATTTCGCTCTAAATCTGCATCAAACACGCTGTTACCCAGCCTGTCAGACAGCATTCCTGCTTGGGGGCGCACGCCATATGAAATCTCCGACCCAGACCCACGCAATTGATTTTGATAGCGCCAAATTGCAACGCCTGGGTTTTGGCCAGATCCCACCCCTTGTGGAACGCCCTGCGAGCCTGAGCCAGTTGCGCCAGCAAATGGGCCTGCAATTGCAAACCAGCCTGGAGCCGCAGCGCATCCTCGGCCTGTTTTTTCGCGAAGTTCAGCGCCTCGTTCCCCTGGACGCCCTGCACTATCGGCATGAACCCAGCGAGTTGCGCCTTGAGCTCGGCCAGCGCGGCCATCACTCGGTGAGCTACAGCCTCAGCCATCAGGGCGAACACTTGGGTGAACTGGTGTTCCGGCGCAATCAACGCTTCAGCGAACAGGAACAGGCCAACCTCGAAGCCCTGCTGGTGCCCTTGCTGTTCCCGATGCGCAACGCCCTGCTGTATCGCGCGGCGACGCAAAGCGCGCTGCGAGACCCCCTGACCGGCACCGGTAATCGCATTGCCATGGATCAGACCCTGGAACGAGAAATCCACATGGCCCGGCGTCACCAGCAGCCCTTGTCCCTGCTGATGCTGGATATCGACCACTTCAAGCGCGTCAATGACAGCCATGGCCACGCGGCGGGCGACCAGATCCTCAAGGCCGTCGCCACGTCGATCAAGAACCAACTGCGCAACGTCGACATGGTCTTTCGTTTCGGTGGCGAGGAGTTTTTGATCCTGCTGTCCAATACCAGCCGCGAAGCCGCGGCCATGGTCGGCGAACGCCTGCGCTACAGCTCACAGATGGCGGATTACCAGGTAGAGGGCAAGCAGATCGAACTGACCGTCAGCCTCGGCTGCTCGACCCTGCTCCCCGCAGAGTCGGCTGACAGTCTGCTGCGCCGTGCTGACAGCGCCCTGTACGTGGCCAAGCGCGAGGGGCGCAACCGCCTGGCGATGGCGGGATAGTCCCCCGTCACCCTGCTTGAGAATGTCGGGGGGGTCGCTGCGCAACCCAACGCAGCCTTCGGCAGTTGCTACAGAGGCCGCGCCGTCAGCCTTCGGCCATCGCCATGCGCCCACGAACTATGCTGGGCGTGTGGACGAACTCCAGTTGCAGGCACCGCTCCAGGAACAGGTACATGTAGTCGTAGCTTTTGCACACGGCTTGGCGCAGTTCTTCCTGCAGCGCCTTGCTGGGGTTATGGCCGGCAAGCGTGCAGATGATCTCCAGCGCCTCCCATGGATGAGCATCATCGTACTGCGCGTGCATCTTCAGCCACTTCATGGCGCGCTTGCGCTCCTCATCGGCAAATGAGGCCGCATAGATCCCGTTGGAACAGACCAGCGCCGACCACTCCCCTGTCGCCCCCTCGATCGCATAGTTGGTGGCGGCGATGGCGACGATCAACGAGTCGGACGAACTGGTATGCCAACACCAATGACTCAGCGCATGCAGCTCCGCAGGCACCTGTTGCGCCTGCAAATCCTCCAGGCTGACGCCATGGGCACGACTCCAGTGCAGCCAATAGTCGGCATGGTTGAGCTCAACCCGAATATTACGCATCAACCAGCGGCGCGCCATGTCCTCGCCCGGGTGCCGGGCAAAGCGGGTCTTGGTCAGGTTCTGCGCCATATACAGTGCAAACTGTTCCACCACCGGCCAGCCACCAATCAAGTATTGGCGCATGGTCCGGGCGCTGAGTTGGTTGTCGCGCATGCGGTGGTAAAGTTCATGCTCGACCACCCGGCGCTTACTCTCGCTGCACGCCTGAATCAATTGCTGAGCCCAGGCGGGATAACTAGCAGCTTCCATGAGCGGGCCGGTCCTGTTGAATGTATCGATCACTGTCGCACTCCTTTTGATTGTGATGGTTACAGATCGACAGACAACTTCAACGGAACGTACCGGGCGCCTTGAACAACAATGGCCGAGGTCGACTCGGCCGACAGAGCAGGCTGTCTGTGGTAAACAATTGCGGTCGTTCAATGTTGTAACCCTGAGCATAATCCACACCGATCTCCAGCAAGGCCTGCTCGATCTGCGGGGTTTCAACAAATTCGGCAATCGTGCGCTTACCCATGACATGACCAATGTGGTTGATCACTTCGACCATTGCGCGGTTAATCGGGTCGTCCAGCATATCCCTGACGAAACTTCCGTCGATCTTCAGAAAGTCTACAGGTAAGTGTTTCAGATACGCGAACGATGACATTCCGGCACAAAAATCATCAAGGGAAAAGTAGCAACCCAAACCCTTGAGTTCATTAATAAATTTAATTGCACTGGCTAAATTTGAAATAGCACTGGTTTCAGTAATTTCAAAACAAATCATTTCAGGCGGAATACGATGAATTACAAACTGCTGACGCAAGAAGATTAAAAAATCATCATCACCAATAGTAATGCCTGACAGATTAATCGCACACATCGCCATCGGCGCTTCATGTTGTTGGGCTATACACTGGGCAATTATCTTGAATACATTCTCCACCACCCAGCGATCCAGGGAAGTCATCAAGCCATAACGCTCGGCGGCGGGAATGAACGAGTTGGGCAATATCATTCGCCCGGCTTCGTCATGCAGGCGCAACAGAATTTCGACATGCCCACCGCCTGTCTCGACGTGCCCCAAGGTGGCGATTTCCTGGGCGTACAAACAGAAGCGATTTTCTTCAAGGGCCATGTGCAAACGCTGCACCCAGGCCATTTCGCCAAACCGCAGCGACAACTCCGAATCGTCTACGTGGTACAGCTGCACGCGGTTACGGCCCTTCTCCTTGGCCATGTAGCACGCCATGTCCGCGGCCCGCAACAGGGATTCCAGGGTCGTTGGATTCTGCGCGACGTGCACCACACCGATACTGACAGTGGTCACGAATGGCCGGCCTTTCCAGACAAAATGCAGGTTTTGCACAGTCTGGCGCAGGATTTCGGCGATTCTCTCCGAAGACTCCGGCGAGCAGTTCTCCAGGAGAATGCCGAACTCGTCGCCCCCCAGCCGAGCCAGGGTGTCACCCTCGCGCAATCCCGACTGCAGCAAGGCACAGATGTGTCGCAACAACTCATCGCCGGCAGCATGGCCACAGGTGTCATTGACCAGCTTGAATTGATCGAGGTCGAGGAACATCAGGGCATGTCGCCCCGGTTGGCGTGTCAGGTTAAGCAGCGCCTGCTCCAGGCGAAACTCGAATTCGCGGCGGTTGGCCAGGCCGGTCAAGGCATCGTGGGTCGCCTGCCAGGAAAGGTTGGCGATGTATTGCCGCTCCTGGGTCATGTCATGCAACACCAACACCGTGCCACTGACCTTGCCGGCCGTGTGAATCGGCGACCCGACCAGGGTCACCGACACCGTACTGCCGTCCAGACGCTGGATCAGCATGGCGTGCTCGCTGCTGCCACTGAGCTGGCCGCTGAGAATGTGCTCAATCAGGCTGAACCCATCGGCCTGGGCGTTTTCATCCAGCAGATTGAACAACGCCGCCAGCGGCAGGCCGACGGCCTGTGCGGCCTTCCAGTGGGTCAGCGCTTCAGCCGCCGGGTTCATGTAGGCGATGGCGCCCTCCACATCGGTGGTGATCACGCCGTCGCCAATGGACTGCAAGGTAATTTGCGCGCGCTCTTTTTCCAGTTGCAGGGCATCGGCAAACGCGTGGCGCTGGGCCAGCAGTTTGTGGGTCCGCAGCAAGGCCAGGGCAATCAGGCCGAGTGCAGTCGCCAGGTTGGTGAACAGCAGCCACCGCAGAATCACCCGCGAGCCCTCGCCCAGTGCATCGCTGAAGGCCTTGGCGGCGGGAGTTACACCTTCATTGATGGCAAATATCCGCGCCTTCCAACGCGCCATGTCCGCGTCGGTGGCCTGGTTGTGGATGATGCGCTCATGCATCTCCCGGGCGACTTCGTCCAGTTGGACCAGATACGCATCACCCTCGATCCAACGATCGATAGCGATTTCCAGATAGCTGAAATGGCGAAAATTCAAGTACAACCAGATCAGGCTCGGTACATCGTCGGGGTGATTACCCCCCTTGATAATGCCTCGTCGGGCCGCTTCACGGTCCGGCGGCTCGCTGTCCAGCGCAACCCGCAGCTCATGGCCACCTTCTGGCACCGCCATGGCCTGCTGGTATTTTCCAAAGATCGACTCGTCGCGGCTGTCCGCGTACAGATTGAGGTAGTAGATCGCGTCTTTCTGGCTCTTGGACCACAGGCTCTCGCCAGCCACATAGCCGCGAACCGCTGACAGCGTGTAGAGGCTGACACCACCGAGCAGGGCCTGAAATAGCACGACGGCAATAAACGGCCAGACGATGCCCAGCAACCGAGGTGTCCCGAGAGTCCTTTTTTGCTTCATGAGGTCCCTTGCGTTAGCACTGCTTGATCGTCGTCTGCACGATTTCGCTACAGCTAGCCTAGGAGGCGATCTCACTCCCGGCAAGCCGCAGCATTTTTAATGCTCATAGAGGTATACCACCTCGAGAACACTTGAACGCTCGAACCTTGGGTTTCGTTGCCTAGTCCTGAACAGGGTGCGCCAGTTTCAGGAAAGTGAGCGCTAATCGCCCTCAGTGCTGTTGCAAATGACCATACAGCTTAGCGTACAAGCCACCGTCAGCGATCAGCTGCTGGTGGTCGCCGTCCTCGGCAATTTGCCCGCCATCAAACACCAGCACCCGGTCGGCCTGCTTCACCGCAGACAGGCGGTGCGCAATGATCAAGGTAGTGCGTCCACTGAGAAACCGCGCCAGCGCCAGGTGCAGGTTGTACTCGGTGGCGGCGTCGAGGGCCGAGGTGGCCTCGTCGAGAATCACCACCTTGGGTTCGGCGAGCACCATCCGGGCAATGGCCAGGCGTTGTCGCTGGCCACCGGACAAACGCACCCCGGATCGCCCGACGATGCTGTCCAGCCCTTGGGGCAGGCCCTTGACGGTGGCATCGAGCTGGGCGATCTGCAGGGCCTGCCAGCAGGCTTCATCACTGCGCTCGCGGCCCATGGTCAGGTTGGCGCGAATACTGTCGTTGAACAGCGCCGGGTGCTGCAGCACCACCGCGACATGCTCCCGTATGGTTTCCAGGCCAATGTCGTGCTGGGTGACACCGCCAAAACGGATTTCGCCGCCCTGGGGGGTGTAAAGCCCCAGGAGCAATTGCACCAAGGTGCTTTTACCGCCACCACTGGCCCCGACGATGGCGACTTTTTCTCCAGGCGCAATGGACAGGTTCATCTGATCCAGCACCGGCTCGTCGCCATAGCTGAAACTCAGGCCCTGCACTTCGATGCCGACCGTCTCGCGCCCCTTGAACGGATCGATCCCTCCCGGGTACTGCGGCTCGTCGGCGCGCGACAGCAGCTCATTGATGCGCGTCAGGGCACCGCCGGCTGCGTAATAGGCGTATTGCAGATTAAGCAGTTGTTCGACCGGACCAATCATGAACCACAGGTAGCTAAACACCGCCAGCATCTGGCCGATGGACAGGTCGGAAAACAGTACCGTGAGCATCGCTGCCGCACGAAAGATGTCGATGCCGAACTGGAACAGCAAGCCACTGGCGCGGCTCGAGGCGTCGGTTTTCCACTGGGAATTGACCGCATAGTTGCGCACGTCCCGGGCACGGGTGCCGAGGCGACCGAGGAAAAAGCCCTGGCGGTTGCCGGCACGGATTTCCTGAATCGCGTCCAGGGTCTCGGTCAGCGCCTGGGTGAACCGCGAGGTGCTGTCGTTCTCCAGCTTCTTCAGGTGCTTGACCCGCTTGCCCAACTGCACCGTGGCGTAGATCACCAGTGGGTTGAACAACAGAATCAGCAGTGCGAGCTGCCAGTGCATCCAGACCAGGATCGCCGCCGTGCCCACCAACGTCAGCATGGCCACGAGGAACCGGCTGAGGGTCTCGCCGACAAACTTGTCGACCGTGTCCAGGTCGGTGACCAGGTGGGTGGTCACCGTGCCGCTGCCCAGGCTTTCATACTCTCCCAGGGAAATGCACTTGAGGCGCTCGATCAGGCGCAGGCGAATGCGATACACGATGTCCTTGGCCAAGCCCGCAAACAGCCGCGCCTGCACCACGTTGAACAACAACGCCGCGCAACGCAGGGTCAGGGTGATCAGCAACATCAGGCCGATATAACCGGCGGCGCTTTGCCAGGCCTGGGGCAGCGCGTGGTTCATCACCTTCAGCGCCGCATCACCATTGCCCAGCAACACCTCATCCACCAGCAACGGCAGCAGCAAGGGAATCGGCACGCTGCACAGGGTCGCCAGGACGGCGACACCGTTGGCGATCCACAAGGCTTTTTTATGCCGCAGGGCGAGGCGACGGATGTGTGCCCAACTCAGCCGATCGACTCGCTCCGGTGGCTGTTCGGCGTCAGGCCGGTCATACACAGGCAGCACGCTCCAGCCAGCGGCCGAGCAATGGGGACAGCTCGCTAAGTGGCTGGTAGCCATTGGTCAACAAGGCCAGTTGACCGTTACGCTCGGCCAACAAGGTCGGGAAGCCGGCAATCCCCAGGTCCTGGACCCAGGTGAAATCCGCCGCCGTGGCGGCGTGCTGGTCGGCACGGTCGAAGGCCGCGGCGAATTCGATCCGCGGCAAGCCCGCTTGCTCGGCCAACTCCACCAGCACGCTGGCATGGGTGACGTCGCGACCCTGTGCATAAAACGCCTGCTGGATCAGCTTGAGCAACTGCCAGGCGCAATCCGGTGCCAGGCTGCGAGCCGTGACCAGCGCGCGACAGGCAGGCTCGGTGTCATAGACAAAACCCTCCGCCAGTGCACCGTCGAGCTTGAACGGTTGGCCGGTGGCGTCGTTGACGGCCTGCCAATGCTCAAGAATGTAGCGCCGGGTGGTGGGCTCCAGCGCCGAGCCACTGCCGGTGCGCAAGCCGCCGACCACCAGGTGCACATCCACGCCGGCGGCCTGCGCCTGCAAGGCCAATGCCTCGGCCACCGGAGCGAACCCCCAGCACCAGGAACACATCGGGTCCATTACATAGAGCAGGCGCGCGGTCATGGTTCAGGCCTCGGTGCTGGATTGCTTGTAGTTGTAGCCAATCGGGTGCGGCTGGTTTCGCGCCTTGGCCAGTTCAATCTGCTTTTGCCGGTCGATCGCACTGCGACGGGTTTTCTCGCTCAGCTTGTCCCAGCAGTGGGGGCAACTGATGCCGGCCACGTAGTGCTCGGACGCACGGTCTTCGACGCTGACAGGTGTACGGCAGGCATGACATTGATCGTAGTCGCCTTCGCTCAAGTCGTGGCGAACGGTGACCCGGTTATCGAACACAAAGCAGTCGCCCTGCCATTTGGTTTCTTCCTGCGGCACCTCTTCGAGGTACTTGAGGATCCCGCCCTTGAGGTGGAAGACCTCATCGAAGCCCTGGCTGAGCATGTAGCTCGACGCCTTCTCACAGCGGATGCCTCCGGTGCAGAACATCGCGACCTTCTTGTGCTTGGCCGGATCGAAGTTGGCTTTGATGTAGTCGGGAAATTCGCGAAAGCTGGTGGTCTTCGGGTCGATCGCCCCTTCAAAAGTGCCGATCGAGACCTCGTAGTCGTTACGGGTATCGATCAACAGCACTTGCGGGTCGCTGATCAAGGCGTTCCAGTCCTGGGGCTCGACGTAGGTGCCGACTTTCTTGTTCGGGTCGACGCCTTCGACGCCCAGGGTCACGATCTCTTTCTTGAGCTTGACCTTGGTGCGGTAGAACGGCTGCTCGTCGCAGTACGATTCCTTGTGGTCGATATCGTCCATGCGCGGATCGTTCTTGAGCCAGGCCATCAGGCCGTCGATGCCTTCGCGGCTGCCGGAAACCGTGCCGTTGATGCCTTCCTCGGCAATCAGCAGGGTACCTTTGATGCCGTTGTCGACCATCGCCTGCAGCAGGGGCTCGCGCAGCGCGACGTAATCTTCCAGGGTGACGAACTTATACAGTGCCGCCACGACAATCTGTTGTGTCATGGGTATTTCTCCAGGTGGCTACCCTCGTAAAGGGTGAACCGGATGCGAAAAAAAACGCGCCGGCATAACCGGCGCGCTGCGTAGTCTAACAAAAATCCGCTTGCCTGTAGGCGGTCAGTGCTTGCTGCCACCGGCACAGGTCGGCGAGGCAGGCGCCGCACCGGTCTTGGCCCACTCCTCAGGGGTGTAGGTGTGCAGCGCCAACGCGTGAAACTCCCCCATCAGGTCGCCCAAGGTGGCGTAGACCTTCTGGTGGCGTTTGACGCTGTTGAGCCCGGCGAACTGTTCGCTGACCACCACCGCCTTGAAGTGGGTCTGCAATCCGCGGCTGTGCATGTGGCTTTCGTCCAGCACATCCAGGTGCACGGGTAGCAACGCGTTCAGCGTCGTCTCAATACGTTGTTGCATGGTCATCACGGGCTCCGGTCAGGGCTTTTTCTTGGCATCTGCCGCGGCTTTTGGATCAAGTTCGTTGGTCATGTCGGCCAGCAGTTTGTTGACCACCGGTACCGCGCTTTCCAGCTTGGCCTGGGTCATCTGCGCCGATTGCTGAGTCAGTTGGGGCATTTTTTCCAGGACTTTCTTGCCCAGTGGCGACTTGTAGAACGCAACCAGGTCCTTGAGTTCGGATTCGCTGAAGTTGCTGGTGTACAGCTTGACCATGTCCGGTTTGAGCTTTTTCCAGCCGATGGCTTGGTCCAGCGCGGCGTTGGCCTTGGCCTGGTAGGTTTCCAGCACGGCCTTTTTCGACTCCGGGGCCTTGGTCTGGGCAAAGCGCTGGGCAAACATCTGCTGCACCTGCATGTACACCGGGGTACCCAGCTTGTCGGCATGCGCCAGGGTCAGGAAAGCCTCGGCGCTGGCATTGTGGCTGGCGGTATCGGCGAAGGCCTGGCCGCTGGCGCAGACCAGGGCAACCGCGGTACAGATGGCACGAAGACGGGTCATCGAGTTTCCTTTTCTAGCAAGCGAGGTAAAACCCCAAGGGGAGCCATTCTGCGCCTAAAAAACGCGTGCGCTCAACCCCTCCCCCGTGCCGGGCCTGATTTGCAGCAACCCAACGGTAGAAAAATCGACTGATGGAACCCCCAGCGACAATCAGCACCTAAACTTCGCTATCAACCCTGAAGGAATGTGACCCATGAGCCGTATTGAAACAGACAGCCTTGGCCAGGTTGAAGTCCCGGATGACGCCTACTGGGGCGCGCAGACCCAACGCTCGCTGATCAACTTCGCGATTGGTAACGAACGCATGCCGCTGGCGGTGCTGCACGCCCTGGCGCTGATCAAGAAAGCGGCGGCCCGGGTCAATGACCGTAATGGTGACCTGCCGGCCGATATTGCCCGACTGATCGAACAGGCGGCCGACGAAGTACTCGACGGCGAGCACGACGAGCAGTTCCCCCTGGTGGTCTGGCAAACTGGCAGCGGTACCCAGAGCAACATGAACGTCAACGAGGTGATTGCAGGTCGTGCCAACGAACTGGCCGGCAACCCCCGCGGCGGCAAAGCGCCAGTGCACCCGAACGATCACGTCAACCGCTCGCAGAGCTCCAACGACTGCTTCCCCACGGCCATGCACATTGCCACGGTGCAGGCCGTGCAACAGCACCTGCTGCCGTCGATCAACGAACTGTCCGGCGGCCTGGCCGAGCTGGCGGCGCGCCACATGAAGCTGGTGAAGACCGGGCGTACCCACCTGATGGATGCCACGCCGATCACCTTCGGCCAAGAGATTTCCGCCTTCATCGCCCAGCTCGACTACGCCGAGCGGGCAATTCGCAGCGCCTTGCCGGCCGTCTGCGAGCTGGCCCAAGGTGGGACCGCCGTCGGCACCGGGCTCAATTCGCCCCATGGTTTTGGCGAAGCGATTGCCGCGGAACTGGCCGCCCTCTCCGGCCTGCCGTTTGTCACCGCACCGAACAAGTTCGCCGCGCTGGCCGGTCATGAGCCGCTGACCACCCTGTCCGGCGCACTGAAAACCCTCGCCGTGACCCTGATGAAACTCGCCAACGACCTGCGCCTGCTTGGCTCCGGACCGCGCGCCGGTTTCGCCGAGGTCAAGCTGCCGGCCAACGAACCGGGCAGTTCGATCATGCCCGGCAAGGTCAACCCGACCCAGTGCGAAGCCCTGTCGATGCTGGCGTGCCAGGTGATGGGTAACGACGTGGCGATCGGCTTTGCCGCCAGCCAAGGTCACCTGCAGTTGAACGTGTTCAAGCCGGTGATCATCCACAACCTGCTGCAATCGATCCGTTTGCTCGCCGACGGCTGCAGTAACTTCCAACTGCACTGCATCGCCGGCCTGGAACCGGATGCCGGGCAAATGGCCGCGCACCTGGAACGAGGCTTGATGCTGGTGACCGCGCTGAACCCGCACATCGGTTATGACAAGTCGGCGGAAATCGCCAAGAAAGCCTACAGCGAGGGGTTGACCCTACGTGAGGCGGCGTTGCAGTTGGGCTACCTGACGGACGAGCAGTTCGATGCCTGGGTGCGTCCGGAAAACATGCTGGAGGCCGGCAAGCAGGGCTGAGTCCGCCAGCACGCTAACACCGGGTACGCCTTGCCCCAGGTAGGAGCAAGGCGTGTCCGCGATAAACAACAATGCGCTCTACCGACTGACCGCTGCCCGCATCCGCCGCGCCCTGAGCCCGGCCATCAGCGACGGCCCCAATGCCACCAGCGCCGAACCCAGCACCACCAGCAACGCACCGCCATACGCCAGGCCATTGATCTGCTCGGCCTGTACATACTCGGGCCATAACCAGGCCGCCATCGCCACCGCCGCAAACGTCACCAACGGCGTGATCGCCAGCGTCGCACTGACCCGCGAGGCTTCCCAATGGGCCAGTGCCTCGGCAAACGCACCATAGGCAACCAGGGTATTGAGGCAGCACGCCAGCAGCAGCCAGCCTTGCAGCGGGCTCAATTGCAGCGCCTCCAGAGGGTGCACCCAAGGCGTGAGCAACAGAGCGCAAAACAGGTAGATCACCATCATCACCTGCAGCGAATTCCACACCGTCAGCAATTGTTTTTGCCCCAGCGCATAGAACGTCCACACGGTGGAGGCCAACAGAATCAAGAGCACCCCGGCGGTGTAGTCACTCAGGGACGTCAACAACTCGCCCAGGCGCTGATTGAAAAACAGCCCGAAGCCGAGCAACAGCACCAGCAGGCCGATCCCCTGCCCCAGGCTGAAACGCTCCTTGAACACGAACACACTGCCGATCAGCAACAGGATCGGGCCCACCTGCACCACCAGTTGCGCAGTGCCGGGGCTCAACAGATTCAGGCCCATGAGGTACAGCACGTAGTTGCCCACCAGCCCGAGCACCGCCATCAGCACCAGCCAGCCGCCTTTGGGCCCCAGGGACTTATGGCTTGGCAGGCGCCGGGTGGCCGCCAGGTAGACAAACAGGCACCCACCGGAAACCAGCAGGCGAAACCAGGTCACCGTGACCGGGTCCATCACCAGCAGCACCTGCTTGAGCTTGATCGGCAGAATGCCCCATAAAAAAGCGGTCAACAGGGCCAGGAACAGACCATAGACCCAGCGACCGGACGAAATGTGCATGCAAACCCCAGAGCAAGACGGCGTGAAAACCCCATTCTAGGCTTCCACGCCGGCATCACACAGGGACAGTTGCGCACTAGCCGCTAACACGACTGTATGGGTCGGTCCGCTCAACGCACCGCTTCGAACAACCCGCTAGCGCCCATGCCTCCGCCCACGCACATGGTCACAACGCCGTAGCGCAGGTTGCGGCGCTGCAGTTCGCGCACCAGGTGCCCGACCTGGCGCGAGCCGGTCATGCCGAACGGGTGGCCGATGGAGATCGAGCCGCCGTTGACGTTGTACTTCTCGTTGTCGATGTCCAGGCGGTTACGGCTGTATAGGCATTGCGAGGCAAAGGCTTCGTTGAGTTCCCACAGATCGATATCCGCGACTTGCAGGCCCTTGGCCTTGAGCAGCTTGGGCACCGAGAACACCGGGCCGATGCCCATCTCATCCGGCTCACAACCGGCCACGGTGAAACCCCGGAAGAACGCCTTGGGCTTGAGGCCCAGTTGCAGGGCTTTTTCCAGGCTCATCACCAGGGTCATCGAAGCACCGTCGGACAGTTGCGACGAGTTGCCCGCCGTCACCGAGCCGTCCTCGGCGAACACGGGCTTCAATCCGGCCAGGCTGTCGTAGGTGGTGTCGGGACGGTTGCAGTCATCACGATCGACGATGCCCTCGAGGATCTGCACTTGGCCGCTGTTCTTGTCCTCGACCTTGTACTTCACCGCCATCGGCACGATTTCATCGTCGAACAATCCGCCGGCCTGCGCCTGGGCGGTACGCAACTGGCTTTGCAGGGCGTAGCGGTCCTGCTCTTCGCGGCTGACCTGATACCGACGGGCAACGATTTCCGCGGTCTGGCCCATGGGGAAGTAGATACCGGGCACCTGCTCCTTGAGCAACGGGTTGATCAGGTTGTCGGTGTTGACGCTTTTCATGGTCAGGCTGATGGACTCGACGCCACCGGCGACAATGATGTCGCTGCAACCCGAAGCGATCTGGTTTGCCGCAATGGCAATCGCCTGCAGACCCGAGGAACAGAAGCGGTTCAGCGTCATGCCGCTGGTGCCCGTGCCCAGGCGCGAGAGCACGGCCACGTTACGCCCGATATTGAAGCCCTGGGCACCTTCGTTGGAGCCGGCGCCGACGATGCAATCCTCGACGCTGGCCGGGTCGATACCATTTCGTTGCAGCAGCGCGTTGACGCAATGGGCCGCCATGTCATCCGGGCGAGTCTGGTTGAACTTGCCACGGAAAGACTTGGCCAGGCCGGTTCGCACGCTATCGACGATCACTACTTCACGCATGGCATACCTCATTGTTGTTGTCGTTCAGGGGAGTGAATCGAGGATAAATCCACCGCCCTGCCGACCGCGACAATCATTCACCCCGCGTATGCAAACCCATGGTGCTCGCTCGCGACCAACATGAATGGAGCCTGACACGACGCTTACGACTTGCCAGAGACCTACCCCTACTTGCGTTTCTTGTCGTGCTTGTCGGACTTTTCGAACGCCGCTTCCAGCGCCCGGTTGATGGTGCGCAGCACCTTGACCCGGGCCCAGCGCTTGTCGTTGGCCTCCACCAGGGTCCAGGGCGAGACCTCGGTGCTGGTGCGATCGACCATATCGCCCACGGCGGCACGGTAGTCGTCCCATTTTTCGCGGTTACGCCAATCGTCCTCGGTGATCTTGAAGCGCTTGAAGGGGATCTGCTCGCGCTCCTGGAAACGCTCCAACTGGGTCTGCTTATCGATAGCCAGCCAGAACTTCACGACGATCACATTGGACGCATCGATCTGCTCTTCGAAGTCATTGATTTCGCCATAGGCCCGCATCCAGTCAGCCGGTGTACAGAAACCTTCAATGCGCTCCACCAACACCCGGCCATACCAGGACCGGTCAAAGATGGTGAACTTGCCCCGCGCCGGAATGTGCCGCCAGAAACGCCACAGATAAGGTTGCGCACGCTCTTCCTCAGTCGGTGCGGCAATCGGCACGATGCTGTACTGCCGCGGATCGAGCGCCGCGGCCACCCGCCGGATCGCCCCGCCCTTGCCCGCCGCATCATTGCCCTCGAACACCGCGACCAAGGCGTGCTTGCGCATGCGTTTGTCACGCAGCAAGCCGGACAGCCGTGCCTGCTCGGTAATCAGTTGCTCTTCATAGTCTTTCTTGGTCAGTTGCTGGCTCATGTCCAAGGCATCCAACAACCCGAGCCGGTCCACACTGGTGGTCAGTGGCGCGGCGCTGACCTTGTCCGGCTTGAGATTGGGCCGCTTGAGGGCGGCCTGCAGGCCAGCGAGCAGGATCTTGCCCACTGCCAGGCTGCGGTAATGAGGGTCGACGCCTTCGATAATGTGCCAGGGTGCATAGTCGCGGCTGGTGCGGCGGATCACCCGCTCGCCGTACTTCACGAACTTGTCGTAGGTCTGGGATTGCTGCCAGTCCAGGGGACTGATGCGCCAGCTGTGCAGCGGGTCGTCCTGCAGCAACTTGAGGCGGGCCTTCATTTGTTGCTTGGACAGGTGAAACCAGAACTTGAAGATCAGCGCGCCTTCGTTGCAGAGCATTTTCTCCAGGCGTTCCGCGCCATTGATCCCCTGGTCCAGCACCGCGTCCTTGAACAAGCCGTGAACCCGGCCTTGCAGCATCTGGCTGTACCAGTTGCCGAAGAACACCCCCATACGGCCCTTGGCCGGAAGCATGCGCCAATAGCGCCAGGCCGGTGGTCGCGCCAGCTCTTCATCGGTTTGCTGGTCGAAGGTGCGCACTTCAATCAGCCGCGGGTCCATCCACTCGTTGAGCAATTTGACCGTCTCGCCCTTGCCGGCCCCTTCGATACCGTTGATCAGCACAATCACCGGAAAACGGTTCTGCTGCTGCAACTCGAACTGAGCTTCGAGCAAGGCTTCACGCAGCGCCGGTACTTCGGCCTCGTAGGTTTCTTTATCGATCGCGTGACCGATTTCGGCAGATTCGAACATGACTGGCTCCCATCCAAGATGGCCCAAGCCTAGCGGATTGACCGGCGGTTTGTGTGGGTAAAACGCGTAGAGCTGCCATAGATCAGTTCCCGTTGCCCTGATCCGCTAGAATGGCGGCCTTGCCAATGCTGAGCCCGCCATGAATCCTGTATTGCCCCACGCCCAGCTCGACTGGGACGACCAAGGCCGCCCGCGCTCGCGGGTGTTCGATGACGTGTATTTCTCCGACCAATCGGGCCTGGAAGAAACCCGCTATGTATTCATCGAACAAAACCGCCTGAGCGAACGTTTCGCCGCCCTGAGCGCCGGCGAAAAACTGGTGATTGGCGAGACGGGGTTCGGTACCGGGCTGAATTTCCTCTGCGCCTGGCAACTGTTTGAACAGCAGGCAGTGGCTGGCGCGCGCCTGCATTTCATCAGCGTCGAAAAATACCCGCTGAGCCCTGCCGATCTGCAGCGAGCCCTGGCCCTGTGGCCGGAACTCAAGTCCTTCGCCGAGCCCTTGCTGGCGCAGTACGTGGCCATCCACCAGGGTTTCCAGCGCCTGGTGCTGGACCATGGCCGCGTCACGCTGACGCTGCTGATTGGCGACGCCCTGGAGCAGTTGCCACAACTGGACGCGCAGGTCGATGCCTGGTTTCTCGACGGCTTTGCCCCGGCGAAGAATCCCGAGATGTGGACCGCCGAGCTGTTCGCCGAGCTGGCACGCCTGGCCGCCCCCGGCTCGACCATCAGTACCTTCACCAGCACCGGCTGGGTGCGGCGATTGCTCAACGCCGCGGGCTTCAAGATGCGCCGCACGCCGGGCATCGGCCACAAATGGGAGATCCTGCGCGGGGCGTTCGTCGCCTGGCCCGCAGAGACCCCGGCACCGCCAGCCGTCAAAACCTGGTTTGCCCGTCCGCCGCAGCGCCCCAGCGAACGCCACGCACTGGTGATCGGCGCCGGCCTGGCCGGTTGCGCCAGTGCCGCCAGCCTCGCCGCACGTGGCTGGCAGGTCAGCCTGCTGGAGCGGCACGCCGACCTGGCCCAGGAAGCCTCGGGCAATCCGCAAGGGGTGCTGTACCTGAAATTGTCGGCCCACGGCACCGCCCTTTCGCAAATGATCGTCAGCGGCTTCGGCCATACCCGGCGCCTGCTGGAACACTTGCAACGCGGTCATGACTGGGATGATTGCGGGGTCCTGCAACTGGCATTCGATGCCAAGGAAGCCGAGCGCCAGGCCAAGCTGACAGCGGCCTTTGCGACCGATCTGCTGCATCCACTGGATCGCCTCCAGGCCCAGGCCATCGCCGGCATCGACCTGGAACACGGCGGGCTGTTTTACCCGGAAGGCGGCTGGGTACACCCGCCCGCCTTGTGCCGCTGGCAAGCGACCCACCCCCAGGTGCAACTGCTGGCCCACCGTGAAGTGCTGCAGTTGCGCAAGGTCGGCCCGCTCTGGCAAGCCTGGGACGGCGAGACCCTGCTGGCCAGCGCGCCGGTGGTGATCCTGGCGGGCGCGGCGCAGATCAAGCAGTTTGCGCAAAGTGCCGACTTGCCGCTCAAGCGTATTCGCGGGCAGATCACTCGTTTGGCCCAAACCCCACAGAGCCAGAGCCTCAGCACCGTGGTGTGCGCCGAAGGTTACGTCGCCCCGGCGCGCCTGGGCGAACACACCCTGGGCGCCAGCTTCGACTTCAAGAGCGACGACCTCACGCCCACCACCGCCGAACACCTGGGCAACCTGGACATGCTCAAGGACATCTCCCCCGACCTGGTCGAGCGCCTGCACATTGCCGAACTGGACCCGGAGCACCTCCAGGGACGCGCAGCCTTTCGCTGCACCAGCCCCGACTACCTGCCGATTGTCGGTCCGCTGGCCGACAGCAAGGCCTTCAACCAGGCCTATGGCGCGCTGGCCAAGGACGCCCGACAAGTACCGGACACTCCGTGCCCTTGGCTCGAAGGTCTATACGTCAATAGCGGCCATGGTTCCCGGGGGCTGATCACCGCACCACTGTCCGGCGAACTGCTCGCCGCCTGGCTGGAAAATGAACCGCTGCCCCTGCCCCGCAGCGTCGCCGAAGCCTGCCACCCCAATCGATTTGCCTTGCGCCAGTTGATTCGCGGCAAAGCCTGAAGCCCGTCAGGCAACTTCTGCTTATAACCGATTGATCTAAAACTCACAGCACCGCATTAGGTCAGTTTCTGAGTACCCGCCACTTCTGGCGGGTTTGAGATTGCCCTCCCCAACGGAAAAACCGGTAAGGAATTTATGTGCGGATTAGCTGGCGAGTTACGTTTTGATCATCAACCGGCCGACCTGGCCGCCATCGAGCGAATCACCCATCACCTGGCGCCTCGTGGCCCCGACGCCTGGGGTTTTCACAGTCAGGGGCCGATCGCCCTGGGCCATCGGCGACTGAAAATCATGGACCTGTCGGACGGCTCGGCGCAGCCGATGGTCGACAGTCAACTGGGCCTGTCCCTGGCCTTCAACGGCGCGATCTATAACTTCCCCGAATTGCGCACCGAGCTGGAAAGCCTGGGTTATGCCTTCTATTCCGGCGGCGACACCGAAGTGCTGCTCAAGGGCTATCACGCCTGGGGCGCCGACCTGCTTCCTAAGCTCAACGGCATGTTTGCCTTCGCCATCTGGGAGCGCGACAGCCAACGCCTGTTCATCGCCCGCGACCGCCTCGGCGTGAAACCCCTGTACCTGTCGCGCACCGGCCAGCGCCTGCGCTTCGCCTCGACCTTGCCAGCCCTGCTCAAGGGCGGCGACATCAACCCGATCCTCGACCCGGTGGCGCTCAATCACTACCTCAACTTCCACGCCGTGGTCCCGGCCCCCCGCACCTTGCTGGCAGGCATCGAGAAACTGCCGCCGGCGACCTGGATGCGCATCGAGGCTGACGGCAGCACCGAACAGCACACCTGGTGGACGCTGCCCTACGGCCCCCGTGCCGATGAACAGAACCTGACCCTGGAAGACTGGCGCGACCGGGTGCTGCAGAGCACCCGCGAGGCGGTGGCGATTCGTCAGCGCGCGGCGGTGGATGTTGGCGTGCTGCTGTCCGGCGGCGTCGACTCCAGCCTGCTGGTGGGACTGCTGCGCGAAGTGGGCGTGCAGGACCTGTCGACCTTCTCCATCGGTTTTCAGGACGCGGGCGGCGAACGGGGCGACGAGTTCCAGTACTCGGACCTGATCGCCAGGCACTATGGCACCCGCCATCACCAACTGCGCATCGACGAGAAGGAAATCATCGAACAACTGCCCGCCGCGTTCCGCGCGATGAGCGAGCCGATGGTCAGCCACGACTGCATCGCCTTTTACCTGCTGTCCCGGGAAGTGGCCAAGCACTGCAAAGTGGTGCAAAGCGGCCAGGGTGCGGATGAACTGTTTGCCGGTTACCACTGGTACCCGCAGGTCGATGGCGCCAGCGACCCCTATACCGCCTATCGCGAGGCCTTCTTCGACCGCAGCTACGACGACTACGCCGCCACCGTGCAACCGCAATGGCTGACCGACCATGATGCCGCCGGCGACTTTGTCCGAACCCATTTCGCCCAGCCCGGCGCCGTCGCGCCTGTGGATAAAGCGCTGCGCCTGGACAGCACGGTGATGCTGGTCGACGACCCGGTCAAGCGTGTGGATAACATGACCATGGCCTGGGGCCTGGAGGCGCGCACGCCGTTTCTCGACTACCGCCTGGTGGAATTGTCGGCGCGGGTCCCGGGGAAATTCAAACTGCCGGACGGCGGCAAGCAGGTGCTCAAGGAGGCCGCGCGCCTGGTGATCCCCAGTGAGGTGATCGACCGCAAGAAAGGTTATTTCCCGGTCCCCGGCCTCAAGCATTTGCAAGGCGCGACCCTGGACTGGGTGCGCGAACTGCTGCTGGATCCGAGCCAGGACCGCGGCCTGTTCAAGCCGGCCATGCTCGACCGCCTGCTGACCGACCCGCAAGGACAGTTGACCCCATTGCGCGGCTCCAAGCTGTGGCAACTGGCAGCGCTGAACCTGTGGCTCAGCGAACAAGGAATCTGACTGATGAAACCTTACGCCACAGCGTTGAACCAGCGCTTGCTGCGCGGCCAGGCACCGTCCTATGAGCGTCTGCAAGCGCGCTTCGCCGAAGACGGCAGCGACGCTGGCGAACCGATTGCCGTGCATTGCGGCTGGGGCCGCTTGCTGATCGGCCATACCTTCCCCGACGCGGCGAGCCTGGCCGGGGAACTGGCCCATGAAGAACCGGGCGAGCGTGACATTGCGCTGTACGTGGCCGCGCCCCAGCAAGTGTTGGGGCTGGAGCCGGCCCAGCTGTTTCTCGACCCTTCCGACACCCTGCGCCTGTGGTTCAGCGACTACCGCCAGGCGACCCGGGTCTTTCGCGGGTTTCGCATCCGCCGGGCACAAAGCGACGCCGACTGGCAGGCCATCAACCAGTTGTACCTGGCCCGCTCCATGCTGCCCATCGATCCGCAGCGCCTGACGCCCCGGCATCAAGGTGGCCCGGTCTACTGGCTGGCCGAAGATGAAGACGGCGGCGCGGTGATCGGTAGCGTCATGGGCCTCAACCATGACAAGGCCTTTGCGGACCCGGAACACGGTAGCAGCCTGTGGTGCCTGGCGGTCGACCCGCAGTGCACACGGCCCGGGGTTGGCGAAGTGCTGGTACGCCACTTGATCGAACACTTCATGAGCCGTGGCCTGAGCTACCTCGACCTCTCGGTACTGCACGACAACCGTCAGGCCAAGCAGCTCTACACCAAGCTGGGGTTCCGCACGCTGTCCACCTTCGCCATCAAGCGCAAGAACGGCATCAATCAGGCACTGTTTCTCGGCCCCGGTCCCCAGGCCGAGTTCAATCCCTATGCGCGGATCATCGTCGATGAAGCCCATCGGCGCGGCATCGATGTGCAAGTCGACGATGCCCAGGCCGGCATGTTCACCCTCAGCCATGGCGGACGCCGGGTGCGCTGCCGGGAATCCCTCAGCGACCTGACCAGTGCCATCAGCATGAGCCTGTGCCAGGACAAGAGCCTGACCCACAAAGTGCTCAAGGCGGCCGGGCTGAATCTGCCGGCCCAGCAACTGGCGGGCAACGCCGACGACAACCTGGCGTTTCTCGACGAACACCAACGGGTGGTGGTCAAACCCCTGGACGGTGAACAGGGCCAAGGCGTGGCGGTGGATCTGCAAAGCATCGACGAGCTGCAACAGGCCATCGACGACGCCCGCTGCTTCGACTCCCGGGTGTTGCTGGAAAGTTTCCACCAAGGCCTGGACCTGCGCATTCTGGTGATCGGCTTCGAGGTGGTGGCGGCCGCCATCCGCCGTCCGGCGCAAATCATCGGCGATGGCCAGCATACGATCGACGCCTTGATCCAGGCCCAGAGCCGGCGCCGGCAGGCCGCCACCGACGGCGAAAGCAAAATCCCCCTGGACCACGAAACCGAGCGCACGCTGCAAGCCGCCGGTTACACCTACAGCAGCATCCTGCCCGCAGGCGAGCGCCTGTGTGTGCGGCGTACGGCCAACCTGCACACCGGCGGCACCCTGGAAGATGTCACCGAGGTGCTGCATCCCACCCTGGTCGATGCTGCCGTGCGCGCGGCGCGGGCACTGGATATCCCGGTGGTGGGCCTGGACCTGATGGTGCCGGCCGCCGATCAGCCGGACTACGTGTTCATTGAAGCCAACGAACGTGCCGGGCTGGCCAACCATGAACCACAACCGGTGGCCGAGCGGTTTGTGGATCTGTTGTTTCCCCATAGCTGAACGCCGCGAGCGGCAAGCCACGACAGACCGCGCTTGCCGCTCGCCGTACGCCCACTTCAAGGAATTCCCATGACCCGCAAGATTCCCGAGCCCGATCTCGCCTACCTGCAGAAAGTCCTCCTGGAAATGCTCGCTATTCCCAGCCCGACTGGCTTCACCGATACCATCGTGCGCTACGTCGCCGAGCGTCTTGAAGAGCTGGGCATCCCCTTTGAGCTGACCCGCCGTGGCACCATCCGCGCCACCCTCAAGGGCCAGAAAAACAGCCCCGATCGCGCCGTCTCCGCCCACCTGGACACCATCGGTGCCAGCGTGCGCGCGGTAAAAGACAACGGCCGCCTGACCCTCGCCCCGGTGGGCTGCTGGTCCAGTCGTTTTGCCGAAGGCAGCCGCGTCAGCCTGTTCACCGACAATGGCGTGATCCGTGGCAGCGTGCTGCCGTTAATGGCCTCAGGGCATGCGTTCAACACCGCGGTCGATGAACTGCCGGTCAGCTGGGACCACGTCGAGTTGCGCCTTGACGCCTACTGCGCCACCCGGGCCGATTGCGATTCGCTGGGCGTGAGCATCGGCGATTTTGTCGCCTTCGATCCCTTGCCGGAATTCACCGAGAGCGGCCACATCAGCGCCCGGCACCTGGACGACAAGGCCGGGGTGGCCGCGCTGCTGGCCGCACTCAAAGCCATTGTCGACAGCGGCGAACCCTTGATGATCGACTGTCATCCGCTGTTCACCATCACCGAGGAAACCGGCAGTGGCGCGGCGGCGGCATTGCCCTGGGATGTCAGTGAGTTTGTCGGCATCGACATTGCGCCGGTCGCCCCGGGCCAGCACTCCAGCGAGCACGCGGTAAGCGTGGCGATGCAGGATTCCGGGGGGCCTTACGACTACCACCTCTCGCGCCACCTGTTGCGGCTGGCCAGCGAGCACGAATTGCCGGTGCGCCGTGAC
This sequence comes from Pseudomonas kielensis, assembly GCF_014236655.1. Taxonomy (GTDB): domain Bacteria; phylum Pseudomonadota; class Gammaproteobacteria; order Pseudomonadales; family Pseudomonadaceae; genus Aquipseudomonas; species Aquipseudomonas kielensis. Next base: position 50,743 of record NZ_JACMYG010000036.1, read on the forward strand.
CTGTTCCGCTATTACTTCAGCGACGCCCACTCGGCCGTCACCGCCGGCCATGACATCCGCACCGCCCTGCTGGCATTCGGTTGCGACGCCACCCACGGCTACGAGCGCACCCACATCGACAGCCTCGCCGCGTTGAGCCGATTGCTGGGGGCCTACATCCTCAGCCCGCCGGTGTTTGCCAGCGACGCCCAACCGGCCAAAGGTTCACTGGATCGCTTCAGTCATCAGCTGGAACACGATGCACAAATGGAAAGCGATACCCGCGTGCCCTCGGTGGACAGCCTGGTAGGACAACGTTCGTCCTAGGATTTGGGTGACTTTGCACTGGTCCTGCTGCTTGAAGCGCCGTAGGATCGGCGCATTGATGACCGAGGTAACCATGCTGATTCCCCACGACCAACTTGAAGTCGACACCCTGACCCGCCTGATCGAAGACTTCGTCACCCGCGACGGCACCGACAACGGCGACGACACGCCGCTGCAGACCCGAGTGCTACGGGTGCGCAATGCCCTGAGCAAAGGCCAGGCCCTGATCGTCTTCGACCCCGAGAGCGAGCAATGCCAACTGATGCTCAAGCACGATGTGCCCAAGCACCTGTTCGACTGAGCCTCAGTCGCGCCTGTCCCGCAGGCGCTTGGACTGGATGCGTTCGTAGACTTCACAACGGTGGACATTGACGTGCCGCGGGGCTTCAACGCCGAACCGCACGTTGCCACCGCTGATGTCGAGAACACGCACCGTGATGGTGTCGCCAATGGAGATCAATTCACCGACAACGCGGCTGAGTACAAGCATGGCTCTGGTCCTTGAGATTACCGAGCCCTGAAGATGGCCGGCGAACGCCGGACCTTCAAGACAGCGCCAGGAAAACAGCCCGCTCCTACACGCCAGATCGATTTACCCTACAGACTTCCCCTGCAGTACCCGCCAATTGACTCAGGACGAGGTAAAGCGTGGGCCAAACAGAATAATGCTCGCCCCGAGCACGCACAGGGCCACTCCCAACCAGTCCGAACTCAGCGGGCGAACCCGCTCGACCAGGCCCAGCCAGGCGATCGAGGCCACGATGTAGATCCCGCCGTAAGCGGCATAGGCACGCCCGGCATAGGTCGCCTCGACCTTGGTCAACAGCAGGGCAAACAGCGTCAGGCTGAGCAGCGCCGGGACCATCCACCAGGCGCTTTTGCCCTGGCGCAGCCACATCCAGAAGGCGTAGCAACCGGCGATTTCAAACAGCGCCGCGAGGAAGAACCACAGGTAATTGAGCATGGGCACATCTCGTCAGGGTTGCCAGAATGCGGCAACCCTAACCATCGTGCCCCCAAGCCGCAAGTTCAGCCGGCGTTCTGCCGGGTCTTGGCGCGCATCTTGTCGGCCATGACGGTCATTTCGTTGTAGAGCAATTGCGGGTTCTTCTGCTTCAACGCCCAGGCCATGCGCCCCTGTTCATGGGGCAGGATCATGAACTCGCCCGCCGCAACGTGCTGGTAGATGTAGTCGGCGATATCGCTGGCGGTGATCGGCGAGCTTTCCAGCAACTTGCCGACCTGGGCCTTCATGGCCGGGGTCGGGCCACGGAATGAATCGAGCAGGTTGGTCTGGAAGAACGACGGGCAGACCACGTGCACGCCGATCTCCTGCTGCGCCAATTCGATCAGCAGGCTCTCGGACAGTGCCACCACACCGGCCTTGGCCACGTTGTAGTTGCTCATGGCCGGCCCCTGCATCAGTGCCGCCATCGACGCGATGTTGATGATCTTGCCCTTGCTTTGCTCCAGGAGCGGCAGGAAGGCCTTGCAGCCCTTGACCACGCCCATCAGGTTGATCGCAATCTGCCAATCCCAGTCTTCCAGCGACAGCTCGCTGAAGAAGCCACCGGAGGCGACCCCGGCGTTGTTGACGATCACGTCGATGCCACCGAACTTGACCTCACAGGCTTGGGCAAAGGCCGTCAACTGGCTGTAGTCGCGCACATCACAGCGCTGCACAAAGCCGTCGCCGCCGGCTTCGCGAACCAGCTTGAGGGTTTCCTGCAGGCCGGGTTCACTGACGTCCGACAAGGCCAACTGCCAACCTTCACGCGCCCAGCGCAGGGCGATTTCGCGACCCAGGCCGGACCCGGCGCCAGTGATCATCATGCGATTTTGCATAGGAAGTTGCCTTGTTGTTCTGGGAAAGATGCTCGCAGTGTAGCGAAGGAATTTCCTACACCCATGACCATCAAAGCGCTGAATGCCCCAGGCAAACCCAACCACAGCGCCGCGCCCTCGCGGGGGGGTGATAAAGGAAATAAGCCGGCAAGCCAATAGCAATAAAGAAACATTGAATTTTCTCGCGCCCGCCACAGTCGGAAACAGTAAGCCGCTCGGAGTTACTGCAGTCGGGCCTGTTATTCAACCAATGCGTCGTTCAATAACTCTCCAATAAGGAATTCGACATGGGCACGATTCTTCTGGTTATTCTGATTTTGCTGTTGATCGGTGGTCTGCCGGTATTCCCCCACTCCAAAAGTTGGGGCTATGGGCCATCCGGGGTGATTGGCGTAGTGGTCGTGGTATTGCTGGTATTGCTACTGCTCGGCAGGATCTGAGGCACAACTTACAGGCAAAAAAAAGAGGCCCGAACG
>NZ_JACMYG010000037.1 GCF_014236655.1 Pseudomonas kielensis
TATTCAGGAGGTGTGTATTGGCGATTCGGGGGCGGCTTGCGAGAAGGTCAGGTTTACCGAGGGAGGGAAGTTTGCTGGGGCCACAGGTGCGGGGGCTTTGGTGGGCGCGGCAGCCAAATATGCCAGCGGTTCAATCTGCCTGGCGCTTGGCGTATCCACAGGTATCGGAGGTGTTGTCTGTGTCGCGGCCATAGTGGGGACAGGTGCCTGGGTGGGTACGGAGTACGGTGGTATGGCTGGTGAAGATTTAGGTGAAATATTGTACGAAAAAACCTTGCCATGACAGCGGAAGAGTTTTGGAAGTCATGGCTCGCTTTCGGGCTTTTGTCCGGCCCAGGCCTGCTTGGTTTTTTGAGTATTGCCTATAGCCAGTACCTGCGCCGTTGTCATCTGCAAGCAATGAAAGAGGCAATGAAGAACAGCCGCTATATTTGTATTTGGGGAACAAATCTCGGGAAGCGCGGTTGGATCTGGTCCCTCTTGGAGATGGCAAAAATCTCCCAGATGATCACGATGCCAAGAAGCTCGCTTCAGGTCGGTGAGCTGGATCCAGACGATCTTGAAAACTTCCCTACCCACCTTAAACGTCTACTGAAAATCAATTCAGTGATATTGGTTGGTGGCGCTACTTGGTTCGTGATTGTAGTTGTGCTGCTGAAGTTTAAATAACGTGATCGAAGATACTCCGAACTGAAAACAACCCTCGGCATTTCCAGTCGAAGCCTGGTCCATCATTGGGATAAGGCCGGGGCGCCGGGACAGATACCGGGGTATGCCACGCATGTCAGCGCTACCAGTCGTGCTGCCCAATATATGCAGTCGGGTGGCTACATCGGGATTGGTATTGGCGGGGTGTCTTCGTTGTTGGCGATTCAGGGGGTGTGTAGCGGCGATTTGGGGGCGGCAGCACCGCAATACTTGAGCAGGCTGAAGGCCAGCTCCGACAGCGCGATCAATGCCCCCTGGCCAAAGGCGACTGCAGCGCCCCACAGCAAGCAGCCGGCATTGATGCCCAAGGCCGCACGCATCGCCTGACGTCTACCCTCTACCCTCTACCCTCTACCCTCTACCGTCGCGGTTCGCAGCACCAATGCGGTGTCGAGGCCCGGTGTCAGGGTCAGTAGGGGGGCCGCGAGGGTGAAGGCCTGGAAGTTGTCAGTAATGGACATGGGCGAAGGCCTGTGCAGTCAGCCAGCGGGCAAATTAGCACAGGCCCGCCGAGCTGCCACTGCGTTCGACCATCGCGACAATGGTTGCAAACAGTTCGTCTTGCGCCTCGGTAGCGGTGATTTCACCTGTCGTGGCGGCGTGGGAGAGCGCCTCGGCGGCGCCCAGCATCGCGCGCAGGCCGGCGGCTCCAATCTGCGCACCCTTGGCGAAAGGGGCGAGGGCGCTGCGGCATTTCTCCATGAAGATGGCCTGGTACTCAGCCTTGATTTTTTCCAGCTCCGGCGAGCTCGCCAGCGCTGCGATCACCCCAGGTATCTCGTTGCCCTGCAGCAAGACGCACTCGACATAGGAGCTGGCGATTACGCTTGCCCGACTGGCCAGGGTCGGTTCGCTCGCCGCGAGCGCCGCGTCCATCAGTGCCGTCTGGCGTCCGTCGAAATCCTGATAGAGCGCCGCCAGCAGCCCCGGCCGGGTGACGAAATGGTCATAGACCACGGGTTTGGTCACCCCGGCTGCTTCGGCGAGGCGTCCCAGGGTCAAGGCCTCGGTGCCTTCCTCCCGGACCAGTTGCCAGGCGACCTCCAGTAACTGACGCAGGCGGTCTTCGCGAGACAGGCGACGACGCGCTGGGGCAGTGGGATCTGGCTGGAGCGGTTGGCGACTTGACATGTTTATATACCAAAAGTAACTTAGTGGCGTTAACTTACTAAAAGTATATAGCTCTCGTCCTCACCCGTCAGCAGGAGTTTTGCCATGCACGCACTCATCGTGGTCGCTCATCATGATCCCCACTCGCTGAGCCAGAGTATCGCGGCGCAGGTCGCCCAGGGCCTGGCCGATAACGGCAACACATTTGAAGTCGCTGACCTGTGGGCGGAAGGCTTCGACCCCAGGTTTGGCGCCGCCGATTTTTCCGTGCATCACCGCCAAGCTCCAGTGCCTGCCGACGTGGTGGCCGAGCAAGCCCGAATCGACCGCGCCAATGCCCTGGTGCTGGTGTATCCGGTGTTCTGGTGGTCGATGCCGGCGCTGCTCAAGGGCTGGATCGATCGGGTGTTCGCCAATGGCTGGGCATTCGATTTCACCGCAGACGCCCCACTGCTGAAAAAACTCCAGCACCTGCAGGTGCACCTGATTGGGGTGGGTGGCGCGGACCGCGGCACCTACGAACGGCACGGCTATGGGCCGGCGATGAAGACTCAGATTGATCACGGGATCTTCGATTACTGCGGGGCCCAGGTCATGACGTCTGAGTTATTGCTGGAGTCGGAAACCCAAGACCCGCAGGTGCATCTGGAACTGGCGCGGCAGTTGGGTCGCAGTCTGTTCAGTGCAACGCTGGCCGATCGTGCGGTACGGGCTCAAGGCCCGACCGCGCTCAAGGAATCGCATAGACCTTGAACAGTTTTTTCGCCATCTCGCCGACACCGCCCAGGTGCCTGGCGTAGGCCTGCTCGATCTCGCCTGAGCGATACATCTCACTGAGGGCCGTGTCGACCAGCAGGCGGAAATCTTCATCATCGCGTGCCAGCGCCATGGCCGTCGGCGAGTACTCGAACACTCGATCCAGCAGGATCAGGTTGGAGGTGGCGGGTTGATTGGCGAGCAGGTTGCTCAGCAGCATGCGTTCGGCGAAGAAGGCATCGGCCTTGCCTTCGGCGACCAGCTTGAGGCCCGCGGCGGTGTCCGGCACGGTGACCAGGTTGGACACCACGCCCAGCAGTTGCATCTGTTGGCGGATCCAGGCTTCGCTGATGCCGCCAGCGGTGGTGGCGTAGGTCTGGTTGGACAGCCCATGATTGACGGTCGCCCGCCAGGTCGGGCCGGTACGGGCGACCTTGCCATTGAGTACATTGAGCAGCGACTCGGCGGCATCCTGGCGCACCACGGCCGAAAGACCGGCGGTGTAGATCGGGATCGAATAGCTCACCCGTTGTCGGCGCTTCAGGGTGGGCGGGGTCGGCGTACAGAGGATGTCGACCTTGCCCGAGCTGACGGCCAACATCTCATCGTCGATGGTCATAGGTTGGTAACGCACCTGCAACGTCGGCAAACCCAGCTCGCTCTTGAGCTTGTCGGCGACTTTCAGGCAGAGGTCGATTGCATATCCCTGGGCGCTGTCGCCGGCCTGGACACTGAAGGGCGCCAGGTTGGCCATATACCCCAGGGTCAACGTATTGCTCGCCCGCACGCGCTCAAGGGTACTGGCGCTGGCGATAACCGGCGCCATCGCCAGCAGGCAGGCGAAGAGCAGGTGGGTGGCTCTGGTGCGTTGTGGCTTCATCGTCGGGCGCCCCGCAGTCGGCTGTCTATGCGATCTGGAAATCAGTGCTAGGGATTGGTTCCGGTCCCGGTGCCGGCCTCGGCGGGTGCAGGGATGTCGACAAACCGCTTGGAGAGAAAGCCGTAGAGCAGGTAGCCGAATGCCAGGACCATCAGGCCGCCGAACACCGCATCCTTGCCGCAGGCGTACAGGGCGTACAACGAATAGGCCACGGCGATCAGCAACAGCACGGTGTTGCGCGTGTAGATCGCCGCGCTGACGCGGGCTTTGTACATCATCACCAGCAGCCCGGTGGCGGCTGTCACGTAGGGGATCAGGTTGGTCACCGCCGCCAGGCTGACCAGCTTGGCGAACTGGGCGCTGGCGTTGGGGGAGATGGTCGACAGCGCCATCAAGGTCTGCAACACGCCGCACACCAGCATGCCGATGATGGGGGCATCCTGGGCACTGACCTTGCTGAAGAATTTCGGGAACATCCCTTGGTCAGCGGTCATCTTTGCCGTTTGCGCCAGGGTGAACTGCCACCCCAGCAGCGAACCGACACAGGCCATCACGGCCAGCGCCATGACGATGTTGCCCACCACGGGGTTGAACATATGGGCATAGACCAGCGCGAAGGGCGCGGTCGAGTTGGCCAGTTCAGCGTTGGGGATCATCCCCTGGATCACCGTCGTCGACAGCACATAGACCACGGCTGCACCGAGGGTGCCGAACAGGCAGGCCAGGGGCACGTTGCGCTTGGGATTCTCCACCGCATCGCTGGCCTGGGCCGCCGACTCCATGCCCAGAAACGCCCACAGGGTCAGGGGAATGGCTTTGCTGATGGCATCGGAGATCGGCAGGTTATTGGGGTTCCAGGCGGCAATCAGCACTTCGGGTTTGAACCAGAACCAGCCAATGATGCTCAACCCCGCCACCGGGACAATCACCCCCCACACGGTCAGCGCACCGATCTTGCCGGTGATGCGCGGGCCCCCGAAGTTGGCCACCGTGGTCAACCAGAGCAGGCCGACCGTACCGACGAACAGGGGAATGGCACCACTGCCAAGCCAAGGCACGAACGAGGTCATGTAGCCCACCGCAGAGATGGCGACGGCCACGTTGGCGATGCCCAGGGAGAGAAAGTACAGGTACGAACAGAGGAAGAAACCCGATTTGGCGTGGGCTTCCTCGGTGTAGGCGGACAACCCGCCGGAACGCATGCAATAGATGCCGCACTGGGAAAAACAGTAGGCGATAGCCATGGAACCGATGGCCGTGACGATCCATGACAGCAACGAGACGGCCCCCAGTTGGGCCATGCTCGTGGGCAGCAGGATGATGCCCGACCCCATCATGTTCACCGTCACCAGTGTGGTGAGCCCGGTGAGGCTCATTTTTTTGCTTGAGTCGGCCATCACCATTCCTCGATTTACCCAACACACAGCGCCGGCAGGTGAGATCAGCGTAGCAGTGGGATCGAGATCGAGCCTGGTTCGACAGCAAGCATTTATTGGGTAAACGCGGTTTTTTTAGTCCTGGCGCTGGGCAATCAACAGCAGCGACTGCGGCACCGGGCTCTGTGGGTGCTGCGGTTCCTGCAGGCCGCTCAGCCGGAAGCCGGCCATGTCCAGGGCGTTGAACCAGCTGGACAAGGTGCGCATGTACCACGGCATCGGTTGCCAGTCGCCCTTGAACCCGGCGAAGGTCTCTTGGCGCCAGCCGTCCTGGTACTCGCCCGCTGCCGCCGTCCAGGGGTGCAACGTCTGGATCAGCAGGGCGCCGTCGGGGGCGAGCAGGGCGTGCAGGGCGCTGAGCAGGGGGATGATGTCCTGGTGCAGCAGGGCGAAGTTGGCGCAGATCAGCGGGTACTGGTTGCCGATATCGACCCGGGCCTCGACCAGCGCCTCATAACTGGCCAGGTGTACGGGCGCCGAGCCTGCTGCCCGCGCCGCCTCCACCAGGGATTGCGTACCGTCCACGCCGACCGCCTCGATCCCGCGTTTTGTCAGCTCACGCAACAGCCAGCCTTCACCGCAACCCAGATCGAGTACGCGTTCGGGCTGGCGCCCGAGCACTGCCAGCAGTATCGCCTGGTCAGTGACCTGCCGGCGGCTTTCAATGCTGGCGCTGCGCACCGCCTCGATCCAGGAAGAGGCGTTGTGGTGCCAGCTTTGCAGCAGGGCGGATTCGGCATCGGACATCTGGACCTCCAGGCCTTTGGCAGGCAGCGCGAAGAATTTTTCACACTACACTGAAACTGGATCGGGCCCCAGGGGCTGACGTTACCCGTGTTCTGGCCAATCAATTTTGCGCAACGCACAGCAGATCGATTCAACAGTGATAAGGATCAGTGCATGGCCAACACAGACGACGCAAAGTGCGCGCGGGTCCTGGACCCCGTCGAGCGAGTCACCGAAGTGATCTTCGGTCTGCTCATGGCAATGACCTTCACCGGCACCATCAGCGTCGCGACCGGCGGCCAGGAGGAAGAGCGCACGATGATGATCGCCGCGTTGGGCTGCAACCTGGCCTGGGGCCTGGCCGATGCGGTGATGTATCTGCTGCGCAGCCTGGTCGAACACAGCCGCAAGCGCACGTTGCTCGCCAGTCTGCGGGACGGGTCGGATCCGGCCGCCGGGCGGGCGCTGATCGCGCAGGCGTTGCCCGGGCGCCTGGTGGCTGCGGCCGGTACCGAGGAGCTGGAGGCATTGCGGCAACGGTTGATCCGCCACGCTGCGACGGCGGTGCAACCGCGCCTGGGCTGGGATGACTTCAAGGGCGCTGTCGGGGTTTTCCTGCTGGTGGTGTTGTCGACATTTCCCCTCGTGGTGCCGTTCCTGCTGCTCGATCAGACGGCGCTGGCGGTTCGTCTGTCCAACCTGATCGGATTGCTGGTGCTGTTCATTGCCGGTTGGGTGCTGGCCAAGTATGCCGGTGGCAAACCCTGGCAAGGCGCGTTGACCACGGCCACCACCGGCGCTGCGCTGATCGCCGCGATTATCGCCCTCGGCGGCTGAGCGCCGCGCGGCGCGCCTGGGTACCTGCGTGATAGCCAATCTTGTTCCCTGTTGATTTTTCCATTCGCTCTACAGTAGAAGGCCCCCGCCCATGAGCCAGACGGATCCCTTGCCTCCCGCCCCGGAACCTGGGCGTATCGCCCATCGCCAGTCCAGCGACAGCCAGCCCGGCTGGGCCCGCTGGCTGCCTGGCCTGCAAACGCTGCGGCATTACCAGCTCGCCTGGTTGCGCCACGACATCGTCGCCGGGCTGGTGCTGACCACCATGCTGGTGCCCGTGGGCATCGCCTATGCGGTGGCGTCCGGCGTGCCCGGTATCTATGGACTCTACGCGACCATCATTCCGCTGCTGGCCTATGCCTTGTTCGGCCCCAGCCGGATCCTGGTGCTGGGGCCGGACTCCTCCCTGGCGGCGGTGATCCTCGCGGTGGTGCTGCCACTGTCCGGTGGCGATCCGCAACGGGCCATCGCCCTGGCGGGAATGATGGCGCTCGTCTCGGGAACCGTGTGCATCCTGGCGGGCATCGCGCGCCTGGGGTTCATCACCGAGCTGCTGTCCAAACCGATTCGGTATGGCTACATGAACGGGATCGCGGTGACCGTACTGATCAGCCAGTTGCCCAAGCTGTTCGGGTTTTCCATCGACTCCGATGGCCCACTGCGCAACCTGTGGTCGATCACCAGCGGGGTGCTGGACGGCAGGAGCAACTGGACCACCTTCGCCGTGGGCGCTGCCACCCTGGCCGTGATTCTGCTGCTCAAGGGCAACAAACGTGTGCCGGGCATCCTGATCGCGGTGGCCGGTGCGACGATCGCCGTGGGGCTGCTGGACCTTGGTGCGCGGGCCGGGGTGGCGGTACTGGGCTCGTTGCCGCAAGGGTTGCCGGCATTCGCGCTGCCGTGGATCACCCGTGACGATATCGTCCCGGTGCTGATCGGCGGTTGTGCCGTGGCCCTGGTGTCATTCGCCGACACCAGCGTGCTGTCACGGGTCTATGCGGCGCGGACCCGCACCTATGTCGACCCGAACCAGGAAATGGCGGGGCTGGGTTTCGCCAACCTGGCCGCCGGGTTTTTCCAGGGCTTTCCCATCAGTAGCAGCTCTTCGCGGACCCCGGTGGCCGAAGCCGCTGGAGCCAAGACCCAACTCACCGGGGTGGTCGGTGCGCTGGCGGTGGCGGGGCTGCTGATGGTGGCGCCGAACCTGTTGCAAGACCTGCCCAGCAGCGCCCTGGCCGCCGTGGTGATTGCGTCCGCCATCGGCCTGATCGAGGTCAGCGACCTGCGCCGGATCTACCGAATCCAGCGCTGGGAGTTCTGGTTGTCGATCGTCTGCACCATCGGCGTTGCCGTACTGGGGGCGATCGAAGGCATTGGCCTGGCGATCGTGATCGCCATTATCGAATTCCTCTGGGATGCCTGGCGGCCTTATTCCGCGGTGCTCGGGCAGGCTGCCGGGGTCAAGGGTTACCACGACATCCAGCGTTACCCTGACGCGAGCCTGATCCCGGGGCTGGTGTTGTTTCGCTGGGATGCGCCGTTGTTTTTTGCCAATGGCGAACTGTTCAACGACCGCGTGCTGGAAGCCGTGGCCGCCTCCCCAACGCCGGTGCGCTGGCTGGTGGTGGCGGCGGAGCCGGTGACCAGTGTCGATGTGACCTCCGCCGACATGCTGGCCGAACTGCACGAAACCCTGCAGGCGGCGGGGATCACGTTGTGCATGGCCGAGATGAAGGACCCGGTCAAGGACAAGCTCAAGCGTTTCGGTCTGTTCGACCGGCTCGGTGAAACGGCGTTTTTTGCAACCATCGACGATGCCGTCGACAGCTACCTGGCGCTCGCGCCGTTGGATCAACGCTGAGCACTTGGCTGGCGCTCATGGCTACATGCGGTGCATGCGAGGCTGGATCTGTTGGCGGGGCACAATCGCGGAACCCGATCGATTGTTGCCCCCCTCCTGGGCGGCCGGGTTCTGTGCGGCGGCGGGGTCGGTGCTGCTCTGGTCGTGGCAGGACGCGCCGCTGAGACAGATGGCGGCAGCGAGCAGGACAATCGGGCTCAAGGACTTGAACATGGTCATCTCCGACGTTTGGCGGCCAGGCAAGGGGAGCCGGCGCCCCGTTCCTTGAGCGTAGCCGATTGCATCGCAGGTCAGCCCCGGGTCGACCAAGGGCCGGGGCAGCGCTAGGGCTTTGCCCGTGTCTGCAGTTACCATTGGCTTTTTTCAACGCAGCAGACACCGGCCTGGTGCAGCTATTCGAGTGGATCGAACGTGATGGAGCGACGGCAATTCAGCGGTGGCATGAAGGGCAAGAACCTTCGCTACCTGAAGGAAACCCCCAATGCCACGCCGCCCACGGTGCGTACCGGGTTTGTCCTGCTCGAACACTTCTCCTTGCCGGCATTCACCCAGGCGCTGGATACCCTGATCACGGCCAACCTGCTGCGCCCCGGGTTGTTCACGACCCGCACGTTCGGCCTGGGTGAGGCTGAGGTCATCAGTGACCTGGGGCTGGTCATTCGCCCGGATGCCCGTCTCGATGCGGGCGCGATCAACGACCTGGACCTGCTGGTGGTTTGTGGCGGCTACCGTACCGAGCTCAAGGTCAGCGATGAGTTCATCGGCCTGCTCAAGACCGCCGCCGAGCGGGGCGCCCACCTCGCCGGTCTGTGGAATGGTGCATGGTTCCTGGGCAAGGCGGGCCTGCTGGATGGCTATCGTTGCGCGATTCACCCCGAACACCGTCCCGCCCTCACGGAAATTGCCCGGGCCACCCACGTCAGCAGTGAGCCCTACGTGATCGATCGCGACCGGCTCACCGCGTCCAGCCCTTCGGGGGCCTTCCACATGGCACTGGACTGGATCAAGGGCCTGCACGACAAAGCCCTGGTCGAGGGTATCGAGGACATCCTGGCGTTCGAGGAGTCGCGCTACCGGCGCATCAAGCCGACGGAAAACGTCTGCCTCAGCGCGCCCTTGCGCGAGGTGGTGAAACTGATGGATGCCAACCTCGAAGAGCCGCTGGAGCTCGAGCAACTGGCGGTCTATGCCGGGCGTTCGCGGCGCCAGCTCGAACGCTTGTTCAAGGAGCAATTGGGCACCACGCCGCAGCGTTATTACCTGGAACTGCGCATTACCGAAGCCCGTCGTCTGCTGCAGCACACCGAACTGTCCCAGGTGGACGTGCTGGTGGCCTGCGGGTTTGTCTCGCCGAGCCATTTCAGCAAGTGCTACAGCGCCTACTTCGGGTATCGTCCATCCAAGGAAAAGCGCCTGGTCAAGTAAGGTGCAAAGTTTGAGCAGCAGTTAAAACACGATGCCCAGTTTTGCCCCGTATTCATTCCTGATCTGCTTGTCGTACTGACTGAAGTCAAACTGACCCTCAGGGTCATAGTTGAAACGGTTGTAATACAGGCTGGCGACAATCGGTAAACTGCCTTGCGAGTTGAACAGCACACTTAATTCGACATAAGGGTCGGTGCTGCTCTGCAAGTCCAGGGTCTGATTGGAAATACCCTGGACATCCAGTTGCGCATCGCCCTCCAGGGATCTTCGCGCGCCGGCTTCAAGGCGCAGGGCGGCAGTATCGAACTGATGGTTATAGCCAATCGCAACTTTGGCGAAGGGGGTGCGGTTGGTCAGTTCAATATCGTATTTGTTGTAGCCCGGATCAAAACGATTCCATTTGTAGCCAGCGCCCACCAGCATGTCGAGAAAGTTGCTGGCATCCAGTGCCAGCCGCCAGCCCAGATCCAGGTCCGCTTGCAGGTCTTTGACCCGCTGCCCCTGTTTTTCCGAGTACTGGCCACTGATCTCGGCCTGAAACACCAGGCCGGCATGGCCGGTCAACTTGTTGCCGTAGTTGAGGAACACTCCGCCTTCGGGCATGCGCTCGATGTCGTTGCTCGGCCCTTTGAATTCCAGTTCGCTGTAGCTACCCAGCAGGCCCACTGCAATCACCGGTTCGGTATTGACGGCGGCCGTTGAAGTAGGCGCCGAAGTTACCGCGACAAGTGCGCAGGCAACAGCCAGTAAATTTATTGTTTTCATAAGAACTCCAGCAGCGCGCCGCAGGTCCGTTATGGATTGCTCTTATGACGAATGTAGTTGTTTTGCAGATGGCCATTTATGGTGGGGGAGAGGCGGGCGACGAATGGAGGGTTATAGATGGATCCAAGTTGGTGAAGTGTGCGTATTCATTGGGTTTGGTAGTTTTAATTATTTTCCATGACGCTGAATTGTTGGGCGTGTTGTTGCGGATGATTGTCGTTAGTTAAACTTTAAATTGGCGTCAAAAGTTAAAATGGCATGTTTTCAAGTAACGTTTTTGAACACTTTGTTTATCAGGTCGAATACATTGCTTTTTACTGCACTGTTCAACTCGACCCAGGCCAGTCCGGTGGTGGCACGGTAATCGCCCAATTCCAGGGGGCGGGACAGCACATTGGCCGGCAGCGCGCGGCCGGCATTGGCGGGTAACAGGCCGACGCCGAGTCCGGCGGAAACCAGGGCCAGCATGGTGGTGAACTCGCCCAGTTCGGCGCGGATCTGCAACCGGATGCCGTGGCTGGCCAGGGCTTGCATCAGGCCATCGTAAAAACCGGGGGCGTAGCGTCTGGCAAGGATGTACACCGGCACCTCGGCCAGCGATGCCCGCGTCAGGCTGGCGCATGCGGCCAGGGGGTGGTCGCTGGGGAAGGCCAGCATCATGTTCTCGCGCACCACTTCCAGGGTCTGGATGCCGGGAGTGACCGCGGGCAAGCGCATCAGGCCAAAGTCCAGTTGGCCGCTTTTCAGGGCCATGGCTTGCTCCGGTCCCGACATGTCCTTGAGCTCCAGTTCGATCCGCGGGAATTGCTCATGCAGCGAGCGCACCAGGGTGGGCAGCAGTTGCGGCAGTACCGAGGAAACGAAACCCAGGCGCACACGACCGATTTCCCCACGCCCCGAAGCCTTCGCCACATCCACGGCGTGGGCCGCTTGATGCAGGGTCGCCAGCGCTTCCGGAAGGAAGATCGCGCCGACCTCGGTCAGCGCCACCGAATGCCGGTTGCGCTCGAACAGGCGCACCCCGAGTTCATCCTCGAGCAATTTGATCTGCATGCTCAAGGCCGGCTGCACGATGGACAGGCGTTGCGCGGCGCGGCCGAAATGCAGCTCCTGGGCCAGGGTCACGAATGAGCGCAACAGCTTGATTTCCATATAGGGACTCCGGGGCAGCGGGGGCAAGAGCCGTCGATCATAGAATTTGATCACCAGATCAGCAATCACCATTGGACGCTGTGAGTGGGCTGCGGTGAACTGCCGCCAAGGCCATTCAACAACAAAGGGCCATTGACGGAGAACTGTATGGGATTCACCAGTGATAGCTTTCGACTGGACGGGCGCAGGGCGCTGATCACCGGTTCGGGCAAGGGCATCGGCCTGGAATTGGCCCGGGGTCTGGGTGCCGCGGGCGCCAGGGTGGTGATCAATGATCGCAATGCTGACAAGGCACGCAGGGTGGCCAGCCAACTGCAAGAGGAGGGCATCGACGCCGATTTTGCCGTGTTTGACGTCACCGACCGCGCTCAACTACTGGAGGCGATCAACCACCTCGAAGCAACCCGTGGGGCCATCGATATTCTGGTCAACAACGCCGGGATCCAGCGCCGTGCCCCCCTGGAGGATTTCGACCCCAACGACTGGCACGCACTGATGCGGGTCAACCTGGACGGGGTGTTCCATGTCTCCCAGGCCGTCGCCCGGCACATGATTGCCCGTGGTCGCGGCAAGATCATCAACATCTGCTCGGTGCAGAGCGAGCTGGCGCGGCCGACCATCGCGCCCTACGCCGCCTCCAAGGGCGCGGTGAAAATGCTCACCAAGGGCATGTGCGCCGAGTGGGCACGCCACGGCATCCAGGCCAATGGCCTGGCCCCTGGGTATTTCGCCACCGAGATGAACCGCGCGCTGGTGGACAACCAGGAGTTCTCCCAGTGGCTGTGCAAACGCACACCGGCCGGGCGTTGGGGCCGGGTCGAGGAGTTGTGTGGCGCGGCGGTCTTCCTCGCCTCGCCGGCTTCGGACTTCATCAATGGCCAGACGCTGTTCGTCGATGGCGGCTTGACCAGCGTGGTTTGAACCGAACACCCGTCGTTATAAAAACAACAACAGGGGACACCCATGAGTGCACTCAAAGAGTCGTTACTGCCGCTGACCGATGACAACCGTCGGCAGACCAAGGTCCAGGGCTTTGCCAGCAAACGCTGGTGGTACCTGATTCCGCTGATTTTCATCACCTACAGCCTGGCCTACCTGGACCGCGCCAACTATGGCTTTGCCAGTGCGGCCGGGATCGAGCAGGACCTGGGGATTACCAAGAGCACCTCGTCCTTGATCGGTGCCTTGTTCTTTCTCGGCTACTTTTTCTTCCAGGTGCCGGGGGCGATCTACGCGCAGAAGTACAGCGTGCGCAAACTGGTGTTCTGGAGCCTGATCCTCTGGGGCTTCTGCGCCATGGCCACGGGGCTGGTGACCAATATCCCGATGCTGATGGTCATCCGGGTCTCGCTGGGCATCGTCGAAGCGGCAGTGATGCCGGCGATGCTGATCTTCATCAGCAACTGGTTCACCCGCAAGGAGCGCTCGCGGGCCAACACCTTCCTGGTGCTGGGCAACCCGGTGACGGTGCTGTGGATGTCGGTGGTCTCGGGCTACCTGATCCATGCCTGGGGCTGGCGTGAGATGTTCGTCATCGAAGGCGCGCCTGCCGTGTTGTGGGCGTTTGTCTGGTGGCGCCTGGCGCGGGACAAGCCTGAGCAGGTCGACTGGCTGAGCCGTCAGGAAAAAGACCAGTTGGCGGCGACCCTGGCCGAAGAACAGAAAGGCATGCAAGTGGTGCGCAACTACCGCCAGGCCTTCACCAGCCCCATCGTGATTCAGCTGTGCTGCGTCCATGCGCTGTGGAGCATCGGGGTCTATGGCTTCATCATGTGGCTGCCGACCATCATCAAGCAGGCGGCTGCGGCGGACATCGTCACGGTTGGCTGGTTGAGTGCGGTGCCTTACGTCGCAGCGGTCGGCACCATGCTGGCGGTGTCCTGGGCCTCGGACAAATCCCAGCAACGCAAGCATTTCGTCTGGCCGCTGCTGGCCCTGGGGGCGTTGGCGTTCTTTTGCTCCTACCTGCTGGGCTCCAGTCATTTCTGGTGGTCGTTTGCCTTGTTGACCCTCGCCGGTGCTGCACTGTACGCCCCGTACGGTCCGTTCTTCGCGCTGATCCCGGAGATCCTGCCGGCCAACGTGTTCGGTGGCGCTATCGGCCTGATCAATGCCTGCGGCGCGCTGGGGGCCTTTATCGGCTCATGGATTGTTGGCTACCTGATCGGCCTGACCGGCAACCCTGGCGCGGCCTACATTTTCATGACAGCCGGGGTGCTGTCGTCGGCCCTGTTGATGGCCTGGGTGAAGGTCAAACTGTAGTGGTCTACTAACCCCGGACACCCATTTAGGCGAGAATGCTCGGCCTGTTGAGTGGTAAGGGCGGGCGAGGCGGCCTACCGGCCGGCCTGCTTTTCCCTGGTGTATGAATTTCCTTTGTGGGAGCTGGCCTGCCGGCGATGGTCGTTAACGATATCGCGTGCATTCAGGGGGCACGCAATGTTCTTTAGGCCATCGCGAGCAGGCCGCAAGCGGGCACCCGCTCCTGCAAAAGTCCTTACACCGCGGCCGCTGAGAGGCGACCCCGGCGCAGCCAGCCGATCAGGACGGCGGCGATCAGCAGGAAGCCCAGGTAGCCGAACAGCGGATACACCTGGCCCACCAGGCTGATGAAGCCCACCAGGCTGCCGACAAAAGCCAGGACACCGGCCACGGCCGAGCCGATGCGGAATGTGCGGGTGCCGGCCGGCAGCAGGCGGGCCGAGAAGGAGTAGAGCGTGCCGACGGCGGTGTTGAGGATCATGCAAAAGATGATCAGTGCCATCAAAAGCCCCAGCACCGGGGAGATCTCGGTGGCGATCGACAGCATCGGCATCGGCAGGTCCGCCACGCTGTCCAGGCGCGACAGCAGGCCCAGGCTCATCACCAGCATCAGCAAGCCGAGCGCCGCGCCGCCCAGGATGCCGCCCCAGATCGCCTGCTTTTCGGTTTTTGCCGCGCCGCCCATGATCGCCAGGATCGGCACCCCGGCCACAATGTTGTACGACACATAGAGCAATGCCCCCAACAACCAATGGCTGGCACCGGCCTGCTGCTGGCTGGCCAACTGGTCGAGCTGGGCGAATTCCAGGTCGCGGCTGGCTGCGCCATACAGGGCCACCGCCACGGCGGTGAGAATCAGAAAGGGCGTCGCTGCCCCGATCATGCCGATCACCTTATGCACGTCCAGGCACACCACCGCGACCACGATCAGGGTCACCAGGACGCTGCCGAGCACCGCCGGAATGCCGAATTGCTGCTCCAGCAACGCCCCCCCGCCTGCCAGCATGACCACGGTCACGGCAAACATGAAGAAGGTGATCATCAGATCGACAAAGGTCCCCAGGTAGCGGCCGCACAAGGCGTACACCACGTCCTTGTGGGACGTCGCCTGCAAGCGACTGCCCATGCCGGCCAGCGCCATGCCGAGGAAGGTGAACAGCGCGGCGCTGACCACCGCACCGAGCAGGCCCCAGACGCCGAAGTCGACGAACATCAGCAACAGCTCCCGGCCCGAGGCAAACCCCGCGCCGACGATGACGCCGACAAATGCACCGGCGATTTTCAGACTTTCTTTCATGACCAATTCCCTCGATCTATTGTTGTTATTGGCTGCGCAGAGCCTCTGCGGGGTATTGCACTGATGCTTGGCCGGGGTGGCTCAGTCGGTTGTGCCGACCCAGGCCTGGACTTCGATTTCCACGTCGACCCCCAGCGCCAGGCCCGCACTGACCGTGGAGCGCACCGGGAAGCCGTTGCTGAAGTGACGCTGGTAGACCTGGTTGAAACCGGCGAAATGCTGCATGTCCGAGAGCCAGACCGTGGCCTTGACCACCTGGTCGAAGCCCACGCCACATTCGGCCAGGGTTTCGCCAATACGGGTCATCACGGCGGCGGTTTGGGTGGCGATATCGCCGCGCACCACTTCACCTTCGGCGGTCATCGGGATCTGCCCGGAAAGGAACAGGAAGTCGCCGATCCGAATCGCCTTGGAGAAGGGGTAGGGCAGGGTGCTGGGGTAGCGCTGGAGAGTGTTGGGCATGGCATGGAGCCTCGGTGGTGGGGTAAGTGTTTAACGCAAGCGCGCCGGCGCCAGGCGAAGGGGGTCGACGCCTTGTTGGTGCAGGTGCTCGGGCAAGGGGTGATCCAGCAGCAGGGCGCAGGCCAGTTGCGAGACCGCGGCGGCGGACTGGATGCCATAGCCGCCCTGGGCCGCCAGCCAGAAAAAGCCTGCGCACTGATCGTCCCAGCCGACCACCAGGTCGCCGTCGGCCACGAATGAGCGCAAGCCGGCCCAGCTGTGGCGCGGCCGACGAATCTGCAAAGAGGTGGCGGCTTCGATGTGATAGATCCCGGTGGCGATATCCAGCTCTTCGGGCATCACGTCCTGGGCGTGTACGGGGTCGGCGTTGGCCGGTGAGCCCAGCAACTGGCCGGCGTCGGGCTTGAAGTAGAAGCTCTCGTCGATGCCGATCACGGCGGGCCAGCGGGAGAAGTCGGTGCCTGCGGGGCCGTCGAAGGTAAAGGCGCTGCGCCGGCACGGCTGCAGGCCGATCGGGGCCACGTCGCACAGCTGCGCCACCTGGTCGGCCCAGGCGCCAGCGGCGTTGACCAGGGTTCGCGCCCTGAACTGACGGCCGTCGGCCAGGGTCAGGGCCCAGGCATCGCCTTCCCGGTGAGCGGTACGCAGTTCGGCATCACACATCAGCTCACCACCGGCGCGGCGCATGGCCCGCAGAAAACCCTGGTGCAAGGCATGCACATCGAGGTCACGGGCATCAGTTTCAAGGATCGCCCCGCCGATGGCCTCGGCCCGCAGGCACGGCACCAGGGCCAGGGCTTGCTCGGCATCGATCAACGACACGTTGGCTGCGCAGCTGCGCAGGCTGGTATAGGTTTGCTCGAGCAGGGGCTGTTGGTCCGGGCTGGCGATGTACAGGCAGCCCCGGGGTTCCAGCAGCGGATGTTCGGTGAACCCGGCTGGCGGTTGTTCGTAGAACGCCCGGCTGGCACGGGTCAACGCCTGGATCTGCGGGGTTCCGTAGGCTTCCATGAACATCGCGGCGGAGCGGCCGGTGGCGTGATAGCCGGGCTGCGACTCACGTTCCAGGACCAGGACGCTGGCCTGTCCCGCCAGGCGATAGGCCAGGGAGGCCCCTGCAATACCGCCGCCGATGATGACGAAATCGAAACACTCGCTGTCGTGCATGCCCAAGGACCTCCGTGGTGGGTGGGGAGAAAAGACGACGCCCGCACCGGCTGGATAAATTCTCACATAAGAGAAATGTAAGATATGAGAATTTATCAGTCAAGCCATGGCCTTGAGGTAATATCGCGCCACGCATCCGGCCCGGGTCCCCAGGGCCAGAAAATTGGTATGACAGAGAGACTGCATGAGTTCCAGCCGCCCACCGCTCGCCTCCAATGCCCAGGCCCATCCGCTGATTGACCGAGCCCAGGTTGGCGCACGTCTGCGGGCGATCCGCAAACACCAGAAGTTGACCCTCAAGCAATTGTCCGAGCGTTCAGGCGTGGCCTTGTCGACCCTGTCGAAAATGGAGTTGGCCCAAGTCTCGGTGAGCTACGAAAAACTCGCCGCCGCAGCGCGCGCCCTGAGCGTCGACATCGCCCAGTTGTTCAGCCCGGCCAAGGACCGCACGGACCTGGTGCAACCGACGGTGGTCAGCACGGCCATCGACAGTGCCGCGGGCTACAGCACCGGCAACTACGACTACCACCCGATGGCCGGCGATTTTCCCGGGCGCAGCATGACGCCGATGTACGCGCGCATCTTTGCCCGGGAGCTGACCCAGTTCGACGACTACATCCGCCACCCCGGGCAAGAGTTTGCCCTGGTGCTCAGCGGGCGGGTGCGCATTCAGTTTGAAACCGGCGAGTCCATCAGCATCGGCTGCCGCGAAACCGCCTACTTCAACAGTGCGATTGGCCATATCTACCTGGCGCAAAGCGATGACGGGGCGGATGCCGAAGTGATGGTGGTGATGTCCGAGCGCTGAGTCTGCCCTCGCGGTTACCGATTTCCCAAGTCCCGGCCTTGAAATGCCGGCGCCACAGCACTCGCAGCCACCACGGCGTCGGTGTCCTGCGGAGTGCTGATCCTGATCATTTCAGAAGCGCTCATCCATCAGGGCTGGCAGGGTAATGTCCTTGACGTAGCTGGCCGCGGACAGGCTCAGCACCATGCGCACCACCTGCACCACGTCGTGGACCGGAATCAAATGGCCCTCGCCACGCTGCTCGGCCAACTCGCGGGGTGTGCTGAGCGGGTCGTCGGTGTTCAGGTAGCCCAGGTTCAGGCAGGTGACCGCCAGGCGTTGCTGACGGTAGCCTTCACGCAGTGCATCGGCGATTCCGTGCAGGGCAAACTTGGAGGCGCCGAAGGTCACTTCCGGACGGCCGCTTTGCGCCAGGCCGGAGGTCGAGCCGGTGAGGATGATCCGCGGGTTAGGGCTTTTCAGCAGCTGCGGCAGCAGGCGCTTGATCAGCAGGATGGGCGCGGTGATGTTGCAGCTGACGATGGCTTGCAGGTGCTCGTCGTCATCGGCAAGGAAGTTGTAGCTCGGATCAAACGCGCGCTCTTCCCAGATGCCCAGGTTGTAGATCAAGGTGTCGAGGCCCTCGGCAGCCACCGCCTGCTCGATGACCCGGGCGGCCTCGGCCGGTTCGCCGAGGTTGGCTTCGAGCCAGCGCACCTGCACGCCAGCGAGGGGCTGCAGGTTTTCTGGGCGGCTACGGGAGACCCCGATCAGCGTGTCCCCAGGCTCCCCCAGGCCCTCAATCATGGCTTTGCCCAATCCTTTGCTAGCACCGACCACCAGGGTTTTCATCGATTGTCTCCTTGACCCGACTGACAGAATGGAGCGCGGATGCAAACAGAGGAGAGGGATATTGGCAAATGGCCGGGTGTTTCCAGATATGACCAGATGGTGACCTGACCGTGGGAGATTGCCCGTCCGTAGCAGCTGTGGTGTAGGTGAGATTCAGGCTGGGCTTCTCCCCGGCATCTCAATGCCATGCTGGTGCACCCGGCGGTACAGGGTTGCCCGGGAGATGCCGAGGGCCTGGGCCGTGGCGCTGGGTTTCCAGCGGTGACGGATCAGGGCGTCGATCAGGGCCTGGCGTTGCGGGCTGGCCTCCAGTTCCCGGGGATCCTCGGGCGCCGGGCCGGGCAGGCCCTGGCTGTGCAGGGGTTCGGGCAAATGGCCGGGCTGGATCAACGGCCCTTCGCACACCGCGCAGGCGTAACGCAGCACGTGGCGCAACTGCCGGACATTGCCTGGCCAGCGGTAGCCGAGCAGGCACTCCAGGGCGGCGCTGCCCAGTTGCAGCGTGGTATCGCAGTGGCTCGACTCTTCAGCGAGGATCCGGTTGATCAAGGCCAGGCGGTCACTGCGTTCGCGCAGCGGTGGCAACTGGAAGCGCGCACCCCCCAGGCGAAAGTACAGGTCCTCGCGGAATTCGCCGGCGGCCACCAGGCTTTCCAGGTCGCGGTGGCTGGCGCAGATCACCTGCAGGTCCACTGCCTTGCGCCGTGAAGCGCCCAGGGGGGCCACTTCACCCTCGGCCAGCACCCGCAGCAGGCGGGTCTGCAGAGCCAGCGGCATGTCGCCGATCTCGTCGAGAAACAGCGTACCGCCGTCGGCCTGTTGCAGCAGGCCGGGCATGCCCTTGTGCGAGGCCCCGGTAAAGGCTCCGGCGACGTAACCGAACAGCTCACTCTCGATCAGGCTTTCCGGGATGGCCGCACAGTTGATCGCGACGAAGGGCTGCTCCCGGCGTTGGCTGGCCTGGTGCAATTGGCGGGCGAAGACTTCCTTGCCCGAGCCGGTTTCGCCCTGGATCAGCACCGGCAGGTTGCGGTCCTTGACCCGTACCGCCAGGCGCAGGCTCTCGGCCAGGCGCGGGTCCAGTTCGGCCGGGCTCAACACCAGGCGCTGGCGGCTGTGGTTGCTGCGCCGGGGCGCGCTCAGGCGCCCGTGCAAAGCCTGGGTGCCTGCGTGGTGGTGCAGCAGACACAGCGATTCGTCGCGGGCGGCCTGCAGCAGGGCTTGATCGAACACCTGGCCGACGTGTTCCGGCAGCCGGCCGAAGCTGTGCAGCAGCCACTGGCGCGCCGCCGGGTTGAGCGCTTGCAGGCGGCCATCGTCGTCCCAGGCCAGCAGGTAATCGGGCTGGCTGTCGACGTACCCCGGGCTGCGGTGCGCGCGCAGCACCCAGAAGCCCTGGACGCTGTTCATGAAGAATGCCTGTTCGATTTCCCGTGCGCTCTGCACCACCATCTGCCGGATCAGGTGCTGGGAACGACGCTCGTCCGGCGAGCGCACGGCCGAGACATCGAGCACCCCGAGCAATTCACCCTGAGGGTCGAAGACCGGTGCCGCAGAGCAGGTGAGGCCGATAAAGGCCGCCCGAAAGTGGTCGCGTTTGTGCACCGTCACCGGGGTGCGGGCGGTGAGTACCGCGGCGACGCCGCAGGTGCCTTCTTCGCCTTCCGACCAGCAGGTGCCCAGGTACAGGCCGGCCTTCTGGCAATCGTTGCGGATCGTGCTTTCGACCCGGTAGTCGATGGTCTGACCCTGGGCATCGGTGAGCAGCACGCAGTAGTCGGCATCCCGCACGCGGCCGTGGAGGCGGGCGACTTCTTCGCTGGCGATGCGCAAGAACAGCTCTGAGCGCTCGCGGCACTCCTGCAGCACGTTGTGCGAGAGGATCCGTGGCCCCTGCAGCGAGCCGGGGTCCAGATGGTGTTGCTCCATGGAGCGGCGCCAGGAGTCGAGGATCAGGTCGGGCACAGGCAACTGCGGCAAATGGGCAGCGTTCTTCAAGACCCGGCTGACGCAATCCACGTGCGCCTTCGAGTGTACGGAAAGCATTGAGGCCTCCGGTTCCAGCTTCTTGTCGTTGTGCGGCCATTAAGCGCCGATCGATGCCCGCAGACAAGCGCCAGGGGGCGCACGGCCGACCGTGAGACGCGACGTCTCACGGTCTCGGCGCCGGCCCGTGCAACCTGACATCCGACGTCTCAACCGGGCCGGGTCCGACGCTGCGAATCGAATGGCGCAACGGCTCTGCAACGGGCTTTTGCGGCGGTTATTGGAGAACTGGCACCGGCCTTGCTCTAGCCCTGGCAAGCCTGACAACAATAATTCGAGGTGCCTTATGTCCTGCCATTGCGGCTTGCCGCCTGAGCTGTCCCGGAGCGCTCCATGAGCCGCCCGCCGCTGACCGTGGGGATCATCGCCAACCCGGCGTCCGGTCGCGACGTGCGCCGCTTGACGGCCAACGCCGGGCTGTTTTCCAGCACCGACAAGGTGTCGGTGATCCAGCGTCTGCTCGCCGCCTTTGGGGCCACGGGCGTTGAGCGGGTGCTGCTGCCCACTGACATGATCGGCATCGCCGCCGCCGTCCAGAAGAACAGCCACAGCCGTCAAGCGCGTGAGAGCCACTGGCCGGCCCTGGAATTTCTCGACATCACCTTGCGCCAGAGCGTCGCCGACACCCGCCAGGCCGCGCGCCTGATGGCCGAGCGCGGCGTGAGCCTGATCGCCGTGCTCGGTGGCGACGGCACCCACAAGGCGGTCGCCGGCGAGATCGGCGACATCCCGATGCTGACCCTGTCCACCGGCACCAACAACGCTTTCCCGGAACTGCGCGAAGCCACCAGCGCCGGCCTGGCCGGTGGCTTGTACGCCAGCGGACGGATTCCCGCGGCCATCGCCCTGCGCCGCAACAAGCGGCTGGTGGTGCGCGAGCCGAGCCGTGGCCTGTGCGAGATCGCCCTGGTGGATGTCGCGGTGTCCTCGTTGCCCTTCGTCGGTGCCCGGGCCATCAGCCGTGCCGCGGACCTGGCGCAAGTCTTCGTGACGTTCGCCGAGCCGCAATCGATCGGCCTGTCGGCCCTCTGCGGGCTGTGGTTGCCAGTGTCGCGGCAGGCGCCGGGCGGGGCCTGGATGCGCCTGGATGGCCAATCCCCCGAGGCCCTGCTGGTGCCGCTGGCGCCCGGGCTGCTGCAAGGTTGCGGCGTGCTGGCGGCCGGCAGTCTGGAACCCGGCGTCGCCCATGGCCTGGCGCTGACCAGCGGGACCCTGGCCCTGGACGGCGAGCGCGAGATCGAATTCAACGTCCACGACCGACCCACCGTCACCCTCGATGCCGGCGGCCCGCTGAGCATCGATGTGCAGGCGGCCCTGGCCTATGTCGCGCAAGAGCGCCTGCTGGCCATCGGTCGCGATCATCCGCAACACCCCGTGAACCTTCAGTCCCAAGACACTCCTGGAGAATAAAAATGTCGACACCGCTGACTGCTGAAAAATTGCTGCATGCCTACCAGGTGATGCGCACCATCCGCGCCTTTGAAGAGCGCCTGCACGTGGAATTCGCCACTGGCGAGATTCCCGGTTTTGTCCACCTTTACGCCGGCGAGGAAGCGTCGGCCGCCGGGGTCATGGCCCATCTGGGCGATGACGATTGCATTGCCTCCAACCACCGTGGCCACGGCCACTGCATCGCCAAGGGCGTAGATGTGTACGGGATGATGGCCGAGATCTACGGCAAGAAAACCGGGGTCTGCCAGGGCAAGGGCGGCTCCATGCACATCGCCGACTTCGAGAAGGGCATGCTCGGGGCCAACGGTATTGTCGGGGCAGGCGCACCGCTGGTGGTCGGCGCGGCCCTGGCCGCCAGGCTCAAGGGCACCGACAGCGTTGCGGTGGTGTTCTTCGGCGACGGCGGCTCCAACGAAGGGGCGGTGTTCGAAGCAATGAACATGGCTTCGGTGTGGAACCTGCCGTGCCTGTTCATTGCCGAGAACAACGGCTACGCCGAGGCCACGGCCTCCAACTGGTCGGTGGCCTGCGACCACATCGCCGACCGCGCCGCCGGTTTCGGCATGCCCGGGGTCACGGTGGATGGCTTTGACTTTTTTGCCGTCCACGAAGCCGCCGGTGCCGCCGTAGAGCGGGCCCGGGCCGGGGAGGGGCCGTCGCTGATCGAGGTCAAGCTGACCCGCTACTACGGTCACTTCGAAGGCGATGCCCAGACCTATCGGGCCCCGGACGAGGTCAAGCATTTCCGTGAGCACAACGACTGCCTGATGCAGTTTCGCGAGCGCACCACCCGCGCCGGTCTGCTGGAGGCCAGCCAAATGGACCGTATCGACCAGGAGGTCGAGTCGTTGATCGAGAACGCCGTGCGCAAGGCCAAGTCCGACCCCAAGCCGAGCGCGGCCGACCTGCTCACCGACGTCTACGTCTCCTATCCCTGAACGCCCCCTATAACAAGAATCGAGACCTTCATCATGGCGAGAAAAATCAGTTATCAGCAGGCAATCAACGAAGCCCTGGCCCAGGAAATGCGCCGCGATCCCAGCGTGTTCATCATGGGTGAAGACGTCGCCGGCGGTGCCGGCGCCCCCGGTGAAAACGATGCCTGGGGCGGCGTGCTGGGTGTGACCAAGGGCCTCTATCACCAGTTTCCCGGGCGGGTGCTCGACACCCCGTTGTCGGAGTTGGGGTACGTCGGCGCGGCGGTGGGGGCGGCGACCTGTGGCGTGCGCCCGGTGTGCGAATTGATGTTCGTCGACTTCGCCGGTTGCTGCCTGGACCAGATCCTCAACCAGGCCGCCAAGTTTCGCTACATGTTCGGTGG
The DNA here is from genome assembly GCF_014236655.1 of Pseudomonas kielensis. Lineage (GTDB taxonomy): Bacteria > Pseudomonadota > Gammaproteobacteria > Pseudomonadales > Pseudomonadaceae > Aquipseudomonas > Aquipseudomonas kielensis. The sequence continues at coordinate 23,303 of NZ_JACMYG010000037.1, forward strand.
CAAGGCCGCCACGCCGCTGGTGATTCGCACCATGGTCGGCGCCGGGCTGCGCGCCGCTGCCCAGCACTCGCAAATGCTCACCTCCCTGTGGACCCACATCCCGGGCCTGAAAGTGGTCTGCCCCTCGTCCCCCTACGACGCCAAGGGCTTGCTGATCCAGGCGATCCGCGACAACGACCCGGTGATTTTCTGCGAGCACAAATTGCTCTACAGCATGCAGGGCGACGTGCCGGAAGAGCTCTACACCATCGCGTTTGGCGAGGCCAACTTTCTGCGCGAGGGCAAGGACGTGACCCTGGTGTCCTACGGACGCACCGTCAACACCGCGATGGACGCGGCCCGCAGCCTGGCTGGGCGGGGTATCGACTGCGAGGTGATCGACCTGCGCACCACCAGCCCGCTGGACGAAGACAGCATCCTTGAAAGCGTTGAGAAGACCGGGCGCCTGGTAGTGATCGACGAAGCCAACCCGCGCTGCTCGATGGCCACCGATATCTCGGCGCTGGTGGCGCAGAAGGCCTTTGGCGCACTCAAGGCACCGATTGAAATGGTCACCGCGCCGCACACCCCGGTGCCGTTCTCCGATGCCCTGGAAGACCTCTACATCCCTGACGCGGCGAAGATCGAAAACGCCGTGCTCAAGCTGATCGAGTGGAGCAAGCGTTCATGAGCCAGATCCATACCCTGACCATGCCCAAGTGGGGCCTGTCGATGACCGAAGGCCGGGTGGATGCCTGGCTCAAGGAGCCGGGGCAAGTCATCAACAAGGGCGACGAAGTGCTGGACGTGGAGACTGACAAGATCTCCAGCAGCGTCGAAGCGCCGTTCTGCGGCGTGCTGCGCCGCCAGATCGCCCGGCAGGACGAAACCCTGGCCGTCGGGGCCTTGCTCGGCATCGTGGTCGAGGGCGACGCCAGCGAAGCTGAGATCGACGCTGTGGTCGAGCAGTTCCAGGCGGCGTTCGTGCCAGGTGCCGGCGCCGAGGAAGACCTGGGGCCTAAACCGCAGAAGGTCGAGCTCGATGGCCGGGTGATCCGCTACTTCGAGCGCGGCGCAGGCGGCATCCCGCTGGTGCTGGTACACGGCTTTGGCGGCGACCTGAACAACTGGCTGTTCAACCACCCGGTCCTGGCGGCGGAGCGCCGGGTGATCGCCCTGGACCTGCCCGGCCATGGCGAGTCGAGCAAGCCACTGCAACGTGGTGATCTGGATGAGTTGAGCGGCGTGCTGCTGGCCCTGCTGGATCACCTGGATATTGCCCAGGCGCACCTGGCGGGGCATTCCATGGGCGGCGCGGTGTCCTTGAATACGGCGCGCCTGGCGCCCCAGCGAGTGCGTTCCCTGAGCCTGATCGGCAGCGCCGGCCTGGGCCCGGAGATCAACGGCGACTACCTGCAGGGCTTCATCGACGCGGGCAACCGCAATGCCCTCAAGGCGCCGCTGGTGCAGCTGTTCTCCAACGCCGAGCTGGTCAACCGGCAGATGCTCGAAGACATGCTCAAGTACAAGCGCCTGGAAGGGGTCGACGATGCCCTGCGGCAACTGGCGGCGACGCTGTTTCCCGCGGGCCGGCAGCAGGTCGACCTGCGCGCCGTGGTGCAGGACGCCCGGCACCCGGTGCTGGTGATCTGGGGCAGCGACGACGCGATCATCCCGGCGGCCCATAGCCAAGGTCTCGCAGCCCAGGTCGAGATCCTGCCGGGCCAGGCGCACATGGTGCAGATGGAGGCGGCGGAGCAGGTCAACCGCCTGCTCCTGGACTTCGTGCAGAGCCACTGAACGCGCTCCCGGTGACCGGCGACGGTCACCGGCGGCCTTTGTTTTCAAGGAGATTTCAACATGAGCCTGATCAATACCCCGCCCCGCAGCATGCGCGCCGCCGTCTGGCATGGCCGCCACGATATCCGGGTCGAAGACGTACCGCTGCCCGTGGCACCCCCCGCCGGTTGGGTGCAGATCCGTGTCCAGTGGTGCGGTATCTGTGGTTCCGACCTGCATGAGTATGTGGCCGGGCCGGTGTTCATTCCGGTGGACGCACCGCACCCGCTGACCGGGATCAAGGGCCAGTGCATCCTCGGTCACGAGTTCTGTGGCGAGATCGTCGAAATCGGCGCCGGGGTCCAGGGCTTCAGCGTCGGCGAGCCAGTGGCCGCCGACGCCTGCCAGCACTGCGGCACCTGTTATTACTGCACCCACGGGCTGTACAACATCTGCGAGAACCTGGCCTTCACCGGCCTGATGAACAACGGTGCCTTTGCCGAGCTGGTCAACGTGCCGGCCAATCTGCTGTACAAACTGCCGGCCAATTTTCCCGCCGAAGCCGGGGCGCTGATCGAGCCCCTGGCGGTGGGCATGCACGCGGTGAAAAAGGCCGGCAGCCTGCTGGGGCAGAACGTGGTGGTGGTCGGTGCCGGGACCATTGGCTTGTGCACCATCATGTGCGCCAAGGCCGCCGGCGCGGCACAGGTGATCGCCCTGGAAATGTCCGGCGCACGCAAGGCCAAGGCGCTGGAGGTGGGCGCCAGTCATGTGCTGGACCCCAAGGAGTGTGATGCCCTGGCCGAGGTCCGGCGCCTGACCGGGGGCTTGGGGGCCGATGTCAGCTTTGAATGCATCGGCAACAAGCACACGGCCAAGCTGGCCATCGACCTGATCCGCAAGGCGGGCAAGTGTGTGTTGGTGGGCATCTTCGAGGAGCCCAGCGAGTTCAACTTTTTCGAGCTGGTGGCCACCGAGAAGCAGGTGCTTGGCGCGCTGGCCTACAACGGTGAATTCGCCGACGTGATCGCCTTCATCGCCGACGGCCGCCTGGACATCACGCCGCTGGTGACCGGGCGCATCCAGCTGGAGCAGATCGTCGGCCAGGGCTTCGAGGAACTGGTCAATAACAAGGAGCACAACGTCAAGATCATCGTGTCACCCAGCCGTATCTGAAGCTACCTGCTTCGAGCGGTGGGCCAGGCTGATTCCGCCGGGGATTGCCGCAGGCCTGCCGGCTACCGTTATCAGCACCCTGGCCTGGCTCGGCGCGATAGTGGGTGTTCTGGGGGGTGTTGGTGGGGCTGGGCGATGCATGGCTTGATCCATGCCCGGGGACGGGTGAAGCGCGGGTGAGGGTTGATGCGCCGCTGTGGGAGCTGCCGTTGGGCGGCTCCCACAAGGCTGACAATCAGTCGTGTTTGTTTTTGTGCTTGTTCTTGTTCTTGTTCTTGTTTTTGTGCTTATGGCTGTTGCCGCCGGAGCTGTGATGATCGTCGTCATCGGCCAGGTTGTTGCCGACTGCGCCGCCAGCGGCACCGCCCAGGCCGGCGCCGATGGTCGAGCCGGTGGAGCCGCCCAGTTGGTTGCCGATCACCGAACCCCCGGCTGCGCCCAGACCGCCGCCAATCGCGGCTTCATTCTTGTTGCCTTTGGGGGCGGCGATGGCGCCGCCCGCAGCACCGCCAACACCCGCGCCGATCGCCGCGCCAGTGCTGCCGCCGATCTGTTGGCCGAGGACATTACCCAGCGCACCCCCGAGCCCGCCGCCGACGGCTGCAGTGCCATCTCCAGCCGCCATGGCGCCTTGGGTGATCAGAATGCCTAGAGCAAGGGTAGACAGGGTCAATCGCATGATGGGGGTCTTCCGTGTGTTCACGCTGTGGGGAAACTTGAACTGTAGAGGGCGCGGCGTCGATTAAGTTCGATCCGCGCCCATTCAGGCCTCAGTTGTCATACCCCAGGTTCGGTGCCAGCCAACGCTCACTCACGCTCAGTTCCTGGCCTTTGCGGGCGGTGTAGCTCTGCACCTGATCCTTGTCGATCTTGCCAACGGCGAAGTACTGCGCCTGCGGGTGGGCGAAGTACCAGCCGCTGACCGCTGCCGCCGGGAACATCGCATAGTGCTCGGTGAGGAACACACCGCTGCGGCCAGCCTTGAGTTCCGAGGCTTGCGGGTCGAGCAGCTTGAACAGGGTCGACTTCTCGGTGTGATCCGGGCAGGCCGGGTAGCCGGGGGCCGGGCGGATGCCGCTGTACTGCTCCTTGATCAGCGCTTCGTTGTCCAGCACTTCGTCCTTGGCGTAACCCCAGTGTTCCTTGCGCACCTGTTGGTGCAGCCACTCGGCGCAGGCCTCGGCCAGGCGGTCGGCCAGGGCCTTGACCATGATCGAGTTGTAGTCGTCGCCCGCGTCCTGGTAGGCCTTGGCCACTTCCTCGGCGCCGATCCCGGCGGTGGTGATGAAGCCGCCGACGTAGTCGGTGACGCCGCTGTCCTTGGGCGCAACGAAGTCGGCCAGGGAGAAGTTCGGCTTGCCATCGGTCTTGATGATCTGCTGGCGCAGGTGGTGTAGACGGGCAATCGGCTTGCCGTCGTCGCCGTAGACTTCCAGGTCGTCATCGTGCACCTGGTTGGCCGGCCAGAAGCCGAACACCGCGCGGGCACTGATCAGCTTTTCGTCGATCAGTTTGGCGAGCATTTCCTGGGCGTCGGCATACAGCGCGGTGGCGGCTTCACCCACCACTTCATCCTGCAGGATGCGCGGGAACTTGCCGGCCAGGTCCCAGGAGATGAAGAACGGTGTCCAGTCGATGTACTCGGCCAAAACCTTCAGGTCAATGTTGTCCAGGACCTTGGCACCCGTGAAGGTCGGTTTCACGGGCTCGTAGCTGCTCCAGTCGAACTGCGGCTTCTTGGCAATCGCCGCCGGGTAGCTCAGGCGCTCGGTGCGGGCGCTACGGTTGGCAGTACGCTCGCGGACCTCGATGTATTCCTCGCGGGTTTTGGCGACGAAACCGGCCTTCAATTCCTTGGACAGCAACTGCGTGGCCACGCCCACCGCACGGGAGGCGTCGGTGACATAGACCACCGCGTCGTTGCTGTACTTGGGTTCGATCTTCACCGCCGTGTGGGCCTTGGAGGTGGTCGCGCCACCGATCATCAGCGGCAGGTGGAAGTCCTGGCGCTGCATCTCGCGGGCGACGTGGACCATCTCGTCCAGCGACGGGGTGATCAGGCCGGACAGGCCGATGATGTCGCACTTCTGCTCCTTGGCCACCTGCAGGATCTTCTCCGCCGGGACCATCACGCCGAGGTCGACGATGTCATAGCCGTTGCACCCCAGGACCACGCCAACGATGTTCTTGCCGATGTCGTGCACGTCGCCTTTCACGGTGGCCATGAGGATCTTGCCCTTGGCCTCCGGTTTGTCGCCTTTTTCCAGTTCGATGAACGGGATCAGGTGGGCCACGGCCTGCTTCATGACCCGGGCGGATTTCACCACCTGGGGCAGGAACATTTTGCCGGCGCCAAACAGGTCGCCGACGATGTTCATGCCGGACATCAGCGGGCCTTCGATGACCTCGATCGGCCGGGCGAAGGATTGGCGCGACTCTTCGGTGTCTTCGACGATGTGGGTGGTGATGCCCTTGACCAGTGCGTGCTCCAGGCGCTTGTTCACGGCCCAGTTGCGCCATTCTTCGGTCTCGGCTTCCTTGACGCTGCCATCGCCCTTGTACTTGTCGGCGATGGCGAGGAGGGCGTCGGTGCCGTTGGGGGTACGGTTGAGCACCACGTCTTCCACGGCATCGCGCAGCTCGCTCGGGATCTGGTCGTAGATCTCCAGTTGGCCGGCGTTGACGATGCCCATGGTCAGGCCGTTGCGGATTGCGTAGAGCAGGAACACTGAGTGGATCGCCTCGCGCACCGGGTTGTTGCCACGGAACGAGAACGACACGTTGGACACCCCGCCCGACGTCAGGGCGTAGGGCAGTTCGTCACGGATGTAGGCGCAGGCGTTGATGAAGTCGACCGCGTAGTTGTTGTGCTCCTCGATGCCAGTGGCGACGGCAAAGATGTTCGGGTCGAAGATGATGTCTTCCGGCGGGAAGTCCACTTCGTTGACCAGGATGTCGTAGGAGCGTTTGCAGATTTCTTTCTTGCGCGCCTCGGTGTCGGCCTGGCCCGCTTCGTCAAAGGCCATTACCACCACGGCGGCGCCGTAGCGCTTGCACAGTTTGGCGTGGTGGATGAACTGCTCGACGCCTTCCTTCATGCTGATGGAGTTGACGATGCCCTTGCCCTGGATGCACTTGAGGCCGGCTTCGATCACTTCCCACTTCGAGGAGTCGATCATGATCGGCACGCGGGAGATGTCCGGCTCGCCGGCAATCAGATTGAGGAAGGTGACCATGGCCTTCTTCGAATCGAGCATGCCCTCGTCCATGTTGATGTCGATCACCTGGGCGCCGGCTTCCACCTGCTGCAGGGCGACTTCGAGGGCTTCGGTGTAGTTGTCTTCGCGAATCAGGCGGGCGAACTTGGCGGAACCGGTGATGTTGGTCCGCTCGCCGACGTTGACGAACAGCGAGTTGCGATCGATGGTGAACGGTTCCAGGCCTGACAGCCGGCACGCCTTGGCAATCTCCGGAATCTGCCGTGGGGCATAGCCGGCAACGGCCTTGGCGATGGCCTCGATGTGCCCCGGCGTGGTGCCGCAGCAGCCACCGACAATATTGAGGAAGCCGCTCTGGGCGAATTCTTCGATGACCCGGGCGGTTTCCTCCGGCAGTTCGTCGTACTCGCCGAACTCGTTGGGCAGGCCGGCGTTGGGGTGGGCCGAAACGTGGGTATTGGCCTTGTTCGACAGCTCTTCGAGGTAGGGACGCAGTTCACTGGCACCCAGGGCGCAGTTCAGGCCGACGGAAATCGGCCTGGCGTGGGCAATCGAGTTCCAGAAGGCTTCGGTGGTCTGGCCCGACAGGGTACGACCGGAGGCATCGGTGATGGTCCCGGAAATCATGATCGGCAGTTCGAAACCCAGCTCCTCGAACACGCCCTGCACGGCGAAAATCGCGGCCTTGGCGTTGAGGGTGTCGAAAATGGTCTCGATCAGGATCAGGTCGGCACCGCCCTCGATCAGGCCCTTGGCGGCCTCGGTGTAGTTCTCCACCAGTTCGTCGAAGGTCACGTTGCGGTAGCCCGGGTTGTTGACGTCCGGCGACAGCGAGCAGGTGCGGCTGGTCGGCCCGATCACCCCCGCGACGAAGCGCGGCTTGTCCGGGGTTTCCAGGGTTTTGGCGTCGGCCACCTTGCGTGCCAGGCGGGCACCTTCTACGTTCAGTTCGTAGGCCAGGCCCTGCATGCCGTAGTCGGCCAGGGACACCTGGGTGGCGTTGAAGGTGTTGGTTTCCAGAATGTCGGCGCCGGCATCCAGGTAGGCCTTCTCGATCGAGCCGATCACATCCGGGCGAGTCAGGACCAGCAGGTCGTTGTTGCCCTTGACGTCGCTTGGCCAGTCGGCGAAGCGTTTACCGCGGTAATCCTGTTCCTCGAGCTTGTAGCTCTGGATCATCGTGCCCATGCCGCCATCGAGAATCAGGATACGTTCTTTGAGGGCTTGCTTGAGAACGTGGAGGCGAGCACTGCGATCGGACATGGGGACTACCTGGTCAGGCGATTACGAAGGGCCGGAATCATAACAAACCTGTGCGCTATTGGGGCATGAGGAGGTTTTGCATGAATATCGCTCATGTTGAAGCCAGGGCCGGACCGGTAGAATCGTGACGTTTTTTCATGATCGGGACCAGGGACATGTCGTATCGCGTTTTCATCAGCCTTTTTGCGCTGCTCATCAGCAGCGCCGCCACCGCCCAGGGACCGGCGCCGGCGATTTCCTATACCCGCGATATTCAACCGATCTTCACCGAAAAGTGCGTGGCCTGCCACGCCTGTTATGACTCCCCCTGCCAGCTCAACCTGGGCAGCGGCGAGGGTGCTTCTCGCGGGGCGAACAAATCCCCGGTCTACGACGGTCAACGCAGTCAGGCCGAAGCGCCGACGCGGCTGTTTTATGACGCCCTCGGCAAGCGTGCCTGGCAGCAAAAAGGCTTCTATTCGGTACTCGACGCCCAGGGCAGCCAGGCCGCGCTGATGGCGCGCATGCTCGAACTGGGCCATCAAACCCCGTTGCAACCCAACGCCAAGCTGCCGGAAGAGATCGTCCTGGGCCTGAACCGGGCCAACATGTGTCCGCAACCGGGGGAGTTCGACGCCTATGCTCAGCAGCACCCCAAGGAGGGCATGCCGCTGGCGGTGACCGGACTGACCACGGCGCAGTACCAGACCCTGCAGCGCTGGCTGGCGTCCGGGGCACCCATCGACGAACAGGGTCTGGCGCCCAGCGCCCGGGAAGCGCTGCAGATCGTGCAGTGGGAAAACCTGCTCAACGCCCCCGGCGCCCGGGAAAGCCTGGTGGCGCGCTGGCTGTATGAACACCTGTTCCTGGCCCACCTGTATTTCAAGGAGGGCGAGCAGGGCCACTTCTTCCAGTGGGTGCGTTCGCGCACGCCCACCGGCCAGCCCATCGACCTGATCAACAGCCGGCGGCCCAACGATGACCCGGGAACCCAGGTGTACTACCGCCTGTGGCCGGTGCAAGGGGTGATCGTGCACAAGACCCACATCACCTATCCCTTGAGCCCGGCGAAAATGGCCCGGATCAAGAGCCTGTTCTACAGCGGCAACTGGCAGGTCGACGCCTTGCCCGGCTACGGTCCGGAGCGCCGGGCCAACCCGTTCCAGACTTTCCAGGCGATTCCTGCCCAGGCGCGCTATCAATTCATGCTCGATAACGCCGAATACTTCGTGCGCACCTTCATCCGTGGGCCGGTGTGCCGCGGACAGATCGCCACCGACGTGATCCGCGACCACTTCTGGGCCTTGTTCCAGGCGCCGGAACACGACCTGTACATCGTCGACCCGAACTACCGCGGCCAGGCCACGCCATTGCTGGCGATGCCCGGGCAGAACGACGACGTCGGCAGTGTGCTGAGCCTGTGGCACGCCTATCGCGACAAGCGCAATGAGTACGAAACCCTGCGCCAGGACGCCTACGCCGATGCTCCGGCGCCGAGTTGGTCGTCCTTGTGGGCGGGTAACGACAACGCCTTGCTGAGCATCTTTCGCCACTTCGACAGTGCCTCGGTGACCAAGGGCCTGATCGGTGACGTCCCGCAGACGGTGTGGCTGTTCGACTTCCCGTTGCTGGAGCGCACCTATTACCAGTTGGCGGTGAATTTCGACGTGTTCGGCAACGTGTCGCACCAGGCCCAGACGCGGCTGTATTTCGACCTGATCAGAAATGGCGCCGAACAGAACTTCCTGCGCTTGATGCCCGCCGACGCCCGCGACGGTTATCTCGACGACTGGTATCAGAACGGCGGCAAGTTCAAGATGTGGATGGATTACGCCAGCATCGACAACGACACGCCGACCGCGCTCAAGCTGGCGCCCAACGACCCCAAGCGCGACTTCGTCCAGCAGTTGCTGGCTCGCTATGGCGACCTCAATGCCCGGCCGGACCCGATCAACCGCTGCAGTGGCGCCTACTGCTCCCGGCCGAACATCGATCCGGCCCTGCAGAATGCCGAGCAGGCCCTCAGTCGCCTGACGTCACGCCCGGCGGCAGGGTTGAAGGTGATCGAGCAGATGCCGGAAGCGACCATGCTGCGCATCGAAACCGCCAATGGCAAACGTGAGGTCTACAGCCTGGTGCGCAACCGCGCCCACAGCAACGTGGCGTTCATGCTCGGCGAGTCGCTGCGCTATCAGCCTGGACTGGACACCATGACCCTGTACCCGGGGGTGCTCAGCAGCTATCCGAACTTCATGTTCAACATTCCGGCCGACGAAGTGCCGGAATTCGTCGAAGACATGGAGAACGCCAAGGATGCCGAGCGTTTCGAGCGAATCGTCGGGCGCTGGGGCATTCGCCGCAGTCACCCGCAGTTCTGGGTGTACTTCCACGATTTGAGCCAGTACCTCCATGAGACCGACCCGGTGGAAGAGGGCGTGCTGGACATGAACCGCTACGAGAACCTTTGACCCCTACCTGGCGTGGCGCCCGCAAACCGGCGCCACGCCAGGTGTTTTCGACAGGGCTTTATCCCGACAAAAATACTGGGACTTTGTCCGGCGCCATGATTGGCGTAAACTGCGCCCAAGCCTGCGAGGAATTTCCATGACCGCCATTACCATTACCGACGCCGCCCACGATTATCTGGCTGATCTGCTCTCCAAGCAGAACACCCCGGGGATCGGCATTCGGGTCTTTATCACCCAGCCTGGCACCCAGTACGCCGAAACCTGCATTGCCTACTGCAAGCCGGGCGAAGAAAAACCTGAAGACACTGCGCTGGGGCTCAAAAGCTTCACCGCCTACATCGATTCGTTCAGCGAGGCCTTCCTCGACGACGCCGTGGTCGACTACGCCACCGACCGCATGGGCGGGCAACTGACCATCAAGGCGCCGAACGCCAAAGTGCCAATGGTCAACGCCGACAGCCCGATCAACGAGCGCATCAACTATTACCTGCAAACCGAAATCAACCCAGGGCTGGCCAGCCACGGCGGTCAGGTCAGCCTGATCGACGTCGTGGACGACGGCATTGCCGTGTTGAAGTTCGGTGGCGGCTGCCAGGGCTGCGGCCAGGCGGACGTGACCTTGCGCGAAGGCATCGAGCGCACCCTGCTGGAGCGCGTTCCTGAGCTCAAGGGCGTGCGCGACGTGACCGACCACACGCAGAAAGAAAACGCCTACTACTAATAAGGTGTTCGCTGCGACATGAAAAAACGGCGCCCGTGAGCGCCGTTTTTTTATGGTCAGTCCTTGTGGAACCTGTAGCAGCTGCCGAGCCCTCAGGGCCGGTACAGGTGCGCATGCCCGGCCCGGTACAGTGACGACTCACTGAAGGAGTCCGCCGCCAGCACCCGGCCCACCAGGATCAGCGCCGTGCGCCGAAAACCTTTGGCCTGGACCTTGTCGACGATGTCGTCGAGGGTGCCCAGGACCCAGTCCTGATCCGGCCAACTGGCCTTGTGCACCACGGCAATCGGGCAGTCGGCGCCGTAGTGGGGCAGCAGTTCGGCGACGATTTTCGCCAGGTGGTTGACCCCCAGGTGAATCGCCATGGTCGTGCCATGCCGGGCCAGGCTGGCGAACTCCTCGCCGGCCGGCATCGTGGTTTTATCGGCGTAGCGGGTCAGGATCACGCTTTGCGCGATGTCCGGCAGGGTCAGTTCGACCCCCAGCAACGCCGCACAGGCCGCCGTGGCCGTGACGCCGGGGATGATGTCGAAGGGGATGCCCAGCGCGCGCAGATGGCGGATCTGCTCGCCGATCGCCCCATACAGACTCGGATCGCCGGAATGCACCCGTGCCACGTCTTCGCCCCGGGCGTGGGCCTGGCTGATCAACTCGATGATCTGTTCCAGGTGCAGTTCGGCACTGTTGACCACCTGGTGCGCCCGGTGGCCCTGGAGCACGGCTTCAGGCACCAATGAGCCGGCGTAGATGATCACCGGGCAGCTGTGAATCAGCCGTTGGCCCTTGACGGTGATCAGTTCCGGGTCACCGGGACCCGCGCCGATGAAGTAGACGGTCATGGCCGGCTCCTGTGAAAAAAAGGACAAGGCAAGGCTTCAGATGAACGTTGCTCATGATCGAAGGGGGGGATTATCGGGATTTTACAGCGCGCAGGCCAATGCAAAGGTGGCCTGGGCGTATTTCTGCCGGGAAATCAGCAGGGTTGCCGGGGCCTGGGCCAACTGTTCGGCCAGGGCCAGGGCAGCGCTTTCGGCCACGCCATAACAGCCGGTGCGTTCGAAGGCGATCTGCGACTGGTGGCTGAGGCGGGCTTGATACTGGGCCAATTGTTCGCTGCTGAAGTACATCAGTGGCAGCGCCAGTTGGGCGGCCAGTTCAAGCAGTCCAGGCTCCTCGCGCTTGAGGTCGATGCTGGCCAGGGCCTTGATCGAGTGCAGCTCGATCTGGTGCGCTTGCAGGGCCTGATCGAGTAACGCGCGCAGCGTGCTCGCCGGGCAGCCACGCTGGCAGCCCAGGCCGACCACCAGGGTCGGCGCTGCGCGAGGGTCACTCATGCCGGGAACTGGCCCGCGCTTTTGCGGCGGAACAACCAGGCGCTGAGCACGCCCAGGGCCAGCCAGAAAGCCACGTTGGTCAGTTGCGACGCGATCTTGAACTGCGTTTCCAGCGCTTGCGGCGCCAGCATCGAATGCACGGCCGGTTGGGGGGCGCCGATCACATGGGGTACCACCAGGATGGCAACGCCCAGCAGCTTGAGCAGCCAGTTGCGGCCGAACGCGATCAGGGCAATCCCGGCGGCGGTCGAGGCTGCCGTGCCGATCCACCACATTTGCCGTTGGCCCAGGTCGGCCGCGGCGGTGCCCGGCAACTCGGGTGGCAGGCCGAGGGTCGGTGCCAGGACGAAGGTGGCATAACCGGCCAGGCCCCAGAGCAGGCCCTGGGACGTGCGGGTCGGCGCGCGCAGGGTGTAGAGGCCCGCCAGCATCAGGGCAAAGCCGACGGCCACCACCAGGTTGCCGCCCGTGGTCGACAGCACACGCTGCCAGCCGTCTTCCGGTTCCCAGGCTTCGCCGTCATGGCTGTGGGCCGCGGTACCGGCGGCGTGTTCATGGACTTCAACCGCCGCAGGTGCGGATTGTTCGTAAGTCTCGGCCTGCAGAATCAACGGGGAGACCCAGAAACTCTGCAGCAGCGTCAGCAGCAGGGCGGCAAGCAGCCCACTGAAACCTGCGGTTTGTGCAATACGCTTGATCATCTGGGCAGGTCTCAGTGGCACGGGAAGGCGGCGCTGTGGCGGGTATCGTGGGCGGCGTTGTGCACGGCCTCGATATGGGAGAACCCGGCGAAGTACACCAGGCACACACCCAGGATCGATGCGCCGATGGCGGCAACGAGGCGTTGGCCCAGTGTGGTGGTGCTGGCGGTGGCGTGGCGGGTGCTGGTGATGGTCGACATGGCGCTTGCCTCTGGTCAGTCAGGGGTGAGTCGTGCGCATGCAAACCTCCGCGAGCCGGGCACGCAGAAACTTGAACAGCGCCCGCCCACCGCGGGTTTGTTGGCTATGTGTTGCGGGCCGGTCTCCGGGCTCACGAGGGGCGGGCTGTGGCCACGCCTGCAAGAATCGCCTTCCCATGCCGTACAGCTGGCACAGTGGATCTGACTCTTCGCTCGCTTACCGTTGCGGGGGCAGCACCGGACTGACATGGCTTTGCAGTAAAGCACATGATTCACCGGTTTCCCGTTTCACCCTGTGAAGGGCACCCGTAACAAGGTGTGTAGGAGAGCATGGCCGGGGGATGGGCGTCAATTGGCATGGGTTCTCAATTGGGGCCCAGGCGCCTGCATCGCGGGCAAGCCCGCTCCCACCAGTACTCCTGTGGGAGCGGGCTTGCCCGCGATGGGCTCGACTAGACATTGACCCGCCCCGATGCGATGCGTAGCCTTGCGCGTTCGAGGTTCTTTGGCGCGTGCGCCGAAGCTAAGAAGGGAACGCGGTCAATGCCGCGGCTGCCCCCGCAACTGTGAACGGTGCTGTTTCTGCCAGGCCACTGCACGCTTGATCTCAAGCGGCGGGAAGGCGCAGGAGCCGCCAGTCGAAAGACCGGCCCACCGTCAGCCAGGAGACCTGCCTCGTACCAGATTCTCACTACAACCGGGCGGGGTGATCCGGTGGCGAACGCTTTCCGCACGCCAGCGCGTTGCGGCTTCTCGTCCCGTATGCCCGCCACCTTGCCAAAGGGCATCCGATGAAAACACTGGCCAAACTCCCTGTCACCATCGTTACCGGCTTCCTCGGCTCGGGCAAAACCACCTTGCTGCGGCACATGCTCGACAACGCCCAGGGTCGTCGCATTGCGGTGATCGTCAACGAGTTCGGCGAGCTGGGCATCGACGGCGACATCCTCAAGCAGTGCACCATCGGTTGCACCGAAGAAGAAGCCACTGGCCGGGTCTATGAACTGGCCAACGGTTGCCTGTGCTGCACCGTCCAGGAAGAGTTCTTCCCGGTGATGCGCGAACTGGTGGCCCGTCGCGGCGACCTCGACCACATTCTCATCGAAACCTCCGGCCTGGCCTTGCCCAAGCCGCTGGTCCAGGCCTTCCAGTGGCCGGAAATCCGCAGCGCCTGCACGGTCGACGCCGTGATCACCGTGGTCGACAGCCCGGCCGTGGCCGCTGGCACCTTCGCCGCCTTCCCGGACCAGGTCGACGCCCAGCGCAAACTCGATCCGAACCTGGACCACGAATCGCCGCTGCATGAGCTGTTCGCCGACCAACTGGCCAGCGCCGACCTGGTCATCCTCAACAAGGCCGACCTGATCAGCCCTGAAGACCTGGCCCGGGTCCGCCTGGAAGTTGCCGAGGAGCTGCCGCCGGCGGTCAAGATCATCGAAGCCAGCAGCGGGCGCTTGCCGCTCGACGTGCTGATTGGCCTGGGTGCCGGTTCCGAAGAGCACATCGACAGCCGTCACAGCCATCACGACCATCACCACGACGGCGACGACCATGACGACCATGATCACGACGCCTTCGATTCGATCTCCATCGAGCTGCCGCAAGCCGACGAAAGCCTGCTGCTCGATGCCTTGACCCAACTGGTGGTCCAGCACGGCATCCTGCGGGTCAAGGGTTTCGCCGCGATCCCGAACAAGCCGATGCGCTTGCTGATCCAGGGCGTGGGCACGCGTTTCGACAAGCATTTCGACCGTCAGTGGGGCGCGGACGAAGCACGCACCACGCGCCTGGTGCTGATCGGCCAGGCGCTGGACGCCGCTGTGCTCGAAGCGCAATTGCGCGCCGCGCTCAGCGTCTGACCCATGCACCTGCTCAGGACCCAGCCCGGCGGTTTTGTTGCCGACGACAATATTGCCGACCTCGGGCAAACCCCCGCCGACCTGGTGATCCTGTGCAGCGGCGATTCCAGCCTGGCGCTGCTGGCCGAAGTGGCCCAGCAACTGCCGGATGACTACCCCAGCCTGCGGCTGGCCAACCCGATGCAGGTGCAGAATCACGCGTCGGTCGACCTATACGTCGACCAGGTGCTGCGCCATGCCAAAGTCATCCTGATTTCCCTGCACGGTGGCATCGGCTATTGGCGCTACGGCGTCGAGCGCCTGGTGGAACTGTCCCGGCGCGGGGTGCAACTGATCCTGGTACCGGGCGATGACCGCCCCGATCCGGAACTGAGCGACCTGAGTACGGTGGCGGTGCAGGACCGGGAGCGGCTGTGGCACTTCCTGCGCCAGGGCGGCAAGCGCAATGCCCTGGACCTGTACCGCTGCCTGGCCAGTCGCTGGCTTGGCCGCGACTACCCGTGGGCTGAACCGCAAACCCTGCCGCGTACCGCGATCTATCACCCGCGGCACAGCCAGCCCGACCTGGCCACCTGGCAAGCCGACTGGCAGGCCGGGCAACCGGTGGCGGCGGTGCTGTTCTACCGTTCCCATTTGCAGGCGGCCAACACCGCCTTCATCGATATTTTCTGCCAGCGCTTGCAGGCGGCGGGGCTCAACCCGCTGCCGATTGCCGTGGCCAGCCTGAAAGAGCCCGGCTGCCTGGCGGTGGTCGAGGACTGGCTGGATCACGTCCAGGCCTCAGTGATTCTCAACACCACCGGCTTTGCCCAATCCAGCCCGGAGGCGCCGCACCTGCGGCCGTTTCGCCGCAACATCCCGGTGATCCAGGCGATCTGCGCCCAGGACAACGAGCCCGGCTGGCGCGCCAGCGAGCAGGGCCTGGGGCCGCGGGATCTGGCGATGCACATCGCCTTGCCGGAACTGGACGGGCGCATCATCAGCCGGCCCATCAGCTTCAAGGACCTGGCCTGGCGCAGCGAGCGCAGCCAGTGCGACGTAGTCTGCTACCGGGCGCAACCGGAGCGCATGGATTTTGTCGCCGAACTGGCGCGCCGCTGGAGCGAGCTGGCGCGGGTGGCCAATGGGCAAAAGCGCGTGGCGTTGATTCTCGCCAACTACCCGACCCGCGACGGCCGTATCGGCAATGGCGTTGGCCTGGACACCCCGGCCGCGGCCTTGAACATCCTGCGGGCGCTGCAGGCCGAAGGTTATCCGCTGCCGGACGAACTGCCGGACAGTGGCACCGAGCTGATTCGCCAACTGCTCGGCGGGGTCAGCAACGACCTGGACAGCATCGACCAGCGCCCCTGCCAGCAAAGTCTGGCGCTGGACGACTACCAGGCCCAGTTCGACGCCTTGCCCGCCGCCAATCGCGCGGCGGTGCTGGCGCGTTGGGGCGCGCCGCAGGAGGACCCGATGTTCCGCGGCGGGCGCCTGATGATCGCCGGGCTGCGCTTTGGCCTGACCTTCGTCGGCATCCAGCCGGCGCGGGGTTATCAGGTCGACCCGAGCGCGGTGTATCACGACCCGGACCTGGTGCCGCCCCACGGTTACCTGGCGTTCTATTTCTGGCTGCGCCAGGTCTACGGTGCCCATGCGCTGATTCACGTGGGCAAGCACGGCAACCTCGAATGGCTGCCGGGCAAGGGCGTCGGCCTGTCTGAGAGTTGCTGGCCGGATGCGCTGCTGGGGCCGCTGCCGAATATCTATCCGTTTATCGTCAATGACCCGGGAGAGGGCGCCCAGGCCAAGCGCCGGACCCAGGCGGTGATCATCGACCACCTGATGCCACCGCTGACCCGCGCCGAAACCTACGGCCCGCTGCGCAACCTCGAGTTGCTGGCGGACGAGTACTACGAAGCCCAATTGCTCGACCCACGGCGCGCCCGTGAACTGCAGCGGGAGATTCTCGAACTGGTGCGCGAAACCCACATCGATCGGGAACTGCAGCTGGACGGCAAACTCGACAGCCAGACCGATGCGGCGATCTGGTTGCCGCGCCTGGACACCTACCTGTGCGACCTCAAGGAGTCGCAGATCCGCGATGGCCTGCATGTGTTCGGCGAGTCACCCAGCGGGCGCCTGCGCATCGACACCTTGCTCGCGCTGTTGCGCATCCCCCGGGGCGACGGGCGGGGCGCGCAGTCGAGCTTGCTGCGGGCCTTGGCCAAGGCGTTCGGCCTGGGTTTTGATCCGCTGGATTGTGAATTGTCGGCACCGTGGAGCGGCCCCAAGCCGGACGAGTTGCAGCGCCTCGGCGAGGACGCCTGGCGCACCGCCGGCGATACCCGCGAGCGCCTTGAGCTGTTTGCCGCGCACCTGATCGAGCAGGCAGTGAGCCCGCTTGCGGCCCAGTCGTTGCCCTGTGGGAGCGAGCCTGCGTACGAAGCGATTGCCCCCACCGACCTGCTCCCACAGGACGCATGCTGGGCTGAAGTCAGCGCGATCATCGGCCACCTGCGCGAAGTCGTCGCCCCCCGCCTGGATGCCTGTGGCCCGGCGGAAATGCGAGGCTTGCTCGACGCCCTGGCGGGTCGGTTTGTCCCGGCCGGTCCGAGCGGCGCGCCGAGCCGTGGACGTCTCGACGTGCTGCCCACTGGCCGTAACTTCTATTCGGTGGACGTGCGCAACCTGCCGACCACCACCGCCTGGCGCATCGGTTTCCAGTCGGCCAACCTGATCCTCGAACGCCACCTGCAGGACCACGGCGACCACTTGCGCCAGCTCGGCCTGTCGGTATGGGGCACGGCCACCATGCGCACCGGCGGCGACGACATCGCCCAGGCCATGGCATTGATGGGCGTGCGTCCGGTCTGGGCCACGGGCAGCCAGCGGGTCGACGACTTTGAGATCCTGCCGCTGAGCCTGCTGGACCGCCCGCGAGTGGACGTGACCTTGCGCGTATCCGGGTTCTTCCGCGATGCCTTCGCCAACCTGATTCGCCTGTTCGATGCCGCAGTGCAAGCCGTGGCCGCGCTGGACGAGCCCGATGACATGAACCCGCTGGCGGCCAAGGTCCGCGAGGAGCGGCAAGCCTTGCAGCACGCGGGGCTCGATAGCGACGCGGCGGCTCGCCAGGCCGGCTGGCGGATCTTCGGGGCCAAGCCGGGTGCCTATGGGGCGGGTGTGCAGGGCGCCATCGATGGGCGCCTGTGGCAAAGCCGCGACGATCTGGCCGAGGTCTACCTGAATTGGGGTGGCTACGCCTACGGTGGCGCCGACGAGGGCACCGCCGCGCGCAGCCAGTTCGCCCAGCGCCTGAGCCAGGTCCAGGCGGTGCTGCAGAATCAGGATAACCGCGAGCACGACTTGCTCGATTCCAACGACTATTACCAGTTCCAGGGCGGCATGCTGGCCGCCGTGGAAAGCCTCAGCGGCTCCGCGGCAGCCAGCTACCATGGCGATCACAGCCAGCCGGACCGGCCAATCATCCGCACCCTCAAGGAAGAGTTGAACCGTGTCGTCCGTTCCCGCGCCGCCAACCCGAAGTGGATCGAAGGGGTCAAGCGCCATGGCTACAAAGGTGCCTTCGAACTGGCGGCGACCGTGGACAACCTGTTTGCCTTCGACGCCACCACCCAGTTGATCGACGATCACCAGTACGCTCTGCTGGCCGACGCCTACCTGCTTGACCCCTCGACCCGCGAGTTCGTGCGCCAGCATAATCCCCATGCGCTGCGCGACATGACCGAACGCCTGCTCGAAGCGCAACAGCGCGGGCTATGGCAAGCGCCTGGCGAGTACCGTGAGGCACTGGAACATTTGCTGCTGGATATCGAAGAAGACTCCTGAACCCTTGTGCAACCGCCTTCGCTGGCAAGCCAGCGAAGGCGATGTGACAGACAACCGTTGTAGCCGAGACCCGAGATGACCGACACCCCCCATTTCCCGCTGTCCGCCGTGGTCGGCGCCGACGCCCTCAAGCTGGCGCTGTGCCTGACTGCCATCGACCCGAAAATCGGCGGTGTGCTGATCGAGGGGCCGCGCGGCATGGCCAAGTCGACCCTGGCCCGTGGCCTGGCCGACCTGTTGGCCAGCGGTCAGTTCGTCACCTTGCCCCTGGGCGCAACCGAAGAACGGCTGGTCGGCACCCTGGACCTGGATGCGGCATTGAGCGAGGGCCGCGCGCAGTTTTCCCCGGGGGTCCTGGCCAAGGCCGATGGTGGGGTGCTGTACGTCGATGAAGTCAATCTGCTGCCCGATCACCTGGTGGACCTGCTGCTCGACGTGGCAGCCAGCGGCACTAACCTGATCGAGCGTGACGGTATTTCCCACCGTCATCCGGCGCGTTTTGTGCTGATCGGCACCATGAACCCGGAAGAGGGCGAACTGCGCCCGCAACTGCTGGACCGTTTTGGCTTGAATGTCGCCCTCAGCGGCCACACCGCGCCGCTGGAGCGCGGGCAGATCATCCGCCGTCGCCTGGATTTCGACAGCGACCCGCAGGCTTTCTGTGCGCAGTGGGAAACCAGCCAGTTGGCCCTGCGTGAGCGTTGCCAGCAGGGGCGCCGGCTGCTGAGTGAGATAGCCCTCGACGATCAGGCGCTGGCACAGATTACCGAACGCTGTTTCGCCGCCGGGGTCGATGGCCTGCGCGCCGACCTGGTGTGGCTGCGCGCCGCCCGTGCCCATGCGGCGTGGCGAGGGGCAACGGCGATCGAGGACAGCGATATCGAAGCGGTCGCCGAATTTGCCCTGCGCCATCGCCGTCGCCAGGCAACGCCGCCTGCCTCGGACCCACAACCGGCGCCCCCGGCGTCTGCCCCTCAATCAACGAACGCCGACGCGGGCCAGGGCCAGTGGGGTGAAATGCCGGCCCAGGCGCTGCCCACCGGTGTTCGCCGTGAAGTGCCGAGCTGGCCAAAAAAGCCCTAGGCATTCGCCCGCGCTGTGATGCGGGGGCGGATGCCAGGCCCCGGGCGGGGCGCTTGAAGAATGGTCGGCAGGGGCCGCGCCGCAACGCCGGCAGCGGATCGGTGGATTGGCCGGGGACGCTGCTCAAGGGCCGGCCACGCAGCCGCGACGCGCTGCTGCTCCATTTGCGCAGCCGAGCGCCCCACGAACTGTGGCTGGTGATAGTCGATGCCTCGGCCTCGACCCGCCGGCATCAGGCGCTGGCCGATGCCAAGGGCCTGTTGGCGCAGCTGTTCGACGACGCCTACCGGCAGCGCGCGCGCCTGGCGTTGCTTGCCGTCAGCGGGTTGGCTCCCAGTTGGCAGGTCCAGGGTTTGAAGGCTTCCGGCGGTCTGCGGGATTGGCTTGAGGGGTTGGGGGCCGGTGGCGGTACGCCGTTGCTGGCGGCCCTTGGCGAGGCGGGGCGGTGGTTGGGGCGGCGGCAAAAACGCTTTCCGGAGGAAGTTCAGCGTGTGTTGTTGGTGACTGATGGTCGTCTCAAGGCTTGGTCGAACCTGCCTGTGTTCGATTGTCCGAGTGTGTTGGTGGATATTGAGCGTGGCCCGATTCGATTGGATCGGGCTCGGGATCTGGCTCGGGAGTTGGGGGCTGGGTATCGGCATATTGATGATCTTGGGGCGGGGTGACGGGAGGGGGATATCCGTTGCCGCGGTGAGGGCTGCTTAGGGCTCCGCCCTGACGGTGGGTCACTTGGAAGCCCCAAGTAACCAAGGGCTCTTTCCCCTGACGTACGGCCCCTCGCTTAGGCTAGGGGTACCTTCGCTACGGTATCCATCCGGGGGCATCGCCTCCGGTTTGCTTCGCTGCACCTCCTCTCGATGCATGCGGCTTCGCCGCACGACGCTACGCGCCTCCCCCGGATAGACACCTTCGCTCAGCTTGCCGATGGGCGGGTGGATCAAGATCAAGAGCCAGAGCACGGCGGCCTCCCGGCCGGCCTGGCTTTTCCTGGTGTACGAATTTCCCTTGTGGGAGAGCTATCGTTGCTTGCCCTGAGTGAGCGGCACTGATTGGCCTACGGTATCTGGCCGGCGAAGGTGCTGAAGAGCACATCGTGATCCAGGCAATAGGTGTGAGCGTTGACGGCTCTTGCGCGCAGACGGAAAACCTCCTGACGTGCTTCCACCTTTGTGAGGGCATCTCTGCCCAGCGACT
>NZ_JACMYG010000038.1 GCF_014236655.1 Pseudomonas kielensis
ACAGCGGGATCGACACCAGGAAGCCGATGCAGATCGAGGCACTGAGCAGCCACATCGTCATCGCCAGGCCGGTGATGTGGTAGCCGTCGCTGTACAGGAACGGGCGCCAGTACTCTTGCAGAAGTTCGATCATCGTACGGCCTCCCGGGCACCGGCG
The DNA here is from genome assembly GCF_014236655.1 of Pseudomonas kielensis. Classification (GTDB taxonomy): domain Bacteria; phylum Pseudomonadota; class Gammaproteobacteria; order Pseudomonadales; family Pseudomonadaceae; genus Aquipseudomonas; species Aquipseudomonas kielensis. The sequence continues at coordinate 158 of NZ_JACMYG010000038.1, forward strand.
GCATAACGCCGCTCCAGCCAGCGCAGGACGACGTTCGATGCGCTGGTGATCACCAGGTAGATCAGTGCCGCCAGCACCAGGAAGTAAAACAGCTGGTAGGTACTTTTGCCGGCGTCCTGGGCGGCCTTGACCAGGTCGGCGAGGCCGATGATCGAGACCAGGGCGGTAGCCTTGAGCATCACCATCCAGTTGTTGCCGATTCCCGGCAAGGCGAACCGCATCATCTGCGGGAAGACCACGTAGCGAAAGCGCTGGCCGCGCTTGAGGCCGTAAGCGGTGGCGGCTTCAACCTGGCCACGGGGCACGGCGAGGATCGCGCCACGGAAGGTCTCGGTGAAATAGGCGCCGTAGATAAAGCCCAGGGTGATGACCCCGGCGCTGAACGGGTTGATCTCGATGTATTCCCATTCCAGCAGGTCGGTCAGGGACGTCAGCCAGGTTTGCAGGCTGTAGAAAATCAGCAGCATCAGCACCAGGTCCGGCACCCCACGAATCAAGGTGGTGTAGCACTGCGCCGGAATGCGCAGCAGCCTGGAGGCTGAGAGTTTGGCGCTGGCGCCCAGGAGGCCGAGTAACACGGCCACCAGCAGCGACAGTACCGATAATTGGATGGTCATCCAGGTGCCTTGCATCAGCAGGGGGCCGAAGCCTTTCAAGCTGAAGGCCGAGAGCCCCAGGTTTTGTAGGAGTTGTTCAAACATGAAGTCAGCAACCTGATAGCGAAAAAAAGGCGCCCATCACGAGGATGGGCGCCGGGCATTATTTGCCGCTGTACAGATTCAGATCACCAAAGTGTTTCTTTTGAATGGTGGCGTAGGTGCCATCATCGTGTAACGCTTTGATACCTTTATCGAGAAGGGCCTTCAGCTCTTTGTTACCTTTAGAGATACCGATAGCTGTCTTGGCTGGCAACAGTGGGCTGTCGACGGGCTGACTGACTTCATAGCCGGCGCCTTGTGGCGACTTCAAAAAGCCCAGTTCGGCTTGCAGCATGTCCTGGATCGACGCGTCCAGACGCCCGGAAATCAGGTCGGCGTAGACCTGGTCCTGGTTGGCGTAGGCCTTGGTCTTGACTCCAGCCTTGTCCAGCACGGCCTTGGCATAGGCTTCCTGGATGGTGCCCTGCTCGTAGCCGACGGCCTTGTCCTTGAGCGATGCGGTATCGGCGGTCAGCCCGGAACCCTTCTTGAACACGAAAGAGGTGGGGCCGGAGAACAGTTCGCTGGAGAAGTCGATGACCTTCTCGCGGGCTTCGGTAACGGTCATCGAAGAGATGACACCGTCGAATTTATTGGCCTTGAGGCCCGGGATCATGCCGTCGAAATCGCTTTCGACCCATTTGCACTTGACCTTCAATTCGGCGCAGATCGCATTGCCCAGATCGATATCGAAGCCCACCAGGCTGCCGTCTGCTGCTTTGGATTCGAACGGCGCGTAGGAGGGGTCAACACCAAAACGCAACTCTTTGTATTCTTTGGCCAGCGCGGAACCCGCGGCCATGCACAACGCCAGTGCAGAAAGGGTCAGCAATGCTTTTTTCATTATTCAATCCCTAAGAACCAATATGAGCGCTTGTGGCGCAGAATTATTGTTACTGGAAAGCGTAAGACCTTATGAAAGTAGCAATTTCCGAACCAGAGTCCCGAACAAGCGTTTTAAAAGATGATTCAACAAAAGTCTGCGACCCATTCGCGCCCAAAAACGGGCGCGAATGATTGAGTGCACCAGCATGGCGCCTGGGCTGGTGGAACCGGTGCACCCCAAGCACCGGTTTCGGCGGTTTTATTTGCCGGGTACCAGGGTCAGGCGCGTCTTGCCGTACACCTTGTCGAAGTTCTGCGGCTGCATCGGCAGGCTCTGGTACTGGCCCTTGAGCCACGGCTCGATACCGTTCAGGTAGTTGGGGCTAGCCGGGTTGCCGGACTGGCCGCTGCCGTTCTGCGCCAGCAACGGTTCGGTCTGCCCGAAGTCGACGATAAAGCGCATCGCCGGTGCCAGGGTGACGTTGAAGTCCTGGCCCCAGGTGTAGGCCGCCATGTTCAGGGTGGTGTGATCGCCACCGGCGGACATCGGCGCGCGCACGGTCTGGCCACGCACGTCCTTCCATTCGTAGTGATGCAGTTTTCCCCATTGCCAGGCTTTGCGGTCGCCGCCCATCTGGCTTTCGCCAGCAGAAATCGCGGCGGCCAGGCTGCGGGCAAGGATCGCCGGCTTGTCTTCCTTCTGCGGGGTGCGGGCGTCATCCCAGAACGGGCTGTCTTCGCGGCCGAGCAAATGGTCAGCCTGGGCCGAGTAGGACAACTTGCCGCTGGCGACAAACGCTTTCCAGGCCGGGCTGTTCTGCGGCCCCAATTCGTCGAGGAAGATCTGCTGCATGCTGGCCTGCAGGAACAACGCGTAGATCGCCGCGTCAGTCGAGGTCGCACTGAGCTTGCCGTCGAAGGCCATCAGGCGGCTGTAAGCCTCGCGTGCCTTGCCCGCCTCGGCGGCGGGCAGGGCGGCGATGGCTTGTTTGAGCGGCGCGGACATGCCGGGCGCCTCGAACATCTTCTTCAATTTGCTGGCGAACAGGCTGGTCTGGTCGTATTGCATGGCAATCGTGCTGCGAGTGTCCTGCTTGCCGCTCCCTGCCAGTTCGGCGATGCGTTCGCCACGCTCGGGGGCGGCCCACGAATTGGACAACTGCATCCCGTAACCGTGAGGAATTACCCGTTGGTTGGCGGTGCCGAGCCAGCCTTGCGCCGGGTCCTGATCATACGGATGGAGCATCGGGTCGGCGTAGCCGTCCCAGTCGTAGCGGCCTTCCCAGCCGGGGGATGGCAGCAAGCCTTCGCCTTCGCGACGGTTGGGGAAGCGACCGGTAACCTGCCAGCCGATGTTGCGGGCGTCGGCAAATACCATGTTCAGGGCAATCGCGCGGATTTCCCGGCTGGCATCCGAGGCTTTTTCCACATTCTGCGCGCGGGTCAGGTCGAAAAACGCATCCAGGCTCTTGTCGTCGGTCAAGTTCGGTTGCTGCAAGGCCAGGCCGAAGCCGTTGCCCAGCGCAGTACCCTGGGCGCTGTTGAGCAAGGCGCCGTGGCGGGTTTCGTACACGGCTTCGCGAATCGGTCGCTGGCCTTTGATGAAGTAGGTTTCGTTACGCACCATCACTGGCTGCCACTTACCCCCGACCTCGTAGCTCAGGCCGTTGCCCTGGCGCTTGAGTTTTTCCAGGAACAGGTCCTGGTTGTCACCCAACACCGCCGTCATGCTCCAGGCCACTTGGCCGTTGAAGCCGGCCAGGACCAGCGGCAAGCCGGCGATGGAAACGCCCGCCGCCTGGTATTTCGGTGCGCGAATCTGCACGAAGCTCCACAGCGACGGCACGCCGATCGGCAACTGGCTGTCGCTGGCCAGCAGGCTTTTACCGCTGCGGCTGCGTTGTGGGGCGATCGCCCAGTTGTTCGATGCCGTGCCGCCGAGCATGTTCAACGCGCCCAGTTGCTCGCCAGCATTCGCCACCTCGGCAAGGCCCGGGAGGGTGCCGTTGAGCTTGATGCCCTGAAGCTTGTCGGCTTCCGCCAGCGGCAGTTTTTCGTCTGGGTACGACGGCGACAGCCACGCCAGCTTGTCCTGGGTGACGGTTTGCGCCATGACCAGTGCGGAAATTTCCTGCGGCAGGTTGGCCGACTGGCTGAAGTTCAGCAGGCAGAAAATCAGCGCCGAGTCTTCCGGCTTCCAGTATTCCGGTTGGTAACCGGTAGCAGCCAGGTCCGCCGGCAGCTTGTCGCGATAGCGGAACAGGTAAGCGTTGACCCCGCGGGCATAGACTTCAAAGAAGCGCTTGAGGCGAGGCGAGGAGGCTTTATAGAGTTCGTCGGCGCTTTTCTTCAGGTTCACGGCGCGCATGTAACGGTCGGCGTCGAGCATCTGTGGCCCCGACATTTGTGCCAGGCGGCCCTGGGCCAGCAAGCGCATGCTGACCATCTGGTAAATGCGATCAGTGGCGTGCACATAGCCGAGGGTGAACAAGGCATCGTGGAAGGTGCTGCTTTCGATCAGCGGCATACCCATGGCATTGCGTCGCACGGAGACGTTTTGCGCCAGCCCTTTGAGCGGTTGCACACCGGAGGTCGGCGGTAGCGTGTCCTGGGCATTCCAGGTCTGGCATCCGCCAAGGCTGAGCACACTGGTGACTGCTGCGGCAACGCCGAACCGGGGAAGAAAAGAAGTAAAGGCTGGCGAGGCCATGGCAAAGCTCCGTACCAAGAAAGGCGCTACGTTAGTGAGCGACCGAGGGCCGCGCAAGCAGGGGCCGAGCTTATTTGAGGGTTTGTCGGATAAATTACGGAATTTTCGACCACGGGCCTGTTTGCCTACCGTAAATCACGGTATTGGAAGCGGGTACTTGGTTATTGGCAGAGGGATATAGCGCCATGCAATTGCAGGTAAATGCCACGTTGATCCTGATCGATCAGCAAAAAGGAATCCATGAACCCCGGCTCGGACCGCGCAACAACCCTCAGGCCGAGGAGCGCATTGCCGAGTTGCTCGAGCACTGGCGCGCCAGATCGTGGCCCGTGATTCACGTGCAACATCTATCTCGCTCGCCGGAATCGGTGTTCTGGCCGCAACAGTTAGGTGTGGAGTTTCAGCAGCGGTTCATGCCCTTGGCCGGTGAACCGGTGATCCAGAAACAGGTGCCGGATGCGTTCTGCGCAACCGGGCTGGCCGCGGATTTACAACGAGGGGGAGTCGGCCAGTTGATTATCGTTGGCGTGGCAACGCACAACTCGGTGGAGGCCACGGCGCGTACGGCCGGCAATCTGGGGTATGAGACCTGGGTCGTGGAGGACGCCTGCTACACCTTCGACAAGCAGGATTATTTTGGCCAATGGCATTGCGCGCAGCAGGTGCACGCCATGGCGCTGGGTAATTTGCAGGGCGAGTACGCAACGGTGGTGACTACCCGCGACGTCCTGATGGCGGGCCGCGCCGGGTAATGGTGGGAGCGCCGTTCGGCTGGCTCCCACACGCCTTGGGGCTAGTGCATCAAGCGCCGTGGCACTTCTTGAATTTCTTGCCGTTGCCGCATGGGCAAGGGTCGTTGCGGCCAACGTCTTTCAAGGCGTTACGCACCGGCTCCTGGTGAGCGTGGCCGCAGTTTGGGCCGTGCACATGACCATGGTCGTGATCATGGTGCTCGTGATGGTCATGATCGTGGTTGCAGTCAGGGCCATGGACGTGGGGTTGCTGGGTCATCAGGTTTACTCCGGAATAAAATCGCCGGGAATTATCTCGCCATAACGCGACAGGTGCACGTCTTTGCCGAAGAATAATCCGGTTTGCAGGACGCCCTCCAGGCGGTAGGGGATGGGCTGCTCGGGTTTCTTCAACAACTTGACCACTTCGCGCAGGTGTTGCCACAGGTTCGTGCGGATCGGTACCTGAAAATACCCACTGCTCTTGGGGTCGACACTGAACCACTGATCACTCTCGCCCTCGCTCAGCAGGAACTGGCTCAAGTGAATGCGGTATTCCAGGCCGCGGACCGTCAGGCTGGAGTCATTGGGGTTGTCGACCCGAAAGTACAGCATGAACTTCTGGTCGAGCAGCCGGGCCCGGATCACCTCGACCTTGAGCAGGTGGACCTGAGGCTCAAGCTCATCGTCGCTGAACCAGAACACGCAACCACTGAGACTCAGCAGCAACAGCAGGCTGATGCAGTGCAGGGCGCGGCGCTGGTTGAGCATGGTCTGGCTCCCTTTACCCGCAGTACAGGTTCAGTCCTTTAGGCGAAATACCCGGCACAGCACTTCTTGAACTTCTGCCCGCTGGCGCAGGGGCAGGCGTCATTGCGCCCGGCCTTGAGCGGTACGGTTGGGTCAATGAAGTACCAGTGCCCGGCGTTCTGTACGAAAGAAGAACGTTCACGGTGGCTATGTTCGCCGTCGCTGTCATGCCAGCGCGCAGTAAAGGTGACGAAGGCGTGTTCAGGTTGGCCGCCGAACACTTCCGAGCTTTCCACCTCCAGGCCGAGCCAGGTGCTCTGGGCGCTCCAGGCGCTGATCGACTGGCGGTCCAGGCCGGCTTGCTGGGCGGGCAGGGTGGTCGCCACCAGGTAGTCGATCAGGCCCAGCACGTAGGCGCTGTAGCGCGAGCGCATCAAGGCTTCGGCGCAGGGCGCGGGGTGCCCGGCATGGTAGTGCCCGCAGCAGGCATCGAGTGGCGTGCCGCTGCCGCAAGGGCAGATGGATGTACTCATTGTGTTACCACCAGTATTTTCCGAAATTCTCTGGATTGGCCCAGAACCGTGAGTTGAGCCAGTCAGGTACTTGTTTGTAGTCAAGCAGATCATAGGTGAACAGGGTCAATACTTGTTCGTCGCGCTGGAAACGTTCACTGGCTTGCAGGGCCAGGGAGAAGAAGTCGGTGTCCTGCCAGCCGCAGGCACTCAGGTCGGCGAGGACCGCGATGCGACTGGCGTTGAGGTTGCGGATCCCGCCGAGCAGGTTCAGGCCGTCGCGCTTGGGCAAATGCTCCAGGCAGTCGAGGGCCAGGGCCAGGTCGAATCGTTGCGCTGCCAGTTCTGCTGGCAGTGGGCCGGGGGCGATCTGGGCAACGACGGTGTCGGGGTGCGCCAGCTTGAACGCCTGCAGCGCCGGAAAGTCGCTGGCACCGATCAGCAGCAACCGTTTTGGTGCATAACGATCGAGCAGGGCGGCGAGCGCCTGCTGGGGAGTACGCAAAGAAATAGCGGCGGTCATCGAGGATCCTCAATCAGAACTGCCAAGACTAGCCTGCCCGAAGGCTCGGGCCTAGAGCGGGTTTGCACGGGATGCTACGAGCGCCCGTAAATACGCGATGCAGCAAGGCTGGCCTATTGCTGGCGGATATTAAAACTCGGGTCTTTACTGCTTGAATCGGTCGTATGCCGATCCCTCAGGAGAAAACTCGATGAGCATAGTTCGGACAGCATTACCCTTGGTTCTGCTAACCAGTGTGTTGACTGGTTGCGCAGGTTTGCAGAAAACCGACTGGCCGACCTGTGCGGCGGTGGGCGGCGTGGTCGGTGCGGGTCTCGGCGCGACGAAAAGTTCGGCATGGGCCGGCGGTGGCGCGCTGTTCGTAGGTGGCTTGGCAGCCGCCTATTGCTGGGTGCATGGCGACGGCGATGAAGATGGCGACGGTGTTCTGGACAGTCTCGACAAGTGCCCGGGCACACCAAAAGGCGTGCAGGTCGATGCCAATGGCTGCCCACCACCGGTGCCGGTGGTTGAAGAAGTGGTGGTGGTCAAAGAAGAAACCATCGTCATTCGTGATGTGCACTTCCAGTTCGACTCGGCCAAGTTGACCGAAGCCGACAAAACCAAGCTGGAAACCATTGCTTCCCGACTGAAACAGGAAGCAACGACTGCGCAACTGAGCGTCACCGGGCATACCGACAGCGTTGGCAGCGATGCCTATAACGAGAAACTCTCGGATAAACGTGCGCATTCGGTGGTCGAGTACCTGATCGAAGAAGGCGTGCCACGTGCCAGCTTCGTGTCGGTACAAGGTGCCGGTGAAAGCCAGCCAGTGGCCGACAACAAAACCGCTGACGGGCGGGCCATGAACCGTCGTACCGAAATCAAAATCAACCGCTAGCCCCTCTCGCATCCGCGGCTTGTGCAGTCGCGGATGCGGGTCTTTACTCCTGTGTGACCGGTATGGGCCGGTAATACAGGAGCAATCACCATGAGTCTTCGTGCGCGGACCGTGATACCGGTACTACTGTTTGGCAGCCTGTTGACAGGTTGCGCCACCCACAGCGACGGCACTGCCCCCCTCAATCAACGTACCTGGCCCATTTGCAGCCTTATCGGCGGCCTGGTGGGCGGAGGCCTGGGCGCGATAGAAAGTGGTGGTTGGGCGGCAGGTGGTGCGGCACTCGGTTTGTTGACGGGAGGCTTGATCTGTTACGCGCAGGATGGCGATGAGGACGAGGATGGGGTCTTTGATCGTCGTGATCATTGCCCGGATACCCCGGCCAATACCCCGGTCGACAACAGGGGTTGTCCGATTCCCCAGTACCCGGCCACCGTCAAGCCGGTCGAACCGCAAAGTGAAGTGATCACCCTGAGTGACCAGGGGGAGGTGTTGTTCGCCTTCGACTCCGCGCAATTGACGCCGGCGGCCCAGGAACAACTGGTGGGGTTGATGGATAAACTGAAAAACGCCGACGTACTGAGTATCAAGGTGGTCGGGCATACCGACAGCCAGGGCACAGACGCCTACAACCAGGCGCTCTCCGAACGCCGCGCCAGCAGTGTCGCCGCCTTCCTGCTGGAGCAGGGGCTGGCACCGGACAAACTCACCAGTCAGGGCATGGGCGAAAGCCAGCCTGTTGCCGACAACGCCAGCGAAGAAGGGCGGGCGAAAAACCGTCGCGTGGAACTGGTGATCGGCCGCTGATCGGCGGCTGCCGGATGGGCGATCCTCGTCGATCCGGCAGCTAAACAGCCTCGTGCGCAAGAATTTTCACTGACCGCTGGCGCATCCCTCGTGGAAGTCGTTACTGTGCGCGCAAAGAATAATGAACCACGGGGGAGCGTATGAAAGTGTTTTGGGGGCTGGGTAAAGTTTTGACCCTGATGTTCTGGCTGGTGGCGCTGGTCAACCTGGTGGAACCGCTGATCAATCCGATTGATTTGCTGGTTAATCTGGCGGCCAGCCTGTTGCTGCTGACCCACCTGTTGGAAGTGTTGCTGGTGCACCGCAACCTCAAGGGCCGTCCTCACCCGTGGCGTGATCGCCTGCAAATCCTCCTGTTTGGCATTTTTCACCTGCGGACCCTGTCTGCCCCTACCGCTGGGGAGGCCCGCCATGCGTAAGCTCTGTTTGCTTGCCGCGCTGGTCAGCCCACTGGCCACGGCGCAGGTGGTCAGTGTGGAAAGTCATTCGCTGATGCGCCTGCCCAATACCACCAGCACCTTGCAGTTGGAGCGTCTGGACGTGGCGGACTATGGCACCTTGCTGATTCCTTCGAACGTCACTGAGTTGGACGTCGGCCAGTTGCACCTGGGGCGCGAGGCGCGGATTGCGATTGTTCCCAGTGAGCAGGTCCTGCAGTTGAATGTCGGGCATGCCCAGCTTGCCAGTGGCAGCCAGATTACGTCCCGTGGTGCGCCGGGTACTTACCTCAAGGCCGCTCGCGGCGGGCGTAACCTGAATTTGCGCATTGCTTCGTTGAATGCTCCCGAGTTGTCGGTGGATGCCCGTGGTGGCGCTGGTGCGCCGGGCTATGTGGGGCTCGATGGGGCCAATGGTCAGGAGCCCGGTTGCACCTGGGGTCAGGCCGGACGTGGTGCCGATGGGGATAACGGGGGGGATGGTCGTGCAGGGGCGCCAGGGGCTTTGGTGCGTCTGGAATTGCCGCGTGATTATCCGCAGCAGCAGATCAAGGTGCAGGTTGAGGGGGGCGCCGGAGGAGTGCCGGGGGCGGGTGGCAAGCCTGGTGCGGGAGGGAAGGCCAAGGGGTGCCTTGTTTACCGTGCCGATGGTGGCAAGAGTGGGCGGCCCGGGATGGCGGGGCAGCCGGGGGCAGAGGGGGCGGCTGGGGCTGTCAGTTTGCAGCGTTTGTAGGGCGTGAGTGGTAAAGGCGAGGCGGCCTTGCGGCCGGCCTGTTTTTACCGCTGTGCGAATCGCCCTCTAGGAGCGAGCCCGCTCGCGATGGCAATCTGCGGCTCGCTCCAGATCAACGGCAGGTTCCGTGTCTTTAGAATGTCGGGCGCGCCGCCGCAATGGCGACCAGCACCAATCCCACCATCAAATTGATACCCACCAGGCGGCGTATCCCACCCAGGGTGGCGGCGCCGGTCGGCCAGTCTTCGGCCAGGACGGCCTTGCGTAGCTCGGGCAGTTGCAGTGCTTGAATGCGAATGAACAGTGCGGTCATCACCAGGTACAGGCCCATCATGATCTGCACGTAGCGTGGCGCGGTCTCGAAGCCGTTGAAGCGCAGGTGGATCAGGCCGACGCCGCTGGTCGGCAGGATCAGCACCGCCATCCAGACCCAGAGAAAAAAGCGTGGGAACACTTCCAGCCACAGTTTAAGGCGGGCCGGGCCCTCGAGGGCCTTTACGGCGGCGGGGCGCAGGACCATCCAGGCGAAAAACATGCCGCCGACCCAGACCAGGGCCGCCAGTGTATGCAGGCTATAAATGAAGGCGAAAAGTGTCATTGAGGTACTCCGTTCTGCGCGGGATTAATTAGCGGGGTATGATAGCGGCCGATCCGAACCACTGAAAATTTATCCAGCGTTTTTTGCGCCCGACAATCCATGATCAGCACTGAACTCAAAACCACGATCCAGGGCGCTTATTCGCGTTTTCTCGAAGCCAAAAGCCTTAAGCCCCGCTACGGCCAGCGCCTGATGATCGCCGAAATCGCCAAAGTCCTGGGTGACATCGACACCGACGACGAAGGCCGGCGCAGTGGCGACCCCGCGATTGTCGCGGTGGAAGCCGGCACCGGTACCGGTAAGACCGTGGCCTACAGCCTGGCGGCGATTCCCACGGCCAAGGCCGCCGGCAAACGGCTGGTGATTGCCACTGCCACCGTCGCCCTGCAAGAGCAGATCGTCTACAAGGACCTGCCGGACCTGATGCGCAACAGCGGGCTGAATTTCAGCTTTGCCCTGGCCAAGGGCCGGGGTCGCTATATGTGCCTGTCCAAGCTCGACATGCTGCTGCAAGAAGGCCATGCGCAAACCGCCACGGCCCAGCTGTTCGAGGAAGAAGGCTTCAAGATCGAGGTCGATGAGGCCAGTCAGAAACTGTTCACCAGCATGATCGAGAAGCTCGCCGGCAATAAGTGGGACGGCGACCGCGACAGTTGGTCCACCGCCCTGGAAGACGCTGACTGGGCGCGCCTGACCACCGACCACAGCCAGTGCACCAACCGCCATTGCCCCAATTTTGGCCAGTGCGCCTTTTACAAGGCCCGCGAAGGCATGGGCAAGGTCGATGTGATCGTCACCAACCATGACATGGTCCTCGCCGACCTGGCCCTGGGGGGCGGTGCCGTGCTGCCGGACCCGCGTGACACCATCTATGTGTTCGACGAAGGTCACCACCTGCCGGACAAGGCCATCGGCCACTTCGCCCATTACACGCGCCTGCGCTCCACCGCCGACTGGCTGGAGACCACCGCCAAGAACCTCACCAAGTTGCTCGCCCAGCACCCGCTGCCCGGCGACCTGGGCAAGCTGATCGAGCAAGTGCCGGAACTGGCGCGCGAGATCAAGACCCAGCAGCAGTTCATGTTCAGTGCCTGCGAGCAGGTGGCCGACTTCAAGCCCGGCGAAGATGTAGAAGGCCGTGAGCGCCCGCGTCATCGCTTTGTCGGTGGAGTGATTCCCGAGCACATGCGCGAGATGGGCGTCGAGCTGAAGAAGGGCTTTGCCCGCCTGACCGATGTCTTCACCCGGCTTACTGAGTTGCTCAAGGAAGGCATGGACGGCGAGGTCAACATTGGTATCGCCAGCAACCAGGCCGAAGAGTGGTATCCGCTGTTTGGCAGCCTGCTGTCGCGCTCCCAGGGCAACTGGGAGTTGTGGACCGCCTTTACCGCCGAAGACCCGGAAGACAACCCGCCCATGGCGCGCTGGCTGACCCTGGCCGAAAGCGGTTCGCTGTTCGATATCGAGGTCAATGCCAGCCCGATCCTGGCTGCGGAGATGCTGCGGCGTAACCTGTGGAATATCGCCTACGGTGCCTTGGTGACCTCGGCCACCCTGACTGCCCTCGGCACTTTCGATCGCTTCCGCATGCGTGCCGGCCTGCCGAAAAAAGCCGTGACGGCGGTCGTGCCCAGCCCGTTCCATCATGCCGACGCGGGTGTGCTGCGGGTCCCCGACCTGCGCGCCGACCCGCGTGACGCCGCGGCGCACACGGCGGCGATCATCCGCGACCTGCCGGAACTGGTGGAAGGCTCGCGTGGCACCCTGGTGCTGTTTTCCTCGCGCAAACAGATGCAGGACGTGTTCGATGGCCTCGACCGCGACTGGCGCAAGCAAGTGTTCATTCAAGGCAACCTGTCGAAACAGGAAACCCTGAACAAGCACAAGGCGCGGGTCGATGGGGGGGATTCCAGCGTGCTGTTCGGCCTGGCCAGTTTTGCCGAAGGTGTCGATTTGCCGGGTGCCTATTGCGAGCACGTGGTGATCGCCAAGATCCCGTTCTCGGTGCCCGATGACCCGGTGGAAGCCGCGCTGGCCGAGTGGATCGAAGCGCGAGGCGGCAACCCGTTCATGGAAATCTCGGTGCCGGACGCCTCGCTCAAGCTGGTTCAGGCTTGCGGTCGCCTGCTGCGCACCGAAGAAGACCGCGGCACCATCACCTTGCTTGACCGGCGCCTGGTCACGCAGCGTTACGGAAAGGCGATCCTCAACGCCTTGCCACCGTTCCGTCGCGAAATATCTTGAGACAGGGTGGGCGAAAACGCCCACTTCGTTGTCTATCTCCTATCACCGATTTCACACTGGCCCTAGGGAGAACCTGGTTCATATGATTCGCCGCTCGTTACCCGCTGTTTTTGCCCTGATGTTCGCTGCGCCCCTGCTGGCGGCACCCACCGGGCAGCAGACGCTGTTCAACTTTGTCCGGCCTGCCGATGTGGTCCAGGTGACGACACAGGATGCCAGCTTGCCGCAATCCAATGCGGAGCAGACGGCCGAGGGCGAAGTGCTGCGGCGTGTGACGTTCAACCCGACGGCGCAACCGAGCCTGCGTCTGACCCCGCAAACCGGGGCCTGGGACTGGTCGCAATCCGGGGTCATGAGCCTGCGCCTGCAGAGCGCGATGAACTGGGCTGTGACGCTGTACGTAAAGATCCAGAGCAACGACGGGAAAACCCTGGTCAGCCGCGTCGACTTGCCTGCCGGCCCGGCGCAGACCCTGTTGGTGCCGCTCAAGCCTAGCTCGCCCCTGAGCCAGGGCATGAAGGCCGGCCCGCCGATGCCGATGACCGTCGATGGCCAGCGAATCCTGCTGGCCAGCAGCGAGGGTGAGCTAGACCCTGCCCAGGTGGTGTCGGTCACGCTGTCGATGGATCAGCCGAAAGTGGCCCAGAGCATCCTGGTCGAGCGCTTTGGCGTGCAGGACGGCGCGGCGGTCACCCAGGCAGTCTACGGTTCTCTGGTGGATGCCTATGGGCAGTCGAGCCGGGCGAAATGGCCGGAAAAGATTGCCACTGACGAGCAGCTCAAGGCGGCCGCCGTCAAGGAACAGCAACAATTGAGCGGCTGGCTGGCCCAGCGCCAACGCTCGGCCCTGGACGCCTACGGCGGCTTGAACACGGCCGCGGCGTTCAAGGCCAGCGGCTTTTTTCGCACCGAGAAGCGCGACGGGCGCTGGTACCTGGTGACGCCGCTAGGTCACCCGTTCTACTCCCTGGGGGTCAATACGGTCACCGCAGACGCCAGCCAGACGTATGTCGCCGGTCGCGAAGGCATGTTCGAAGTATTGCCGGGTAACGACCAGCCCCTGGCTGTCCATTACGGTGAAGGCGACAACCGTGGCGGCAATGGTGTCGATCGCGGGCGCGCCTTCAATAGCGGTCGCTGGTATGACTTTTACGGCGCCAACCTGCAACGCACCTACGGTCAGCCCTGTGTCGCCACCGCCACCGCCACCGCCCCGGCGACGGAGGCCGAAACCGGTGCCGAAGCGCCCGTCGCGCCATGTGCGCCCTATGCCTTTGATGAAAAACGCTGGGCCGGCCACACCCTCGATCGCCTGCAGGCCTGGGGCTTCAACACCCTGGGTAACTGGAGCGAGCCGGCCTTGGGCCACAGCGAGCGGATGCCCTACACCTTGCCATTGTCGATCGTTGGCGATTACACCAGCATCAGCACGGGCAACGACTGGTGGGGCGGAATGCCCGACCCGTTCGACCCGCGTTTTGCCATGGCCACCGAGCGTGCAGTGGCCATTGCCGCCCGCGACCACCGGGATGATCCCTGGTTGATCGGCTACTTTGCGGATAACGAGCTGGCCTGGGCCGGTCCCGGTGACGACCCCAAGGCGCGTTATGCCCTGGCGTATGGCACGTTGAAAATGACCACCGACGTACCGGCCAAACGCGCCTTCCTCAAGCAGTTGCGTGACAAGTACCGCAATCAGGCAGGCCTGTCGAAGGCCTGGGGCATCGACCTGCCGGCCTGGGAGTTGATGGAAGACCCGGGGTTCGTGCCGCCGGTACCCAATCCGGAGCATCCGGAAATCGAAGCCGACTTCAAATACTTCCAGAAAGTCTTCGCCGATACCTACTTCAAGACCATTTCCGATTCGTTGAAATGGCATGCGCCGAACCACCTGCTGCTCGGCGGCCGGTTTGCCGTCAGCACACCCGAAGCCGTGGCGTCCTGCGCGCAGTACTGCGATGTGCTGAGCTTCAACCTCTACACGCTCAAGCCCCAGGATGGCTATGACTTCAGCCAGTTGCAGGCGCTGGACAAACCGGTGCTGATCACTGAGTTCAACTTCGGTTCGCGGGATCGCGGCCCCTTCTGGGGTGGGGTAACGGAGTTGGCGAAGGAGGAGGACCGGGGCCCGGCCTACGCCAATTTCGTCAAACAGGCGCTCAGCGAGCCGTCGATTGTCGGGGTGCACTGGTTCCAGTACCTCGATCAACCGGTAACCGGTCGCCTGCTGGATGGCGAGAACGGACATTTTGGCCTGGTGGGGATCACCGATATCCCGTTCCAGGGTTTTGTCGACAGCGTGCGCAAGGCCAACCTGCAAGTCGTCGATCAGTTCGCCAAGGCGGGCGAACAAGCCCGGCTCGCCGCCGAGAAAGCCGGCAAAACCAGTCAAAAAGCCGAGGGCGAAAAACCCGGCCACGCGCCGCAGGGCGTGGGGCAGGGCAGCCACACGGGTGGACATTCGGCCAACGGTCACTAATCGTTGAAACGGCACGTTTAAACCCGTGACCGCCCAGCCCTAGCGGGTTCCCAAAACCCTCAAGGGCTGGAACAATGCGCTATCGATTCGAGATGTTTCTCCGGGGAGTGGTGGGTGCAGATTCAGGGTCATTACGAGCTTCAATTCGAAGCAGTCCGCGAAGCCTTCGCGGCACTGTTCGATAACTCCCAGGAACGCGGCGCGGCCTTGTGCATCCAGATCGGTGGCGAGACCGTCCTCGACCTGTGGGCGGGCACGGCCGACAAGGATGGCGCTGAGGCATGGCACAGCGATACCATCGCCAACCTGTTTTCCTGCACCAAGACCTTTACCGCCGTGACCGCCCTGCAGCTGGTTGCCGAGGGCAAGCTGCAACTTGATGCTCCGGTGGCCCGCTACTGGCCCGAGTTCGCCGCTGCCGGCAAGGAAACGGTGACCTTGCGTCAGTTATTGTGTCATCAGGCAGGCCTGCCGGCACTGCGTGAGTTGCTGGCACCCGAAGCGCTCTACGACTGGCAGACCATGGTGGATGCCCTGGCGGTAGAAGCGCCTTGGTGGACCCCGGGCGAAGGCCATGGGTATGCGGCAATCACCTATGGCTGGCTGGTGGGTGAACTGTTGCGCCGGGCCGATGGCCGTGGTCCGGGTGAATCGATCGTCGCGCGGGTGGCACGTCCCCTGGGGCTGGATTTCCATGTTGGCCTGGCCGATGAAGAGTTCCACCGCGTGGCGCATATCGCACGGGGCAAAGGCAACGTTGGTGATGCGGCCGCCCAGCGCCTGCTACAGGTCACTTTGCGCGAGCCGACAGCCATGAGCACTCGGGCGTTCACCAACCCGCCCTCGATCATGACCAGCACCAACAAGCCAGAGTGGCGACGGATGCAGCAGCCGGCGGCCAATGGCCACGGCAATGCCCGTAGCCTCGCCGGCTTCTACAGCGGCCTGCTGGATGGCAGCCTGCTGGAAAGTGACATGCTCCAGGAGCTGACGCGCGAGCACAGCCTGGGCGAGGACAAGACTCTACTGACCCGGACGCGTTTTGGCCTGGGTTGTATGCTGGATCAGCCGGACGTACCCAACGCCACCTTCGGCCTCGGCCCTCGGGCTTTTGGTCATCCTGGGGCGGGGGGATCCGTCGGGTTTGCTGATCCCGAACACGATGTGGCCTTCGGTTTTGTCACCAATACCCTGGGTCCCTACGTGTTGATGGACCCGCGTGCGCAGAAGCTGGTGCGGGTTCTCGGCGATTGCCTGTAAAAGGGTGGTTGCCAGGCATTTTTCTGATAAAAGATGCCACAAAGTCATGGAATGGAACCCTGTGGCTTTTCATGTTGCACAGCGTCTGTTTATACGGGTCGCAGACCCACAGCTTTTTATCTCATTTTGTGGATATCCCATGTCACCGAACAAATTCTTAGCCTTGGCCCTGTGTCTCAGCATCACCGGTTGTGCACAAACCCCACAAAGTGACGCAGACGGTGGCCCTTGGTGGTCATTCGGTTCCGGTTCCGACAAGGTTGCGGACAAAGGCACCGCCAAGCCGGACGTCAAGGCCGACGCCAAGGCGCCGGCAGCTCCTGCCGACAAGACCGCCGCCGCCCCGGCAACCCCGGCGCCTGTGGCCAAGGCACAGGACAGCGGCAGCAGCTGGTGGCCGTTCTCCTCCAAGGAGAGCGCCCCCAAAGCCGCCGTAGCCGATAGCAAAGCCGCCGCACCTGTGGCGCCGATCGCGACGACCAGCGCTGCCGCCGCAGCGGCCAAGGCCGACTCCGAGAGCAAATGGTGGTGGCCGTTCAGCAACCAGCCCAAGGCAGTGACCAAGGCGGACATCAAGGATGTCCCGATGCCTGATCCGAAAATCACCCAGGCCTGGCTGGACGACTACGAGCCGCGCCTGCGCAGTGCCATTCAGGACAAGCGCCTGCAGGTCGAGCGTCGCGAGAACATCCTGGTGGTCATCGTGCCGGTGGATGAGGCATTTAACCCGAAACGCCCGGCCATGCTGTTGCCTTCGACCCTCGGCCCGTTCACTCGGATTGCCAAGCTGGTGGAATCCGACACCAAGACTTCGGTACTGGTGCTTGGCCACGGCGACTCCTCTGGCGCTGCCCCGGCAACCCAGACCCTGAGCAAGGAGCGTGCGACTTCGGTAGCCTCGATCTTCAGCCTCGGTGGCATGAAGCGTGATCGCCTGATGTTGCGTGGCATGGGTGACCTGATGCCGCGTGCAGCGAACGACAGTGTCCAGGGGCGTGCCTTGAACCGTCGTGTCGAGATCGTGCTGACCCAACGCACCACCATGCTGGCCCTGCTGAGCAAGTACAGCTCGCCGACCCCACCGGCGGCCGAGATGGTTGCGATCCAGGATGCCAAGCCTGCCAGCGTTGCCCTGGCCGATAAGAAAGCCACGCCAGCGAAAAAAGCCGCACCGGCGAAAAAGGCCACCACGGCCAAAAAAGCCGCACCAGCGAAAAAACAGCCAGCCAAGACCCCGACCCCGGCGAAAAAACCGGTACCGGTCAAAGCTGCTGCAAACTGATCGACCCCGCACAAGGAAAACGCCGTGACCCAGGCTCTGGCTGATATGCGCCGCGACTACACCCGCGATGGTTTGACCGAGGCCCAGGCCCCGGCCGAACCTTTCGCCCTGTTTCACCAGTGGTTTGCCGAGGCGGTGAAAACCGAACAACCTCCGGTCGAAGCCAATGCCATGACCTTGGCCACTGTTGATGAGCAGGGTCGCCCGCATTGCCGGATCCTGTTGCTCAAGGGCCTGGATGAGCAAGGTTTTACCTTCTTCACCAACTATGAGAGTGCCAAGGGCCAGCAGTTGGCGGCCAACCCCTGTGCCGCCATGACCTTCTTCTGGCCGACCCTGGAGCGCCAGGTGCGCATCGAGGGGCGGGTGGTCAAGGTCACGCCGCAAGAATCCGATGCTTATTACCAGGTGCGGCCATTGGGCAGTCGCCTGGGGGCGTGGGCTTCCCCACAGAGTCAGGTGATTGCCGATCGTGCCGAGCTTGAAGGGCTGCTCAAGGCTACCGAGCAGCGCTTCAGCGATAGCCAGCCCGATTGTCCGGAGCATTGGGGCGGCTATCGCCTGCTGCCCGAGCGCATCGAGTTCTGGCAGGGACGTGCCAGTCGTCTTCACGACCGCTTGAACTACCGTCTGCAAGACGGTAGTTGGAGCCGTGAACGTCTGGCGCCCTGAGCAGTCTACCGGGCAGGATAGGTGGCTGCGGCCGCCTCCAGCCACTGCGCCAGGTCCCGGCGTTTGATGCGTTGCTGCCGGGCACGTTCCAGTTGCTGCAGCATGAACTGCTTTTTCTGTTCGTCATTACCCGCCAGTGACAGCGCCAGGTCACGGTCCATCCAGCGCTTGATTCGCACGTACAGCCACCAGTGGAAGTACAGGCCGGCGACGGTGGTGACGACAATGATGAAGTAATCCATGGAAATCCTTGGGCGATGGCGCAATTTTTCGAAATGGCCGCTACTGTGTGTTGAGCTCGCAGACGCCGCTGTACTGCGCCTGAATGAAACCAATTTTATCCGGGCGGCGCCGTGACAGGCGTCAAGCTGCGGAGTTTAATGAATACCTGTCCTTTGGAGTTGATGTTATGCGTAAGTCTGTTCTGCTGGTTGCTACCTTTTCCACGATGGCGATGTTACTCACAGGCTGCCAGTCCAGCCTGACCGGTGACTCCTACTCCCGTGACGAAGCGCGTCGTGTGCAGACCGTGCGCATGGGCACCATCGAGTCCCTGCGTCCGGTGAAAATCGAAGGCACCAAGACCCCGATCGGCGGCCTGGCTGGCGCGGCGGTGGGTGGTGTCGGTGGTAGCGCCATTGGTGGCGGCAAAGGCAGTATCGTGGCTGCAGTCATCGGTGCGGTGGCAGGTGGCTTGATCGGTTCGGCCACTGAAGAAGGCCTGACCCGTACCCAGGGCGTGGAAATCACCGTGCGTGAAGACGACGGCAGCATGCGTGCCTATGTGCAGCAGGTTCAGGAAAACGAAGTGTTCCGTGTGGGTGAGCGCGTACGCATCTCCACCGTGGACGGCACCAGCCGCGTATCGCACTAAGTTCCAACAGTTAAAACAAAACCCCGATCAGGCAACTGATCGGGGTTTTGTTTTTCTCGCATTTAATCGGCTGATCAGGCCGCGTGTACCGGGTTCTTGCGGCTCGCTACCACCATCACGGCATAACCGATCAGGGCGGAGAACAGCGAGCCTGTGAGGATGCCCATGCGGTCCATGCCGGCGTATTCGCTGCTGCCCGCCTCAAATGCCAGGGAACCGACGAACAGGCTCATGGTGAAGCCGATCCCGCAGAGAATCGCCACGCCCAGCACCTGGCCCCAATTGGCACCCTGGGGCAGGGCAGCGATGCCGATTTTCACGGCCAGCCAGGTCAGGCCGAACACGCCCAGGGTTTTTCCGAGCAGCAGGCCGACGGCAATGCCCATAGGCACGTCGTGGGTGAAACTCTCGAGGGTCACGCCGCTCAGCGACAGGCCGGCGTTGGCGAACGCGAACAGCGGCAGGATGCCGTAGGCGACCCAGGGATGCAGCGCATGTTCCAGGCTCAGTGACGGCGAGGGCTCGGCATTTTTGGTGCGCAGCGGGATGCAGAACGCCAGTGTCACCCCGGCCAGCGTGGCGTGGACACCGCTCTTGAGCACGCAGACCCAGAGGATCAGGCCGATGATCATGTACGGGCCCAGCTTGACCACCCCCAGGCGATTCATCGCCACCAGCGCCGCAATACAAGCGCCCGCCAGCATCAACGACAGGGTCGAGAGCGCGCCGGAGTAGAAGATCGCAATGATGATGATCGCGCCCAGGTCATCGATGATGGCCAGGGTCATCAGGAACAGCTTCAGCGACACCGGTACACGCTTGCCCAGCAAGGCCAGTACGCCCAGGGCGAAGGCAATGTCGGTGGCGGTCGGAATCGCCCAGCCATTGAGTGCGGGTGGGTTGTCGCGGTTGAGGAACCAGTAGATCAGCGCTGGCACCAGCATGCCACCGACGGCGGCGGCACCCGGCAGGACGATCTGCGAAGGCTTGGACAGGTGACCATCCAGGACTTCACGCTTGACCTCAAGGCCGATCAGCAGGAAAAACAGGGCCATCAGGCCGTCGTTGATCCACAGCAACAAGGGCTTGGCGATTTTCAAGGCACCGATCTGGGCCACCACGGGGGTGTCCAGCAAGCCGGTGTAGAGCCAAGACAGCGGTGAGTTGTTGATGATCAGGGCCAGTACTGCAGCGGCAATCAATAACAGACCGCTGGCAGCTTCCAACTGAAAGAAACGAGTGAAAGTGCTACGCAGAGGCAAGGTCGCTCTCCATCTATAGATTCAAAAGGTGGCACACCCTAACCTGTGCGGTTAGTTGTTAAAACAAAAGTTATATTCTTTTTTGTTATATACCGTTACAACCTGCGTTCCGCAGAGCCTAGCAGTTGACTGGTGTATTGAACCCTAGCTGTACCTGTGCGTTATGTAGGTTTTTTCCTAAGCTTAGGGTCTGGCCTGTTGTCACCCTCAGGTTTGCCCTCCGCCGCCACCGATTCCACGAGACCCCCACCATGAGCGACAGCCGCCAATGGGCCCGCGAAGCCATCCGTATCATCGAAGCCGACTTCCAGCGCAGTGCCGATACCCACCTGATTCCGTTGCCGCTGGCAGGGTTGCCGGGCATCGAGCTGTACTTCAAGGATGAGTCCAGCCATCCCACCGGCAGCCTCAAGCATCGGTTGGCCCGCTCCCTGTTTCTCTACGCGCTGTGTAATGGCTGGCTCAAGCCGGGTGCCCCGGTGATCGAGGCGTCCAGCGGTTCGACGGCAATTTCCGAGGCCTACTTCGCCCGCTTGCTGGGACTGCCGTTCATCGCGGTGATGCCGGCCACCACTTCCCGGGAGAAGATCGCGCAAATCGAGTTCTACGGCGGCAAGAGCCACCTGGTGCAGGACCCGACGCAGATCTACGCCGAGTCCGAGCGCCTGGCCCGTGAGCACGATGGGCACTTCATCGATCAGTTCACCTACGCCGAGCGCGCCACCGACTGGCGGGCCAACAACAACATCGCCGAGTCGATCTTTCAGCAGATGCGTTTCGAGCGCTATCCGCAACCCAGCTGGCTCATTTCCAGCCCCGGCACCGGTGGCACCACCGCGACCCTGGGGCGCTACGTGCGTTACCGGCAGCACACCACTCGGGTGCTGTGCGCCGATGCGGAGCGTTCGGTGTTCTTTGACTATTACCAGAGTGGCGATGCGAGCCTGCGACTGGAGTGTGGTTCGCGTATCGAAGGCATCGGTCGGCCGCGGGTCGAGGCGTCGTTCCTGCCGAAGGTGATCGATGCGATGGTCAAGGTGCCGGACGCCTTGTCGCTGGCGGCCATGCATTACCTGGCACAACGCCTGGGTCGCAACGTCGGCGGTTCCAGCGGGACCAACCTGATCGGCGCGTTGATGGCGGCCCAGCAGATGGTCGCGGCGGGAGAGCGGGGATCGATCGTGGCTATTCTGTGTGACGGCGGCGAGCGTTATGCAACCACCTACTACAACCAGGACTGGCTGAAGGCTCAGGGCTACGAGTTGAGTGGCTTGATCGCGGCCGTTGCGGCCAGCGTCGAACGCGGTGAGGCACTGCCTGCCTCGGTGCTGCGCGCCAATATCTGAGATAACAACCAAGGCGGGAGCGAGCATACGGAACGTCGTCCGGCTCGCTCCCGCCGAGTGTTTAAGCGTCGATGCCCAGGATATCCCGCGCCACGGCCTCGGCGATGCGAATCCCGTCGACCCCCGCCGAGAGAATCCCACCGGCGTAACCGGCGCCTTCACCGGCCGGGAACAGCCCCTTGACGTTCAGGCTCTGCATCGACTCGTTACGAGTGATGCGCAGCGGTGAAGAGGTACGGGTTTCGATCCCGGTCAGCACCGCGTCATGCAGCGAGTAGCCGCGAATCTGCTTCTCGAACGCTGGCAGGGCTTCGCGGATGGCTTCGATGGCAAAGGCCGGCAATGCCAGCGCCAGGTCACCCAGGGCCACCCCAGGTTTGTAGGACGGTTCGACGCTGCCCAGCGCGGTCGATGGCTTGCCGGCAATGAAGTCGCCGACCAGTTGCGCCGGAGCCTCGTAGTTGCTGCCGCCGAGCACAAAGGCGTGGGACTCCAGTTGCTCCTGCAACTCGATACCGGCCAGCGGGCCACCCGGGTAGTCCACTTCCGGGGTAATGCCTACGACAATCCCGGAGTTGGCGTTGCGCTCGTTACGCGAGTACTGGCTCATGCCGTTGGTGACCACGCGATTGGGCTCGGAGGTCGCCGCCACCACCGTACCGCCAGGGCACATGCAGAAGCTGTAGACCGAACGACCGTTCTTGGCGTGGTGCACCAGTTTGTAGTCGGCGGCGCCGAGTTTCGGGTGACCGGCGTACTTGCCCAGGCGCGCATTGTCGATCAGCGATTGCGGGTGTTCGATGCGGAAACCCACGGAGAACGGCTTGGCCTCCATGTACACGCCGCGGCCGTGGAGCATGCGGAAGGTGTCGCGGGCACTGTGGCCCAGGGCCAGGATTACGTGGCGGGAGTGGATCTGCTCGCCGCTCGCCAGTTCGACGCCGGTCAGTTGGCCGTCTTCGATCAGCACGTCGGTGACCCGTTGCTGGAAACGCACTTCGCCACCCAGGGCACGAATCTGCTCACGCATGTTTTCCACGACGCCCGTCAGGCGGAACGTGCCGATGTGCGGCTTGCTGACGTAGAGGATTTCATCCGGCGCGCCGGCCTTGACGAACTCGTGCAGGACTTTGCGGCCGTGGTGCTTGGGGTCCTTGATCTGGCTGTACAGCTTGCCGTCGGAGAACGTGCCGGCACCGCCTTCGCCGAACTGTACGTTGGACTCGGGGTTGAGCACGCTTTTGCGCCACAGGCCCCAGGTGTCCTTGGTGCGCTGGCGGACTTCGGTGCCGCGCTCGAGGATGATCGGCTTGAAGCCCATCTGGGCCAGCAACAGCCCGGCGAAAATCCCGCAGGGACCAAAACCGACCACCACCGGGCGTTCGCTCAGGTCTTGTGGGGCCTGGCCCACGACCTTGTAGCTGACATCCGGGGCAGGGTTGACGTTACGGTCATCGGCGAACGCCTGCAGCACCTTGGCTTCGTCCCGCAGGCTCAGGTCAATGGTGTAGATGAAGCACAGTTCGGAGGACTTTTTGCGCGCATCGTAGCTGCGCTTGAACAAGGTGAAATCGAGCAGGTCATCACTGGCGATGCCCAGGCGCTGCACGATGGCAGGGCGCAGGTCTTCTTCGGGATGGTCGATTGGCAGCTTGAGTTCGGTGATTCGTAACATGTCGGTATCCGGTTCGCGGGCGCACCAATGCGCCAAGGCGTTGCAAACCGCAGATTATAAGCCTCAACCGGGATTTCCAGTGAGGCTAAAACAACAGCTCGTCGCATCAGTCGCTGCGTGCGCCGCCAAAATAGGCGCAACCACGTTGTACCTGATCGTTGACCCGCAACTCGGCGCTCATGAACTGGACGCTGGGGCGGCTAGGGTCGACGCAGCGCTGGGGGGCGATCCACAGTTCGACGCGCTGGTTGTTGGCTTCACTGCTGAGGTGAAAGCGCCCGTCACCCAGTTGTTCCTCCAGATAGGGCAGGGCCAGGGCCGGTTGTCCGGCGCGCTCGACCACCATGCCCTTGCCACTGACCTTGACGCTCCAGTTGGGCGTATTGCCGCCAGCTTGCAGAATCAGTTTCTGGAAGTCCGGGCTATTGCAGGCGCTCGTGGAGCGTTCCAGGCGATACAGTTGCTGGACATCGAGTTGCGCCTGGCCGTCCGCGACTTTTGCCGAGGGCACCCGGCCACGCAGATCGGCGAATACCTGGTGCTGGGTCCCGGCCAGCGTGGCGGCCTCTTGCATGACGCTGGTGCCGCCGCTGTCATGCACGGCATACAGGGTGTTGCCCTGGCAGGGCTTGAACACCAGCTTGCCGTTGGCCATGCCGAGCTCACCTTGCATGCGGGTCAGGCCGGCCGTGGAGGGCGCCTGGGGCGAACTCTCGAGCAATTGGCAACCGGCAAACAACGGCAGCAGGGCGACAAACATCAGGGAACGGGCAGCACGCATCGTTGGGTCTCCAGACAGGTGCCGCCACGTTACGCAGGCACGCCGTCGATCACAAGGCCAGTGTTGCCCGGGCACGCTCTAGCGCACCCCTGCAACATTGTGTACGGGGTTCCTGCGGGTGGACGCCGATCGGGATCGGCTACTCTAGGAGCCGTTTTTTTCACTGGATCAGGAAGATGCTCATGCGTTGCAAGGTTTGGATGGTGTTTTTGGCAATGGTGATCGGCACATCCACTCAGGCTGCCGAGATCGATTTCTCATCGGCCCTGGACTTCACCAAAACGGAGCTGGTGTTGAAGGACATCGACTCCCCCAACCCCGAGATCGTAGTCTTGAGTGTCACACTTTCCCCCGAGGCCACGGAGCGTATGCGCAAGGTCAGTACGCAATCGATCGGACAGCCGTTGACCCTGTTGATCAATGGCCAGCCGATCAGCACGGCCACCGTACAGTCAGTACTGGGGGCGCAGTTTCGGGTCACAATGTCGCGCGCCATTGCCCGGGAGTTGCTACCGAGCCTCCTGGAGTGACCCGTCGCGGTCAACCGACGTGGAACGTCTGCCCGGTCTGCAAGCCTTCCACGCTCTTGGCATAGGCCAGCCCGACATCGGCCCCGGCCACCGGTTTGTAGCCGCGGAAGTAGGGAGCGTAGCTGCCCATGGCCTCCACCAGCACGGTGGGGCTCACCGAATTGACGCGCATGCCACGGGGCAGTTCGATGGCGGCGGCCCGCACGAAACTGTCCAGGGCACCGTTGACCAATGCCGCCGATGCGCCGCTGCGGATCGGGTCGTGACTGAGGACGCCGCTGGTGAAGGTGAACGAAGCGCCGTCATTGGCAAACTCACGGCCGATCAGCAGCAGATTGACCTGGCCCATCAGTTTGTCTTGCAGGCCCAGGGCAAAACTCTGCGCGTCCATCTCGGCCAGGGGCGCGAAGGTCACGTTGCCAGCGGCGCAGACCAGTGCATCGAACTTTCCGGTTTTGCCGAACAGCGCGCGAATCGAGGCGCTGTCGCTGATGTCGACCTGGAAATCGCCACGGGTGCGGCCGATGCGAATGATCTCGTGACGCGCCGACAGCTCCTTGTCGACTGCCGAACCCACGGTGCCGCTGGCGCCAATCAATAGAATTTTCATCGTACTGTTTCCTCAAGGGGTGAACGAGGTTTCAGTCTAGAGTGGTTTTTTCTTCGGATAAGCGTGCTAATAGGCAACCTTTGGTTTTCTAATGGAAACAATCCATGAGCGAAATGGATGACCTGGCGGCGTTCGCCGTGCTGATTGAAGCCGCTAGCTTTACGTTGGCAGCGCAGCGCCTGGGCTGCAGCAAGGGCCAGCTGTCCAAGCGCATCAGCCAGTTGGAAGCTCGATTCGGCGTGGTGTTGCTGCAGCGCACCACGCGCCGGCTGAGTCTGACCGCGGCGGGTGCGGCCTTGTTGCCCCAGGCCCAGGCACTGGTGGTGCAGGTTGAGCGCGCACGCCAGGCGCTGGCACGCCTGAAGGACGACATGGCCGGCCCAGTGCGGATCACCGTACCTGTCTCGTTGGGGGAGACGTTTTTTGATGGCTTGCTGCTGGAGTTTTCCCGCCAGTATCCCCAGGTGCAGATCGAGCTGGAACTCAATAACAGCTACCGCGACCTGTCTCGTGACGGCTTCGACCTGGCGATCCGCTCCGAGGTCGCCAACGACGAGCGACTGGTGGCCAGGCCGCTGCTGGCCTGGCACGAAATGACCTGCGCCAGCCCGGCCTATCTCGAACAGTTCGGTGAACCCCTGGCCCCCCAGGCGCTGGCCGAGCACCGCTGCCTGCTCAACAGCCACTACAGCGGCCGCGAAGAATGGCTGTATCACCAGCAGCACGAATTGCTGCGGGTCCGGGTATCCGGGCCGTTCGCCAGCAACCACTACAACCTGTTGAAAAAAGCCGCATTGGCCGGCGCTGGCATTGCGCGCCTGCCGTCTTACCTGTTGCAGGCGGAATTGGCTGACGGCCGTTTGCGCTGGTTGCTGCGTGACTACCAGACCCGCAGCATGCCGATGTACCTGGTGCACCCGTATCAAGGCGGCTTGCCCAGACGCACCCAGGTCCTGGCCGACTACCTGATCGGCTGGTTCAAACGCAGTGGGGAGGCGCTGGACCGGCTGTAAGCAGTTTCCGGGCGCACAAAAAAAACGGCCCGAAGGCCGTTTTTCTTGACTGCCAGGGCTTAGCCGCCCAGATACGCTTCGCGCACCTTGGGGTCGGTCAGCAGGGCTTCACCCGTGCCTTGCATCACCACCCGGCCGTTCTCCAGAACGTAGGCGCGGTCGGCGATTTTCAAGGCCTGGTTGGCGTTCTGCTCCACCAGGAACACCGTCACACCATCCTTGCGCAGCTGTTCGATGATGTCGAAGATCTGCTGGATGATGATCGGGGCCAGACCCAGCGACGGCTCGTCGAGCAGCAGTAGCTTGGGTTTGCTCATCAGCGCCCGGCCGATGGCGAGCATTTGCTGCTCGCCACCCGACATGGTGCCGCCGCGCTGGGCAAAGCGCTCCTTGAGGCGTGGGAAAAGCCCTAGGACTTTGTCCATTTGCTCCTGGTAATCGCCCTTGTCGGTGAAGAAACCACCCATGGCGAGGTTCTCTTCCACTGTCAGGCGGGAAAACACCCGACGACCTTCCGGCACCACGGCAATGCTCTTGCGCATGATCTGCGCCGAGGTCTGGCCGACCAGTTCTTCACCCATGTAGCGGATGCTGCCACTGTGAGCCTGCGGCGAGCCGCAGAGGGTCATCAGCAGGGTCGACTTGCCGGCACCGTTGGCGCCGATCAGGGTGACGATTTCGCCCTGGCGGATTTCCACGTTGACGCTGTGCAGGGCCTGGATCTTGCCGTAGAAGGTGGAAACGTTTTCGAATTGCAGCATTTACGCTTCCCCCAGGTAGGCTTTGATCACTTCAGGATTGTCACGGATCTGTTCCGGCGTGCCATCGGCCAGCGGTGTGCCCTGGTTGATCACGACGATGTGGTCGGAAATGCTCATGACCAGCTTCATGTCGTGCTCGATCAGCAACACCGTGACGTTGTGCTCTTCACGCAGGACGCTGATCAGCGCCTTGAGGTCTTCGGTTTCCTTGGGGTTCAGGCCGGCCGCCGGTTCGTCGAGCATGAGGATCCGCGGACGGGTCATCATGCATCGGGCGATTTCCAGGCGCCGTTGCTGACCGTAGGCCAGGGTGCCGGCGGTACGGTTGGCGAACTCCTTGAGGTTGACCTTTTCCAGCCAGTACTCGGCAAACTCCATGGCCTCGCGCTCGCTTTTGCGGAACGACGGGGTCTTGAACAGGCCGGCCAGGAAGTTGGTGTTCAGGTGACGGTGCTGGGCGATCAAGAGGTTCTCGACCGCGGTCATGTCCTTGAACAACCGCACGTTCTGGAAGGTCCGTACCACGCCCTTGAGCGCGATCTTGTGGCCGGGCAGGCCTTCGATCGGCTCGCCATCCAGCAGGATGCTGCCGCCACTGGGTTTGTAGAAACCGGTGAGGCAGTTGAACACGGTGGTCTTGCCAGCGCCGTTGGGACCGATGAGGGCCACGACCTGTTTTTCCTTGACGGTCAGGGCCACGCCGTTGACCGCCAGCAAGCCGCCGAAGCGCATGCTCAGATTTTCGACTTTGAGGATCTCACGGCTCATTTTCGCAGCTCCATGTGAGGACGTTGCATGGGCAGCAGGCCTTGAGGACGCCAGATCATCATCAGCACCATCAAGGCGCCGAACATCAACATGCGGTACTCGCTGAACTCACGCATCATTTCCGGCAGCAGGATCATCACCACGGCGGCAAGAATCACCCCCAGTTGCGAGCCCATGCCACCCAATACGACGATGGCGAGGATGATCGCCGACTCGATGAAGGTGAAGGACTCCGGTGTGACCAGGCCCTGACGGGCAGCAAAGAAGCTCCCGGCGAAACCGGCGAAGCTGGCACCCAGGGTAAAGGCCGACAGCTTGATGACCGTGGGGTTGAGACCCAGGGCACGGCAGGCGATTTCGTCTTCACGCAGGGCTTCCCAGGCACGGCCGATCGGCATGCGCAGCAAGCGGTTGATCACGAACAGTGCACCGAGGGCCAGCAACAGGGCAACCAGGTAGAGGAAGATCACCTTGTTGATCGAGTTGTACGGCAGGCCGAAGTACTCGTGGAACGTCTGCAGCCCTTCGGCGGCCTTGCGTTCGAAGGTCAGGCCGAAGAACGTTGGCTTCTCGATGTTGCTGATGCCGTTCGGACCCCCGGTGAGGTCGGTCAGGTTACGCAGGAACAGGCGGATGATCTCGCCAAAACCCAGGGTCACGATCGCCAGGTAGTCACCGCGCAAGCGCAGTACCGGGAAACCGAGCAGGAAGCCGAAGGTGGCCGCCATCAACCCGGCGATAGGCAGGCAGATCCAGAAGCTCAGGCCGTAGTAATGCGACAGCAGCGCATAACTGTAGGCGCCGACGGCATAGAAGCCGACGTAACCCAGGTCGAGCAGGCCGGCCAGGCCGACCACGATGTTCAGGCCCAGGCCGAGCATCACGTAGATCAGGATCAGGGTGGCGATATCCACCGCCCCACGCGAGCCGAAGAACGGCCAGACCAGAGCGCCGACGATCAGGGCCAGGATGATCCAGCGCTGAGTGGTGGGCAGGGTCAGGAAGTTGCTGGCCTTGGCCGGGATCAGCGGCATGTTTGGCGAGGATTTCCACGCCGCGCTGATTTGGTGGCTGAACAGGACCCGCAAGAACATCAGGACCGAACACAGGGCGATGGTCGCCAGGATGGCCGGGCTGGTGTTGTGGACTTCCAGGTTGATGCCGACGATGGTCAGCTTCAGACCCAATACCGGGTAGGCCACGGCCCACACCAGCAAGGCGCTGAACAGCGCCGATTTAAGATTCCTAGTCATACTTTCTCAACCTCCGGACGGCCCAGAATGCCGGTCGGACGGAACAACAGCACCAGAACCAACAAGCCGAATGCCACGACGTCCTTGTACTGGTCGCCGAAGATGTCAGCACCGAATGCTTCAGCCACACCCAGTACCAGACCGCCAAGCATGGCGCCCGGAATACTGCCGATGCCGCCCAGTACCGCAGCGGTGAAGGCCTTGAGCCCGACCAGGAAGCCGGCGTTCGGGTTGATCACACCGTATTGCATGCTCAGCAGAACGGCCGCGACCGCCGCCAGGGCAGCACCGATGATGAAGGTCAGGGCAATGATGTTGTTGGTGTTGATACCCAGCAGGTTGGCCATCTTGATGTCTTCGGCGCAGGCGCGGCAGGCACGACCCAGGCGCGAACGGGAGATGAACATCGTCAGGCCAAGCATGGCCACGAGCGTCACCACGAACACCACGATTTGCATGTAGGAAATCAGAACTTCCGATGCCCCGCCTGGCCCGAAGGAGATGTTGCCCGGGATCAGGTTGGGAATGGATTTGTCCTTGGAGTCTTGCGACAGCAGAACCGTGTTCTGCAGGAAGATCGACATGCCAATGGCGGAAATCAGCGGAATCAGGCGATTACTGCCACGCAATGGGCGGTAGGCGATCCGTTCGATGCTGTAGCCATAGGCACTGGTTACGACGATGCTCGCGATGAAGGCTGCGGTCATCAACAACGGGACGCTATCGAGTCCCATCATGGCCAGTCCGGCAATGGCGATGAACGCCACGTAGGAGCCGATCATGTAGACCTCGCCGTGGGCGAAGTTGATCATTCCAATGATGCCGTAAACCATCGTATAGCCGATGGCGATCAGGGCATACGTGCTGCCAACGGTCAGACCGTTAACCAGCTGTTGGAAAAAGTGATAGATCTCAGGCATTACAACGCTCCTAAAAACCTGATACGCATTTCACTGGTGGAGTCATTTTCCCGCTCAAGCCCCGAGGATCTGCATCCACTTCGGGCGTGAGGTTTGCCAGCGAACCGCTGATGACGGTTTTGAGATTTTCAGGTGGGGAGGCTTGCGGATCACGCAGGCGCGGCCCATACATTCGTAAAACAAAGCCCACGGCACGCCGTGGGCTTTGTTGGCAGTCAGTCAGGCAAGGCCTTACTGAGGCGAAGCTTCGGTTTTAGGTTTGCCGAAGTGCCACTCGTAAACCACGAACTTGAAGTCTTTCAGGTCGCCCTTGGCGTCGAAGCTCAGGTCGCCAGTCGGGGTTTTGAAAGTCCCGGCGTGGATGGCTTCTGCCACCTTGGCCGAGTCTTCGCTCTTGGCTGCAGTGATGCCGCCGGCGATGACTTCAACAGCCGAGTAGGCCGGGAACACGAACGGGCCGCTCGGGTCTTCTTTCTTGGCCTTGAAGGCATCAGCCAGGGCAACGTTGGCCGGATCCTGGTCGAAGGATTTCGGCAGGGTGACCAGCAGGCCTTCGGAAGCGTCCTTGGCGATCTGCGAGATGGAATCGTTACCCACGCCTTCCGGACCCATGAACTTGGCTTTCAGGCCTTTTTCCTGGGATTGACGCAGGATCAGGCCCAGCTCTGGGTGGTAGCCGCCGTAGTAGACGAAGTCGACGTTGGCTTGCTTGAGCTTGGCGATCATCGAGGAGAAGTCTTTGTCGCCGGCGTTGATGCCTTCGAACACGGCAACCTTGACGCCTTTCTTCTCGAGGGTTTGCTTGACGGCGGTGGCGATGCCTTCACCGTATTGCTGTTTGTCGTGCAGTACGGCAACGATTTTCGGTTTGACGTGGTCGGCAATGTAGTTACCGGCGGCAGGGCCCTGGGCGCTGTCCAGGCCGATGGTACGGAAGACCATTTTGTAACCACGGGCGGTGATGTCCGGGCTGGTGGCAGCCGGGGTGATCATGATCACGCCTTCGTCTTCGTAGATATCCGAAGCCGGTTGAGTGGAGCTGGAGCACAGGTGACCGACCACGAACTTGATGCCGTCGATGACGACTTTGTTGGCAACGGCCACGGCTTGTTTCGGATCACAGGCGTCGTCGTATTCAACCGCTTCGAGTTTCTTGCCGTTGACGCCGCCTTTGGCGTTGATTTGTTCGATGGCCATTTTGGCGCCACTGAACTGCATGTCGCCGTATTGGGCTACAGGGCCGGTTTTAGGGCCGGCAATGCCGATCTTGATGGTGTCAGCTGCGAACGAATGGCTGGCAACCCCGGCCAGAACCATAGCGGCAAACAGTTTGGAAATCTGCTTAGTAGCCTTATTCATAGTGCTCCACTCTTACTGTTGTAATTTTTATAGTCCTGGCGGCCTGAGGCGCAGAACCGGTAGATGACCTAAGTCTTCTGCGGAAATGCCCCTGGCAACTGTACCGGTACAGTGTAGAGCGCCGGTTGTTCGCTTGAAAAGCTGGCTGCTGGGGGCAAATCCTGGTGGTGTCGCTTAATTGAAAGAAAAAGACAGAATGGCGCCATGGCTTTGGCCGGCTTATAGCTGAATCAGCAGCATTGCCTGGCGTTCCGGTGCTTTTCGTTCGATGACGCATTTGAATCCGGGTTTTTCTGTCAAGGCACCAACGTTATGATTGCGTCGATTTCATTTGCGGACAGGACCCATGACTCAAGAACCTAGCACCCTCTATGCCAAGCTGCTTGGTGAAACTGCATCTATTACCTGGAAGGAACTGGAACCGTTCTTTGCCAAGGGCGCCCTATTGTGGGTCGATCCTGGTCTGGATTTGATCGCTGCTGCCGAGGCGGTGGCGCAGGACGAAGGCGAGAAAGTGGCTGCCTGGCTGGCCGCCGACGAACTCGCGAAGCTGTCTGAAACGCGGGCGCTGGATCTTTTCGAGCGTGATCCAGAGCTGTGGGCCGTGGTGGTTTCACCCTGGATTCTGATCCAGGAAAGGGCGTCTGTTTAATACGGCGCACCCGTTTGGTGCGAAGGCTGCGCGACGTAAAGTGTGTAGCGGAGTAGCGTGATGGCACGTTGCCGTAGAGAAAGGCCACAGCCAGGCCTGATCGAGGGTGACGTTCGCGTAATGGGAACAGTTTATTGAGCAGCCAAATGGCTGCTCAATTGTTTCTGGATGTACCTGATGGACCCTTGTTCGACCGCTCAGGCCGATGGTGCGAGCGGCTTTCCCAAGTCTCGGTGAATCAGCGATTATTCGCAGACTTTCAATCGTGCAGAGGCAGATCAATGGCATCGTTACCTTCACTTGCGTTCGCCGGCATCGGCTTGATGGGCTTGCCGATGTGTCGCCGCCTGCTGGCCGCGGGTTATCCGCTGACGGTGTGGAATCGTCATCCTGAAAAGTGCGCGGCCCTGGTCGAGGCGGGCGCTAGGCAGGTGGCAAGCCCGGCTGAACTCTGTGATCACGCTGACCTGGTGATGTTGTGCCTGGCCAATACCGAGGTGGTGCGCGAGGTGGTGTTTGGTCCGGCAGGCGTGGCCAGTGGCGCCAGAGCCGGCCAGTTGCTGGTGGATTTTTCCAGCCTGGAACCGACTGCCACCCGGCACATGGCTGCGCAACTGGCCAGCGACTGCGCCATGGGCTGGCTCGATGCGCCGGTGTCCGGTGGCGTGCCCGGTGCCGAGGCCGGGAGCCTGGCGATCATGGTCGGAGGGGAGGCAACTGATCTGGAGCGGGTTCGCCCAGTGCTGCTCAACCTCGGCCAGCGAGTCACGCACATGGGCGCGGTGGGGGCCGGGCAGGTGACCAAGGCCTGCAATCAGATGATCGTGGCCTGCAACGCCCTGGTGATTGCCGAAGTGGTGGCGCTGGCCGAGCGTTCCGGTGTGGACGCGAGCCGGCTGGCGGACGCCTTGAGCGGTGGTTTTGCCGACTCCAAGCCGCTGCAGATTCTGGCTCCGCAGATGGCTGCGAGCTGCTTTGAACCGGTGAAATGGCACGTGCGGACCCTGCTCAAGGACCTGGACGGCGCGGTGCAGTTTTCTCGCGAACAGGGTTCGGCAACGCCGATCAGTGGCCTGGCCGCACAATTGATGCGCTTGCACGGTGGCCAGGGCTTCCTGGAAAAGGACCCGGCAACCTTGATTCATCTGTATCGCGCACCAGCGACAAAGGGCTGACCGGGTGTGAGAGATGGCGCTGGTTGAGCTCATTGAGCGTCGGCCGCAGCTCAGCCAGCGGCACCGGGCAGCTCATCAGGTAACCCTGGATGAAATCGCAGCCAAGACGTTCGAGGAAACGGTACTGCTCGAAGGTTTCGACGCCCTCGGTGACCACCTGCAACTGCAGGGTGTGGGCCATGACAATAATGGCCTGGACGATTTCCATGTCTTGCGTTGAATCCGGGATGTCCTGGATGAATGAACGGTCGATCTTCAGTGTGTTCAAGGGCAGGCGCTTGAGGTAGGCGAGGGAGGAGTAGCCGGTGCCAAAGTCATCGATGGACAGGGACACCCCAAGGGCACGGATTTGCTTGAGCAGCACCAGGGTGTTGGTGAGGTTGCCCATCAGCGCGTTTTCAGTGACCTCCAACTCCAGTCGCTGTGCCGCTACCCCGGCCGAGCGCAAGGCCTGTTCGATTTCGTCGGCCAACTCCGGGCGCGCCAGGTTGAGCGGGGAGCAGTTGACCGCGATTTTCAGTGAGTCGCAGCCTTGTTGGGACAGTTCTGCGAGGTCTGCACAGGCTTTGCGCAGCACCCAATTGTCGAGTTCGGCAATCAGGCCGTTGGCCTCGGCAATGGCGATGAAACGGTCTGGTGCCAGCACGCCGTGGGTCGGATGCTGCCAGCGGATCAGGGCCTCCAGCTTGGTCACCTGGCCGGTCCGCAGGTCGTAGATCGGCTGGTAATACAGCAGCAACCCGCTGTTGTCGCGCAGAGCGTTGCGCAGTTCTTCTTCGAGTTGCAGGGCCACCGTTGCCTGGGTTTTCAATTGTTCGTTGAAAAAGTGCAGGCCGTTACGGCCATTGGCCTTGGCCTGGTACAGCGCCAGGTCGGCATGCTTGAGCAGTTCTTCGCAGTGCTGGCCATCTTCGGGGAACACGCTGATGCCAATACTGGTGGTCATGACCATGCGCCGCCCGGCCAGCTCGATCGGTGCTTTCATTTTCTGCATGATGCGCTCAGCCACTTGCTGGGCCTCGTCGCGGTCCAGCAGATTGACCAGCACGCAGAACTCATCGCCGCCAAACCGTGCGACCACGTCGTCATGGCTGCGGATCGAGCTTTTGATATGCCCGGCAATCACCCTCAACAGGTTGTCCCCGGCATCATGGCCAAGGCTATCGTTGATGCGCTTGAAGTGGTCGATATCCAGGAACATGATCGCCAGCTTGCCGCCCTGGGCGGTTTTCTCTGCGAGCTTCTCGGCAAAGATCTGGTTGAAGCCGCGACGGTTGATCAGGTTGGTCAGGGGGTCGTAATGCGCCACCTGCTGCAACGACTGCCGGGCCTGGTCCAGTTGGCAGAGCAGGGCATTGACCCGGCACAGGTCGCGCTCCTTGTGTTGCAGCTTGCGGTCCGCCAGCGCTGCGCTGACGCTGCTGCCGATCACCAGCAAGGTGATCACGGTGATGGTCACGCCCAGTTGCAGCGGGTTGTTGGGCTCCGAGAGCGAGGCCGGCACGCCCTCCGGTAGCACCAGCGTCATCGCCCACATGCCGGTGAGGTGCATGCTGACAATCCCGCCCCCCAGCAGCAGGCTGGTCGCGTACTTGAGCAGTTGGTGCAACATCCCACTGCCAGTGCGCAGGCAGTGGGAGAGCAGCAAGGCGACGGCGCTGGCGAGAATGGCGATGATGACCGATACGGCGAACGGTCCTGGCGCGAAGTAGGTGTGGGCGCTGGAGCTCATGGCGGCCATGCCCACGTAATGCATGGTGGCGATACCTATTCCGACACCGATCGAGGCGCTGACGTACTGCCAGGGACGCGGCTCGGCATGGCTCAGGGTGTCCATGGCCAGGAAGGCGGCGACAAAGGCAATCAGCAGCGAAAGCAGGGTAATCGACAAGTCGTAGTGGAGGGGAATCGGCGCCTGGAACGCCAGCATGCCGATGAAATGCATGGCCCAGATCCCGCCGGCCAGGCAGCCGGCTCCGACCCAGCGCCAACGCCTTTGGGAACGTGGGTCTTCGGCGTAGCCGACCCGCTCGGCTATGTCCAGCGTGGCAAAACTGGCTGCGCAGGCGACCAGGTAGGCCAGCAGCACCAGCACCGGGTCGTGGCTACAGTTGAGTATGACCTGACCGCCGCTTGCGGGCAGTTCGCTGCTCAAATGCCATCCTAGCCAGGCCATCGCATGCCCCGTCTGTGAAAAACGTCTCGCAGGCGCCATGAACACTGGCGAATGGTGGAAGTATAGAAGCCAGTAGCGGAGTGAAAGCGGTGGTGGCGCATTGCCTCTTATTATTTTGGAATAACCTATATAGCGTTTAGGGATATATCTAAGAGTCGGGGTCCGTGGCGTTCGATAAGCCGACATCAGCCTGACGAATAATGACAGACAGCACACAGGAGCCTGACTAGATTGCAGGTTCCGGGTTGGCAGTACCGCGCCCATAACAATAAGTAAAAGAGACGGACCCATGCAGAACTCGACCCAAGCGGCGAATGCCTGGCGCATTCTGTTCCTGCTGTTCCTGGCCAATTTGTTCAACTTCTTCGACCGCACCATTCCGGCGATCATCATCGAGCCGATCCGCATGGAGTGGCACTTGAGCGACTTTCAGCTGGGGATCATCGGAACGGCGTTCACCATCGTTTATGCGATTGCCGGACTGCCGCTGGGGCGGATGGCTGACACGGGTTCGCGCAGCAAGTTGATGGGCTGGGGGCTGGCAGTGTGGAGCGGGCTGACGGCAGTCAACGGGCTGGTGGGCAGTTTCTGGAGTTTCCTGATCGTGCGCATGGGGGTGGGCATCGGTGAGGCCAGTTATGCCCCGGCCGCCAACTCGTTGATCGGTGATCTGTTTCCTGCCCATCGTCGGGCGCGGGCGATGGGCATCTTCATGCTCGGCCTGCCCCTGGGCCTGCTGCTGGCGTTCTTCACCATCGGCGCCATGGTCAAGGCCTTCGATAGCTGGCGCGCACCCTTTTTCATCGCGGCAGTGCCAGGGTTGATCCTGGCGGTCTTCATGTTCTTCATTAAAGAGCCCAAGCGTGGTGCGGCGGAAGCCGTGCAGATATCCCAGGAGCGGGTCGACCGGCCGATTCGCCGGGTCCTGGCGATTCCGACCTTTCTCTGGTTGGTGATGGCCGGCCTGTGCTTCAACTTCGCCACCTATGCCTGCAACTCGTTCCTGGTGCCCATGCTGCAGCGTTATTTCCTGTTGCCACTGCAGGATGCAGCAGTGGCCACCGGGGTGATCGTCGGGGTGACCGGGTTGTTTGGCTTGACGCTGGGCGGTTGGGTGGCCGACAAGATTCACCAGCGGGTGGCCAATGGTCGGCTGTTGTTCGCGGGCTTCAGCCTGATTATCTCGACCCTGTGCACAGCGTGGGCGTTGCATGCCGGGCGAATTGAAATCGGGGTGTTTGTGGCGGTGTTCAGCCTGGGCTGGCTGTTTGCCTACAACTTCTACACCTGCGTGTACACGGCGATCCAGGACGTGGTGGAACCTCGCCTGCGGGCGACGGCCATGGCGCTGTTCTTCGCCGGGCTGTATCTGTTGGGGGGCGGCCTGGGGCCGGTGGTGGTCGGCGGGCTGTCCGATCACTTCGCACACACGGCGATGCAGGCGGCGGGTGCCGAGCAGATGACCGAGGCGTTCAAGGCCGTCGGCCTGCACGATGCCATGTACCTGATTCCGGTCGCGCTGTTGCTGACCATGGTGTTCCTGTTCCTGGCGGCGCGCTGTTTTGTCCGCGATGCCAAGCGCATGAAGGAGGGAATGGGGACGGTGGTTGAGCCTGGGGTGGGTGTGGTGTCGGCAGGTTAAGAGCAATCATGGGGGGCAGCAGCTCCCGCAGAAAAGCAAAAGGCCCGCATCGCTGCGGGCCTTTTTTATTGCAGTGTCAGGTGGGGGATTAACCCGCCACCAGCACCCGGATCGCTTCCAGGCGCAGCGCGGCTTTGTCGAGCATAGCCAGGCCTTGCTCGCGCTGGTGGCGCAGGGCAACCAGTTCGCTGTCACGTACCGTCGGGTTGACGGCTTGCAGGGCGGTCAGGCGCGCCAGTTCTTCATCGGTGTCGGCTGCCAGGCGGCGTTGAGCTTCGGCTACTCGTTCAGCGTGGCGCGGGGTGATCTTCTCTTCGCCGGCGTTGATGCGCGGTGTCAGTTGATCACGCTGGGCCTGGATGAACTTGTTGGCGCTGGCGCGGGGCACGCTTTCGAGCTGGTCGTTGAGGGTCTCGAACGACACCCGGCTCGACAGGTCGTTGCCGTTGGTGTCCAGCAGGCAGCGCAGGGCTGCCGGCGGCAGGTAGCGGCCCAGTTGCAGCGAGCGTGGGGCGACCACTTCGCTGACGTAGAGCAGTTCCAGCAACACGGTACCGGGCTTGAGCGCCTTGTTCTTGATCAGCGCGACCGCGGTGTTGCCCATCGAGCCGGACAGCACCAGGTCCATGCCACCCTGGACCATCGGGTGCTCCCAGGTGATGAACTGCATGTCCTCACGGGACAGCGCCTGGTTGCGATCGTAGGTAATGGTCACGCCTTCGTCGTCGCCCAGCGGGAAGCTGGCGTCGAGCATTTTTTCGCTCGGCTTGAGGATCAGGGCGTTTTCCGAATGGTCTTCGCTGTCGATGCCGAAGGCGTCGAACAGGGTTTCCATGTAGATCGGCAGGGCGAACTGATCGTCCTGCTCAAGGATTGCTTCCACCAGGGCATCGCCTTCGCCAGCCCCGCCGGAGTTGAGTTCCAACAAGCGGTCGCGACCGCTGTGCAGCTCGGCTTCCAGGGCTTCGCGGGTGCCGCGGGCTTCGTCGATCAGCGCTTGCCACTCGCCGTCATCGGCTTCTTCCAGCAACGGCAGCAGGCGTGGGCCGAACTGGTGCTGCAGGGCGTTGCCGGTCGGGCAGGTGTTGAGGAACGCGTTCAGCGCTTCGTGGTACCACTGGAACAGGCGCTCTTGCGGGCTGGTTTCCAGGTACGGCACGTGCAGCTCGATGACATGCTTCTGGCCGATCCGGTCCAGACGGCCGATGCGCTGTTCCAGCAGGTCCGGGTGGGACGGCAGGTCGAACAGCACCAGGTGGTGGGAGAACTGGAAGTTGCGACCTTCACTGCCGATTTCCGAGCAGATCAGTACCTGGGCGCCGAACTCTTCATCAGCAAAGTAGGCCGCTGCGCGGTCACGCTCAAGGATGTTCATGCCTTCATGGAACACCGTGGCCGGGATGCCGGAGCGCACGCGCAGGGCGTCTTCCAGGTCCATCGCGGTTTCGGCGTGGGCACAGATCACCAGGACCTTGGTGCGCTTGAGCATCTTGAGCTGGTCGATCAGCCATTCCACGCGTGGGTCGAACTTCCACCAGCGCTGGTCTTCGTCGGCGTCCGGCTGGGCCTGGAAGCTGACTTCCGGGTACAGCTCGGCGTGATCGCCCAGCGGCAGTTCGAGGTATTCGTCCGGGCACGGCAGCGGGTATGGGTGCAGCTTGCGCTCAGGGAAACCCTGCACGGCGGCGCGGGTGTTGCGGAACAACACGCGGCCAGTGCCGTGGCGATCCAGCAATTCGCGGACCAGGCGGGCGCTGGCTTCGATGTCGCCATCGTTGACCGCGGTCAGCAGGGCTTCGCCCTCGTCGCCGAGGAAGCCCTGGATGGTCTTGTGGGCGGCAGGGGACAACCGGCCCTGGTCCATCAGTTCCTGAACGGCTTCGGCTACCGGGCGATAGTTCTCGCTCTCGGCGCGGAAGGCCTTGAGGTCATGGAAACGGTTCGGATCAAGCAGGCGCAGACGGGCGAAGTGGCTGTCCTGGCCCAGTTGTTCCGGGGTGGCGGTCAGCAGCAGGACGCCGGGAATGGTCTCGGCGAGTTGCTCGACCAGCGAGTACTCGGGGCTGATCTGGTCTTCGTGCCACACCAGGTGGTGAGCTTCGTCGACCACCAGCAGGTCCCAGCCCGCAGCGAACAGGGCGTCCTGGGCTTTCTCGTCGTCGACCAGCCACTCCAGGGCTACCAGCGCGAGCTGGGTGTCTTCGAACGGGTTACTGGCATCGCTTTCGATAAAGCGCTCTTCGTCGAACAGCGCAACCTGCAGGTTGAAGCGCCGGCGCATTTCCACCAGCCATTGATGCTGGAGGTTTTCCGGCACCAGGATCAGCACGCGGTTGGCACGACCGGAGAGCAGTTGGCGATGGATCACCAGGCCAGCTTCGATGGTTTTACCCAAGCCCACTTCGTCCGCCAGCAGAACCCGCGGCGCGATTCGGTCGGCCACTTCACGGGCAATGTGCAACTGGTGAGCGATCGGTTGTGCGCGCACGCCACCCAGGCCCCAGAGCGAGGACTGCAATTGACGGCTGGTGTGCTCCAGCGTGTGGTAACGCAGCGAGAACCAGGCCAGCGGGTCGATCTGGCCGGCGAACAAACGGTCGCTGGCCAGGCGGAACTGGATGAAGTTCGACAGCTGGGTTTCCGGCAGGGTGACCGACTCGTTCTCTGCGTTGAGCCCGTGGTAGACCAGCAGGCCGTCGACGTCGTCGACTTCGCGCACGGTCATTTTCCAGCCTTCGAAGTGCGTAATGGTGTCGCCCGGCGAAAACCTCACGCGGGTGAGGGGCGCACTCCGTAGCGCATACTGGCGGGTGTCGCCAGTGGCCGGGTAGAGCACGGTCAGCAAGCGACCGTCCTGTGCCAGAACGGTGCCTAAACCTAGCTCTGCTTCGCTGTCACTAATCCAGCGTTGCCCCGGTTGATACTGCTGCGCCATGCTGCCTGACTCCCGCCTTGAAAAAGCCGACTATCTTAACGGATCGCTGCCTTCAGAGCCAAAGGACTCTCATAAAAACTACTAGTCTTACGGTAGCGCATCGAGCCGATTGGCGATTGGGAGTGTCAACTGGCTCACAAGTTTACGACCGATGGCTCAAGTCACTGGTCAAACAGCCGACAGCCTGCCGACAGGAGACCCTTATCATGCTGCCACCCATGCTCCCCTTGAGCGCTGTGCCGATTACCTCCCAGCAGGACCCGGTCCGGCCGCGCCCGGACATTATGCCGGTGGCGCCGGTGCAGCCCAGCTCCAGCGACAGCACGATCGACCTGCAGCAGCGCGATCCCGAGGAAGCGGCGATGGGGCTGCGCGAACAGCAGCGGCGTCAGATGGCCCGCGATAAACGCCGCCGCGAAGCTGACGACGATCCGCAAGCGCCCCTGGCGGTGCCGGGCGACGAGTTGAATGCCGATAACACTGTGCCCGTGGTGGCGGTGATGGACGATCAGCCGCGCCAGGGGTTGTGGGTCGATATCGAGGTTTGAACGGCGAGCCGCCTTTGTGGTGTCGCCGGTGACTGGTCTTCGTTGGCCAGAGGCCGCATTATTGCTCAACCTTGAGCGGGCAGGGTGACGTGGGTCGCTGTGCCGCGCCTGTATTGAACTGGAAGACGTAAGCCACGCCATGAGCCAAGACGACAAGCTGATCGATCTCAACACCGAGCGCGCCAAGCGTGTGCATGACCTCAATGAAAAGCGCCTGAACGAAGTGCGCCAGGCATTCGAGCAGGCCATGCCGCTGGGTAAAGCGAAGAAAAAGCCGAAGAACAAGCCGAAAAAGCGTTGAACCCCCCTGCATCTGTTGATGCAGGTCAGTTATTTCCCCTCCTTTACGCCCTGTCGTGGGCGACATTGATCCCGGTCAATTTTCTCCTGTGCCTGATTGGTTAACTTAGACCCATCGCAACGAAGCAAGCACGGGAGGCTAGTCATGTTTTTCGACAATGTGGTGATCGCCGGAGTGCTGACTGTCAGCCTCATGATTCTGTTTTTCGCTGGGTTTGGATTTTTTATCTGGAAAGACTCGCATAAGCGCAAGAAGCCTTAGGTCTTTCTGGGAGCACGAGCACGCAAGGCATTTTGGGCAACTTCGGTTGCCCTTTTTTTTGGCTTGGATTTTTTGGGGCGGGGGCATATCCGTTGCTGTGGTTGTTGCGGCTAATGGTTCCGCCCCCTACGTAGCTTCGATGGATTTTTCCCACTAAAAAAGGCGCGACCTCCAGGAGGGCGCGCCTTTTTTTGTGCCGCTGTGAATCAGTTACCCAGGGCCTTGGAGGCCAGCCAGAACAGGCCGGCGGAGAGGGCGACTGTGGCTGGCAGGGTCAGGACCCAGGCCAGCAGGATGGTCCTCACGGTTCCGCCTTGCAGGCCGCTTTTATTGGCAACCATGGTACCGGCGACACCCGAGGACAGAACGTGGGTGGTCGATACCGGCAGGCTGAAGATGTTCGCCATGCCGATCATGCACGCAGCGGTGATCTGAGCCGACATGCCCTGTGCGTAGGTCATGCCTTGTTTGCCGATCTTCTCACCGATGGTCAGTACCACACGTTTCCAGCCCACCATGGTGCCCAGGCCGAGCGCCAGGGCAACGGCCAGGATCACCCAGAATGGTGCGTATTCAGTGGTGGCCGTCAGGTCTTTGCGCAGCTTGTCGAGGTCGGCCTTTTCACGGGCGTCCAGGCCAGGCAGCTTGCCGACTTTCTTCGCGGTGTCGTCCAGGCAGAGCAGGTAGCGACGTACTTCGATGCGGCTTTCATGCGGCAGCGAGTGGTAGTCGGCTACCCCCTTGAGGGTGCCCAGCAGCGCGCTGATGGTCGGTTCGGTCTGTTGCGGGTTGCAACGGAATTTCTCCGGCAGGTCTTCCTTCACGCTTTTGCCCAGGGCCAGGAACTCGCCCAGGGTGGCTTCGTTACGCTGATAGAACTGGCTCAGGTGCAAGGTCGCATCGCGAGTCCGCTCGATCTGGTAAGTGGTGCTGTTCAGGTCGAGGACGAACTGTGCCGGGACGATACCGATCAACACCAGCATGATCAGGCCGATGCCTTTCTGGCCATCGTTGGAGCCGTGCACGAAGCTCACTGCCATCGCCGAGATCACCAGGACCAGACGGTTCCAGAACGGCGGGTGCTTCTTGTCATCGATCTTGCGACGCTGGTCCGGGGTCTTGTGCATCTTGGACAGCGGGCGCCACCATTTGAGGCCAAGCAGTACTAGGGCGGCCACCGCGAAGCCGGCCATCGGCGAGAGCACCAGCGAGGCGCCGATGTCGATAGCCTTCTGCCAGTTAACGCCGTCAACCAGTGGAATATCGTTGATCAGGGCGTTCGCCAGGCCGACACCGAGGATCGAACCGATCAGGGTATGGGAGCTGGAGGCTGGGATACCGAAGTACCAGGTGCCCAGGTTCCAGGTGATGGCCGCCGCGAGCAGCGAGAACACCATTGCCAGCCCGTGGCCGGTGTTCACATTAATCAACAGTTCTACTGGCAGCAAATGGACAATGGCATATGCCACACCCACACCGCCCAGCAACACGCCAAGGAAGTTGAATACACCGGAGAAGAACACCGCCAGGTGGGGCGGCATCGCCTTGGTGTAGATAACAGTGGCTACCGCGTTAGCGGTGTCATGAAAGCCGTTGATGAACTCGAAGGCGAGGACAAAGGCCAGGGCGAGCAAGAGGCTCACAAGCACCCAAGCATCTAGTCCGCTGAATAAATCGATCATGAAGGTTTTCTGACCCGGTCATAAGGGGGCGCGATTATGCCAGAAAAGATGGTTAATCGATGCATCAGGTGCCGATCGGCTACATGTTTCATTCATTTAGTTTGTAACAAGACCCTAAGCCGCAGTCTGGGCGTAGGTTTTTTAACCCATTGATTTTATTGGGTGCGGTGCCGGAAACAGGGCTTTTCGTCCCTTCGGCAAACGAGGGGTAGGGCTGTATGAAATTTCTGAGATAGGGGTCAGATTTACAGCTAATGACCTCGTCCTGGAGGCAGCGGTGGCGCGCAGCTGCCGTCAGCAAGCGCTATCACAGCGCAACCTGCCCCCGGGCAAAGGGCAGGTTCTGGGGATCACTCAAGCCTTGGCCCTAGGGCTCTTCGGCCTTAAGGTCTTTTTCCATCTTTTGCAGCTCTTGGCTGAAGGCCTGGTCCTGAACGCTGGCGCGCTTACGCCACGGTTTGCGTTCCGGTTCGGGTTGGGCGGCGTAGGTGGTGACTTCACCACCGTACACTTCCTTGTAACGTTGTTCCTGGCGCTCAAGTTCGGCGCGCAGTTCGTCTTTCGTCACAGTGTTACCTAATTAAGTTGAAATAAACTCTGGTGAAACGCACTACACGGGGTCTGTTGATCGCTGGCGTCATCATGCAAGTAGCCACAGGCTGCTTGAGTCATGAGCGCACTGCGCTGACAGCACCGTTGTTGCAGGCGGCCACAGCACCAGAGAAGAATCACTGATGTAGCATCAGTCTTCTTGTTTCCTGCAAGCGCATGGGCCGGGCATTCGAGATGCGTGTCTAGCGCTTGCCAGCAGGCAGCGGGGCCAAAGCCTTGCGCTGCCTGGGTGATTGGATCCGTTGTCGAGGAGATACGGAGGGCATCACTGTGGCCATTATAGCGTTCAATCGAG
>NZ_JACMYG010000039.1 GCF_014236655.1 Pseudomonas kielensis
GGGAGGAGCGCGTTTATCCTCGGGCGATTCGGCTGAAATCGCCGA
Organism: Pseudomonas kielensis; assembly: GCF_014236655.1. GTDB lineage: Bacteria > Pseudomonadota > Gammaproteobacteria > Pseudomonadales > Pseudomonadaceae > Aquipseudomonas > Aquipseudomonas kielensis. The sequence continues at coordinate 46 of NZ_JACMYG010000039.1, forward strand.
AGTACCCGATCAAAAATAAAAATGCCAGTCAGCTTAACTGACTGGCATTACCCTGGACAGGGGCTTTTTGGCAGAAACCTTCAATCAGGTCTCAGGTGTTGCTTAGAACGGAATATCGTCATCAAAGCTGTCGAAATCTGCAGCCGGTTGCGGTGCAGCCTGTTGCTGTGGCGCTGGACGCGACTCACGCTGTGGCTGTTGCGACGGTGCCGGACGCGGTGCCTGCTGGCGTGGAGCGGCTTGCTGGTAGTTGTTACCACCGCCCTGGCCTTGCTGGTCGCCCTGTGGACGGCCGCCCAGCAGTTGCATGGTGCCTTGCATGTCGACCACGATTTCGGTGGTGTAACGCTTGATGCCGTCTTTTTCCCACTCGCGGGTCTGCAGCTTGCCTTCGATGTAGACCTGCGAACCTTTACGCAGGTATTCGCCGGCGATCTCTGCAACCTTGCCGAACATCGATACACGGTGCCATTCGGTCTTTTCGACTTTCTGGCCAGTTTGCTTGTCGGTCCATTGTTCGCTGGTCGCCAGACTCAGGTTGGTCACGGCGTTACCGTTAGGCAAGTAGCGAACTTCGGGATCCTGGCCGCAAGTGCCGACCAATATGACTTTGTTAACCCCACGGGCCATAACGTTCTCCTAGGCTTCGCACGCTGTCGGCGCCGGGTTGTTGACCAGGCGCTCGAGGGTGGTGCGATCCAATAGTTCGGTGTCCAATTTGATGTAAATGGCGGCTTCATCAGCCACCACGATGGCATCGGTTACCCCAACGACGGCCAGCAGGCGCTCAACCAGACCGGCTTCGCGGATCGCTTCGGGCGATAACGGCAAGCGCAGGCTCGTCACATAGGGAGGTTCGCGCATGGTAACAGCAAAGGCCAACCAGAGGGCAGCCAGACCTGCGCATCCGAGGAACACAACCGACAGACCGCCATGCTGGAACATCCAGCCACCCATGATGCCGCCCAGTGCCGAACCGAGGAACTGGCTGGTGGAGTAAACCCCCATGGCCGTGCCCTTGCCGCCCGCCGGTGAAACCTTGCTGATCAACGACGGCAAGGAGGCTTCCAGCAGATTGAACGCGGTGAAGAACACCACCGTACCAATCACCAGGGCCCGCAAGCTGTCGCCGAACTGCCAGAAGAATAGCTCAGTGAGCATCAGCGTCGCGACGGCACCGAGTAAAACTCGTTTCATTTTGCGTTTCTTCTCGCCGTAGATAATGAACGGAATCATGGCGAAGAACGAAATCAGCAGCGCGGTCAGGTACACCCACCAATGTTGCTCCTTGGGCAGCCCGGCTTTTTCCACCAGCGCCAGCGGCAAGGCGACGAAGCTCGACATCAGCATCGCGTGCAACACAAAAATCCCCAGGTCCAGGCGCAGCAGGTCCGGGTGCTTGAGGGTCGGCAACAGGGCCTGGCGAGCGACCCCTGACTCACGGTGCTGCAAGGGCCCCGTGGAGCGCGGCACCATGAACATCACGATGACGATGCCCAGCAATGCCATGCCACCGGTCGCCAGGAACAGGCCGGACAGGCCGAAGGCGCGGGTCAGCAGTGGCCCGACCACCATGGCTACCGCGAACGACAGGCCGATGGTCATGCCGATCATGGCCATGGCCTTGGTGCGGTGCTGCTCGCGGGTCAGGTCGGACAACAGGGCCATGACCGCCGCGGAAATCGCCCCGGCGCCCTGCAGGATACGCCCGGCGATCACGCCCCAGATCGAGTCGGCGTTGGCCGCCAGCACGCTGCCCAGGGCAAAGACGATCAAGCCCAGGTAAATCACCGGACGCCGCCCGATGCGGTCGGAAATGATCCCGAAGGGAATCTGGAACACGGCCTGGGTCAGGCCGTAGGCGCCGATCGCCAGGCCGATGAGGGCCGGGGTCGCGCCTGCCAGGTCCATGCCGTAGGTCGCCAGTACCGGCAACACCATGAACATGCCAAGCATACGGAACGCGAACACCAGGGCCAGACCGCTCGCTGCGCGGGTCTCGCTACCACTCATGCGTTCGCTGTGGGGATCGTGCATGGAATTACCTCATGTGAACCGGCGGCGATTCTATCAGTCCCATCGGTTGACGGGGTATAGGGCGACGCTTTGCCGCGCACGGATGACAGAGTCTTCATGTAGGGCAACGTTGTGCACATTTGATAGTGTGCATCCATCCAGTATTTGGCCTTATACTCCTACGTTTACGCCCGCCGAGCGAGGCCACCTTGGACAAGATCCTGATTCGTGGGGCTCGAACCCACAACCTGAAGAATATCGACCTGACCCTGCCACGGGACAAACTGATCGTCATCACCGGCTTGTCCGGGTCCGGCAAGTCGTCCCTGGCCTTTGACACCTTGTATGCCGAAGGTCAGCGGCGTTATGTCGAGTCGCTGTCGGCTTACGCCCGGCAGTTCCTGTCGATGATGGAAAAGCCTGACGTCGACACCATTGAAGGCTTGTCGCCAGCCATCTCCATCGAGCAGAAGTCGACCTCCCACAACCCGCGCTCGACGGTCGGCACCATTACCGAAATCTACGACTACCTGCGCCTGCTTTACGCCCGCGTGGGTATTCCGCGCTGCCCCGATCATGACATCCCCCTGGAAGCCCAGACCGTCAGCCAGATGGTCGACCTGGTGCTGGCCCAGCCCGAAGGCAGCAAGCTGATGCTGCTGGCCCCGGTGATTCGTGAGCGCAAGGGCGAACACCTGTCGGTCTTCGAAGAACTGCGGGCCCAGGGCTTCGTCCGTGCCCGGGTCAACGGCAAGCTGTGCGAGTTGGATGAGCTGCCGAAACTGGATAAACAGAAGAAGCACTCGATCGATGTGGTGGTCGACCGCTTCAAGGTTCGCGAAGACCTGCAGCAGCGCCTGGCCGAGTCGTTCGAGACCGCCTTGAAGCTGGCCGATGGCATCGCGCTGGTCGCACCGATGGACGATGAGCCGGGTGAGGAGATGATCTTCTCCGCACGCTTTGCCTGCCCGATCTGCGGCCACGCCATCAGCGAGCTGGAACCCAAGCTGTTCTCCTTCAACAACCCGGCAGGCGCTTGCCCGACCTGCGACGGCCTGGGGGTCAAACAGTTCTTTGACATCAAGCGCCTGGTCAACGGCGAGTTGACCCTGGCCGAGGGTGCAATTCGCGGCTGGGACCGACGCAACGTCTATTACTTCCAGATGCTCGGCTCCCTGGCCGCCCATTACGGGTTCAGCCTGGAAGTGCCGTTCAACCAGCTGCCGGCCGATCAGCAGAAGGTCATCCTGCACGGCAGCGGCAGCCAGAACGTCGATTTCAAATACCTCAACGACCGGGGCGACATCGTCAAGCGCTCGCACCCGTTCGAAGGCATCGTGCCGAACCTCGATCGCCGCTACCGCGAAACCGAATCCGCGTCGGTGCGCGAAGAGCTGGCCAAGTTCCTCAGCACCCAGCCCTGCCCGGATTGCCGGGGCACCCGCCTGCGCCGTGAAGCACGGCACGTGTGGGTCGGCGAGAAAACCCTGCCGGCGGTGACCAACCTGCCGATCGGCGATGCTTGCGAGTACTTCGGCACCCTGAAATTGACGGGGCGGCGCGGCGAAATCGCCGACAAGATCCTCAAGGAAATCCGCGAACGCCTGCAGTTCCTGGTTAACGTCGGCCTCGACTATCTGTCCCTGGACCGCAGTGCCGACACCCTGTCCGGCGGTGAGGCGCAGCGCATTCGCCTGGCCAGCCAGATCGGTGCCGGCCTGGTAGGCGTGCTGTACATCCTCGACGAGCCGTCCATCGGCCTGCACCAGCGGGACAACGATCGACTGCTGGGCACCCTCAAGCATTTGCGCGACATCGGTAACACGGTGATCGTGGTCGAGCATGACGAGGATGCCATTCGCCTGGCCGACTACGTAGTGGACATCGGCCCTGGTGCCGGCGTGCACGGCGGGCATATCGTCGCTGAAGGCACACCGGCCGAGGTCATGGCCCACCCGGACTCGCTGACCGGCAAATACCTGTCGGGCCGGGTGAAGATCGCCGTGCCCGCCAAACGCACGCCACGCAACAAGAAGCTGGCACTGCACCTGAAGGGCGCCCGGGGCAACAACTTGCGCAATGTCGACCTGGAGATCCCCCTGGGCCTGCTGACCTGCGTGACCGGCGTGTCGGGTTCGGGCAAGTCGACGCTGATCAACAACACCCTGTTCCCCCTGAGCGCCACCGCGCTGAATGGCGCGACGACCCTGGAGGCCGCAGCCCACGACAGCATCAAGGGCCTTGAGCTGCTGGACAAGGTGGTTGATATCGACCAAAGCCCGATCGGCCGTACGCCGCGCTCCAACCCAGCGACCTATACCGGGCTGTTCACGCCGATTCGTGAGTTGTTCGCTGGCGTACCGGAGTCGCGCTCGCGGGGCTATGGTCCGGGTCGTTTCTCGTTCAACGTCAAGGGTGGGCGCTGTGAAGCCTGCCAGGGCGACGGCCTGATCAAGGTGGAGATGCACTTCTTGCCGGACATCTATGTCCCGTGCGACGTGTGCAAGAGCAAGCGCTACAACCGCGAAACCCTGGAGATCAAGTACAAGGGCAAGAGCATCCACGAAACCCTGGAAATGACCATCGAGGAAGCCCGGGTGTTCTTCGACGCGGTGCCGGCCCTGGCGCGCAAGCTGCAGACGCTGATGGATGTCGGCCTGTCATACATCAAGCTGGGGCAATCGGCGACCACCCTGTCGGGCGGTGAAGCACAGCGGGTCAAGTTGTCCCGCGAGCTGTCCAAGCGTGATACCGGCAAGACCCTGTATATCCTCGATGAGCCGACCACCGGCCTGCACTTCGCGGACATCCAGCAATTGCTCGACGTGTTGCACCGCCTGCGCGACCACGGCAACACCGTGGTGGTGATCGAGCACAACCTGGACGTGATCAAGACCGCCGACTGGCTGGTGGACCTGGGGCCGGAAGGCGGCTCCAAGGGCGGCCAGATCATCGCCGTGGGTACGCCTGAGGAAGTGGCCGAGATGAAGCAGTCTCATACCGGCTTCTACCTCAAACCACTGCTGGAGCGCGACCGGGCCTGATGCCGGCACATGAAAAAGCCCCTGTCACGTTATCGGTGACAGGGGCTTTTTTATACTTCTGAACAATCCCCCCGCCGAAGGCTGGGATCTTTTCACTGCAAAATCAAAACTGCGACTGCAGGTAGTTTTCCAGACCGATCAGTTTGATCAGGCCCAACTGCTTTTCCAGCCAGTAGGTGTGATCTTCTTCGGTATCGGCCAACTGGATGCGCAGCATGTCGCGACTGATGTAGTCCTTGTGCCGCTCACACAGTTCAATGCCCTTGCACAGCGCGGCGCGCACCTTGTATTCCAGGCGCAGGTCAGCGGCCAGCATGTCCGGCACGGTAGTCCCGACGTCGAGGTCGTCCGGACGCATGCGCGGCGTGCCTTCCAGCATCAGGATCCGGCGCATCAGCGCATCGGCGTGCCCGGCTTCTTCTTCCATCTCGTGATTGATGCGCTCGTAGAGCTCGGTGAAGCCCCAGTCCTCATACATCCGCGAATGGATGAAATATTGATCACGCGCTGCCAGTTCGCCCGTGAGCAACGTGTTGAGGTAATCGATTACGTCCGGGTGACCTTGCATCGCCCTACATCTCCCTGCTTGAAAGTCTGTAGTTTGAACCAAGCCGACCGTTCGGTCACTCGATTCGCGAGATAAAAGCGAAGATATTCTGAGAAAAGTAGTTTAAATAACGCAAAAACCGCCCAATTGAGGGCGGTTCTGCTTCTCGTTTAGACTTCGTTAAGCTGTACACCCAACGCCGTTGCGACTGCTTCTCCGTACGCCGGATCGGCCTTGAAGAAATGCTGCAGTTGACGGTCGACCACGTCAGCGGAAACTCCGGTCATGGCGCCAGCAATGTTGCTGACCAACAGGGCTTTCTGCTCAGCGCTCATCAAGCGAAACAGTGCACCGGCATGGCTGTAGTAGTCGGTATCTTCGCGATGATCGTAACGATCAGCCGCCCCACTCAACGCCAATGGCGGCTCAGCAAACTGCGGTGCCTGCTTGGGCGACTGCGGGAAGCTGTTCGGTTCGTAGTTGGGTGCTGCGCCGCCGTTGCTGCCAAACGCCATGGACCCGTCGCGCTGATAGCTGTTGACCGGGCTGCGGGGTGCGTTCACCGGCAGTTGCTGGTGATTGGTGCCCACACGGTAGCGGTGCGCATCGGCATAGGCAAAGACCCGGCCTTGCAGCATGCGGTCCGGCGACAGGCCGACGCCCGGAACCATGTTGCTCGGGCCAAACGCAGCCTGCTCGACTTCGGCGAAGTAGTTCAGCGGGTTACGGTTGAGTTCCAGTTCGCCGACTTCAATCAACGGAAACTCTTTCTGCGACCAGGTCTTGGTCACGTCGAAGGGGTTCTCGTAATGCGCCGCTGCCTGGGCTTCGCTCATGATCTGGATGCACACGCGCCATTTCGGGAAATCACCGCGCTCGATGGCGCCGAAGAGGTCGCGCTGGGCGTAGTCCGGGTCAGTCCCTGCCAGACGCGCAGCTTCGGCCGGCGCCAGGTTCTTGATGCCCTGCAGGGTCTTGTAGTGCCACTTCACCCAATGCCGCTCGCCGCTGGCGTTGATCAGGCTGTAGGTGTGGCTACCAAAGCCGTGCATGTGACGGTAGCCGTCCGGAATGCCCCGGTCGGAGAATAGGATAGTGACCTGGTGCAGCGCCTCAGGGGAGTGCGACCAGAAATCCCACATCATCTGCGCGCTTTTCAGATTGCTTTGCGGCAGGCGTTTTTGGGTGTGGATGAAATCCGGAAACTTGAGCGGGTCACGAATGAAGAACACCGGGGTGTTGTTGCCGACGATGTCCCAGTTGCCTTCTTCGGTGTAGAACTTCAAAGCGAAACCACGAGGATCGCGTTCGGTGTCCGCCGAGCCGCGTTCTCCACCGACAGTGGAGAACCGCAGGAAGGTCGGGGTTTGCTTGCCGACGGCCGCAAACAGCTTGGCGCTGGTGTACTGGGTGATGTCGCGGGTGACGGTGAAGGTGCCGTAGGCGCCTGAGCCTTTGGCGTGCACACGGCGCTCAGGGATGTTTTCGCGGTTGAAGTGGGCCAGCTTCTCGATCAGGTGAAAATCGTCGAGCAATAGCGGGCCACGTGGGCCGGCGGAACGGGAATTCTGGTTATCTGCAACGGGAGCGCCACTGGCGGTAGTCAGCGTTTTATTCTGGCTCATGCACAATCTTCCTCTTCAGTCTTGGAAACTGCCGGCTAATCGGCTGAGAGGGAGTATTGACCAGGAACATGACACCATCAAATTTATTAATTGATCAGCATCAATAGAAATTAACTAATTGAAAGCAGCGCTGGATAGACAGGAACAACACCATCCGTCGGCGGCATTTTTGAACGCACACAAAAAACCGGGCACTAGGCCCGGTTCTTCGTTTCAGACTGACGTCTTACTCAGCGGATACTGCTTCACCGCCGGTAGCACGATCAACCAACTCGACGTACGCCATAGGCGCGTTGTCGCCAGCGCGGAAACCGCACTTGAGGATGCGCAGGTAGCCACCCTCACGGGTAGCGTAACGCTTGCCCAGGTCGTTGAAGAGCTTACCAACGATAGCTTTCGAACGAGTACGGTCGAAAGCCAGACGGCGGTTAGCCAGGCTGTCTGTCTTGGCCAAAGTGATCAGCGGCTCAGCAACGCGACGCAGTTCTTTGGCTTTTGGCAGTGTAGTTTTGATCAGCTCGTGCTCGAACAGCGACACCGCCATGTTTTGAAACATGGCCTTGCGGTGCGAGCTGGTGCGGCTCAGGTGACGACCACTTTTACGATGACGCATGGTTCATTCCTTACCAAACACAACGTTCGGTGATTACGACGATCAGGCAGTCGCCTTGTCGTCCTTCTTAAGACTTGCAGGCGGCCAGTTGTCGAGGCGCATGCCGAGGGACAGACCGCGGGAGGCCAGAACGTCCTTGATTTCAGTCAAGGATTTCTTGCCCAGGTTCGGAGTCTTCAACAGCTCTACTTCGGTACGCTGAATCAGGTCACCGATGTAGTAGATGTTTTCCGCCTTAAGGCAGTTAGCCGAACGTACAGTCAGTTCCAGATCGTCAACCGGGCGAAGCAGGATCGGATCGATCTCGTCTTCTTGCTCGATTACCACTGGCTCGCTGTCGCCTTTGAGGTCCACGAACGCAGCCAACTGCTGTTGCAGGATGGTTGCAGCGCGACGGATAGCCTCTTCAGGGTCCAGAGTACCGTTGGTTTCCAGATCAATAACCAGCTTGTCCAGGTTAGTACGCTGCTCGACACGGGCGTTTTCCACCACGTATGCGATACGGCGAACCGGGCTGAACGAAGAGTCAAGCTGCAAGCGACCAATGCTGCGGCTTTCGTCTTCATCGCTCTGACGCGAGTCGGCCGGTTCATAACCACGACCACGAGCTACTACTAGCTTCATGTTCAGGGCGCCGTTAGACGCCAGGTTAGCGATTACGTGATCGGGATTAACGATCTCGACATCATGATCCAGCTGAATATCGGCAGCGGTAACCACCCCCGAACCCTTCTTCGACAAGGTCAGCGTAACTTCGTCACGGCCGTGCAGCTTGATAGCCAGACCTTTAAGGTTCAACAGGATTTCAATTACGTCTTCCTGTACACCTTCGATGGCGCTGTACTCGTGGAGCACACCGTCAATCTCGGCCTCGACTACTGCACAGCCGGGCATTGAGGACAACAGGATGCGGCGCAGCGCGTTGCCCAGGGTGTGGCCAAAACCACGCTCGAGAGGCTCGAGAGTGATCTTGGCGCGGGTTGGACTGACAACCTGCACATCAATATGGCGGGGTGTCAGGAACTCATTTACCGAAATCTGCATGGATGCACCTATTTTCTAGCCCTTACTTGGAGTAGAGCTCGACAATCAGGCTTTCGTTGATGTCGGCGGACAGATCACTGCGAGCTGGAACGTTCTTGAAAACGCCCGACTTCTTCTCAGTGTCTACTTCTACCCATTCTACGCGGCCACGTTGGGCACACAGATCGAGAGCTTGGACAATGCGAAGTTGGTTCTTTGCTTTCTCGCGAATCGCGACCACGTCACCAGCACGAACCTGGTACGACGGCACGTTTACGGTCTGACCGTTAACGCTGACGGATTTGTGCGATACCAGCTGACGGGATTCGGCACGAGTCGAACCAAAGCCCATACGGTATACAACGTTGTCCAGACGGCATTCGAGCAGTTGCAGCAGGTTTTCACCGGTTGCACCTTTCTTGCCAGCAGCTTCTTTGTAGTAGCCGCTGAACTGACGCTCGAGAACGCCGTAGATACGACGGACTTTCTGCTTTTCACGCAGTTGGGTGCCGTAGTCGGACTGGCGACCGCGGCGTTGGCCGTGGATACCAGGTGCTGCTTCAATGTTGCACTTCGATTCGATCGCGCGCACGCCGCTCTTCAGGAAGAGATCGGTGCCTTCGCGACGAGCGAGTTTGCATTTTGGACCAATGTAACGAGCCATTCTTTACAATCTCCTGGATTACACGCGGCGCTTCTTCGGCGGACGGCACCCGTTGTGCGGGATTGGCGTCACGTCGGTGATGCTGGCGATCTTATAGCCACAGCCGTTCAAAGCACGGACAGCGGACTCACGACCTGGACCTGGACCCTTGACGTTAACGTCGAGGTTTTTCAGGCCATATTCCAGCGCAGCTTGACCAGCACGTTCAGCAGCTACTTGAGCAGCAAACGGGGTGGACTTGCGGGAACCGCGGAAACCCGAACCACCGGAGGTAGCCCAAGAAAGCGCGTTACCTTGACGGTCGGTGATGGTCACGATTGTGTTGTTAAAAGATGCATGGATGTGGGCGATGCCATCAACCACTGTCTTTTTAACTTTTTTACGAGGACGAGCAGCAGGTTTTGCCATGATAATTTTCCTGTCGATTCGCTGGGGCGATTACTTGCGGATCGGCTTACGCGGACCTTTACGGGTACGCGCGTTGGTCTTGGTACGCTGACCGCGTACTGGCAGACCACGACGATGACGCAGACCGCGATAGCAACCGAGGTCCATCAAGCGCTTGATTTTCATGTTGATTTCGCGACGCAGATCACCTTCAGTGGTGAACTTCGCCACTTCGCCACGCAGCTGTTCAATTTGCTCGTCGCTCAGATCTTTGATCTTTGCTGCTGGGTTTACCCCAGTCACTGCACAGATCTTCTGTGCAGTAGTGCGACCAACACCATAGATGTAGGTCAGCGAGATAACAGTATGCTTGTTATCTGGAATGTTGACGCCTGCAATACGGGCCATTCAGTGGGACTCCAATTGACAGCTACCTACGCCCCGGAAGCCAAGAAATAGGGCGCGAGATAATATCGCTGTAATAACAAATAATCAACCCGGCAGCGCACTAGCTGCCGGGCTTGAAGCACAATCACACTCAGCCTTGGCGCTGTTTGTGACGCGGTTCCGCGCTGCAAATTACTCGAACAACACCTTCGCGGCGAATAATCTTGCAGTTACGGCACAGCTTTTTCACCGATGCACGAACTTTCATCACCAACTCCTCGAACCTTATGGGTCAGCGCAGCATGCCGCTGCCGTAACCCTTCAGGTTGGCTTTCTTCATCAGGGATTCGTACTGGTGCGAAACGAGGTGCGATTGTACTTGGGACATGAAGTCCATCACAACCACGACGACGATCAGCAACGAGGTCCCGCCAAGGTAGAACGGAACGTTTGCCGCAACCACCAGGAACTGGGGCAACAGACACACGGCCGTCATATAGAGAGCACCGAACAGGGTCAAACGAGTCAGAACGCCATCAATGTAGCGCGCAGACTGCTCACCTGGACGGATGCCCGGAATAAAGGCACCGGACTTCTTCAGGTTTTCCGCTACGTCTTTCGGATTGAACATCAACGCCGTATAGAAGAAGCAGAAGAAAATAATCCCTGCACTAAACAGCAGAATATTCAACGGCTGACCAGGAGCGATCGACTGCGAGATGTCCTGCAGCCAGCCCAAACCTTCAGACTGACCAAACCAGGTACCCAACGAAGCCGGGAACAGCAAGATGCTGCTCGCGAAAATAGCCGGAATAACACCGGCCATGTTCACCTTCAGCGGCAGGTGGCTGGTCTGCGCAGCAAAAACCTTGCGGCCCTGCTGACGCTTGGCGTAGTGAACAGCGATACGACGCTGACCACGCTCAATGAACACCACAAAACCGATAATCGCTACTGCCAGCAAACCGATGGCAACCAGGGCGAAAATGTTGATATCACCCTGACGCGCAGACTCGAAAGACTGCCCGATCGCTCTCGGAAGACCGGCGACGATACCTGCGAATATCAACATCGAGATACCGTTGCCAACACCACGCTCAGTAATCTGCTCACCCAGCCACATCATGAACATTGCGCCCGCCACAAACGTGGTTACCGCAACGAAATGGAAGCCAAAGTCACCAGTGAACGCAACGCCCTGCCCTGCCAGACCAATGGACATGCCAATGGCCTGGACGAGAGCGAGGACGACAGTGCCGTAGCGGGTGTACTGAGCGATCTTGCGACGCCCAGCTTCACCTTCCTTCTTCAACTGCTCCAACTGCGGGCTGACGGCTGTCATCAGTTGCATGATGATCGATGCCGAGATGTACGGCATGATCCCCAGTGCAAAGATGCTCATCCGCTCCAGCGCGCCGCCGGAAAACATGTTGAACAAGCTAAGAATGGTCCCCTCATTCTGTCGAAACAGGTCCGCGAGTCGGTCCGGGTTGATACCTGGAACCGGGATGTGTGCGCCTATTCGGTAGACGATAATCGCCAGGAACAGAAAACGCAGACGAGCCCAGAGTTCAGACATACCGCCTTTGCCGAGCGCAGAGAGAGCACCTTGCTTAGCCATTTATTCCTCGAACTTGCCGCCAGCTGCTTCGATAGCCGCACGCGCACCTTTGGTGGCGCCGATTCCCTTGCCGATAGTGACAGCGCGAGTCACTTCACCGGACAGCATGATTTTCACACGCTGTACGTTGACGTTGATCACGTTGGCATCTTTCAGGGACTGCACAGTGACGATGTCGCCTTCCACTTTAGCCAGCTCGGACAGACGCACTTCTGCGCGATCCATGGCCTTCAGGGAAACGAAACCGAACTTAGGCAGGCGACGATGCAGCGGCTGTTGACCGCCTTCAAAGCCTGGAGCAATGGTGCCACCGGAGCGGGAGGTTTGACCTTTGTGGCCACGGCCACCAGTCTTACCCAAACCGCTACCGATACCACGGCCCGGACGATGCTTTTCGCGACGGGAACCCGGCGCTGGACTCAGATCATTGAGTTTCATCGATTAACCCTCGACACGCAGCATGTAGTAAGCCTTGTTGATCATCCCGCGATTCTCGGGAGTATCCAGTACTTCTACAGTGTGACCGATGCGACGCAGACCCAGACCCTTAACGCACAGTTTGTGGTTAGGGATGCGGCCGGTCATGCTTTTGATCAGCGTTACTTTAACGGTAGCCATGATCAGAAGATCTCCTTGACGCTTTTGCCACGCTTGGCGGCAATGGATTCAGGAGATTGCATAGCTTTCAAACCTTTGAAAGTGGCGTGAACCACGTTTACCGGGTTAGTCGAGCCGTAGCACTTGGCCAGAACGTTCTGAACGCCAGCAACCTCGAGGACAGCACGCATAGCGCCGCCAGCGATGATACCGGTACCTTCAGAAGCAGGCTGCATGTACACCTTGGAAGCGCCATGGGCGGATTTCATTGCGTACTGCAGAGTGGTGCCGTTCAGGTCCACTTGGATCATGTTGCGACGAGCAGCTTCCATTGCCTTCTGGATTGCAGCAGGCACTTCACGCGACTTGCCACGGCCGAAGCCAACACGGCCCTTACCATCACCAACCACGGTCAACGCGGTGAAGGTGAAGATACGGCCGCCTTTAACGGTTTTGGCTACGCGGTTAACTTGAACCAGCTTCTCGATGTAGCCTTCGTCGCGCTTTTGGTCGTTATTTGACATAACTTAGAACTCCAGCCCAGCTTCACGAGCAGCATCAGCCAGCGCTTTAACGCGGCCGTGGTACTTGAAGCCAGAGCGGTCGAAAGCCACTTGCGAGACGCCAGCGGCCTTAGCACGCGTAGCGACCAGCTGGCCAACCTTTGTGGCCGCGTCAATGTTGCCAGTGGCACCATCACGCAGTTCTTTGTCCAAAGTCGAGGCAGATGCCAGAACTTTGTTGCCGTCGGCCGAAATGACCTGGGCGTAGATGTGCTGCGAAGAGCGGAACACGCAGAGACGCACGACTTCGAGTTCGTGCATTTTCAGGCGTGCTTTGCGAGCGCGACGCAGTCGAGTAACTTTTTTGTCGGTCATTTGCTATGCCCTACTTCTTCTTGGCTTCTTTACGACGGACGACTTCGTCCGCGTAGCGCACACCTTTGCCTTTGTACGGCTCTGGTGGACGGAAGTCGCGGATCTCGGCGGCCACTTGACCTACCAGCTGCTTGTCGATGCCCTTGATCAGGATATCGGTCTGGCTAGGAGTCTCAGCGGTGATGCCTTCCGGCAGTTCGTAATCCACTGGGTGCGAGAAGCCGAGAGCCAGGTTCAGCACTGTGCCTTTTGCTTGCGCTTTGTAACCAACACCGACCAGCTGGAGCTTGCGCTCGAAGCCTTGGCTTACGCCTTGGACCATGTTGTTTACCAACGCACGAGTGGTACCAGCCATTGCGCGAGTCTGTTGATCGCCATTGCGAGCAGCAAAACGCAGCTCACCGGCTTCTTCAACGATCTCAACGGACGAATGGATGTTCAGTTCAAGAGTACCCTTGGCACCCTTCACCGAAAGCTGTTGGCCTGCGAATTTTACTTCGACACCGGCTGGCAGCTTAACGGGGTTCTTAGCGACGCGAGACATGCTTATCCCCCCTTAGAACACAGTGCAAAGAACTTCGCCGCCGACACCGGCAGCGCGCGCAGCACGATCCGTCATCACACCTTTGTTGGTGGAGACGATAGACACACCGAGACCGCCACGAACTTTTGGCAGATCATCGACGGACTTGTACTGACGCAGGCCTGGACGGCTAACGCGCTTCACTTCTTCGATGACCGGACGGCCTTCGAAATATTTCAGCTCGATAGACAGCAGTGGTTTGATTTCGCTGCTGATCTGATAACCCGCGATGTAACCTTCGTCCTTCAGGACTTTAGCTACAGCCACCTTCAACGTGGAAGACGGCATGCTTACGACGGACTTTTCAGCCATCTGGGCATTACGGATTCGAGTTAGCATGTCCGCTAACGGGTCCTGCATACTCATGGGCTAGACGCTCCTAATACAGAAAAATTAGCCTTGCGGCTACTACGTGTCGCCGAGAATCTCCGAGCATAAAAAACACGGGCTCAGGCGAGCCGGATATTCTAGACACACTCCGGAAATGAAACAAGCCCCAAAAGGGGCTTGATTCAGATTCAAGGCCACCGATGGTCGGGATCATGCGATCCCGACCATCGAGACTTTGACAGCACTTACCAGCTGGCTTTAACCAGACCTGGTACGTCACCACGCATTGCAGCTTCACGCAGCTTGTTACGGCCAAGGCCGAACTTGCGGTAAACGCCGTGCGGACGACCAGTCAGGCGGCAGCGGTTACGCATGCGCGCAGCGCTTGCATCACGTGGCTGCTTCTGCAGAGCTACGGTAGCTTCCCAACGCGCTTCTGGACTTGCGTTCAGATCAACGATGATAGCTTTCAGCGCTGCACGCTTGGTGGCGTACTTGGCAACGGTGAGCTGACGCTTCAGCTCACGGTTTTTCATGCTCTTCTTGGCCATTTTCCTACTCCAATCAGTTGCGGAACGGGAATTTGAAAGCACGCAGCAGAGCGCGGCCTTCATCATCGTTCTTGGCAGTGGTGGTCAGGGTAATGTCCAGACCGCGGAGAGCGTCGATCTTGTCGTAATCGATTTCCGGGAAAATGATCTGCTCTTTCACGCCCATGCTGTAGTTACCACGACCATCGAAGGACTTGGCATTCAGGCCGCGGAAGTCGCGAACCCGAGGCAGGGAGATCGACAGCAGACGATCCAGGAACTCGTACATACGCTCACGGCGCAGAGTCACTTTGACGCCGATCGGCCAACCTTCACGGACTTTAAAGCCAGCGATGGATTTCCGAGCGTAAGTCACAACGACTTTTTGACCGGTGATCTTTTCCAGGTCAGCAACAGCGTGCTCGATGACTTTTTTGTCGCCGATCGCTTCGCCCAGACCCATGTTCAGGGTGATTTTGGTAACGCGCGGAACTTCCATCACGTTCGAAAGCTTAAGTTCTTCCTTAAGTTTCGGAGCGATTTCCTTCCGGTAAATCTCTTTTAGTCGTGCCATGGTCTTATCTACCTAGCAGTGTTCAAGCATCAACCGCTTTTTGGGTCGACTTGAAGACACGAATTTTCTTGCCGTCTTCTACTTTGAAACCAACGCGGTCAGCCTTGTTGGTTTCGCCGTTGAAAATGGCGACGTTAGAAGCGTCCAGTGGAGCCTCTTTTTCGACGATACCGCCTTGTACGCCCGACATCGGGTTAGGCTTGGTATGACGCTTGACCAGGTTCAGACCGCCAATAACCAGACGGTTGTTAGCGAGAACCTTAAGCACCTTACCGCGCTTACCTTTGTCTTTGCCGGCGATCACGATGATCTCGTCGTCACGACGAATCTTTTGCATGTCGGATCTCCTTACAGCACTTCTGGGGCGAGCGAGACGATCTTCATGAACTTCTCAGTACGAAGTTCACGGGTCACTGGCCCAAAGATACGGGTGCCGATCGGCTCTTGCTTGTTGTTCAACAGAACAGCAGCGTTGCCATCAAAGCGGATAATGGAGCCATCAGCACGGCGAACGCCGTGACGAGTGCGGACTACAACAGCAGTCATCACTTGGCCTTTTTTCACTTTACCGCGAGGAATTGCTTCCTTCACGGTAACTTTGATGATGTCACCGATACCAGCGTAACGACGATGGGAGCCACCCAGCACCTTGATGCACATAACGCGGCGTGCGCCGCTGTTATCGGCCACATCGAGCATGGATTGAGTCTGAATCATATAATTTCTCCGACCCCTAGTCCTTAGACTTCCACAGCGCGTTCGAGAACATCAACCAGTGCCCAAGACTTGGTCTTGGCCAGCGGACGAGTTTCACGAATAGTGACTTTGTCGCCGATGTGGCACTGATTGGTTTCGTCGTGCGCGTGCAGCTTAGTCGAACGCTTAACGTATTTACCGTAGATCGGGTGCTTAACGCGACGCTCGATCAGAACGGTGATGGTCTTGTCCATCTTGTCGCTGACAACACGGCCAGTCAGCGTACGGACAGTTTTTTCGGCTTCAGCCATGATTACTTACCTGCCTGCTGGTTGAGCACAGTCTTCACGCGAGCGATGTCACGCTTAACTTGCGAGAGCAGATGAGACTGCCCCAACTGGCCAGTTGCTTTCTGCATACGCAGATTGAACTGGTCGCGCAGCAGGCCGAGCAGTTGCTCGTTCAGCTGCTGTGCTGATTTTTCACGAAGTTCATTCGCTTTCATCACATCACCGTCCGCTTAACAAAGGAGGTGGCGAGTGGCAGCTTTGCAGCAGCCAGGGCGAACGCCTCACGCGCCAACTCTTCAGAAACACCCTCGATTTCATACAGGACTTTGCCTGGCTGAATCTGGGCAACCCAGTATTCCACGTTACCCTTACCTTTACCCATCCGAACTTCGAGTGGCTTTTTGGTTACAGGCTTGTCCGGGAACACACGGATCCAGATCTTGCCACCACGTTTTACGTGACGGGTCAGAGCACGACGCGCTGACTCGATCTGACGAGCGGTGAGACGACCACGAGCTACAGACTTCAGCGCATACTCGCCGAAGCTGACTTTGCTACCGCGCAATGCCAGACCACGGTTGTGGCCAGTCATTTGCTTGCGGAACTTCGTACGCTTTGGTTGCAACATTTGGCGTACCCCTTACTTAGCAGCTTTTTTACGAGGCGCTGGTGCTTGTGGTTTCAGCTCTTCTTGGCGACCACCAATTACTTCGCCTTTGAAGATCCAAACCTTTACACCGATCACACCGTAGGTGGTGTGAGCTTCGTAGTTGGCATAGTCGATGTCGGCACGCAGGGTGTGCAGTGGCACACGACCTTCGCGATACCATTCAGTACGTGCGATTTCAGCACCGCCGAGACGACCGCTCACTTGGATTTTGATGCCTTTGGCACCAATGCGCATGGCGTTCTGAACAGCGCGCTTCATAGCGCGACGGAACATTACGCGACGCTCCAGCTGCTGAGCTACGCTCTGCGCAACCAGCATACCGTCGAGCTCCGGCTTGCGGATCTCTTCGATATTGATGTGCACAGGCACACCCATTTGCTTGGTCAGGTCCTGGCGCAGTTTCTCAACATCTTCACCTTTCTTCCCGATAACGATACCTGGGCGAGCGGTGTGGATGGTGATACGTGCAGTTTGGGCCGGACGATGGATATCGATACGGCTTACGGACGCGCTTTTTAGTTTGTCTTGGAGATACTCACGCACCTTCAGATCAGCGAACAAGTAGTCCGCATAAGTCCGACCGTCTGCGTACCAGACGGAGGTGTGCTCCTTGACGATTCCCAGGCGAATGCCAATGGGATGTACTTTCTGACCCATCTCTTCGACTCCGTTACTTGTCAGCAACCTTGACAGTGATATGGCAAGACCGCTTGACGATGCGATCAGCACGGCCTTTGGCACGTGGCATGATGCGCTTCAGCGAACGCCCTTCGTTGACGAAAACGGTGCTGACCTTCAGGTCATCAACGTCTGCGCCTTCGTTATGCTCGGCGTTGGCTACGGCCGACTCCAGCACTTTCTTCATGATCTCGGCGGCTTTCTTACTGCTGAAAGCCAACAGGTTGAGCGCTTCGCCCACCTTCTTCCCGCGGATCTGGTCGGCGACCAAGCGGGCTTTCTGGGCGGAGATTCGAGCGCCCGACAACTTAGCGGCTACTTCCATTTCCTAACCCCTTAACGCTTGGCTTTCTTGTCTGCCACGTGCCCACGATAAGTGCGGGTACCGGCGAACTCGCCCAGTTTGTGGCCGACCATGTCTTCGTTAACGAGAACTGGGACGTGTTGACGACCGTTGTGTACTGCGATGGTCAGACCGACCATTTGTGGCAGGATCATCGAACGACGCGACCAGGTTTTCACCGGTTTGCGATCATTCTTTTCCGCCGCCACTTCGATCTTCTTCAGTAGGTGAAGATCGATAAAAGGACCTTTTTTCAGAGAACGTGGCACTGTCGTATCCCTCTATTTACTTGCGACGACGGACGATCATTTTGTCGGTACGCTTATTACCACGAGTCTTCGCGCCCTTAGTCGGGAAGCCCCATGGCGATACCGGATGACGACCACCAGAGGTACGACCTTCACCACCACCATGTGGGTGGTCAACCGGGTTCATGGCAACACCACGAACGGTTGGGCGAACGCCACGCCAGCGTTTGGCACCAGCTTTACCCAGCGAACGCAGGCTGTGCTCGGAGTTCGAGACTTCGCCCAGGGTCGCACGGCATTCAGCCAGGACTTTACGCATTTCACCGGAACGCAGACGCAGGGTCACGTAAACGCCTTCACGAGCGATCAACTGAGCCGAAGCACCAGCGGAACGAGCGATCTGAGCGCCTTTACCCGGCTTCAGTTCGATGCCGTGTACGGTGGAACCGACTGGAATGTTGCGCAGTTGCAGAGCGTTGCCTGGCTTGATTGGAGCCAGTGCGCCTGCGATCAGCTGGTCGCCAGCACTCACGCCTTTAGGGGCGATGATGTAGCGGCGCTCGCCGTCTGCGTAGCACAGCAGTGCGATGTGAGCAGTACGGTTTGGATCGTATTCGATACGCTCGACAGTGGCGACGATGCCATCTTTGTCGTTGCGACGGAAATCGACCATACGATAATGCTGCTTATGACCACCACCGATATGACGGGTAGTAATACGGCCATTGTTGTTACGACCACCAGTCTTCGATTTTTTCTCGAGCAGCGGTGCGTGAGGAGCGCCTTTATGCAGCTCCTGGTTGACCACCTTGACCACAAAACGGCGGCCAGGGGAAGTCGGTTTGCATTTAACGATTGCCATGATGCACCCCTTCCTTACTCAGCACTGCTGCTGAAATCGAGATCTTGGCCTGGCTGAAGGGAGATAACTGCCTTCTTCCAGTCATTACGCTTGCCCAGACCGCGAGCAGTGCGCTTGCTCTTACCCAGAACATTCAGGGTAGTAACACGCTCTACTTTCACGCTGAACAGGCTTTCGACGGCCTTCTTGATTTCCAGCTTGGTTGCATCAGTAGCAACCTTGAAAACGAACTGGCCTTTCTTGTCTGCCAGAACCGTAGCCTTCTCGGAAACGTGCGGGCCAAGCAGAACTTTAAATACGCGTTCCTGGTTCATCCCAGCAGCTCCTCGAATTTCTTCACGGCCGACACGGTGATCAACACCTTGTCGTATGCGATCAGACTAACTGGATCGGAACCTTGCACGTCACGTACATCAACGTGTGGCAGGTTACGAGCAGCCAGGTACAGGTTCTGATCAACAGCGTCCGACACGATCAGAACGTCGGTCAGGCTCATGTTGTTCAGCTTGCCCAGCAGGTCTTTGGTTTTCGGCGTTTCAACGGCGAAATCCTGAACCACGACCAGACGATCAGTACGCACCAGCTCAGCAAGGATGGAACGCATTGCTGCGCGATACATCTTCTTGTTCAGCTTCTGGGAGTGATCCTGTGGACGTGCTGCGAAAGTGGTGCCGCCGCCGCGCCAGATTGGGCTACGGATAGTACCGGCACGAGCACGGCCAGTACCTTTCTGACGCCATGGGCGCTTACCGCCACCACGAACGTCGGAACGGGTCTTTTGCTGCTTGCTACCCTGACGGCCGCCAGCCATGTAGGCCACGACTGCTTGGTGAACCAGCGTCTCGTTAAACTCGCCGCCAAATGTCAGTTCGGAAACTTCGATCGCTTGAGCGTCATTTACATTTAATTGCATGTCAGCTTCCCCTTAACCGCGAGCCTTGGCTGCTGGACGTACAACCAAGTTGCCGCCAGTAGCGCCAGGAACAGCGCCCTTGACCAACAACAGATTGCGTTCAGCGTCCACGCGCACTACTTCGAGGGACTGCACGGTCACGCGCTCAGCGCCCATATGACCGGACATTTTTTTGCCCTTGAATACACGACCAGGAGTCTGGCACTGGCCGATAGAGCCTGGAACGCGGTGGGACACGGAGTTACCGTGGGTATTATCTTGCCCGCGGAAGTTCCAACGCTTGATCGTACCCTGGAAGCCTTTACCTTTGGACTGACCGGTTACATCAACCAGTTGACCAGCAGCGAAGATTTCAGCGTTGATCAGATCGCCGGCCTGGTACTCGCCTTCTTCAAGGCGGAATTCCATTACGGTACGACCAGCGGCAACGTTCGCCTTAGCGAAGTGGCCAGCCTGAGCGGCTGTAACACGCGAAGCGCGACGCTCGCCGACAGTGACTTGCACTGCACGATAGCCATCGGTTTCTTCAGTTTTGAACTGGGTGACGCGATTCGGCTCGATCTCAATGACCGTGACCGGAATGGAGACACCTTCTTCGGTGAAAATACGGGTCATACCGCATTTACGACCGACTACACCAATAGTCATGTTGTAAACCTCATGAGTGTACGGGGCTTTCACCCGCTATGGCCGCCCATTTCAGAGCGTTACACGACTAAGACCGAGTCTTAGCCGAGGCTGATCTGCACTTCCACACCGGCCGCAAGATCAAGCTTCATAAGTGCATCAACGGTTTTATCCGTTGGCTGGACGATGTCCAGAACGCGCTTATGAGTACGGATCTCGTACTGGTCACGCGCGTCTTTGTTGACGTGCGGGGAGACCAGAACGGTGAACCGCTCTTTACGGGTAGGCAGTGGAATTGGACCACGCACTTGAGCACCAGTACGTTTCGCGGTTTCCACGATTTCCTGGGTGGATTGGTCGATCAGGCGATGGTCAAAAGCCTTCAACCTGATACGGATTTGCTGATTTTGCATTGGATTTCAGACTCCGGCTGCTATTCCCAGCGAGCGCAATACGCCCGTTAAAAGGAGGCGCAATTCTATAGACGGGCTATCGCAGTGTCAACTCAATAAAAAAAGCCCCCGCTGAGCGGGGGCTTTTTTCAAGTCATCACTTACTTAAGCGATGATTTTGGCTACGACGCCAGCGCCGACGGTACGACCGCCTTCACGGATAGCGAAACGCAGACCATCTTCCATTGCGATGGTTTTGATCAGGGTGACAACCATTTTGATGTTGTCGCCTGGCATTACCATTTCAACGCCTTCCGGCAGTTCGCAGTTACCGGTCACGTCAGTGGTCCGGAAGTAGAACTGTGGACGGTAGCCTTTGAAGAACGGAGTGTGACGACCGCCTTCTTCTTTGCTCAACACGTACACTTCAGCTTCGAAGGTAGTGTGCGGCTTAACCGAACCTGGCTTGACCAGAACCTGGCCACGCTCAACGTCGTCACGCTTGGTGCCGCGCAGCAGCACGCCGCAGTTCTCGCCAGCACGACCTTCGTCGAGCAGCTTACGGAACATTTCAACACCGGTGCAGGTGGTGACGGTAGTGTCACGCAGACCAACGATTTCCAGTGGATCCTGAACCTTGACGATACCGCGCTCGATACGACCAGTCACAACAGTACCGCGACCCGAGATCGAGAATACGTCTTCGATTGGCATCAGGAACGGCTTGTCGATAACACGAACTGGATCTGGGATGTAGCTATCCAGAGTCTCAACCAGTTTACGAACGGCAGTGGTGCCCATTTCGTTGTCGTCTTGGCCGTTCAGAGCCATCAGAGCCGAACCGATGATGATCGGAGTGTCGTCACCTGGGAAGTCGTAAGTGCTCAGCAGATCGCGCACTTCCATCTCAACCAGTTCCAGCAGCTCAGCGTCGTCTACCATGTCAGCCTTGTTCAGGAAGACAACGATGTACGGAACGCCAACCTGACGGGACAGCAGGATGTGCTCACGGGTTTGTGGCATCGGACCATCAGCGGCCGAGCAAACCAGGATAGCGCCGTCCATCTGAGCAGCACCGGTGATCATGTTCTTCACGTAGTCAGCGTGACCTGGGCAGTCAACGTGAGCGTAGTGACGGATCAGCGAGTTGTATTCAACGTGCGCAGTATTGATGGTGATACCACGAGCCTTTTCTTCTGGAGCGCTGTCGATTTTGTCGAAAGCAACAACAGCCGAACCGAAAACTTCGGAGCAGACGCGAGTCAGAGCAGCAGTCAGCGTGGTTTTACCGTGGTCGACGTGACCGATGGTGCCAACGTTGACGTGCGGTAGGGAACGATCAAATTTTTCTTTAGCCACGACAATTAACTCCTTGCCTAAAGGGCTGAATCAGCCTTGTTTTTTGGTGACAGTTTCGACGATGTGCGTCGGAGCTGGATTGTATTTTTTGAATTCCATGGAGTAGCTTGCGCGACCTTGGGACATGGAGCGAACGTCGGTTGCATAACCGAACATCTCACCCAACGGCACTTCAGCACGAATTACCTTGCCGGAAACCGTGTCTTCCATACCCAGGATCATGCCGCGACGACGGTTGAGGTCGCCCATCACGTCACCCATGTAGTCTTCAGGCGTAACAACTTCTACCGCCATGATCGGCTCGAGCAACTCACCACCGCCCTTCTGGGCCAGTTGCTTGGTCGCCATGGAAGCAGCCACCTTGAACGCCATCTCGTTGGAGTCGACGTCGTGGTAAGAACCATCAAACACGGTAGCCTTCAGGCCGATCAGCGGATAGCCGGCAACAACGCCGTTCTTCATCTGCTCTTCGATACCCTTCTGGATAGCCGGGATGTATTCCTTAGGAACCACACCACCTACCACTTCGTTCAGGAATTGCAGACCTTCCTGACCTTCGTCAGCAGGAGCAAAACGAATCCAGCAGTGACCGAACTGGCCACGACCGCCGGACTGACGAACGAACTTGCCTTCGATTTCACAGTTCTTCGTGATGCGCTCACGATAGGAAACCTGAGGCTTGCCGATGTTGGCTTCGACGTTGAACTCACGGCGCATCCGGTCAACCAGGATGTCCAAGTGCAGCTCGCCCATGCCGGAGATGATCGTTTGACCAGTCTCTTCATCGGTTTTAACGCGGAAAGATGGATCTTCCTGAGCAAGCTTGCCCAGAGCGATACCCATTTTTTCCTGGTCGTCCTTGGTCTTAGGCTCTACGGCAACCGAAATAACCGGCTCCGGGAAGTCCATGCGAACCAGGATGATTGGCTTGTCAGCGTTGCAGAGGGTTTCACCAGTGGTGACGTCCTTCATGCCGATCAGGGCCGCGATGTCACCAGCGCGTACTTCCTTGATCTCTTCACGGGCGTTTGCGTGCATTTGCACCATACGACCCACGCGCTCTTTCTTGCCTTTAACCGAGTTGATCACGCCGTCGCCGGAGCTCAACACGCCCGAGTAAACGCGGACGAAGGTCAAAGTACCCACGAATGGGTCGGTAGCGATCTTGAACGCCAGAGCCGAGAACGGCTCCGCATCGTCTGCATGACGCTCCAGTTCGATAGTCTCGTCATCCGGGTCAGTACCCTTGATGGCAGGAATATCGGTAGGTGCAGGCAGGTAGTCGATAACGGCGTCGAGAACCAGGGG
The DNA here is from genome assembly GCF_014236655.1 of Pseudomonas kielensis. Classification (GTDB taxonomy): domain Bacteria; phylum Pseudomonadota; class Gammaproteobacteria; order Pseudomonadales; family Pseudomonadaceae; genus Aquipseudomonas; species Aquipseudomonas kielensis. The sequence continues at coordinate 23,851 of NZ_JACMYG010000039.1, forward strand.
AACACCCTTGTTCTTGAAGGAAGAACCGCAAACAGCCAAGACGATCTCACCAGCGATAGTACGCTGACGCAGAGCAGCCTTGATCTCCTCGTTGGTGAGTTCTTCACCTTCGAGGTACTTGTTCATCAGCTCTTCGTTGGCTTCGGCAGCAGCCTCAACCATGTTGTTGCGCCATTCGTCAGCCAGTTCCTGCAGCTCAGCAGGGATAGCTTCACGACGCGGAGTCATGCCCTTGTCAGCATCGTTCCAGTAGACGGCTTCCATGTTGAGCAGATCGATCTGCCCTTGGAAGTTGTCTTCCGAACCAATGGCCAACTGGATTGGCACCGGAGTGTGACCCAGACGCTGCTTGATCTGACCGATCACGCGCAGGAAGTTCGCACCAGCACGGTCCATCTTGTTGACGTAAACAAGACGTGGAACGCCGTATTTGTTGGCTTGACGCCATACGGTTTCCGACTGAGGCTCAACACCCGAAGTACCGCAGAACACAACGACAGCGCCGTCGAGTACGCGCAGGGAACGTTCAACTTCAATGGTGAAGTCTACGTGACCCGGGGTATCGATTACGTTGAAGCGATGCTCGTCTTTGTACTGCTTGGCAGAACCTTTCCAGAAGGCGGTGATCGCAGCAGAAGTAATGGTAATACCACGCTCCTGCTCCTGCACCATCCAGTCTGTGGTCGCGGCGCCGTCATGCACCTCGCCCATCTTGTGACTTTTGCCAGTGTAAAAAAGGACGCGCTCGGTGGTGGTGGTTTTACCAGCATCCACGTGAGCGACGATACCGATGTTACGGTAGCGACTAATCGGAGTAGTACGAGCCATAAAGCCCTCGCAAAATTAGTGAAGCTAAAATTAGAAGCGGTAGTGCGAGAAAGCTTTGTTAGCTTCGGCCATACGGTGCACGTCTTCACGCTTCTTAACAGCAGCACCTTTACCTTCAGCAGCATCCAACAGTTCGCCGGCCAAACGCAGAGCCATAGACTTCTCGCCGCGCTTACGGGCGAAGTCTACCAACCAGCGCATTGCCAGGGCGTTACGACGGGACGGGCGAACTTCGACCGGAACCTGGTAAGTAGCACCGCCTACACGGCGCGACTTCACTTCGACCAGCGGAGCGATGGCGTCGAGAGCTTTCTCGAAGATTTCCAGGGGATCGCTGTTCTTGCGCTCTTTAACCTTCTCCAGCGCGCCATAAACGATACGCTCGGCAACGGCTTTCTTGCCGCTTTCCATCACGTGGTTCATGAACTTGGCCAGGATTTGGCTTCCGTATTTTGGATCGTCAAGCACTTCGCGCTTGGCTGCTACGCGTCTTCTTGGCATGGATAAGCCCTCAAACGGTCTTCAGGTTCGCTCGGAATCGGTGCCCTTGCGGGACGCCTCCGACCTTACTCTTATCGACTCAGAAAATAAGATGATTCAGTTTTTACAAAAAGCCGCTACTACTTAGGCTTCTTGGTACCGTACTTCGAACGACCCTGGTTACGACCTTTAACGCCGGAAGTATCCAAGGAGCCGCGTACGGTGTGGTAACGAACACCTGGCAAGTCTTTTACACGACCGCCGCGGATCAGTACCACGCTGTGCTCTTGCAGGTTGTGGCCTTCACCGCCGATGTACGAGGAAACCTCGAAACCGTTGGTCAGACGCACACGGCATACTTTACGCAGTGCCGAGTTAGGTTTTTTCGGCGTGGTGGTATACACACGGGTGCATACGCCACGACGTTGCGGGCAGTTCTGCAGCGCAGGCACGTCGGATTTCTCGACGATACGCTTACGCGGCTGACGTACCAGCTGGTTGATAGTTGCCATCTACTAGCTCCACTGTTGTCTTGCGACGCTATTGTCTTGCAAGAAAAGCAAAATGGCAGGAACGAATTCCCGCCAAATTTAGGGGTACAAGAGTCTAAAGAGGATCTTGTCCCCAGTCAAGGCAAGGCCCCAACCTCTCCGCCCATCGAACCTCGACAAACTGTCGGGATTCGACGAACGGAGCGGTCAGGGCCTTACGCTCATTTGTCGCAGAACTCAGTTACCGCTCGAGTTCAGCGCTTCGGTCAGTGCAGCTTCCACTTCACTGGCGCTTACGCGCAACGGTTTGTCAGCATCACGGCGACGCTTACGCTCGCTGTGATAAGCCAGACCGGTACCCGCCGGGATCAGACGACCCACGACCACGTTTTCTTTCAGGCCGCGCAGGTAATCGCGCTTGCCGGTTACCGCCGCTTCGGTCAGTACGCGGGTGGTCTCTTGGAAAGAGGCCGCCGAGATGAACGATTCGGTGGACAACGACGCCTTGGTGATACCCAGCAGAACGCGAGTGAACTTGGAGACGAACTTGTCGTCGCCAGCCAAACGCTCGTTCTCTACCAGGACGTGAGTCAATTCCATCTGGTCGCCCTTGATGAAAGTGGAATCGCCAGATTCAGCGATTTCAACTTTACGCAGCATCTGACGCAGGATGGTCTCGATGTGCTTATCGTTGATCTTCACGCCTTGCAGACGGTAAACGTCCTGGATCTCGTTAACAATGTACTTGGCCAGCGCACTCACACCCAGCAGACGCAGGATGTCGTGTGGATCGCTCGGGCCGTCGGAGATAACTTCGCCGCGGTTTACCTGTTCGCCTTCGAAGACGTTCAGGTGACGCCACTTAGGAATCAGCTCTTCGTACGGATCGGTACCGTCGTTCGGAGTGATAACCAGACGGCGCTTGCCTTTGGTCTCTTTACCGAACGCGATGGTGCCGCTGACTTCAGCCAGAATCGAGGCTTCTTTCGGACGACGAGCTTCGAACAAGTCGGCAACACGCGGCAGACCACCGGTGATGTCACGGGTCTTCGAAGTCTCTTGCGGAATACGCGCGATAACATCACCGATCGCGATTTTCGCACCATCCGCTACACCGACCAAGGCGTTGGCTGGCAGGAAGTACTGAGCGATTACGTCAGTGCCTGGCAGCAACAGATCCTTGCCGTTGTCGTCGACCATCTTCACGGCAGGACGGATGTCTTTACCAGCAGCTGGACGATCTTTGGCGTCGAGTACTTCAATGTTGGTCATACCGGTCAATTCGTCAGTCTGACGCTTGATCGTGATGCCTTCTTCCATGCCCACGTAGGTCACGGTACCTTTCATTTCGGTAACGATTGGGTGAGTGTGCGGATCCCACTTGGCCACGATTGCGCCAGCGTCGACCTTGTCACCCTCTTTAACCGAAATCACAGCACCGTACGGCAGCTTGTAGCGCTCACGCTCACGACCGTAGTCATCAGCAATCGCCAGCTCACCGGAACGGGACACAGCAACCAGGCAACCATCCACTCGCTCAACGTGCTTCAGGTTATGCAGACGGACGGTACCGCCATTCTTCACCTGAACGCTGTCGGCTGCGGAGGTCCGGCTTGCCGCACCACCGATGTGGAACGTACGCATGGTCAGCTGGGTACCCGGCTCACCGATGGACTGGGCAGCGATAACGCCAACCGCTTCACCGATGTTCACCTGGTGACCACGAGCCAGATCACGGCCGTAGCACTTGGCGCAGATGCCGTAGCGGGTTTCGCAACTGATCGGCGAACGCACGATCACTTCGTCGATGCTGTTCAGCTCGATGAACTCGACCCACTTCTCATCTACCAGGGTGCCAGCAGGAACGATGACGTCCTCGGTACCTGGCTTGAACACGTCACGGGCGATAACACGACCCAATACGCGCTCACCCAGCGGCTCCACAACGTCACCGCCTTCAATGTGCGGAGTCATCAGCAGGCCGTGCTCGGTGCCGCAATCGATCTCGGTTACAACCAGATCTTGTGCCACGTCTACCAGACGACGAGTCAGGTAACCGGAGTTAGCGGTTTTCAACGCGGTATCCGCCAGACCTTTACGAGCACCGTGAGTGGAGATGAAGTACTGGAGTACGCTCAAACCTTCACGGAAGTTCGCAGTAATCGGCGTTTCGATGATGGAACCGTCCGGCTTGGCCATCAGGCCACGCATACCGGCGAGCTGACGGATCTGCGCAGCAGAACCCCGTGCGCCCGAGTCGGCCATCATGTACATCGAGTTGAAGGACTCTTGCTCGACTTCGACGCCATGACGGTCGATGACTTTCTCTTTCGAGAGGTTGGCCATCATCGCCTTGGAAACTTCGTCGTTCGCCTTGGACCAAAGGTCGATCACTTTGTTGTACTTCTCGCCCTGGGTTACCAGGCCGGAGGCGTACTGACTTTCGATTTCTTTCACTTCGTCGGTGGCAGCACCGATGATGCGAGCTTTTTCATCCGGGATAACGAAGTCGTTAACACCGATGGAAACGCCGGAAATGGTCGAATAGGCAAAACCTGTGTACATCAACTGGTCAGCGAAGATCACGGTCTCTTTCAAACCAACCACGCGGTAGCACTGGTTGATCAGCTTGGAGATCGCCTTTTTCTTCATTGGCAGGTTGACGACGTCGTACGACAGACCTTTTGGCACAACCTGGAACAACAGCGCACGGCCGACAGTGGTGTCGACGATACGGGTGTTGGTCACGCTGCCGCCATCACGGTCATTGACGGTTTCGTTGATCCGCACTTTGACTTTCGCGTGCAGTGCGGCTTCGCCGGCACGGAACACACGGTCAACTTCCTGCAGATCCGCGAACACACGACCTTCGCCCTTGGCGTTGATCGCTTCACGCGTCATGTAGTACAGACCCAATACAACGTCCTGCGACGGAACGATGATTGGCTCACCGTTGGCTGGCGACAGAATGTTGTTGGTCGACATCATCAACGCACGCGCTTCGAGCTGGGCTTCCAGCGTCAGCGGTACGTGCACGGCCATTTGGTCGCCGTCGAAGTCGGCGTTGTACGCGGCGCAGACCAGCGGGTGCAGCTGGATAGCCTTACCTTCGATCAGTACCGGTTCAAACGCTTGGATACCCAGACGGTGAAGGGTCGGTGCACGGTTGAGGAGAACCGGGTGTTCACGGATCACTTCAGCGAGAACGTCCCAAACCTCTGGCAGCTCGCGCTCGACCATCTTCTTGGCAGCTTTGATGGTGGTAGCGAGACCACGCATTTCCAGCTTGCCGAAAATGAACGGCTTGAACAGCTCGAGAGCCATTTTCTTCGGCAGACCGCACTGGTGCAGACGCAGGGTCGGGCCTACGGTAATTACCGAACGACCAGAGTAGTCAACACGCTTACCGAGCAAGTTCTGACGGAAACGACCTTGCTTACCCTTGATCATGTCAGCCAGGGATTTCAGAGGACGCTTGTTGGAACCGGTGATAGCGCGGCCACGACGACCGTTGTCGAGCAGCGCATCGACAGCTTCCTGCAACATACGCTTTTCGTTGCGCACGATGATGTCCGGAGCAGACAGATCCAGCAGGCGCTTCAAACGGTTGTTACGGTTGATCACTCGACGATACAGATCGTTGAGGTCGGAAGTCGCGAAACGACCGCCATCCAGCGGGACCAGTGGACGCAGATCTGGCGGCAGAACCGGCAGAACGGTCAGCACCATCCATTCTGGAAGGTTGCCGGAACCCTGGAAGGCTTCCATCAACTTCAGACGCTTGGACAGCTTCTTGATTTTGGTTTCCGAGTTGGTTTGCGGAATTTCTTCACGCAGGCGGCCAATCTCGTGCTCCAGGTCGATAGCGTGCAGCAGTTCGCGGACAGCTTCGGCACCCATGCGGGCATCAAAGTCATCGCCGAACTCCTCCAGCGCTTCGAAGTACTGCTCGTCGTTGAGCAGCTGACCTTTTTCAAGGGTGGTCATGCCTGGATCGATAACGACGTAGCTCTCGAAGTAGAGAACGCGTTCGATATCACGCAGGGTCATGTCCATCAGCAAGCCGATACGCGACGGCAGCGATTTCAGGAACCAGATGTGGGCAACTGGCGAGGCCAGTTCGATGTGCGCCATGCGCTCACGACGAACTTTTGCCAGTGCAACTTCAACGCCGCACTTCTCGCAGATCACACCACGGTGCTTCAAGCGCTTGTACTTACCGCACAGGCACTCGTAATCCTTTACCGGGCCAAAGATCTTGGCGCAGAACAGGCCGTCACGTTCTGGTTTGAACGTACGGTAGTTGATGGTTTCCGGCTTTTTAACTTCACCGAACGACCACGAACGGATCATCTCAGGCGATGCCAATCCGATACGGATGGCGTCGAACTCTTCGACTTGACCCTGGTTTTTCAGCAAATTCAGTAGGTCTTTCAAGGCCTTTCCTCCTGGCGGAGCAGAGAGCGGGCAATCCTGCCCCGCTCTCGATTCACGTCACGTGTTATTCGGTTTCCAGATCGATATCGATGCCGAGGGAACGAATTTCTTTGATCAACACGTTGAAGGACTCGGGCATGCCCGGCTCCATACGGTGATCGCCGTCCACGATGTTTTTGTACATCTTGGTCCGGCCGTTCACATCGTCCGACTTCACTGTGAGCATTTCTTGCAGAGTGTATGCAGCACCGTATGCTTCCAGTGCCCAGACCTCCATCTCCCCGAAACGCTGACCACCGAACTGCGCCTTACCACCCAGCGGCTGCTGGGTAACCAGGCTGTACGAACCGGTAGAACGAGCGTGCATCTTGTCGTCTACCAAGTGGTTCAGCTTCAGCATGTACATGTAGCCAACGGTAACCGGGCGCTCGAACTTGTTGCCGGTACGGCCGTCGGTCAGCTGCATCTGGCCGCTTTCTGGCAGGTCTGCCAGTTTCAGCATGGCCTTGATTTCGCTTTCCTTGGCGCCGTCGAACACTGGAGTGGCCATTGGTACGCCGCCACGCAGGTTTTTCGCCAGATCCAGGATCTCCTGGTCGGAGAAGTCATCAAGACTTTCCTGACGCCCGCCGATCTCGTTGTAGATCTCGTGCAGGAACTTGCGCAGCTCGGCAACCTTACGCTGCTCTTCGATCATGCGGTTGATCTTCTCGCCCAAGCCCTTGGCCGCGAGGCCCAGGTGAGTTTCGAGAATCTGACCAACGTTCATACGCGAAGGTACGCCCAGTGGGTTGAGGACGACGTCGACCGGGGTGCCATTGGCATCGTGCGGCATGTCTTCAACCGGCATGATCACGGAGACCACACCTTTGTTACCGTGACGACCGGCCATCTTGTCGCCCGGCTGGATGCGACGACGGATTGCCAGGTAAACCTTGACGATTTTCAGCACGCCTGGAGCCAGGTCATCGCCCTGCTGCAGTTTGCGCTTCTTGTCTTCGAACTTGTCGTCCAGCAGACGGCGGCGATCAACGATGTAGGCCTGAGCCTTCTCGAGCTGCTCGTTCAGAGCATCTTCAGCCATGCGCAGCTTGAACCACTGGCCGTGCTCAAGACCGTCGAGTACTTCGTCGGTGATGTCCTGACCTTTCTTCAGGCCGGCGCCGCCTTCGGCTTTGTGGCCGACCAGAGCGGAACGCAGACGTTCGAAAGTCGCGCCTTCAACGATACGGAACTCTTCGTTCAGATCCTTGCGGATCTCGTCGAGCTGGGTCTTCTCGATGGACAGTGCACGAGCATCACGCTCAACGCCGTCACGGGTGAAGACCTGTACGTCGATGACAGTGCCCTTGGTACCGGTTGGTACGCGCAGGGAAGTGTCTTTAACGTCGCTGGCTTTTTCACCGAAGATCGCACGCAGCAGTTTTTCTTCCGGAGTCAGTTGGGTCTCGCCTTTCGGAGTGACCTTACCCACCAGGATGTCGCCAGCGCCTACTTCAGCACCTACGTAAACGATACCGGCTTCGTCCAGCTTGTTCAGTGCCGCTTCACCCACGTTCGGGATGTCGGCAGTGATTTCCTCTGGCCCAAGCTTGGTGTCACGTGCCACACAGGTCAGTTCCTGAATGTGGATCGTGGTGAAGCGGTCTTCCTGAACTACACGTTCCGACAGGCAGATGGAGTCTTCGAAGTTGAAGCCGTTCCATGCCATGAAGGCGATGCGCATGTTCTGACCCAGTGCCAGCTCACCCATATCGGTGGACGGGCCGTCGGCCATGATGTCGCTACGCTGAACCCGATCACCCTTACGCACCAGCGGACGCTGGTTGATGCAGGTGTTCTGGTTGGAGCGGGTGTATTTGGTCAGGTTGTAGATGTCGACACCGGCTTCACCGGTTTCAACTTCGTCATCCGCAACACGAACCACGATACGGCTGGCGTCGACGGAATCGATAACACCACCACGACGAGCCACGACGCAAACGCCGGAGTCACGGGCTACGTTACGCTCCATGCCAGTACCGACCAACGGCTTGTCAGCGCGCAGGGTTGGTACAGCTTGACGCTGCATGTTCGAACCCATCAAGGCACGGTTGGCGTCATCGTGCTCGAGGAACGGGATCAGCGACGCTGCAACCGAAACCACCTGCTTGGGCGACACGTCCATCAGGGTGACGTCTTCCGGCGCCTTGACGGTGAACTCGTTCAGGTGACGAACAGCTACCAGCTCGTCGATCAGGACTTTCTTGTCGTTCATCGTGGCCGAAGCCTGAGCGATCACGTGATCAGCTTCTTCGATGGCGGACAGGAACACGATCTCGTCGGTGACCAGAGCGTCTTTCACCACGCGGTACGGGCTTTCGAGGAAGCCGTACTGGTTGGTGCGCGCATAAGCGGCCAAGGAGTTGATCAGACCAATGTTCGGACCTTCCGGCGTTTCGATCGGGCAAACACGACCGTAGTGCGTCGGGTGTACGTCACGAACTTCAAAACCTGCACGCTCACGAGTCAGACCGCCCGGGCCGAGTGCAGAGACACGACGCTTGTGGGTGATCTCGGACAGCGGGTTGTTCTGGTCCATGAACTGGGACAGCTGGCTGGAACCGAAGAACTCTTTCACCGCCGCAGCCACTGGCTTGGCGTTGATCAGGTCTTGCGGCATCAGGCCTTCGCTTTCAGCCATCGACAGACGCTCTTTGACCGCACGCTCAACACGTACCAGGCCAACGCGGAACTGGTTCTCGGCCATTTCGCCTACGCAGCGAACACGACGGTTACCCAGGTGGTCGATGTCATCGACGATGCCTTTACCGTTACGGATGTCGACCAAGGTCTTCAGTACCGCGACGATGTCTTCCTTGCACAGCACGCCCGAACCTTCGATCTCGGTACGACCGATACGACGGTTGAACTTCATCCGGCCGACCGCAGACAGGTCATAGCGCTCAGGGCTGAAGAACAGGTTGTTGAACAGGGTCTCGGCAGCGTCTTTGGTTGGCGGCTCGCCTGGACGCATCATGCGATAGATCTCGACCAGCGCTTCCAATTGGTTGCTGGTGGAGTCGATCTTCAGGGTGTCGGAGACGAACGGACCGCAGTCGATATCGTTGGTGTACAGAGTCTCGATGCGAACAACCTGCGACTTGGCGATTTTCGCCAGGATCTCGGTGTTCAGCTCGGTGTTGCACTCTGCCAGGATTTCGCCGGTTGCCGGGTGCACGATGACCTTGGCGGTAGTACGGCCCAGGACGTAGTCCAGAGGTACTTCCAGCTCTTTGATCCCGGCTTTTTCCAGCTGATTGATGTGGCGAGCGGTGATACGACGACCTTGCTCGACAATAACCTTGCCTTTGTCATCCAGGATATCCAGGACAGCAATTTCACCGCGCAGGCGCTGAGGCACCAGCTCCAGGCTCAGGCTCTCGCCTTTCACGTGGAATACGTTGGTGGTGTAGAACGCGTCCAGCACTTCTTCAGTGGTATAGCCCAGCGCGCGCAGCAGTACCGATGCAGGCAGCTTGCGACGACGGTCGATACGCACGAATACGCAGTCTTTCGGGTCGAACTCGAAGTCCAGCCACGAACCGCGGTAAGGAATGATCCGCGCCGAGTACAGCAGTTTGCCGGAGCTGTGCGTCTTGCCACGGTCGTGGTCGAAGAACACGCCCGGGGAACGGTGCAGCTGGGAAACGATTACACGCTCGGTACCGTTGATTACGAAGGTACCGTTCTCAGTCATCAGGGGGATTTCACCCATGTAGACTTCTTGCTCTTTGATGTCCTTGATCGCTTTGTTCGACGATTCTTTGTCGAAAATGATCAGGCGCACTTTTACCCGCAAAGGTACGGCGTAAGTTACACCGCGCAATACGCATTCTTTGACATCAAATGCCGGTTCGCCCAGGCGATAACCGACGTACTCCAGCGCAGCATTGCCGGAGTAGCTGATGATCGGGAAAACGGATTTGAAGGCCGCATGCAGGCCCACGTCGCGGAACTGATCTTTAGTCGCTCCCGCTTGCAAGAATTCACGATACGAATCCAGCTGGATGGCCAGGAGGTAAGGCACATCCATGACGTCCGGCAACTTGCTAAAGTCCTTGCGGATACGTTTTTTCTCAGTATATGAGTAAGCCATCAGCGTTCCCCAGCTTGGTCACCTGCTTGTTTGGCCCCTCCCGACGGGAGCAGCCAGAAAATCGTGCAAACCCCATGGTTTGCGCCACCGCATCGGGTGGTTACAGCACGTTATCGACACCGACCCAATCGGCTGCCAATAACGGAAAAAGGCCGGTGGCAAGAGCCACCAGCCATCAGCCTTTCGCTTAACGCTCGGGCTGGAGACGCAAAGTCGAAGCTTACTTCAGCTCGACTTTAGCGCCTGCTTCTTCCAGAGTTGCTTTGGCTTTGTCAGCTGCGTCTTTCGAAACAGCTTCCAGAACCATGGCAGGAGCGCCGTCAACTACAGCCTTGGCTTCTTTCAGGCCCAGACCGGTCAGTTCACGTACTGCCTTGATCACGTTTACTTTCTTCTCGCCAGCTTCGGTCAGCATGACGTTGAATTCGGTTTGCTCTTCAACAACAGCGGCAGCAGCAGCAGGACCTGCCGATGCAGCAGCAGCGGAAACGCCGAATTTTTCTTCGAAAGCTTTGATCAGCTCAACAACCTGCAGAACCGACATTTCAGCTACGGCGTTGAGGATATCGTCTTGGGAGATAGACATTGCTGTATTTCCTGAATTGGGGGACGGCCTACGCGGCCATCGAAATAAACAAAAATACGCGAGAGAAAGTGCTCAGCCTTAGGCTGCGGCAGCTTCTTTTTGCTCGCGAACTGCAGCCAGAGTACGAGCCAACTTGCTGGTAGCGCCTTGAATCACGCTCATCAGCTGAGAAATAGCTTCGTTACGGGTCGGCAGTGTTGCCAGTACGTCGATTTGGTTAGCTGCGAGGAACTTGCCCTCGAACGCAGCTGCCTTGATCTCGAACTTATCCTGACTCTTGGCGAATTCCTTGAACAAACGGGCAGCAGCGCCTGGATGATCTTTGGAGAACGCGATCAGAGTCGGGCCAGTGAACACGTCGTTGAGGACACTGTATTCAGTGTCAGCAACAGCGCGCTTGAGCAGGGTGTTACGTACAACACGTACGTATACGCCAGCTTCACGAGCCTCTTTACGGAGTCCGGTCATAGCGCCTACTGTCACACCACGGGCATCAGCCACGACAGCGGACAGAGCAGCTTTGGCAGCCTCGTTGACTTCAGCGACGATGGCCTTCTTGTCTTCGAGATTAATTGCCACGGGTTTAACTCCTGCTTGTTACCGTTTCATCTGGCCGGAGCCGGATGTCGTTTTGGTGTCTGATTCGGTAAGGAACCGGGAGCACCATCTGCGTAGGCTTGTGGTTTAAGACTTGCGTCGCCTACGGTCTTGGATAGCCCCCGCCAGGCAGGGACCCCAATTTTTCAATTGGCGTGATTACTCACGCCAATGTATTGCTTATACGTCCAGCGAGCCTTGGTCGATGACCAGACCTGGGCCCATAGTGGTGCTCAGGGTAACGCGCTTGACGTAGATACCTTTCGAGGAAGCTGGCTTGATACGCTTCAGATCAGCGATCAGGGCTTCAACGTTTTCCTTCAGCTTGACGGCGTCGAAACCGACCTTGCCAACGGAAGTGTGGATGATGCCGTTTTTGTCGGTGCGATAACGAACCTGACCAGCCTTGGCGTTTTTAACCGCGGTAGCTACGTCTGGAGTTACGGTGCCGACTTTAGGGTTAGGCATCAGACCACGTGGACCGAGGATCTGACCCAACTGACCTACAACGCGCATTGCATCCGGGGAAGCAATTACTACGTCATAGTTCAGGTCGCCGCCTTTCATTTCGGCAGCCAGGTCGTCCATGCCAACGCGATCGGCGCCAGCGGCCAGAGCAGCTTCAGCTGCCGGGCCTTGGGTGAAGACAGCAACACGTACAGTCTTGCCAGTACCGTGTGGCAGCACAGTAGCGCTACGAACGACCTGGTCGGATTTACGTGGGTCAACGCCCAGGTTTACAGCAACGTCAACGGACTCGCTGAACTTGACAGTCGACAGCTCGGTCAGCAGGGCAGCAGCGTCTACAAAGTTGTAGGACTTGCCCGCTTCGATTTTGCCGGCGATAGCCTTTTGGCGCTTGGTCAGCTTAGCCATTACACACCCTCCACGTTAAGGCCCATGCTACGAGCAGAACCGGCGATAGTACGCACGGCTGCTTCCATATCAGCTGCAGTCAGATCCGCGTTTTTGGTTTTCGCGATTTCTTCCAGCTGAGCACGAGTTACGGTGCCAACCTTAACGGTGTTAGGACGAGCGGAACCGCTAGTCAGACCAGCAGCCTTCTTCAGCAGAACCGAAGCAGGGGTCGACTTGGTTTCGAACGTGAAGCTACGGTCGCTGTAGACAGTGATGATCACTGGAGTCGGCAGACCTGGCTCAAGACCCTGAGTACGGGCGTTGAAAGCCTTGCAGAATTCCATGATGTTCACGCCGTGCTGACCCAGGGCCGGACCAACAGGTGGGCTTGGGTTAGCCTGAGCGGCCTTCACTTGCAGCTTGATGTAAGCGGTAATCTTCTTGGCCATGAGGCACTCCAATTACGGGTTCAAACGCCTCGAGAGGCTCCCCGGTTACTTGCGCGTTTATCCCAGTGACGACAAAACCCCACAGCCTAGGGCTGCGGGGTTGGGATGCTTGTTCGGCTAGACCTTTTCGACCTGGCTGAACTCTAGCTCTACCGGAGTAGAGCGACCGAAAATGAGCACTGCCACTTGGATCCGGCTCTTTTCGTAGTTAACTTCTTCGACCGTGCCATTAAAATCGGCAAACGGACCGTCGGTGACACGAACCACTTCGCCCGGCTCGAACAACGTCTTCGGCTTCGGCTTGTCGCTACCATCAGCAACACGACGCAGAATCGCTTCTGCCTCTTTATCAGTGATCGGCGCAGGCTTATCAGCAGTACCGCCAATGAAACCCATCACACGAGGAGTGTCCTTGACCAAGTGCCAAGTACCCTCATTCATATCCATCTGGACCAGCACATAACCAGGGAAGAACTTACGCTCGCTTTTGCGCTTCTGGCCATTACGCATTTCAACCACTTCTTCAGTGGGAACCAGAATTTCGCCGAAGCCATCTTCCATGCCAGCCAGCTTTACGCGCTCTACCAACGAGCGCATGACATGCTTCTCGTAACCCGAGTAAGCATGCACAACGTACCAACGCTTAGCCACGGGACACCCTTAGCCAACAATCAAGGAAACAAGCCAACCGAGCAGGGAATCAAGCCCCCACAACAGCAACGCCATAACCAGAACAACAGCCACCACAATCAGGGTGGTCTGCGTGGTTTCTTGGCGAGTTGGCCACACGACTTTACGAATCTCGGTGCGAGCTTCCTTAACCAGTACAAAGAAAGACTTGCCCTTCGCTGTCTGCAAGCCTACAAAGGCAGCTACAGCAGCTATGGCAAGCAAAGCGAGTACGCGGTACAGGATCGGCGAAGCAGAGTAATACTGATTGCCAACAACGCCAACAACCACCAAAGCAGCTACTACTAGCCACTTAAGCAGATCGAAGCGAGAGCCTTGAGCTTCAGCCTTAGGAGTCATCTATGAAGATCCTGTGAAAAGAAAGCCAGACACACTGAGTGAATCTGGCAGGTCAGGAGGGAATCGAACCCCCAACCTACGGTTTTGGAGACCGTCGCTCTGCCAATTGAGCTACTGACCTAAAACAAAATCAGGCCGACCATTATGCCGGCCTGAAAAAGACATTACAACAACTTACTCGATTACTTTGGCTACGACGCCAGCGCCGACGGTACGACCGCCTTCACGGATAGCGAAACGCAGACCATCTTCCATCGCAATGGTCTTGATCAAAGTGACAGTCATCTGGATGTTGTCACCTGGCATTACCATTTCGACGCCTTCCGGCAGCTCGCAGTTACCGGTCACATCAGTGGTCCGGAAATAGAACTGTGGACGGTAGCCTTTGAAGAATGGCGTATGACGACCACCCTCTTCCTTGCTCAGAACGTAAACCTCTGCAGTGAACTTGGTGTGCGGCTTGACAGTACCCGGCTTGACCAGGACCTGACCACGCTCAACGTCATCACGCTTGGTGCCACGCAGCAGAACGCCGCAGTTCTCACCAGCACGACCTTCGTCCAGCAGCTTGCGAAACATCTCTACACCCGTGCAAGTCGTCTTGACCGTGTCACGCAGACCAACGATCTCAACTTCTTCCTGGATGCGAACGATGCCACGCTCAACACGACCAGTCACAACCGTACCACGACCAGAGATCGAGAATACGTCTTCAATTGGCATCAGGAACGGCTTGTCGATAGCACGCTCAGGCTGCGGAATATAGGTATCCAGGGTCTCGACCAACTTCTTGACGGCAGTAGTACCCATCTCGTTGTCGTCTTGACCATTCAGCGCCATCAGCGCCGAACCAATGATGATCGGAGTGTCATCACCCGGGAAATCGTAAGTGCTGAGCAAGTCACGCACTTCCATCTCAACCAGCTCCAGGAGCTCAGCGTCGTCAACCATGTCAGCCTTGTTCAGGAAGACCACGATGTACGGAACGCCTACCTGGCGGGACAACAGGATGTGCTCACGAGTTTGCGGCATCGGACCATCAGCGGCCGAGCAAACCAGAATAGCGCCATCCATCTGAGCAGCACCGGTAATCATGTTTTTTACGTAGTCGGCGTGACCTGGACAGTCAACGTGCGCATAGTGACGCACAGCCGAATCGTACTCAACGTGAGCGGTATTAATGGTAATGCCACGAGCTTTTTCTTCAGGGGCGCTATCGATCTTGTCGAAGTCAACCTTCGCCGAACCGAATACTTCGGAGCAGACGCGAGTCAGAGCAGCTGTCAGAGTAGTTTTACCGTGGTCGACGTGACCAATGGTGCCTACGTTGACGTGCGGCTTATTACGTTCGAACTTTTCCTTAGCCATCGAATTCACCCCTACAGAGAAGAATTAAACAAGTCACACTAGCCATTAAAACAAAGGCAGATATTTTCATATCTGCCTTGTTATATGGAGCTCTTGAGCGGATTTGAACCGCTGACCTCACCCTTACCAAGGGTGTGCTCTACCAACTGAGCTACAAGAGCGAAACACCTTGCACAACCTGCGAACTTGGAGCGGGTAGCGGGAATCGAACCCGCATCATCAGCTTGGAAGGCTGAGGTTCTACCACTAAACTATACCCGCGTAAGCTTGCAGCTCACGCTAAAAATGGTGGAGGGGGAAGGATTCGAACCTTCGAAGTCGTAGACGTCAGATTTACAGTCTGATCCCTTTGGCCGCTCGGGAACCCCTCCTAAGCGAGCCGGCATTCTACATCATGCCAGCCTTCTGTCAAGCATTTTCTCATTAAAAACCTGAGGTTAGCTGCGTTGACCGTGCTTCGCGATGCTTGCCGTTAAAGGCCTTCACTGCGTAGCGGGCGCCATTCTATGCAACCTATTGAGCAGTTGCAACCCCCTCGCACCGCATTATTTTATGTTTTAACTCATTGAATTCATTAACAAGCTTCTGCAAGGCAGCGTCATCGGCCAAATACCGGGTTTGAGGGGATACGCGCATCCAGAAGCCGGCTGAATCTGGCAGCGAAGTCGCCAGCTGCTGCACCGTAATATCGAGCGCTGCTAAACGCCCCTCAAATGCTCTAGCCGTCTCCTGGCGAGCAAAGCCCCCTAAGTACAGGCAGTTCTCATCCGCCAACTCCGCCCTGGACTTGTCGCGCGCCGCTGCGGAGTCCTTGGTTTCACTCAACAGACGGATATCCTGCTGCGAGCCCTTATACAGACTCAGCGGCGTGACGTCCTTGGCACGCAAGGGGACCTCCTGCTGATGCCAGACGTAATAGAAGACGTTAAGAACCAACAACAGCAGAAACAACCAACGCATAAGAACCTCAGGACAATGGACAGGCCATGGCCAGGCCCACAAATACAAGATCCGGCACCACCCGCGCTTGCGGGACGACCCCGGACACCAGGTCCGCGTCGCCACCGGTGAGAAATACGGTAAAACCTTCCCCCCAATACTCACGCGCCAGCTCCAGCTGCGTCAGGACGAACCCACGCAGCATCAATGAGCAACCACGTTCTACCGCCTCAACCGTATTGCGACCCGGCGCGAAACTTTCCAGCGCCCTGGTGGCCGCGACATCGTCATAACGAATGCGCCGAGTGTGCGTGCGTAATTGATGACGCATCAAGGGCATACCAGGGCAAATGAAGCCCCCCAGGTGCTTGCCATCGGCAGCAATAAAGTCAGCCGTCAGTGCCGTACCGAAATCCAGCACCAGACAGGCGCCTGCGGCCAGGTGATAGGCGCCGAGCATGGCCAGCCAGCGATCGAGTCCTAGTCGCTGAAAATCCTCGTAACCATTCTCAACCCCGGACATCGCCCGGGATGGCGCCGCACACAGCGCGACAACGCCAAACGCATCAGCCAATGCCTTCACCAGCGCGGCCGTTTCATCGTTGGTGCGCACACTGACCAGGCGACAGTGCTTGAGATCCAGCCCCGCACATCCGCGCAGACCGTCCAGCAGGGCCAGGTCCGAATCCACTACCCCCTCGGCAACCAGATGCGTAGCGTCTGCATGCAGCACACGCCACTTGATAAAGCTATTCCCACAGTCGAGCTCAAGAATCATCGCGCAGCCTCAAACTTAGCTCGCCACCACTAAAAACCTTTTCCACGCCGTCGACCTTCAAGCGCAGCGCACCTTGCCCGTCGATGCCCATCACCACACCGTCGATCCGATTGACCCCGGCAATCAGCGACACCGCACGCCCTTGCCAGAGGTGCCCTTGCTCCCACTGCGCCTGCAGTACCGCAAAACCTGAAGACTGGTGACGATTCAGGTGCTCCTGGAGCACGCCGCCGAGGCGTGCCACCAGCAAATTGCGATCAAACGCCCTGCCCGCCTCCAGATACATGGAGGTCCACTGCTGGTCGACCTCATCGGCCTCTTGCATATTCACGTTGATCCCGACACCCAGGACAACATGACACACGTCAGCAGGATCTCCGACCAACTCCAACAATATGCCGGCGATCTTTTTCTCGCCAACCAGAACATCGTTTGGCCACTTCAACCCCGCACCGGCAATACCCAGATCTCTCAAGGTCTCCATCACGGCAAGGCCCACCACCAGGCTCAGGCCTTCTAGCTGGCGCATACCACCATCGATACGCAGCACGAGGCTGTAGTAAAGGTTTTCGGCAAAGGGACTGACCCACTTGCGACCCCGGCGACCACGACCGGCAGTTTGTCGCTCCGCAAGTACCAGGAACGGCGCGGCCATCCCGCGCTCGATTGAACGCAGGGCCTCGGCATTGGTTGAATCAAGCGAGTCAAACACCAGCACCGGCCATTGGCTGGACGGCGAATACTCAGCGACACCGGCCGGATCGAGCAGCGTCAATGGCGCTCGCAACTGGTAACCGCGACCGCGTACCTTATGAATAGTGAGGCCCAACTCCGCCTCGAGATGCTGTAGCTGCTTCCAGACAGCACTCCGGCTGATCCCCAAAGCAACACCAAGCGCCTCCCCGGAATGGAAACGACCATCTTTCAAGAGTTTTAACAACGTCAGCATGCAAGTATCGCCTCACAATGAGGCCCGCATGATAGCCATGCCCAGCGCCGTTGCATAGAAACGCCACATGGCAACTTTCTCGC
>NZ_JACMYG010000004.1 GCF_014236655.1 Pseudomonas kielensis
TCGGCGTTCTTGTTTCTGTGTTTCCCGGGATTCCGTGAAGAACCTAAAAAAAGCCCCGCCAGGCATTGCGCCTGGCGGGGCTTTTGTTTACCGGTAGACCCACCCCCGTGTGTCTGCCGGCTTCCCTCTTTTACCGCAACTCAAGGCCTTCTCGAACCTTGGGCGCCAGCGTGGGCGCTGCGGGCGCAGGCGTCCAGTGAACAGATATTTAATATTCGTTTAAGTTCTAAATAAATCGATATTTATTCTTTTTAACTGGGAAAAAGACAAGGCACAGTAGGCTCATTCCGCACTCATCAGGAGCAGCACCATGAGCCTCAGACTGGGCGACATCGCCCCCGATTTCGAACAGGATTCCAGCGCCGGCACCATTCGTTTCCATGAGTGGCTGGGCGACAGTTGGGGCGTGCTGTTTTCCCATCCGGCGGACTTCACGCCGGTGTGCACCACGGAGCTGGGGTTTACCGCCAAGCTCAAGGACGAGTTTGCCCAGCGCGGGGTCAAGGCCATTGCCTTGTCCGTCGACCCGGTGGATTCGCATCACCGCTGGATCGAAGACATCAACGAAACCCAGGACACCCTGGTCAACTTCCCGATCCTGGCCGACGCCGACCGCAAGGTCTCGGACCTCTACGACCTGATCCACCCGAACGCCAACGACACCCTGACCGTGCGTTCGCTGTTCGTGATCGACCCGAACAAAAAGGTGCGGCTGACCATCACCTATCCGGCCAGTACTGGGCGCAACTTCAACGAAATCCTGCGGGTGATCGACTCGCTGCAGCTCACCGACCACTACAAGGTGGCCACGCCGGCCAACTGGCAGGACGGTGACGAAGTGGTGATTGTGCCCTCGCTCAAGGACGAAGCAGAGATCGCCCAGCGCTTCCCCAAAGGTTACCGCGCGGTGAAGCCCTACCTGCGCCTGACGCCGCAGCCGAACCGGTAATCCGCCAGCTTTTGTGGCGCGCCTTACCACCCCATCGCGGGCAAGCGGAACGCCGCCCGGCCCGCTCCCACAACGCATCGCGCACATCCTGTGGGAGCGGGTTTGCCCGCGATGGGGTCGGATTGACCACCGCAACAATCCGCGTGAACCAGAATCACAAAGCAGGGGTTTTCAGGCCGTTTCGACGGCCTTTTTTTTGTCTGCGCCCGGGCAGTTTTTAATATTCATTTTTAGTATAAACAAATGAATAAATATGATTTATAGATATATAAATCACCTGTTAAGGTCACTCCATCACCGCGAGATCGCAAGTTGCGAATCGCCCA
The DNA here is from genome assembly GCF_014236655.1 of Pseudomonas kielensis. Lineage (GTDB taxonomy): Bacteria > Pseudomonadota > Gammaproteobacteria > Pseudomonadales > Pseudomonadaceae > Aquipseudomonas > Aquipseudomonas kielensis. Next base: position 1,276 of record NZ_JACMYG010000004.1, read on the forward strand.
CTACATGCAAGGAATCAAGGTAATGCTGGTCGTCTCACTCGGAGGAAGTCCCAGCCAACGCTCCCGTTCCGGGGTGCTGCTGGATCGCTCCCAGCGCTGGTTGCAACAACAGGGTGTGGAAGTGGTGAGTTACCAGGTACGGGACTTCCCGGCCGAAGATTTACTGCATGCCCGCTTCGACAGCCCGAAGGTGATCGACCTGCTGCAACAGATTGCCAATGCCGATGGGCTGCTGATCGCCACGCCGGTCTACAAGGCGTCCTTTTCGGGCGCACTGAAAACCGTCCTGGACCTGCTGCCTGAACGCGCCCTGAGCCACAAGGTGGTACTGCCGATGGCTACGGGCGGCAGTATTGCTCACATGCTGGCGGTGGATTACGCGCTCAAGCCGGTGCTGTCGGCACTCAAGGCCCAGGAAATGCTGCACGGCATCTTTGCCGAAGATAACCAGATCGCCTATGGCGAAGGCAGTGCCCAGGCGAAGTTGGCACCGGAGCTGGAGCAACGCTTGAACGAAGCCCTGGAGCAGTTTTTCAGCGCCATGGCCCGCCGCCCGAAGCCACTTGATCCACACCTGTTGAATGAACGTTTGTTGAGTGCTCGCTGGAGCATTTGAGTCCCACCCGAAATCTGAAGTACTGGCCTTACTCGCCCGCTAACGGGCAAGCAGGTGCAGCCACAACCCCACTGCAAAAAGGAGAGCGCCATGCGCCCTGTCATTTTGCGTCGCGGTCTGGTCGCTCTGTTTGCTGCGGCTGTGTCCTTCGGCGCCATTACTCAAGCCCAGGCCGAGACCCTACGTATCGGCTATCAGAAATACGGCACCCTGGTGCTGCTCAAAGCCAAGGGCACCCTGGAGAAAAGCCTCGCCGCCCAAGGCGTCGACGTGCAATGGACCGAATTCCCCGGTGGCCCGCAACTGCTCGAAGGTTTGAACGTCGGCTCCATCGACTTCGGCGTGACCGGCGAAACCCCGCCAGTGTTCGCCCAGGCCGCCGGTGCCGATCTGCTCTATGTCGCCTACGAGCCACCCGCTCCCCACAGTGAAGCGATCCTGGTGCCGAAGGACTCGGCAATCCAATCGGTACAGGATCTCAAGGGCAAGAAAGTCGTGCTCAACAAGGGCTCCAACGTGCACTACCTGCTGGTGCGCGCCCTGGAAGACGCCGGCCTCAAATACAGCGACATCCAGACCGTATTCCTGCCCCCAGCCGATGCCCGCGCAGCGTTCGAGCGCGGCAGCGTCGACGCCTGGGTGATCTGGGACCCGTACCAGGCCGCCGCCGAACAGCAACTGCAGGCCCGCACCCTGCGTGATGGCAAAGGCATCGTCGACAACCATCAGTTCTACCTGGCCACCAAGCCTTACGCCGAGCAGCACCCGGCCGTGATCAAGACCCTGGTGGATGAAGTCCGCGCTGTCGGTGAGTGGTCCCAGGCCAACCCCGAGGATGTGACCAAACAGGTGGCGCCACTGCTCGGCCTGCCTGCCGACATCACCCTGACCTCGGTGAAACGCCAGGGCTACGGTGCGCACTTCCTGACGCCGGAAGTGGTCGCGGCGCAGCAGAAGATCGCCGACAGCTTCTACCAGCTCAAGTTGATCCCTAAACCCTTGAGCATCAAAGACGTGATCTGGACGCCGCCGGCGACCGTTGCCAAAACCCAGTAGTTCGACTTTCCAAGGAGACCACTCCATGAGCCTCAATATTTTCTGGTTCCTGCCTACCCACGGCGACGGCCATTACCTTGGCACTGCCGAAGGCGCGCGCGCCGTGGACCATGGCTACCTGCAACAAGTCGCCCAGGCGGCGGACCGCCTGGGGTTCGGCGGGGTGTTGATCCCCACCGGGCGCTCCTGCGAAGACTCGTGGCTGGTGGCAGCCTCGCTGATCCCGGTGACCCAGCGCCTGAAGTTCCTGGTTGCCCTGCGCCCCGGGATCATTTCCCCGACGGTGGCGGCGCGTCAGGCGGCGACCCTGGACCGGTTGTCCGGTGGCCGGGCGTTGTTCAATCTGGTGACCGGCGGTGACCCGGAAGAGTTGGCGGGCGATGGCTTGTTCCTCAGCCACGAAGAGCGTTATCAGGCCTCCGTGGAGTTCACCCGGATCTGGCGCCGCGTGCTGGAAGGCGAAACCGTTGATTACGACGGGCAACACATCAGCGTCAAAGGCGCCAAGTTGCTCTATCCACCCATCCAGCAACCGCGTCCACCGCTGTACTTCGGTGGCTCTTCAGAAGCGGCGCAGGACCTGGCCGCCGAGCAGGTCGAAATGGTGTTGACCTGGGGCGAGCCACCGGCCGCGGTCGCCGAGAAAATCGCGCAAGTGCGGGAGAAGGCGGCCAAGCTGGGCCGTACCGTACGCTTCGGCATTCGTCTGCACGTGATCGTGCGCGAGACCAATGACGAAGCCTGGCGGGCCGCGGACCGTCTGATTTCCCATCTGGATGACGACACTATCGCCCGGGCCCAGGCGTCGTTGGCGCGCTTTGACTCGGTGGGCCAGCAACGCATGGCTGCGCTGCATGGGGGCAGCCGCGACAATCTGGAAGTCAGCCCGAACCTGTGGGCCGGTGTCGGCCTGGTACGTGGCGGTGCCGGAACGGCGCTGGTCGGCGATGGCCCGACGGTGGCGGCACGGGTCAAGGAGTACGCGGACCTGGGCATCGACACCTTCATCTTCTCCGGTTATCCACACCTGGAAGAGTCGTATCGGGTGGCCGAACTGCTGTTCCCGCACCTCGACATAGAGCGTCCTGAGTTGCCGAAAACGGGCGGCTACGTCAGCCCGTTCGGTGAAATGGTGGCCAACGACATTCTTCCCAAAGCCGCGTCCCAGAGCTGAGGCGCGCCATGAAGAAGCAAACCCTTATCCACAGTCTCGCGCCCTGGGCCCTGCCGGTGCTGTTGCTGGCGGTGTGGCAGTTGTCGGTGTCGGCGGGGTGGTTGTCGACGCGGATTCTGCCGGCTCCGATCGCGGTGATCGAAGCGGGCGTGAGCCTGGTGCAAAGCGGCGAAATCTGGAAACACCTGGCCATCAGCGGCTGGCGTGCTGGCGTCGGTTTTGTCATTGGCGGCGGCATCGGCCTGGTGCTGGGTTTCATCACCGGCCTGTCGAAGTGGGGCGAGCGCCTGCTTGACAGTTCGGTGCAGATGATCCGCAACGTGCCGCACCTGGCGTTGATCCCGCTGGTGATCCTGTGGTTCGGCATCGACGAGTCGGCAAAGATTTTCCTGGTGGCCCTGGGCACGTTGTTCCCGATCTACCTCAACACCTACCACGGTATTCGTAACGTCGACCCGGCGCTGGTGGAAATGGCACGCAGTTATGGCTTGAGCGGTTTCAGCCTGTTCCGCCAGGTGATCCTGCCGGGTGCGCTGCCGTCGATTCTGGTGGGGGTGCGTTTTGCCCTGGGCTTCATGTGGTTGACGCTGATCGTGGCCGAAACCATCTCGGCCAGCTCGGGTATCGGCTACCTGGCAATGAACGCCCGGGAGTTCCTGCAGACCGACGTGGTGGTGCTGGCGATTGTGCTCTATGCGGTGCTCGGCAAGTTGGCCGACCTCGCGGCCCGAGGCCTGGAGCGGGTGTGGCTGCGCTGGCACCCGGCCTATCAAGTGGCCAAGGGAGGTGGCGCATGACGGCTCAACAACCGCCGCGCCTGCTGCGTGGGATTCCCCTGGCCGTGCGCAAGCTGCAAAAGACCTTTGGTGCGCGGCAAGTGCTGCGCGACATCGATCTGCATATTCCAGCCGGCCAGTTCGTCGCGGTGGTCGGTCGCAGTGGCTGTGGCAAAAGCACTTTGCTGCGTTTGCTCGCCGGCCTCGACCAGCCAACCGACGGGCAATTGCTGGCGGGCTCGGCAGCCCTCAGCGAAGCACGGCAAGACACCCGGCTGATGTTCCAGGAGGCGCGGTTGCTGCCCTGGAAAAAGGTCATCGACAACGTGGGCCTCGGCCTCAAGGGCAACTGGCGCCAGCAGGCCCTGGATGCCCTGGAAGCGGTAGGCCTGGCCGACCGCGCCGATGAATGGCCGGCGGCATTGTCCGGCGGGCAGAAACAACGGGTGGCCCTGGCCCGGGCACTGATCCACCAGCCGCGCCTGCTGCTGCTCGACGAGCCGCTCGGCGCCCTGGACGCCCTGACCCGGATTGAAATGCAGCAACTGATTGAGCGCCTGTGGCAGCAGCATGGTTTTACCGTGCTGCTGGTGACCCACGATGTCAGCGAAGCGGTGGCGATTGCCGACCGGGTGCTGCTGATCGAAGAGGGCGAGATTGGCCTGGACCTGCACGTCGAGTTACCGCGCCCTCGGGTCCGCGGTTCCCATCGGCTGGCAGCGCTGGAAACCGAAGTGCTCAACCGCGTGTTGGCCCTGCCGGGTGTACCGCCCGAGCCGGAACCTGTTTCACCCTTGCCCACGCAATTGCGCTGGGCTCAATAACTCATCGTTCTTCCCACGACAGGAATCACCCTCATGACTATCAAAGCCATCAACGTTCGCAACCAGTTCAAAGGCACCATCAAGGAAATCGTCGAAGGCGATGTGCTGTCGGAAATCGACGTGCAAACCGCTTCCGGCATCGTCACCTCGGTGATCACCACCCGCTCGGTCAAGGAGCTGGAGCTGGTGATTGGCAGCGAAGTGATCGCCTTCGTGAAGTCCACCGAGGTCTCGATCGCCAAGTTGTAAGCCATGCACGACGAACAACCCCGAAGGGTGTGAGCCCTTCGGGGGTTTTTTATGGGTTTTTTTGGGGTTGCGGGTGGGTCGCCATCGCGAGTCCGGATTCAGGCCGGGTGGTTGCGTTTAGGCAGATAGGGCGGCAGATACAACCCCAGGTACGCATCAAACACCCGCATCCCTTCCTCCGCCATACGCGGGGTGATCTGCCCATGCTGCTGTACCGAACGCGCATAAACCCGATCGCCCAGCTCCATGGCCAGGGCAAACACGTCGACGTCGCTGGGCAGCGCCGGCAGTTCAAAGTGCTGGTTGAAGAGGGTGTGCATCAGGTCGCCCAGTTCCAGGTCGTGCTGGCGGTCGGCCTGGGTGACCTCGGTGAGCCCGTGCTGGGCCAGGATCAACTGGCGGGCGGCGGCGTCTTCGCTGTAGATCTGCAGCATGCGTTGCTCCACCAGCCGCGACAGGTCTCGCCAGCCGGTGAGGGTGTCATGGTCGATAGGCGCTTGCAGGCAGGCGCGGAACGCGGCGTGGACATCGGCCGTCAGTGCTTCGAGCAGGCTCGGGACGCTGGCGAAGAAATGGTAGACGGAGGAGGGTGGGATTTGCGCGCGCTCGGCGACACTGTAGATCGACAAACTGGCTACGCCCTCGGCAGCCAGCAGTGTGCGGGCGGCATCGAGTATCGAATCGATTCGCGCCTGGCTGCGGGCACGGGGTTTACGAAGAGTGGCGGGCCGGGTCATTGAAGTCTCCTGCAAAGGCAGCGGGCATTGTACGAGCAGGGGTGGGTGTTGTCTGCCCGGACGCCATCGCTAGCAGGCCGCAAGCGGGCGCTAGCGATCCTCCGCAGGCGGCCATAAAAAAACGCCATCGGCCAATTAGGCACGATGGCGTTTGTTTTACTGCAAGCGCTTACACGGTGTGCAGGTACCAGTTGTACTCGAGGTCGGAGATGGAGTGTTCGAACTCCTCCAGCTCGCTCTCTTTACAGGCCACGAAGATATCGATGTATTTCGGATCGATGTACTTGGCCATGACTTCGCTGTCGTCCAACTCGCGCAAGGCGTCACGCAGGTTGTTCGGCAGGCTCTGCTCGTTCTGCTCGTAGCTGTTGCCTTCCACCGGTGCGCCAGGCTCGATCTTGTTGACCAGGCCGTGGTGCACGCCTGCCAGGACCGAAGCCATCAGCAGGTACGGGTTGGCATCGGCGCCGGCCACACGGTGTTCGATGCGCACGGCATCGGAGGAACCGGTCGGCACGCGAATCGCCACAGTGCGGTTGTCCAGGCCCCAGCACGGCGAGTTCGGCACGTAGAACTGTGCGCCGAAACGACGGTAGGAGTTGACGTTCGGGCAGAGGAAAGCCATCTGCGCCGGTAGGGTCTCGAGCACACCGCCGATCGCGTGACGCAGTGCGGCGTTCTGCTCGGGATCCTCACTGGCAAAAATATTCTTGCCGTCTTTATCAAGGATCGAGATGTGGACGTGCAGACCATTACCCGCCTGGCCTGGGTAAGGCTTGGCCATGAAGGTGGTGTCCATCTCATGGTCGTAGGCGATGTTCTTGATCAGACGCTTGAGCAGTACCGCGTAGTCGCAGGCCTTGATCGGGTCGGCAACGTGGTGCAGGTTCACTTCGAACTGCGCCGGCGCACTTTCCTTGACGATGGCGTCAGCCGGGATGCCTTGCTCCTTCGCACCTTCCAGGATGTCCTGGAGGCAGTCGACGTATTCGTCGAGGTCGTCGATCAGGTAGACCTGTGTCGAGTGCGGGCGTTTGCCGGAGATCGGCGAGCGTGGCGGTTGTGGCCGGCCATTCACGTTCTCCTGGTCGATCAGGTAGAACTCCAGCTCGAATGCGGCGCAGATAGTCAGGCCCAGTTCGTCGAACTTGGTCACGACTTGTCGCAGGACTTCGCGCGGGTCGGCGAAGAAAGGTTCACCTTCAAGTTCGTGCATGGTCATCAGCAGTTGCGCGGTCGGGCGCTTTTGCCAAGGCTCATTGCACAGGGTGTCGGGGATTGGATAGCAGATTCGGTCAGCATCGCCGATGTCCAGGCCCAGGCCGGTGCTTTCCACCGTCGAACCATTGATATCCAGAGCAAATAGAGAGGCCGGCAGGTTGATGCCTTTCTCGTAAACCTTGTGGAGACTGGTGCGTTCGATGCGCTTGCCGCGCACCACACCATTCATATCCGCAATCAGAAGGTCAACGTACAGAACCTCAGGATGTTCCTTAAGGAACGCGTTCGCTTCGTTAAGCTGAACGGCACGCGGGGGTACCGACATGATGCAACACCTTTGTTGTTAAAAATATCAATCATTGATCTTTTCAGATTCCAGTCAACCCGAACGGCATGCCGAAGTCAAGCGAGGGCTTTTTTGCCCTAAAAAAGCGCTCGCAGGGCATTTTTGAGGCACTTTGGGGCGTTTTAATCCCTTTCCCTTCGTTGCCGCCCGCAGGCTTGAGCGGGCCGTGTTGTATTTTTTACGGGGGTGTTGTGTAAAAAAATGAACAAGGCTAAGCTCGAATCAAACCCATAACAGCAATAATACCGGGGTGCTTCATGTCTCGCCTGCCGTCAATCGGCGTGACCACCTGCTCCAGGCAGATCGGTCTGCATGCTTGCCACATCAGTGGCGACACGTCCGTCCGCGCGGTGGCCAAGGGCCTGTCGGCGCTCCCGGAGCAGCGTTCCCCGTCCGATATTCTGGACGTTGCGGATGCCTTTCTCTTTAGTCGTGGCACTTCTTTCACTATAGATCCTGTTCACTATAGCGGTCCTGCGAATACACCGGGAACTGCTCATGATTCTGCACGCGTTGCCATTCCCTGCCCATTGATTCGCGCTGTCGTTGCGGTTCCTGCACGCACGGCTTTTGCTGCAAGTGTGCAAACCCGGCCCCAATGGCAGGTAAGCTCTAACCCACATGGCCTGGCCATGGCCCAGACACGACAACGCGACGCGGATGCGTCACATATCGCCTGACTCTTAATGACGTCAGGACACTCAGCCCAGAGGCATTTATGAGTAACAACCTCGACCAGCTCACCGATTGGTTGAAAGACCACAAGATCACAGAAGTCGAATGCATGATCGCCGACTTGACCGGGATCACCCGCGGCAAGATTTCGCCGACCAACAAGTTCATTGCCGAAAAAGGCATGCGCCTGCCCGAGAGTGTGCTGCTGCAAACAGTGACGGGCGACTATGTCGAAGACGACATCTATTACGAGCTGCTCGACCCGGCCGACATCGACATGATCTGCCGCCCCGACCAGAACGCTGTGTTCCTGGTGCCCTGGGCCATCGAGCCGACCGCCCAGGTGATCCACGACACCTACGACAAGCAGGGCAACCCGATCGAGCTGTCGCCGCGCAACGTGCTCAAGAAGGTCCTCAAGCTCTATGCCGACAAGGGCTGGCAGCCCATCGTGGCGCCGGAGATGGAGTTTTACCTGACCAAGCGCAGCGACGACCCGGACTATCCGCTGCAACCGCCGATCGGCCGTTCCGGGCGTCCGGAAATCGGTCGCCAGTCGTTCTCCATTGAAGCGGCCAACGAATTCGATCCGCTGTTTGAAGACGTCTACGACTGGTGCGAGCTGCAGGAGCTGGACCTGGACACGCTGATCCACGAGGACGGCACGGCGCAGATGGAAATCAACTTCCGTCACGGTGACGCACTGTCCCTGGCCGACCAGATCCTGGTGTTCAAGCGCACCATGCGCGAAGCCGCGCTCAAGCACGACGTGGCGGCGACGTTCATGGCCAAGCCGATGACGGGCGAGCCGGGCAGCGCCATGCACCTGCACCAGAGCATCATCGACATCGAGACTGGCAAGAACGTCTTCTCCAATGAAGACGGGACCATGAGCCAACTGTTCCTCAATCACATTGGTGGCCTGCAGAAGTTCATCCCTGAGCTGCTGCCGCTGTTCGCCCCCAACGTCAACTCGTTCCGCCGCTTCCTGCCGGACACCTCGGCACCGGTCAACGTGGAGTGGGGCGAAGAGAACCGCACCGTGGGCCTGCGGGTTCCGGACGCGGGGCCACAGAACCGTCGGGTGGAAAACCGCCTGCCGGGGGCCGATGCCAACCCGTACCTGGCGATTGCCGCCAGCCTGTTGTGCGGCTACATCGGCATGGTCGAAGGCCTCAACCCAAGCGCGCCGGTGGTTGGACGTGGTTATGAGCGACGCAACCTGCGTCTGCCGCTGACCATCGAGGACGCCCTGGAGCGCATGGAAAACAGCAAGACCATCGAGAAATACCTGGGTCACAACTTCATCACTGGCTACGTCGCGGTCAAGCGGGCCGAGCATGAAAACTTCAAGCGCGTGATCAGTTCGTGGGAACGGGAATTCCTGCTATTCGCCGTCTGACACGCCGGGTGCGGCCCACCAGCCGCACTCTTACCTCACTAGGAAGGAGCGCTTTATGAGCAGCAACAACCCGCAAACCCGTGAATGGCAAAGCCTGAGCAACGAGCACCACCTGGCGCCGTTCAGTGACTTCAAGCAGCTCAAGGAAAAAGGCCCGCGCATCATCACCAGCGCCAAGGGCGTTTACCTGTGGGACAGCGAAGGCAACAAGATCCTCGACGGCATGGCCGGCCTGTGGTGTGTGGCCATCGGCTACGGTCGCGATGAGCTGGCGGACGCCGCCAGCAAACAGATGCGCGAGCTGCCGTACTACAACCTGTTCTTCCAGACCGCCCACCCGCCGGTGCTGGAGCTGGCCAAGGCGATCGCCGACATCGCCCCGCAAGGCATGAACCACGTGTTCTTCACCGGTTCCGGCTCCGAAGGCAACGACACCATGCTGCGAATGGTCCGCCACTACTGGGCGATCAAGGGCCAGCCGAACAAGAAAGTCATCATCAGCCGCAAAAACGGCTACCACGGTTCGACCGTGGCCGGCGCCAGCCTGGGCGGCATGACCTATATGCACGAACAGGGCGACTTGCCGATCCCGGGGATCGTGCACATTGCGCAGCCTTACTGGTTCGGTGAAGGTGGCGACATGACCCCGGAAGAGTTCGGGGTCTGGGCCGCCAACCAGTTGGAAGAAAAGATTCTCGAAATCGGTGTCGACAACGTCGGCGCCTTTATCGCCGAGCCGATCCAGGGTGCCGGCGGCGTGATCGTGCCGCCAGAAAGCTACTGGCCGCGCATCAAGGAAATCCTCGCCAAGTACGACATCCTGTTCGTCGCCGACGAGGTGATCTGTGGTTTCGGCCGTACCGGTGAGTGGTTCGGCAGCGATTACTACGACCTCAAGCCAGACATGATGACCATCGCCAAGGGCCTGACCTCCGGCTACATCCCGATGGGTGGCCTGATCGTGCGTGACAGCGTGGTCGAGGTGCTCAACGAGGGCGGCGATTTCAACCACGGCTTTACTTACTCCGGTCACCCGGTGGCAGCGGCAGTGGCCCTGGAAAACATCCGCATCATGCGCGACGAAAAAATTATCGAGCGCGTCCACACAGAAACGGCACCGTATTTGCAAAAGCGTCTACGTGAACTGAACGATCACCCTCTGGTGGGCGAAGTTCGCGGAGTGGGGCTGTTGGGGGCAATCGAACTGGTTCAGGACAAGGCCACGCGCAAACGTTACGAAGGCAAGGGTGTGGGCATGATCTGCCGGCAGTTCTGCTTCGACAACGGGCTGATCATGCGCGCAGTGGGCGACACCATGATCATCGCTCCGCCGCTGGTGATCACACCGGCAGAAATCGATGAGTTGGTGGCCAAGGCACGCAAGTGTCTGGACCTGACCCTGAGTGCATTGCAGGGCTAAGTGCTAGGCTCTGAGCGGGAGTTGTATGAACTTTCGCTCAGAGCGGTCAGAAAGCTTGGCCTTTCCTTGAAAGACCGCCATGGATGTTGCCAGACTAGCCACAGTTCCAGACGCCAGGGTTCGGCGCGGAACAGGTGGTTCAAAAAAGAAAAATTTGGAGCATTACGCATGAAGGCACTCGGTAAAAAGCTCGCAGGCAAGACACTTCTTGCCATGTCCCTGATGGGCGTGATGGCGGGCGCGGTTCAGGCAGATGACAAAGTACTGCACGTCTACAACTGGTCCGACTACATCGCGCCGGACACCGTCAAGAAGTTCGAGGAGGAGTCAGGCATCAAGGTCGTCTACGACGTCTTCGACAGTAACGAAACCCTGGAAGCCAAGTTGCTGGCCGGCAAGTCCGGCTACGACATCGTTGTGCCGTCGAACAACTTCCTGGCCAAGCAGATCAAGGCCGGTGTCTACCAGAAGCTGGACAAGTCCAAGCTGCCGAACTGGAAAAACCTCAATACCGACCTGCTCAAGGCCGTTTCGGTCAGCGACCCGGGTAACGAGCACGCCTTCCCTTACATGTGGGGCTCGATCGGTATCGGTTTTAACGCCGAGAAGGTCAAGGCTGCACTGGGTGACGACGCACCGACCAACTCCTGGGACTTGATCTTCAAGCCGGAAAACGCCGCCAAGCTCAAGGCATGCGGGATCAGCGTCCTGGATTCGCCAACCGAGATGATTCCGGTGGCACTGCACTACCTGGGCTATCCAACCGACAGCCAGGATAAAAAACAACTGGCCGAAGCTGAAGCGCTGTTCCTGAAAGTGCGTCCTTCGATCGGCTACTTCCACTCCTCCAAGTACATCTCCGACCTGGCCAACGGCAACATCTGCGTGGCTATCGGTTACTCGGGCGACATCTACCAGGCCAAGACCCGCGCCAGTGAAGCCGGTGACAAGGTCAAGGTCAGCTACAACATTCCCAAAGAAGGTGCAGGCAGCTTCTACGACATGGTCGCCATCCCTAAAGATGCCGAGAACGTCGAAGGCGCCTACAAGTTCATGACCTTCCTGCAGAAGCCGGAAATCATGGCCGAGATTACCAACGCCGTACGCTTCCCGAACGGTAACGCCGCTGCAACCCCTCTGGTCGATAAAGACATCACCAGTGATCCGGGTGTTTACCCACCGGCGGACGTGCTGGCCAAGCTGTACGCGATTGCCGATTTGCCGGCCGCGACCCAGCGGATCATGACCCGCAGCTGGACCAAGATCAAATCGGGTAAATAACAAGTAGAACCCTTGTAGGAGCGGGTGCCCGCTTGCGGTCTGCTCGCGAAAAAAATCGCAACGCCGCGCAGTGCCAGGCACCCCGCGTTATCGTTGTCGACCATCGCGAGCAAGCTCGCTCCTACCAGGATCTTTTTAAAGTTTGCTGGATCGGTTTATCGAGGGTAAGTTGCGCGCCGGTTTTGTTGCCAGGCAGCCATGGCTGTCATGTAACGCTGGGCAACTTGGGCCCAACTATTTCAGAGGACCTCCAATTGCCTATTTCTTTGTTTCGTAAAGCCATGCTAGTTGGCGCCGGCCTGACACTTGCGGTCAGTGTGCAAGCCGCCTCCACCGTGCATATTTATAACTGGTCGGACTACATCGGCGAATCAACCCTGGCGGATTTCGAAAAAGCCACGGGCATCAAGCCGGTGTATGACGTGTTTGATTCCAACGAAACCCTGGAAGGCAAGTTGCTGGCCGGGCGCACCGGTTATGACGTGGTCGTGCCGTCGAACCACTTCCTGGGCAAGCAGATCAAGGCCGGGGCCTTCCAGAAGCTCGACAAGTCGCAACTGCCCAACTACGCCAACCTCGACCCGGTGCTGCTCAAGCGCCTGGAACAGAACGACCCGGGCAACCTGTACGCCGTGCCGTACCTGTGGGGCACCAACGGCATCGGTTACAACGTCGACAAGGTCAAGGCGGTACTGGGGGTCGACAAGATCGATTCCTGGGCGGCGGTGTTCGAGCCGGAAAACATCAAGAAACTGCAGAGCTGCGGCGTCGCGTTCCTTGATTCCGCCGATGAAATGATGCCCACCGTCCTCAACTACATGGGCCTGGATGCCAACAGCACCAACCCTGCCGATTACAAAAAAGCCGAAGCCAAGTTGCTCGCGGTGCGGCCTTTCGTGACGTACTTCCACTCCTCCAAATACATCGCGGACCTGGCCAACGGCGACATCTGCGTGGCCATCGGGTTCTCCGGCGACATGTTCCAGGCCAAGGCCCGGGCAGCGGAAGCCGGCAAAGGCGTGAACATTGCCTACTCGATCCCGAAAGAGGGCGGCGCCCTGTGGTTCGACATGCTGGCGATTCCCAAGGACTCGTCCAATGCCAAAGAGGCCCATGCCTTCATCAACTACCTGCTCAAGCCTGAGGTGATCGCCCAGGTCAGCGATTACGTGGGCTACGCCAACCCGAACCCGGGGTCGGACACGTTGATGGAACAGTCGATCCGCGAAGACGAGTCGGTGTATCCACCCCAGGCGGTCCTCGACAAGACCTACGTGTCGATCGAACTACCACCGAACATTCAACGTTTGATGACCCGCAGCTGGACCAAGGTCAAGTCGGGTAAATAGTGACAAAGGCTCAACCTATCCAAGGTTTCGCCCGTGTTGGGCGAACTGCACTCTTTTTGTTGGGAGTTTCGTAAATGGCAGTTGCCTCCGGCGCCTATAAGAAAGCCCTCGAGGGCGATCAGACACCTAAACAGGTGCTGGTCAAAATCGACCGGGTCACGAAGAAGTTCGACGAGACGATTGCCGTGGACGATGTGTCCCTGGAAATCAAGAAGGGCGAAATCTTCGCCTTGCTCGGCGGTTCGGGTTCGGGCAAATCGACCTTGTTGCGTATGCTCGCCGGTTTCGAGCGACCGACCGAGGGGCGGATTTTCCTCGACGGCGTGGACATCACCGACATGCCGCCGTACGAGCGGCCGATCAACATGATGTTCCAGTCCTACGCGCTGTTCCCGCACATGACCGTGGCGCAGAACATCGCCTTCGGCCTCAAGCAGGACAAGATCCCGGCGGCTGAAGTCGACGCCCGGGTGGCCGAGATGCTCAAGCTGGTGCAGATGAGCCAGTATGCCAAGCGCAAGCCGCACCAGCTCTCCGGTGGCCAGCGCCAGCGTGTCGCCCTGGCCCGTTCCCTGGCCAAGCGGCCGAAGCTGTTGCTGCTCGACGAACCGATGGGCGCCCTCGACAAAAAACTGCGTTCACAGATGCAGCTGGAGCTGGTGGAAATCATCGAGCGCGTCGGCGTGACCTGCGTCATGGTGACCCACGACCAGGAAGAGGCCATGACCATGGCCGAGCGCATCGCGATCATGCACCTGGGCTGGATTGCCCAGATCGGCAGCCCGATCGACATCTACGAAACCCCGACCAGCCGCCTGGTCTGCGAATTCATCGGCAACGTCAACATCTTCGAAGGTGAAGTGGTGGACGACGCCGAGGGCCATGCACTGATCACCTGCAAGGACCTGGACCGCAACATCTACGTCGGCCACGGCATCAGCACCTCGGTGCAAGACAAGTCGGTGACCTACGCGATTCGCCCGGAAAAACTGCTGGTCACCGCCGATATGCCGACCTGCGAGCACAACTGGTCGAGCGGCAAGGTCCATGACATTGCCTACCTGGGCGGCCACTCGGTGTTCTACGTCGAATTGCCGAGCGGCAAGCTGGTGCAATCGTTCGTGGCCAACGCCGAGCGCCGGGGCCAGCGTCCGACCTGGGGTGACCAGGTCTACGTCTGGTGGGAAGACGACAGCGGCGTGGTACTGCGCTCATGAACATGCGAAAACTCAAGCGTCGACTCAGTCGAATAATTCCCGGTGGCCGCCAGTTGGTCATCGGCGTTCCTTTCCTGTGGCTGTTCCTGTTCTTCATGCTGCCGTTCTTCATCGTATTGAAGATCAGCTTCGCCGAAGCAGACGTGGCCATTCCGCCGTACACCGAGATCTACAGCTTCGTCGAGCAGAAGCTGCAGTTGCTGCTCAACCTGGGCAACTACGTGATGCTCAGCGAGGACGAGCTGTACATTGCCGCTTACCTCGGCTCGTTGAAGATGGCGCTGATCAGCACCATTTTGTGCCTGTTGATCGGCTACCCGATGGCCTACGCCATCGCCAGTGCGCGCAAGGAAATGCAGACCGTACTGGTACTGCTGATCATGATGCCGACCTGGACCGCGATCCTGATCCGCGTGTATGCGTGGATGGGCATCCTCAGCAACAACGGCCTGCTCAACGGCTTCTTGATGAGCATGGGCTTTATCGATGAGCCGCTGCAGATCCTCAATACCAACCTGGCGGTCTATATCGGCGTGGTCTATTCCTACCTGCCGTTCATGATCCTGCCGCTCTACGCCAACCTGGTAAAACACGACACCAGCCTGCTGGAAGCCGCGTCCGACCTGGGTTCGAGCACGTTCAACAGCTTCTGGAAAATCACCATCCCGCTGTCCAAGAACGGCATCATCGCCGGCTGCATGCTGGTGTTCATCCCGGTGGTGGGTGAGTTCGTGATCCCGGAACTGCTGGGCGGTCCGGAAACCCTGATGATCGGTAAAGTGCTGTGGCAAGAGTTCTTCAACAACCGTGACTGGCCGGTGGCTTCCGCCCTGGCGGTGGTGATGCTGGCGATCCTGATTGTGCCGATCATCCTGTTCAACCGCAGTCAGGCCAAGGAAATGGAGGGTAAAGAATGAAGCGCTTCCGTTTCTCCAGCCTGATGCTGGTAGTGGGTCTGTTGTTCATCTACCTGCCGATGCTGATCCTGGTGATCTACTCGTTCAACGCCTCGAAACTGGTGACGGTGTGGGGCGGCTGGTCGATCAAGTGGTACGTCGGCCTGCTGGACAACAGCCAACTGATGGGCTCGGTGGTGCGCTCGCTGGAAATCGCCTGCTACACCGCGGTCGCAGCCGTTGCCCTGGGCACACTGGCCGCGTTCGTGCTGACCCGGATCACCCACTTCAAGGGCCGCACGCTGTTCGGCGGCCTGGTCACCGCGCCGTTGGTGATGCCGGAAGTGATCACCGGTCTGTCGCTGTTGCTGCTGTTCGTGGCTATGGCGCAGATGATCGGCTGGCCGCAGGAGCGGGGCATCGTCACCATCTGGATCGCCCACACCACCTTCTGTGCCGCCTATGTGGCGGTGGTGGTATCGGCACGCTTGCGTGAGCTGGACCTGTCCATCGAAGAGGCGGCCATGGACCTGGGTGCGCGGCCGTGGAAGGTGTTCTTCCTGATCACTATCCCGATGATTGCGCCTTCGCTGGCAGCGGGCGGCATGATGTCGTTCGCCCTGTCGCTGGATGACCTGGTACTGGCCAGCTTCGTCTCGGGCCCGGGCTCCACCACCCTGCCGATGGAAGTGTTCTCGGCGGTGCGCCTGGGGGTCAAACCCGAGATCAACGCCGTGGCCAGCCTGATCCTGTTGGCCGTGTCGATCGTTACCTTCATGGTCTGGTTCTTCAGCCGCCGCGCCGAAGAAAACCGCAAGCGGGCGATCCAGCAGGCCATCGAGGAAAGTGCTGCCGACTCCTGGAAACAGCCCGACGTACGCCGGGCCCAGGCGCCGGGAGCGACGTAAGTCGAACGGGTTGACCGCATTCCTGCGGTCAACCCTCAACGCCACCCCCTGTCGCCGCAAGCGCCCGCTTGCGGTGCGCTCGCGAATAACGCAAATCACCGCGACCTGTGTCGCCGTTGCCGTCAGTGGGCCGGCAGCAGCTTCAAGGTGCTGCGCGTATTGGCGCTCACTTCTTCCTCGCTGAAATGCGCCTGGTGGTAGACACCCTCGATGTACGCCTCGGCCTGGTCTTGATAGTGCGCATCGAAAGGCACGCCGCTCTGGCCGATCGGGTTGATGGTCAGGCCGTGGGCCGGGTCGGCGAAGTCGATGATGCGCCGGGTCGACGGGCCATAGGTCACGGGCCAGGGTGCCGGGCCGATTTTCGCCGACAGGTTGTTCGGCACTTCGTGACTGCCCGGGGCTTCGAACGGACCGACGTTAAAAATGCGCTCCAAGGGTTTTTGCGTGCCCAGCGGATGGCCGTGGGTGAGGGTGTGGGCCTTGCCCCACTGCCATTGCGTGGCGTCTGCGCCGAGGGTGGTTTTCAGGTGGGCGATGCTGGCGTGCCACGCGGCCTTGACCACGTCGGCGCGGGACTCCTTGCCCAGGGTGTCGCGGTTGTCCCACCACACTGAGTCGGGGTTGGCAGCCAGTCGGGGCAGGGCGGCATCGATCACCCGGGTCGAGAGCAGGGTGTCGAAAAAGCTGTCGCCCAGCTCATCGTGCAGGGCCCCATCGGCCAGGTTGAACAGGAACTGGTTGAACAGCGTGGCGCTGGTGGACTCCAGCGGGTAATCGCCTTTCCAGGCGCTCAGTTGATCCAGCCATTGCCGTTCCTGCGGGTCGCTGACCACCTCGCGCAATACCGGCAGCAGCGGCGCCAGCAGGCGTTGACCGTACCCGGTCGTGGTGCCCAGTTGCAGTGCCTGGGTGTTGTCCAGGTCCCACTTGAAGTTCTTGTCGCTCAATTGCAGGTTGAGCTGCTGACCGCGGTCGGCCAGGTTGTAGTAACCGGGAATCTCCAGGCCGGTCGGTGACAGCGGCTGGAAGTTGGCGGAGACGATGTAGCCGCGGGCCGGGTTCTCTTCCTGCGGGTTGGCGCTGAAGGGGTAGAAGCCGTCCTTGTCCGCCTGATTGCTGCTGCCGTCGAGGATGAAGCCCGGCTTGACCCCCGCCGGACGCTTGGGCAGTTGCGCGGCCGCCCACCAGCCGATATCCCCCTTGGCGTTGGCCCAGACGATGTTCAACCCCGGGGCCTGGACCTTGGCGGATGCGGCCCGGGCCTTGGCCAGGGTGTCGGCGCGGTTGAGTTGGTAAAAACCTTCGAGGATCGGGTTCTGGGTATCGAGGAACGCCCACCACATCGCGATGGGGGTCTTGCCGGCGCTGGCGCCCAGGACATCGTTGATGATCGGGCCGTGGGGCGATTGGCGCAGTGTCAGGGTCACGGGGGCCTGGCCCTTGACGGCAATCTGGTGCTCGCTGTTGATCAGATCGACCCACTTGCCGTGGTACCAGACCTGGTTGGCGTTGTCCGGGTTGACCTTCTCGGCGATCAGGTCGAGGTCGTCGTTCTGGAACATCGTCAGGCTCCAGCCGAAGTCCAGGTTGTGGCCAAGGAAGGCAAACGGCACCAGCGCCTGATAGTGTCCGTAGAGTTCGAAGCCGGGGGCCGACAGTTGCGCCTCGTACCACACCGAAGGCGTCGAGAACCGAATGTGCGGGTCGCCGGCCAACAAGGGCTTGCCGCTCTTGGTGCGACTGCCGGCAACCACCCAGGCATTGCTGCCCTCCAATTGCGGCAGGCCGTGCTCGGCCAGCGCCTGCTGGCTGAGACGGGCAATGGCGTTGAGGTCTTGCCAGTCGGCGTTGCTCAGGACCGGCGCGCTGCTGTGTTGCTGGGCCAGCACGCCTTTGGGCTGCCAGTCGAGGTCGAAGATGTTCAGGTAGTCATTGCCCAACTGATCGCGCACGTAGGTCAGCAGGGGCTCGGTGCGAAAGGCCGCGGCAAAGCTGTAGGCCATGTAGCCGGCGACGCTGACGCTGTCCTGGGCGGTGAACGGCCGCTTGGCGATGCCCAGCACGTCGAACTCAATGGGCGCAGCGTGTGTGTCCTGATACTGGTTGATCCCGTCCAGATAGGCCTGTAGGGCCTTCCACGCCGCCGACTCCTTATCCAGTGCGGCCACATAACTCTCGGCGCGCTCGCGAATGCGCAGGCTGCGGAACAGTTTGTCGGTATCCAACAGTTTTGGCCCGAGCACCTCGGCCAGTTCACCCCGGGACAGGCGCCGCATGATTTCCATCTGGAACAGCCGGTCCTGGGCCTGGACATAACCGAGGGCGCGATACAGGTCGATCTCATTGCCGGCACGCACGTGAGGAATGCCACGTTCGTCGTAGCGCACGGTCACTGAACCCTCCAGGTGCTGCAACTGCACCTGACCCTGACGCGATGGTTGTTTGCTGTACACATACCAGCCGGCTGCGGCGGCCAGCAGCACGAGTAACAGGGCCAGTAAGCTCAGGGCGCGTTTCATGGTGACTCCTTGTTCTTGTCAGGGTACCGCCTGTCGGGGCGGTCAACATGTAGCACAGAGCTGATGCACCGGGCAGCCAGTACCCTGAAAAGTCCGGAATGCCCTAGGGTGCTTCATTGGCCCAAGGACAGTAGCAGCCCACCGCCAAAGTATTGATGGCATTCACCGGACGGTCGTCGCTCAGGGCCTGGAGGATCGGCTCGATAAAGCTGTTACTGGAGTTGCAGGTCAGGCCTTCGCTGTAGGGGCCGAAGTAGGCCAGTTTGCCGCCGCGGTCCCAGATCGCCACGGCGGGGCTGGCGGGGACGTGCTCGGAGCCTGGGAGACGTTCGAGGGGTTTGAGGTTGCTCAAGGTGCTGGGCAGTTGGCCCTGGCTGCCGGGCTTTTGCACGGCGTAGAACTGCACGCCTTGTGGCCCGTAGTGCTCGAGCAGTTCGGCCAGGTGCTGCTGATTGCCGACGTTGCACGGGCAGGCCGGGTCCCAGAAGTGCACCACGCGAATCGCCCCGGGGCCGGCCAGGTGTTCCGGAAGGCGCAAGGGGTCGCCGGAAAACACCGCCGTGTGCGAGCTGAACGCCCGCAGGTAGCGTCCCTGGAACCAGTCATACGCCGCCCACAGGACGCCGGCGCATAGCAGGGCGAGCAGGGTGGCAAGCAATGTCGTGCGGGCGTGCGGGCGCATGGGAAAGCTTCCTCGAAGGTCGCGTAGCTTGCCATGCTTGCCGCGACAGAAGAATATCGCAGGCCCATAAAGTCTGTTTCGCGCTGGAATCCCGATATGCCTGCCACCTTCAATGCCGATCATTTGCGCGCCAGCCTGCAAGCCCTGGCCTGCGCGCAGCCGTTGTCGGAGGAAGGCCGGGCCTATCAGCGGTTCTACGGCCTGGACTTTGCGGGTCGTGCCCTGCGTACCGGGCTGGGGCGGTTCGAGGTCGATGGTTATGAGCTGGTCAGCCAGTTCTGGTGGCCCGAGCGGGCCAAGGCGACGCTCTTTCTGTTTCACGGCTTCTACGATCACACCGGGCTCTATCGGCATGTGATCGAGTGGGCGCTGGACCAGGGGTTTGCGGTGATTGCCTGCGACCTGCCGGGGCACGGCCTGTCCAGCGGTGAGCGCGCGAGCATTCGCGATTTTGCCGAGTACCAGGACACCCTGCAGGGGCTGTTCGTCGAGGCGCAATCCATCGATTTGCCGCAGCCGTGGCACCTGTGCGGCCAGAGTACCGGCGGGGCGATCGTGATTGATCATGTGCTCAACCAGGGGCAAAACAGCCCAGCGCAGGGCCAGGTGGTGCTGCTGTCGCCGCTGGTGCGGCCGCGTGCCTGGGGCTGGTCACACCTGAGTTACTACCTGCTCAAGCCTTTCGTCAAAGGCATCGCCCGGCGCTTCAGTGAAAACTCCAACGACCCGGCGTTCCTGCCGTTCCTGCAAGCCGACCCGTTGCAACCGCTGCGTCTGCCGACCGCCTGGGTGGGCGCGCTGGCCCGCTGGATCAAGCGTATCGAAGCGGCCCCGCGCAGCGACCGGCGACCGCTGATCATTCAGGGCCAGGCGGACATGACGGTGGATTGGCAGCACAACCTTGAAGTGCTGGCGGGTAAGTTCGACCGGCCCCAGGTGTTGAAGCTGCCCGAGGCTCGGCATCATCTGGCCAATGAAACCCAGGCATTGCGCCAGGAGTATTTCGGCTTTTTGACCAAGCGGATCAAGGGGCGTAATCCGTAACACCCCCTGGCAGCGCTGACTGTTACTGATTCAGGTTCGAAGTGCTTTGGCCTACGGCCAGGCCCGCGCGGATCGCGGCCAGTGCTGCCTGGTAGTACGCCTGGCCTTCGGCCGATTCGGCAAAGTTGGCGAACTCTTCCAGTTCCGCGTCCGACAGGTCGCGATAGACATACAGCAGGGTGTTGTTCAGGTCGCTGCCAATCTGTTCCATCAGCCGCTGGCGCTGGCCGTTCAACATGCTCTGGGCCTGACCACCGCCGAGCAGGCCGGGAATCATCTGACTCAGGCTGTCCGCCGCCACACCGGCGATCGCCAGGCTGACTTCGGCACCGGCTTCACGGGCCGGCAGTGCCTGGGCCAGATGGCCAATGATCAACTGACGGGTGTCGCTGGCTTCGATTTTCGGCAGGCCCTTGGCGTTCTTCGCCAACTGGTCGCGCCGGGTCGCCAGCAGTTCGGCGGCAATGATCTTGCGGCCCAGCGGCGACTGGAAAAACCCCAGTGCCGGCTTGGGGTCGGCGAGGTTCTTGCGCAATTGCGCTTCGGCCCGGCGATCCATGGCCTGCGGCGCAAATCGCTGATTGCTGTTATTGACCAGCGCCTGGAACACCGCCGGCGGCAAGCTGCTTTGGTAGCGTTGCTGGGCGGCGTTGAGGGCATCGCTAAAATGCGCGCGCTGGTCGGGCCAGCCGGCGACCTTGTACAACTGGTCGTGGCCGTCTGCCCAGGAGGGAAAAGTGCAGAGCATCAACAGTGAAAAAAGCAAACGGCGCATAAGGACTCCTGTCGGCAGGCGACTATTCTCCGGGGCCAGACACAGGTTGTCGAGAATTCGTATCATGTTCATCAGCTTATCCGACGATCCTCCGCTATGTGGTGCTGTCGGATTTGCTGGCGCAGGAATACTATGCGCGCCATGCAAATACCCTCCGATGACCCGCTGCTGTTACGTATCGTGGACGATCTCGCTGTGCGCGGCTGGTCGCAACAGCCGATTTTCCTGCCTCAGGTTCTGACCCGAGCACTGGCGGCTGAGTGCCGTAAACGTGCGGCCGAGGGTGAATTGGCACCTGCGGCCGTCGGGCGCGGGCCGTTTTCAGAGATCCGCGAGGGCATTCGCGGCGATCACATCCAGTGGCTGGAGCCGGGCCAGGTCGAGGCGTGCGACCTGTACCTGGGCTTGATGGACAGCCTGCGCGAAGCCATGAACCGGGGCCTGTACCTGGGTCTTGAGGATTTCGAAAGCCATTTTGCGCTGTACCCGCCCGGGGCGTTCTACCTCAAGCATGTCGACCGCTTTCGCGACGACGACCGGCGCATGGTCTCGGCGGTGATCTACCTCAACGACGACTGGCTGCCGGAGCATGGCGGTCAGTTGCGCATGTACCTTGCGGAAGACGTGGAGCACGATGTGGTACCCATCGGCGGTTGCCTGGTGGTATTCCTGTCGGGCGAAGTGCCCCACGAAGTCCTACCCGCGACCCGCGAGCGCCTGTCATTGACGGGCTGGTTTCGTCGGCGCGGTAACGAGTTGTTCTGATGATGCAGAAAATCCTGGTCAGCCGTTGCCTGCTCGGCCACCGCGTACGTTACGACGGTGGTGCCAGCGGGCCGTTCGATCAATTGCAGCAGTGGATTGCCGAAGGGCGGGTGGTCGCCCTGTGTCCGGAAGTGGCCGGCGGCCTGCCCACGCCCCGGGCGGCAGCGGAGATTCCCGGTGGGCAGGGGACGCAGGTACTGGACGGTCACGCCCGGGTGATTACCACCGAGGGCGAGGATGTCAGCGCCGAATTTCTGTCAGGTGCACAGCAGGCCCTGGCGCTGGTGCAGCAGCACGCCATCCGGATCGCTGTGCTCAAGGCCAACAGCCCGTCCTGCGGCAATCTGCTGACGTATGACGGAACCTTCAGCGGGGTCAAGGTCAGCGGCGAAGGCGTCACCGCAGCCCTGCTGACCCGGCATGGGGTGCAGGTGTTCAGCGAACTGCAACTGGCTGAAGCCGCGGCGGCACTGGCTAGCCTTATCTGACGGGCTGTGCAGATCCGCTGTGGGAGCGCGCCGGGCGGCGCTCCGTCTGCTCGCTCCCACAAGGGCCCCTCGACGACTACGGTTTTGGCGGCTGGCTCGCGTCCATGCCGAACCACTTTTCCGACAGCGCCATCAGGCGTCCATCTTTCTTGATCCGTTGCAGGGCCTGGTCGAGGCTGGCCTGGAAGGCCGGGTTGCCCTTCTGGAACGGAATCGCCAGGCTCAGGGTCGGACCGACCTTGGCGCCTTCTTTCACCGGCAGGCGGCTGTCGCGGATGGCATAGGGGATCAGCAGGCGATCGCTGATGGCGGCGTCGAGTTGTTTGTCGGCCACGTCCTTGAGGGGCTGCTGCGCGTCGGGGTAGCTGTGCAGGTTGATGCCTTCGACGCTGCGGGCCTGGTCGACGAACTGACTGCCTTGCGCCACGCCCAGGGCCTTGCCGTTGAGGGCCAGCAGAGAGCTCAGTGGACGTTGTTCCTCCTGGCGCACGATCAGTTGTGCGCTGGAATAGCTGTAAGGTTCGCTGAAATCGAAACGATCCTTGAGTTCCGGGGTCAGTGCTATGTGATTGATGGCGATGTCGTACTTGCCACTCTCGACGCCTGGCAGCAGGTCGGTGGAGTCGGTCACCACGAAGTCGGCGCGTACATCCAGTTCACTGGCCAGCAGTTGGCCAAGCTCGACTTCAAAGCCGGTAAGCCGGCCGTCATCCTTGAAGTTGAACGGCGGGCTGTTGGCTTCCAGCGCAATGCGCAGTTCGCCACGGTCGTTTACATCGTCAATCAGTTCAGCATGAGCCAATGGGCTCACAAGGGGCAGCAACAGTATCAGGCCAGGCAAAAAGCGCATGGTCACTCCTTGAATTCGTTATGTGCGGCGCGCTGCTGCGGCGCGCTTTGCTATGGTGTTGAGGTCCTTCGACAACGAATCGCCACGAAGTTGTCACACTCATAAAGATTAAGCGTAAAACTGGAGAAAAGAATGAAAACCTTTATGTCACGTGCTGTTTTGGCCAGCCTGCTGCTCGGTGCTTCGATGATGGCCAGCGCTGCAACCCCCGCCCCGGCTAGCGCCAAGGCGTTTATTGTCTCCCCGGAAAATGGCGCTACCGTGGACAAGACCTTCAAGGTCAAGTTCGGCATCGAAGGCGTGGCGTTGGCCCCGGCGGGCGATGCCACCAAGAACACCGGCCATCACCACCTGCTGATCGACACCGGCCCGATCGCCGCGGGCCAGGTGATCCCGGCTGACGCCCAGCACGTGCATTTCGGCAAGGCCCAGACCGAAACCGAGCTGACCCTGACGCCTGGCACGCACACCTTGCAGCTGGAGTTGGGCGACAAGAACCACATGGCCTTCGAGCCGCCGATCATTTCGGAAAAAATCACTGTGACGGTGAAGTAATTCGTCCAGGCATAAAAAAGGGAGCCCCGCGGGGCTCCCTTTTTATTGACACTTGAGCGTTAGAACAACACGCGGCAACGAATGGTGCCGTTGATGTGTTGCAGCTTCTCTTGCGCCAGGTCCGAGTACTCGGCGTCGACGTCGATCACGACGTAGCCGACTTTCTCGTTGGTCTGCAGGAACTGACCGGAAATGTTGATGCCGTTTTCGGCGAAGACCTTGTTGATCTCGCTCATCACACCCGGGATGTTCTCGTGGATGTGCAGCAGGCGGTGCTTGCCAGGGTGAGCCGGCAGGGCCACTTCCGGGAAGTTGACCGAGGACACCGACGTACCGTTGTCGCTGTACTTGACCAGCTTCTCGGCCACTTCCAGGCCGATGTTGGCTTGCGCTTCAGCGGTGGAGCCGCCGATGTGCGGGGTCAGGATCACGTTGTCCAGGCCACGCAGCGGGCTTTCGAACTCTTCGTCGTTGGAGCGTGGCTCCACCGGGAATACGTCGATGGCAGCGCCAATCAGGTGCTTGTCCTTGATCGCAGCGGCCAGGTGGTCCAGTTCAACCACGGTGCCGCGTGCGGCGTTGATCAGGATGCCGCCCTTCTTGATGGCGCGGATTTCCTTCTCGCCGATCATCCACTGGGTCGCAGCGGTTTCCGGAACGTGCAGGGTGACGATGTCGGACATGCCCAACAGCTCGTGCAGGTTGCCGACCTGGGTGGCGTTACCCAGTGGCAGCTTGGTCACGGTGTCGTAGAAGTAAACTTGCATGCCCAGGCCTTCAGCCAGCACCGACAGTTGAGTGCCGATCGAGCCGTAGCCGACGATACCCAGCTTCTTGCCCCGGATTTCGAAGGAGTTGGCCGCGCTCTTGATCCAGCCGCCACGGTGGCAGGAGGCGTTCTTCTCCGGGATGCCGCGCAGCAGCAGGATCGCTTCGGCCAGCACCAGCTCGGCAACGGAGCGGGTGTTGGAGTACGGCGCGTTGAACACGGCGATGCCGCGTTCGCGGGCTGCGTTCAAATCCACCTGGTTGGTGCCGATGCAGAAACAGCCGACGGCGACCAGCTTCTTCGCGTGATCGAAGATCTCTTCGGTCAGTTGAGTGCGGGAGCGAATGCCGATGAAATGCGCATCAGCGATCTTTTCCTTCAACTGGGCTTCCGGCAGAGAACCTGTGAGGTACTCGATGCTGGTGTAGCCAGCCGACTTGAGAACGTCGACAGCCGATTGGTGGACGCCTTCGAGAAGAAGGAACTTGATCTTGCTCTTATCGAGAGAAGTCTTGCTCATCTGCGTAAACCTGTATCCCGGAGAAAAATGGCAGGGAGGGAGGGGAGCAGCCCAGAGCTGACCCGAACGGCAGGAACGCCGTCACCGCAGAACAGCCTTTGGGCACTACCCTGCGGGGTCGGTATGCTAGCATACGCACCCCGCTAAACACTCATTCCTGCGACGTGAAGCGTTCTCAGGATGACCATGAATTGTTCGAGAGTTCTTTCGATGACCAATCCTGCCCTGATTGATGAGCTGAAGACCCTGGTTGAGCCTGGCAAGGTGTTGACCGACGCCGACTCCCTGAATGCTTACGGTAAGGATTGGACCAAGCATTTCGCCCCGGCCCCGACGGCTATCGTGTTCCCCAAGACCACCGAGCAGGTCCAGGCCATCGTGCGCTGGGCCAACCAGCACAAGGTCGCCCTGGTGCCGTCCGGCGGGCGTACCGGACTGTCGGCTGCTGCAGTGGCCGCCAATGGCGAAGTGGTGGTTTCGTTCGACTACATGAACCAGATTCTCGATGTGAACCTGACGGATCGCACAGTGGTGTGCCAGCCGGGCGTGGTCACCGAGCATCTGCAGAACGTGGCTGAAGAAAAGGGCCTGTACTACCCGGTGGACTTCGCTTCGGCCGGTTCCAGCCAGATTGGCGGCAATATCGGCACCAATGCCGGCGGGATCAAGGTCATTCGCTACGGCATGACCCGCAACTGGGTGGCGGGCATGAAAGTCGTCACCGGCAAGGGCGACCTGCTGGAGTTGAACCGCGACCTGATCAAGAACGCCACCGGCTACGACATGCGCCAGCTGTTCATCGGCGCCGAAGGCACCCTGGGTTTTGTGGTCGAAGCGACCATGCGCCTGGACCGTGCGCCGAAAAACCTCACCGCGATGGTCCTCGGCACCGCCGATTTCGATTCGATCATGCCGGTGCTGCACGCCTTCCAGAGCAAGCTGGACCTGACCGCTTTCGAATTTTTCTCCGACAAGGCCCTGGCCAAGGTCCTTGCACGTGGCGACGTGCCAGCGCCGTTCGAATCCGAATGCCCGTTCTACGCGCTGCTGGAATTCGAAGCGACCACTGAAGAAGTGGCCAACCACGCCCTGGAAACCTTCGAACACTGCGTTGAAGAGGGCTGGGTGCTTGATGGCGTGATGAGCCAGAGCGAGTCCCAACTGCAAAACCTGTGGAAACTGCGCGAGTACATCTCCGAGACCATTTCCCACTGGACCCCGTACAAGAACGACATTTCGGTCACTGTGTCGAAAGTCCCGGCGTTCTTGAAGGAAATCGACGCGATTGTCGGCAAACACTACCCCGACTTCGAAATCGTCTGGTTCGGCCACATCGGCGACGGCAACCTGCACCTGAACATCCTGAAGCCGGAAAACCTGAGCAAGGACGAGTTCTTTGCCAAGTGTGCGACGGTCAACAAGTGGGTGTTTGAAACCGTCGAGAAGTACAACGGCTCGATCTCGGCCGAACACGGCGTGGGCATGACCAAGCGTGATTACCTGACCTACAGCCGTTCGCCGGTGGAAATCGAATACATGAAAGCCGTGAAGGCGGTGTTCGACCCGAACGGCATCATGAACCCGGGCAAAATCTTCGCTGTTTGAAGGCGCGGCACCTGAAGAATCCCTAAGGCAGGAGGCGGTAATGAGCTATCAGCACCAGTATGTCGACGGTACCCGCATTCATTTCCCGGTAGGGAAAGTGGTGTGCATCGGGCGCAACTACGCCGAACACGCCAAGGAACTGGACAACCCGGTACCGACCGAGCCGTTGTTGTTCATCAAGCCGGGCAGTTGCGTGGTGCCGCTGGAAGGTGGTTTTACGATTCCGACCGAGCGCGGCTCGGTGCATTACGAGGCGGAGATCGCGGTGTTGATCGGCAAGCCCTTGTCGACCAAGCCAAGCCGTGAAGAAGTGCTGGATGCGATCTCCGGGTTCGCCCCGGCCCTGGACCTGACCCTGCGCGACAAGCAGGCCGAGCTCAAGGCCAAGGGGCTGCCGTGGGAAATCGCCAAGTCGTTCGACGGCGCCTGCGTGCTGGCGCCGTTCGTGGTCAGCAGCACCTTTGCCGACCTGACCGACATCGGCATTCGCCTGACCATCAATGGCGAAGTTCGCCAGGATGGCAACAGCAGCGCCATGCTCAACCCGATCGTGCCGATGATCCAGCACATGGCCGGTTGCTTCTCGCTGCAGGCCGGTGACGTGATCCTGACCGGTACGCCGGTGGGTGTCGGCCCGCTGAATGTCGGGGATGAACTGGTCCTGGAACTGCCGGGTGCCGGCAGCTTCGCCAGCAGCGTGCGCTGAATCAAGATACGGCACAGCACTGACCCTGTGGGAGCGGGAAAGCCCGCTCCCACAGGGTCTCTCTATGCCATGGAGCGTGGCTACAAACCCAACTCCATTAAGCTTGAATTCATCAACGCGTGATATTTCATCCGCCCGATTGGTTTTTGAGCTCGCCCCATGCGCCGACTTGCCCGCCCCAAGCCCCTTGCCCTGATCCTGTTGATCGCCGCCTTGCTGGCGTTGGCCATGCTGGGCCAGTACTACCGCCTCTACGAGCGCACCTGGTTTAACCTGCAAGCCTGGTTGCACCCGGTCGGTGAGCATTCGATGGCGCTCAACGACTATCGAGTGGTGATCGAGGCGAAGCCGATCGAAGGGCTGGACGATGACGTCTCGGCCTTGACCTATGATCCGGTGCGCAAAAGCCTGTTCACCGTCACCAACAAGAATTCCGAACTGGTCGAAATGTCCCTCGACGGGCGCATTCTGCGCCGGGTCGCGCTGATCGGCTTTGGCGACCCGGAAGCCGTGGAGTTCATCAGCGCCGACACGTACGTGATCAGCGATGAGCGCCAGCAACGGCTGATCAAGATTCATCTCGAAGACGACACCACCTTCCTCGACGCCGCGGATGCCGAGCAGATGACCCTGGGCGTGCACATGACCCGCAACAAGGGGTTCGAGGGCCTGGCCTACGACTCCAAGGGCAAGCGCTTGTTTGTCGCCAAGGAGCGCGACCCGATGCTGATCTATGAAGTGAAGGGTTTTCCCCATTACAACCCGGAAAAATCCTACGCCGTGCACGTGATCAACAACCCCAAGCGCGATGCCGGGCTGTTTGTGCGCGATCTGTCGAGCCTGCAATACGACGAACGCAGCGGCCACTTGCTGGCGCTGTCGGACGAGTCTTTCCTGGTGCTGGAACTGGATATCGACGGGCGGCCGTTAAGCACCATGTCGTTGAGCAAGGGGCGTCAGGGCCTGCAAAAGACCGTGCCGCAAGCGGAGGGGATCGCCATGGATGACGACGGGACCTTGTACCTGGTGAGCGAACCGAACCTGTTCTACGTTTTCAAGAAGCCCAATCCGTA
The DNA here is from genome assembly GCF_014236655.1 of Pseudomonas kielensis. GTDB lineage: Bacteria > Pseudomonadota > Gammaproteobacteria > Pseudomonadales > Pseudomonadaceae > Aquipseudomonas > Aquipseudomonas kielensis. The sequence continues at coordinate 29,777 of NZ_JACMYG010000004.1, forward strand.
GCCGCAAGCCTGCTCCCACGGGGTGTATGCAAAACCTGTGGGAGCGAGCGCCCGCTTGCGGCTTGCTCGCGATGAGGCCGGCACAGCCAACACCGATGGTGCCAGACACACCGTCATCGCGGGCAAGCTGCAAGCCACAAGGTGCAAGTGGGTGCCGCAATCGGGTACCAGCTACAGCCTCAGGCCTTGAGAGTCTTCACGCCTTCGCTGGTGCCCAGCAGCAACAGGTCCGCCGGGCGGGCGGCGAACAAGCCGTTGGTGACCACGCCGACGATGGCGTTGATCTGCTTCTCCAACTCCACCGGGTTGGTGATCTGCATGTTGAACACGTCGAGGATGATGTTGCCGTTGTCGGTCAACACGCCTTCACGGTACACCGGGTCGCCGCCCAGTTTGACCAGCTCGCGAGCCACGTGGCTGCGGGCCATCGGGATCACTTCGACCGGCAGCGGGAAGTTGCCCAGCACCGGCACCAGCTTGCTGGCGTCGGCGATGCAGATGAAAGTCTTGGCCACGGCCGCGACGATCTTCTCGCGGGTCAGGGCGGCGCCGCCGCCCTTGATCAGGTTCAGGTGCTCGTCACTTTCGTCGGCGCCGTCGACGTAGAACTCCAGGTCGCTGACCGTATTGAGCTCATACACCGGGATCCCGTGGCCCTTGAGGCGCGCGGCGGTGGCTTCGGAGCTGGCGACCGCGCCGTCGAAGGCGCCCTTGTGCAGGGCCAGGGCGTCGATGAAGCAGTTGGCGGTGGAGCCGGTGCCGACCCCGACGATGCTCTTGTCGTCGAGTTTGGGAAGGATGAAATCGACGGCGGCCTGCGCCACTGCCTGTTTGAGTTGATCCTGGGTCATGCGGGCTCCGAGGTGCCATGAGGGGGACAGAAGGCCGGCATTATAGCGCCATGGCCGGCTAAAACCTCTGTATTCGTGTGGTCGCCCGGGCAAAAGCCGGGTTAGACTCCGTGGTCCCGCCCAACCCGCTCAGTGATGCTTTCCGATGCTTGAACAGTACGTCAAAAAGATCCTCACCTCGCGCGTTTATGACGTTGCCGTGGAAACCCCTTTGCAGACTGCCCGCCAGCTCTCCGAGCGGCTGGGCAACACGATCTGGCTCAAGCGCGAAGACTTGCAGCCGGTGTTCTCGTTCAAGATACGCGGCGCTTACAACAAGCTGACTCAGTTGACCGACGAAGAGCGCGCACGCGGCGTGGTCACTGCCTCGGCGGGCAACCACGCGCAGGGCCTGGCCCTGGCGGCCAAGGTGCTGGGGGTCAAGGCGACTATCGTGATGCCCAAGACCACCCCGGAGATCAAGGTCGAAGGCGTGCGTTCGCGTGGCGGCAAAGTGGTGCTGCACGGGGATTCGTTCCCGGAGGCCCTGGCCTATTCGCTGAAGCTGGTCGACGAAAAAGGCTACGTCTACATTCACCCCTACGATGATCCGCACACCATTGCCGGGCAGGGCACGGTGGCCATGGAAATCCTGCGCCAGCATCCGGGTCCGCTGGACGCGATCTTCGTGCCGGTGGGCGGTGGCGGCCTGATCGCCGGGATCGCGGCCTACGTCAAATACCTGCGTCCGGACATCAAGATCATCGGCGTCGAGCCGGATGACTCCAATTGCCTGCAAGCGGCCATGGCTGCCGGCGAGCGAGTGGTGTTGCCGACCGTGGGGATCTTTGCCGACGGTGTGGCTGTGGCCCAGATCGGCCAGCACACCTTCGATATCTGCAAAGACTATGTCGATGAAGTGATTACCGTCAGCACCGATGAAATCTGCGCGGCGATCAAGGACATCTACGACGACACCCGCTCGATCACCGAGCCGGCCGGCGCCCTGGGCGTGGCCGGGATCAAGAAGTACGTCGAGTTGCGCGGCGTCACCGGGCAGACCCTGGTGGCCATCGACTCCGGCGCCAACGTCAATTTCGATCGCCTGCGCCATGTCGCCGAGCGCGCCGAGTTGGGCGAGGGCCGCGAAGCCATTATCGCGGTGACCATTCCGGAGCAGCCGGGCAGTTTCAAGGCGTTCTGCGAAGCCATCGGCAAGCGCCAGATCACCGAATTCAACTATCGCTACAACACCGGCAGCGAGGCGCACATTTTTGTCGGTGTGCAGACCCATCCGGAAAACGATCCACGCAGTGCGCTGATCGCCAGCCTGAGCGAGCAGGGTTTCCCGGTGCTCGACCTGACCGACAACGAACTGGCCAAGTTGCACATTCGCCACATGGTCGGCGGTCGTGCGGCCCATGTGGTCGACGAAGTGATCCTGCGTTTCGAATTTCCAGAGCGCCCCGGCGCGCTGTTCAACTTCCTCAGCAAGCTCGGCGGGCGCTGGAACATCTCGATGTTCCACTACCGTAACCACGGCGCGGCCGACGGCCGGGTAGTCGCCGGCTTGCAGGTGCCCCACGACGAGCGCCACCTGGTGCCGGCGGCGCTGGCGGAAATCGGCTACCCGTATTGGGATGAAAGCGACAACCCGGCCTATCAGCTGTTTCTGGGCTGAATGGCTACGCTGATGCACAGGACTTGAGGGAATAGACGTATGGATACCTTGATCGCGCTGAAAATGGTCCACAGGGTGGCGACCCTGTTGCTGCTGGCCGGTGCACTGGGCCTGGCGCTCTGGGTCTGGCGGACCCGGCGCAACGGGGATGCCACGGCGCCGGTGCGCACGTTGCAACGGCCATGGCTGTTCGTCTGGCTGCTGATGGGCCTGGCGTTGCTGAGCATGCCGTTCACTGGCTGGTGGATGGTGCACCTGGTTGGCTGGCCGCTGGGGCAGACCTGGCTGCTGGCGTCCAGCGTGCTGTATGCAGTAACGGTGCTGAGTGGTTTCTGGCTGCTGGCACGGCTCAACCGCCAGCGTACGGCGCCGGGTGGCAGCGGCAGGTTCACCTTTGCCCTGGCGTTGGTCAGCGTGGTCAGCTTGATCGCGATTGCCGGCTTGATGGGCGCCAAGCCGGTTTAGCAGCTTGGTACCGAGGTGACCCTAATCGCGGGCAAGCCCGCTCCCACAGGTTTTGCCGGGTGGCATAGATTGCATGCACACCCAAGCCCCTTGTGGGAGCGGGCTTGCCCGCGATGGCATTCTCAGTCGCGCAACGAAATCACCGGCCAGCCGCGCTTATCGGCCTCGGCCCGCAGGTTCGGGTCCGGGTCCACGGCCACGGGGTTCGCCACCCGCTCCAGCAGCGCCAGATCATTCATCGAGTCGCTATAGAAGTAACTGCCTTCCAGCGACAGCCCGGTCTCCTCCAGCCAACGATTCAAGCGCGTCACCTTGCCTTCGCGAAAGCACGGTACATCGGTGCTGCGCCCGGTGTAGCGGCCCTCGTGCATTTCACATTCGGTGGCGATCAGGGTTTCCACCCCCAGGTGTTCGGCAATCGGTGCGGTGACGAAACGGTTGGTGGCGGTGATGATCACCAGCTTGTCACCGTCGGCGCGGTGCTTGGCCAGCAGTTCCACAGCCTTGGGCAGCATGAGCGGCTCGATGCAATCGCGCATGAAGTCGCGGTGCCATTCATCGAGTTGGGCCATCTCGGTGCGGCCGAGGATTTCCAGGCAGAAGTTCAGGTACGCGGCATTGTCCAGCTTGCCGGCCAGGTAATCCTGGTAGAACTCGTCGTTGCGCGCTTTGTACGCGACAGGGTCGAGGATCTCCCGTTCACACAGGTAATCGCCCCATGCGTGATCGCTGTCGCCGCCCAAAAGTGTGTTGTCCAGATCGAATAAAGCCAGGCGCATTGCAGTTACCCGCTGATAAGTCAGTAAAAAGGGGTTAAGAATACGGTCTTTTCACAAGAGTGCACATAAGGTAGGAAGCTTCGTTGCCGCCTTCCCAACCTTTGTGGAACAATGCGGCGACATGCGTTTGCGAGGTTGTTGCCGTGATCGACCCCGATGGTTTCCGCCCCAATGTGGGGATCATTCTGACGAATGATGCCGGCCAGGTGCTATGGGCTCGCCGTATCAATCAAGATGCCTGGCAGTTTCCTCAAGGTGGAATCAACCCTCAGGAGACGCCGGAAGACGCCTTGTATCGCGAGTTGAACGAAGAAGTCGGCCTGGAGCGCGAAGATGTTGAAATTCTCGCCTGCACGCGTGGCTGGTTGCGCTATCGTTTGCCGCAACGTCTGGTCCGTACCCACAGCCAACCGCTGTGCATCGGCCAGAAGCAGAAATGGTTTCTCCTGCGCCTGGTCTCCAACGAGCAGCGGGTGCGGATGGATTTGACCGGTAAACCGGAGTTCGATGGCTGGCGTTGGGTCAGCTATTGGTATCCGTTGGGCCAGGTGGTGACATTCAAGCGCGAGGTGTATCGCCGCGCTCTCAAAGAGCTTGCCCCGCGCCTTCTAACGCGCGACTGACGACGGAGTTCGACCCCGAGCCATGCTCAATACGCTGCGCAAGATCGTCCAGGAAGTTAACTCCGCCAAGGATCTCAAGGCGGCGTTGGGCATTATTGTATTGCGCGTCAAAGAGGCCATGGGCAGCCAGGTCTGCTCGGTCTACCTGCTCGACCCCGAAACCAACCGTTTTGTGCTGATGGCCACCGAAGGCTTGAACAAGCGCTCGATCGGCAAAGTCAGCATGGCGCCCAACGAAGGCCTGGTGGGCCTGGTGGGCACGCGTGAAGAACCGTTGAACCTGGAAAACGCCGCCGACCACCCGCGTTATCGCTACTTCGCCGAGACCGGTGAAGAGCGTTATGCCTCGTTCCTCGGCGCGCCGATCATTCACCACCGTCGCGTCGTCGGCGTATTGGTCATCCAGCAAAAAGAGCGGCGTCAGTTCGATGAGGGCGAAGAAGCGTTCCTCGTGACCATGAGCGCCCAGCTCGCCGGGGTTATCGCCCACGCCGAGGCCACCGGTTCGATCCGCGGCCTGGGGCGCCAGGGCAAGGGCATCCAGGAAGCCAAATTCATCGGCGTGCCGGGTTCGCCGGGTGCGGCGGTCGGTACCGCGGTGGTCATGCTGCCACCGGCGGATCTCGATGTGGTGCCGGACAAGACCATCACCGACATCGACGCCGAACTGGGCCTGTTCAAGACCGCCATCGAAGGCGTGCGCGCCGACATGCGGGCCTTGTCCGCCAAGCTGGCAACCCAGTTGCGCCCGGAAGAGCGCGCGCTGTTCGACGTCTACCTGATGATGCTCGACGATGCCGCGCTGGGCAGCGAAGTCACCACTGTGATCAAGACCGGCCAATGGGCCCAGGGTGCGTTGCGCCAGGTGGTCACCGATCACGTCAACCGCTTTGAACTGATGGACGACGCCTACCTGCGCGAGCGGGCGTCGGACGTCAAGGACCTCGGCCGCCGCCTGCTGGCCTACTTGCAGGAAGAGCGCCAGCAAAACCTGGTCTACCCGGAAAAGACCATTCTGGTCAGCGAAGAACTGACGCCGGCCATGCTCGGCGAGGTGCCGGAAGGTACGCTGGTCGGCCTGGTCTCGGTCCTGGGTTCGGGCAACTCCCACGTCGCGATCCTGGCACGAGCCATGGGCATCCCGACGGTGATGGGCCTGGTCGACCTGCCGTATGCCAAGGTCGATGGCATCGAGTTGATCGTCGACGGCAATCGGGGTGAGGTCTACACCAACCCCAGCGACGTGTTGCGCAAGCAATTCGCCGAGGTGGTCGAAGAAGAGAAGCAACTGGCCCTGGGGCTCGACTCCCTGCGTGACTTGCCCTGCGTGACCCTCGACGGCCACCGCATGCCGCTGTGGGTCAACACCGGCCTGCTGGCGGACGTGGCGCGGGCGCAGAAGCGCGGCGCCGAAGGGGTGGGCCTGTATCGCACCGAAGTACCGTTCATGATCAATCAACGGTTCCCGAGCGAAAAGGAGCAGCTGGCGATCTATCGCGAGCAACTCGCCGCCTTCCACCCGCAACCGGTGACGATGCGCAGCCTGGACATCGGCGGCGACAAGTCACTGTCCTACTTCCCGATCAAGGAAGACAACCCGTTCCTCGGCTGGCGCGGGATTCGCGTCACCCTCGACCACCCGGAAATCTTCCTGGTCCAGACCCGCGCCATGCTCAAGGCCAGCGAAGGCCTGAACAACCTGCGCATCCTCCTGCCGATGATCTCCGGCACCCACGAACTCGAAGAAGCCCTGCACCTGATTCACCGTGCCTGGGGCGAAGTGCGTGACGAAGGCACCGACGTGCCGATGCCGCCGGTGGGCGTGATGATCGAGATTCCGGCGGCGGTCTACCAGACCAAGGAACTGGCGCGGCAGGTGGACTTCCTGTCGGTCGGCTCCAACGACCTGACCCAGTACCTGCTGGCCGTGGACCGCAACAACCCACGGGTGGCGGACTTGTACGACTACATGCACCCGGCGGTGCTGCAGGCCCTGCAGACCGTGGTGCGCGATGCCCATGCCGAAGGCAAGCCGGTGAGCATCTGCGGCGAAATGGCCGGTGACCCGGCAGCGGCCGTGCTGTTGATGGCGATGGGTTTTGACAGCCTGTCGATGAACGCCACCAACCTGCCGAAAGTGAAATGGATGCTGCGCCAGATCAACCTCAGCTGGGCCAAGGACCTGCTGGCGGAGCTGATGACCATCGACAACCCGCAAGTTATCCACAGCTCGCTGCAACTGGCGTTGAAAAACCTCGGCCTGGCGCGGATGACCAACCCGGCGGCGATCAAGCCGCTCTGAACCTGCGGCGGTTTCATCGCGGGCAAGCCCGCGATGGGGCCAGTCCAGGCAACACCACACCCCCCCTCAAAGCCTGATCTGCACTTCCCCAAGATGCCCGCCATAGGGCCCGAAACTGCGCTCCACCATCACCCGTGAACCATCGGCCTGGACAATCAGCGCGGTACTGGCGCGGGTGCCATACGTGGGGCTGGCGATAAACACGCTCGACAGCAGACTCTCAGTCGCCAGCCCGACTCCGGTGTCCGGCAAGTCACCGAACGGTGCCGTCTGCGGATCGCCCAGCAATGCCAGCAACGCCTGCGGTTGTGGATCATCGAGCACTTCGGTCAGTGCCGCCTTGGCCTTGACCAGCTTGGGCCAGGGGGTATCGAGCCCGGCGTTGGACAATCCATAGACTCCGGCCGCCAACGGGTTCGGCGCGGTTTCTTGCGCGTTGTAGTGCCAGAGCTCCTGGCGATTGCCGATCAGCAGGTTAAAGCCGGCATATTCCAGCGATCTGCCGACAACATCGGCTAAATACTGATCAATCGGCATTTCGCCGGTGAGAAATCGCGCCACCAGTTCGCCACGGGATTTGCGCGCCGGCGGCTGGTGCGGATTGCGGATGTTGGTCAGGGCGGCAAAACGTCCGTCCGCGCCGACGCCCAGCCAAGTGCCTCCGGCCTCCAGGTCGCGTCCGGCATGCACCTGTGGCGCTTCGGGCCATGCCGCCAGCGGCAGGCTGGGGCGGGCATAGAACTCATCACGGTTGGCCGCGACGATCAGGGGAGTGGCGTGATCCGGGCGCCAGGCAAAAATAATCAGGCACATAAGGTGGTCCTTGTGTGTTTTTCTGCCCACTGTACGCAGACATCGCTCATCGATCCATCGTCATCCACAGTGGAGCCCGGGCCCCCGCATCCGTTACCATGCGGCTGCTTTTTTGCGAAGCGGACAAGGACGATCATGGAATTTTTGCTCTATCTGCTGCTGGGCGCCTGTGCAGGCGTGCTGGCCGGGCTGTTTGGGGTGGGTGGCGGGATCATCATCGTGCCGGTGCTGGTGTTCAGCTTCACCTTGCAGGGTTTTGATGCGTCGGTGCTGACCCACCTGGCCGTCGGCACGTCGCTGGCCACCATCATTTTCACCTCGATCAACGCGGTGCGCGAGCACCAGCGCAAAGGCGCGGTGCGCTGGCCGATCTTTGCCTGGATGACCCTGGGGATCCTGCTCGGGGCCGGCTTCGGCGCGTTGACCGCCGAGGCGATTTCCGGTCCGCACCTACAGAAGATCATTGGTGTGTTTGCCCTGGTGATCGCCGTGCAGATGGCCCTGGAGCTCAAGCCCAAGGCCAGTCGAACGGTTCCCGGCAAGTTCGGTCTGACCGTGGCCGGCAGCGTGATTGGCTGGGCCTCGGCGATCTTCGGGATTGGCGGCGGTTCGCTGACCGTGCCATTCCTGACTTGGCGCAGTGTGCCAATGCAGCAGGCCGTGGCGACGTCGTCTGCCTGCGGGTTGCCGATCGCTTTGGCAAGTGCATTAAGTTTCATGATTCTGGGCTGGCATGATCCCCTGTTGCCCGCTCATAGTCTGGGTTTCGTTTATTTGCCGGCGCTGCTGGGCATTGCCCTGACCAGCATGGTCTTCGCCCGTTTTGGCGCGCGACTGGCCCACCGGTTGTCGCCGCGATTGCTGAAAAGACTGTTTGCCGCTTTGCTGTTGTGCGTGGGCACCAGTTTCCTGCTCTGAGGCAGGGCGCAATCCTGGCTTAATCCCGGCGTGGCAGGGTCGCGCCAGGAATTTTAAGTTTCAACTCTAACGAGGAGTCGCAATGCTGCCTTACCCGCAGATTGACCCGGTGGCCCTGGCCATTGGCCCGCTGAAAATCCACTGGTACGGCCTGATGTACCTGATCGGCATCGGCGGTGCCTGGCTGTTGGCGTCGCGCAGGTTGAACCGCTTCGACCCGACCTGGACCAAGGAAAAACTCTCCGACATGGTCTTCTGGATGTCGATGGGCGTGATTGTCGGTGGTCGCCTGGGGTATGTGCTGTTTTACGACCTGAGCGCCTACCTCGCCAACCCGACCTTGATTTTCGAGGTGTGGAAGGGCGGCATGTCGTTCCACGGTGGTTTCATCGGCGTGATGCTGGCAGCCCTGTGGTTCGGCAAAAAGAACGGCAAGTCGTTCTTCCAGCTGATGGACTTCGTTGCACCGATGGTGCCGATCGGCCTGGGGGCCGGGCGGATCGGTAACTTCATCAACGCCGAGTTGTGGGGCAAGCCGACCGACGTGCCGTGGGCCATGGTCTTCCCGTCGTTCAGCGACCCGGCCCAGTTGGCGCGCCACCCGTCGCAGCTGTATCAGTTCGCCCTCGAAGGCGTGGCGCTGTTCGCCATCCTCTGGCTGTTCTCGCGCAAGCCGCGGCCGACCATGGCGGTCTCCGGGATGTTCGCGCTGTTCTACGGAATCTTCCGCTTTGTCGTCGAGTTCTACCGCGTGCCGGACGCCCAGTTGGGCTACCTGGCGTGGAACTGGCTGACCATGGGCCAAGTATTGTGCATCCCGATGATCGTTGGCGGACTGTTCCTGATCTGGCTGGCCTATCACCGCGCACCCAAGGCACCGGCTGTCCCGGCCGCCTGACGCTTTATATTCGAAGCGCAGGGCCGCGAGCCCTGCCTTCAAGGACACAGGTAATACATGAAGCAATATCTCGATCTGGTCGCCCACGTCATCAAGAACGGCACCAAGCAAGCCAACCGTACCGGCGTCAACACCATCAGCTTCCCGGGTGCGATGCTGCGTTATGACCTGCAAGAAGGTTTCCCGGCGATCACCACCCGCAAGATGGCCTTCAAGTCGGCCATCGGCGAGATGTGCGGTTTCCTGCGCGGGGTCAACAACGCCGCCGAGTTCCGCGCCTTGGGCTGCAAGGTCTGGGACCAGAATGCCAATGAAAACGCGCAGTGGCTGGCCAACCCGTTCCGCCAGGGCGCAGATGACCTGGGCGAGATCTACGGCGTGCAATGGCGCAAGTGGCCAGCGTACAAGCAGATCCCCCTGAGCAACCCGGCCGCCATCGAGCAGACCCTGGCCCAGGGTTACCGGCAGATTGCCGAAGGCGAGGAAGACGGTCAGGCCTACGTGGTGCTGTACAAGGCCATCGACCAGGTTCGCCAGTGTGTCGATACCATCATCAAGGACCCGGGCAGCCGGCGTATCCTGTTCCACGGCTGGAACGTCGCCCAGCTCGATGAAATGGCCCTGCCGCCGTGCCACCTGCTGTACCAGTTCCACCCGAATGTCGAGACCAAAGAGATCTCTTTGACCCTCTACATCCGCTCCAACGACCTGGGCCTGGGCACGCCGTTCAACCTCACCGAGGGTGCCGCGCTGCTGAGCCTGATCGGTCGCCTGACCGGTTACACGCCGCGCTGGTTCACCTATTTCATCGGCGATGCCCACGTCTACGAAAACCACCTGGACATGCTCAACGAACAGCTCAAGCGCGAGCCGTTCCCGATGCCGCAGCTGAAAATCTCGGATCGTGTGCCGGAGTTTGCCAAGACCGGGGTGTATCAGCCGGAGTGGCTGGAGCTGATCGAGCCGGGTGATTTTTCGCTCGAAGGTTATGAGCACCACGCGCCCATGACCGCGCCGATGGCGGTCTGACAAGCCATACGCAACACCCCTGTGGGAGCGGGCTTGCCCGCGATGGGGCCGGTACAGCCAACATTTATGGCCCCTGACCCACCGCCATCCCGGGCAAGCCCGGTCCCACAGTGTTTTGTGATGTGCCTAGTGGCCGTGGCTGCGGCCTACGTGGGAATGTTCGACCTCCGTTGCAACCACTCCGCCACTGACTTCCAGGCGCTGCAAGATCCCGCACTGTTCGATATCCGGCCCTTCGCTGCAGCGTTGGCGCAGGTCGATGAGTTGCGCCTGCAGGGCGAGCAGGCCGTCGATCCGTGCCTTGACGTGGTGGATGTGTTCGTCGATCAGGGCGTTCACGCTTTCGCACTGGTCCTGTGGACTGTCGCGCAGGCCCAGCAGGCTGCGGATTTCTTCGAGGGTCATGTCCAGGGTGCGGCAGTTGCGGATGAAGGTCAGGCGCTCGGCATGGGCCTGGGTGTAGACGCGGTAGTTGCCGTCGCTGCGGGCCGGCTCCGGCAGCAGGCCTTCACGCTCGTAGTAGCGGATGGTTTCGACGGCGCAATCGGTCAGTTTCGCCAGTTCTCCGATCTTCATCGCGATAATCTCCAAATGGGTGCTTGACCCTATAGTGGCTACAGGGTCTTTACTTGGCAACAGGCACCTACACGGACGCGACCTGATGAGCGATTCCCAGCACACCCACAAACCCGGTACTGCGCATGAGCACAGTCACGGGGACAAACTTCAACCGGTAGATAAACACGATCACGCTAGCCACGGCGGCTCCTGCTGCTCAAGTGCAGCGCCTGCGCTGGTCAAAATCAGTGACGCGCCCACCGAGGGCGCTCGCCTGAGTCGTTTCCGCATCGAGGCCATGGACTGCCCGACGGAACAGACGCTGATCCAGAACAAGCTCGGCAAGTTGGCCGGCGTGCAGCAACTGGAGTTCAACCTGATCAACCGGGTGCTGGGCGTGACCCACGACCTGCCGACCACGGCGCCGATCATCGACGCGATCAAATCCATCGGCATGCTGGCCGAGCCGATCGAAGACGGCGCGCAGGCGGATGACAGTCGCGCGGCGCCGATGAAAAAGCCCTGGTGGCCGCTGGCGCTTTCCGGGGTCACGGCACTGGCCGCCGAAGTGATCCACTTCACCAGCTCCGCACCGACCTGGGTGGTGGCGCTGGTCGCGCTGGTTTCGATTCTCAGCGGCGGTCTGGGCACCTATAAAAAGGGCTGGATTGCCCTGAAGAACCTCAACCTGAACATCAATGCCCTGATGAGCATCGCGGTGACCGGCGCCGTGCTGATCGGCCAATGGCCGGAAGCGGCGATGGTGATGTTCCTGTTCACCGTGGCCGAGCTGATCGAAGCCAAATCCCTCGACCGCGCGCGCAATGCCATCAGCGGCCTGATGCAGATGACCCCGGAACAGGTCACGGTGCAGCAGGCCGACGGTTCATGGGTCGAACGTGAGGCTAAAAGTGTTGAGCTGGGCGCGTTAGTACGGGTTCGCCCGGGTGAACGCATTGGCCTGGACGGCGAAGTGGTCGCCGGCAACTCGACCATCGACCAGGCGCCCATTACCGGGGAAAGCCTGCCGGTGGAGAAGACAGTGGGCGACAAGGTGTTCGCCGGCACCATCAACCAGGCCGGCGCCCTGGAGTACCGGGTAACCGCCGCCGCCAACCACTCGACCCTGGCGCGGATCATCCACGCCGTGGAAGAAGCCCAGGGCGCGCGTGCGCCGACCCAGCGTTTTGTCGACAGCTTCTCGAAAATCTACACCCCGGTGGTGTTCGTCTTTGCCCTCGGTGTGGCGCTGATTCCACCGTTGTTCATGGGCGCGGCCTGGTTCGACTGGATCTACCGCGCGCTGGTGCTGCTGGTGGTGGCGTGCCCTTGTGCGCTGGTGATTTCCACCCCGGTAACCATCGTCAGCGGCCTGGCGGCGGCTGCGCGCAAAGGCATCCTGATCAAGGGGGGCGTGTACCTGGAGGGCGGCTACAAGCTCGACTTCCTGGCCTTGGACAAGACCGGCACCATTACCCATGGCAAGCCGGTGCAAACCGACTACCTGGCGCTGGACCCCACGGTCGAGACCCGCGCTCAGGTGCTTGCCGCCAGCCTCGCTGGACGCTCCGACCACCCGGTATCGCTGGCCATCGCCAAGGCGGCTGTGGATAAAGACCTGAGCCTGCTCGCTGTGGATAACTTCGCAGCCCTGGCCGGCCGTGGTGTGCGTGGCGAGATCGACGGCCAGGCCTACCATCTGGGCAACCATCGCCTGGTGGAGGAGCTGGGCCTGTGCTCGCCAGCGCTGGAAGAAAAACTCTCCGCCCTGGAAGAACAAGGCAAGACCGTGGTCCTGTTGCTCGACGCCTCTGGCCCGCTGGCCCTGTTTGCCGTAGCCGACACGGTCAAGGAATCCAGCCGCGAGGCCATTGAGCAGTTGCATGCGCTGGGGGTGAAAACCCTGATGCTGACCGGCGACAACCCGCACACGGCGCGGGCGATTGCCGCGCAGGTGGGCATCGACCAGGCCCAGGGTGACTTGCTGCCAACCGACAAGCTCAAGGCGATCGAGGACTTGTATGCCCAGGGGCACCGAGTCGGCATGGTGGGCGACGGGATCAACGACGCGCCGGCGCTGGCCCGGGCCGAGATCGGGTTCGCCATGGCGGCGGCCGGTACCGATACCGCCATCGAGACCGCTGATGTCGCCCTGATGGACGACGATCTGCGCAAGATTCCAGCGTTTATTCGCCTGTCACGCCAGACGTCCCATATCCTCACGCAAAATATCGCCCTGGCCCTGGTCATCAAGGCGATCTTTCTTGGGGTAACCTTCTTCGGACTGGCCACCATGTGGATGGCCGTGTTTGCCGACATGGGCGTGGCCCTGCTGGTGGTGTTCAACGGTCTGCGCCTGCTGCGCAAATAAACAAAGAGAGGCTGATGTGCTGAGTGCCGAGCTGAAGGCTTTTTACATGGTCGCGCGTTTGGGCAGTATTACCCTGGCAGCGAAAAAGCTCGGCCTGAGCCAGCCCACGGTGACGACCCAGATTCGCCACCTGGAGAGTCAGTACTCGGTCGAGCTGTTCTACCGCGGCGGGCGCCGCCTGACTGTCAGCGAGGAGGGCGCGCGCCTGCTGCCCATGGTCAAGACACTGCTGCAGCAGGAAGCCGACATCGAGTTTTTCCTGCGCAACAGTGGTCAGGTCCAGGGGGCATTGCGCATCGCCGCGACCGCGCCGTATTACATTCTCGACCTGGTGAAAGCTTTCCGCGAGCGGCTGCCCCAGGTGGAGGTCTCGGTGGAAATCGGCAACTCCCAGCAGGTTCTCGAAGCCTTGGAGGACTACCGGGTGGACCTGGCCGCGTCCTCGCAACTGCTGGAAGACACCCGTTTGATCCGCCGGGTGCTGGGCAGCGATCCGTTGGTGCTGGCCGTGCACCGCAATCATCCGCTGGCGGTACACGACCACGTGCCGCTGAGCGCCTTGGCCGGGCATACCCTGTTGATGCGCGAGAGCGGCTCGACCACCCGCCGCCTGACCGAAGAATTGCTCGCCAGTGCCGGGGTGGGGTTTGGCCCGCTGCTGGAAATCGGCAGCCGCGAATCGATTCGTGAAGCGGTACTGCGCAATATCGGCATCAGCATCATCGCCCGCCAGGAAGTGCCCCATGACCCGCAACTGCGGGTGTTGAGCATCGAGAACGCGCCGCAGATCCCGGAATACCTGTATTGCCTCAAGGAGCGCAAGAGCGCCCGGTTGCCGGCGGCGTTTCTGGGTTTGGCGCAGGAAATGGCGCCGGCCTGAGATCTACGGTGCCAGCACTGGCGCATCGCAGACAGCCGCTGCTGTAGGTGCTGAACCAAAATCCCCCAATACCACTATCAGCGGTTTTTGCCTCGCTGCCACACGAACTACGCATTCGCTCCCTAGGATGGCCCACATCTGCTTGATGAGGTCCGTCCATGAACCACTCGAATGCAACTGCCCAGGTTTTCCCCGGCACCCCGATGAAGGTGCGCGGTATCGAGAAGCGCTTCGGCGCCTTCACCGCGCTGGATAACGTGTCACTGGACGTGCAGGCCGGTGAACTGGTGTGCCTGCTCGGTCCCTCGGGCTGCGGCAAGACCACCTTGCTGCGGTGCATTGCCGGCCTGGAGCGCCAGGATCGCGGCGAGTTGTACCTGGGGGATCGTGACGTTTCCCGTCTGGCCCCACAGGCCCGGGACTACGGGATTCTGTTCCAGTCCTACGCACTGTTTCCCAACCTCAGCGTCGAAGCCAACATTGCCTACGGCCTGGCCGGCAGTGGCCGTGAGCAAGTGCGCCAGCGCGTGGCGCAGATGCTCGAGCTGGTGGGCCTGACCGGCAGTGAAAAGAAATACCCCGGCCAGTTGTCTGGTGGCCAGCAACAGCGCGTGGCACTGGCCCGGGCCTTGGCGCCGGCGCCTTCACTGCTGCTGCTGGACGAGCCGATGTCGGCCCTCGATGCCCGGGTTCGCGAGCATCTGTGCACCGAGTTGCGCCAATTGCAGCGCAGCCTGGGCATCACCACCCTGATGGTGACCCACAACCAGGACGAGGCCATGCTGATGGCCGACCGCATTGCCGTGATGAACAACGGCAAGGTCGAGCAGTACGCCACCCCGCAGGAAATCTACAACCGCCCGGCCACCCCATTCGTTGCCGAGTTCGTCGGCCAGGGCAACTGGTTGCCGTTCCAGCGCAGCAGTGACAGCCACGCCCATGTCGGTGGGATGCCCGTGCGCCTGGCCGATAACAGCGGTAAAGCGGCGTCTGGCCGGCTGTTCTGTCGCCCGGAAGCCATCAGCGTCAACCCGCTGGTGCATGAGGAAAACTTGTTCCCGGCCAAGGTGCGTGAGATCACCTTCCTGGGCAATCGCTGCCGCATGAGCTTTGAGCTCAATCACCTGCCAGGCCATGCGCTGCTCGCCGAGCTGGCACCCGAAGCCATGCCGCGTCTCGGTGCCCAGGACATCATGGTCGCCTTGCCACCGCGCAGCCTGCAGGTGTTTGCCTGATGAGCACGCAAATGGCCCTGCCGATACCGCACAAGCAGGTTCGGCAGACGTCCCGAGCCCAGATCGGCGACCGGATTTTTGTCCTCGGCGGCAAGGTCCTGCTCCTGTGCCTGCTCAGCGTCGCGGTGTTGATGCCGTTGCTGGCGATCTTCTGGCGCGGCTTCAGCAATGATGCCGGGCAGGGGGGTGGCCTGGTCGCCGCCCGCGAGCTGCTGACCAGTGCCAACTTTCACTGGTTGCTCGGCAACAGCCTGAAAGTGTCCCTCAGCGTCGCGGCCATTGTGGTCCCGCTGGCCTACCTGTTTGCCTACGCCCTGCAGCGCACGCTGATCCCCGGCAAGGCCATCTGGCGCGGCCTGTCGCTGCTGCCGTTGATGGCGCCATCGATGCTGCCGGGCATCGCGCTGGTGTACCTGTTCGGTAACCAGGGCCTGCTGCGTGGGCTGCTGTCGGACAACATCTACGGTTTCTGGGGCATCGTGCTGGGCGAGGTGATCTACACCTTTCCCCACGCCTTGATGATCCTGCTGTCGGCGCTGTCCCTGGCGGATGCGCGGCTGTTCGACGCCGCGTCGAGCATGGGCGCCAGCCCATCCAGGGCCTTTCGCAGCATCACCTGGCCGGCGACGCGCCAGGCGGTGTTCGCCGCGTTCTGCCTGGTGTTCACCCTGACCATCACCGACTTCGGCGTGCCGGTGGTGGTCGGTGGCGACTATCAGGTGTTGGCGCTGGAAGCCTACAAGGCGGTGGTCGGCCAGCAGCAATTCGGTCGCGGTGCGCTGATCGGCATGGTCCTGTTGGTGCCGGCACTGCTCAGCTTTGCGGTCGATGCCTGGTTGCGTCGTCGCCATGGCGACTCCATGAGCGGCCGGGCGCAAGTCTTCCAACCGGCGCCGTCGCGACTGCGGGATGGCTGTTACCTGGGCATCGTGCTGGTGATCTGCGCCGTGCTGTTGCTGGTGTTCGGCATGGCGGTGTACTCCTCGCTGGTGAAATTCTGGCCGTACAACCTGTCGTTGTCGCTCAAGCACTATCAGTTCGGCGACACCGCAGGCGGTGGCTGGCTGGCCTATGGCAACAGCGTGAAGATGGCCCTGTGCTCGGCGCTGATCGGCAGCGGGCTGATCTTCACCGGCGCCTACCTGATGGAAAAGACCCGTGGCCAGCGTGGCCTGAACCTGGCGCTGCGCATGCTCAGCTTTGTGCCGATGGCGGTGCCGGGGCTGGTCCTGGGCTTGGGCTACGTATTCTTCTTCAACCTCAACGGCAACCCGCTGCATGTGCTCTACGGCACCATGACCCTGCTGGTGGTGTGCACCATTGCGCACTACCTGACCACCGCCCAAATGACCGCCACCACCGCGCTGCGCCAACTCGACGCAGAGTTCGAAGCCGCCGCGCTGTCGCTCAAGGCGCCGCTGTACCGCCACTATTTGCGCGTCACCGTGCCGATCTGCCTGCCGGCGCTGCTGGACATCGTGCGCTACCTGTTCGTCTCGGCCATGACCACCGTCTCGGCGGCGATCTTCCTCTACAGCCCCGACACCATCCTCGCGGCGGTGGCGGTCCTGAACATGGACGACGCCGGCAACGTCGGCGGTGCCGCCGCCATGTCGACCCTGATCCTGTTCACCTCGGCGGGCGTGTCCCTGCTCCTGGCCTGGGCCTCGCGCGGCTTGCTGCGGCGCTCCCAGGCCTGGCGCCAGACCGCGCCCGGCAACTGAATCGACTCAACCCCACAACCCTCTGATCCGCACCTGAAAGGAACCGCACCATGTTCAAGCCCTTGGCTCTAGCCGCTGCTGTCCTCACTGCTTTCAGCATGAACGCCTTCGCGGCGAAAACCGAACTGACCGTCTACACCGCGCTGGAAGCCGAACAGCTGAAAACCTACAAGCAGGCGTTCGAAGCGGCCAACCCGGATGTCGAGATCAAGTGGGTACGTGACTCCACCGGCATCATCACCGCCAAGCTGCTGGCGGAAAAAGCCCGCCCGCAGGCCGATGCGGTCTGGGGCCTGGCGGCGTCGAGCCTGGCGATCCTCGATCAGCAAGGCATGCTGCAAAGCTACGCACCGAAGGACCTGGGCAAGATCGGCGCTAACTACCGCGACGCCGCCAACCCGCCGGCCTGGGTGGGCATGGACGTGTGGGCCGCGACCATCTGCTTCAACACCGTGGAAGCCGAGAAGCAGGGCCTGAGCAAGCCGGTGAGCTGGCAGGACCTGACCAAGCCTGAGTACAAAGGCAAGATCGTCATGCCCAACCCGGCATCCTCGGGCACCGGTTTCCTTGACGTCAGCGCCTGGCTGCAGACCTTTGGCGAGAAGCAGGGCTGGCAGTACATGGACGACCTGCACCAGAACATCGGCCAGTACGTTCACTCCGGTTCAAAGCCCTGCAAGCTGGCGGCCGCCGGGGAATTCCCGATCGGCATTTCCTTCGAATACCCGGCCGTGCAGTTGAAGCGCCAGGGCGCACCGCTGGATATCGTCCTGCCGAAAGAGGGCCTGGGCTGGGAAATCGAAGCCACCGCCGTGATCAAGGGCACGCCCCATGAAGAGGCCGCGAAAAAACTCGCCGACTTCTCCGCAAGCACCGCGGCCATGGAGCTGTACAAGGAAAACTTCGCCGTGCTCGCCCAGCCCGGCATCGCCAAGCCGCAGACCGAACTGCCGGCCGACTACGAGCAGCGCCTGATCAAGAACGACTTCGCCTGGGCCTCGAAAAACCGCGACGAGATCCTGGCCGAGTGGCGCAAGCGTTATGACGGCAAGTCCGAGAAAGTGGCGGCCAAGTAAGCTCTCTATTGGCTGAGGGGCGCTATCGCGGGCGGGCCCGCCCCCACAGTGGAATGCGTCCTCTGTGGGAGCGGGCCGGGCGGCGCTCCGCTTGCCCGCGAAGGCGGCTTTGAATTCAGGACATCTCTTAATGACACAACACAACGACCTACTGATCGTCGGCGCCGGCATTCTCGGGCTGTCCCACGCCTATGCCGCCGCCAAACGTGGCCTCAAGGTCAGGGTTTTCGAACGCAGCGCCACGCCCTTGGGGGCCTCGGTGCGCAATTTCGGCCAGGCCCTGGTCACCGGTCAACCGCCCGGGCAGATGCTCGAACTGGCCAGGGCCAGCCGGGATATCTGGGGCCAATGGGCGCAGCGCGCCGGCTTGCAACTCAAACGCAACGGCTCCTATCTGTTTGCCCGCACCGAAGCGGAAGAGCAACTGTTGTCAGCCTTCTGCGAAGGCCGCGCGATCGAGCACGGTTACCGCGTCGAACTGCTGCGCGGCGCTGCATTGCGTGATCTGTATGGCGGCCAGTTCAGCCATCACCGCGCGGCGTTGCATGGCCTGGACGATCAGCAGCTGTATTCCCGCGAGGCCCTCCCAGCCTTGATCGACTACCTGCGCCGGGAGCTGGCGGTCGAGTTTCACTTCTCGACCCTGGTGCGCGACGTCGAACCGGGGCGTGTGCACAGCACCGCGGGCAGCTTCAGTGGCGAGCAGATCATTGTCTGTTCCGGTCACGATTACCAAACCCTGTTGGCCGAGCCCATTGCCGCGCTCAAGCCGCAGGTCTGTCGCTTGCAAATGCTCCGCGCCCGGCCGCTGATCGACCTCAATCTGCAACACGCCTTGCTCACCGGGTTGAGCTGCGTGCACTACGGTGCTTTCGCCGACCTGCCGCAAGCGCAGGCCGTGCAGGCGCAGATTCTGCGAGAGACCCCGCACCTGCATGAACAGGGCATTCACCTGCTGATCAGCCCGACACCCCATGGTGAGCTGATCATTGGCGACTCTCACCACTACGGCAGCGATCCATCGCCGTTCAATGCCGAGCAGGTGGATGACTGGATGATCGAGCTGGCCGAGCAGACCCTGGGTTGCAAGGTGCAGGTGGTCGAGCGCTGGCAGGGCGTCTATGGTGCTCAAGGGCCGGCGCCGTTTTCCTTCCTGCAGGCCGCGCCAGGCGTGCATGCCGCCCTGATGCACACGGGCGTGGGCATGAGCATCGGCCCGGCGATGGCCGAATCCAACATCAGCACATTATTTGGAGCGCACTGATGGACCGCACTGAGCAAGTGATCGCCGAAGTGTTCGGCTGGTATGAGCGCTTCGGTGCCAGCGATTACATCGGCGAACCCGTGTCGCAGATCGAGCATATGTCCCAGGCTGCCGAACTGGCCATGGCCGAGGGTTTCGACGATGAGGTGGTGCTGGCGGCGTTCTTCCACGACATCGGCCATCTGTGCAGCGAGAGCACACAGAACATGGGTGGGTTTGGCGTGGTCAGCCATGAACGCCTCGGTGCCGACTACTTGCGGCGCCAGGGTTTCAGCGAGCGCATGGCGCGGTTGGTGGAGTATCACGTGCAAGCCAAGCGTTACCTGACGCTGACCGAACCCGGCTACTACCAGCGCCTGAGTGAAGCCAGTCGCCGCACCCTGGAATACCAGGGCGGGGTGATGAGCGAGGACGAAGCCCGGGTGTTCGCCCGCGACCCGCTGTGTGCCGTCAGCTTGCGCATGCGCCAGTGGGATGAGCAGGCCAAGGAAATGAACGTGCCGGTGATCGACCTGGACGTTTTGAAGGGCAAGGCGCTGCAGCTGCTACAGGGTTAGTCGCCGATCACCTTCTGCGCCAACAGTTCCACCTGCTCCTGGCGCTCGGCCTGGTTCAATTTGCCCTGGGGATTGAGCGACGACCATTGTGGATGCGCCCGAGCCTTGTTCAAGGCTTCGGGCAGCTTGCCTTCACGCCAGCTCTTGTCCTGGGGCGTGGCCAGCTGGATGCTGTCCATTGCGGCATGCCCGCGCTGGTCGAGGGCGAGCACCAGTTGGCGCTGGCGCAGTGCTAATAAACGCAACACGCTGTCGTCGACCGTCAGCTCGCGCTGGCCCTTGATCTTGCCCAGCAAACGGCTGCCGTAACTGCGCGCGGTTTGCAGGGCGCCGCCGGCAATCGCGCCGGCCAGTGCGGCCGCGCCGAGGGTCAGGCCACCCACCAGCAGGTCGACGCCGGCCCCGGCCGCCGCTCCTGCGGCAATCCCACCACCGACGCGCACCCCCAGTTGCTTGAGGGTTTCGGGGTTGAACAAATCATCACCCCAGCGTCCGTCCAGCAGCGGCAGATCGCTGGCGGCCGCGTCCTGCGGGCGGAAGGCGTAGAGCTTGAGCAGGGCTTCGACGCAACGCTGTTCGCGTTGGCGCACGGCTTTGCGCAGTTGGGCGATGGCCTGCTGCTCCTGCTCGGCGTCGCTGGCCACGCTGCGGCGGCAGGCGGCGCAGTCGATCAGCAATTCGGCGATCAAGCGGGCAGCGCTTTGCTGGCGCGCCAGGCGTTGCGCCTGCTGGTCGGCGATCAGGCGCTCCAGTTGCGGTCGCGCAGTTTCCAGCAGCAGGGCGAGGCTTTCATAGAGGCGGCGCTCGCCATCCTCCGGCGGCGCGACGCTGTCGAATCGCACCAGTGCATGCAGACCCAGCCGCGCTAATGCTTCACGCCATGCCGGTTCGCGATGGTTGGCGCTGCTGACGAAATTCAGCACCGGCAGCAGCGGTTTACCGCAACTGGCCAACACTTCCAGCTCATCGCGGTACTTGGCCAGCACCGGCTCCCGGGCGTCGATCACATAGAGACCGGCGTCCGAGGCCAGTAACTGACGCAGGACTTTGGCTTCCTGTTCGAAACGCTGCCGCGCTTCACTGCCATCGAGGAAACGTGCCAGTCGCGCTGGACCATCGAGGCGCTCGCCGGGGCGTTCCAGGCGTTCGAGGTAATCAAGCAGGGCGATGGCGTCTTCCAGGCCGGGCGTGTCGTACAGGTCGAGCAATGGCTCGCCGTCCACCGACAGCCGCGCACCTTCTACATGCCGCGTGGTGCTGGGGCGGTGGGACACTTCGCCGAAACCGACATCGCGGGTCAGGGTGCGCAAGAGCGAGGTTTTGCCGACGTTGGTGTGGCCGACGACGGCGAGTTTCAGAGGCTGCTTGTTGGTGTCAGTCATGACCCGTCTCCAGCCAGTTCATCGGCGCACAATCGGCAAACGGCAGCTCCAGTTGTTCCAACGCCACATGCCAATCGCCGAGGCGATCGGCGTCCAGCGCTTCGCCGGGTGGTGCCTGCAGCAACCACACGCGGGTGGCGCTGGCGTTGCGGGCCAGTTCGGCGATCAATGCGAGGCTGCCGCGATCCGGTGAGCGCCGCGGATCGCAGGCGATGGCCAAGCGTGCCGGGGGAAAACGACTCAACTGTTCGAGCAGTTTGTTCCGCGATTCACGGCTGTCGAGGATGCCGGCGTTGCTGACGTTGTTCGGCAGTTGCGGTGGCCAGGGGCGGTCGTCGTCCAGTTCGATGGCGACCAGTAACGCGCCCTCGCTTTGCTGTTCACTGACGCCGCTTTCCACGCGATGAAGTTGCTGCGGCGCGGCATCGCTGACGCCCAGGCGTTCGCTGGTGGGCATCAACCGTTCGCGCAGTTGGGCGTAGCCGGGCAGGTTTAAATCCAGGCACAGGGCCGCTTTCCCGGATTTCCAGCGCCACAGGCACAACACCGCGAGCAACAAGCGCGGCACCACGCCGTACACCAGCAGCACACCGACCAACCATGCGGCCCAGGCCTGCCGGGCACTTTCGATATTCAGTGCGGCATCGCCACTGGCGCGGATCATTTCTTCGGTCGGCACGCTGAAGCCGAGGAGGGCCGGCAGTGCGCCGAGCGCCTGGGTCACGGCAATAAAGGTGTCGGCGCTGAGAATGGTGGTTTCCCAGACGAAGCCATAGCGCCGGGTCGCCATCAGCGTCAGCAAGATCACCAGTGCACTGAGCATCGCCAGCAACCACAGGCTGTTGACCAGCACGCCGATGGCCCAGCGATTGAGTTTCTGCCGTTGCAGCAACAGCAGCAGGGCCGGCGCCAGTTGCGCGGCTTTGGCATCCCGGGCAAATTTTTCACTGAGCCACAGCCACAGGCGCCCGAGGCTGGCGCCGTGTTCACCGGCAAACACCAGGCCCAGCGCCCAACTCAACAATAGAATCAGATTAAGGCCGAGCAGGCTGCCCAAGGCCCAGAACACATTCACCGGGTGCAGTCCGTCGCCCATTGCGGCAAACGCCAGGCCGGCGCCGCTGACCACGGCCAACACCGTCAGTACGATCAGCGCCAGTCGCGCACCTTGCAGCCAGTGTTTGAGTGCGTCGCTCAAGCCATCGCGTTCCGCCAGCCATAGGGCACGGCGCTGAATACGCGTCGGCAAATCGCCGGCCGCGCTGCGGGCCAGTCGGTTGGCTTCCAGATCTTCCAGGGGGCCGGCGTGCTCTTCGCGCAGGCGGATGGTTTCTGTCAGCCAGAGGTTGTTCAGTTCAGTCACGCGGCATCCCGTCGCTTAAATGAGCTGTGAGCATAACCGCTGTGGCGCTTATCGGGGAAAGCCCGGCTCTGGTATCCTCGCCGGCATGAAAAAAACTCTCCCTTTGAGCCTGATCGCAGCCCTCGGTGAAAACCGCGTGATCGGCGTCGACAACAGCATGCCCTGGCACCTGCCGGGGGATTTCAAATACTTCAAGGCCACCACCCTGGGCAAGCCGATCATCATGGGTCGCAAGACCTGGGATTCCCTCGGCAGGCCGTTGCCGGGGCGGTTGAATATCGTCGTCAGCCGCCAGGCCGACCTGCAGCTGGAAGGCGCCGAGGTCTATCCGTCGCTGGACGCCGCCGTCGAGCGAGCACAGCAATGGGCGCTGGAACAAGGTGTCGATGAGTTGATGCTGATTGGCGGCGCGCAGCTATATGCGCAAGGATTGGCCCAGGCCGATCGGCTGTACCTGACCCGCGTGGCGCTGAGCCCCGAGGGTGATGCGTGGTTTCCGGCGTTTGATTTGAACCAGTGGAAGCGGGTGTCGAATCTGCCGAATCCGGCCGAAGGCGACAAGCCGGCGTACAGCTTCGAAATCTGGGAAAAAGCCTGAAAGCATCGCCAGCAGGCTGGCTCCCACAGTGGGTTTGAGGTGAAACACAGATTGTATGAACACCAAAAATCCCTGTGGGAGCCAGCCTGCTGGCGATGAGGCCAGATCAGACGCTAAAGAATTTAAGCGTGCGCCAACTCCTCGTGCTCATCAGCCTGCAGCAGCTCTTTATCCGTCTGCTGCATGATCTGGCTGGTAATCGCCCCGGCCGTCATCGAACCACTGACGTTCAGCGCCGTGCGGCCCATGTCGATCAGCGGCTCGACCGAAATCAGCAGCGCCACCAGTGACACCGGCAAGCCCATGGCCGGCAGCACGATCAGCGCGGCAAAGGTAGCGCCACCGCCGACCCCGGCCACCCCGGCCGAACTCAAGGTCACAATCGCCACCAATGTTGCGATCCACAGCGGGTCGAGCGGGTTGATGCCCACGGTCGGGGCGACCATCACCGCCAACATTGCCGGATAGAGACCGGCACAGCCGTTCTGGCCAATGGTGGCGCCAAACGAAGCGGCGAAGCTGGCGATCGACTGCGGAATCCCCAGGCGGCGGGTTTGTGCTTCGATGCTCAGCGGAATGCTCGCGGCGCTGGAGCGGCTGGTGAAGGCGAAGGTCAGTACCGGCCAGACCTTGCGGAAAAAGCGCAGCGGGTTGATCCCGGCCAACGCCACCAGCAGGCCGTGGACTACGAACATCAGGCCCAGGCCCAAGTACGACACCACCACGAAACTGCCGAGCTTGATGATGTCCTGCAGGTTGGAGCCGGCGACCACTTTGGTCATCAGCGCCAGCACGCCGTAGGGGGTCAACTTCATCACCAGGCGCACCAGGCGCATCACCCAGGCTTGCAGGGTGTCGATGGCGTTGATCACTTTCTGACCTTTTTCCACGTCATCCTTGAGCAATTGCAGGGCTGCAATACCGAGGAAGGCGGCAAAAATCACCACGCTGATGATCGACGTCGGCTTGGCCCGGGCCAGGTCGGCGAACGGGTTCTGCGGGATGAACGACAGCAGCAACTGCGGCACATTGAGGTCGGCGACCTTGCCCGCGTAGTCGCTCTGGATGGTTTGCAGGCGCGCCATTTCCTGGGTGCCGGCCACCAGGCCTTCGGCGGTCAGGCCGAACAGGTTGGTCAGGCCAATGCCGATCAGCGCCGCGATGGCGGTGGTGAACAGCAGGGTGCCGATGGTCAGGAAGCTGATCTTGCCCAGGGACGAGGCATTGTGCAGCCTGGCAACAGCACTGAGGATCGAAGCAAATACCAAGGGGATCACGATCATTTGCAGCAGTTGCACGTAACCGTTGCCCACCAGGTCGAACCAGCCGATGGAGGCTTTGAGCACGGGGTTGCCAGCACCGTAAATCGTGTGCAAAGCCACGCCAAACGCCACGCCCATGACCAGTGCCAGCAGCACTTTCTTGGCCAGGCTCCAGGTGGTGTGGCGGGTTTGTGCCAGGCCAAACAGCAAGGCCAGGAACACCAGCAGATTGAGGAACAGCGGCAGATTCATCGAGACTCCAAAAAAGACTTGTGCCAATTGCCTCACGGGGCAATTGCGAACCGGCAAGCCTAACAGCTTGAAATCTATTGAATTAATATCAAAAACGCATGGTGACTGTCGTTTTTGGAATAAGGGCCTGACGCTGTCGGTTATGCCGGTGACGGAATCAGCACGCAAGCGGTCGCGCTCAGACGGGGACGGTCATGCAGATTTGTTAGCGTCGATGACTTTCATTCAGGGAGAAATGCACATGAAAGTCGCCACGCACGTGTTAGCCGTCGCCATGTGCCTGGGCCTTGCCGGCCAGGTGTTCGCCACCGATCTCAAACATTGGCCCCAGGATCAGGCCAAACAACTGGACGCGATGATCGCGGCCAACGCCAACAAGGGTAACTACGCGGTGTTCGACATGGACAACACCAGCTACCGCTACGACCTGGAAGAGTCGCTGTTGCCGTTCATGGAAAACAAGGGCCTGATCACCCGCGAGAAGCTGGACCCCTCCCTGAAACTGATCCCGTTCAAGGACACCGCCGAGCACCAGGAAAGCCTGTTCAGTTACTACTACCGGCTGTGCGAGCTCGATGACATGGTCTGCTACCCCTGGGTCGCCCAGGTCTTTTCCGGCTTCACCCTCAAGGAACTCAAGGGCTACGTCGACGAGTTGATGGCCTCCGGCAAGCCAGTGCCCAGCACCTATTACGACGGCGACGTGGTCAAGACCATCGAGGTCAACCCACCGAAGATCTTCACCGGGCAAGCCGAGCTGTACAACAAGCTGATGGAAAACGGCATCGAGGTCTATGTGATGACCGCCGCCTCGGAAGAGCTGGTGCGCATGGTCGCCTCCGATCCCAAGTATGGCTACAACGTCAAACCGCAAAACGTGATCGGCGTGACGATGCTGCTCAAGGACCGCAAAAGCGGCGAGCTGACCACCGCGCGCAAGCAGATCAGCGCCGGCAAGTATGACGAGAAAGCCAACCTGGGCCTGGAGCTGACCCCGTACCTGTGGACCCCCGCGACCTGGATGGCTGGCAAGCAGGCCGCGATCCTGACCTACATCGATGAGTGGAAAAAACCAGTGCTGGTGGGCGGCGATACCCCGACCAGCGACGGCTACATGCTGTTCCACAGCGTCGACGTGGCCAAGGGCGGCATCCACCTGTGGGTCAACCGCAAGGATAAGTACATGGCCCAGATCAACGGCATGATGGCCAAGCACGCTGCGGCCCAGGCCAAGGAAGGGCTGCCAGTGACGGCGGACAAGAACTGGGTGATCGTCAAGCCGGAGGAGATTCAGTAAGGATTTGCTTCACTGTAGGAGCGAGCCTGCTCGCGATGGTCGTCAACGATAACGCTGGAAGCCTGATACCCCGCGGTGCTCTCAGGTTTTTCGCGAGCAGGCTCGCTCCTACAGTTGACCGGATGTTGCCCAAAAAAATACCCCGCACTTGGCGGGGTATTTTTTTGTTCGACGGTTAAGCCTTACAGCCCGTCGAGCATTGCCTTGTTGCGCACGGCGCCCTTGTCGGCGCTGGTGGCCAGCAGGGCGTAGGCTTTCAGTGCGGTGGTCACTTTACGTGGACGCACTTCTACCGGCTTCCAGCCTTTCTTGTCCTGCTCGACCCGGCGTGCCGCCAGTTCTTCGTCGCTGACCAACAGGTTGATCGAGCGGTTGGGAATGTCGATCAGCACTTTGTCGCCGTCCTGCACCAGGCCAATCGCGCCGCCGGCAGCGGCTTCTGGCGAAGCGTGGCCGATGGACAGGCCCGAGGTGCCGCCGGAGAAACGACCGTCGGTGAGCAGGGCGCAGGCTTTGCCCAGGCCCTTGGACTTCAGGTAGGAGGTCGGATAGAGCATTTCCTGCATGCCCGGTCCGCCTTTCGGGCCTTCGTAGCGAATGATGACGATGTCGCCTTCCTTCACTTCGTCGGCGAGGATGCCGCGTACGGCGCTGTCCTGGCTTTCGAAGATCTTCGCGTTGCCTTCGAACACGTGGATCGACTCGTCGACACCGGCGGTTTTCACCACGCAGCCGTCCAGGGCGATGTTGCCGTACAGCACGGCCAGGCCGCCTTCTTGCGAATAGGCATGCTCGACACTGCGGATGCAGCCGTTTTCACGGTCGTCGTCCAGGGTGTCCCAGCGGGTCGACTGGCTGAACGCGGTCTGGGTCGGGATGCCCGCCGGGCCGGCCTTGAAGAAGTGGTGCACGGCTTCGTCGGTGGTCTGGGTGATGTCCCACTTGGCGATACCTTCGGCCATGGTCTTGCTGTGCACGGTCGGCAGGTCGGTGTGCAGCAGGCCGCCACGGGCCAGGGAGCCGAGGATCGAGAAGATCCCGCCGGCGCGGTGCACGTCTTCCATGTGGTACTTCTGGATGTTCGGCGCGACCTTGCACAGTTGCGGCACGTGGCGCGAAAGGCGGTCGATGTCCTTCAGGTCGAAGTCGATCTCGGCTTCCTGGGCGGCGGCCAGCAAGTGCAGGATGGTGTTGGTGGAACCGCCCATGGCGATGTCCAGCGTCATGGCGTTTTCGAACGCCTTGAAGTTGGCGATATTGCGCGGCAATACCGAGTCGTCGTTGTCGCCGTAGTAACGTTTGCACAGTTCGACGATGGTGCGCCCGGCCTGCAGGAACAGCTGTTCGCGGTCGCTGTGGGTGGCCAGTGTCGAGCCGTTGCCCGGCAACGCGAGGCCGAGGGCTTCGGTCAGGCAGTTCATCGAGTTGGCGGTGAACATGCCGGAGCACGAGCCGCACGTCGGGCAGGCGCTGCGCTCGTACTCAGCGACTTTCTCGTCAGATGCGCTGGAGTCGGCGGCGATCACCATGGCGTCAACCAGGTCCAGGCCGTGGGAGGCGAGCTTGGTCTTGCCGGCTTCCATCGGACCACCGGAGACGAAGATCACAGGGATGTTCAGGCGCAAGGCGGCCATCAGCATGCCGGGGGTGATCTTGTCGCAGTTGGAGATGCAGACGATCGCGTCGGCGCAGTGGGCGTTGACCATGTACTCGACGGAGTCGGCGATGATCTCGCGGCTCGGCAGCGAATAGAGCATGCCGTCGTGACCCATGGCGATGCCGTCATCGACCGCGATGGTGTTGAATTCCTTGGCCACGCCGCCAGCGCGTTCGATCTCGCGGGCAACCAGTTGCCCCAGGTCCTTGAGGTGGACGTGGCCCGGTACGAATTGGGTGAAGGAGTTGGCAATGGCGATGATCGGCTTTTTGAAGTCGTCATCTTTCATCCCCGTGGCGCGCCACAGAGCGCGAGCACCGGCCATGTTGCGACCGTGGGTGGATGTTTTCGAGCGGTAATCAGGCATGAAGCACTCCGGGCGGCTAATCAGGTATCAAAAGGGAAGTGAGCTTCTATTGACGTCTGGAACACTCAGAAATAGCCGGGTGTCCGGAAGTTGCCGAAAACTTTGCGGGATCGCCGCGCGCTTCAGCTTGAGCTCATAAACCCGCCGGGGGATGACTGGCGATGAATCGTTCGATTCTACACCGCTGGCGGCTGGAGGGAATGGCTGCAAGCATTCACAAGACGTTTGGCGACCACCTCCGTAGGAGCGAGCTCGCTCGCGATGAACCCGAGAACACCGCGGGGCATCAGGTTCCCCGCGTTATCGTTGACCACCATCGCGAGCGAGCTCGCTCCTACAGTATTAAATCCACATGGCATCCCACAGCGGATAGTCTCCAACTCGAGTCACAAGCCCGGCGCGCAAAGGGTTGGCGATGATGTATCGGGCGATGGCTTTCAGATCTTCCTCGCGACGCAAGGCCCGATCGAAGTAACCCTTTTGCCATAGCGTTTCGTGGCGACCTCTTTGCTGGTTGATGGCGCGAGCACTTCTGGATTTGGCCGCCTGCATCAGTCTCGGCAAATCACCGTTGTGCAATTCAACCAGCCAATGAAAGTGATCCGGCATGACGACCCAGGCTATTGAGGTGGCATTGCCGGCTTCATGAGCTCTTCTGAGTTCACTCACTAGCAAGCGTCCAACGTACAAATCATTGAAGATCGGTTGTCGTTCATGGGTGACAGCGCTCAGGTGATAGATACGACCGGATTGCGAGTGCCGACCTGTGCGTAATCGATGGGCTTTTGGCGTGTTGGACATTCCGTTGTCCTCTTCGGTGATGGGAAGAGAAAACGGTAGGCGTGGGGTGGGAGGTTGTCGCTTCGGCAGTGGATCAGAATGTGTCCTGCACCTGTAGGAGCAAGCGGGCGCTCGCTCCTACATAGGTTTTGCGTTATCAGCTGTTGGGCAACAGCCGGCAGGTGATGCTCTTGATGTAGCGTGTCTCGGCGATTGCCGGGTGGACTGGGTGGTCCGGGCCCTGGCCGCCGCGTTCCAGCAGCTGGATGTTGCGGTCCAGGTGGCGGGCGCTGGTCAGCAGGATGTTCTGCAGGTCATCTTCGGGCAGGTGCATCGAGCACGAGGCGCTGACCAGGATGCCGTCCTTGTTGAGCAGGCGCATGGCTTGCTCGTTCAGGCGACGGTAGGCGCCTTCGCCGTTCTTCATGTCTTTCTTGCGTTTGATGAACGCCGGCGGGTCGGCCACGATCACGTCGAAACGCTCTTCGCTGGCTTTCAATTCTTTCAGGGCTTCGAACACGTCGCCTTCGATGCAGGTCATCTTGTCGGCGAAGCCGTTCAACGCAGCGTTGCGCTCAACACCGTCGAGGGCGAAGGCCGAGGCGTCGACGCAGAACACTTCGCTGGCGCCGAATGCCGCAGCCTGAACGCCCCAGCCACCGATGTAGCTGTAGAGGTCGAGGACG
The DNA here is from genome assembly GCF_014236655.1 of Pseudomonas kielensis. Classification (GTDB taxonomy): domain Bacteria; phylum Pseudomonadota; class Gammaproteobacteria; order Pseudomonadales; family Pseudomonadaceae; genus Aquipseudomonas; species Aquipseudomonas kielensis. The sequence goes on from NZ_JACMYG010000004.1 coordinate 59,424, forward strand.
CGTTTGCCTTTGGCGTACGGGGCCAGGCGGGCGCGGTTCATGCGGTGGTCGTAGAACCAGCCGGTTTTCTGGCCTTGAATGACCGGCGCTTCGAACTTCACGCCGTTCTCTTCCAGGGCTACCCACTCCGGCACCAGGCCGAACACGGTGTCGACGTAGCGCTCGAGGCCTTCGGCGTCGCGCGCGGCGGAGTCATTCTTGAACAGAATGCCGCTCGGCTTGAGCACCTGGGTCAGCGCGGCGATCACGTCGTCTTTATGGGTTTCCATGGTCGCCGAGGCGATCTGCACCACCAGGATGTCGCCGAAACGGTCGACGACCAGGCCCGGCAGCAGGTCGGAATCGCCGTAGACCAGGCGGTAGAACGGCTTGTCGAACAGACGCTCGCGCAGCGACAGGGCGACGTTCAGGCGGTGCACCAGCAGCGACTTGTCCAGTGGCAGCTTGATGTCGCGCGACAGCAGGCGGGCGCAGATCAGGTTGTTCGGGCTCATGGCGACGATGCCCAGCGGCTTGCCACCGGCGGCTTCCAGGATCGCCTGATCGCCGGCCTTGAAGCCGTGCAGCGGGGTGGCGGCTACGTCGATCTCGTTACTGTAGACCCACAGGTGGCCGGCGCGCAGGCGACGGTCGGCATTGGCTTTGAGGCGCAAGCTTGGCAGGGACATGACGTCGCTCCAGAAAAAAGAGCGGGAGTATACCCTGTTGTGCAGCCGTTGGCGGGCTCACCGGATGGACTGCGGCAGCGGTTTGAGGTGTCGGCCACCTGCGCTTAAGGGTTAGAATCGCCGCCTGCCCAGAGTGAGTACTTATGTCCCAAGAGCTATCTTCCGAACAGATTCAGCAGGCCCTGCAAGGCATCAGTGTTCCGCCTCAACCGCAAATCATGGTGGATTTGCAGATGGAGCAGTACATGCCGGACCCGGACCTTGAAGTGATCGCGAAGCTGATCTCCCAGGACCCGGGTCTCTCCGGCGCGCTGTTGAAAATCGTCAACTCACCGTACTTCGGCCTGAGCAACAAGATTGCCTCGATCCAGCGGGCGGTGAACCTGCTGGGCAGCCGCTCGGTGATCAACATGATCAACGCGCAGTCGATCAAGGGCGAGATGAATGACGACACCATCGTCACCCTCAACCGCTTCTGGGACACGGCGCAGGACGTGGCCATGACCAGTCTCAGCCTGGCCAAGCGCATCGGCTCGCAAGCGGTGGACGAAGCCTATGCCCTGGGGCTGTTCCATGACTGTGGCGTGCCGCTGATGCTCAAGCGCTTCCCCAACTATATGGCGGTGGTGGAGCAGGCCTATGCCAACGCCGGCGTCGATTGCCGGGTAGTGGACACGGAAAACCATGCCTTCAACACCAACCACGCGGTGGTCGGCTACTACACGGCCAAATCCTGGCGCCTGCCGGAACATGTGAGCCACGCCATCGCCAATCACCACAACGCCCTGGCGATCTTCAGCGACGAGTCCTCGCGCAACAGCCAGTTGAAGAACCTGCTGGCGATCCTCAAGATGGCGGAACACATCTGTGCCTCTTACCGGGTGCTGGGCAACCAGACCGAAGACCACGAGTGGGACAGCATCGGCCACCTGGTGCTCGATTATGTCGGCCTCTCGGACTACGACTTCGAGAACCTCAAACAGACGATCCGTGAGCTCGGCGCGCACCATTGAGCGCCGAACCTTTCCTGAGCCGAGTACGCCATGCCTGAATTGCCGGAAGTCGAAACCACCCGCCGCGGCATTGCGCCCTACCTGGAAGGCCAGCGCGTCAGCCGGGTCGTGGTGCGTGAGCGACGCCTGCGCTGGCCGATCCCCGAGGACCTCGATGTGCGCCTGTCCGGGCAGCGCATTGTGCTGGTGGAGCGACGTGCCAAGTATTTGCTGATCAACGCCGAGGTCGGCACCTTGATCAGCCACCTGGGCATGTCGGGGAATCTGCGCCTGGTGGAGATCGGCCTGCCGGCGGCCAAGCATGAGCATGTGGACATCGAGCTGGAGTCCGGCCTGGCCCTGCGCTACACCGACCCACGCCGTTTCGGGGCGATGCTCTGGAGCCTCGACCCGCTCAACCACGAACTGCTGCTGCGCCTGGGGCCGGAACCGCTGACTGACCTGTTCGACGGCGAGCGCCTGTTTCAGCTGTCACGTGGGCGTTCGATGGCGGTCAAGCCGTTCATCATGGACAACGCGGTGGTGGTGGGGGTCGGCAATATTTATGCGACCGAAGCGCTGTTCGCCGCCGGGATCGACCCGCGCCGCGAGGCCAAGGGCATCTCCCGGGCGCGTTACCTGAAGTTGGCGATCGAGATCAAACGCATCCTGGCCGCCGCCATCGAACGCGGCGGTACCACCTTGCGCGACTTTATCGGCGGAGACGGCCAGCCGGGCTATTTCCAGCAGGAACTGTTCGTCTATGGCCGGGGCGGCGAGGGCTGCAAGGTCTGCGGGACAGAACTTAGAGAGGTGAAACTGGGGCAGCGAGCGAGTGTGTTTTGCCCCAGGTGCCAGCGATAAGCCTTAGGCCTTGCCGGTAATGATCCGGTACTTTTCCATCAACTGTTCTTCAGTTTCCGGATGGGCTTCATCCAGCGGAATGCAATCGACCGGGCAAACCTGCTGGCATTGCGGTTCGTCGTAGTGACCGACGCACTGGGTGCACAGGTTCGGGTCGATCACGTAGATCTCTTCGCCCTGGGAGATGGCGGCGTTCGGGCACTCGGGTTCGCAGACATCGCAGTTGATGCAATCGTCGGTGATGATCAGGGACATTGGGGACTCCAGCCAGGGTCGTCGGCCCGGGCATCTGAAAACTAATGCGCACAATTGTGCCGCATTGACGCTGTAGGAGCGAGCTTGCTCGCGAAAAACGTCAGGGCGCTGTGTACTTTCTGATAGCGCTGCGTAATCGTTGACGTTTTTCGCTGGCAAGCCAGCTCCTACAGTCGGGGTCTATTTCTTGAACCGGAGTGTAAGAGCATCGGCCACGGCCGGGTGGACGAATTTGGTGATATCGCCGCCCAAGGCCGCAATTTCACGGACCAGCGTCGAAGATATAAACGAATAGCGCTCGGACGGCGTCAGGAACAGGCTTTCCACGTCCGGGGCCAACTGGCGGTTCATGTTGGCCAGCTGGAATTCGTACTCGAAATCCGAGACCGCACGCAAACCACGCAGGAATACATTGGCATTCTGCTCTTTGGCGAAATGCGCCAGCAGCGTCGAGAAGCCGACGACTTCGACGTTCGGCAGATGTTTGGTGACCTCGCGGGCCAGCTCCACACGCTGTTCCAGGGGGAATAGCGGGTTTTTCTTGGGGCTGGCGGCGACAGCAATGATCACATGGTCGAACAGGCGCGCGGCGCGTTCGACCAGATCGCCATGGCCCTTGGTAATAGGGTCGAAGGTACCTGGGTACAACACTCGGTTCATCGCGTCGTCCTGGCGGGAATCCGTTGGGGAGTCGGATGGTATCGCAGCCTTCCCGGTCGGCCAAGTCGCCATTGGGCTAAGAACGCACTATAGATCCGGCGAATAAGCAGTTTTTTCATGGGTTTCGCAGGCGTTCAGCCAGTGCGCTCGCCAGTTGCGCGGTCAGCCCGTAGACCGATAGTTGTGGGTTGGCGCCAATGCTGGTGGGGAACAGCGAGCCGTCATGCACCGACAGATTGCGCAATTGATGATGCCGCCCGAGGCTGTCGGTCACGGCGTGGGCCGGGTCTTCACCCATGGCGCAACCACCCATGACGTGGGCACTGCCCAGGCGGGTGCGATACAGCTCCAGGCTCAGGCCGTCGATCAGGGTGCGGGCTTGCGCGAGGCTGTTCACGTAGCGCGCATCGGCGTGCATCGGCATGACGGCCTTGGCGCCCCCGGCGAACTGGATCTCGGCCATGCTGTGAAACGCCCGGCGCAGGCCGTCCCAGGCATAGTCGGAGACCTGGTAGTCGAGCACCGGCGTGCCATCGCTGCGTAACTCGACACTGCCGCCGCTGCTGTCCGGGTGGAAACCGTCACGCAGCAGGGCCAGCATGGCGTGGGTATGGGGCAGTTGCTGCATGTGCGCCGCGCTCTCGGCGCCGAAACCGCCGAGCAGGGTCGCCGCCAGCGCCGGGTGCAGCGGCGGCACTTCGAGCTTGTAGGACATTTTGCCGGTGGTGCCGTCCTGCCATTGAAAGTGGTCGGAGTAAATCGACTGCGGCGCACCGTAGAACGGGTTGATGACTTCATCGAACAGCCCGGCGGACATGTTCACCAGGTGCAGGAAAGTGCGTTTGCCGAGGCGTTCGTGGGGGTCGGGTGCCTTGGAGCGCAGCAACAGTGCCGGGCTGTTGATCCCGCCTCCGGCCAATACGTAGTGCCGTGCCTTGACGGTAATGGTGCGGCCAGTGGGCGCCACGCAGCGCTCATCCATGGCCACGCACAGCAGGCCGGTGACCTGGTCGTCCTTGATCAACAGCTGTTCGGCGCGAGCCAGGTACAGCAGCTCGCCGCCTTTTTCCAGCGTCGCGGGAATGGTAGTGACCATCATCGACTGCTTGGCATTGGTCGGGCAGCCCATGCCGCAATAGCCGAGGTTCCAGCACCCGCGCACGTTGCGTGGAATCACGTGCCAGCTGTAGCCGAGTTGCTCGCAGCCTTTCTTGATCACTTCATTGTTGGCATTGGGCGGCACCAGCCAGGGCGCGACGCCCAGGCGTTGTTCCATTTTTTCGAACCAGGGCGCCATGTCCGTCGGGCTGTGGCCCTTGACGGCATGCTCCCTGGCCCAGTGTTCGAGGGTCTGTTCGGGGGTGCGAAAGCTCGAGGTCCAGTTGATCAGTGTCGTGCCACCCACCGCGCGGCCCTGGAGGATGGTGATCGCACCGTCCTTGCTCATGCGGCCGATGCCCTCCTGGTAGAGGTTGGCGTAGGCCTGGTCTTCGAGCATTTTGAAGTCGCTGCTGGTCTTGAGCTGGCCTTCTTCGATCAGCAGCACCTTATAGCCGGCCGCACTGAGGATCTCGGCCGTGGTGCCACCGCCCGCGCCGCTGCCGATGATGGCGATGTCGGCTTCCAGGGTCAGGTCATTGGCCAGTTGTGAGCCGTTGTAGGTTTTCCAGCCGCGGGCCATGCCTTCGCGGAACGGATCGGGTACGGGCATCTGGGGCTCTCTTATATTTATGAGGTGGTGAGGGGCGTGGATCTCAGACCTTCGGTGGTCCGGGATAGCCGCAATGGGCCCACGACTCGGCGCGGCTGTACCAGGCCATCATCACCAGTTGCAGGATCGAACTGTGGCCCATGCGCAGCAGGCTTAATGAGCTGTTTTGCCAGCGTTGCAGGAAGTGGCGGATGGCCTCGCTGCTGGCATTTTCCCAACTGCCCCAGATTCCGGTCAGTGGCCCACGGGTGACCGACATGCCCAGCACGTCGAACAGTTGCTGAGTCAGCTTGAGCATTTGTGGCGACAGGTGATCGAGGCCGTGGTCCAGGCTGCGCAAGGTTTGTTCAGTGGCGGCGGGGAGTTTTTCGGCCGCCACGGTGCCCTCGAGCATCACCGGCAACAGCGCCCGCAAAAAACCCAGGTCACTGTCGCGGATAATTGCAAAACCGTTGGCCGGGCTGCTGGCCGAGCAACCGCTGAGGCTGGCGCCCAGGCCCGCGGTGGCGAGGAAGGCGGTGGCGCCGAGGCTGAATTTGAGCAGGCCGCGCCGGGACAGCGCGGGGGCATCGTAAAAGCGTGGGTTCATTATTGTTTTTACCCGGCAGTGAAGAGTCAGCGGATGAACAGTTTCTGGATCAGTTTCTGGATCGACTTGCCGTAGGGTGGGTAGATCAACTTGGCCGCGTTGAAGCGCTGCTTGATCAGCACGCCCTTGGCTTTGCTGAACGTCAGGAAACCTTCCCGGCCGTGGTAATGGCCCATGCCGGAAGCGCCGATGCCACCAAACGGCATGTCGTCCTGGGCAACGTGCAGCAGGGTGTCGTTGAGGCAGACGCCGCCGGAGTGGGTTTCCTGGAGTACGCGATTCTGTTCGGCCTTGTTGTAGCCAAAGTAGTAAAGCGCCAGTGGACGGGGCCGTTGATTGATGTAGGCAAACGCCTGGTCCAGGGTCGTGTAAGGGACCACTGGTAGCAGCGGGCCGAAGATTTCATCCTGCATCACGATCATCTCGTCGCTGACGTTCAACAGCACGCTGTGGCCCATGCGTCGATCCTGGTCTTGCTCGAACAGCGGGATCACCTGCGCGCCCTTGGCGCTCGCGTCACTCAGGTAACTGTGCAACCGCGCCAGTTGGCGTGGGTTGATGATGGCGGTGTAGTCCGGGTTGTCCGCCAGGGTCGGGTAGAAGCCACGCACCGCCTGGCGATAGGCCTCGACGAAAGACTCGACCCGGTCCTGCGGCACCAGTACATAGTCGGGAGCGACGCAGGTCTGCCCGGCGTTCAGGGTCTTGCCGAAGGCGATGCGTTCGGCGGCATCCTTGAGGGGCACGTCGTGGGAGACGATGGCCGGGGATTTGCCACCCAGTTCCAGGGTCACCGGTGTCAGGTTTTCGGCCGCCGCGCGCATCACGTGTTTGCCAATGCTGGTGGCGCCGGTGAACAGCAGATGGTCGAACGGCAGTTGGGAAAACGCCACGCCCACGTCGGCCTCGCCCAGCACCACGGTCACCAGGTCCTCGGGAAAGATCTGGCCCAGCAGGAATTTAAGCAGCTTGCCGGTGGCCGGGGTGGATTCGCTGAGTTTGAGCATCACCCGGTTGCCCGCCGAGAGGGCGCCGACCAGCGGGCCGATCGCCAGGTACAACGGGTAGTTCCACGGCACGATGACCCCGACCACCCCCAACGGTTGGTAGACCACCTTGGCCTTGGCCGGCTGGAAGGCCACGCCCACTTTGCGCGGTGAGGCTTTCATCCAGCCCTTGAGGTGTTTGCTGGCGTAATGGATGCAATGCAGGCTCGGCATCAGTTCGGCGAGCAGGGTTTCATCGGCGCTGCGGTTGCTGAAGTCTTCGCTGATCGCGTCGATCAACTTCTGGCGCTGGTCACTCAGGACGTCGCTCAACACCTTGAGCCACATCTGGCGCTGGGCCGCGGGCGGCATCGGGTTGGCCGCATACGCCTGGCGCTGGGCGGTAAACAGGTTGTGAAGCTCACTCAATGGCTGCTGGGAGTCTTGCAGGTAGGCAATTTCGGCGGTCATGGTAGCTCCAGGTTTTTTTTTTAATGGGGAAGTTTTTAGAGTCTATGCTCTAAAAAGTCAAATGACTTCCTCGGGAAGCGATGATTTATCCGCCGACGGATAGGTCGTAAGATGCCCACAACGCACAGCAGAATTAAAGCTCAAGCCATGGCCCCACGAATAAAAACCAGCGAGCGCATCGTGCAGAACAGCCTGGAGCTGTTCAACCAGCAGGGTGAGCGCAGCATCAGCACCAACCATATCGCCGCGCACATGGAGATATCCCCGGGCAACCTGTACTACCACTTCCCTAACAAGCAGGCGATCATCGCCGTGTTGTTCAGCGAGTACGAGGCCCTGGTGGAAAGCTTCCTGCGCCCGCCGCAAGGGCGCGCCGCCACAGTCGAAGACAAGCGCTACTACCTGCAGGAACTGCTGGATGCGATGTGGCGCTACCGGTTTTTGCACCGCGACCTGGAGCACCTGCTGGACAATGATCCGGAGCTGGCGGCCCGTTATCGACGTTTCTCCCAACGCTGCCTGATCCAGGGCACGGCGATCTACGCCGGTTTTGTCGAGGCGGGCATTCTCGCCATGAACAAGGTGCAGATCGAATCCCTGACGCTCAACGCCTGGATCATCCTGACGTCCTGGGTGCGTTTTCTGTGCACCACCCGGGAAAACTCCAGCCACCTCAGTGAACAGGCCATTAAACGCGGCGTGTACCAGGTGCTGGTGCTGGAAGCCGGGTTTGTCACCGAACAATCGCGCGAGGAAATCGACGCCCTGTTCGAGGAGTTTTACGTGCCGCTGGGCCAGGCCCTCGAAGAAGTGCAGTAGGATCGCGCCAAGACTTACCTCACAGGAGCCCGCTATGCCCATCGCGCAACTGATCAGCCCCCTTGCCCTGGACCAGAAAAAGGATCAGGCCGCTCTGGTGATCCTGGATTGTCGTTTTGCCCTCGAAGACCCGGATTATGGCCAGCGCAGCTATGCCGACGGGCATATCGCCGGCGCCTCGTTTGCCGATCTGGAGCGTGACCTCAGCGGGCCGGTGATCAAGGGGGTCACTGGCCGTCACCCGCTGCCGGACCCCCAGGCCCTGATCGAGCGCCTGCAAGCCTGGGGCATCGGTAACGACAGCCAGGTGGTGCTGTATGACGACGGTCCCGGTGCGTATGCGGCCCGGGCCTGGTGGTTGCTGGCGTGGCTGGGCAAGCGTGATGGCGTGTTTATTCTCGACGGTGGCCTCAAGGCCTGGCACGCCGCCGGCCTGCCGCTGAGCCTGGATGCGCCGGGCAATCACCGCGGCACGTTCAGCGGTGCCCCGGACGCGGCGATGGTCTTGAGCGCCGACCAACTGCAGCAACGCCTCGCCCGGCCGGAGCTGACCCTGCTCGATGCCCGGGGGCTGCCGCGTTTTCGCGGCGAGGTCGAGCCGATCGATCCGGTGGCCGGGCACATCCCGGGCGCGTCATGTGCGGCCTTCACCGATAACCTGGGGCCGGACGGGTGCTTTCTACCGGCTGCGCAACTCCAGCAGCGGTTTGCCGAGAAATTGGCGCAGCGCTCGCCGAGCGAACTGGTGGCGTACTGCGGCTCGGGCGTGACGGCTTGCCACAACCTGTTTGCCCTGTGCCTCGCCGGCTACCCGTTGGGGGCACTGTACGCCGGCTCGTGGAGCGAATGGATCACCGATCCGCAGCGCGCGATTGCCACCGGCGATTAAGCCTTAGAGCGGTAACTGCCCCAGCAGCCAGCGCAAGCCAAAGAACACGAGCATGCCGCCACCGATGGTCGCCAGCAGGTGGCGGGTGGTGGCTGCGATGGCAATGGCTGCCAACCCCGCCAACAGGTAGGCATTGTCCAGGGTCAGCGCCCAGTGCTGGCCATCGGGTAACAGCATGCCTGGCACCACGATGGCTGTCAGGACCGCCGTCGGCACGTAGTGCAGGCCCTGGCGCACCAGCGGCGGGAACTTCAGGTTGGGCCAGGCGAACAGGCTGTAGCGCAGCGCAAAGGTGATCGCCATCATTCCCAGAATCAGCCAGCCGTCACTCATGAGCGCAACTCCCTGGCGGGGTGTTGCTGCGTTTGGCGGCGCTCCAGCAGCACGCCCACGGCGATCCCGCTGAAAGCCGCGGCCATCAGGCCCAGTTTGTAGGGCCAGTGCAGGGTGGCCAGGGCCACGGCGCCGGCGGCCAGGGCCGCGGCAATTTGCGGCCGGTTGCGCAACAGCGGCACGACAATCCCGATAAAGGTCGCCAGCATCGCGAACTCCAGGCCCCAGCTCGCCAGGTCCGGCACTGCCTGGCCAAACAGCACGCCGGCCAGCGAACTGCCCACCCAGCAGGCATACAGCGAGCTGGCGACGCCCAGCCAGTACCACTGCGCCAGGGGCTTGTCGCCGTGCAGCAGGTAGAACCGCTGGACCACGGCAAAGGTTTCGTCGGTCAGCCAGAAGGCCAGGAGTAGGCGCCAGTGCTGCGGCAGGCGGCCGACATAGGGTTGCAGGGTGGCGCTGTAGAGCACGTGACGCAGGTTGACGATGAAGGTGGTCAACAGGATCACCAGCACGCTGGCGCCGGTGCCCAACAGACTGAGGGCGATCAGTTGCGCAGAGCCGGCATACACCAGCAGTGACATACCGACCGCCTGCCACAGGGTCAGGCCTGCCGCGCCGGCCAGGGTGCCGAAGATCAGGCCGAACGGCAGGATGCCCACCGCCATGGCGAAACTGTCGCGGATGCCACGGGAAAAAAGTTGCTGACGGGTCATGGAGACTCTCCTTGTGCCGGCATCTTGCGCGGCCTGACAAAGAGTTGTCTTGAACGATCTTGCAGATTTTCCTCGGTTTCTACGGGGCCATTCTGGCAGAGCGGTAGGCGCCAGGGCCGACGCCGTAGACCTTCTTGAATTGTCGGGTCAAATGGCTCTGGTCGGCAAACCCCAGTTGTGTGGCGACCGCCAGCGGCAGGCAGCCTTCGCGCAGTAGCGCCCGGGCCTGGGCGATGCGCTGTTGCATCAGCCAGGTGTGCGGCGGCATGCCGGTGGCGTGGCGGAACACTCGGGCGAAGTGGAAGGGTGACAGGTTGACCGCCGCCGCGAGCGCTTCCAGTGACGGCGGTGCCGCCAGTTGCGCATGCAGCAACTCCTTGGCCCGGGCAATGGCCCGGTGCTCCCGGCCCGGCTGCCCAGGCATGGCCACGGCGGCATGGCGCTGCAGCAGCGAAAGCATCATTTCCCGCCACAAGGTCTGCTGTTGCAGGGCGCTGGCCGGGCTTTCCAGCAAGCGGTGCAACTGGCAGAACCCGCTGACCAGGTCCGGGTCGCGATACAGCGTGGCGCCGAAGGCCGGCAAGGTGTGGGTGGGTAATTCGAGTTCGGCCAGCAGCCCGAGGATTTGCCCGTTGTCCGGGTAGAACGCGCGGTACAGCCAGCCATCCTCGGTGCCCTTGTGGCCGGTGTGCAGTTCGTCCGGGTTGATGACCACCAGGGTGCCGCTGCCGGCCAGGTGTTCGGCACCGCGATAACGGTAGCGCTGGGCGCCCGCCATGATCATGCCGATCACAAAACCGTCGTGCACATGGGGTACGAAGCGTTGCTCGATGTAGCGCGCCGACAGCAGTTCGACCCCGGCCAAAGGGTCGGTTTGCCAAAAACGGATCGACTCGCCCGAGTGGCTGTCCATGGCCTTACCCGCGACTTGCCTGGCTGAGCCACTGGGGGATGCGCCGCTCCAGGTAATAACCCGGAGTGCGCAGGCTGCCGTCGACAAAACCGACGTGCCCGCCCTTGGCCTGTAGCTCGAAGCGGGTGCACGCCGACAGTTCACTGGCTTCCGGCAGGCTGTGGGGGTAGACGAAGGGGTCGTCGGCGGCCTGGATGATCAGGGTCGGGGTGCGGATCTCGCCGAGGAAGTAGCGACTGGAGGCGCGACGGTAGTAGTCCTGGGCATCGGCGTAGCCGTGCAGCGGTGCGGTGACCCGACCGTCGAAGTCCCAGAAGGTGCGCATCTTGTCCAGCGAGCCGAGGCTGGCGAGGGTCGCGAGGCCTTCATGGCGCCCGTCCTGGAGAAACTGGCGCTGCTTGTTCTTGATGTAGGCCAGCATTTCGCGCATGAAGTGCGCCTGGTAGACCTTGGAGAAACCCTGCCCGATACGGTCCGCGCACTGGTCCAGGCGAAAGGGCACCGAGACCGCCACCGCGCCCAGCAACGGGCTGGCGCTGCCGGTTTCCCCCAGGTGCTTGAGCAGCACGTTGCCCCCCAGGGAGTAGCCGACCGCATACAGCGGGGCCAGTGGCCGCGTTGCCCGCAGGTGGTTGATCGCCGCCGCGAGGTCCTCGCTGGCACCGGAGTGGTAACTGCGTGGCAGCAGATTCGGTTCACCCGAGCATCCGCGCCAGTTCAGCGCGACGCTGGCCCAGCCTTGCGCGGCGAGGGCGCGTTGCAGGCCGGCGACATAGGGCGAATTGGAGGAACCGGTCAGCCCGTGCAGCACCAGCACCAGGGGCGCGTCGACGCTGTGTGGGCCGTGCCAGTCGAGATCGAGGAAGTCGCCGTCGTCGAGCCATAGGCGTTCGCGCGGCCGCTCCAGGTGGGTGGTCTTGCGCCACAGCGGCCCCCACAGGGTTTGCAGGTGCGGGTTGCCGAGGCCGAATGCCGGGGTGAAGGGTTTTGCCGGTGCGGGTGAGGGTTGGGGCACGACGATCTCGTTGCTGCGGATGGACAAGGTGGCAGAACGAGGGGCCCGTTCTGCCGGTACAACTGGAAAACTAACTTGCCACAATCTGCTCCTCAGCGCGACACATGCCCAGGCCGGGTCGATCGACGGGTTCCGGCAAGGCTTGCTGAGTCGTGGTCGGCCCCAGCGTGACCACGCTCCAGCGCTCAGCGTTGTAGTGCCGCTTGAGTGCTGCCTTGATCTGTTCGACCGTCAACGATTGGGCCTGATGCGCGGAAAAATCCAGGTCGAAGGGCAACTCATGGCGGCTGATCTCAGACAGTCCGGAGAGGATCTGCGCATTGCTGGCACTGGCCAGTGCGGTACTGCCCAGGATCAGGCGCTTGGCGTCGTCCAGTTCCTGCGGGGTCGGTCCGGTGTGCAGGTAGTCGCGGAACAGGCGTTTGATCAGGGTCAGCGTGCCTTCACTGAATTGCGGTTGGGTTTGCAAATAGATAACGGTGGGATTGGCCCATTGCTTGTCGGCAGTGTCCATGGACACGCTGTAAGTCAGACCGCGTTTCCCGCGCAGTTCTTTCATCAGCCGCGATCCAAAGCTGCCACCGGCGAAGATCAGGTTGGCCACCCTGAGTGCAGCATAGTCGGGGTGCTGACGGCTGACGCCGGGTTGCGTCAGCACCAGGTGGGTCTGGCTCAGGGCGTGTTCAATATGCCGCGAGGCGGCGGTGGATGGCGTGACCGGGGCGTCCGGCACGGTCAGCGTGGTGGGTTTTGGCGGCAGGCTGTTGCTGATCTGCAGGCTCAGACCCTGCGCTTGCTCCAGGGTCAGGTCCCCGACCAGCGTGATCTGGGCGTTGTCGGCGTGGTAGTGGGCCTTATGAAAGGCCTGGACCTGTTCGCGCGTCAGGGTTGCCAGGTCCTGTGTCGTTCCGTAGGTCGCCTGGGCATAGGGGTGCCCGTTGAAGAGTAATTCCCTCATGCCCTGGAAAACTTGGGTCGCGGGGTCTTGCTGCTGGTACGCAAGGCGTTCCTGCAGCTCGTTCTTGACCCGTTGTAGGGCGTCATCGGCCAGCAGCGGCTGGCCGAGTATTTGTGCGAACAATTGCAGGGCCGGTTCACGCTTTTGCGGTGCGCTGAGGCTGCGCATCGAGAACGAGGTGCGGTCCTGGCTGATGCCCATGTCCAAGCGGGCCCCAAGACTGTCGAAGGTTTCATTGATCTGCGCCAGACCCATGCCCTGGATGCCTTCGTTCAACAGGCTGAACGTGGTAGCGGCCAGGGCCGGGTGTTGCGGATCCCTTGCACTGCCTGCGGCAAAGCTGACGAGCACGTCGAACATCGGCAGCTCCGACGTCTGGATAAACAGCACCTTGGTGCCTGCCAGGGTTTTCCAGGCCTGGATCTTCAGCGCCCGGGGGGCGGAGGATGGCGCCTTCAATTCGGCCAGTGATTGCAGTTTTGCCACCGGCGGGGTCGGAGTCTGGGCCTGAGCCGACAGGCAGCAGAAAACTGCCAGGCTGAGGAACGGCTGCGCATAACGTGAGAATCTGCACTTACCCATGGTTTTTCTCCGGCAGCAGATACGCCACGCTCAGGCGTTGTCGAGTCAAGTAGGTCGCGGCCGCCTGCTGGATATCCTTGGCGCTCACCTGGTTCAGTGCCTCGATGTCTTCATCCATGAGGCGCCATGACAGGCCAATGCTTTCCAGCGTGCCCATGCGCACGGCCTGCGATTCGATGGAGTCCTGCTCATACACCTGGTTGGCAATCAGCACGGTGCGCGCGCGCTCCAGTTCTTCCGGGTCCAGGGGGGTGGTTTTCAGGTGTTCAATCACCTGCCAAATACGCGCCTGAGCCTGGTCCAGAGTGATCTGCTGATGGGTGTTGAGTTGAGCGCTGAGTAACAGCAGGCTGTCGCCACGGTTGAACGGGTTGTACCCGGAGGAGATCTGGGAGAACAGTTCTTCATTGAATTGCAGGTGCTTTTTCAGGCGAGCGCTGTTGGACCCGGCCAGCAGTATGTCGAGCAACCGCAGGGCCTGCACCGTACGCCGGTCGGGCGCAGTGGTCAGGCTGGGCAGGTTGAAGCTCATGAGCAACTGCGGCGCATGAATGGCTTGGTGCAGGGTGATGGTCCGCTCGCCCGGCTCGGCCAGTTCCAGGGGGGCGTACACCTCGGGCAGGGTCTTGCGGGGAATGCCGCCGAAGTAGCGTTCGACCACGGGTTTTATCTGGTCAAGGCGGACATCACCGGCGATGACCAGGGTCGCGTTGTTGGGGGCGTACCAGCGTTGGTACCACTCACGCAGCTGGGGCGCGCTCATCCGTTGCAGGTCGTGCATCCAGCCGATGGTCGGCGTGGCCTGGGCGCTGGAGGGGAAGGCGATGGCCTGCAGCCGCTCCATGGCCAGGCCGTGGGGCACGTCATCGGTGCGTTCGCGGCGCTCTTGCTTGATCACTTCGATTTCAGTGGCAAACGCGTCGGTGCGCAGGTGCGCGGTGGTCATCAGGTCGGCCATCAGTTCAAACGACACGCCCAGGTGATCGGGTGCCAGGGTTTGGTGGTAGGTGGTGTAGTCGTTGCTGGTGAAGGCGTTTTCCGCGGCCCCGAGTCGTTCCAGGATGGCCGAGGTTTCACCGGCGCAGGTTTTGCTGCTGCCCTGGTAGAGCATGTGTTCAAGCGCGTGGGACAGCCCGGACTGGCCTGGAGGCTCCTGGCTGGAACCGACCTTGAACCACAGTTGGGAGGTGGTCACGGGGGCGCGGTGGTCTTCGCGCACCACGACCTTCAAGCCGTTTTCCAGGCTGAACTCGTGGGTGGTCGACGCGCTGGCCGTGAGCGCCATCATGGGCATCAGCCCACTCAGTAGCAGCAGGGCGCTGCAGTAGATGTTCATTGGTTGTGCATCCTCGTTGATTGACGTGAAAAACGCTCAATCAATGTCGGTGATGCACAGAGGGGGCGGGTATTAACTATGTATCTGGAGTGCGGCCGACGCCTGGGCAGTCAGGGAGACTGCCCAGGCAGGGCTTCAAGCGGCTTGTTCGACCAGGCGATGCCACAACGCGTAGTACACCCGTCCGGATTTCTGCTCCCGGTGCAGGCGCCAGGCACCCGGCAGGCCAAGGGTCGACGGTGCGTTTTCGCTTTCGGTGTAGATCCAGGCGTCGTCGGCCAGCCACTGGCGTTCTTCCAGCAGCGAGCACACCGCCGGCAGCAGGTTCTGGTTGAACGGCGGGTCAAGGAAGACCAGGTCGTAGGCGCTGGCTGGCTGGGTTTCCAGGTAGCGCAGGGCGTCGGCGGTCTGCACCTGGCCGACGGTGCAGCGCAGGGTGCCCAGGTGTTCTTTCAGGCTCGACACCGCCAGGCTGCTGGCATCCAGCGCCTGGCCCATGGCGGCGCCACGGGACAGCGCTTCGAGGAACAGCGCGCCGCTGCCGGCGAACGGATCGAGCACCTTGGCCCCGGCTACATAGGGCGCGAGCCAGTTGAACAGGGTTTCACGCACGCGGTCCGGCGTCGGGCGCAAGCCCGGGGCGTCGGGGAAGCTCAGGCGGCGGCTGCGCCATTCGCCACCGATAATGCGTAGCTGGTTCACACCGTTGTGGACGTTGTGCACGGGTTTTTTAGGGCGAGTGGCCATTAATGCTCCGGAACCCCGAGCGGCTGCTCGGAAGGTTTGTCAGTAGGGGCCGGTAACGGCTTTTGCGGCACGGTAGGACCGACGGTGACGATCACCATTTTATCCATGCTCAAGTGTTTGTTCATGGCCGTGGTCACTTGCTCGACGGTCAGGTTCTGCGACTGCTGCATGAAGTCTTCGAGGTAGCTCAGCGGCAGGTTGTAGAAACCCATGGCGCCCAGTTGCCCGACGATGTCGGCATTGCTGGCTGTCGACAGCGGGAAGCTGCCCGCCAGTTCGCGCTTGGCGTCGTCGAGTTCTTTCTGGGTCGGCCCGGTTTTAAGGTAGTCGGCCATGACGTCCTGCACCAGCTTGAGCGTGCCTTCGCTCATTTCGGCGCGGGTTTGCAGGTTGATCATGAAGGGGCCGCGGGCCTGCATCGGTGAAAAGCCCGAGTACACGCCGTAGGTCAGGCCACGTTTCTCCCGCACTTCGCTCATCAGCCGGGTGCCGAAACCGCCGCCACCGAGAATCTGGTTGCCCATGGAGACGGCGGCGTAGTCCGGATCGTCACGGTCGATGCCCAATTGCGCGAGCATCAGGTTGGTCTGCTTGGCCGGGAACTCGACGCGGCTGATGCCGGGCTTGGGTTCTTCAGGCTGGGGGATTTTCGCCAGCGCCGGGCCCTTGGGCAGGGCAGCGGACACCTGAGCGGCAATCGCCTCGGCCTCACTGCGCGACAGGTCGCCGACCAGCGCGATCACCACGTTGCCGGCCGCGTAGGCCTTGGCGTGGAAGGCCTTGAGCTGCGCCTGGGTGATGTCCGGGATGCTCAGTGCGTTACCGTCGCTGGCGTGGGCGTAGGGGTGTTGGCCATACAGGCGGCGCATCAGCTCCAGGCTGGCGACCTTGGCCGAGTTCTGCTTCTGGTATTCGAAGCCGGCAAGCATCTGGTTCTTGATCCGGGCCAGGGAGTCGGCCGGGAAGGTCGGTTTGCCCACCACTTCGGCGAACAGCTTGAGGGCCGGCTCGCGTTTGTCCACGGCGCTCAGGCTGCGCAGCGAGGCAATGGCCATGTCCTTGTAGGCGCCATTGCCGAAGTCGGCACCCAGGCCTTCGAAGCCCTGGGCGATCTGGCTGACGTCCTGGCCGGCCACACCTTCGTTGAGCATGGCGTTGGTCAGCATCGCCAGGCCCGGTGTGTTGCCGTCCTGGCTGCTGCCAGCGGCGAAAATCAGGCGCAGGTCGAACATCGGCAACTCAGGCGCGGCGACGAACAGCACCTTGGCCCCTTCGGCGGTGTTCCAGGTCTGCACGTCCAGGGTGCGCCGGCTCGGCGCCTTGCCGTCGAGCTCGGCCAGCGATTGCAGCTTCTGGCTCGACTTGGCCTTGTCCAGGGCTTCGCTGGCGTTGATCTCGCCGGGGCGGATGACATAGAACACGGCCGCAGCGGCGAGCGCGACGACGGCCAGGGCGACCAGGGCCACCCGTGACTTGTTGATCTCACTCATGCGCGTTCTCCTGGGGCAGTGGCAGTACATGCGCAACGCTCAGACGTTCGCGGGTGAAATAGGTACGGGCGGCGTTCTGGATGTCTTGCGGGGTCACGCTTTCCAGTTCGGCCAGTTCGGTGTCCATCAGTTTCCAGGACAGGCCGACGGTTTCCAGCTGGCCGATGGCGGTGGCCTGGCTGGTGATCGAGTCGCGCTCGTAGACCAGGCCGGCAATCACCTGGGCCCGTACACGCTCCAGTTCTTCAGCGGATGGCGCGGTGGTCTTCAGTTGCTCAAGCAGTTTCCACAGGCCGGCCTGCGCTTGGGCCATGGTTTTGTGCTTCTGGGTGTTGGGGGTTGCCGACAGGGTGAACAGGCTGTCGCCACGGGTGTAGGCGTCGTAACTCGACGAACCGCCGGAGACCAGTTCTTCACCGCGCTCCAGCTGCGTCGGGATGCGCCCGCTGTAGCCGCCATCGAGCAGCGCGGAGATCAGGCGCAAGGCGTTGACCGAGCGTTTGTCCTGGGTGGTGGCAATGCTGGGAACGTTGAAGGCCAGCATCAGGGCCGGCAGTTGGGTCTGCACGTGCAGGGTGATCTGCCGTTCGCCGGGCTCGGACAGCTCCAGGGGAATCTTCGCCGGTGGCACGGCGCGCTTGGCGATTGGGCCGAAGTAGCGTTGGGCCAGGGTCTTGACTTCGTCCGGGGTCACGTCGCCGACCACCACCAGGGTTGCGTTGTTCGGCGCGTACCAGGACTCGTACCAGTGGCGCAGATCCTCGACCTTCATGCGGTCCAGGTCAGCCATCCAGCCGATGGTCGGCGTGTGGTAGCCGCTGGCCGGGTAGGCCATGGCCTTGAAACGCTCGTAGGCCTTGGACATCGGCTTGTCGTCGGTGCGCAGGCGGCGCTCTTCCTTGATCACTTCGATCTCGCGGCTGAACTCGTCGGCCGGCAGGCGCAGGGTGGCCATGCGGTCGGCTTCAAGCTCGAAGGCCACGGCCAGGCGATCACGGGCCAGCACCTGGTAGTAGGCGGTGAAGTCATCGCTGGTGAAGGCGTTCTCTTCGGCGCCCAGGTCGCGCAGGATCAACGACGCCTCGCCAGGGCCGACTTTCTCGCTGCCCTTGAACATCATGTGCTCCAGGGCGTGGGACAAGCCGGTCTGGCCCGGGGTTTCGTAGCTGGAGCCCACCTTGTACCAGACCTGGGAAACCACCACGGGCGCTCGGTGGTCTTCACGCACGATGACCTTCAGGCCATTGTCGAGGGTGAATTCGTGGGTCGGTTGAGGGGCGGCAGCCAGGGCTGCGAGGGGCAGACAAACTGTGCTGAGCAGCAGGCCAGCAGCGCGGCGGGCTAGAGCATTCATTCGTTTTTTAACCTGTTGGGCTGCCCGCTTGGTCTTAGCGTCGGCGGGCGAGGAGGTGCTAGGATACTGATCCGTTTTACTGGCGGCCACGCCTATGAGGCCATTGATCGGTCAGTAGGTTGTATGGGTTTGCGCAAGAAGCTTTGGGTTTGTCAGCTAAACTCTGCGTTTTCGCCGAAGATACCGTTTTAGTCCTTGGTATTAGTCGAGCTTTGAGGTGCTGTTGAGCACCTCGACAAAATGTTGCGCGTGAACAAGCTGAGTGAAACACAGTCTGTTCTGCATCGAATATTCAATTGCCGAGGCGCCATTGGCGCGTCGCTACCGTGAGATAGCCGTCCTCCATGTTTGGTTCCAACGACGACAAGAAGAACCCAGCTGCGGCTGGCGAGAAAAAAAGCCTGTTCGGGTGGCTGCGCAAAAAACCGCAGGAACCCGTCGTCGAACAGCCACAGCCACTGCCTGAGGTGGCGCCAGAGCCGGTAATAGAAGCCGCGCCGGTGGTCGAAACCGTAGCCCCTGTCGTATTGCCGTTGGCCGAGCCGGTGTTGCAGCCGGTGGTCGAGCCCGCGCCTGCGCCAGAACCCGTTCCAGAGCCGGTGCGCACGCCGTGGCTGACCCTGCCGGTTCCTGAAGAGCCGGTGGCCTTGGTTGCAGACGAGCAGGCGCCGCACATTACCCCGCCGATTCCCGCCCCTACCGTGGTCCAGCAAGCCGTTGAGCTGCTGGTGGTCGACGCCAAGCCGTTGGTCGAGCCGTTGGTGGTTGAGGAGCCGGATCTGCCGCAGCCGGTCATTGCCGCGTTCGTCGCGCCACAGCCGGCACCGGCACCGGTGGTCGCTCCCGCGGTGGTCACGCCCGCGCCGGTTGCACCCATTGCCCCCGTTGTGCCAGAGCCGGTGGCCGCTGAGCCGGCGCGTAGCGAAGAAACCAAGACCGGCTTTTTCGCCCGCCTCAAGCAAGGCCTGTCGAAAACCAGTGCCAGCATTGGCGAGGGCATGGCCAGCCTGTTCCTGGGCAAGAAGATCATCGATGACGAGTTGCTCGAAGACATCGAAACCCGTCTGCTGACCGCCGATGTGGGTGTCGAGGCCACGTCGGTGATCATCCAGCGCCTGACCCAGAAGGTGGCGCGCAAGGAGCTGGCCGACGCCGATGCCCTGTACAAATCCCTGCAGGTGGAACTGGCGGCGATGCTCAAGCCCGTTGAGCAGCCGCTGAAAATCACCTCGCAGAACAAGCCATTCGTCATCCTGGTGGTGGGCGTCAACGGCGCCGGCAAGACCACCACCATCGGCAAGCTGGCCAAAAAGCTGCAGCTCGAAGGCAAGAAAGTCATGCTGGCAGCGGGTGACACCTTCCGCGCGGCCGCGGTCGAGCAGTTGCAGGTCTGGGGCGAGCGCAACAATATTGCGGTGATCGCCCAGCACACCGGTGCCGACTCGGCGTCGGTGATCTTCGACGCGGTGCAGGCGGCCAAGGCGCGCAACATCGACGTGTTGATTGCCGATACCGCCGGTCGCCTGCATACCAAAGACAACCTGATGGAAGAGTTGAAGAAGGTTCGCCGGGTCATCGGCAAGCTCGATGCCGACGCCCCGCACGAGGTGCTGCTGGTGCTCGACGCGGGCACCGGGCAGAACGCCATCAACCAGGCCAAGCAATTCAACCAGACGGTCGCCCTGACCGGCCTGGCCCTGACCAAGCTCGATGGGACGGCCAAAGGTGGGGTGATCTTCGCCCTGGCCAAGCAGTTTGGTTTGCCGATTCGCTACATCGGTGTCGGTGAAGGCATCGATGACTTGCGTACCTTTGAAGCAGAACCCTTTGTCCAGGCACTGTTTGCCGAGCGGGAGCGTTCATGATTCGTTTCGAACAGGTCGGTAAGCGCTATCCGAACGGTCACGTCGGCTTGCATGAGCTGAGCTTTCGAGTCCGTCGGGGCGAGTTCTTGTTTGTCACCGGGCACTCGGGTGCCGGTAAAAGTACCCTGCTGCGCTTGTTGCTGGCGATGGAACGTCCCACCACTGGCAAGTTGCTGCTGGCCGGCCAGGACCTGGCCACCATCAGCAACGCGCAGATTCCCTTCCTGCGCCGGCAGATCGGCGTGGTGTTCCAGAACCACCAGTTGCTGTTCGATCGCACGGTGTTCAACAACGTCGCGCTGCCGCTGCAGATTCTTGGCCTGTCCAAGGCCGAGATCGTCAAGCGCGTGGATTCAGCCCTGGAGCGCGTGGCGCTCTCGGACAAGACCGACCTGTACCCGGGCGATCTGTCCACCGGCCAGCAACAGCGCGTCGGCATTGCCCGCGCCATCGTCCATCGCCCGGCCTTGCTGCTGGCGGACGAACCGACCGGTAACCTCGACCCGCGCCTGGCGGCTGAAATCATGGGCGTGTTCGAAGACATCAACCGCCTGGGCACCAGCGTGTTGATCGCCAGTCACGACCTGGCGCTGATCGCCCGCATGCGTCACCGCATGCTGACCCTGCAACGTGGCCGATTGATCGGCGACGGGGAGGCCGGGGTATGAGTGCGACGCGCAGTCCGAAGGTTTCCGAGCGCGTGGCCCCCAAGGCCGCCGATCCGCAACCGCAGAAGAAAAAACATGACGAAGACGATGGTCCGGACTTCCGCACCCTGTTGCGTGCCTGGATCGAAAGCCATCGCGCCAGCCTGCTCGACAGCCTGCGCCGCCTGGGCAAGCAGCCGATCGGCAGCTTCTTTACCTGCCTGGTAATGGCCGTCGCCCTGAGCTTGCCGATGGGGCTGTCACTTTTGCTGAGTAACGTCGAGCGCCTCGGCGGCTCCTGGCAGCGTGCGGCGCAGATTTCCCTGTACCTGCAATTGGATGCCAGCGCCAGCGAAGGCGAGCAACTGCGTGAGCAGATCAAGGCCATGCCGGGCGTGGCCGAGGCCGAGTACATCAGTCCAGAGCAGGCGCTGCAGGAGTTCCAGCAGCAGTCCGGCCTGGGCGAAGCACTCAAGGAGTTGCCGGAGAACCCGCTGCCGGGCGTGGTGCTGGTGACCCCCAAGGAGGTCGACAAAGCGGCCCTGGAAGGCTTGCGTCAGCGCCTGGCCGAGTTGCCGAAGGTGCAGCAGGCGCAACTTGACCTGGTGTGGGTCGAGCGCCTGGCGGCGATTCTCAAGCTGGGCGAGCGGTTTGTCTTCGGCCTGACGGTGTTACTGGTTTCTGCATTACTTTTGGTGATAGGCAATACCATTCGTCTTCATATTGAAAACCGCCGCACCGAGATAGAAGTGATTAAACTGGTCGGCGGCACTGATAGCTATGTGCGTAGGCCTTTTCTCTATATGGGTGCGCTTTATGGCTTTGGCGCTGGGGTTCTTTCCTGGGGTGTCCTGGCATTTGGCCTGAACTGGCTGAATGATGCGGTCACCGGGCTGGCCGGTTTGTATGGCAGTAATTTTGCCCTGGCGGGTGTGCCAGTAGCCGATGGTCTGTCGCTCTTGCTTGGTGCGGTGTTGTTGGGTTATATCGGTGCGTGGATTGCGGTAGCGCGCCATTTGAGAGAGCTTGCACCGAAATAGTGTCTTTTTGCTTGTATATCCTTTCAGCGTGTAGGGGAACTTTTCCTTCGGTTCCCGGTCAATTTTCGCAGTGCTGAACTGCACGAGTTATGTGAGTCGGAGGTTTTTTCGTATGACCACTTCTTTGCAACCTGCTTATGCTCTAGTCCCAGGCGCAAACCTGGAGGCCTATGTGCACACGGTCAACAGCATTCCATTGCTGACGCCGGAGCAGGAGCGTGAACTGGCCGAGAGTCTCTACTATGAGCAGGATTTGGGGGCGGCTCGGCAGATGGTGCTCGCCCACCTGCGTTTTGTCGTACATATCGCCCGTAGCTATAGCGGCTACGGCCTGGCCCAGGCTGACCTGATCCAGGAAGGCAACGTTGGCCTGATGAAAGCGGTCAAGCGCTTCAACCCGGAAATGGGTGTGCGCCTGGTGTCCTTTGCCGTGCACTGGATCAAGGCGGAAATCCACGAATTCATCCTGCGCAACTGGCGCATCGTCAAAGTGGCGACCACCAAGGCCCAGCGCAAGCTGTTCTTCAACCTGCGCAGCCAGAAAAAACGCCTGGCGTGGCTGAACAACGAAGAAGTCCATCGCGTGGCTGAAAGCCTCGGCGTAGAGCCGCGGGAAGTGCGCGAGATGGAAAGCCGCCTGACCGGCCATGACATGGCCTTCGACCCGGCCGCCGAAGCGGACGACGACAGCGCTTTCCAGTCGCCAGCCAACTACCTGGAAGACCACCGGTACGACCCGGCCCGTCAACTGGAGGATGCAGACTGGAGCGACAACTCCACCAGCAACCTGCACGAGGCGCTGGATGTGCTGGACGACCGCAGCCGTGACATCCTCTACCAGCGTTGGCTGGCAGAAGAAAAAGCCACGCTGCACGACCTGGCGCAGAAGTACAACGTGTCGGCCGAGCGGATCCGTCAGCTTGAGAAGAGCGCGATGAACAAGCTCAAGTTGTCGATCGCCGCTTAACCTGCGGCGCAATGCAAAAACCCCCGATCATCGATCGGGGGTTTTTTGTTTGTGCCCATTTTCCAGATTCACCTTGGCCCTTGTGGGGGCTGTGTCTGGAAGAATGTGTTCGGCTATTGCGCCCAAGGCGCCCGACGCGAATCGTTGAGACCGATCAGGTAGCTGTCGCCGCCCAACTGGCTCATCTGCTGGCGAATCCAACCCGCACGCCGGGCCACGTAGGCGCTCGGATGGCTGGCGCTATACACCCGCGGATTCGGCAGCACGGCCGCCAGCAGGCTGGCCTGCTGGCGGCTCAGTGAGCGGGCGCTGACGCCGAAGTGATGGCGCGCTGCGGCCTCGGCGCCAAATACGCCGGCATCCCACTCCACGCTGTTGAGGTACACCTCGAGAATCCGCTGCTTGGGCCAGAACACTTCGATCAGTGCCGTAAACCAGGCTTCCAGGCCTTTGCGCAGCCAACTGCGGCCGGACCAGAGGAACAGGTTCTTCGCCACTTGCTGGCTCAGCGTACTGGCGCCACGGATCGAGCCGCCGCGTTCGTTGTGGGCCAGCGCGGCCTGGATCGCGCCGAAGTCAAAACCCCAGTGCTCGGGGAACTTCTGGTCTTCGCCGGCCATCACCGCGACTTTCAGGTCGTCGCTGATGTTGTCCCAGGACTGCCAGTCGCGCTGCAAGTCGATGGGCTCGCCATCGAACCAGGATTCGATCTTGCGCTCGACCATCAGTGCGGTCCCCGGTGGCGGGATAAAACGCAACAGCAGGACCAGCACGATGCTGCCGCCGGCAAACCAGAGCAGGGCTTTCATGAAGCGGCGCACAAATATTGGCAGCATAGAGATGGCTTGGCCGAACCCGTCGAGCGGGCCATTATACAGACCCTGCCCAATGAATCTGACTGGAGTTCCTCATGCTGCGTGGCTTTTTGATGCTGGCCGCTTTTTTCGGTTTTACCGGCGTCGCCCTGGGCGCATTTGCCGCCCATGGCCTCAAGGGCCGCTTGAGCAGCGAATACCTGGCGATTTTTCATACCGGCGTCACCTACCAACTGGTGCATACCCTGGCGCTGCTGGGTATCGCGCTGCTGGCCACACAGATTCCCGGTCGCCTGGTGACCTGGGCCGGCGTCTGTTTTGCCGTGGGCATCCTGCTGTTTTCCGGCAGCCTGTACCTGCTGACGCTGACGGGCATCAGCAAGCTGGGGATCGTCACCCCATTTGGCGGCCTGGCATTCCTCGTGGGCTGGTTGCTACTGGGCATTACCGCCTGGCGCTTGCAGGTAACCGCCTGACACTTGTAGCTGACCTTTAGGTCATGATCGGGCTAGAATGCTGGCCCCTAAAAATGATGGCGGCATCCGGCATGCGCATTCAGTTGAACGGCGAATCCTTTGAACTGCCCGACGGTGAGACCGTTGCGGCCCTGCTGACCCGACTGGACCTGACCGGTCGCCGGGTGGCGGTCGAGCTCAACCTGGATATCGTCCCGCGCAGCCAGCACGCTGACACCACCCTCACCGAGGGCGACTCGGTGGAAGTGGTACACGCCATCGGTGGCGGCTAGTCGCCCACCGCGACAACCGCGCCCACCCGCATTGTGCAAGAACCTCACCCCACCAGAGGATTTCCGATGAGCAACGTTCGCAGCGACAAGCCTTTCGTCCTGGCCGGTCGTACTTACCAGTCGCGTTTGCTGGTAGGTACCGGCAAGTACCGTGACATGGAAGAAACCCGCCTGGCCATCGAAGCCTCGGGTGCTGAGATCGTCACCTTCGCCGTGCGCCGCACCAACCTGGGCCAGAACGAGGGCGAGCCGAACCTGCTCGATGTGCTGTCGCCAGAGCGCTACACCTTCCTGCCGAACACCGCCGGTTGCTATGACGCGATCGAGGCCGTGCGCACCTGTCGCCTGGCCCGTGAGCTGCTCGGCGGGCACAATCTGGTGAAGCTGGAAGTACTGGCCGACCAGAAAACCCTGTTCCCCAACGTGATCGAAACCCTCAAGGCCGCCGAAACGCTGGTCAAGGAAGGCTTCGACGTAATGGTCTACACCAGTGATGACCCGATCATCGCCCGGCAACTGGCGGACATCGGCTGCATCGCCATCATGCCGCTGGCCGGCTTGATCGGTTCGGGCCTGGGGATCTGCAACCCGTACAACCTGCAGATCATCCTCGAAGAAACCAAGGTGCCTGTGCTGGTGGATGCCGGTGTCGGCACGGCGTCCGACGCCACCATCGCCATGGAGTTGGGCTGCGAGGCGGTGCTGATGAACTCGGCCATCGCCCATGCCCAGCAACCGATCATGATGGCTGAAGCCATGAAACACGCGATTGTGGCAGGTCGCCTGGCGTACCTCGCCGGCCGCATGCCGAAAAAACTCTATGCCAGCGCCTCCTCGCCGCTGGATGGTCTGATCAAGTAAGAGCCATTGATGACTGAATCGAACGACACGCCTATCCAGACGGAAGAAGGCGAAGAGCGCCAACACCGCCGCATCAAGAGTTTTGTGATGCGCGCCGGGCGCATGACCGAAGGCCAGCAAAAGGGCCTGGAGCAGGGCACGCCGCTGTTCGTCTTGCCATTGGCCGACGCGCCGGTGGACTTTGACCAGGTGTTCGGCCGCTCGGCCCCGCGCTCGCTGGAAATCGGCTTCGGCATGGGCCACTCGCTGCTGGAAATGGCCGCGGCTGCGCCGGACCAGGACTTCATCGGGGTCGAAGTGCACCGTCCAGGTGTGGGGGCGCTGCTCAATGGCGTGCTCACCCAGGGCCTGACCAACCTGCGGGTCTACGATTGTGATGCGATCGAAGTGCTCAACCGCTGCGTGGCGGACAACAGCCTGGATCGCCTGATGCTGTTTTTCCCGGACCCTTGGCACAAGAGCCGTCACCACAAACGCCGGATCGTCCAGGCATCTTTTGCTGAGCTGGTACGCAGCAAGTTGAAGGTCGGTGGTGTGCTGCACATGGCCACCGACTGGGAGCCGTACGCCGAATACATGCTGGAAGTGATGAACGTCGCGCCGGGTTACCGCAACCTGGCCGAAGACGGCAAGTGCGTGCCGCGCCCGGCCGAGCGCCCGATCACCAAGTTCGAACGCCGCGGCGAACGTCTTGGGCATGGCGTGTGGGACTTGAAGTTCGAGAAGCTGTTGTAGGAGCGAGCCTGCTCCGGGCGGCGTTCCGACGAAAAACTACACATCAACGCGGGGCTTCAGATACCCCGCGTTTTCGTTTGCGACCATCGCGAGCAAGCTCGCTCCTACAGTGGATTTGTATAGGGCGCAGGGTTAGCGGCGATCAGCCACGACCCCAATCAGCACCAGCACCACCAGCAACACCGGCGCCAGGCTGTAGTTGTTGAACTGGCTCAGGCCCTTGACGATCCAGGGCGTGGCGTAGATCAGGGACGCACCGCTGCCGATCACACACAGCAGGGCCATCATCGGCACGCGCAATGCACCGGCGATGTTGCCCAGGCGCTGCTCGACCCAGCCTTTGAAATCCGCGCCAAACAGCACCAGCAAACACCCCACCAATGCCAGGGAAATTTCCGACAGGTTACTGCGGCTCCAGCGAGACACAGTGGCGAGCAGGTCGAGTACCAAATCCATTCGTTTTCCCTTAGTTCTGAAAATCAGCTCAGAAAGTTCTGCAGCAAGTCATTGAGAAACAGCTGTCCACGCAGTGTCGCTGCCAGGCGTGACGGTTCGACCTGCAACAAACCACTTTGTTCGGCTTCGCGCCGGCCTTCGGCAAGACTTTCCAGGCTCAGCCCGGTGCGTTCGGGGTACAGGCGCGCCTCGACACCCTCGGTCAGGCGCAAGGCATTCATCAGGAACTCGAACGGCAGCTCGTCATTGCTCAGGGCTTTCTCGCCCGCCTTGAAGCTCTTGGCCGGGTTGAGGTAGTCCTTGGGCAGGCGCGTCTTCCAGGTACGCACGATGCGCCCGTCCGGATGGCTCAGCTTGCCGTGGGCGCCGGCGCCAATGCCGATGAAGTCGCCGAAGCTCCAGTAGTTGAGGTTGTGCCGCGCCGCACGGCCGGCCTGGGCGTACGCCGAGACTTCGTACTGGGCGTAGCCGTGCTCGGCCAGCAGGGCCTGGCCGGCCTCCTGGATGTCCCACAGGGTGTCGTCTTCCGGCAGCGTCGGCGGCTGATTCCAGAACACCGTATTGGGCTCCAGTGTCAGCTGATACCAGGACAGGTGGGTGGGCTTGAGGGCGATGGCCTGGCGCAGGTCGTCCAGGGCGTCGTCCAGGGACTGATCGGGCAAGCCGTGCATCAGGTCCAGGTTGAAGTTGTCGAACCCGGCCTGGCGCGCCATGCCGGCGGCGCGAATGGCTTCGTCGCCGTTGTGGATGCGGCCCAGGGCCTGGAGTTTTTCCTGCTGGAAACTCTGGATGCCGATCGACAGGCGATTGATGCCCAGCGCCCGGTAGGCGACGAACTTCTCCTGCTCGAAGGTGCCCGGGTTGGCTTCCAGGGTGATTTCGATGTCGCTGGCGAACGGGATGCGTTGTTCCACACCCTTGAGCAAGCGGCCCAGGGCCACGGCGCTGAACAGGCTCGGGGTGCCGCCGCCAAAAAAGATCGAACTCAGCTCCCGGCCGTAGACCGCGTGCAGGTCCTGATCAAGGTCCGCCAGCAGGGCGTCGACGTACTCTTCTTCCGGCAGCACGGGGCTGGCGGTGTGCGAGTTGAAGTCGCAATAGGGGCATTTGCGCACACACCACGGAATGTGGATGTACAGCGCCAGGGGCGGCAGCGTAGGCAGGGCGGCCCGGGGCGATGGCGCGGTGCCACCGACAATCAGCGGCAACGCGCAGGGTTCGTGGGTCATTTCAGGCCCAGACGCTGGCGCAGCAGATCCATTGCGCGGGCGCGGTGGCTGATGAGGTTCTTGTCGGCCGGGCTCAGTTCGGCGCTTGAGCAGTCACGCTCCGGTACCCAGAACAGCGGGTCGTAGCCAAAGCCGTGTTCGCCGCTGGCCTGGGTCAGGATGCGTCCGTGCCACAGCCCTTCGCAGAGAATCGGCAGCGGGTCATCGGCGTGGCGCACCAGGGCCAGCACACAGACGAACTGGGCGCCGCGCTCGGCGGCCGGGACGTCCTTGAGCACGTCGAGCAGCTTGGCGTTGTTCGCCGCATCACCCTGGCCGTTGGCGTAGCGCGCCGAGTAAATGCCCGGCGCACCCCCGAGAAAGTCCACTGCCAGCCCCGAGTCGTCGGCCAGTGCCGGCAAGCCGGAGATACGGGCGGCATTACGGGCCTTGAGAATGGCGTTTTCGACGAACGACAGACCGGTTTCTTCCGGCTCCACGCTGCTGAACTCGCCAATCGAGCGCAGTTGCACCGATTCGCCGAGCATGGCCTGGAGTTCCTTGAGTTTGCCGGCGTTATGGCTGGCCAGTACGAGTTGGGTGAAGGTGATCATTCGCCGGGGAAAAGCTCTTGGTTGAAATTGATGGTGTTGATCTTGTCGCCGGTCTGCACCTTGATCTCAAAGGTGCGGACTTCCTGCTGGTCCACCGGGTACTGGGCGAGGTAGTAGATCGCCCCCTGTTCGGTGACTTGCTTGAAGTTCAGTGGCACGGTCTTGCTGGTCAGGTCCTTCACGGTGCCGGTGACGCTGGCCACCATGGGCTGGCCGGCCTTGATCACCGAGACGTTGATCACGCCCTGGTTCTTGCTGCGGATCAGTTCGGCGGCCTTGGCGATGTCCGGCTGAATGAAGGTCGAGTTGAAGGTGTTGTAGTGCACCGTCACATCGCCGAAGGTTTCCTGGCGCTCGCCCTTGATGACGTCGGCCGCCATGGCGCTGACGCTCAGGCACGCGGTTAAGGCAAGCAGAGCTAGACGACTCATGATCGTACTCCTTTGAAAAACGGGTTAGACCGCTACCTGGTGATCCTGCAGGCCAGGACTGCTGACACGGTAAATGCCAATCTCACCTAATAGATTAGGCCATAGCTTACTGGCCCACCCATGCCGATGCTGTTGATCCACGGCAAGCCGATCAATGACCTTGGCTTCACGTTCACGGCACAAGGCTTCAAAGTCCTCGAAAGTGCAGAAGTGAATGTTCGGCGTGTTGTACCAGGTGTACGGCAGAAACTCGGAAACCGGCATCCGGCCCTTGCTCGCCAGGTACCAGCGGCAGCGCCAGTGCCCGAAGTTGGGGAAGGTGATGATGCACTGGCGACCGACCCGCAGCATTTCGTCGAGGATCTTGTCGGGGTAATGCACGGCCTGCAGGGCCTGGGTCATGACCACGATGTCGAAGCTGTTGCTGGCAAAGTTGCCCAGGCCCTTGTCCAGGTCCTGCTCGATGACGTTGATGCCCTTGGCCACGCACTCGGCAATGTTGTCCGGGTCGTTTTCCAGGCCGTAGCCGGTGACTTGCTTGTTGTCGCGCAGCCAGGTCAGCAGTTCGCCATCACCGCAGCCCAGGTCGAGCACGCGGCTGCCGGCGGGGATCCATTCCTGGATGATTTCCAGATCAGCTCTCATGGCTTGTTCACACCGTAATTCGCTTCATGTAATTGCTGAACGCCTGCAGGTAGCGCGGGATCGGTATCAGGAAGGCGTCGTGGCCTTGCGGAGCGTCGATCTCCAGGTAGCAAACGTCTTTCTTGGCGGCCATCAGGGCATCTACCAGCTCGCGGGAGCGGGCCGGGGAGAAGCGCCAGTCGGTGGTAAAGGACATCACACAGAATTTGGCTTTGGCACCGGCGAAGGTTTTCGCCAGGTTATCGTCGAAGTTCGCCGCCGGATCGAAGTAGTCCAGTGCCTTGGTCATCAGCAGGTAGGTGTTGGCGTCGAACCGCCCGGAGAACTCTTCACCCTGATAACGCAGGTAGCTCTCGACCTGGAACTCGACGCTGTGGAAATCGTAGTTGAGTTTTTCGCTCTTGAGGCCGCGGCCGAATTTCTCACCCATCGAGTCGTCCGACAGGTAAGTGATGTGCCCGACCATGCGCGCCAGCATCAGGCCGCGCTTGGGAATCACCCCGGCTTCCTGGAACGAACCGCCATGGAACTCCGGATCGGTGAGGATGGCCTGGCGCGCGACTTCGTTGAAGGCGATGTTCTGCGCCGAGAGCTTGGGAGCCGAGGCAATGGCCAGGCAGTGGCGGATGCGGTCAGGGTAGGTGATGCTCCATTGCATCGCCTGCATGCCGCCCAGGCTGCCACCGATCACGGCGGCCCACTGCGCGATGCCGATACGGTCGGCCAGGCGGGCCTGGCTGTGGACCCAGTCCTCGACGGTCAGCACCGGGAACTCGGCGCCGAATGGTTTGCCGGTCTCCGGGTTAATGCTGCTGGGGCCGGTGGAGCCGTTGCAGCCGCCGAGGTTGTTCAGGCTGACGACGAAGAATTTGTCGGTGTCGATCGGCTTGCCGGGGCCAATGCAGCTGTCCCACCAACCGGGTTTGCGGTCGTCGGGGCTGTGGAAGCCGGCCGCGTGATGGTGCCCGGACAAGGCATGGCAGATCAGCACGGCGTTGCTCGCCGTGGCGTTCAGCGTGCCGTAGGTTTCGTAGATCAGGTCATAGGCTGACAAGGAACGGCCGCAGGCAAGGGCCAGGGGCTCGTTGAAGTGCGCCACTTGGGGCGTCACCAGACCAACAGAATCGGCGGGAAAGGCAGTTGGCATCGACCCTGCTCTCGTTGAAATGAGGCGTAAGTCTAAAGACCGCTGTGGTCAGCGGCAAGCAAAGGGCGGGGATGATTTTTCCTGTCAGACCGGGGCGCGGCCATCGCGGGCAAGCCACGCTCCCACAAGGGGCGCATTCCCATGTGGGAGCGTGGCTTGCCCGCGATGAACGATGACGCGGTCACCCAGGCTGTCGCACCAGATCCGGCAAGTCCGGGAGCTTCTGTGGTGAGCAGATCCGCACCCGCTTCTGCCTGCTCAGCTCGCCGCTGAGCAGGCTCACCTGGCTCTTGGAGACGCCAAAGGCCTTGGCCAGGAAAGCCATCAGGTAGGCGTTGGCCTTGCCTTCGACCGGTGGGGCGGTGAGGCGGATCTTCAGGCGATCACCGTGCAGGCCCGCGAAATCATCGCTGCGGGCCGCCGGTTGCAGGTGGCATTCGAGGATCAGGTCCGCGCCGTCCCAGCGGTAATAGCTCATCAGATCAGCAGGCGCAGGATTTCCGGCATCTGGGTCATGGCGGCAAGGTTGTTGATCACCAGCATGTCGATCAGCTTGAGCACCATGAACGCCAGGATTGGCGAAATGTCCAGGCCGCCCAGGTTAGGCAGGATCTTGCGGAATGGCGCCAGGGCCGGCTCGCAGATCTGGTTGACCAACTCGGCACCTGGGTTATGGCTGCCGGGCGCGACCCACGAAAGGATCACACTGATGATCAGGGCATAGAAGAAGATGTTGAGGAACAGCGCGGTGACCCCGATAAGCGACCAGATCAGCAGCTGCAGTGGGTTGCCGGTGGTGCCGTAAGTCAGCAGCAGGGTCAGGGCCATCAACGCCAGTTGCACCAGGATTGCCAGGACCAGCGACGACATGTCGAGGCCGAACACGCTCGGAATGATCCGGCGCAGTGGCTTGAGCAGGGGTTGGGTAGCCTTCACGGCGAACTGGCACAGCGGGTTGTAGAAGTTGGCCCGCACCAGTTGCAGCACAAAGCGCAGCAGTACGATCAGCAGGTACAGGCTGCCGAGGGTTTGCAGCACGTACACCGCTGCAGTGTTCAATCCAATCATGTATGGCTCCTTATTGACCCAGTTGCTCAGCCATCTCGGCTGAACGGTGTGCAGCGGCACCCAGTGCGTGTTCCACCAGGGCTTCGAAACCGCCGGCCTGGAAGGCCTTGATCGCCGCTTCGGTGGTGCCGGCAGGTGAAGTGACGCGGCGGCGCAGTTCAGCGGCGTCGACGTCACTGGCAACCGCCATGTGCGCGGCGCCGAGTGCGGTTTGCAAGGTCAGTTGGGCTGCGGTTTCCCGTGGCAGGCCGAGCTTCTCGCCCGCGGCGGTCATGGCTTCGATCAGCAGGAAGAAATACGCCGGGCCACTGCCAGACACGGCGGTGACGGCATCCAGTTGCTGCTCTTGATCCAGCCACAGGGCGATGCCCACGGCCGACAACAGGTCTTGTGCTTGCTGGCGTTGCTCGGCCGTGACCTGGGCGGTCGCGAACAGGCCGCTCACGCCCTGGCGCAGCAGGGCCGGCGTGTTGGGCATGCAGCGCACGATCGGCTGGGCGCCGAGCCAGTTGTTCATGCTGGCGCAGGTGATGCCAGCGGCAATCGAAACCACCAGTTGCTGCGGTTGCAGGCTCGGGCGCAGCGCCTCGCAGACGGCTTTCATTGCCTGCGGCTTGACTGCCAGCACCACCACATCGGCGCCGGCGATGGCGTCTGCGTTGTCGGCGAATACTTCAATGCCGTGCTCTGCGGCCACCCGCGCACGGGTCTCGGCGCCTGGATCGCTGGCGCGAATCTGTGCGGCATCCAGGCCCTTGGCCCGCAGGCCGCCGATCAGGCTGGCGGCCATGTTTCCGGCACCGATAAAGGCAATACGCGTCTTGCTCATGTCAGGTCCTTTTTAAAGTGGAGTGCCAGCCAGGGTTCTTGGCTGGCCATGTTTTTATGGATAGTCGCGCGCACCAAACAGGGCTGTACCGATCCGGACCCAGGTGGCGCCTTGGGCAATAGCCGACTCGAGGTCGTGGCTCATGCCCATGGACAGTGTGTCGAGCGGCAGGTTGAGGCTGTCTTGCAGGCTTTTGTTCAGCTCGCGTACGGCAGCGAAGGCGGCATCCTGCTCGGCGCGATCGTCGGTGGGCTCGGGAATCGCCATCAATCCGCGCAAGGTCAGGTGCGGCAGGGCGCTGATCGCCGCCGCCAGGGCCGGCAGGTCGGCCGGGGTGCAACCGGACTTGCTGGCTTCACCGCTGACGTTGACCTGGATGCAGATGTTCAGGGCTGGTAATTCAGCGGGGCGTTGTTCGGACAGGCGTTGTGCGATTTTCAAGCGATCCACGGAGTGCACCCAAGCGAAGTTTTGCGCGATATCTCGCGTCTTGTTCGATTGAATGGGGCCGATGAAGTGCCAACACAAGGGCAGGTCGGTCAATTCCCGTTGCTTGCCCAAGGCTTCCTGCAGGTAGTTTTCGCCAAAGTCGCGGACCCCGGCAGCGTACGCTTCGCGCACGGCGGCGGCGGGTTTGGTCTTGCTCACGGCCAGCAGCTGGACGCTGTCTGCGGCACGTTGCGCGGCCTGTTCAGCACGGCGGATGCGTGCCGCTACCTGGGAGATGTTGTCTGCTATCGTGGACATTCAAGGGACGCCGGCAGTCTGAGGTTCGCGGCATTCTACTGGAATTGAGGAGTGCTATGGATATCACTGAGCTGCTGGCCTTCAGCGTCAAACAGGGCGCCTGCGACTTGCACTTGTCCACCGGCCTGCCACCGATGATCCGGGTCGATGGCGATGTGCGGCGGATCAACCTGCCGCCACAGGACGCCCGGCAGGTGACGGCGCTGATCAACGGGCTCATGAGCGAATCACAGCAAGCCGCGTTCGCGCAGGCGCTGGAACTCGACTTCTGCTACTCGGCGCCGGGCGTGGCGCGCTTTCGGGTCAATGTCTTCCATCAGCACCGGGGGCCGGGCGCGGTATTGCGCATCATCCCGTCGAAGGTGCCGAGCCTGGACGCGCTGGGCCTGGGGGATGTGTTTCGTCGTATTGCCGAGATGCCGCGGGGCCTGGTGCTGGTCACGGGGCCGACGGGCTCCGGCAAGTCGACCACTCTGGCGGCCATGATCGATCACCTCAACAGCCACCGGCATCAACACATCCTGACCATTGAAGACCCGATCGAGTTTGTCCACGAGCCGCGCAAATGCCTGATCAATCAGCGCGAAGTGCACCGCGATAGCCACAGCTTCGCGGCTGCGCTGCGTTCGGCCCTGCGCGAGGACCCGGACGTGATCCTGGTGGGGGAGATGCGGGACCTGGAAACCATTCGCCTGGCCCTCACCGCGGCCGAGACCGGGCACCTGGTGTTCGGCACGTTGCACACCAGTTCGGCGGCGAAAACCGTCGACCGGGTGGTGGATGTGTTTCCCGGTGACGAGAAGGCCATGGTCCGCTCGATGCTCTCGGAGTCGCTGCAGGCGGTGGTGTCCCAGGCGCTGGTGAAGAAGGTCGGAGGCGGCCGGGTGGCGGCCCACGAAATCATGCTGGGTACCCCGGCAATCCGTAACCTGATCCGCGAGGACAAGGTGGCGCAGATGTATTCGGCGATCCAGACGGGGGGCGCGCTGGGCATGCAGACCCTGGACATGAGCCTGAGGTCGTTGCTGGGCAGGGGGTTGATCAGTCGTGAGCATGCGCGAGAGCGGGCGCGCTCGGCCGAAGGCCTGTAAATGCAAAAAATCGCAGCCGGCGGGAATGCCACCGGCTGCGATCTGTTGATCTTGCTTTGACTCAGCTCAACTCAGCGCTGAACAATCCGCATGGTGTTCGGCTCTTTTGGCAGAACCCGCTTGGCAACCACGTAGTGGTTATCCCAGTACGGCTTCTTCAGGGTGTCGATGGAAACCGACTTGCCACGGCGTGGTGCGTGGATGAAGCGGTCGTTGCCCAGGTAGATGGCAACATGATTGACCCTGCGGCTCTTGAGTTTGAAGAAAATCAGGTCGCCGGGTTTCAGGTCCTTGCGATCGACTTTCAGCCCGTGGCCGGAGGCCATGGCATTGGAGGTACGCGGCAGATCGACGGCGGCTACGTCATTGAAGGCGTATTTCACCAGGCCGCTGCAATCAAAGCCTTTACTTGGGCTGCTGCCACCCCAACGATACGGGGTACCGAGCACATTGACCGCGCGACTCAGGACATCGCTGCTCTGCTTGGTGGCCATCGGCGGCACCAGCGAGCTGTTGGCCTTGCTCAGTTGTGGGCTTTTTACACTGTGTTTGTTTTTGCTGGTAACGGCAGAAACATGAGATTTAGGGGTGTAACCATTAACGTTTGGAAGACGTTGCTCACGATTGGTGGCGTGGGCGGCCAGTGGCAATAATAGGCAAATGGTTAGCCATGTCTTGAAAAATGGACGCATTAGGCAAGGCTCTATATTGGGAACGCGCAACTTTATAACAGCTTTTTTGTCCTTTTCGGGGCCGTTGGTCGATTCAAACCGGGGCTCAAAACCGGCGAAGCGGCGGCAAATTGGCTTGATTGTCGGACACAAGTCAGGTGGTACAAGGCTTTGCGGGAAGTGCCGGACAGACAAACCACTTGTCGGCACGACATAAAAAAGTCACACAAGTCACAAAATTATTTTTCTATCGCGGCATATGAGGGACTACATGAACACCTATCGTCAGGATGTTTCACCCCAGGACACCCACAGCAAGGTGATCGGTTATCTGTTGTGGATTTTCGGTTTTACCGGGGCACACCGCTTCTATTACGGCAAGCCGGTGACCGGCACGATCTGGTTTTTCACGTTTGGTTTGCTGGGCATCGGCTGGCTGATCGACCTGTTCCTGATCCCGGCCATGGACCGTGAAGCGGATCTACGTTTTACCGCAGGGCCGATCGAATACAACGTGGCCTGGATTCTGCTGACGTTCCTCGGCGTGTTCGGTATACACCGCATGTATCAGGGGAAGTGGATCAGCGGTTTGCTGTACCTGGTGACGGGCGGGTTGTTCTTTCTGGGGGTGCTGTATGACTTCTGGACCCTGAACGATCAGGTTTCCGTGCGCAACGCGCAGAATCGCGGCGCTTTCCAGTAAAGCATCGCGGGCAGGCGGCGCTGCGCCTGCCCGCGATTGGAGCGACACGGTTCAGGCCTGGTGGCTGATCCGTCCATCCACCAGGGTGTAGCGCACCACGCCCGGCAGGCTGTGGCCGAGGAACGGGCAGTTTTCGCCCTTCGACAGCCAGGTCTCGCCGGCGACGGTCGAGGCGGCCGGGTCGAACACCACCAGGTCAGCCGCAGCACCCACCGCCAGCTTGCCCGCCGGCAGGCGCAGGGCCTCGGCCGGGCCGGCGCTGAGGCGTGCCAGCAGGGTCGGCAGGTCGAGCAGGCCGTCTTCGACCAGGGTCATGGCCAACGGCAGCAACAGTTCAACGCTGCTGATGCCGGGTTCGGTAGCGCCGAACGGTGCCAGCTTGGCGTCGCGCTCGTGGGGCTGGTGATGGCTGGAGATGGCTTGCACCACCCCGGACTTCACCGCCTCGCGCAGGCCATCGCGGTCGGCGCGGGTGCGCAGTGGCGGTTGCACGTGGTACAGGCTGTTGAAGTCGATCAGCGCCTCGTCGGTAAGGATCAACTGATACAGCGCCACATCGGCAGTCACCGGCAATCCACGCGCCTGGGCCTGAGCGATCAGGGCCACGCCGCGGGCACTGGTGAGCTGGCTGAAGTGCGCACGCACCCCGGTTTGCTCCACCAGCAGCAGGTCCCGGGCCAGGGCCACGGTTTCCGCGGTTTCGGGAATCCCCGGCAGGCCGAGGAAGCTGGCGGTCGGGCCTTCGTGGGCCAGGCCACCTTCGGCCAGGTCATGGTCCTGGGAGTGGAAGATCACCGTCAGGTCAAAGGTGGCGGCATATTCCAGGGCCCGGCACAGGGTGCGGGTGTTGCGGAAGCTGTCCAGGCCGTTGCCGAAGGCCACGCAACCGGTGTCGCGCAGGGCAATCAGCTCGGCCAGTTGCTCGCCCTCCAGGCCCTTGCTCAGGGCGCCGATCGGGAACACCTTGGCATTGCCGGCTTCGCGGGCGCGGTCGAGGATCAGCTCGGCCACGGCCGAGGTGTCCAGCACCGGCTTGGTACGGGGCGGACAGCACAGGCTGGTGACGCCACCGGCCGCGGCGGCGCGGGTTTCGCTGGCAATCGTGCCTTTGCGGCTGTAACCCGGTTCGCGCAAGGCGACGTTGAGGTCGACCAGCCCGGGCGCGACCACCAGGCCCTGGGCCTCGATGGTCTGAGCGGCGACGAAACCGGCGGGGGCGGCGCCCAGGGCGACGATCTTGCAGGCTTCGATGTGGATATCGGTGACTTGATCCAGGCCGCTGCTTGGATCGATGACGCGGGCGCCGAGAATGCTGAGCTTCACTGGGCGTTCTCCTGCTCGAATTGGCGCTGGGCAGTCTGCCCGCTCATGGCCATGGACAACACGGCCATACGAATGGCGATCCCGTAGGTCACCTGGTTGAGAATCACCGAGTGCGGACCGTCGGCCACCGCCGACTCGATCTCCACCCCGCGGTTGATCGGCCCCGGGTGCATGACGATGCAGTCCGGCTTGGCGCCGGCCAGGCGTGCGGTGGTCAGGCCGAACAAGCGATAGAACTCACCTTCGCTCGGCAGCAGGCCACCGGTCATGCGTTCACGTTGCAGGCGCAGCATGATCACTACGTCGACATCCTTCAGGCCTTCAGTCATGTCGGTGTAGACCTTCACGCCGTATTGCTCGATGCCGATCGGCAGCAGGGTTTTCGGCGCGATCACGCGGATGTCCGGGCAGCCGAGGGTTTTCAGCGCCAGCATGTTCGAGCGTGCGACCCGCGAGTGCAGGATGTCGCCGACAATGGCCACCGAAAGGTTCTCGAAGCTGCCCTTGTGCCGACGGATGGTGAGCATGTCGAGCATGCCCTGGGTCGGGTGGGCATGCCGGCCGTCACCGCCGTTGATGATCGCCACTTGCGGGCAGACATGCTCGGCAATGAAGTGCGCGGCGCCGGAGTCGCCGTGGCGCACGACGAACATGTCGGCCGCCATGGCCTCAAGGTTGCGCAGGGTGTCGAGCAGGGTTTCGCCCTTGCTCGCCGACGACGTGGACACATTGAGGGTGATGACGTCCGCCGACAGCCGCTGGGCCGCCAGTTCGAAGGTGGTGCGGGTACGGGTGGAGTTCTCGAAGAACACGTTGCACACGGTCTTGCCGCGCAGCAACGGGACTTTTTTCACCGCCCGGGCGCCGACTTCGAGGAACGAGTCGGCGGTGTCGAGGATTTCCGTCAACAGCTCGCGGCGCAGGCCGTCGAGGGAGAGGAAGTGGCGCAGCTGGCCCTGATCATTGAGCTGCAGCGGGCGCTTGGTATCTAGAGGCGTCATCGCGAGGGGGACTCTCAATAGGGCGGATTAAAGGGCGAGGTCTTGCAGTTCGAGCGCAAGTTCCGGACCGGACAGCTTGACCCGTTCGTGGGCGGCCAGGGACAGGGTTGCACCGACCACGTTCGGGCGGATCGGCAGCTCGCCGGCGTCCAGGTCCAGCAGGCAGACCAGGGTCACGCTGGCGGGGCGGCCATAGTCGAAGAGTTCGTTCATGGCGGCGCGGATGGTCCGCCCGCTCATCAGCACGTCGTCAATCAGCACCAGGTGCTGGCCTTCGATCTCGAAGGGCAGGGCCGATGGGCGCACTTGCGGGTGCAGGCCATTCTGGCTGAAGTCGTCGCGGTAGAAGGAAACGTCCAGGGTACCCAGTGGCGCGTCGCTGCCCAATGCTTCGAGCAGGGCCTGAGCGACCCACACGCCGCCGGTGCGAATGCCGATGTAGCGCGGTTCGCTGATGCCGCGTTTGGCCAGGTAGGCGTCAAGCTGGGTCGCCATCTGGCTGATCAGTTCGGCGGGATTGGGCAGGCTCATGGTTGCTCCTTCTTGGGCCCGAGCCGGGACTTGCAGGGAGAGGCTCGGGTTGTAGCTAAGAGAGACGCTTGCTGCGGCTCTTCAGGATTCGAACAGTGCGCTGTTTTCATCGAGCCAGCCTTGCAGCAGCAGGGCGGCGGCGATGGCGTCGACCGGGTTGTCGCGGTAGCTGCCTTTCTGCCCCCCACGGACCAGGCGTTCGCCTTTGGCCTCGAAGGTGGTCAGGCGTTCATCGTGGGTATAGAACGGCAGGTTGTAGCGGCCATTGAGGCGTCGGGCGAATTTCTCCGCGCGCAGGCACATGTCGCTGGGCGTGCCGTCCATGTTCAGCGGCAAGCCAACCACCACCGCGTCGGGCTTCCACTCCTTGATCAGGGCTTCGACCTGATTCCAGTCGGGGATGCCGTTTTGCGCCTTGAGGGTGCACAGCTCGCGGGCCTGGCCGGTAATCACCTGGCCAACGGCCACGCCGATCTGTTTGGTGCCGTAGTCAAAACCGAGGATCAGACGCAGGGCCATCAGGCGTGCCCCGCCTGGCTGGTGAGCAGGCTGAGGTTGACGCCCAGGTGCTTGGCCGCCGCGTCCAGGCGCAGTTCGCTGCTGGTGTTAAACAGGATGTCGGTGTCGAACGGGCAGGTCAGCCAGGC
Organism: Pseudomonas kielensis; assembly: GCF_014236655.1. Lineage (GTDB taxonomy): Bacteria > Pseudomonadota > Gammaproteobacteria > Pseudomonadales > Pseudomonadaceae > Aquipseudomonas > Aquipseudomonas kielensis. The sequence goes on from NZ_JACMYG010000004.1 coordinate 98,562, forward strand.
GTTGTCGGCCAGTTCGGCTTCCAGTTGCCCGGCTTCCCAGCCGGCATAACCGAGGGCGATCAGGCTCTTGGCCGGGCCCACGCCGTCGGCGATGGCAAACAGCACGTCCTGGGAGGTAGACAGAGACAATCCACCTTCCAGATCAACGGTCGCCTGGAATGTCATGCCCGAGGGGTGCAAAACAAAACCACGGTCAGTCTGCACCGGGCCACCGGTGAAAATCGGCACGTGCTGGCACAACACCGGAGGTTCGACGTCGGGGCGCAATTGCTCAAGAATATCCGCCAGGCTAAGGTCTTGCGGGCGGTTGATCACCAGCCCCATGGCACCATTGGTCGTGTGCTCGACGATGTAGGTCAAGGTGTGCGCAAAGTTCGGGTCGGCCATATGAGGCATGGCGATCAGGAAGTGATGCTTGAGGTAGCTGGGGATGACGTTTTTCATGTGCGCTAGTGTGGCGTTGGAGGGGCAAACTGACAAGCTGGGGATGCGCAGGAAATGCCCTGAATATCCGCGATTAACTCAGACCCCTGTGGGCGCCCGCTCCCACAGGGTTTGGTGCTGTTCAATTGCTGGACAACCGATCCCCGCGGGCAAACCTCCAGGTACGGATGATTTCCAGCCGGTCGATGTCCGCCAGGTCGCCAGTAAAAGGCGCAAAGGGCGCTGCCAGGCGCACGATGCGTTGGGCGGCCTGGTCCAGCAGCGGCTGCCCGGAAGACTCCAGGACCAGCACTTCATACAGCGAGCCGTCGCGGTTGATCGAGACCATCAGGCGCAAATTGCCGTAGATCTGTTGCCGCCGCGCTTCGTCGGGATAGTTCAGGTTGCCGATGCGCTCGACCTTCTTGCGCCATGCATCCTTGTACCAGGCCCCCTTGTCGCGCATGGTCGAGGCCGCGCTCAGGCGGTGGATGCGCGGGCGCTTGGCGTACAACTGTTGTTCGTTGGCCAGTTCCGCCTCGAGGCTGGCGATGTCGCTGGACAGCTGGGCGCTGTCGAAAGTCGGCGTCACCGGCTTGGGGGTCGGCGCCGACTTCACTTCTTCTTTCTTGGTCGCGGCTTTCTTCGGTGCTGGCGCCACGGTGGTCACGGCGGCCTTGGGGGCGGCGACCGGTACCTGGGGCTTGACCGTGGGCGGTGGCGTGACCTTTTGCACCTTGTTGTCCTGGAACGGCGCGATCTCGGTGGTCTTGGGGATCGCCTTTTTATCCAGGGTGCCGCTGCCTTGCTGATTTTCCTGGGCCAGGAAATCGGCTTTTTTCGGCTGGGTCTCGCTTTTGAAGGTGGCGAGGGTGATTTCCAGGGTCCTACTGATCTGCTTGGGTTCGGCAAAGGTAAAACCCAGGCCGAGGATCAGCGCCAGGTGGATCAGCGCCGCCAGGAACAGGGTAAATCCCAGGCGATCGGCCGGGCGCACGCCGCGGTGGGCGAGTTCAGGGGGCAGATCGGACGGCAGGGTCATGACAAGGAAACCAACATCGCGTTTTGCACAGGCCGCGCATGATAACGCAATGTTGGTCTGCCCTTGGGGGTTCTATATCAACGTGCCTTGAGCTTCTGATCGATGGCCGCCATCAGCATTTCGCCGATGTTCGTGCCAAAGGCATTGTCGATCTCGCGAATGCAGGTCGGGCTGGTGACGTTGATTTCGGTCAGGTGCTCACCAATCACGTCGAGGCCGACGAACAGCAGGCCTTTTTCCCGCAGGGTCGGGCCAACCTGGGCGGCGATCCAGCGGTCCTTGTCGCTCAGTGGACGCGCTTCACCACGGCCGCCGGCGGCCAGGTTGCCGCGGGTTTCGCCCTGGGCCGGTATGCGCGCCAGGCAGTAGTCCACCGGCTCACCGTCGATCATCAGGATGCGCTTGTCGCCGTCCTTGATTGCCGGCAGGTAGGCCTGGCCCATGATCTGCTGGGTGCCCAGGGCGGTCAGGGTCTCGAGGATCACCGACAGGTTCGGATCGCCCGCGCGATGACGGAAGATCGAGGTGCCGCCCATGCCGTCCAGCGGCTTGAGGATCACATCGCCGTGTTTGGCGGCGAACTCGCGCAACACGTCGGCGCGGCGGCTGACCACGGTCGGCGGGGTGCACTGGGGGAACAGGGTGGCGAACAGCTTTTCATTGCAGTCGCGCAGGCTCTGGGGTTTGTTGACCACCAGAACACCGGCGCGCTCCGCTTGCTCGAGCAGGTAGGTGGAGTAGACGAACTCCATGTCGAAAGGCGGATCCTTGCGCATCAGGATCACATCCAGGTCGCTCAGCAGCGCGTCGGTCTCGGCTTGCAGCTCGAACCATTTCTGCGGGTCGGCGAAGACTTTCAACGGTCGCATGCGCGCCCGTGCCTCACCTTCGCCCTGGTACAGGTCGCTCTGTTCCATATAGAACAGTTCCCAGCCGCGCGCCTGGGCGGCCAGCAGCATGGCCAGCGAACTATCCTTTTTATAGGAAATGCTGGCGATAGGGTCCATGACAATCCCGACGCGAACGCTCATGGGTGTTTCCTCGAGTTTGAAGGGCTGGATGTCTGGTTTAGGAACGAGCAAGCCCGCGCCTGCAGAAGACCAGCCGAAGGCCAGAAAAAGTGGCGTCAGAGTGGCGCCCGGTGGGTTCCCGGTCAAGGAAAAACCGCCTCGCGGGTCGGCCGATAGATTGGACATGGAGACTGTGCTAAAAAGGCTGGCATGTCGCGCTGGCCCTTGAACATCAAGGGTTTCGAGCCAACGGGCAGCCGCAAACGGACAAACTGATTCGCCCAGGCGATGGTAGAGCAGATATGGAACAGCATTCCAACGCCCTGAAGGTCATGGTGATCGACGATTCGAAGACCATTCGCCGCACCGCTGAAACCTTGTTGCGCAATGCGGGCTGCGAGGTGATCACCGCCATCGATGGTTTTGATGCGCTGGCCAAGATTGCCGACAATCATCCGGGGATCATCTTTGTCGACATCATGATGCCGCGTCTGGATGGTTATCAGACCTGCGCTTTAATCAAGAACAACAGCGCGTTCAAAGCCACGCCCGTGATCATGCTGTCGTCCAAGGACGGGCTGTTCGACAAGGCCAAGGGGCGGATTGTCGGTTCCGATCAGTTTTTGACCAAGCCATTCAGCAAGGAAGAACTGTTGAACGCGATTCGCGCTCATGTACCGGGTTTCGCTGCCGATGCGCCGCTGTAAGACACGCACAGTGATGCCCGGCCAACCGGCCTGGTGTCTACAAGAATGGGGAAGACCATGGCACGTATTCTGATCGTCGATGACTCGCCGACCGAAATGTACAAACTCACCGGCATGCTGGAAAAGCACGGCCATGAAGTGTTGAAGGCGCAGAACGGTGCCGATGGCGTGGCGCTGGCCCGTCAGGAAAAGCCCGACGCGGTCTTGATGGACATCGTCATGCCCGGCCTCAACGGCTTCCAGGCGACCCGTCAACTGACCAAGGACCCGGAGACCGGCCATATTCCGGTGATCATCATCACCACCAAGGACCAGGAGACCGACAAGGTCTGGGGCACTCGCCAGGGCGCCAAGGACTACCTGACCAAGCCGGTGGACGAAGACACCCTGATCAAGACCCTGAACGCCGTGCTGGCAGGCTGACGGCCGCGCCATGGCCGAGTCGCTGAGCGCCTTTGAACTGCTGCTGCAGATTGACCAGCGTTGCCGCTTGCTGGCCGCTGACTTGCCGTCCCAGCCCACCCGCAATCACGGCTGGAGCGGCATTGGCTTTCGCCTGGGCGAACACTGGTACGTGGCGCCCATGGGCGAGGTCAGCGAAGTCCTGCATGAGCCGCGCCTGACCCAGTTGCCGGGGGTCAAGCCGTGGGTCAGGGGGGTGGCCAACCTGCGTGGCCGCTTGCTGCCGGTGATGGACCTGTGCGGCTTTCTGGGCGCCGAGTTGTCGGCTCAGCGCAAGCAGCGCCGGGTCCTGGTGGTCGAGTACAAGGAGGTGTTCGTCGGGCTGATGGTCGATGAGGTGCTGGGCATGCAGCACTTCGATCAGGCCCGGTTCGAACCGGGAGCGCTGGGTAGCCAGGACGACCCGGCAGCGACGTTCATCAAGGGCCGGTTCGAGCGCGAACAACGCTGGCAGGTGTTCAGTCCGTTTGCCGTGGCGCAGTCACCACGCTTCATGGATGTAGCGGTGTAGGCGGGTACCTGTAGCAGCTGCCGAAGGCTGCGTTCGAGTGCGCAGCACGCGCAAGGACGCCGGACGGGTTTCACAATGTGGGTCAACAGGCGAAGAGCGATGATTAAAGTCAACACGGGCACCTCAAGCGATGGAACGCGCAGTCGTTCGCAGATCATTGCGCTGTTCATCGCGCTGATCGTGTTCATCGTGTTGTTGTTCGCCAACTTTGCCTACCTCAACACCCAGGCCTCCTACGACAAGCAGTACATCGGCCATGCCGGTGAATTGCGCGTGTTGTCCCAGCGTATTGCCAAGAACGCCACCGAAGCGGCTGCCGGCAAAGCCGCGGCGTTCAAGCTGCTCAGCGATGCGCGCAATGACTTTGCGCAGCGCTGGAGCTACCTGAAGAAAGGCGACCCCGTCACCGGCCTGCCGCCAGCTCCGGCGGCGGTGCGTCCGCAAATGCGCGCCGTGCAACTGGATTGGGAGCGCTTGCTGAAAAACACTGACGCGATCCTCTCCAGTGAGCAGACCGTGCTGTCGCTGCACCAGGTGGCCGCGACACTGGCCGAGACCGTGCCGCAGTTGCAGGTCGAGTACGAAAAAGTCGTCGAAATCCTGCTGCAGCGCGGCGCGCCAGCCACTCAGGTGGCCATGGCCCAGCGCCAGTCGCTGCTGGCCGAGCGCATCCTTGGGGCGGTCAACACCGTGCTGGCCGGCGATGAAAACGCCCAGCAGGCCGCCGACGTGTTTGGCCGGGACGCGGCGCGCTTCGGCCAGGTGCTCAACGGCATGCTGCAGGGCAATCCGGCGCTCAAGATCAGCCAGGTCGAGGACCGCGATGCCCGCGCCCGTTTGACCGAGATCGCCGAGCTGTTCCAGTTCGTCTCGGGGTCGGTGGACGAAATCCTCGAAACCTCGCCCCAACTGTTCAAGGTCCGCGAGTCGGCGGGCAATATCTTCAACCTGTCGCAGACCCTGCTGGAGGAGGCCTCGCACCTGGCCAACGGCTTCGAAAACCTGGTGGGCGGGCGTTCCACCGATACCATCGGCGGTTACGTGCTGGGCCTGCTCGCGCTGGCCTCGATCATCCTGATCGGCCTGGTGATGGTGCGTGAAACCAACCGCCAGTTGCGCGAAACCGCCGAGAAGAACGAACGCAACCAGAACGCGATCATGCGCCTGCTCGACGAAATCGAAGACCTGGCAGACGGCGACCTGACCGTGACGGCCTCGGTGACGGAAGACTTCACCGGGACCATTGCCGACTCCATCAACTACTCGGTCGACCAACTGCGCGACCTGGTGGCCACCATCAACCTCACCGCCGGCCAGGTCGCCGCCGCCGTGCAGGAAACCCAGGCCACCGCGATGCACCTGGCCCAGGCCTCGGAGCATCAGGCCCAGCAGATCAGCGAAGCATCGGCCTCGATCAACGACATGGCCCAGTCCATCGACCAGGTGTCGGCGAACGCCGCCGAGTCATCGGCCGTGGCCGAGCGCTCGGTGGAAATCGCCAACAAGGGCAACGAGGTGGTGCACAACACCATTCACGGCATGGACAACATTCGTGAACAGATCCAGGACACCGCCAAGCGCATCAAGCGCCTGGGCGAGTCGTCCCAGGAAATCGGCGATATCGTCAGCCTGATCGACGACATCGCCGACCAGACCAATATCCTGGCCCTCAACGCGGCGATCCAGGCCTCCATGGCCGGCGACGCCGGGCGCGGGTTTGCCGTGGTGGCCGACGAGGTGCAGCGCCTGGCTGAACGGTCGTCCGCCGCCACCCGGCAGATCGAAACCCTGGTGCGGGCGATCCAGACCGATACCAATGAGGCGGTCATCTCCATGGAGCAGACCACCACCGAGGTGGTGCGCGGCGCGCGGCTGGCGCAGGATGCTGGAGTCGCCCTGGAAGAAATCGAAGGCGTTTCGAAAACCCTCGCCGCGCTGATCCAGAGTATTTCCAATGCGGCGCAGCAACAGACGTCGTCGGCGGGGCAGATTTCCTTGACCATGAACGTGATCCAGCAGATCACCACGCAAACCTCGTCGGGCTCCACGGCCACCGCCGAGAGCATTGGCAACCTGGCGAAAATGGCCAGTCAGCTGCGGCGCTCGGTGTCCGGCTTCACCTTGCCGGCGGTACCGGAGCGCGGAACCGACAAGCACTGAACCCGGCACGCTGCAAACGAATTTTGACTGGAGTGGTTATGGGTGATCGGCACGACTATGTGGCCCTCGAGTGGGTCAAGGGCGAAATTGCCGAAACGCTGAAGCAGGCCTACTTTGCTCTCGATCGCCTGATCGAGGACCCGCAGGCGCTGCACGCGCTCGAGCAATGCCTGGCGGGCATCCATCAGGTCCATGGCAGTCTGCAGATGGTCGAGTTCTACGGTGCGGCCCTGCTTGCCGAAGAGATGGAGCAACTGGCGGCGGCCTTGCAGCGCGGCATGGTGGCCCATCGTGACGAAGCCATCCGCCTGCTGCAACAGGCCCTCGGCCAGTTGCCGATTTACCTCGACCGCGTGCTCAGCGCCCGGCGCGACCTGCCCCTGGTAGTGCTGCCGCTGATCAATGACCTGCGCAGCGCCCGAGGCGAGGGCCTGCTCGCGGAAACCAGCCTGTTCAGCCCACAACTGCAAGAACTGCCGCCCCTGACGGATGCGCAACTGGCGCTGCTGGAGCCGGCAGACTTGCCCAATGTGTTGCGCAAACTGCGGCAGATGCTGCAGATGGGCCTGGTCGGCCTGCTGCGCGAACAGGACGACAGCACCAACCTCGGGTACCTGGCCAAGGTCTTTGCACGCCTGGAAACGCTGTGTGCCGACGCGCCCCTGAGCCCGCTGTGGCAGGTGGCTTCAGCGCTGGTCGAGGGCATGCTCGGTGGCCGTATCGACAACAGTCCGGCGCTGCGCAGCTTGTTCAAGGAAACCGACAAGGAACTCAAGCGCCTGCTTGAGCACGGCATGCCGGCCATCAACCAGGTGCCGCCACCCGAACTGCTGAAAAGCCTGCTGTTTTATATCGCCAAGGCGCAATCCCCCAGTGCCCGGATGTTAATCATGAAAGATCGCTACGGGCTGGATGACGCCTTGCCTGACAATGCCCTGCTGGATGCGGAGCGCGCGCGCCTGGCCGGACCTGACCGTGACGCCATGCGCTCGGTGCTGGCCGCCTTGTGCGAGGAGCTGGTGCGGGTCAAGGAGCGCCTGGACCTGTTCGTGCGCAGCGACCGCCAGCATGCCTCGGACCTCGACAGCCTGCTGGCGCCGTTGCGACAAATCGCCGACACCCTGGCGGTGCTCGGTTTTGGCCAGCCACGCAAGGTCATCATCGACCAGCTGGGCGTGGTCATGAGCCTGGCCCAGGGTCAGCGCGAACCGAACGATGCGATCCTGATGGACGTCGCCGGCGCCTTGCTCTACGTCGAGGCGACCCTGGCGGGCATGGTCGGCATCGTCGAGGAGCGCCGTGAAGAAAGCCGGCTGCCGACCACGGACCTGACGCAGATCCACCAGATCGTCATCAAGGAAGCCCGGCTGTGCCTGCAACAGGCCAAGGACATGATCGTCGAATACATCGATGCCCACTGGGATCGCCAGCCATTGCAGTTGCTGCCGGACTTGCTGACCCAGGTGCGCGGGGCGCTGGCGATGATTCCCCTGCACCGTGCGGCGAGCCTGCTGGAAGCCTGCAATAGCTATATTCGCGAACACCTGCTGGCGGACCGCACACCGCCGGATTGGCAGCACCTGGACAACCTGGCCGATGCCATCACCAGCATCGAGTATTACCTGGAGCGCTTGAGCGAGGACCCACAGGCCCTTGGCGAGCAAGTGCTGGATGTGGCCGAACAGAGTCTGGCGACACTGGGCTACCTGCCCAGCGCGGTTCATCTGCCGTCGTTCAATCCGTCGTCGAGTGCCGAGGACGGTCGGTTCGCCGAAGCGGACCAGGCTGGCCAGCCGTCGCTGGTGGATGTCCTGGCCCGCCCGGTTTCGGCCGTCAACCCGCCGGCCATGAGTCCCCCCGACAGCCTGCTACCACCGCCGGCCGATGAAGACCCGGTGGATGACGAGCTGCGCGAGGTGTTCCTCGAGGAGACCGCCGAAGTCCTGGATATCCTGCGCGAGTACTTGCCGCGCTGGTCGGCCAGCCCAGGCAGTGCAGCGGTCCTGGGCGAACTGCGCCGGGCCTTTCATACGTTGAAAGGCAGTGGGCGCATGGTCCGTGCGCTGGTGCTCGGCGAGCTCGCCTGGGCCGTGGAGAACCTGCTCAACCGAGTGCTCGAACACAGTGTCGAGCCTGGGCCGCAGGTCGATGAGCTGCTGCGCGATACGCTGCAACTGCTGCCGGAACTGGTGGCGGAATTCGCCGCCAACCACCAGCGCCAACGCGATGATGTCGACCGCCTGGCGGCCCGTGCCCACGCGTTGGCCCGGGGCGCTGCGCTGCCCGAGCCGGCGGGCGGGGCGCACGCCAGCGCCGCCGACCCGCAGTTGCTGGACATTTTCCGCAACGAAGCCGACACCCACCTCAACAGCCTCAAGCGTTTTCTCGAGCAGGCCGCCGAACACCTGCCGTTGCAGGCCACTGACGAGTTGCAGCGTGCGCTGCACACCCTCAAGGGCAGTGCTTCGGTGGCCGGTGTGGTGCCGATCGCCGAACTGGCGGCCCCCTTCGATCAACTGGCCCGCGAATACAAGGCCCACCTGCTGGCCCTGGACCTGGATGAAGTCGACCTGCTGCTGGAGGCCGAAGGCTTGCTGCGCCGAGGCCTGGCGCAGTTGCAGGACGACCCGCTGGTGGAAATCCCAGGTGCTCCTGAACTGATCCAGCGCACCCAGGCGCTGCTGACCGAGCGCCTGGAGGCCCTGCACAGCGCGTCCGACAGCGGTGCGCGGATCAAGCGTGCCCCGCAGTTGATCAACAGTTTCCTGGCCCAGGGCATGGACATCCTGCTGGACGCCGAAAACCTGTTGCGCCGTTGGCAGCAACACCCCGGCGAGCGTCAGGAACTGAGTGCCTTGCTGGATGAGCTGACGACCCTGGGCGAAGGCGCGCACCTGGCCGACCTGCACCCGATGGATGAGTTGTGCGAGGCCTTGCTCGACCTGTACGGCGCGGTGGAGGAAAGCAGCCTGGCGGTCAGCGAACGGTTCTTTCACGAGGCCCAAAGTGCCCATGAAGCCTTGATCAACATGCTCGACGAACTGGCGGCAGGCCAGGAAGTCAGTCACCAACCGGCCCGTGTGCAGGCCCTGCGCGATCTGCTCAATGAAGGCCTGGATCCGTCCGCGATGGGCCTGATCCGCAGCGACGGCAGTCGCACCCTGAGCATCACCGAGCTGGGCAGCGTCACCGCCGAACTCGGGCAGTCCTCACTGACGCCGTTGGCGGCGGACGATGAAATGGCGGCGATCTTTCTCGAAGAGGCCGTCGACATCCTGGAGAGCGCTGGGCAGGCCCTGCAGCGTTGGCTCTCTGAGCCGCAGAACCCGGCGCCGTTGTTGTCGCTGCAACGGGACTTGCACACCCTCAAGGGTGGGGCGCGGATGGCCGAGATCGGACCGGTAGGTGACCTGGCCCATGAGCTGGAAAGCCTTTACGAGGGGTTGGTGGACCGGCGCTTGAGCTACAGCGCCGAGTTGGGCCAGCTGTTGCAGCAGAGCCACGACCGCCTCGCCCAACTGCTCGAACAACTGCAACGCCAACAACCGCTGGGCGATTGCACGGCCTTGATCGCGGCCATCGCGCAGTGGCGCCAGAGTAGCGTCAGCCACGCCGAAGTCGGAGCAGAGGCACCGGCCGACGATGGGCCGGGCAATGACCCGGAGCTGCTGGAAATCTTCCTCGAGGAAGGCTTCGACATCATCGACAGTTCCGGCGCGGCCTTGGTGCGCTGGCAGGCCGACCCGCAAAACCGCCAGGAAATGGAAACCCTGCTGCGCGATCTGCACACCCTCAAGGGCGGCGCGCGAATGGTCGAGATAGCGCCCATTGGCGACCTGGCCCATGAACTGGAATTTCTCTACGAAGGCCTGTCGACCGGCTTGCTGCAGGCCACACCGGCGCTGTTCGGGCTGTTGCAACGCAGCCATGACCGGTTGGCGCAGATGCTCGACGCCACCCGCGCCGGTCAGCCGGTAGCGCCGGCCGAGCGCCTGATCGAGGCTATCCAGGCCTTCAGTCACCCGTCGGCGGTCGAGCGGGCGGTTGCCCCGGTAGCGCTCGACAGCCTGGCGCAGAACAAGCCGGAGCCGCCGGCGTTGCCCGCCGAAGCGGGCGCCGACATGGTCAAGGTGTCCGCCGAACTGCTTGACGACCTGGTCAACCTGGCCGCCGAGACTTCGATCTTTCGTGGGCGTATCGAGCAACAGGTCAACGATGCCCGGGTGACCTTGAGCGAGATGGAAACCACCATCGAGCGCATGCGCGATCAACTGCGCCGCCTCGACACCGAAACCCAGGGACGCATCCTCAGTCGCCAACAAGTCGACGCCGAGCGCCAGGGCTACGAAGAGTTCGACCCCCTGGAAATGGACCGTCATTCGCAGCTGCAGCAGTTGTCGCGGGCGATGTTCGAGTCCGCCTCCGACTTGCTCGACCTCAAGGAAACCCTCGAGCGGCGCAACCACGACGCCGAGAACCTGTTGCAGCAACAGGGACGGATCAACACCGAGCTGCAAGAAGGCCTGATGCGCACGCGCATGGTGCCGTTCGAGCGGATGCTGCCGCGCCTCAAGCGCATCGTCCGCCAGGTCTCCAGCGAGTTGGGCAAGGACGTCGAGTTCATCGTCGGCAACGCCGAGGGCGAGATGGACCGCAATGTCCTGGAGCGCATGGCCGCTCCGCTTGAGCACATGCTGCGCAACGCCATCGACCATGGCCTGGAGTCCCCGCAAGTGCGCCGCGCCGCCGGCAAGCCCGAGCAGGGGCGGATCAGCCTGGACCTGTCCCGCGAGGGCGGCGACATCATTTTTGACATCCGCGACGACGGCGCCGGCGTGCCCCTCGACGCCGTGCGGCGCAAGGCGATCAAGCGTGGGCTGCTGGCCCCCGAGAGCACCCTGAGTGACCGCGACGTACTGCAGTTCATCCTGCAGCCTGGCTTCTCCACCGCCGAGAAGATCACCCAGATCTCCGGACGTGGGGTGGGCATGGACGTGGTGCATGAAGAGGTGCGCCAACTCGGCGGCCTGATGAGCATCGACTCGGTCCCGGGCAAGGGCGTGCATTTTCGCATTCGCCTGCCGTTCACGGTGTCGGTCAACCGGGCGTTGATGGTGCAGTGTGGTGAGGATCAGTACGCGATTCCCCTGAACACCATCGAAGGCATGGTGCGCGTCCTGCCCAGCGAACTGGAGGCCCGCTACCAGCTGGACCCGCCTCGGTACGAGTACGCCGGGCAACGTTATGAGTTGTGCTACCTGGGCGAGGTGCTCAAGACCAGCGTGCGGCCCCGCTTGCTGGGGCAGAACTTGCCGCTGCCGGTGCTGCTGGTGCAGTGCAACGAGCGGCATATCGCGGTGCAGGTCGACGCCATGGCCGGCACCCGGGAAATTGTGGTCAAGAGCCTCGGCCCGCAGTTTGCGGCGGTTCAGGGCCTGTCCGGCGCGACGATTCTCGGCGATGGCCGGGTGGTGCTGATTCTCGACCTGCTGGCGCCCTTGCGGGCGATGCAGGTACGTTTGCCGGCGCAGGCCGCGACCAGCCCGGAAGCAGAGCCGCAGCGCTCGATGCTGGTGCTGGTGGTGGACGATTCGGTCACCGTGCGCAAAGTCACCAGTCGGCTGCTGGAGCGCCACGGCATGAGCGTGCTCACGGCCAAGGATGGGGTGGACGCCATGCAGTTGCTGGAAGAACACATGCCCGACCTGATGCTGCTGGACATCGAAATGCCGCGCATGGACGGCTTCGAAGTCGCCACCCAGGTGCGTAACGATCCCCGCCTGCAGCACCTGCCGATTATCATGATTACTTCGCGCACCGGGCAAAAACACCGCGACCGGGCAATGGCCATCGGTGTCAACGACTACCTGGGCAAGCCGTACCAGGAATCGGTGTTGCTCGACAGTATCGCCCTGTGGAGCAAGGCCCATGCTTGAGCACCGTAGCAGCCACCTCACCGGGCTGTTGTTGCCCCTGGCCGACCGCACCCTGATCCTGCCCAACGTCGCCGTTGCCGAGCTGATCGACTACCAGCCCGGGACCTTCGACCTCGACTCACCGCCCTGGTACCTGGGCCAGGTCAACTGGCGCGACCGACAGATCCCGCTGCTGAGTTTCGAGTCGGCCTGCGGCGGTAAAACCGTGATCGGCGAACGCGCACGCATCGTCATCCTCAATACCCTCAGCGGGCGGGCCAACCTCAGGTTCATTGCCCTGCTGGTCCAGGGCATCCCGCGCTCCTGCAAGCTCGACAGCCAGTTGAGCTACGTCGACGTGCCGCTGTGTGCGCTGGAACAGGCCGCGGTGCAAGTCGTCGACCAAGTGGCAAAAATCCCCGACTTGCTCGCGTTGGAGGCGTTGTTGCTGGGGGCGGGGTTGGTTGTTGAATGAGTGTTCCCATATAGGCGTATGAAAGTATTCATGTGTCGTTGTCTGGCTTATGCATTGGGAGGCCCATGTACCACGGAGAAAGATTCAACGCCTGGAGCCATTTGTTCGGCGCGGTTGCGGCGTTTGTCGGGGCGGTTTGGTTGCTGGTGGTGGCCAGTCTCGATGGCAGTCCCTGGAAGATTGTCAGCGTGGCGATCTACGGGGTGACCTTGCTGGTGCTGTACAGCGTGTCGACGGTCTACCACAGCGTGCGCGGACGGGCGAAGGTGATCATGCAGAAGGTCGATCACCTGTCGATCTACCTGCTGATTGCCGGCAGTTACACGCCTTTTTGCCTGGTGACCCTGCGTGGCCCATGGGGCTGGTCGCTGTTCGGGATTGTCTGGACGCTGGCGGTGATCGGCATGCTGCAAGAGATCAAGCCGCGCTCCGAGGCGCGGATTCTGTCGCTGGTGATCTACGCGGTGATGGGCTGGATCGTGCTGGTGGCGGTCAAGCCGCTGATCGCTGCGCTGGGCACCACGGGGTTCGCCTGGCTGGCGGCCGGCGGAGTGTTTTATACCGTGGGCATCATTTTTTTCGCCCTCGACAGCCGGCTGCGCCATGCCCACGGGATCTGGCACTTGTTTGTGATCACCGGCAGTCTGCTGCACTTCGTGGCCATTCTGTTTTATGTGATCTGATTGCTGGGGGCAGGGACCGCGCTTTCGCGGCGTCACTACGTCCGCCCGACCAACCTGTCCAATTGCTCCTGCGCGCGGTGGCTGAAGATGCTCAGCAGCTCGTTCAGGGTGTGCGGTGGCGGTTCGGTTGCGCGGGTCACCGCGTAGAGGGTGATTGGCAGCGCCGGCGCCAGGGGGCGGATGGCGGTGGTTGTGGGCGAGGCACCGAGGGCGGTGAAGGGGTCGATCACGGTCAGTCCGGCCCCGGATTCGACCATCGCCCTGGCCAGTGAATACGTCTGCACCGCGATGCTGACCCGGGGTGGTGGCTCGACGGCCTTGAGATAACTGTCGAGCCGCGCCGACAGTGGATCGGCACTGGATAGCCCGATCAGCGGTGCATCGGCCAGGGCCTGCAGCGGCAACGGCAGGCCTTCCTCTCCCGAGGGCCAGTAACCGGCCGGCGCCAGCGCCACCAGCACCCCGCTGGCCAGCGCCTGGGCCTTGAGTCCCGGGTGATCGGGGCGTTGCAGGGTCAGGGCGACATCGATTTCGCGCATCAGCAGGTTTTGCACCAGCTCGCGGCTGTGGGCACTGGACAGCTCGCAGGCGATCTCCGGATAACGTTGCGTCCACTCATGGATGGCCGGGGGCAACAACGACAGGGCCAGGGCCGGGGTCGCGCCGATCCGCAGGCTCTGGCCCGGCTCGCGACGCAGGCTCTGGGCCAGGCGTCGCACCCCTTGCAGGCTCTCGGTGACCTTGTCGACTTCACGCTCCAGTTCCAGCGCCTCCGGGGTGGCCTGGAGTTTGCCGCGCACCCGCAGAAACAGCGGGAAGCCCAGGTGCTGCTCGGCGTGTTGCAGCACTTTGGTCACGGCGGGTTGGGAGACGTGCAGCAATTGCGCTGCGGCGCTGACCGAACCGGTCTGGCGGATGGCCTGGAAAATCTCGATGTGGCGAAGGCGCATGGCGAGTCCATAACCTTTGTTTATGGGGTGACCATCTTTATTCATTGTTCGGCGCCTGTCACCTGGCTCTAACCTCGGGCTCGTCTCAACCACGATTAAGGACTGACATGGCTCAGCGTGTATGCATCATCGGCGGCGGCGTCATTGGCCTGGCAACGGCCTACGCGCTGGTGCGCGATGGCGTTGAGGTGACCCTGGTCGAGGCGCGGGATTCGTTGGGCAGCGAAACCAGCTTTGCCAATGGCGGCCAGTTGTCCTATCGCTACGTGGCGCCCCTGGCCGATGCCGGCGTGCCGTTGCAAGCCATTGGCTGGATGCTGCGCGGTGACTCACCGTTGAAGCTGCGCCCACGTTTCGACCCAGCGCAGTGGCGCTGGATGGCGTCCTTCCTGGGGGCCTGCCGCTCCTCGGTCAACCGCGCCAACGCAGCCCATTTATTGCGCCTGGCGTTGTTCAGCCAGTCCACCCTGCAGACCTGGCGCGAAGCCGATGCCCTGGATGGATTCCACTGGCGGCGCAACGGCAAGCTGGTGACCTTTCGAAACGCCGCCAGCTTCGAACATGCCCGCCACAAACTGACCGACCCCCAGCAACAGCAGGTGCTGTCGTCCGCCGACTGTGCCCGCCTGGATCCGGCACTGGCCGATGCGCCCTTTGTTGGCGCGATCTACACCCCGGATGAGGAAGTCGGTGACTGCCACGGTTTTTGCCAGCAACTGGCGGCGCGTTTGCGGGCCTCGGGCCGTTGCGAGTTCCGCCTGGGCCAGGCCGTGACCGGTATTCGCCAGGCCAATGGCGTGGTGAGTGCAATCGAACTGGGGGATGAAGTGCTGCCAGTGGAACACCTGGTGATTGCCGCCGGCCATCGCAGCCCACTGCTGGCGTTGCCCGGCGTGCACCTGCCCCTGTATCCGCTCAAGGGTTATAGCCTGACCGTGCCAATCGGCGCCCAACACCGGGCCCCGGACCTGAGCATCACCGACTATGACCGCAAGATCGTCTACGCCCGCATTGGCGAGCAATTGCGGGTGGCGGCCATGGTCGACATCGTCGGTTTTGACCCGGCGCTGGACCCCAAGCGCCTGGCCCTGATCAAGCGTCAGGCGCGTGACACCTTTGCCAACGCCGGCGACTACGAGCAGGCCATCGAATGGGCCGGCATGCGCCCGGCGACCCCCAGCGGCGTGCCGCTGCTGGGCGCTACGGGGTATTGCAACCTGTGGCTGAACCTTGGCCATGGCGCCCTGGGTTTCACCCTGGCCTGCGGCAGCGCGCAGTTGCTCAGTGAACTGATCGGCCAGCGCCGCCCCTCCATTGACCTGCAAGGCTTTACGCCCCGTGCGGCCTGAAACCATTACCCAAGAAAAGGACTATCCGATGACCATCAGCCGTATCCAGACCAATCCACGTTTGTCCGGTGCCGTGACCTTTGGCGACCTGGTGTTTCTCTCCGGCCAGGTGCCGGGTGATGCCACCGATGCCAGTGGCCAGACTCGCCAGGTGCTGGAAAAAATCGACGCGCTGCTGGCCGAAGCGGGCAGCGACAAGGATCATCTGCTCAGCGCGACCATTTACCTGAAGGATATCGGTGAGGATTTCGCGGCGATGAATGATGTCTGGTCGGCCTGGTTGTCGCCTGGCCAGGCACCGAGTCGCACCACCTTGCAGGCCGAGCTGGCCCGCCCGCAGGTGCGAGTCGAAATCAGCGTTATCGCGGCACGCCGCTAAGTCATCCATCACCCACAACGGAGAATAACAATGCAAAAAATCACGTTGCTCGGCTGCACCCTGGGCGTGTTGCTTGGCACTCAAGTGCAGGCTGAAGAAGCCCCGCTGGGCCCCACTCTGAGCAAGATTGCCAGCACCCAGAGCATTACCCTGGGTTATCGCGATGCGTCAGTACCGTTTTCCTACGTGGGTGATCACTCGGGTCAACCGATGGGGTACTCGGTAGACCTGGCAAGCAAGATTGTCGAGCGTGTGCAGCAGAAGCTCGCGGTGCCCAAGCTCCAGGTGAAATACAACCTGGTGACCTCGCAAACCCGCATCCCGCTGGTGCAGAACGGCACGGTCGACCTGGAGTGTGGGTCGACCGGCGTGACGGCTGAGCGGCAAAAGCAGGTGGCGTTTTCCTACGGCTTTATCTATGTCAAAGGCCAGTTGCTGACCGCCAACGACAGCGGGATCAAGAGCTTCGCCGACTTGCGTGGCAAGAACGTAGTGACCACCGCCGGCACCACCAACGAGCGCTATCTGAAGAGCTACAACGTCGACAACAAGATCGACATGTTCGTGATCAGCGCCAAGGATCACGGCGAAGCCTTCCAGATGTTGCAGTCCGGTCGGGCGGCGGCGTTCTACATGGACGATGCGTTGCTCTACGGCGAACGCGCCAAGGCTCGCGATCCGCACAAGTGGGTCGTGGTCGGGGAAGAGCAGTCGCGGGAAATCTACAGCTGCATGGTGCGCAAGGACGATCCGCAGTTCCTCGCCCTGGTGAATTCGACACTGGGTGAGCTGTACAGCTCAGGGGAAATCAACGGGATCTACCAGCGCTGGTTTGAACAGCCGATCCCGCCAAAAGGCCTGAACCTTGAGTTCCCGATGACCAGCGAACTCAAGGCGATCATTGCCAAGCCGACGAGTGATCCGGTGCAGTGATTTTCAGATCAGGCGATTGCAGCCTGCGGGCTTAGAAATCGCCCCATAGCTGTTGTGCTACCGCCAGCGCCACGACCGGCGCTGTTTCGGTGCGTAGCACCCGAGGGCCCAGGCGTGCGGCCTGAAAACCGCCAGCCTTGGCCTGCTCCACTTCGGCGTCCGACAAGCCACCTTCAGGGCCGATCAAGAATGCCAGGGTCGCGGGCCTGGCGTGGCTGGCCCATGGCTCTGCCACCGGGTGCAGCACCAGTTTCAGCTCGGCCGGGACCTGCTTGATCCAGTCTGCCAGCAGCATCGGCGGATGGATCACCGGCACCCGCGAGCGCCCACATTGCTCGCAGGCGCTGATCGCCACCTGGCGCCAGTGCTGCAGGCGTTTGTCGGCGCGTTCGTCCTTGAGCCGCACTTCGCAGCGGTCACTGAAGATCGGCGTGATTTCACTCACCCCCAGCTCCGTGGCTTTCTGAATCGCCCAATCCATGCGTTCACCCCGGGACAAGCCCTGGCCCAGGTGAATCTGCAGTGGCGATTCGATTTGCCCGGCAAAGCGTTCGGTCAACGCCACGCGCACGCGCTTCTTGCCGACTTCCGCCAGCGTGCCGAGGTATTCCTGGCCTGAGCCGTCGAACACTTGCAGCGCATCACCCTCGGCCATGCGCAGCACGCGGCTGATGTAATGGGCCTGGGCCTCCGGCAATTCATGCTCGCCAAGGCTCAAGGGGGCATCGATAAAAAAGCGCGACAGTCTCATGCGGGGTCTCTGTAAAAGGTGTCATTCATCTGAGTGGGATTTAGCGGCTGCTAGCCCGGATCACGGAACCCCGGGTGGAAGTCCTTCGGCACGGCGACACTGACCGAGTCGCGGGTGGCGATGTCGATGCCTTCGCTGGCCACTTCGGCGAGGAAGTCGATCTGCTCGGGGGTGATCACGTAGGGCGGCAGGAAATACACCACGCTGCCCAGCGGGCGCAACAGCGCGCCGCGCTCCAGGGCGTGCTGGAACACTTTCAGGCCGCGACGCTCTTGCCACGGATAGGCCTCTTTGCTGGCCTTGTCCTTGACCATCTCGATGGCCAGCACCATGCCGGTCTGACGCACCTCCGACACGTTCGGGTGATCGGTCAGGTGTGCGGTCGAGGTCGCCATGCGCTGGGCCAGGGCCTTGTTGTTCTCGATGACGTTGTCTTGTTCGAAAATATCCAGGGTCGCCAACGCGGCGGCACAGGCCAGCGGGTTGCCGGTGTAGCTGTGGGAGTGGAGGAACGCACGCAGGGTCGGGTAGTCGTCGTAGAAGGCGCTGTAGACCTCCTCGGTGGTGACGCAGGCCGCCAGTGGCAGGTAGCCGCCGGTCAGGGCCTTGGACAGGCACAGGAAGTCCGGACGGATGCCGGCCTGTTCACAGGCAAACATGGTTCCGGTGCGGCCGAAACCGACGGCGATTTCGTCGTGGATCAGGTGCACACCGTAGCGGTCACAGGCTTCGCGCAGCAGCTTGAGGTACACCGGGTGGTACATGCGCATGCCGCCGGCGCCCTGGATCAACGGCTCGACGATCACCGCCGCAACGCTGTCGTGGTGCTCGGCCAGGGTGTGCTCCATCGCCGTGAACATGTTCCGCGAGTGCTCCTCCCAGCTCATGCCGTCGGGGCGCAGGTAGCAATCGGGACTCGGCACCTTGATGGTGTCCAGCAGCAGGGCCTTGTAGGTCTCCGTGAACAAGGGCACGTCACCGACCGACATCGCGGCCATGGTTTCGCCGTGGTAGCTGTTGGTCAGGGTGACAAAGCGCTTCTTGTTCGGCTGGCCGCGGTTGAGCCAGTAGTGAAAGCTCATTTTCAGTGCGACTTCGATGCACGATGAGCCGTTATCGGCGTAGAAGCACCGTGTCAGCCCCTCGGGTGTCATCTTCACCAGGCGCTCGGACAGTTCGATCACTGGCTGGTGGCTGAAGCCGGCGAGGATCACGTGTTCGAGTTGGTCGACCTGATCCTTGATCCGCTGGTTGATCCGCGGATTGGCGTGGCCGAACACGTTGACCCACCAGGAACTGACGGCGTCGAGGTAACGCTTGCCTTCGAAGTCCTCCAGCCACACGCCTTCACCCCGTTTGATCGGGATCAACGGCAGTTGTTCGTGGTCTTTCATCTGGGTGCAGGGATGCCACAACACCGCGAGATCGCGCTGCATCCACTGATTATTCAAGCCCATGTAAATTCTCCTCGAGACGGCGCGCTGGTTTCGCGGGCAAACAATCGCGCAAGCCTATGCAATGCCGGGCATGCGGACAACCTATTGTGGTTTTTTTCAGTTGCCTGGGCTGACGATAAACCCGTTCTGGAGGCCACGTTTGTGGGGCCGGGAGGACAAGTCTCTGACGTGGTTAATCTTTCCTTAACCAACCGGCACCAGACTCAAGATCGTATTTCTCGATATTTCAAAGCGAATTTTTCCGCTTTAATTCGATAGATAACTCGATAGTCTTGATCGCAGTTCTTACAGGATTTAGGAAATGCAGCTACGTAATTCTTCCTCCCGCTACGGTTGGGTCAGTATTTTCATGCACTGGGGTGTAGCCCTGGCTGTGGTGGGTCTGTTCGCCCTGGGCTTGTGGATGGTCGGGCTGGATTACTACAGCACCTGGCGCAAGGACGCCCCGGACCTGCATAAAAGCGTGGGTCTGGTGCTCTTCGCGGTCATGCTGCTGCGGGTGCTCTGGCGTCTGATCAGCCCACCACCGCCGACCCTGGCCAGCTACGATCGCCTGACCCGCATTGGCGCCAAGGTCGGTCACGGGTTTCTGTATGTCAGCCTGTTTGCCGTCATGATTGCCGGTTACCTGATTTCCACCGCAGACGGCGTCGGGATACCGGTGTTTGGCTTGTTTGAAGTCCCTGCCCTGATTTCCGGTTTACCGGACCAGGCAGACCTGGCCGGTGAGATTCATTTCTACCTGGCATGGGCGCTGGTGATTGTCTCCGGCCTCCATGCGTTGGCAGCATTGAAGCACCACTTTATCGATCGTGATGTGACCCTGGCACGCATGCTGGGTCGCAAAGCCTGATGTTCAACCTCGACTCCAAGGAATAGAAAGCATGTTGAAAAAGTCTCTCGCCGCTCTGGCAATCGGTGCGGCTCTGCTGTCGGCCAACGTGATGGCAGCCGACTACGTTGTCGACAAGGAAGGCCAGCACGCCTTCGTTGACTTCAAGATCAGCCACCTGGGCTACAGCTACATCACCGGTACTTTCAAGGATATCGACGGCAAGTTCAGCTTTGACGCTGCCAAGCCTGAAGACAGCAAAATCGAGTTCAACGTCAACACCGCCAGCGTGTTCACCAACCACGCTGAGCGCGACAAGCACATCGCCAGCGCTGACTTCCTGAATGCGAGCAAATTCGCCAAGGCGACGTTTGTTTCCACCAGCGTCAAATCCACTGGCGAAAAAACCGCTGACGTGACCGGCGACCTGACCATCGCAGGCGTGACCAAGCCGGTCGTGGTCAAGGCCACTTTCCTCGGCGAAGGCAAGGATCCATGGGGCGGCTACCGTGCCGGCTTCGAAGGCACTACCAGCATCAAGCGTTCCGACTTCGGCAAGCAGAAAGACCTGGGCCCAGCGTCCGACGCAGTCGAGTTGTACGTTTCGTTTGAAGGCGTGAAAGCGAAGTAATTTTCGCCACGCAAACAAAAATGCCCCGCATCCTTGGATGTGGGGCATTTTTTATGGCGCGTTGAAAATCAGCGGTTGCGGGTCAGCAGCGCTGGTTTTTCGCCACGTGGACGGCTTGGCAGTTGATCGAGCTGCTCAGGAGTCGGGAACCGGTCGGTCTTGGACTCCTTGTGAATGATCTTCGGTGCCGGGCCACCGCGCGGGTTTTGTACCGCTGGCTCCTGGCGTGGTTGATCATCACGGGCCGGGCGACGGTTGCGGGACTCCTCGCGACGGGCCTGGCCGTCACGGGGTGCGCCACTGCGTGGGCCGCTGCGCTTGGCGGGCGGGGTGCCAGTGCTGGCGCCGCTGCTGTTGCGTGGACCGTTCTGCCGGCCCTGTGGCTGGCCAGTGCGTGGAGCGCCGGCGCCTGCGCCTTGTGCCGGGGCACCTGGACGGCGACCACGGCCTTGGGCCGGTTTCTGCTGTGGCACGTAGTCGACGCGGTTACCGAAGTTATCCACATCGTCGTCGAGGAACTCGTCCGGTGCCCGGTCAGCGGCCGCACGCGGGGCAGGGCGCTGTTGTTCGCGGGCAGGGGTGCCTTCACGCGGCTTTTGCGCCGGGCGTTCGCCACGGTTGGCTGCCGGCTTTTCCTTGCCGCCCTTGTCCTTGCCTTTGTCCTTGCGACCGCCGCCACCGCCACCGCCGTTCGGACCGTCGCCGCGCGGGCCACGTGGGTTGCGCGGGTTACGCACATCCGGACGCTCGCGCACTTCTGGCTTCTCGGCCTCGACGCTGCTGGCATCAAACCCCATCAGGTCGCCATCGGCGATCTTCTGTTTGGTCATGCGCTCGATGCTTTTCAGCAGTTTTTCTTCGTCCGGAGCGACCAGCGAGATCGCCTCGCCCGAACGACCGGCACGGCCCGTACGGCCAATGCGGTGCACGTAGTCTTCGTCGACGTTCGGCAGTTCGAAGTTGACCACGTGTGGCAGTTGGTCGATGTCCAGGCCGCGCGCCGCGATGTCGGTGGCAACCAGGATCCGCACTTCACCGGCCTTGAAGTCGGCCAGGGCTTTGGTGCGGGCGTTCTGGCTCTTGTTACCGTGGATGGCCACGGCGCTCAGGCCGTGTTTGTCCAGGTACTCGGCCAGGCGGTTGGCGCCGTGCTTGGTACGGGTGAAGACCAGTACCTGTTCCCAGGCGCCGGCGGTGATCAGGTGCGCCAGCAGCGAACGCTTGTGGCTCGCCGGCAGGCGGAACACACGTTGCTCGATCCGCTCGACCGTGGTGTTGGGCGGCGTGACTTCGATGCGCTCGGGGTTGTGCAGCAGCTTGCCGGCGAGGTCGGTGATGTCCTTGGAGAACGTCGCCGAGAACAGCAGGTTCTGACGTTTGGCCGGCAGACGGGCCAGGACCTTCTTCACGTCATGGACAAAACCCATGTCGAGCATGCGGTCGGCTTCGTCGAGCACGAGGATTTCCACGTGGGACAGGTCGACACTGCCTTGGCCGGCCAGGTCGAGCAAACGACCCGGGCAGGCTACCAGCACGTCAACACCGCGGGCCATGGCCTGAACCTGAGGGTTCATGCCAACGCCGCCGAAGATGCAGGCACTGACGAACTTGAGGTCGCGGGCATAGAGCTTGAAGCTCTCGTGCACCTGGGCGGCCAGTTCGCGGGTCGGGGTCAGGACCAGTACGCGCGGTTGGCGCGGGCCGTGACGCTGGGACTTGTCCGGGTGACCGTTGGGGAACAGGCGTTCCAGAATCGGCAGGGCAAAGCCGCCGGTTTTGCCAGTGCCTGTCTGTGCCGCAACCATCAAGTCGCGACCTTGCAACACGGCGGGAATGGCCCGCTGTTGCACCGGAGTAGGCTGGGTATAGCCGGCGGCTTCGATGGCGCCGACTAAAGCCTCGGAGAGACCGAGGGAAGCAAAGGACATGAGTAATCCTGTTTTAGTTAGGGCTTGGCCCAATGGGATAGTCTTGCCTGGCGCGAGTGGCGTTTGAGAGAAGCGCAATCGCGTCCGGTCCTGCTGGGCCCTGATGGCTCATCTGCGAGTGCTCGCGCGGGCTGAAAAGCTGCGCTGTAGCGATGTCGAGAGGCCTGAAACAGTGCCGAGCGTCCGGGCGTAAGCCTGGCGGGAAGGCCGGAGTATAACAGAGCAATCACTGTGCGCTGCTTTCCTGCTGCTCAACGGTTTTTTCTTCACGGGCTTGCGCCGGCACAAGTGTCTGGTCCTTGGCCGGCGCCGCGCCATAGCGCGCGCTGAGTTGGGCGTAGGCCGGCTCACGCTTGAAGCGCTTGAGTTCGGCGCCGAAACGCTGCACCAGCAGGTCCATGCCGGCATTGCGGCGCACGGCCAGGAACTGGCTCTCGCGGCTGATGACGGTCGGGCTTTCGCTGATCTGGTCACGCAGGTTCAGGCTGTCGAGCAGGGTTTGCCCGACCCGGCGGTCGGTGATCAACAGGTCGATGCGCCCGCGTGCCAGCTTGCCGAAGTTGGCTTCATGGGTCGGCGCCGGCTCCCGGGTAAACAGCGTGGACTCGCGAAAGTCCTGGCTGTACAGGTAGCCGGGGGAGGTGCCGATGGTCAGGCCGCGCAGATCTTCGAGGGTGTTGAACGGGTGGGGGCGGGCGTTGGCGTAGAACATCACGAACTCGACTTGCGACAGCGGTTCGCTGGGGTAGAGCAGGGTGGCGTCGCGTTCGTTGCTGTGGAAGATGTCGAGTGCGCCGTCGGCCAGCCCTTGATCGAGCATGGCCAGGCAGCGCTTCCACGGCAGGAACTGCCATTGCACTTCGATACCCAGGCGCTGGAAGACAATGGCCGTGGTCTCGTAGTCCAGCCCCCGGGGCTGGCCGTTTTCCTCGTACACGTAAGGTGCCCAGGGCTCGGTGACGATGCGCAACTTTTCCGCCCGGGCAGCAAAGCTCAGGCAAACAAGAAGCGCGGCTGTCAGCAATTGGGCAATGACGGGCATCGCTGGAGATTACGACGATAGGCAGTGAAATAGCTAGAGGCTGTCTAGCCTGAGGCTTAGTCGCCTTTTGCCTGCATCAGGTGTAGGTAGATGGCCTGGCGTCGCCGGCCCAGAACCAGGCGGTTGATCGGGTGGTTGAACCAGCGCTCCAGTTGATCGTTTTCCAGCGGCCGTTTCAGGCGTTTTTCCACATTGGCATGGGCTTTTTC
This sequence comes from Pseudomonas kielensis, assembly GCF_014236655.1. Taxonomy (GTDB): domain Bacteria; phylum Pseudomonadota; class Gammaproteobacteria; order Pseudomonadales; family Pseudomonadaceae; genus Aquipseudomonas; species Aquipseudomonas kielensis. The sequence continues at coordinate 122,411 of NZ_JACMYG010000004.1, forward strand.
CCACCAGACCGGCGTACAGGCCTGATCAAACGGATTGGCATGGCGGTAGCAGCCGTAGAGGATTTCGCGCATGAACTGGCGCTGCTGGCGGGGCAAGGCCAGGGTCACGATCTTATAGGCCAGGCGCTGCAGGGTCGGTGGGCGCGGCAGAGTCGCCGTTACCAGTGACGTTTCGTCCAGGGCCAGGGTGCTGGTGAGGTTGGAGCGGTGTTTTTCAAGCCAGGCATTGGTCTTGGCGCGAAACAGCTCCTTGCGGCTCCAATAGTGATGGATCAGGTCCGGGCAATCGCGCACCTCACGCTGACGGTAGGCGGCCACCGACAGGCAGAACTCCTCAAGGGTGTAGGCGCCCTGGGCCAGGGGATAAAACTCGTCCATCAGGGCCAGGGAGTGGGCGAGGATGTCGGCATCTTGGCGGTACAGGCCGATGACCCCGGAGTTCAGCAGGGGCATCTGGTCGTCTGCCAGTTGTCGCTGTTGCAGCACCTCGGCCAGGGTCTGGTAGAGGCGGGTCTGCTTGTTGCTGCCGTAGGACATGCCGAGGGTGTTGCACAGCAGGGTGCCAGGCTGGATGCGCCGGAACAGCTCCAGGGGCGAGCAGTGGAAGAAGGTGTCGGTGTCGATCAGCAGGGCCAGTTCCGACTCGGCCAGGACCTGTTGCATGACCGCGTGTTTGGCGCGGAAGTGGTAGCCGTGGGGCGCGATCCAGCCCTGGCGGGTGGCTTCGTCGAACTGGCGAATCCGTACCGGCAGGTCGCGGTAGGGCGCCGGGTTGTCGGTGAAGACCTGGATGTCGAGCGCTTCCCCCGGCGTTTTGCGCAGGCCCGCCAACGCACTGGCAATACTGAAGAGTGCTTCCTGGTGGTAAGTGCAGGTACCGTAGACCAGGTAGATCAGTTGTGGGGTTGGCGTTGAGCTGGGTGTCGACATCTACTGCAGTTTTCCCGGTTGAGTGACAAGTAAAAAAAAGGCCCTGGGGTTCGCCAGGGCCATTTTTCTGAATGCACTGCCGTGATTAGCGTGGCAGTTTCAGATTGTTCCAGACAGCGAGGCTAGGATCCGCCTGGTTCAGGGTATAGAAATGCAGCCCTGGTGCGCCGCCTTGTAACAAACGCTCACACATTTGTGTGATCACCTGCTCGCCGAAACCCTGAATGCTCTGGGTGTCGTCGCCGTAGGCTTCCAGCTGCTTGCGGATCCAGCGCGGGATTTCCGCACCGCAGGCATCAGAGAAGCGCGCCAGCTTGCTGTAGTTGGTGATCGGCATGATACCCGGCACGATCGGGATGTTCACGCCCATCGCCCGTACACGCTCGACGAAGTAGAAGTAGCTGTCGGCGTTGAAGAAGTACTGGGTGATCGCGCTGTCGGCGCCAGCGTTGGCCTTGCGCACGAAGTTGGTGAGATCGTCTTCGAAATTGCGCGCTTGCGGATGCATTTCCGGGTAGGCGGCGACTTCGATGTGGAAATGATCACCGGTTTCTTCACGAATGAATTGCACCAGGTCATTGGCGTGGCGCAGTTCACCGCTGGCCATGCCCATGCCCGACGGCAAGTCGCCACGCAAGGCAACGATCCGGGTGATGCCTGCCGCCTGGTACTGGCTCAGCAGGGCGCGCAGGTCGGCCTTGCTGTCGCCGACGCAGGACAGGTGCGGGGCGGCAGGGACTTTGACTTCGCTTTCCAGCTGCAACACGGTGTTGATGGTGCGATCACGGGTCGAACCGCCAGCGCCATAGGTGCAGGAGAAGAAATCGGGGTTGTAGGTGGCCAGCTGACGGGCAGTGGCGAGCAGCTTTTCATGCCCAGCATCGGTCTTGGTCGGGAAGAACTCGAAGCTGTAGCGACGATCTTGGGACATGGTCATATCCTTGGAAACACGAGAACCTTCGAAGCTGCACTGCCCAGGTGGGAGCGGGCTTTTGTGGGGGCTGGCTTGCCTGCGATGCCATCGCGGGCAAGCCCGGCTCCCACAAAAGCTCGCTCTCACAGGGAGAGCGAACGGTCAGCGTCTGTTAGTAACGGTAAGCGTGCGGCTTGAACGGGCCTTCGACGGTCACGCCGATGTAGTCGGCCTGGGTCTTGGTCAGTTGAGTCACAACGCCGCCGAAACCGCGGACCATTTCCAGGGCCACTTCTTCGTCGAGTTTCTTCGGCAGTACTTCAACGGTCAGGCGCTCGGCTTTCTGGGCTGGCGACAGGTCGGCGTACTTCTGGCCGAACAGGAAGATCTGTGCCAGGACCTGGTTGGCGAACGAACCGTCCATGATGCGGCTTGGGTGACCGGTGGCGTTACCCAGGTTCACCAGGCGACCTTCGGCCAGCAGGATCAGGTAGTCGTCGTTTTGTGCGTCGAAATCGCCAGGGCCGGTGCGGTGGATCTTGTGCACCTGTGGCTTCACTTCTTCCCATGCCCAGTTCTTGCGCATGAAAGCGGTGTCGATTTCGTTGTCGAAGTGGCCGATGTTGCAGACAACAGCGCGCTTCTTCAGGGCCTTGAGCATGTTCGAGTCGCAAACGTTGACGTTACCGGTGGTGGTCACGATCAGGTCGATCTTGCCCAGCAGCGCTTTGTCGATGCTTGCTTCGGTGCCGGTGTTGATCCCGTCGATGAACGGCGATACCAGTTCAAAACCGTCCATGCAGGCTTGCATGGCGCAGATCGGGTCAACTTCGGAAACCTTGACGATCATGCCTTCCTGACGCAGGGACTGGGCCGAACCCTTGCCCACGTCACCGTAGCCGATGACCAGCGCTTGTTTGCCGGACAGCAGGTGGTCGGTACCACGCTTGATCGCATCGTTGAGGCTGTGACGGCAGCCGTACTTGTTGTCGTTCTTGCTCTTGGTCACCGAGTCGTTGACGTTGATGGCCGGGATTTTCAGCTCGCCCTTGGCCAGCATGTCCAGCAGGCGATGCACGCCGGTGGTGGTTTCTTCGGTCACGCCGTGGACGCGATCCAGAACCTGTGGGTACTTGTCGTGCAGCAACTGAGTCAGGTCGCCGCCGTCGTCGAGGATCATGTTGGCATCCCAAGGCGCGCCATCTTTCAGGATGGTTTGCTCCAGGCACCACTCGTACTCTTCTTCGGTCTCGCCTTTCCAGGCGAAAACCGGAATGCCGGCAGCGGCGATGGACGCGGCAGCCTGGTCTTGAGTCGAGAAAATGTTGCAGGACGACCAGCGCACTTCGGCACCCAGGGCAACCAGGGTTTCGATCAGCACGGCAGTCTGAATGGTCATGTGGATGCAGCCGAGGATCTTCGCGCCTTTGAGCGGTTGCTCTTCGGCGTACTTGCGGCGCAGACCCATCAGGGCCGGCATTTCCGATTCGGCGATGATGGTTTCGCGACGGCCCCAGGCAGCCAGGGACATGTCGGCGACTTTGTAGTCGTTGAAATCTGCAGGCGTGTTGACAGCGCTCATGAAGAGCCTCCATTCGTAAGTAGGCGAATGGGCGCCGTTGTGCGTTTAGAGTCTGGCGGTTCAAGGCCAGGCAACGCCCCATCCGAGCCTGACAGGTCGAACCTGCTGCAGCGCCCCTCGGACAGGTGGCGGGAAAACGGTAGCAATTGAAGATGACCGTTTTGAAACGGGGGCGATTATAGCGGGCCGGGCGGATCTTCCAAAGGGTTTCTGTCGGCTGGTTGATAATCTTGATCGAGACCATAGTCGATGCTGCGTAGAGCTCTGCGTCGGGCTCTGCCATGATGGTCGGCATCAATCGGCAAGACGGTCAGGAGTGAGCATGAATTTCCACACCCGCAAATGGGTAAAACCCGAAGACCTCAACCCCAACGGCACGCTGTTCGGCGGTAGCCTGTTGCGCTGGATCGACGAAGAAGCGGCGATCTATGCCATTGTCCAGCTGGGCAACCAGCGCGTAGTCACCAAGTACATTTCCGAAATCAACTTTGTCAGCGCCTCGCGCCAGGGCGACATCATCGAACTGGGCATCACCGCCACCGAATTCGGTCGTACCTCGATCACCCTGACCTGCGAAGTGCGCAACAAGATCACTCGCAAGAGCATCCTCACGGTGGAGAAGATGGTCTTTGTGAACCTCGGCGAGGACGGCCTGCCGGCCGCGCACGGGCGGACCGAGATCAGATACGTCAAGGACCAGTTCCAGGATGGCGCCGGCGTCGAATAAAACACAGAACGTATGCCGCACCTCGCGTGTCGTACTTAAACGACACGCCACAGGTTGCGGACTCCATGAACACTGAAAAAGACGGCAAGACCCCGAACCTTTCGGCGCAGGAACAGCACGACGTCGACAAGAACCAGCCACCGCGCGCGGCGGTGCTGCATGAAATTATCCGCACCCAGGGTGACCAGGAGCTGGAGCGCAGTGTCGCCGCGCTCTGGTGGTCTGCCTTGGCCGCCGGCTTGACCATGGGCCTGTCGCTGATGGCCATGGGGCTGCTGAACTCGCGACTGCCGGAGGGCGAAGCCTTCAAGGTGATCGCCAGTTTTGGCTACTGCGCCGGGTTCCTGGCGGTGATCCTCGCCCGCCAGCAGTTATTCACGGAAAACACCCTGACCGCCGTGCTGCCGGTCATGACCAAACCCACGTTGAACAATTTCGGCCGGCTGTTGCGCCTGTGGACGGTGGTCTTGTTTGGCAATCTGTGTGGGACCTTGCTGGTGGCCTACGTGATGTTGCACCTGCCGATTTTCGACACCCGGACCGACCTGGCCTTCCTCGATATCGGGCGCAAGGTCATGGAGAACGACGCCAGCAAGATGTTCGCCAAGGGCATCGTCTCGGGCTGGATGATCGCCACCATGGTCTGGATGATCCCTTCCATGGAAAGCGCCAAGATGTGGATCATCATCCTCATCACTTACCTGATGGCGCTGGGGGACTTCACCCACATCGTGGTCGGTTCGGCTGAGGTCTCCTACCTGGTGTTCGCGGGCCAATTGTCGTGGGCGGACTTCTGGCTGGTGTTTGCAGGTCCTACGCTGGCGGGGAACATCATTGGCGGCAGCTTCATCTTTGCCCTGCTCAGTCATGCGCAAATTCGCAGCGAGAGTGGACCGCCGAAGAACACAGAAGCGCCTGTGGCCGGTCCGCACACGCCGGACAAATGAGCCGCAGGTTCACCCTGCTGCGCGGGTAAGAGCCTGAATTTGAACAATTATTCAAAGATGTCGAAATGATGGGGCAGTGCTTGCTGTATATTGCGAACGCTTCCCATTCATGAAAAAGACGGATCTTTATGCAGTTCTCATGCTTCTCCCCTGCGCGCCTTCTGAGTGCGCTGCTGGTGTCTGTCCTGGTTGTGGGCACCGCCCAGGCCAAGGACGATGGCACTGACCTTTCGATCACCATCGAGAAAGAAATCCAGACCAATGTGGTCAATGCCGACGGCAGTTTCGTGGCGACCTTGGAAACGGTGCACCTGATCAACGAAGAACGGGCGATCAAGGCCTGGGCGCAACGTTCGATGAGTTACAACCGGACCCTGGAAACCCTGGAGGTGGTCCAGGCGTATACGCAAAAGCCTGACGGACGCAAAGTGCAGGTCAAGGCCGACCAGATCAAGGAGCAGCAGGAGCGAGCGTCTGCGGATGCCCCGATGTTCCAGGACACACTGCTCAAGGTGGTGATCTTCCCTGAGGTGGCCGTGGGCGACCGGCTGGTGGTTCAGTTCAAGAAAAAGCGCAGCACGGCGCTGTTTCCTGGCCATTTCGAAGACCTGTCCTACCCGGCGTTTTTCCCGACCCGGCAATTCACCCTGATCTATGACTTGCCGGCCGACATGCCGCTGCACGCCGATGCCAAGGGCTTTACCGCGAGCACACCGGCCGCCGGGCCGGGACGTAAAGTCTATCGCTGGGACTATGTGCCTGCGCAAAAGGCGCGAATCGAGCAGGGGGCGGTGTCTTACCTGGACTACGGCCAATACCTGGCCGTGTCGACATTCGGCGATTTCGCCACATTCGCCAAGGCCTACGATGCACGAGCCCACAGTACCCTGACACCGCAGATCCAGGACCTCGCCAACAGCCTCACGGCCGGGCTCGACACGCCCCGGGCCAAGGCGATTGCGCTGAGCGACTGGGTGCGCAAGCACATTCGTTATGTTGCGGTCTACGTCGGCCCTGGCGGTGTGGTGCCCCATCCGGTGGACACGATTCTGGCCAACCGCTATGGCGACTGTAAGGACCACGTTGCACTGCTGGAAGCCATGCTGGCGGCCGTGGGGATCGAGAGTTCACCGGCCCTGGTCAACCTGGGCAATGCCTATGTGTTGCCCAAGGTGCCGACGCTGGGGCTGCTCAACCACGCCATCACCTATGTGCCGAGCCTGAACCTGTATCTCGATTCCACCGCCGAAGGCATTGCCGCGGGTTACCTGCCGGTGCCGGTGCTGGACAAGCCGGTGGTGCTGAGCAAGTCCGGTGATGTTGGGCACACGCCGACCTCACAAGAGGGCCTGGTGGAAAACAGCTTGCTGTTCAAGGTTTCGTCAAAAGGCGCTGCCGACTTCAGCCATACCTCCACTGTGATCGGCTGGGCCGCCGAGGTGAATCGCTATGGGGTCAAGTCGATGAAACCCGCCGACCGCGACCTGCTGATCCAGCAGGTCCTCGCGTCCTACGGGCTCAACGGCAGCGGCACGTTTGATGCCGGGAAGTTCGAGGGGAGCGGCCAGGGTTATGAAATGAACATGGCCGGGCGCGTGGAAAACCTGGTCAATCTTCCGGGTCCGATTGGCGTGCTGACCATGAGCAGCCTTGCCGGCGGGATTGCGCAAAGTGTCTTCAGCCTGCTCATGGAGCCGGAGCGGACTCAGGCGTTCACCTGTATTTCCGGGGTGACCGAGGAGCAGGCGCGTTTTGAGTTCCCGCAGGATGTCAGCATTCTCGCGGCACCGAAGAACGTGACACTGAACCACGAGCGGTTTGACTACAGTTCGACCTATGCCCGCGAGGGCAACGCGGTGGTGGTCAAGCGCCGCTTCGACTTCAAGCAGCCGGGCGCGGTGTGCACCCCGGATGACTTCAAGTCGATGAAAGCCATGGCTGAGGCCGCGGCCAATGACCTGAAAAGCCAGATCATTGTGCAGTCGCTTTAAGCGCCAGGGCGCTCGCCCGGCGTTGCCGGTAGATGAAGTACAGCGCGGTCATTACGGTCAGGCCGCTGACCAGCGCGCCGGTCCAGGGCAGGTCTGCGAGGTCGGCGCCGCTGGCCACCACCAGGCCGCCGATCCAGGCGCCGGCAGCGTTACCCAGGTTGAAGGCGCTCTGGTTCAGGGTCGAGCCCAGGTTGGGCGCTTCATGGGCCTGGTCGATGATCAGCAGTTGCAGGATCGGGCACAGGGCAAAGGCAAATATCCCCCAGAGCACCAGGGTAATGGCTGCCGGGATCACCGAGTGGCTGGTCTGGCTGAATGCCGCCAATACCACCATGACCGCCAGTGCCATGCCCACCAGTGATGGCAGCAACCGGCTGTCGGCCAGCTTGCCGCCAAGCATGCTGCCCGCCGTCAGGCCCACGCCGAAGAGCAGCAGCATGAGGGTCACGCCGTGGGGGCTGACGCCGGTGATGTCCTGCAGGATCGGCGCGATGTAGGTAAACACGCTGAACAGACTGGTGGATGCCAGCACGCTCATGCCCAGTGCCAGCAGGACACTGGGCTTGCCCAGCACCTTGAACTCACTGGCCAGGTTGGCCTTGTCCATGGCGATGTCCTTGGGCAGCCACAGCCATTGGGCGAGGGCCGCAATCACCCCGATGACCGACACCGCCCAGAACGTCGAGCGCCAGCCGGCGTATTGGCCCAAGGCCGTGCCCAGGGGTACGCCCAGCACATTGGCCAGGGTCAGGCCGGTGAACATCAGCGCAATCGCCTGGGCCCGTTTGTTCGGTGCCACCAGGCCGGCGGCGACCACCGAGCCGATGCCAAAAAAGGCACCATGGCACAGCGCGGTGATCACCCGGGCCGCCATCAGCGTGGCGTAGTTTGGCGCCAGGGCGCAGAGGATGTTGCCGAGGATGAACATCAGCGTCATGCCCAGCAATGTAGCCTTGCGGGGCATGTTGGCGGTGCCGATCGCGAGGATCGGGGCGCCGAACACCACGCCCAGGGCATAGCCGGTAATCAGCAGGCCGGCGTCGGGGATGCTCACCGCGAGGTCGCGGGCGACATCGGGCAGCAGGCCCATGATGACGAATTCGGTGGTGCCGATGCCAAAAGCGGCAACGGCCAAAGCAAGCAAGGCCAGTGGCATGCGCAAGGTCTCTATGGGTAGTCTTGACGCTTTGATCAGGCGAACGCCTGCCGGCTCCCGAGTCGTTGAAGAGTCAGGTCGCAGCAGAAATTTATTGGAATAAGTATGTGCGCAAGTGAGTGCGGCGTGGTCGCTTGCAGTATAAACAGCTACTGACATATGGCGAATCAATTCACTAGGGCAAGGAGGCTACGTGCTCGCGACAGTTCTGGTTTTGGTGGCGGCGCTGTTGCATGCGGCCTGGAATACCCTGATCAAGTTCAGCGCCGAACGTTTGCTGGTGGTGGCCTGCATGGACAGCGTGGCGCTGTTGTTCGTGGCGTTGGCGCTGCCGTTCGTGAGCTTGCCGCCGCTGGACATCTGGCCGTGGATCCTCGCGTCGGCGGCCTTTGAGCTGCTCTATCGCTACCTGCTGATCCAGGCTTACCGGGTGGGTGACCTGGGCCTGGTCTATCCGTTGATGCGCGGGTTGTCGCCGCTGGTGGTGTTGGCGTTGACCCTGATCTTCGCCGGCGAAGTGCTGAGCACCCAGCAGATCCTCGGCATCCTGCTGATCCCGTTCGGCATGCTCTGTCTGCTGTGGCAGGGCGGTGGTGGCGAGCGCTTGCCGTGGACGATGCTGCCGGTGGTGGCGTTGATCGGCCTGTGCATCGGTTGCTACACGTTCATCGATGGCCAGGCGATTCGTCGCTGGTCGCACCCGCTGGATTACCTGGTCTGGGTCACGTTGCTCAGTGCCTGGCCGTTCCCGTTGCTGGCCATGGTGCGCAAGCGGCCGGCGTTCATGCTGTTCTGGCGAGAGCAGTGGCGGCTGGGGCTGGCGGTCGGATTCTGCGTGTTGTTCAGTTACGCTTTGGTGCTCTGGGCCATGCAGTTGGGGTCGATTGCCGAAGCGGCAGCGTTGCGCGAGATCAGCGTGATCCTGGTGGTGCTCTTTGGTATGCGTTACCTCAAAGAACCTTTCGGCAGACCGCGGCTCTTAGCCTGTGGGCTGGTGCTGATCGGCATGCTCGTGATGAAGTTCTGAGCCAAGGCTCATAAAACCCCAAAAAGAAGGAATCGGTAATGACTGTGGCTCTGTGGTGCATCTTGATCGCAATTTTCCTGCCGTACCTGTGCACGGCCGTCGCCAAGATCGGCGGCGGCTACCGGCTGCGGGATAACCATGACCCGCGTTCGTTTGCGTTGACCCTGGACGGCTTCGCCAAGCGCGCGCATGCGGCCCAACTCAACAGTTTCGAGATCACCCCGGCATTCGCCGCGGCGGTCATCGTTGCGCATTTGGCCGGCAACGCCGAGCTGGTGACGATCAACGTGTTGTCGGTGTTGTTCATCACCAGCCGGCTGCTGTACATCATCTGCTACCTGGCCGACTGGGCGATCCTGCGGTCGCTGGTGTGGTTTGTCGGCGTCGGCCTGATCATCAGCTTCTTTTTCGTCTCGATCTGATACGGCCAGTCACTTGGTGTCAGGCACCTGTGGCAGTTCAGGCAGCGGCGCGCCTTTCGGCCACAACATCCAGATCTGCCCCTGCTGCTTCATGTCGCCGGCCAAGTGCCCGGCGGCATCGCCGGTTCCCCAGAACAGGTCGGCGCGCACTTCGCCCGTGATCGCGCCGCCGGTGTCCTGTGCGGCCACCGGGCGAACCAGTGGGGTGCCATCGGGGCGAGTGGTCGATAGCCACAGCAAGCTGCCCAGCGGAATCACCTTGCGGTCCACCGCCACGCTGTAACCCGAGGTCAGCGGCACGTTCAGCGAGCCGCGCGGGCCTTCGTTGCTGTCGGGGTTTCGGGTGAAGAACACATAGCTCGGGTTGCTGGCCAACAGTTCGGGAATGCGGGTCGGATTGGCCTTGGCCCAGGCGCTGATGGCGCCCATGGTCACTTCTTCTTTCTTCAGTTCGCCCTGTTCCACCAGCCAGCGGCCAATGGGCCGATACGGGTGGCCGTTCTGGTCGGCATAGGCGATGCGCAGTTGCCGGCCATCGGCCAGCTGGACCCGGCCCGAGCCCTGGATCTGCAGGAATTGCAGGTCCATCGGGTCTGTCAACCAGGCCACTACCGGAGCCTTGACCCCTTGGGTTCCGATGGTGGCGGCGTCATCGTAAGGCTTGAGCACTCGCCCTTCGAGGCGGCCGCGCAGGCGCTTGCCCTTGAGCTCGGGGTAAAGACTGTCCAGGGAGACGATGATCATGTCTTCCGGCACGCCGTAGATCGGCACGTTGGCTGCCGGGGTCTGCGTCAGGCTGCCGGGGTACACCGGTTCGTAGTAACCGGTGATCAAGCCGTTGGCATTGCCGCCGGAGGAGCGCAGGCCGTAGACCTGAAGCTGTTCCTGGAGGAAGGCGCGAATTGCCGTGGCGTCTTGTGGCACGTTGGCCGCCGCGGCGCAGGGCGCGCCCCAGACGGGATCGGCCTTGAGGCGGGTGCAGGCGCTGCGCCAGGAACCGAACCCGGCCAGCAGGTCGCTATCGGAGACCGCCGGCAAGGCGTCCCAGGTCGCGCTGGAATAGGTGGCGAGTGCGTGGGTTTGCGGTTTGGTGCTATCGCCACCGTTGCAACCGGCGAGGAGGGCGATCATCGGAAAGGTCCAGCCCAGGTGCTTGCGCCAGGCCTTGAAACGACTGTTCATGCGGTACTTCCTGTGACCGGCTGCCGGAGGCCGTCAGGCACTCTGGCAACCCTTATTGTTAATAGGGCTATTGGTCTTTGTGGATCAGGCGAGGATACTGGCCGCCGATTTCCGTGACCTTGAGCCACCATGACTCTTAAAAGAATTTCTGTTGTATTGCTGGCCTGCCTGACGCTGTCTGCCTGCGGCGGTGTCGATCCGAACTCGCCGCTGGGTCAGCGCAAGGCGATCTTCAAGCAAATGCTCAAGACCGGCGAAGACCTGGGCGGCATGTTGCGTGGGCGCATACCGTTCGACGGTCCGCGTTTTGCCGAGGGCGCCGTCAAGCTCGACGCCCTGTCCCGGGAGCCGTGGAAGCATTTTCCCCAGGTTCGCGAGGAGGATCACAGCAGCGCCAAGGATGAGGTCTGGCAGAAGCAGGCTCGTTTCCAGGAAATGGCCCGCACGCTGGAAGCGGCCACCGCTGAACTGGTGGTTGCCAGCCAGGTCCAGCCCTACAAGGCGAGCAACCTCGGCCCTGCGGTGCAGAAAGTCGAAGACGCGTGCAGTGCCTGTCATAAAGAGTTTCGCGATCACTGAGTGCACTGGCTGTTGCAGGAGCTGGCTAGCCGCCAGCTCCTGCACAACCTGGGTTCGGTGTAGTGCTTACTTGTCCAGCTCGTCCAGCGCTTCCTGCAATTCCTTGCGGGACTCGGCGAGTTTGTCTTTACGTTTGTTGATCTTCTCCGGGTCGCCCTTTTTCATCGCCTTGTCGAGGTCGGCCTGACGCTTGCTGACTTCGTGCTTGGCATCGAGCACCTTGCTTTCGCGCTCTTTCTTCAGGGAGGCATCGGTGCAGTGGGCGGTGACTTCGCTCAGGGCTTTTTCCAGGCCAGCCTGTTGCTCGGCATTGCCGTGGGCCTTGGCCTGCTCGATCTGGGTGCTGATGGACTGGCGCTTGGCGGCGCAGCCGGTGAGTTCCGGGGCTTGTTCGGCCGCCATCAGTGGGGCAGCCAGGACGCTGCACAGGGTTAACAGGGCGAGCGGTGAAAGACGTTTCATGAAAGCTCCGTTCAACAGGTAATCAAGTCGGCGAGCAGATGGTCTGTTTGAGCGCATCGATACTCATTCGGTTCAAGGGTGCAGGTATCCCGGTCACTGAAATCCGTCGATACCGGCAGCCCGTAATTGTTCGCTCAAGGCCAGCACGTGCGGGTCGCGAAAAAAGGCGCTTAACTGCGCCGCGCGGCCCGGGCCGATGGCACCTTCGGCTAACCATTGAGCGGTGTTTCGCTGTGCCAGCAGTGGCCATGGGCCTACCAGCCTTGCCGCGCCCGTGGGCGGAACACCCAAGGCCTTTAGCCAGCGGGCGAATGGTTGCTGGCGGGCACGCTGCAGACTCTCCATCAGGCGTGCGCTGTTGCGTTCGCCGAAACCGTCAATGGTAGCAAGCTCTTGGGCATCGAGGGTCAACCAATCCAGTAACCCTTTGATACGGCCGGCCTTGACCAGCTTCTCCCAGGTGCCGGGTCCTACCTGGGCCAAGGCCAGGCCCTGCTTGCCACTGAGCCAGGTCAGGCGGGCCAGGAACTGGCTTTCACAGCCGGGGGTCGGTTGCCAGCAACTCAGGGGATGGAAGTCTTCAGCGCGCGGCACCAGGACCTGGGCGCGTTCGGTGCTGCGCAGTACCACGCTGTCGAGCCGCGGGATCGTCAGGCCGGCCAGGCTGATTGCGACATGATCGCCGGGGCGGATGTCCAGGCGTTGCCAACGCTCCAGTGAACTGACGCTGACTCGCCTGATCTGTCGGTCATCGAGGGTGAAGGGGGCAAGCTCCAGCACCGGGGTGATGCGTCCGGTGCGGCCGATCTTGAAGTGCACCTTGCGCACCTCGGCCAAGGCCTGGGCGAAGGGGTATTTCCAGGCGATGGCCCAATACGGCGACCGGGCTTGCCAGCGGGCGGCAGGCGGCCGTTGTTGCTGGCGCAGGACAATGCCGTCCGTGGCGAACGGCAGGGGCGTGCGATACCAGTGCTCGCGCCAGTGCTCGGCGTCGGCAAAGGTTTCCACCGGTTGGCTGAAGGGCTGCGTGTCGCCGAACCCCAGGGCAGCCAGGGCGGCGGCACGGGCCGGCAACTCGACGGGACCCCGGGGCCAGTCCCAGACAAACAGACCGATCCCCTCGGCCTCCTCGGGTTGCAGGGTCTTGCGGGCCATCAGCCCGGCCACGTTGCTGCGGGCACTGCGGCTGCCCGCCGTGGCCTGTACGTGATCGGTCAGGCGCCAATAGAGTTCGCCCTGCACCAGCAGGTCAATGGCTTGCGGCAATTGCTGGGGGACGGCGCTGAGCTTGCGGGCCTGGGCGGTCCAGTCCTGTCCCAGGATGCCGTCGCCACGACTGATGGCCTGGGCCAGTCGGCCCTGCTGGTAAACCAGGGTCACCGCCACCCCGTCGACCTTGGGCTGCACCCAGACCTGTTGGCGTGAGGCGAGCCAGTCGTTGACGGCCTGGCCGTCGCTGAGCTTGTCCAGGCCGGTATGGGGCGTGGGGTGGGCCAGGGTGCCGCGAGCGGTCAGTAACGGATTGTCGGCTTTGGCGTGCGCATTGAAGCAGCTACGCCAGGTGCTGAGCCGGGCGCGAGACTGGTCATAGAGCTCATCTGCCACCGGAGACTGGCCTTGGCGGTGATAGCGCTCGTCCCAGCGCTGGATCTGTTGCTGCAGGGCCTCGATTTCAGCAGTCGCGCGCTCGGCGGGCCAATCGGGGCAGGTGGTGGCATTGGCCAGCAGGCAGGCGCTGCCCAGGCATAAGCCGAGCAACAGAGGGAAGTGAGCCAGCATCGTGAGCGTCCTTGCCCGAGGGGGAGAAACTCAAGGCTAGATCAGGACCGAAGCGGGTGTTGCGCAGTGCTTTGCAGGGTGTGTCGCGCCCCCGAAAAAGCACAAGCCCCGCGCGGCGAACCGGGCGGGGCTTGTGTTGCAGGCCGTTGGGCTTACAGGCCGGCGGCAGCGCGCAAGGCGTCGGCGCGGTCGGTTTTTTCCCAGGTGAACGTGGTGAAGGTGTCGTCGCCCACGGTCTTGGTTTGCGGCGTGCGACCGAAATGGCCGTAGGCTGCGGTTTCCTGATACATCGGGTGCAGCAGGTCGAGCATTTTGGTGATGGCGTAAGGACGCAGGTCGAACACTTCGCGTACCAGCTTGACGATCTTGTCATCGCTGATCTTGCCGGTGCCGAAGGTGTTCAGCGAGATCGAGGTAGGCTGAGCGACGCCGATGGCGTAGGACACCTGAATCTCGCAACGCTCGGCCAGGCCGGCGGCCACGATGTTCTTGGCCACGTAGCGACCGGCGTAGGCGGCCGAACGGTCAACCTTCGATGGATCCTTGCCGGAGAACGCGCCGCCGCCGTGACGGGCCATGCCGCCATAGCTGTCGACGATGATCTTGCGACCGGTCAGGCCGCAGTCGCCAACCGGGCCACCGATGATGAACTGGCCAGTCGGGTTGATGTGGAACTGGGTGTCCTTGCTCAGCAGTTCGGCCGGCAGTACGTGCTTGACGATCAGCTCCATCACGCCTTCGCGCAGGTCTTTGTACGACACGTCCGGGTTGTGCTGGGTCGACAGGACGACGGCGTCGATACCGACGACCTTGCCGCCTTCGTAGCGGCAGGTAACCTGGGACTTGGCATCCGGGCGCAGCCACGGCAGCAGGCCGGATTTACGGGCTTCGGCCTGACGCTGCACCAGTTGGTGCGAGAAGGTGATCGGCGCAGGCATCAGCACGTCGGTCTCGTTGCTGGCGTAGCCGAACATCAGGCCCTGGTCGCCGGCGCCCTGGTCTTCTGGCTTGGCACGGTCGACACCCTGGTTGATGTCCGGGGACTGCTTGCCGATGATGTTCATCACGCCGCAGGTTGCGCCGTCAAAACCAACGTCGGAGCTGTTGTAGCCGATGTCGGTGATGACATCACGAACGATCTGCTCCAGGTCAACCCAGGCGGAAGTAGTGACTTCGCCGGCGATGATCGCCACGCCCGTTTTCACCAGCGTCTCGCACGCCACGCGGGCGAACTTGTCTTCAGCAATGATTGCGTCCAGCACCGCATCAGAAATCTGGTCGGCGATTTTGTCCGGATGCCCTTCAGACACGGACTCGGAGGTGAAAAGGGAGTATTCGCTCATCTCGATGTTTTCCTGAAATTTACCGATGGTGAGTGTCGCCAGCCGGTCGCTGAAAATGGCGGACCTGGATCTGGAAACCATTACGTAAGCCTACATAGAGACTTTCCCCGGGAACGAGTCCCGCAGCGGTGGCCCAACGGGCCAGATCGTCCTGTTCAAACCCCAACCAAAGATCACCGCAGGCCTCCCTGGCCCAACTTTGGTTGTGACTGCATAAATCTGTCACGAGCAGGCTGCCGCCTGGTTGTAGCAAGCCGGCCATGTGCTTGAGCGCATCGGCCGGGGCGGCGAAATGGTGCAGGACCATATTCAGTACCACGCAGTCGGCTGCCAGGCTCACGCCATTCAGGGCATCGGCCAACTGCAGGCTGACGTTAGTCAGCATTTCCCGTTCACACACCTGGCGCGCCAGTTCGAGCATCGCCGGGCTATTGTCGAGCGCCGTGACCTGACTGAAACGCCGGGCCAGTTCCGGGAGAAAACTGCCATCCCCGGGGCCGACTTCAATCGCTGTGGCCGTCTCACTGAAGCTCAGCTTGTCGAGCAGCGCCAGCACGCTTTCGCGGTACTGCGGCAGGCCGGCGATCAAGTCTTGCTGGGCGCGAAATTTGTCCGCAACCCGTGAGAAAAAGTCCTGGCTGGCGGCAGCCCGTTGTCCGTGGACCTGTGCGATACGCGATTGCACGTCGCCGGGCAGGGTCAGGTTGTCGACTTCTTCGAGCAGGGCGGCATGCAGCTTGCCGCCTGGCAATTCGGTGTGGGGCAGGGCGCGCCGGTAAAAAATCGCATTGCCTTCACGGCGAGTCGCCACCAGGTCGGCCTGGGCCAGCACTTTGAGGTGGTGGCTCATGCCGGATTGGCCGGTGGCAAAGATCTGCGCCAGCTCCAGTACACCAAACGAGTCATTGGCCAGGGCGCGCAATACATTCAGGCGCAACGGATCGCCGCCGGCCTTGCACAGGGCCGCCAGCTCATCACAATCGTCTGGGCGAATGGAAGGCGCGCGTAAGTTCATAAGGCCGGCAGTCTAGTCACGCCTAGAAATCCCCGCAAGTTCAATATCAAAAAGTTTTGATATTGCTCGATGGATGGCACTTCTTTCGCCGAACCTTACTCTACAAACCAAGTGCGGAAAGGTTTCACCTGGCGAATGCACACTTATCCACAGGAAAAACGTGCCTGATCGACTATCTGTCATTGCCCCGAGGCTGTCCGCTGAGGGAAAATGCTCGCCTTTTTTCCGTGCCGTTTTATTCACTCTCGATTCAAAATCCTCAGGAGAACAGCGATGCCAAGCCGTCGTGAGCGTGCCAACGCCATTCGTGCCCTCAGCATGGATGCCGTGCAAAAAGCCAACAGCGGCCATCCCGGTGCCCCTATGGGTATGGCGGATATCGCCGAAGTGCTTTGGCGTGACTACCTCAAGCACAACCCGAGCAACCCATCGTTCGCCGACCGTGACCGCTTCGTGCTGTCCAACGGCCATGGCTCGATGCTGATCTACTCGCTGCTGCACCTGACTGGCTACGACCTGTCGATCGACGACCTGAAAAGCTTCCGTCAACTGCACAGCCGTACTCCGGGCCACCCGGAATTCGGTTACACCCCAGGCGTTGAAACCACCACCGGCCCACTGGGTCAGGGCCTGGCCAACGCTGTGGGCTTCGCCCTGGCGGAAAAAGTCCTGGCAGCGCAGTTCAACCGCACTGGGCACAACATTGTCGACCACCACACCTACGTGTTCCTGGGTGATGGCTGCATGATGGAAGGCATTTCCCACGAAGTCGCTTCCCTGGCCGGTACCCTGGGCCTGGGCAAGCTGATCGCTTTCTACGATGACAACGGCATCTCCATCGACGGCGAAGTCGAAGGCTGGTTCACCGATGACACACCTAAGCGCTTCGAAGCCTACAACTGGCAGGTGATCCGCAACGTTGACGGTCACGACCCAGAAGAGATCAAGACCGCGATCGAGACGGCCCGCAAAAGCGAGCAGCCGACCCTGATCTGCTGCAAGACCACCATCGGCTTCGGTTCGCCAAACAAGCAAGGCAAGGAAGATTGCCACGGTGCCCCGCTGGGTGACGCGGAAATCGCCCTGACCCGTGCAGCGCTGAAGTGGAACCACGGCCCGTTCGAAATCCCGGCTGATATCTACGCCGAGTGGGACGCCAAGGAAGCCGGCCGTGCCGCAGAAGCCGAGTGGGACCAGCGTTTTGAAGCCTACGCCGCCGAATTCCCGGCATTGGCCATTGAGCTGATGAGCCGCCTCAACGGCGACCTGCCGCTGGACTTCTCGGCCAAGGCCGACGCGTACATCGCCGAAGTGGCCGCCAAGGGTGAAAGCATTGCCAGCCGCAAAGCCAGCCAGAATGCTCTGAATGCCTACGGCCCGCTGCTGCCTGAACTGCTCGGTGGTTCGGCCGACCTGGCCGGTTCCAACCTGACCCTGTGGAAAGGCTGCAAAGGTGTCTCGGCCGAAGACGCCAGCGGCAACTACATGTACTACGGCGTGCGCGAGTTCGGCATGAGCGCCATCATGAACGGCGTTGCCCTGCACGGCGGCCTGGTGCCTTACGGCGCGACCTTCCTGATGTTCATGGAATACGCCCGCAACGCGGTGCGCATGGCCGCGCTGATGAAGAAGCGTGTGATTCATGTCTACACCCACGACTCCATCGGTCTGGGCGAAGACGGCCCGACGCACCAGCCGGTCGAGCAACTGACCAGCCTGCGTACCACGCCGAACCTGGACTGCTGGCGCCCAGCCGACGCGGTCGAATCCGCCGTGGCCTGGAAGCACGCCATCGAGCGCAAGGACGGCCCTTCGGCGCTGATCTTCTCGCGCCAGAACCTGCAGCATCAGGTGCGCACCGACGCACAGATCGCCGACATCAGCCGTGGCGGCTACGTGCTCAAGGACTGCATCGGCGAGCCTGAGCTGATCCTGATCTCCACCGGTTCGGAGGTGGGCCTGACCGTTCAGGCCTACGACAAGCTGACCGAGCAAGGCCGCAACGTGCGCGTTGTGTCCATGCCCTGCACCAGCGTGTTCGAAGCCCAGGACGCCGGCTACAAGCAATCGGTCCTGCCGTTGCAGGTCAGCGCCCGTATCGCCATCGAGGCGGCTCACGCCGACTACTGGTACAAGTACGTGGGCCTGGAAGGCCGCGTCATCGGCATGACCACCTACGGCGAGTCGGCGCCTGCGCCAGCCTTGTTCGAAGAGTTCGGCTTTACCCTGGAGAACATCCTGGGCCAGGCTGAAGAGTTGCTGGAAGACTGATCCAGAAAAGGTGTTGCCTGAGCCGACGCCATCGCGGGCAAGCCCGCTCCCACAGGGATATACACCGTCCATGTGGGAGCGGGCTTGCCCGCGATAGCGGTCGCTCAGGTGACGCTGCATTAATGGATTCACCACGGTAATCGAGAACCCCATGCCTCAACCGCGTCCTTACAAAGTTGCACTCAACGGCTACGGCCGCATTGGTCGTTGCGTCTTGCGGGCGTTGTTCGAGCGAGGCTCGGCGGCCGGGTTTGAAATTGTCGCGATCAACGATCTGGCTGACATGGCCAGCATTGAATACCTGACACGCTTCGACTCCACCCACGGCCGGTTTCCCGGCGAAGTGAAGGTCGAGGGCGATTGTCTGCATATTAATGGCGACTGCGTGAAGGTCCTGCGCAGTGCCACCCCCGAAGGCATCGATTGGGCGTCCCTGGGCGTCGATCTGGTGCTCGAATGTTCCGGTGCCTACAACACCCGCGCCGACGGCCAGCGGTTCCTCGACGCCGGCGCGCCACGGGTGTTGTTTTCCCAGCCGATGGCCAGCGAGGCCGATGTCGACGCCACCATCGTCTTTGGCGTCAACCAGGACTGCCTGACCGGCGCTGAGCTGCTGGTGTCCAACGCCTCCTGCACCACCAACTGCGGTGTGCCGCTGCTGCGCCTGCTGGATCAGGCATTCGGCCTGGACTACGTGTCGATCACCACCATTCACTCAGCGATGAACGACCAGCCAGTGATTGATGCCTATCACCACGAGGACCTGCGCCGCACCCGCTCGGCGTTCCAGTCGGTGATCCCGGTGTCCACTGGTCTGGCGCGTGGCATCGAACGCCTGTTGCCGGAACTTGCCGGGCGAATTCAGGCCAAAGCGGTACGGGTGCCGACGGTGAATGTGTCCTGTCTGGATATCACCATGCAGACGGTGACCGACACCGATGCGGCCGAGGTCAATCGACTCCTGCGCGAGGCCGCCACCAGCGGCCCGCTCAAGGGGCTGCTGGCCTACACCGAATTGCCTCACGCCAGTTGTGATTTTAACCATGACCCACATTCGGCGATTGTCGATGCCAGTCAGACCCGCGTTTCCGGCCCCCGGCTGGTGAACGTCCTGGCCTGGTTCGACAACGAATGGGGTTTTGCCAACCGAATGCTGGATGTTGCAGAACATTATCTGCAAACAGCTATCAAGAAACCTGCTCTCTAACCTGAGCTAACAGGAAGTGCGACCCATGACCGTGTTGAAGATGTCCGACCTCGATCTGCAAGGTAAGCGCGTATTGATCCGCGAAGACCTCAACGTCCCAGTCAAGGACGGTGTAGTCACCAGCGATGCGCGTATCCTGGCTTCGCTGCCGACCATCAAGCTGGCCCTGGAAAAAGGCGCGGCCGTGATGGTCTGCTCGCACCTGGGTCGTCCGACCGAAGGTGAATTCTCCGCCGAGAACAGCCTGGCACCGGTTGCTGCGTACCTGAGCAAGGCGCTGGGTCGTGAAGTGCCACTGGTGGCCGACTACCTGGGTGGCGTCGACGTCAAGGCCGGCGACATCGTGCTGTTTGAAAACGTGCGCTTCAACAAGGGCGAGAAAAAGAACGCCGACGAACTGGCCCAGCAGTACGCGGCCCTGTGCGACGTGTTCGTGATGGACGCCTTCGGCACCGCGCACCGTGCCGAGGGTTCGACCCACGGCGTGGCCAAGTTCGCCAAGGTGGCCGCTGCTGGCCCGTTGCTGGCTGCCGAGCTGGATGCGCTGGGCAAGGCCCTGGGCGCCCCGGCCCAGCCAATGGCCGCCATCGTGGCCGGCTCCAAGGTGTCGACCAAGCTGGACGTGCTCAACAGCCTGAGCCAGATCTGCGACCAGTTGATCGTCGGCGGCGGCATCGCCAACACCTTCCTCGCCGCGGCCGGACACCCGGTCGGCAAGTCCCTGTACGAGCCGGACCTGCTGGACACCGCGCGCGCCATCGCCGCCAAAGTCAGCGTGCCATTGCCGGTCGACGTGGTGGTTGCCAAGGAATTCGCTGAAAGCGCCGCGGCCACCGTCAAGCTGATCGCTGATGTGGCTGAAGACGACATGATCCTGGACATCGGCCCACAGACAGCTGCGCATTTCGCCGAGCTGTTGAAGTCGTCGAAGACCATTCTGTGGAACGGTCCAGTCGGCGTGTTTGAGTTCGATCAGTTCGGCAACGGCACCAAAGTGCTGGCCCAGGCCATCGCAGACAGCTCGGCGTTCTCCATCGCGGGCGGTGGCGATACCCTGGCGGCCATCGATAAATATGGCGTTGCCGAGCAAATCTCCTACATTTCTACCGGTGGCGGCGCGTTCCTCGAATTCGTCGAAGGCAAAGTGCTGCCAGCCGTAGAAGTCCTGGAAAGCCGGGCCAAGGCCTAAGGCCGCCCGTTGACCAGGCAAAGGAGTGTTCACATGGTCAAGACGTTAGCGACGTTGATCGCCGCGGCGGTGCTGGCCGGCTGTGGGAGTCATCCCAAGGCCGCCAAGGACCCGGATACCGGCGCGCCCGATAAAGGCTGTTACCAGGCCGACTGGCAGGCGGAAACCAACCCGGTGCTCAACAAGCGTTCCGGGCCCGAGGGCCTGGATAAGTACGAGACGCACACTCCGGCCAAGGAACAGGGTTGTCCCTGACCGGTCTGATTCACTAACGCCCAGTGCGGTTGGCATGTGCCGAGCGCCGAGGAAGATGGATGAAAGGCTTGATCGCCGTGGCGTCCCTGGCAGTGCTTGCCGGTTGCGCCAGTTTGAACCCGTTTGCATCAGCGCCGGCAGCGTCCGGCACGTGGACCGACTGGGTCTGTGATAGCCAGGCCCAGGTGCACTGGCGCTTCACCGACACCACGCAGGAATCCGTGGAAGTACGGCTGGGGGATGACCAGGTGCATCGCTTGAAGCTCGAGCCGGCCGGCAGTGGCGCGTTGTACAGCGACGACCAACTGGCATTTCACCTCAAGGGTGAGGAAGGCCTGGTGTACTGGGTGGCTACCAATGATTTGATCGGCCGTGGCTGCAAGGCCAAGTAATACACAGCGAATGCACGCAGGTCGGCTTGACCCCCGATCTGCAATAACTTGAATAGCAGCCGCCGCTACGGCAGGCTTGCACGATTAACGACCCTAAACCGGGAGAGACACACACAATGGCACTTATCAGCATGCGCCAGATGCTGGACCACGCGGCCGAATTCGGCTACGGCGTTCCAGCTTTCAACGTCAACAACCTTGAGCAGATGCGCGCCATCATGGAAGCCGCTGACAAGACTGACTCCCCGGTGATCGTCCAGGCTTCGGCCGGCGCCCGTAAATACGCTGGCGCGCCATTCCTGCGGCACCTGATCCTGGCGGCAATCGAAGAATTCCCGCATATCCCGGTGTGCATGCACCAGGACCACGGCACCAGCCCTGACGTCTGCCAGCGTTCGATCCAACTGGGCTTCAGCTCGGTCATGATGGACGGCTCCCTGGGTGAAGACGGCAAGACCCCGACCGACTACGACTACAACGTCCGTGTCACTCAGCAGACCGTTGCCCTGGCCCACGCCTGCGGCGTATCGGTAGAAGGCGAGCTGGGTTGCCTGGGTTCGCTGGAAACCGGCATGGCCGGTGAAGAAGACGGCATCGGCGCCGAAGGCGTGCTGGACCACAGCCAGATGCTGACCGACCCGGAAGAAGCGGCTGACTTCGTCAAGCGCACTCAGGTCGATGCCCTGGCCATCGCCATCGGCACCAGCCACGGCGCCTACAAGTTCACCAAGCCACCTACCGGCGACGTGCTGGCGATCGACCGCATCAAGGAAATCCACAAGCGCATCCCTAACACCCACCTGGTGATGCACGGCTCTTCCTCGGTTCCGCAAGAGTGGCTGGCGATCATCAACCAGTACGGCGGCGACATCAAAGAAACCTACGGCGTACCGGTTGAAGAAATCGTCGAAGGCATCAAGCACGGCGTGCGCAAGGTCAACATCGACACCGACCTGCGCCTGGCGTCCACCGGTGCGATGCGTCGCCTGATGGCCACCAACCCGAGCGAGTTCGACCCACGTAAATTCTTCGGCGCCACCGTGACCGCCATGCGCGACGTGTGCATTGCCCGCTACGAAGCCTTCGGCACCGCCGGCAACGCTTCGAAGATCAAGCCGATCTCCCTGGAAGCGATGTACCAGCGTTACCTCAAAGGTGAGCTGAACGCCAAGGTCAACTAAGCCTCGAGCGTTGCACCGCCTGCATAAAAAAACCCGCCGAAAGGCGGGTTTTTTGTGCTCGGTGTGGGCTTATTTGTCGACCAGCAGTTTCGGGTTGGAGTTGCCCCACACCGTATACAGGTCGGCCAGCAGCGCGCCGTTGATGTCTTCGACTTCTGCCTGGGCAATCTCGGCGTTGCCCTGCTTGCCGAACAACACCACCTCATCGCCGCTTTTTACGCTCGGTACATCGGTAACGTCGACCATCAAGGTGTTCATCGAAACCTTGCCAACGACCGGCACGCGATGGCCGTTGATCAGCACGATGCCCTTGTTGGTGAACGCACGACGGTAGCCGTCGGAGTAGCCCACGGTGATGTTGGCCAGTTTCGAGTCACGGGCCAGGGTGAAGGTGCGGTCGTAGCCGACGGTGTTGCCCTTGGGGTAGCTGTTGACCGAGGCAACGTGGGATTTGAACTGCATCACCCGGGTGTATTCGGTATGGGATGGCACGGTGTCGCCGAACAGCGCGCCGCCGGGACGGACCATGTCCAGGTGCGACTCGGGCACTTCCAGGGTGGCGAAGGAGTTGGCCGCATGCAGGGTGATCTTGCTGCGGTCCAGTTGGGCCACGCTCATCAGCCATTTGGCTTGCTGGTTGAACGCTTTGAGGCCGGCACGCACGTCGGCGGCGTCCTCCACCGCGAAGTGGGTCATGATTGCCCGCACGTCCAGGTTCGGCACCTTGGTAATGGCTACCGCGTCGCGGCGACCCTGGGCAGTGGTCATTTCCACGCCGTTGCGGCTCATGCCGCTGGAGTTCAGGCCAATGTGCACCACGAGCGGCCGGCCATGCTGTTCGGCAATCAGGCTGGCTTTGACGGCGAAGTCGAGGTTACCCACCAACTCTTCGACGTTGTAGGGCAGGGCCGCTTCCAGCTCACTCAAGGCAGCCGTGCGCACGCGGATCAATTGGCCCTTGAAGCCGCTTTCGCGCACCACACGGATTTCCTCGTTGCTGGCAACGCCCACGCAGGGCACGCCCATGGCGATCACCGACGGCATCAGTAGGCCAATGCCGTGGCCGTAGGCGTCCGCCTTGAGTACGGCGCAGAGTTTTGATTTATCGGCGAGGGTGGCTTGCAAGGCGCGAATGTTGTTTTCGAACGCGCTCTTGTTGATTTCGACCCAGGCGTTGCTGTCCTGGGCGTGGACCTGAGCCACCCCATCGGTCATCGACAAAGGGGGCGCCGCGAAGACCGGGTTGTGCAACAAAGCCATGCCCAGAGAGAGTGCGAGAAGGGAGCGAGTAAAGGGCATCGGGTGTGTCTCCATGACGTACTGATAGGGGGTGTCGTATTTACGCGGGGCAATACTCAGATTGTCCTACAAAAATGTCGACCCCCTCGACGCGGATCTGTCTGAAAGCGTCGTGGTGCTGCATCTGTGTCCCGTCTCGCCCGTGCCACACCCGTTTATTTGTCGTGATCGATGTCCAGCTTGCTGAAGGTCACCTTGCCGCCTTCCTGGCTGTTGCCACTGTTGTCCTGCACATAGACCCCGGCCTTGAAATACAGCGGTTTGTTGCGCCAGGTGGAGCTGATCTTGCTGTCCCACTGGGCGCCGGCGGCGCTGATGCCCAGGGCGCCGCCCGGGCTCAGGTGGATCAGGTAGGAGAAGTCGCGGTCGAGCTTGACCCCACTGGCGATGATGATCACCCGGCCTTCGGCATCGTCCGGGCGCATCCGCACCTTGGCGACGATGTTGCCGGTGGCGGTTGTGCTTTTGTACTGGTACTCGAGTTTCACCAGCGGTTTCTGGCTGTCGTACGCGTGGATCTGGCCGATCACCAACTTGCCCGAACTCGGCACCTGATTCACCGCCAGGGTCGCCCGCAACGAGTTGTCGGCGTCCGGGTAGAGCCAGTTGCGCAGGGTGCCGTTGCTGTAGGTTTCGCGCAGCTCGGTGCGTGGATAGATCGCGTTTTCAGTGCGGGTGCCGGTCACCGGTGCCCAGAAAAACAGGGTGCCGGTGTCGGAATGGAAGTATTGGTTCTTGAAACCACTGACCAGTTTCGGGGTGTCGATGGTAGCCGGGGGCGTGCCAACGGGAACGCTGAGGTTCCAGGTCGCGAGATCGATCATCGTCAAAGAATTCCACGGGTTCTGGCGGAAATGGCGCGGCACAAGCTCTGGTCCGGCCATCTTGGGGGCGGCCTTTATAAGCTCGGGAGCGCGCGTTGTTAATGCCCGTCTGGCGGTTAATTGGCGCCAGCCAAATGGCGACGTGCCACACCTAGCGGTTTGCGGGGCCTGCAAAGACAGTCCGTTAGTCGGGAGCCGCCTGCTTTGGTGCGGTGATGGCGTGTTGATGCCTACTGATTGGGCAAAACCCGGTCTAGAGTGAAACCACAGCAATTTTCCGGTTTTTTCGGTAAGCCGTTTCACCCCTCCCCACAAAGAGAAGCAGCATGGAATGCGCGCAACCTAAGCCAGGTGACGGCCGCTCGGTTCTTTTGATCGTTGATGATTACCCGGAAAACCTGGTCAGCATGCGTGCCTTGCTGCAGCGCCAGGACTGGCAGGTAATGACCGCGGCCTCGGGCCTGGAAGCCCTGAATCTGTTACTTGAACACGAGGTCGACCTGGTGCTGCTGGACGTGCAGATGCCGGGGATGGATGGCTTCGAAGTGGCCCGCCTGATGCGCGGCAGCCAGCGCACCCAACTGACCCCGATCATTTTCCTGACCGCCAACGAGCAATCCCCGGATGCCGTGATCAAGGGCTATGCCCATGGCGCGGTGGACTACCTGTTCAAACCGTTCGACCCACAGATTCTCAAGCCCAAGGTCCAGGCCCTGCTGGAGCACCAGCGCAGTCGCCGGGCCTTGCAGCAGTTGAGCCGGGACCTGGAGGCTGCGCGAGCCTTTAACGCCTCGGTGCTGGAGAATGCCGCCGAAGGCATCCTGGTGGTGGGCGAGGATGGGCGAGTTCGCTTTGCCAACCCGGCCATGTGCCGCTTGCTCAGCGCCAGGGTCGACGAGTTGCAGGGGACAGGCTTCATCGATTTTCTGCAAAAGCCGCCGATCACGCTGTGGAGCGGTTCGGATATCCACGCTCACTACCGCCGTGGCGAGACCTGGCGCGCCCATGATGCGATGCTGCGCACTGCGTCCGGGCAGCAAGTGCCGGTGGCGCTATCCTGTGCGCCGCTGCCGCCCGAGCAGCGAGCGATGGTGGTCACCGTGCTCGACATGTCGGTGGTCTGCCACCTGCATCAGCAACTGGAGTTCCAGGCGGTCACCGATCCGCTGACCGGCCTGCTCAACCGCCGGGGGTTCTACCAGGCCACGGAAAACCTGCTGCTGCGCGGCGAGCGCGCGGGCAGTGTCTGGGTGTTGCTGTACCTGGATCTGGATGGCTTCAAGCGGGTCAACGATTCGTTGGGGCATGACGCCGGCGATCGGGTGCTGCGCTGGGTTGCGGAGCAGTTGAAGGCCTGCCTGCGCCCCTTCGATATTCTGGCGCGCATGGGCGGGGATGAATTCACCGCGCTGCTCGACCTCGAGTTTGCCGAGCAAGCGGCGAAGATGGCGGAAAAACTCATAGAACGGGTGTCGGTCTGTCAGCAGATTGACGGGCTGGACGTGGCGCTGGGCGCGAGCATCGGCATCGCCACGTACCCGGATTGCGGCGCCAGCCTCGACGACTTGCTGCGTACCGCCGATATCGCCATGTATGAGGCCAAGCGCGCGGGTCGCCAGCAGTACCGCTTCTACGACCACGACATGAATGGTCGCGCGCGGACCCGCTTGATGCTCGAGGAGAGCGTGCGCTCGGCCATCGAACACAAGGAGTTCAACCTGGTCTACCAGCCTCAGGTTTCGTTGGTCGATGGACGCATACGTGGGTTCGAGGCCTTGCTGCGCTGGCAACATCCCAGTGTGGGCGATGTCTCGCCGGGGCTGTTCTTGCCGTTGCTGGAAGAGGCACAACTGATCAGTCGCCTGGGCAGCTGGATCTACCAGAGCAGTGCCCAGCAACGAAAGACCTGGGACAAACTGTTCAGCGAAGACATGGTGCTGGCGGTCAGCCTGAGCCACACCCAGTTCGGCATGCCCAACCTGGCTACCGAGTTGCGGCTGGTGCTGGAGCGCCATCAGTTGATGCCCCGTCAATTGGAGCTGGAAATCACCGAAGAGGCCTTGCTGCACAACCCCGAGGAAGCGCGCAAGCAACTGCGCCTGCTGCGCAGCCTCGGGGTGCGGGTGGCGCTCGACGACTTCGGCGCGGGGCCTTGTTCGCTGACCCATCTGCGCGATGTCGAACTCGATACCCTGAAGCTCGACCGGCATCTGGTCGCCCGGGTCCTGGACTCCCCCCGGGATGCGGCACTGGCGCGAAACATCATCGAGCTGGCGCGGCAATTCGGCGTGCTGGTGATCGCCGAAGGGGTCGAATCGATTGCCCAGTATCAGTGGCTGCTGGCCAATGGTTGTCCCTTTGCCCAGGGTTGCCTGGTGGCGCGGCCATTGATGGCGGAGGAGGTCAGGGACTTTGTGCAGCCGTTCGACTGGAGCGCGACGACCGTCTGAATTCGCTACACTGGCGATCTTTCGTGACTTCTGTCGTTGCCCCATGACCGCGCTTAAATACCTCCAGGCTTATCCCGCCGCCCTGCAACAGCAGGTGCATCAACTGATCGAGCAGGATCGGCTGGGCGAGTACCTGAGCCAACGCTACCCGGACAAGCACGCCGTGCAGAGTGACAAGGCGCTGTACAGCTATGCGCTGGAGCTCAAGCAGGAGTACCTGCGCAACGCGCCGGCCATCGACAAAGTGTTGTTCGACAACCGCCTGGACCTGACCCATCGCGCACTGGGCCTGCATACCGCCATCTCCCGGGTGCAGGGCGGCAAGCTCAAGGCCAAGAAAGAAATCCGCATCGCCTCGTTGTTCAAGGAGGCCGCGCCGCAGTTCCTCAAGATGATCGTGGTGCACGAACTTGCGCATTTCAAAGAGTCCGACCACAACAAGGCGTTCTACAAGTTGTGCGAACACATGCTGCCCGGTTATCACCAGTTGGAATTCGATTTGCGGGTTTATCTGACCTGGCGGGACATGCAGTAATCATCACCAGCAGGAGTGTCTGGATGGACGTGAGCAAGACCAAGAGCAGCTTCTACCGTCGCCTGTACGTGGCGTACCTGATCGACAGCGGGCTGGCCAGCAGTGTCCCGGCGCTGACCGAAATCACCGGTATGCCCCGGCGCACGGCCCAGGACACCATTGCCGCCCTGGCGGACCTGGATGTGGTCTGCGAGTTCGAGCAGGAGGACGGCGCGCGCAACCACGCCGGACGTTACTGTATTCGCGAGTGGGGGGCGATCGATCCACGCTGGATCGAGCAGCATCTGCGGCAGATCAAGGCGGTGTTGGGGTATCCCTGAGTTCGCACAGGAGTGCTGGCAAACCAGCACGACTGTGCGAAAAGCCTTCAGGGCCGGCGCATGCCGATATGCGCAATGCCGTCTTCCAGGTATTGCTCGCCGGCCACGGCAAACCCGTAGCGCCCGTAATACCCCTGCAGATGGGCCTGGGCCGACAGGTAGATCGGAGTCTGCGGCCAATGCTTCTCGGCCTGCTTGAGCGCCTGCGCCATCAGCTCATGACCCAGGCCCTGGCCCCGGGCCTGCGGTGCAATCACCACTCGGCCGAGCACCACGTCACCGCCTTGCGAGGTCGGGTCGAGCAGGCGCACGTAGGCCACCAGTTGATCACCGTCCCAGGCCATCAAGTGGCAGGTGTCGCTGTCCAGGTCCAGGCCATCGACTTCCTGGTAGGCACACTTCTGTTCGACCACGAACACCTCTGTGCGCAACTGCAAAATGGCATAGAGCTGCTCTTTGCCCAGGTCACTGTGGTGTTTGCAAACCCATTCAACCGTCATCTTCGCGTCCTTAGAAAAGTCTGGTCCTGATACTAAGCGTCTGGCTGCGTGATGTCTTGTCTGCAGGAAATTCTGTGACAAAGACCAAAATGCCATCATTCATTTAGCGCGGCGTGGTCATCTTTGTGTAATCTGCTTTGAGGCACTTTGCCGAAGCCGTGGTCAGCTATTGTTATAGCCCGGGTTGTGGCCGCCAGTCGGCGTACGGGGTATCGAATCCGGCTCAACACACGCTGGGCTTCGCGCCCTTTAAGGATCCATGGGCATGCCGCGATTGCATCGAGTCTTGGCCTTGATTGGCCTGCTGTTGCTGAGCCAGAGCGCTGCAGCAGACAAGTTGCGCCTGGTGGCCGATGTCTGGCCTCCCTTCACTGACGCCACGCTGGTCAATGGTGGATTGGCCACTGATATTGTCAGCACCGCGCTGGCGCGGGCCGGTTATGCCAGTGATTTCCAGCAAGTACCCTGGGCCAGGGCGTTGCTGGGCCTGGGCGAGGGGCGCTACGACGTCCTGGTCAATGCCTGGTACAACGAGGAGCGCACCCATCTGGGGCAGTATTCCGCCGAGTACCTGCTCAATCGCATCCGCTTTCTCAAGCGCAGGGATGCTCCCATCGAATACAACAACCTGCAGCAGTTGCACACCTACCCGATCGCGGTGGTGCGCGGTTATGCCTATTCCCCGGACTTTGACGGCGACGCCGCCCTGCAGAAGGTCCAGGTGCACAACTTCGCCATGGCCGTGCGGATGCTGGCGGCTGACCGGGTGCAATTGACCCTGGAGGACGAGTATGTGGCCCGCTACTACCTGGCGCGTGAGTCACCCAAGGTGCGCAACGCGGTGGAGTTCTTGCCCCGGCCCTTGAGTGAAAACAGCCTGCATATCCTGGTCAGCCTGAAGAACCCGGACCACGCGAAGATCGTCGCCGGGTTCGATCGGGAAATCGCCGAGATGAAGGCCGATGGGAGTTACGACCGGCTGCTTCGTCAGCATGGGATGTGAAACCCTGCGGGGGCTAGCCTGCTAGCGATGGGGCCGCCCCATTCAACATTTATGGTGCCTGACCCACTGCCATCCCGGGCCCCGGGCAAGCCGCAGCGGGCGCCCGGCCCCACAGATTTGGCGGCCATACGCAAAATTTGTGGGCCGCCAGATTTACTGTGTGCGAGCCGGGCGGGACTCCGTCTGCCCGCGATGAGGTCCCGACAGCCCCCCCGGCGATCAATCCTGGCGCGTATCCTTGATCAAATGCGCTGCCAGCGTCCTTAACGGCCCGAGCTGACGGCAGATCAGCGCCAGTTGGCTCTGTACCAGGCGCTGGCCTTCATCGATTTCATCCGGCATCTGCTCAAGCTCTGCGGCCAGGGCTTCTTCGGCGTCGCTGTGAATGGCGATCGGCAGTTTGCTTGCCAGGCCCTGGGCGATTTCGTCGATGCTCGCCGCCAGGCTGACACCGGCACCTTCGATCAGGTGCTCGCGCACTTCATCCGGGAGCTGCGTCTCGCGGTGCGCACCCAGGCCCGAGAGGTAGCTGAGCAAGGTGTGGGACAGCACCAGGAAGCGGAAGCCGACGTCTGCTTCCTTACGGAAATGCCCAGGCTCCATGAGCATGTTGGCCAGGGTCGTGGACAGTGCGGCATCGGCGTTGTGCGCGTTGCGGCGGGCCAGGCGGTAGGCCAGGTCGTCCCGTTTGCCGGCGGCATATTGCTGCATGATCTGGCGCAGGTAGATGCTGTTGCAGGTCAGGGTGTTGGCCAGCACCTTGTTCAGTCGGCGGCCCTGCCAGTCCGGCAGGAACAGGAACACCGCCAGGCCGGCGATAAGGCTGCCGAGCAAGGTATCGAACAGGCGTGGCAGGAACAGCCCGTAGCCGTCGCCGACCTGGTTGAAGCAGAACAGCACCATCACCGTGATTGCCGCCGTGGCCAAGGTGTAGCGGGTGGTGCGGTTGATGAAGAACACCACGCCGGCGGCGATCGCGAAGCACGATTGCACCAGCGGATTGGGGAACAGGTCGAACAGCGCCCAGGCCACGGTCAGGCCGATGGCGGTGCCGATGATCCGTTGCCCGAGTTTGCGCCGGGTCGCGCCGTAGTTCGGCTGGCAGACAAACAGCGTGGTGAGGATGATCCAGTAGCCCTGCGAGGGGTGGATCAAATGCACCATGGCGTAGCCGATGGTCAACGCCAGGGGCAGGCGCAGGGCATGCCGGAACAGCAGCGAGGTGGGCGTCAGTTGGGTGCGCAGGCGGGTCCAGACATCCTTGAGGTTGCGTGGCGAGCGGTCGAGCAGGCTGCTGTCGGTCGCATCGGCCAGGCTGTCGGGGTTGCTTGCATCGCTGAGCAGGCGGTCGAGGGTGCCAAGGTTGGCGGCCAAGGCCCGCAAGGAGCGCAGCAGGCCGCGCCAGGCCGGATTGCTCTGGATGCGCAGGTGCTCCAGGGACGCGTCGAGGTCGCTCAGGGCCTGGGCGAAGCTGGCGTCGTAGACAAACGGCTGGCGCATCTGGATCGACTCGGCCAGCGCCCGGCAGGCCTTGCCTTGCTGGCGCAGCAGGCGTTGGCAGCGGAACAGCACGTCACTGTGGAAGAAGGCATCGGCCAGGGCGTTGTAGGGGTAGTGCGAGGAGCTGGCGCGTTCGTGGATGTCCTGGGCGAGGAAGTACAGCTTCAGGTAGCGGCTGACCTTCGACCCCGGCCGCCCGTTGCCGACCCGGTGCAGGATGATTTCCTTGGCGGCGTTCAGGGCGGCGACCACTCGCCCGTTCTGCTGCGCCAGTTCCAGGCGCCGGGCCTCGACGTCCATCTGCCGGACGGGCTCGAACAGCGATGATTTGAGCTTGAGGTAAAACCCCAGCTCGCGGAACAGCCGCGCCAGGCTCTGTTGCACCGGCTGGTTGGAAAACAGCGCCTGCCACAACACCGAGAGCAGGCCGTACCAGGCCGCCCCGGCCACCAGCAGCAGGGGCTCGTGCCACAAGTCGGTGACCGCGCCGCCGCGCTGGTCTACGCCAATCATGGTGTAGACCGAGAGAATCAGGGTCGCCGAGGCAATCGCCCCATACCGCTCGCCCAGGGCGCCGAGCATGGTCAGGCCAAAGCTGGCCAGCGCCAGGGCGCACACGAAGATATAGGGGTAGGGGAATAACAGCTCGACCGAGAATGCCGCGACGCTGAAACACACCAGCGTGACCGCCAGCGCATTGAGCCGGCCTTGCCAGCTGTCGTCGGTTTCGGCCAGGGCGCTGGCGATAATCCCCAGGAACAGCGGGATCAGCAGGCCCATCTCATCCTGGTACCAGCACAGCGCCATGCTGCCGGTCAGGGCGATGAACACCCGCACGCTGTAGCTGAATTTATCCAGTGCCCAAAGGCGACGCAGAGACTGACGAAACGAAGTCGATGGCATGAAGTGCGAAGGCCTTCCGGGGCAATGACGCTAAATTGAGCCAGTAATGACGCCGACGCAATGGCGTCGATCACATCTGACAGCAAAAAGTGTTCCTTGTCGGATTGGCCTTGGCGGTTTGCGTGCCCCCTGCAAAGGGCACGCAGGCATCAGACGTACTGCGCCGCCGCGTAGCCCGAAGCCCAGGCCCACTGGAAGTTGAAGCCGCCCAGGTGGCCGGTGACATCCAGCACTTCGCCGATGAAATACAGCCCGGGGCTTTTCAGCGATTCCATGGTCTTGGAGGACACTTCATGGGTGTCGACACCGCCCAGGGTGACCTCGGCATTGCGGTAGCCTTCGGTGCCGGCCGGTACCAGCTTCCAGCTCGCCAGCTTGTCGGCGATCTCGGCAATTTCGGCGTGGGTGTACTGCTTCATCGGCTTGGAGACGAACCAGTTGTCAGCCAGCAGGTTGGCCATCTTCTTGGTGAAGATCTCGCCGAGCAGGGTTTTCAGCTCGCTGTTGGGCCGTTCGGCTTGCTGCTGTTGCAGCCAGGCCGGTACGTCGTGGTCGGGCATCAGGTTGATTTCAACCGTGTCGCCGGACTGCCAGAACGAAGAAATCTGCAGGATCGCCGGGCCGCTGAGGCCGCGGTGGGTGAACAGGATGTTCTCGCGGAAACTCTGCTCGTTGCAGCTCACCAGGCAGTCCACCGAGGTGCCGGACAACTCGCCGCACAGCTCCTTGAGCTGGTCGGTGATGGTGAACGGCACCAGGCCGGCGCGGGTCGGCAGCAGTTCGTGACCGAACTGGCGGGCGACCTGATACCCGAAGCCCGTGGCACCCAGGGTCGGGATCGACAGGCCGCCGGTGGCGATCACCAGGGACTCGCACGTCAATTGGCCGAGGGTGGTGTCCAGCAGGTAGCCGCTGGCGAGCTTCTCGATGGTCTGGATCGAGGTGTCCAGGTGCAGGCTGACGCCGGCCTGGTCGCACTCGCTGAGCAACATCTCGAGGATGTCACTGGACTTGTTATCGCAGAACAGTTGGCCGAGCTTCTTCTCGTGGTACGGCACGCCATGCTTGGCCACCATGCCGATGAAGTCCCACTGGGTGTAGCGGGCCAGTGCGGATTTGCAGAAATGCGCATTCTGCGAGAGAAAATTGCTCGGTTCGGTGTACATGTTGGTGAAATTGCAGCGACCGCCGCCCGACATGAGGATTTTCTTGCCGGCCTTGTTGGCGTGGTCCAGCAACAACACCTTGCGCCCGCGTCCGGCAGCGGTCAGCGCACACATCAACCCTGCGGCGCCAGCGCCAATGATCACGACTTCGGTAGAGCGCAAAACGGTGTCCTCTGGTGTGTCATCACAAAACTGACTGTGGGAGCGGGCTTGCTTGCGATGGGGCTGGCACATTCAACATTGATGTTGTCTGTCAGTCCGCTATCGCGGGCAAGCCCGCTCCCACAGGGATCTTCGTTGGGATGAAGATCGCTTACAAAATCCGCACGCGCAACGAGCGGCCTTTGATCTTGCCTTCGCTCAAGCGCTGCACAGCCTGCTTGGCGATGCTGCGGTCCACGGCCACGTAGGCCTGGAAGTCGAAGATCGCGATCTTGCCGACCTGGGCACCCGGCACGCCGGCGTCGCCGGTCAGTGCGCCAAGGATATCGCCCGGACGCACCTTGTCCTTGCGCCCGGCACCGATGCACAGGGTGCTCATGGCCGGCAGCAGCGGACCACCGCCCTGGGAGGGCAGGTTGCTCAGTTGATCCCAGCTCAGCGGCGACTTCTGCAGCAGCTCGATGGCCTGGGCACGGTGGGCTTCGGACGGCGCCACCAGGCTGATCGCGATACCTTTTTCACCGGCACGACCGGTACGGCCAACGCGGTGGATATGGATTTCCGAATCCCGGGCCAGCTCGACGTTGATCACCATGTCCAGCGCATCGATGTCCAGGCCACGGGCGGCCACATCGGTGGCGACCAGGACCGAGGTGCTGCGGTTGGCGAACATCGCCAGGACCTGGTCACGGTCACGTTGCTCCAGGTCACCGTGCAGGCCGACGGCCGAGATGCCCTTGGCGGTCAGGTGATCGACGGTTTCCTGCACTTGCTGCTTGGTGAAGCAGAACGCCACGGTGGACTGCGGACGGTAGTGCGCAAGCACCTTGACCACGGCGTCCATGCGCTCTTCCGGGGAAATCTCGAAGAAGCGCTGCTCGATCTGGGTGTCGTCGTGGAACGCCTCGGCCTTCACTTGCTGCGGGTTGCGCATGAACTTGGCGGCCAGTTGCTTGATGCCCACCGGGTAAGTGGCGGAGAACAGCAGGGTCTGGCGGCGCTCCGGGCTCTGGGCAATGATTTCTTCGATGGAGTCGTAGAAACCCATGTCGAGCATGCGGTCGGCTTCGTCGAGGATCAGCGTGTTCAGGCCGTGCAGGACCAGCGAACCCTTGCGCAGGTGCTGCTGGATGCGGCCCGGGGTGCCGACGATGATGTGCGCGCCGTGCTCCAGGGAGCCGATCTGCGGGCCGAACGGTACGCCGCCACACAGGGTCAGGACCTTGATGTTGTCTTCGGCACGGGCCAGGCGACGGATTTCCTTGGCGACCTGGTCGGCCAGCTCGCGGGTCGGGCAGATGACCAGCGCCTGGCAACCGAAGAAGCGCGGGTTGATCGGGTTCAGCAGGCCGATACCAAAGGCGGCAGTCTTGCCGCTGCCGGTCTTGGCCTGGGCAATCAGATCCATCCCCTTGAGGATCACCGGCAAGCTTTGCGCCTGGATCGGCGTCATCTCGGCATAACCCAAAGAGTCGAGGTTAGCCAGCATGGCGGCGGACAGCGGCAAAGTATTAAAAGCGGTGGCGATGGTGGTCACGGGACTGGCCTGCAAAACAAAATGTCGCGCAGTGTACCAGTCCGGTGGCCATTCGCCCTAAGGTTCGATGTGCGATTCCGGACGTTTGACGCGCCGTCCGTCTTCTCTGGACAGCTGGGAGAAGATCGTCGCGGCCAGCATGGCCATGATGCCGACGGTGACAAAGGTCAGCTGAAACGCCCCGAGAATGGTGTCCACGCCATCGTTGCCGACCTCGGCGGTGAAGCCGCCCAGCAACGCGCCGGCACAGGCCACCCCCAGGC
This sequence comes from Pseudomonas kielensis, assembly GCF_014236655.1. Classification (GTDB taxonomy): domain Bacteria; phylum Pseudomonadota; class Gammaproteobacteria; order Pseudomonadales; family Pseudomonadaceae; genus Aquipseudomonas; species Aquipseudomonas kielensis. The sequence goes on from NZ_JACMYG010000004.1 coordinate 157,423, forward strand.
TCAGGGACAGTTGCGCGACCACCGACAGCAGGCTGTTGCCGCTGCTGGCGCTGGCGTCGTCGAGGTCGATCAGGGTCACGGTGTTCATCGCGGTGAACTGCAGGGAGTTGATGGCCCCGAGCACGCCCAGGTGCACCAGCAGCAGCCAGTAGGGCGTCTGCTCGCTGACCAGGCCCATGCTCGCCAGCATGATCCCCAGCGCCAGGGTGTTGCTGGTGAGCACCATGCGGTAGCCAAAACGCTCGATCAACGGTCGTGCCACCGACTTGGCAAGCATGGCGGCCGCGGCCAATGGCAGCATGCTCATCCCGGCCTGGGAGGGCGAATAACCCAGTGCCACCTGCAGCAGCAATGGCACCAGGAACGGCAATGCGCCGCTGCCCAGGCGGGCGAACAGGTTGCCCAGAATGCCCACGGCGAAGGTTCGGGTCCGGAACAGCGACGGCGCGAACAGCGGGTTGTCGATATGCCCGGCCCGCAGCCAGTAGGCCGCCAGGCAGGCCATGCCACCGAACAGCAGCAACATTACCCGCAGGTGCGGTAGGTGCAGTTCGCCCAGGCCTTCCATGGCGATGGTAATCAGCACCATGGCCGCGCCGAACAGCACGAAGCCCAGGCCATCGAAGCGCGTGCGCTCAGTGCCCCGCAGGTCGGGGATGAACTTCCAGACGGCGTAGCAACCCACCAGGCCCACGGGCAGGTTGATCAGGAAGATCCAGTGCCAGGTCAGGTACTGCACCATCCAGCCGCCCATGGTCGGCCCGATCAGCGGGCCGAGCAGGCCGGGAATGGTGATGAACCCCATGATCCGCACCAGTTCCGAGCGGGGGTAGGCGCGCAACACCACCAGGCGCCCGACCGGCAACATCAAGGCGCCCCCCAGGCCTTGGATCACCCGGGCGCCGATCAGCATGCTCAGGGTCTGCGACAGCGCGCAGAGCAGGGAGCCAAAGCTGAACAGCAGGATCGCGCTGAAGAAGATCTTTTTGGTGCCGAAGCGGTCGGCGATCCAGCCCGACGCGGGAATCAGCAGTGCCACGGTGAGCATGTAGGCAATGATCACCCCCTGCATGCGCAATGGGTCTTCGGCCAAGTCGCGGGCCATGGCGGGCAGGGCGGTGTTGAGGATGGTCCCGTCGAGGGACTGCATGAAAAACGCAATCGCCACCACCCAGGGAATCCAGCGGGCGGTGGTGGCGTCCAGGTCAGGGCGATTGGGCATGGGACCTCTAGGCATTGTTTGATGACATCAGCCGCAGAGCGATGGAACCCCTGTAGCCGCTGGCGAAGCCTGCATTCGGCCGCGAAGCGGTTGTGAAACCTGACAATCACGTTTCTTCAGAAGAAATGCGCTTGCGGATTTTGCGAGGACTGCGTCCTCGAACGCAGGCTTCGCCAACGGCTACAGAGTGTGTTTACAAGGTCAGGGTCAAACGGCTGACCAGCGCTCCCGGCAGCAGCGCCGATGCCGTGGCACGCTGGTCGTAGGTGCTGGCCGACAGAATCAGCTCGCGCTCCTGGGTCAGCGCTTCCAGCTGCGAGCCCAGCAGGCTGTAGGCGCTGTCGTCGAAACGCATGGTGTTGACCGGTGCCTGGATCTCGCCGTTCTCGACCCAGAAGGTGGCGAAACGGGTCATGCCCGTCAGGCGCGCGGCCGGCTGGTCCGAGTAGTTCAGGTACCACAGGTTGCTGATGTACAGGCCCGTGCCCAGTTGCTTGAGAATCTCGGCTTCGGGCAGGGTGCCGGCCGCCATGTTCAGGGCGCTGGGCGACTCACCGCCGCCCGCACCGTTGGCGGTCAGGCCATACTCGGCGGCGCTGCGCGAGCCCACCAGTCGTTCGCCTGCCGCGCCGGCGACAATCAGTGCCAGGTCGCTGCGTGGGTAGCCCTCGCCGGAAAACGCCGGGCTCAGGGAGCCGCTGACTTTCTCCGCAAGATCCAGCAGCGGGCTGAAGTGCTGGTCGCCGCCGTAGAGTTTTTGCAACGGACTGCTTTTGCTGGCAATCGACTGTGCCGAGAAACCACCCCAGCAGAGCATGCCGAGAATCTCGTCGAGTGCGGCCGGGGCCAGGTAGGCCCGGTATTGCCCGGGTGCCAGGGTATGCAGCGGTCGGCCCAGGTACTGCAGTTGCTCGCGCGCCTGTTCAAAGCGTTTGGCAAAACCGGCGTCGCTCCAGTCGTGCCCGGCGTAGCTGGCCTTTACCGCCTGGCCATTGGCGTGGAACAGGCTGAAATCAAAGTTGAAGCTGTTGGCCTGGTGCCAACCGAAAGCGCCGGCCGAGCTGGCAAAACCACGGCTGATGGGGCCGGCGGCATAAAAACCGACCAGGTCCAGGCCTTCGGCCGCACGGGTGATCTGCTCCACCACCTGGGCGGTGTCCGGCAGCGGGTGCTCCTGCACTTGCTTGCTCTGCCAGCCGGTGTGGTTGAGCAGCAGGTACGGGTCCGGTGGCAGCAAGGGCAGGGTCTCGCGCAACTGCTGCAGGCCCTCGGCCAGGCGTTGCTGGTCGACTTGCGGGTCGCCGGCCAGGGTGATGTTGAGGTCGGCGTGCCGGTCCTCGTCGATCAGCTTGAAGCCCAGGCTGGCCTGTTGCACCTCTCCGGCCTGGCGCACTTTGGCGTGGTTGAAGCGTACGAACGCCGAGGATTCGGCGGCATAGCTCAAGGTGAATTGCTCCGGCTCGCGCAAGGCGCTGCGCAGCCAGGACACCAGGGCCTTGAACTGTTCGACCTGACTCAATGCGCTGCTCATCAGGCATCTCCCCCAAACACATCAATGTTGCTGAATACGCAGGCCGGCGAGGCATGACCCACGCGGATCACCTGGTTCGGTTCGCCTTTGCCACAGTTCGGCGTGCCCAGCACCTTGAACGTACTGCGGTCGCCCACGGCGCTGAGGTTGTTCCAGAACTGCGCGCTGATGCCCCGGTAGTTGGGGTTCTTCACCACGCCCTTGAGTTCGCCGTTTTCAATCAGTTGGCCCCACTCGCAGCCGAACTGGAACTTGTTGCGCGCATCGTCGATGGACCAGGAGCGGTTGGTCGACATCATCACGCCGTGCTCGATGCCGCCGATCAGTTGCTCGAGGGACTGCTCGCCCGGCTCGATGTTGAGGTTGGCCATGCGGTCGATCGGCGGCCGGTTCCAGCCGCAGGCGCGGCTGTTGGCAACGCCGCCGAGGCCGGCGCGAAACTGCGACAGCGCACCGCCCAGTGGGCGTTCCAGCCGGCCCTCGCGGATCAGGAACTGCTTGCTGGCGGCAGTGCCGTCGTCGTCATGGGCGTAGCTGGCGAGCTCTTCGGGAATGTCCGGGTCGAAGGTCACATTGAGCAGCCGCGAGCCATATTGCAGGTGGCCGAAGTCGCTGGCCTTGACGAAGCTGGTGCCGGCGTAATTGCGCTCGTCACCGAGGATGCGGTCCAGCTCCAGCGGGTGGCCGATGGATTCGTGGATCTGCAGCATCATCTGGTCGGGCATCAACAGCAGGTCGCGCACACCTTGCGGGGTGTTGGGGGCGAGGAGCAACTGCAGGGCCTGGTCGGCGACCAGGGGGCCTGCGCCGATCAGCCCGCAACGACTGATGACGTCGGCGCTGCCTTGCTGGCCGAAGTTCTCGCGGCCCAGGCTGCGGGTCTGGCTGTCGTGGCCGTCGTAGGCGGTGACGTCCAGGCCCGGGTAGACAAAACGTTGCGCCTGGCGCAGTTCGGCGCCGGCGCTGTTGAGGTAAATCTGCTCGACATGGTTGATGCCGATGCTGACCTGCCAGTTCACCAGGCGCTCGTCCTTGGGCACGGCGGCGGATTCGGCGCCGAGCAGTTGGTAGCACTCGCTGAGGGACGGGAAGGGCTGTTGCAGATTCGGTGACAGGTAGTCGCCACGTTCGCTGGAAACGGCCTGCTGGCGCAGGTCGAGCAGGGCGTGGGCCGCGAGCGCGCGGGCCTGTTGTTCGGCGCGGTCGAGGGCGGCCTGCAGGCCGGCGGGCGACAGGTCGTTGGTCGCGGCATAGGCTTCGACGCCATTGACCCGGGCGGTCAGCATCGCGCCTTCGTCGCGGCTCAGGTGGGGTGGCTCGGCGACGTTCTTGCGTACCGACAGGTACTGGCCAGATTCGCGCACGTAGCGCAGCGAAAAAAATTCAGCGCCCGTGCGCAGGGCAGCGAAACGCTGCTTGAGCTGGGGGTGGAAATCGAACATGCACGAACCTCCTTGTGAGTGGCGGTGACCTTGTGGACCTCATCGCGGGCAAGCCGCAAGCGGGCGCCCGCTTGCGGCTTGCTCGCGATGCTTTTGGCGTCAGACCGGGCAACCCTTGGCGCGCAGGATAGCGTCAAAGCGATCCGGGTCCAGGGTGCCAGCTTCGATAGCCGCAAGCGTAGCCTGTTCGCGGGCCAGCAGGTCGTGGCAACGCACCAGCAGTTCCGGCAATTCGGCGCGGGCAGCGGCGACGACGCCGTCACCGTCGCCGATCATCAGGTCGCCAGGTGCTACGAGCATGCCGGCGCAGGAGATCGGTACGTTGATCTCGCCGCCACCGTCGGTGCTCGGGCCCCGGTGCACGCCACCGATGGCATAGGCCGGCAGTTCGCCGGTCTGCCATTCGTCGAGGTCGCGCAGGGCGCCGTTGATCACCACGCCGACGATGCCGGCCTTGAGGGCCATGGCGCGCATGATGCCGCCGAACACGGCGCGGGTCAGGTCGGCGCTGCCGTCGATCACCAGCACGTCACCGGGGCGGGCCATCTGCATGGCCTTGAGGATCATCAGGTTGTCGCCGGGGCGAACGCGCACGGTCAGGGCGCTGCCGAGCATCGGCGCATTGCCATGGAAGGCCTTGAGCCCCAGGCCTCCGACGTTGCGTCCCAGGCAGTCACTGACGGCGGCGGCGGGGATCTTGCTGAACTCGGTCAGCCATTTCGGATCGAGGGGTTCTACGTTGGGATTGATCAGATAGCCGGTGGGCCATTTGCTCGAAGAGACGACATCAAACATGAGTAAGCCTCGTGGCCAGCCAGGTGGCGGCTTGTCGGTGGGGCGGGGGGGTGAAACGTTTGCGCGGTGCCTAGAGTAGGCCGGCGCAGGGGGTGGGAGCAAGGGTGGGGCGGTGTAGGACGGGGGATGAGTAGCGTTGGGTAGCAAGCGATCGCGGGCAAGCGGAGCGCCGCTCCGCTTGCTCGGGATGCGCCGAAGGCGCCGGGTTATTGCGCAGTCCGGCTCACTTCACGCAGTGGCTTGCCACGCACCGGGGTTTCGCCCGCGACGTAGTACTTGGCCTGGCTGCGAGGCAACGGTTGGCGACCGCGGATCTTGTCGGCGATTTTCTCGGCGATCATGATCGTTGGCGCGTTCAGGTTGCCGGTGGTGATCAGCGGCATGATCGAGGCATCGACGACGCGCAGGCCCTGCATCCCGTGGACGCGACCTTCGCCATCGACCACCGCCATCTCGTCGGTGCCCATCTTGCACGAGCAGGACGGGTGGAACGCGGTTTCGGCGTGTTCGCGAATGAAGGTGTCCAGTTGCTCGTCGGTTTGCACCTCGATGCCCGGGCTCAGCTCGCGACCACGGAAGGGGTCGAGTGCCGGCTGCTGCATGATTTCCCGGGTCAGGCGGATGCCGTCACGGAATTCCTGCCAGTCCTGTTCGGTGGCCATGTAGTTGAACAGGATGCTCGGGTGCTGGCGTGGGTCCTTGGACTTGACCTGGATCCGCCCACGGCTTGGCGAACGCATGGAGCCCATGTGTGCCTGGAAGCCGTGCTCTTTCACCCCGTTGCTGCCGTTGTAGTTAATCGCCACCGGCAGGAAGTGGTACTGGATGTTCGGCCATTCGAAGTCAGGACGGGTACGGATAAAACCGCCGGCTTCGAACTGGTTGCTGGCGCCGATCCCGGTGCCGTTGAACAGCCACTCGGCACCGATCGCCGGCTGGTTGTACCAGAGCAGCGACGGGTACAGGGACACCGGCTGGGTGCAGGCGTATTGCAGGTACAGCTCAAGGTGATCCTGCAGGTTCTCGCCCACGCCCGGCAGGTCGTGAACCACCGGGATGTCCAGGCTTTCCAGGAGCTTGGCCGGGCCGACGCCGGAGCGTTGCAGTAGTTGCGGGGACGCGATCGCGCCGCTGCACACCAGCACTTCCTTGCGGGCACGGGCTTCAACCCGCTCTTCGGCGCTGCCGACCAGGTAACGCACGCCAACCGCACGCTTGCCTTCGAACAGAATCTTGTCGGTCAGGGCATGGGTGACGATGTTCAGGGTCGAACGCTTCTTGGCGGTGTCCAGGTAACCGCGAGCGGTGCTGGCGCGACGGCCGTTGGGCGTGACGGTACGGTCCATCGGGCCGAAACCTTCCTGCTGGTAACCGTTCAGGTCTTCAGTGCGCGGGTAACCGGCCTGTACACCGGCTTCAACCATCGCGTGGAACAGCGGGTTGTTGCCGGCCTTGGGCGTGGTCACGCTGACCGGACCGTCGCCACCGTGGTAGTCGTTCGGGCCGATGTCGCGGGTTTCCGCCTTGCGGAAATACGGCAGGCAGTCCAGGTAGGTCCAGTCTTCCAGGCCAGGGAGTTTGGCCCAGCCGTCGTAGTCCATGGCGTTGCCACGGATGTAGCACATGCCGTTGATCAGGGACGAGCCACCCAGGCCCTTGCCGCGACCGCATTCCATCCGGCGGCCGTCCATGTGTGGCTCTGGATCGGTTTCGTAGGCCCAGTTGTAGCGTCGGCCTTGCAGCGGGAACGCCAGGGCTGCCGGCATTTGTGTGCGGAAGTCAAAACGATAGTCCGGTCCACCGGCTTCCAGCAGCAGGACGGTGACGCCTTCGTCTTCGGTCAGACGGGTCGCCAGGGTGTTACCGGCCGAGCCGGCACCCACAATGATGTAGTCGTATTCTTGGGACATTGGATGCACCCTCTTTGATAGTGGTCAGGTCAGGCCGGGTGAGTGCTTTGCACTCAATCGCCAGCAGGCTGGCTCCCACAGGGGATTGGGGATGCCACAGATTTGGTGCATGACACCAAACCTGTGGGAGCCAGCCTGCTGGCGATGACGGCCTCGCAGGCGAGGCGATTGACGCCTTAGAACACCGAGGCGTAATCGCCCAGTTCGACCTGTACCGATTTGATGCGAGTGAAATTGTTCAGCGAGCTGATGCCGTTCTCACGACCCACGCCCGACTGCTTGTAGCCACCGACCGGCATCTTGGCGTCGGATTCGCCCCAGGCGTTGATCCAGCAGATACCGGCTTCGAGCTGATGAATCACGCGGTGGGCGCGGTTCAGGTCCTTGGTGACGATACCGGCGGCCAGGCCGAAGTCGGTGTCGTTGGCACGGCGGATCACTTCTTCTTCGGTTTCGTAGGTGAGGATGCTCATCACCGGGCCGAAGATTTCTTCACGGACGATGGTCATCTCGTCGGTGCAGTCAGTGAACACGGTCGGCGCAACGAACGCGCCCTTGGCGAATTCGCCGTCGGTCAGGCGGTTGCCGCCGCACAGTACGCGAGCGCCTTCTTCCTTGCCCTTGGCGATGTAGCCCAGCACGCTTTCCATGTGGGCGAAGCTGACCAGCGGGCCGAAGTTGGTGTTCTCGTCTTGCGGGTCGCCCACGCGGATGCGCGCAACACGCTCGGCGATCTTGGCTTCAAACGCGGCTTTCAGGTGGCTCGGCACGAAGACGCGGGTGCCGTTGGTGCAGACCTGACCGGAGCTGTAGAAGTTGGCCATCATGGCGGTGTCGGCGGCGCGATCGAGGTCGGCGTCGTCGAAGATGATCAGCGGGGACTTGCCGCCCAGTTCCATGGTCACGTCCTTGAGCGAAGAGCTCGAGGCGCTGGCCATGACCTTCTTGCCGGTGTCGGTACCGCCGGTGAAGGAAATTTTCTCGATGCGCGGGTGCTCGGTCAGCCAGGTGCCGACTTCACGGCCGCTGCCGGTCAGGACGTTGAACACGCCATCCGGAACGCCGGCTTCGGTGTAGATCTCGGCCAGTTTCAGGGTGGTCAGGGACGTCACTTCGCTCGGCTTGAAGATCATCGCGTTACCCGCCGCCAGGGCCGGGGCGGATTTCCACAGGGCGATCTGGATCGGGTAGTTCCACGCGCCGATGCCGGCCACGACGCCCAGCGGCTCGCGACGGGTGTAGACGAAGGAGGTGGTGCGCAGCGGGATCTGCTCGCCTTCGATGGCGGGCACCAGGCCGGCGTAGTATTCCAGCACGTCAGCACCGGTGACGATGTCGACGTAGCGTGTCTCGGAGTACGACTTGCCGGTGTCCAGGGTTTCCAGGGCGGCCAGTTCGTCGTTGCGCTCACGCAGAATGTCGACGGCACGGCGCAGGATGCGCGAACGCTCCATGGCGGTCATCGCGGCCCAGATCTTCTGGCCTTTCTCGGCGCTGACAACGGCGCGTTCAACGTCGTCGAAAGTGGCACGTTGCACGTTGGCGAGAACTTCACCGTTAGCCGGGTTGATGGCTTCGAAGGTGGCATCGCTGCCAGCGTCGGTGTAGCCGCCGTCGATGTAGAGTTTTTGCAGTTCGAAACGGGCCATAAAGTCCTCGCAAGTGCATAAGTGGTTGGCGTTGGTCACAACGGTGGTGCCCTAAGGGTGTGGCATCACCGATTCGCGACAGTTCAGGGGCTGAGCGTTTTATGTGTGCTCTAGCACGCCTGCTTGGCCAGTTGGAAATCCATGTATTCGTACGCAATCTGGTGCGCTTGCGTGGTGTCGAAAGCATCTCCCGACAGCGCGCCGCGCAACCACAGGCCGTCAATGAGGGCCGCCAGGCCGCGGGCTGCACTGCGCGCTTGATCAAGCGGCAACACTCGGCGGAACTGGCAGCACAGGTTGGAATACAGGCGGTGATCGTTAATCCGCTGCAACCTGTGCAAAGACGGGTGGTGCATGCTGGTGGCCCAGAAGGCCAGCCAGGTTTTCATTGCCGGGCCATTGACTTGGCTGGCGTCGAAGTTGCCTTCGATAATCACTTTCAGGTGGGCCCGCGGGCTGTTGTCCACCAGCGCCTGACGGCGCGCGGTGACGTTCTCGCTGAGGACACTCATCAGGTACTGCGCCGTGGCGGCGATCAGACCGTTCTTGTCCTTGAAGTAGTGACTGATGATGCCATTCGAGACACCAGCCAAACGGGCGATCAGCGCAATGCTGGCGTCCCCCATTCCGACCTGATCTACAGCCAGCAACGTGGCTTCGATCAATTGCTGGCGGCGGATGGGTTGCATACCGACCTTGGGCATCTGCACATCTCCTTAGGCCTTCCGGCAGGCGCAAAGCGTCTGTCGGATTGAGGGCCAGTCTATTTTGTTTTGATTGAACGTTCAATCAACAAAGAATAAGATCTGCGACAAATCGTCGCTACCTACAGGTTTTTCCTACGTATGGTTGGCGGAAAAACGGCATCCAAAAATGCTCGAAACCCACGTGCTCTGGCGCTTGCGGGCTTCGGGCTTTTTTCGGGGTGTCTTTATATCACCCGTCGGTCGGCTGCCCACTAACCGATTAGTCGGGTGCTGCTTTGCCTTGTGTCCTTCTCTCGCACTGCCTGGAGCATCTGTGCAATGAGTTCTGCCTCTCTTATAAAGACCCCACCCGAGAAGGTGACGGTCAACGGTTGGGTGTTCTACACCTCTACCGCGTTGATCCTGCTGTTGACCGCCATTCTCATCGCCGCGCCGCAAGAAGCCGGGAGAATGTTGGGGATTGCCCAGGCCTGGTTGTCGCGCAGCTTCGGCTGGTACTACATGGTGGTGATTGCCGCCTACCTGGTGTTTGTGGTCGGCCTGGCGTTTTCGTCCTACGGCAAGCTCAAGCTGGGCAGCAAGGACGATACCCCGGACTTCAGCTATGGCGCCTGGGCCGGGATGCTGTTCTCGTCCGGTATCGGCATCTCGCTGCTGTACTTCGGTGCTTCGGAGCCCCTGGATCACTACTTCAACCCGCCAGAAGGCGTGGCGGGCAGCCAGTTGGCCGCGCGCCAGGCGGTGCAACTGACGTTCCTGCACTGGGGCCTGCACGGCTGGGCGATCTATGCCCTGGTCGGCCTGGCCGTGGCGTACTTTGCCTACCGTCACAACCAGCCGCTGGCGCTGCGTTCGGCGCTCTATCCGCTGGTCGGCGAGCGTTGGGTGAAGGGGGCGGCCGGGCATGCGGTGGACGGCTTCGGCATGTTCGTGACCCTGCTGGGCCTGGTGACCAACCTGGGGATCGGCTCGCTGCAGGTGTCGTCGGGGCTGGAGAACCTGTTCGGCATGGAGCACAACAATACCAACCTGCTGATCGTGATCATCGTGATGAGCACCGTGGCGACCATCGCGGCCGTGTCGGGTGTGGAGAACGGCATTCGTCGCCTGTCCAACCTGAACATCGTGCTGTTCAGTGGCCTGCTGATTTTTGTGCTGTTGTTCGGCCCGACCCTGCACCTGCTCAACGGCTTTGTGCAGAACGTCGGTGACTACCTCAACGGCGTGGTGCTGAAGACGTTCGACCTGTATGTGTACGAAGCCGACACCGCCAAGTCCGAGCGCTGGCTGGGCCTGTGGACCCTGTTCTACTGGGCCTGGTGGATTTCCTGGGCACCTTTCGTCGGCATGTTCATCGCGCGTATTTCCCGTGGCCGGACCGTGCGCGAGCTGGTTGCCGGTGTGCTCCTGATTCCACTGGGCTTCACCCTGGCCTGGCTGTCGATCTTCGGTAACTCGGCCCTGGACCTGGTGATGAACCAGGGGGCGGTGGAGCTGGGCAAGACGGCGCTCGAGCAGCCGTCGATGGCGATCTATCAGTTGCTCGAGCATTACCCGGCATCGAAAGTGGTGATCGGGGTGTCGATCTTCGTCGGCTTCGTGCTGTTCCTGACCCCGGCCGACTCCGGCGCGGTGATGATGGCGAACCTGTCCTGCAAGGGCGGCAACGTGGATGAAGATGCGCCGCACTGGCTGCGGATCTTCTGGTCGGTGGTGATCACCCTGGTGACCATCGGTCTGTTGTTCGCCGGTAACTTCGAAGCCATGCAAACCATGGTGGTGCTGGCCGGGCTGCCGTTCTCGGTGGTGCTGGTGTGCTTCATGTTCGGCTTGCACAAGGCCATGCGCCAGGACGTGCAGATCGAACAGGAACAGGCCGAGCTGGCGGCGCGGGGTCGTCGTGGTTTCAGCGAGCGGCTGACGGCACTGGAACTGCAACCGACCCAGGCGATCGTGCAACGTTTCATGGACAAGCACGTGAGCCCGGCGCTGGAAGACGCGGCGGTGCAGTTGCGCACGCAAGGGCTGGACGTGCAAACCCTGCTGGGTAAAGCCAAGCGCTGCATGGGCCTGCGGATCGAGATGGAAGAGGGCAACCCGTTTGTCTACGAGGTCAGCCTGGACGGTTACCTGGCGGCGCCAAGCGAATCGCCGAGCCCGGATGAAACCCGCACCCGTTACTACCGCGCCGAGGTGTACCTGCACAACGGCAGCCAGGAGTACGACTTGATGGGCTTCACCCAGGATCAGATCACCCGTGACGTGCTCGATCAGTTTGAAAGCCATCGGCAGCTCCTTGGCCGTGTCTATAGCTGAGGTGTGAGTGACGCGGTGTTTCAGTCAGAAGCACCGCGTCGGCATCATCGCCAGCAGGCCGCAAGCGATGGGGCCTTCAACTTCAACACCGCAGCGCCCGATTTCCCTATAAACAAAAACGCCGCGATCCTCTCGCGGCGTTTTTGTGTCTGCTGTCTGGTCTATCCCAGGTTCTTGCCGAGCAGCGCGTGGTACAGCTCGCTGTCGCCGAGAATCCCGACCACATGGTTATTGTCGTGCAGCACCAGTTTGTTGCCGGTCTGGTAACGGATCTGCAGCGCGTCACGCATGCCGATGCTGGAGTCCACCAGGGTCGGCCGCCGGCCCAGGCCTTCTACCGATTGCCCCGGGACCCAGTTCTGCAGGTCCAGGCTCGCACCGTTCTGGCGGGCGCCCTTGATGGTGTTGCCTTCGGCCAGGTCCAGCCATGAATCGCCGCCTGGGTCCAGGCACACCGAGCCGTTGATGCGTTTGCAGTTGTCCAGGGTGCGCATCAGGCTGCGACCGCAGAGGACGTTGAGCGGGTTGGTGTGGGCGACGAAGGTGCGCACATAGTCGTCGGCCGGGTTGAGCACAATTTCTTCGGGCTTGCTGTACTGGATGATCCGGCCGTCTTTCATGATCGCGATGCGGCTGCCCAGTTTCAGCGCCTCATCGAGGTCGTGGCTGACGAACACGATGGTCTTGCTCAGCTTGCGTTGCAGTTCCAGCAGTTCGTCCTGCAGCCCCTGGCGGATCAGCGGGTCGAGGGCCGAGAAGGGTTCGTCCATCAGCAGGATGTCGGCGTCCATCGCCAGGGCGCGAGCCAGGCCGACGCGTTGCTGCATGCCGCCGGACAGCTCGTCGGGTTTCTTGTTGCGCCATTGGGTCAGGCCCACCAGCTCCAGCTTCTCGTCGACCAGCTTGCGTCGTTCCTTTTCGGGACGACCCTGCATTTCCAGGCCAAAGCTGATGTTCTCGCGCACGGTCAGCCAGGGCATCAGGGCGAACTTCTGGAACACCATGGCAATGCGCTTGGTGCGCATCATTTTCAGTTCTGCCGGGGTGCACGAGGCGATATCGATCTGCCGGCCTTCGTGCTCGACGAACAGCTTGCCGCGGCTCACCGTGTTCAGGCCGTTGATACAGCGCAGCAGGCTCGACTTGCCGGAACCGGAGAGGCCCATCAGCACGCAGATTTCACCTTTCTCGACGTCCAGGCTGGCCTTTTCCACGCCAACGATCTGACCGGTCTTTTTCAGGATTTCATTGCGGGTCATGCCCTGGTCCAGCAGCTTGAGGGCCTCGCGTGGATCCTTGGAGAAGATAACGTCGACGTTATCGAAGCGGATTATGCTCATGCGTCACCCCCTACTACTTTTGCATCGGGTTGTTTGCAGATACGGTCGAGCATGATTGCCAGCAGGACGATCGCCAGCCCGGCTTCGAAGCCCAGGGCGATATCGGCGGTGTTCAGTGCGTTGACCACGGGTTTGCCCAGGCCATCGGCGCCCACCAGTGCGGCGATCACCACCATCGACAACGACAGCATGATGCACTGGGTGATACCGGCCGCGATGCTGGGCATCGCGTAGGGCAGTTCTATTCGCGAGAGCAACTGCCGGCGCGAGCAGCCAAAGGCCTTGCCGGCGTCCATCAGTTCTTGTGGCACATCACGAATGCCCAGGTAGGTCAGGCGGATGGGCGCGGCAATCGCGAACACCACCGTGGAGATCAGCCCTGGGACAACGCCCAGACCAAACAGGGTCAGGGTAGGAATGAGGTACACGAACGTCGGTACGGTCTGCATCAGATCGAGTACCGGTCGCATCATGGTGTAGAACATCGGTTTGTGCGCGGCGACGATGCCCAACGGCACGCCAATGAGCACGCAGACCAGGGTGGCGAACAACACCTGGGCCAGGGTTTCCATGGTTTCCTGCCAGTAACCCAGGTTGAGGATCAGCAGGAAGGACAGGATGACGAAGCCGGTCAGGCCCCATTTGCGTTGAATGAAGTGCGCCAGCAAGGCGATCAGGCCGATCAATGCCAGCGGGTTGAACCAGGTCAGCGCAAACGTCACGCCGTGGATCATCGTTTCCAGTGTCACGGCAATCGCATCAAAGGTATTGGCGCCGTGTTGCGTCAACCATTCAACGAAGGCAGCGATGTACTGGCCTAAAGGGATTTTCTGATCAATCAGCATGGTAGTGAACGTCCGCATGCAAGGAAAAAAACAGCCCGGGCGAGCGCGCTCGCCCGGCGTCGCGATTACTGCCCGAGCTTGGCTTTCACGGCTTCCAGCCCTGGTTTACCGTCAATGGTGGTGACGCCAGCGAGCCAGGTATCGAGGACCTGTGGGTTATTCTTCAGCCACGCTTTGGCAGCCGCGTCCGGTTTCATCTTGTCGTCCAGAACGTTACCCATGAGGGTGCTTTCCATGTTCAGGGTGAACGACAGGTTCTTCAGCAACTGGCCAACGTTGCTGCACTCCTGGCTATAGCCCTTGCGAGTGTTGGTGTAGATGGTGGCCTGGCCATAGTTGGGACCGAAGAAATCGTCCCCGCCGGTCAGGTACTTCATCTTGAAGCGGGTGTTCATCGGGTGCGGTTCCCAGCCCAGGAACACCACGTCGGTGTTACGGCGCGAGGCGCGCTCGACCTGGGACAGCATGCCGGCTTCGCTGGATTCGACGACCTTGAAACCGGCGTCCTTGAGACCGAAGGCGTTCTTGTCGATCATGCTCTGGATCATGCGGTTGCCGTCGTTGCCCGGCTCGATCCCGTAGATCTTGCCGTCCAGTTCCTTCTTGAACTTGGCGATGTCGGCGAAATCCTTCAGACCTTTTTCGTACAGCGCCTCTGGCACCGCGAGGGTGTACTTGGCGTTTTCCAGGTTGGCGCGCACGGTCTCCACGGTGCCGGCCTCACGGTACGGCTTGATGTCGTTTTCCATGGTCGGCATCCAGTTGCCGAGGAAAATGTCCATGTTCTTGCCGTCGGCCAGCGACTTGTAGGTCACGGGCACGGAGATCATGGTGGTCTTGGTCTTGTAGCCGAGGGCGTCGAGGATGACGCTGGTGGTGGCGGTCGTCACGGTGATGTCGGTCCAACCAACATCGGAGAAGTTTACGGTGCTGCATTGGGCCGGTTCTGCAGCTTGAGCCAGCACCGGCAAACTCAGCATGGCGGCCAACAACAACGACGGGGAACCTTTCATGGGTGGACTCCTTGGTGTTTTCTTGGCGGTGTTCCGACAGGACACCGCACTTATAAGTGTTGCGGTTGGTGGTGCCTGGCAACTGCTCTGCCACGGCGCCTCGCAATCGAGTCGTAACCGATCATGTACCAGTGAAAATCTGACGCCTACAGGGTGCGTCGTATCCAGTACAGGGAGGGTCGCATCCAGTGTCAGCGAGGTCGTTTACAGCTTTATTCGGACCTTTTCAGCGCTCTGCACCGCAAAAAATACGCCGTAATGTGTCGTCTGCGGCCAGCGGCGTTAGTGGGCATGGTTACGTCGGTGTGAGACGTTGAGCGACCTCGCAAAAGCCTGATGATGCGGCCAGTCAACGGATTGCTGCTTGAGCGTAGCAGCTCCGTCGCCAGGCGCTTTGACGCCTGGAATCCGCTCATCGAGGAGTCCCGTACGTCATGGCTATCAGTGTTTTCGATCTGTTCAAAATCGGCATCGGCCCCTCCAGTTCGCACACCGTCGGCCCCATGCGGGCGGCCGCGTTGTTTGTCCAGGCGCTGCGGGAAAAGTGCCTGCTGGAGCAGGTACGGCGCATTGAGGTACAGCTGTATGGTTCGTTGTCGGCCACGGGTATCGGTCATGGCAGCGACAACGCGGTGATCATGGGCTTGATGGGGGAGTGGCCGGATGCGATCGATCCGTCGTTGATTGGCGTGCGCATCGAGACCCTGCGCGAAACCCAGACCTTGCTGCTCGACGGGCGCTTGCCGGTGCCCTTCGTCTGGTCGCGGGACATGCGCCTGATCGACGAAAACCTGCCATTCCACCCCAACGCCATGACGCTGGTGGCCGAAGGTGAGGCGGGGGAATTGCACCGCGATACCTACTATTCGGTCGGTGGCGGTTTTGTGGTGGATGAGGCCCAGGCGTCGAGTGGCGTGGTGGACCTGGATCGCACCGTGCTGCCCTACGACTTTTCCAGCGCGGTGGAGTTGCTTGCCCTGTGCCAGAAACACAACCTGCGGGTCGCCGAACTGATGATGGCGAACGAGAAGGTCTGGCGTTCGGAAGAAGACATCCGCAGCGGCCTGATGAAGCTCTGGCGCGCCATGCAGGATTGCGTCGAGCAGGGCCTCAAGCACGAAGGCATCCTGCCGGGTGGCCTGAACGTGCGCCGGCGCGCCGCCAAGTTGCATCGCAGCCTGCAAGAGCTGGGCAAACCGAATGTGATCGGCTCGACCTTGAGTGCCATGGAGTGGGTCAATCTGTTTGCCCTGGCGGTCAACGAAGAAAATGCTGCCGGTGGGCGCATGGTCACGGCGCCGACCAACGGGGCGGCGGGGATCATCCCGGCGGTGCTGCACTACTTCATGAAATTCAGCGAGGCGGTGACCGACGCCAACGTGGTCGATTACTTCCTCGGCGCCGCGGCCGTGGGCATCCTGTGCAAGAAGAATGCATCGATTTCCGGCGCCGAGGTCGGCTGCCAGGGGGAGGTCGGTTCTGCCTGCGCCATGGCCGCGGCCGGGCTGGCGGAGATTCTCGGGGCCACGCCGGAGCAACTGTGCAACGCGGCGGAGATCGGCCTGGAACATAACCTGGGGCTGACCTGCGATCCGGTCGGCGGCCTGGTGCAAGTGCCCTGCATCGAGCGCAACGCCATTGCTGCGGTGAAGGCGATCAACGCGGCGCAGATGGCCTTGCGCGGCGATGGCCAGCACTTCATCTCCCTGGATCGGGTGATCCGCACTATGCGTGACACCGGGGCCGACATGCATGACAAATACAAAGAGACTTCGCGCGGTGGCTTGGCGGTCAGCGCGGTGGAATGCTGAGAGGCGATTGCGCCTTTTCGCGAGCAGATTGAGGGGAGGCCATCAGTCAAAAGTGCTCGCTCAGTGAACAGTTGCACCTCGACGCGCCACCTTTTGGCGCGTCGCTATCAGACAAGCCCGCGACTCCCGCCCAGGGATCCAAACCGGCGCTTACCGTCTGTCACCTGTGCCTGCGGTGACACTCTTGCCCGATGCCCTGTAGCCCTCTTCCCACAAGTGCTACCGATTTGCTCACGGGCCGGGGTACAGCGCACTTGCCGCCAGAAAGAGAGCGGTTAATCCCTACTTCCCGCGCGTCTTATATAGACACGCCGCGACGTCGTTTTCAGGAGTTATTGAATACGCATTCAACTTTAGGCATGGCAATTGCTCTGTCATTACAAAGCCCGTCTCCCACGCGAGAACGATGGCCATAACAAGAGCCTCCGCCTGAGGCCATCACCCGCTTTGTGTGAGGAGATACCGCGATGACGTCGTTCAACTCCGGGGCTCAACCCCAGAACCGTGCGCCTCAATCCATCGGCTTTTTGCTGCTGGACAATTTCACGCTGATTTCTCTGGCCTCCGCAGTCGAACCCCTGCGCATGGCCAACCAGTTGTCCGGTCGCGAGCTGTATCGCTGGACGACTCTCACCGTCGACGGAGGCCAGGTCTGGGCCAGTGACGGCTTGCAGATCACCCCCGACGCCTCCATGCACAAAGCCCCGCCACTGGACACCATCATCGTCTGTGGCGGTATCGGCATCCAGCGTACGGTGACCCGCGAACACGTGTCATGGCTGCAAAGCCAGGCTCGTCAATCGCGCCGTCTTGGCGCTGTCTGCACCGGCAGTTGGGCACTGGCCTGCGCAGGGCTGCTGGACGGTTTTGATTGCAGCGTGCACTGGGAATGCCTGGCCGCGATGCAGGAAGCCTTCCCGCGCGTGGCCATGAGCACCCGCTTGTTCACCCTCGACCGCAACCGCTTCACCAGCTCCGGCGGCACCGCGCCGCTGGACATGATGCTGCACCTGATCAGCCGCGATCACGGTCGCGAACTGTCGGCAGCGATTTCGGAAATGTTTGTCTACGAGCGCATTCGTAACGAACAGGATCACCAGCGCGTGCCCCTCAAGCATATGCTGGGCACCAATCAGCCGAAGCTGCAGGAAATCGTCGCGCTGATGGAGGCCAACCTGGAAGAGCCCATCGACCTCGATGAGCTGGCGGTGTACGTCGCCGTGTCGCGTCGGCAGCTGGAGCGGCTGTTCCAGAAATACCTGCACTGCTCGCCGTCGCGCTACTACCTCAAGCTGCGCCTGATCCGCGCCCGGCAGTTGCTCAAGCAAACGCCGATGTCGATCATCGAGGTGGCATCGGTCTGCGGTTTTGTCTCCACGCCGCACTTCTCCAAGTGCTACCGCGAATACTTCGGTATTCCACCGCGTGACGAACGTGTTGGCTCCAACAACTCTCAGCAAGTGGCGATGATGCCGATCCCGCAGGCGCTGGTGCTGGCGCCGTTGTCCGGGCCGATGTCGGCGTTGAGCCAGGCGCGTAATGAGTCGACGTTCGCTAGCGTAAGGCTTTAAACCGAGGCATCGTTCATCGCCAGCCTGCTGGCGATTGGATCTGTCAGGCGCTGCGGCTCTGCTGATACGCCGTCAATGCCGGCAACAGTTGCTTGTCGATGGCCTGGCGCACGGCCGGCAGGATTGTCGCGCTGCTGGTGTACATCTGCTTGATCATGGTGCGCAGGGTGTTGGCCCGCTCATCGTTCAAGCCGCGCACCGCACACTCGCACGCCTGCTCGGCGGTGGAGCCGCTCGGTACTTGAAACCCCAATGACTTCAGTTGGCCCAACAGGTCTTCCTGGTCTATCAAATCGGCGTGCATCATGACGCAATCCTTCTTCAGGGAACGGTGTCGTGATTCGATTCTGGTGGGGGCTTGGGGTGTGGGCAAGGGCGAATTGTCGTAATGGCCGCAATACCTATGAACAGGTCGTTTTCGGCTAACTCACCCTGTCAGGGACTGGGCACACTGATCCCAGCTCGCTACACGAAGGTTTGGTCACCCTCGCGCAACGGCTCCTCAACAGTACCTTGGGCCCCGATCCAGTCACGGCTGAATCGGGGTTTTTTTTGCCTGTGAATCCGGGAGTTGCACAGGCCTGCCCGCGGTGAGCGCTAGCGCTGCAACACCAGAATCCGCGACAACAATTCATCGCGGTCCACATAACAGCCCTGAAAGTGTCGGGCGCCGCTGGTGGGGTCGAAGGCGTTGCGCGCGTGCAGGGTACGGCGGTTGTCGAAGCACCAGAGTTCGCCGGGTTCCAGGCGCTGGATCAGGCGGAATCGGGGCTCGCGGGTCATGGCCATAAAGCGCCGATAGGCCCGATAGAGGTCGGGCATCTGCTCGACCGAAGCATCGAACGGTCCGCGCAGGAAATTCGCCATGCGGATCTCCGCCACTTGCCCGGATGCATCGAGGGCGATGATCGGTGCCTGGAAGCGGTAGTCGCTGTGACGGTCCTTGTTGCGAAACTCCACGGGGATTTCACACAGTGCGCGAAAGGCCTCGGGGTCTTCCTGGCGCAATGCATGGGCGATGGCAAAACCATCGACAAAAATACTCTCGCCACCCTGTGCCTCATTGACCAGGCAGTGCAAAAACTGCAGCCCCGGTTGCAACTCGCGTGTCGGCAGGTCGCTGTGCAGCGGCAGGTTGAAGGCGGTGTAGGCGTTGCTGTCGGCGTCGGCACGTGATTGCACGTTGAACAGCACGCCAAAATTGCTCTCGCGAATGAAGGAAATCCGCTTGGCGATCGATGTCAGTGAGCCCGGTTCGGTGGGCACGCCACGCACCTGGCTCAGGCCGATATCGCGCAGTGCAAGTAGCCATTGCAGCAGGGCCTGGGAGTCGTCCATCAGCGCCTGGTACTCGAACACCGGCAGCTGCAACTGGCTGTCCCACAGCCGACTTTGCGGTTTTGCCGCACGGCGCTCGGCGCGGGAAGCATCGTCATAGGCGTGGGCGCGCAACCAGCCGGGGTCGAAGCGGCTGACATGGCCGTCCTGCCAGTCGATGTGCAGGCAGCCATCGCTGTCCACCCGGGTAGCGCGGGGGAGCAGATCTTCAGGGACGTCGACGATCTCCAGCACCTGCTCGCGGGTAACGCTGTAGACGCACTTGGCGCAGGGGCAGTTGTCCCGTAGCCAGGGGTGGTGGAAGGGGCTGGTCCGGCCATCGGCCCACTGCACTGAAACGCGATCGGCCAGGGTTTGCACGGCGGTCAACGCGCTGATCATGGGGTAACGGCGAAAGTCGGCAATGGGGGCGGCGGTGTTCATGAGCGCTCCTTGTCTTGTGATTATTTTTCCGCTGGCAGGGCGATCACCCGGCCGAGATAGGCGGGTGTGGGCAGGTCTGATTGCAGCGCGGTCATGGCCAGCAGCTTGTTCGCCACCTGCTCGCTGAACGGCGCCGAACGCGGGCCGGCCAGGTCGACGTGGAGCAGCATCTGCTCGTTGCCCGCCAGTTCCTGAGCCTCTCCCACCCGGTGCAGGCTGTGGTAGAGGTGCAGGCGTTTGCGGTCATGGCCGATGATCTGCGTACGCACTTCGACGTCGGCGCCGAGCTTCACTTCGTGCAGGTAATTGAGGTGCAGTTCGAGGGTGAACAGCGAGTTGCCGGTGGCCTCGCGGTTGTCGCTGTCCATGCCCAACTGGTCCATCAGCGCGTCGGTGGCGTAGCTGAAGATCAGCAGGTAAAAGGCATCGCGCAGATGGCCGTTGTAGTCGACCCAGTCGGCGATGATGGTGGTCTGGTAGGTGGTGAGTGCGGGCATGTTTCAGGTTCCGATAGGGGGGGTGACAGGACTGGCGCTTTCGCGGGCAAGCGGAACGCCGCCCGGCCCGCTCCCACATGGTCAGGGCAAAACCTGTGGGAGCGGGGTTGCCCGCGAAGGGGCCAGACCAGCCGATTCATTACTCGCTGAAGCTCATCCCGTGCTTTTGCTTGGTGTTTTTCACCGCGTCCAGTACGGCCAACAGGCAGTCATCACGATAGCGCTCCAGCGCCGCAATGCTGTGGTTGCCCAGCTGTTCGCGGGTGCCGTCCACCACATCATCAATCAGTTTTTCGGTCAACTGCGGGGCGGGCAGGTAGGTCCACGGCAGTTGCAGGGCCGGACCGAACTGCGCCATGAAGTGGCGCATTCCGGCATCGCCGCCGGCCAGGGTGTAGGTGAGGAACGTGCCCATGAACGACCAGCGCAGGCCGGCGCCAAAGCGGATCGCATCGTCGATCTCGCCGGTGGTGGCCACGCCGTCGTTGACCAGGTGCAACGCCTCGCGCCACAGGGCTTCGAGCAAGCGGTCGGCGATGAACCCCGGCACTTCCTTGCGCACATGCAGGGGGCGCATGCCCAGGGATTCATAGACCTGCATGGCCGCCTGTACCGCCTCGGGCGCGGTGTGCTTGCCGCCGACCACTTCCACCAGCGGCAGCAGGTACACCGGGTTGAACGGGTGGCCGACCACGCAGCGTTCCGGGTGGGTCGAGCCCTCGTAGAACTCACTGGGCAACAGGCCCGAGGTGCTCGAACCGATCAGTGCGTTGGGCTTGGCCGCGGCGCTGATCTTGCTGTGCAGGTCGAGTTTCAATTCAAGGCGTTCCGGGGCGCTTTCCTGGATGAAGTCGGCGTCCTTTACGCAGGCTTCGATGGTGTCGACAAAACGCAGCCGATCCTGTGACGCGCCGGGTGCCAGGCCTTGTTTTTCCAGGGCACCCCAGGCGTTGGCAACACGCTTGCGCAGCGCCGCTTCGGCCCCGGGCGCTGGGTCCCAGGCCACTACATCCAGACCATGGGCGAGGGCGCGGGACACCCAGCCGCTGCCGATGACACCACTGCCTAACGCTGCGAAGGTTTTGATTTCGGTGATAAAGCTCATGGCGATTTCCTGAAAGATACCGGCGATCCCTGTGGGAGCGGGCTTGCCCGCGAAAGCGGTGGATCACCACTGAGGAGGCTTTGGTTGCACCGGCCTCTTCGCGGGCAAGCCCGCTCCCACAGGTGTTAGAAGTAGGTTGGGCTTAGCCGCGCTGGACCAGGCCCATTTTCTTGCGCCCTTCGGCTGGGGTCAGGACGCGGGCGCCGAGGCGGCTGAGGATTTCGCCGGCGCGCTCCACCAGTTGGCCATTGGTCGCCAGCACGCCCTTGTCCAGCCAGATGTTGTCTTCCAGCCCGACCCGCACGTTGCCGCCCAGCAGCACCGCCTGGGCAGCCATGGGCATCTGCATGCGACCGATGCCAAAGCCGGCCCACACCGCATTGGCGGGCAGGTTGTCGACCATGGCTTTCATGCTGGTGGTGTCGGCCGGCGCGCCCCACGGAATGCCCAGGCACAGCTGGAACAGCGGATCGTCCAGCAGGCCTTCCTTGATCAGTTGTTTGGCGAACCACAGGTGGCCGGTGTCGAAGATTTCCAGCTCGGCCTTGACCCCCAGTTCCTGGATGCGTTTGGCCCCGGCCCGCAGTTGCGCAGGCGTGGAGACGTAGATGGTGTCGCCGTCGCCGAAGTTGAGGGTGCCGCAGTCCAGGGTGCAGATTTCCGGCAGCAGTGCCTCGACGTGAGCCAGGCGGGTCAGCGGACCGACCAGATCCGTGTTGGGGCCGAACTCCATCGGGTTCTCGCCGGCGCCGATTTCCAGGTCGCCACCCATGCCGGCGGTGAGGTTGACGATGATGTCGACATCCGCTTCGCGAATGCGCTCCATCACCTCGCGGTACAGCGCCACGTCGCGGCTGAACTTGCCAGTCTGCGGGTTGCGCACATGACAGTGGACCACCGTGGCCCCGGCCTTGGCGGCTTCCACCGCGGCGGCGGCAATCTGTTTCGGAGTGACCGGCACGTGGGGGCTCTTGGCGGTCGTGTCGCCAGCACCGGTCAGTGCGCAGGTGATGATGACGTCGTGGTTCATGGGGTAATTTCCTTCAGGCCGGTTGTGTGGGGCATAGGGCGCCCGTTCGCAGCCACGCTCGGCTGCGAAACGGTGATCGATTCGGGTTTATTTGCTGGTCAGTTGCAGGTTCTCGGCCGCCGGCTTGCCGTCAAAGGTGGTCACGCCCTCCAGCCAGCGCTGCTGGTCTTGCGGGTGATCCTTGAGCCACTGCTTGGCTGACTCGAACGCATCCTTGTGGTCCAGCAGCGGTTGCATCATCCGGCTCTCATCTTCGGCGGTGAACGTCAGGTTGCTGAGCAGGCGGCTGACGTTCGGGCACTGGCTGGCGTACTGGGGGGCGGTCACGGTCCAGACGGTGGCCGAGCCTTCGTTCGGCCCCAGGGCGTCCTGGCTGCCGGTCAGGTAAGTCATTTGCACGTTGACGTTCATCGGGTGCGGCGCCCAGCCGAAGAACACCACGGCTTCCTTGCGCCGTACGGCACGGTCGACCGCCGCGAGCATGCCGGCCTCGCTGGACTCGACCAGCTGGAATTTGCCCAGGCCGAACTGGTTCTTGGCGATCATCGCCTTGATCTGGGTGTTGGCACCCGAGCCGGGCTCGATGCCATAGATCTTGCCGCCCAGTTCTTTTTCGAACCTGGCGATGTCGGCGAAAGTCTTCAAGCCCTTGTCGGCCAGGTACGTCGGCACGGCCAGGGTGGCGCGGGCGTCCTTGAGGCTGGGTTCAGCCAGGACCGTGACCTGCTTGGCTTCGACGAACGGGGTGATGGTCTGGGTCATCAGCGGATTCCAGTAGCCGAGGAACAGGTCCAGGCGCTGGTCGCGAATGCCGGCGAAGATGATCTGTTGCGAGGCGCTGGTCTGTTTGGTCTTGTAGCCGAGGCCGTCGAGCAGGACCTGGGTCATGGCGCTGGTGGCGATCACGTCGGTCCAGTTGACCACGCCCATGCGCACGTTCTGGCACGCGGCGGGGTCGGCGGCCATGGCGCCGGAACTCAGCAAAGCACTAGCGCTGAGCGCAACAACACAGCGGCTTATCAGTCGTTTCATCTCAGGTTCCTCGGCAGTTCGTTATTGTGGGTCCGGTCGTCTTTGTGCGCCGGTGATGCCAAGTTACGCAGCTCAAGGCCCATGAAAGCGCACCACGGCGACCAGCTCTTGCACTGCAGCGACCTGTGCTCTTGAATGCCTGTTGCAAGTGGCGTATCAACGTCCCCACGCTACCCGTCAACCGAGTGCGCTCCATGTCCCAGGATTTCTACTTCTTGTTGATGCCGGGCTTTTCGGCCATCGGTTTTATTTCGGCGATCGAGCCGCTGCGGGTGGCCAACCGCTTTCGTGGTGAGCTGTATCGCTGGCACGTGCTGAGCGCCGACGGTGGGCCGGTGTTGGCCAGCAACGGCATGTCGCTCAACGCCGACGCGGCGCTGGAGCCGTTGAAGAGGGGGGCGACGTTATTGGTGGTCGCCGGCTTCGAACCGCTGAAGTTCGTCGACCCGGCGCTGGAGCACTGGCTGCACCGCCTCGATCACGAGGGCGTCACCCTCGGCGGGATCGATACCGGCAGTGTTGTCCTCGCCCAGGCGGGTCTGCTGGACGGCCATCGGGTGACCCTGCACTGGGAAGCCATCGAGGCGTTCAAGGAGTCTTATCCACAGCTCAGCGTGACCCAGGAGCTGTTCGAAATCGACCGTCGGCGTATCACCTCGGCCGGCGGTACGGCGTCCATCGACCTGATGCTCGACCTGATCGCCCAGGCCCACGGCCCGGAGCTGGCGATCGAGGTCAGCGAGCAGTTCGTGCTGGGGCGCATTCGCCCGCGCAAGGACCACCAGCGCATGCAGATCGCCACGCGCTATGGCATCAGCAACAAGAAGCTGGTGCAGGTGATTGGCGAGATGGAGCAGCACAGCGAGCCGCCCCTGAGCACCCTGGAACTGGCAGAGTCGATCAAAGTTACCCGGCGCCAGCTGGAGCGTCTGTTCCGCCTGCACCTCAACGACACCCCGAGCAATTTCTACCTGGGCCTGCGCCTGGAAAAAGCCCGGAAACTGCTGCGCCAGACCGACATGAGCGTCCTGGAGGTGAGCATCGCTTGCGGCTTTGAATCGCCGTCCTATTTCACCCGCAGCTACCGGGCCCGGTTCGAGCGCTGTCCGCGAGAGGATCGGAGCCAGCGCACGGCTTGCTAGCGATGAGGTTTGTTCTGTTCCTACGACTTCATCAAGGCCGAACACGCCGCCTTGTAGGCCTCATGCTGGTACTTGTTGAGGGTGGCCGGCAGGGCGAAGTCGTGTTTTTTGGCCTGCGCGTTGATGGTCTGGGGCGACAGCAGGGTGACTTCGCAGCTGTCGAGCAGCTGGAATATGCCTTCGATCTTGAAGGTGGTCGGGCCGCCGGCGAACTCGCCTTTCTTGCTGCGCTTTTTGATCGCGATGCGGTCGATCGAGTTCTCGCGGACGAATGCTGCGACTTGCGCGGCGAACAGTTTGACGTGGGCGGCGTCGTCGTCATCGTCCAGGGCGATTTTCTTGGTGGAAAGGGCGACGTGGCTGAGCACCTTGCCGTCGAGGGAGGCGACGGCGATGATCGCTTCACTGCCTTTGATTTCGATGCCGCAGAGTTTCATGGAGGTCGCCTTTTTCAGTCAGTTGTTGAGGGGTGTGGCTGCGTCACTGAGCCAGTGACTCCAGGAACTCCGAGCGTTCGTCACTCTTGTTCGCCAGGCAGTCGTTCTGATCGATGATGTAGGCCTTGCTGCCCACGGCGGCAGGGAATGGCGCGATCGCGCAATCGGCGTCCCGCGACTTGATCCACAGTTGTTCGGCGACCTGCAGTTTGCCGGTGATGTCCGCCAACTGAGTCTTGTTGCCTGCGTATTCAGCCCTGAACCGCTCCAGCAAACCCTGGTAGTTGTCCTTGAGCAGTTGTTCGGCGGTGGTCTTGTTGTACGCCGAGCATTCCAGGGTCTGGATGTCGTTTTCGACCGCATCACAAGGGTTGTTGTCAGCGTCTTCAGCTGCCTGTACCCCGGTCGCGATCAGTGCCAATGCGAAGAAGATCGATTTCATTGAGCTGTCGTCCCAATTCCGTGAAGCATTCAGTGATGCGGCGGATTCTGGCCCAAGCGCGGGGTAAAGAACAGACGGGCAAACCGGTGGTGATGTGACCCTTTGTCGTGGATTGACGCTTTCGGCAAACCCCCTGTCGTTTTTGCACCCGGCTGCCCAGGCACCGAGGCATATGCTGACCCAAAGCGCCGGCAGACGATTCGGCGCATGAATCGCCAATAAGGGGACAGCCTGATGAGCCCAGCCGAACTGCACGCCGACAGCATCGTTATCGACGGGCTGATCATTGCCAAGTGGAACCGTGAGCTGTTTGAAGACATGCGCAAGGGTGGCCTGACTGCGGCCAACTGCACCGTGTCAGTGTGGGAAGGCTTCCAGGCCACCATCAACAACATCGCCGCCAGTCAGAAACTGATCCGCGAGAACAGCGACCTGGTGATGCCGGTGCGCACCACCGCCGACATCCGCAAGGCCAAGGAACTGGGCAAGACCGGGATCCTCTTCGGCTTCCAGAATGCCCACGCCTTCGAAGACCAGATCGGCTATGTCGAGGTGTTCAAGCAGCTCGGCGTTGGCATTGTGCAGATGTGCTACAACACCCAGAACCTGGTGGGCACCGGTTGCTACGAGCGTGACGGCGGCCTGTCGGGCTTCGGTCGGGAGATCGTCGCCGAGATGAACCGCGTCGGCGTGATGTGCGACCTGTCCCACGTCGGCTCCAAGACCTCGGAAGAAGTCATCCTCGAATCGAAAAAGCCGGTCTGCTACTCCCACTGCCTGCCGTCGGGTCTCAAGGAGCACCCGCGCAACAAGTCCGATGAAGAGCTCAAGTTCATTGCCGATCACGGCGGTTTTGTCGGTGTGACCATGTTCGCGCCGTTCCTGGCCAAGGGCATCGATTCGACCATCGACGACTACGCCGAAGCCATCGAATACACCATGAACATTGTCGGCGAAGACGCCATCGGTATCGGCACCGACTTCACCCAGGGCCATGGCCAGGACTTCTTCGAATACCTGACCCACGACAAGGGCTACGCCCGCCGTCTGACCAGCTTCGGCAAGATCATCAACCCACTGGGCATCCGTACCGTGGGCGAGTTCCCGAACCTGACCGAAACCCTGCTCAAGCGCGGCCATCCTGAGCGCGTGGTGCGCAAGATCATGGGCGAGAACTGGGTGAACGTTCTCAAAGACGTCTGGGGCGAGTGAATAACTCTGGAGCCTACTCCGCTCGCCGATAGCTGCGTCAGGTCTTCGCGCCAAGCTCGCCGTACGTCCCGTACTGTCTCGCTTGTCGCTCCGGTCCTTCCTTGCTCTCGACGTGCTCGCTACGGCTCCAAAGTCATTCACACAGCTTGTTTATAAGAGCAAAGCAAAAGCTTTGCTAAGCACTGACCACGAATTTTCTGGAGTTTAGTTTCCATGGCCAAGATCGCCCCGCAATTGCCAATCGAAGTCGACAGCGAGACCGGTGTCTGGACCTCCGACGCCCTGCCAATGCTGTACGTGCCGCGCCATTTCTTCGTCAACAACCACATGGGCATCGAAGAAGTACTGGGTGCCGACGCCTACGCCGAAATCCTCTACAAGGCCGGCTACAAGTCCGCCTGGCACTGGTGCGAGAAGGAAGCCGAATGCCACGGCCTGGAAGGTGTCGCGGTGTTCGAGCACTACATGAAGCGCCTGTCGCAACGGGGCTGGGGCCTGTTCAAGATCCAGGACATTGACCTCGACAAAGGCACTGCCAGCGTCAAGCTCGAGCACTCGGCGTTTGTCTATGTGTACGGCAAGGTTGGACGCAAGGTCGACTACATGTTCACCGGCTGGTTTGCCGGTGCCATGGACCAGATCCTGCAGGCGCGCGGCAGCAACATCCGCACCGTCGCCGAACAGGTTTACGGTGGCTCCGAAGAAGGCCACGACGACGGCTTGTTCACCGTCAAGCCGTTGTAAGTCGAGGATCCTGCCATGGCTTTCGAAGCAATGTTCCAGCCGATCCAGATCGGCAAACTGACCATCCGCAACCGCGTGCTCAGCACCGCGCACGCCGAGGTGTATGCCACTGACGGCGGCATGACCACCGATCGGTACGTCAAGTATTACGAAGAGAAAGCCAAGGGCGGGATCGGCCTGGCGATTTGCGGCGGTTCGTCGGTGGTGGCCATCGACAGCCCGCAGGAATGGTGGAGCTCGGTCAACCTGTCCACCGACCGCATCATTCCTCACTTCCAGAACCTCGCCGACGCCATGCACAAGCATGGCGCCAAGATCATGATTCAGATTACCCACATGGGCCGCCGCTCACGGTGGGACGGTTTTAACTGGCCGACCCTGATGTCGCCGTCGGGCATCCGTGAACCGGTACACCGCGCCACGTGCAAGACCATCGAGCCGGAAGAAATCTGGCGGGTCATCGGCAACTACGCCCAGGCCGCGCGTCGGGCCAAGGCCGGCGGCCTGGACGGCGTCGAGCTGTCGGCCGTGCACCAGCACATGATCGACCAGTTCTGGAGCCCGCGGGTCAACAAGCGCACTGACGAGTGGGGTGGCACCTTTGAAGGCCGCATGAAGTTTGGCCTGGAAGTGCTCAAGGCAGTGCGTGCCGAGGTCGGTGACGACTTCTGTGTCGGCATCCGCCTGTGCGGTGACGAGTTCCACCCGGACGGTCTGTCCCACGAAGACATGAAGCAGATCGCCAAGTACTACGACGACACCGGCATGCTCGATTTCATCGGTGTGGTCGGCTCGGGGTGCGATACCCACAACACCCTGGCCAACGTGATCCCCAACATGAGTTATCCACCGGAGCCGTTCCTGCACCTGGCGGCCGGGATCAAGGAAGTGGTCAAGGTTCCGGTGTTGCACGCGCAGAACATCAAGGACCCGAACCAGGCCACGCGGATTCTGGAAGGCGGCTATGTCGATATGGTCGGCATGACCCGCGCCCATATCGCCGACCCGCACCTGATCGCCAAGATCAAGATGGGCCAGATCGACCAGATCAAGCAATGCGTGGGTGCCAACTACTGCATCGACCGGCAGTACCAGGGCCTGGACGTGTTGTGCATCCAGAACGCCGCGACGTCCCGTGAATACATGGGCGTGCCGCACATCATCGAGAAGTCCACCGGGCCGAAACGCAAGGTGGTCGTGGTCGGTGCCGGCCCGGCCGGGATGGAAGCTGCGCGCGTCGCGGCGGAACGTGGCCATGACGTGACCCTGTTCGAGAAGAAGGAATTCATCGGTGGGCAGATCACCACGGCCTCCAAAGCCCCGCAACGGGACCAGATCGCCGGTATCACCCGCTGGTTCCAGCTGGAACTGGCACGCCTGAAAGTCGACCTGCGCCTGGGTGTGGCGGCCGATGCCGCGACCATTCTCGACCTGCGTCCGGACGTGGTGGTGCTGGCGGTTGGCGGGCATCCGTTCCTGGAGCAGAACGAACACTGGGGCGCGGCCGAAGGCCTGGTGGTCAGCAGTTGGGACGTGCTCGACGGCAAGGTGGCGCCCGGCAAGAACGTGCTGGTCTACGACACCATCTGTGAATTCACCGGGATGTCGGTGGCCGACTTCCTGGCCGACAAGGGTTGCCAGGTCGAGATCGTCACCGACGACATCAAGCCCGGCGTGGCCATCGGCGGTACGTCGTTCCCGACCTACTACCGCAGCATGTACCCCAAGGAAGTGATCATGACCGGCGACATGATGCTGGAAAAGGTCTACCGCGAAGGCGACAAGCTGATTGCCGTGCTGGAGAACGAATACACCGGCGCCAAGGAGGAGCGGGTGGTCGACCAGGTGGTGGTGGAAAACGGCGTGCGGCCAGATGAAGAAATCTACTACGCGCTGAAGGAAGGTTCGCGCAACAAGGGCCAGATGGACGTTGAAGCGCTGTTCGCGATCAAGCCCCAGCCTTGCCTGGAGCAGAGCGGCGACGGTTATCTGCTGTTCCGCATCGGCGACTGCGTGGCCCAGCGCAACACGCATGCTGCGATCTATGACGCCCTGCGGCTGTGTAAGGATTTCTGATACGACGCCAAACCAATGTGGGAGCGGGCTTGCCCGCGATGACGGCAGCACATTCAACACCAATGTTGACTGACCTATCGCTATCGCGGGCAAGCCCGCTCCCACAGGAGTCGGGTCAGGTATCCAGATCGTTAAGACCCTGAGGTCTTTGGGAGCAACACCCATGTTGAACACAATTCTTCCCATCCTGCTGTTTGCTGCCTTGGGCCTGGCTGTCCTGGGCGCCTTGCGGCGGGTGGCCATGTGGCGTCGGGGCCGGGCTTCGAAAGTCGACCTGATCGGCGGCCTGCTCGCCATGCCCAAGCGCTACATGGTCGACCTGCACCACGTGGTGGCGCGGGACAAATACATCGCCAATACCCACGTCGCCACGGCCGGCGGCGCTGTCGCGTCGGCGGTTCTGGCGATCCTGGTCCACGGATTTGGCCTGCATAACCGCTTCCTGGGGTATGCGCTGCTGTTGATGACGGCAGTGATGTTCGTGGGGGCGATCTTCGTTTACCTGCGCCGGCGCAACCCGCCAGCCCGGTTGTCCAAAGGCCCGTGGATGCGTTTGCCGAAGAGCCTGCTGGCGTTCTCGGCGTCTTTCTTCCTGGTGACCCTGCCAGTGGCGGGCATTCTCCCGGAGCATTTCGGTGGCTGGCTGGTGGTGGCTATCCTCGGGCTGGGGGTGCTGTGGGGTGTGTCCGAGTTGTTCTTCGGCATGACCTGGGGCGGGCCGATGAAGCACGCCTTCGCCGGCGCCTTGCATCTGGCCTGGCACCGTCGCGCCGAGCGTTTTGGTGGCGGTCGCTCCACCGGTTTGAAACCACTGGATCTGAACGATCCAAGCGCACCGCTGGGCGTGGAAAAACCCAAGGATTTCACCTGGAACCAACTGCTGGGGTTTGACGCCTGCGTGCAGTGCGGCAAGTGCGAAGCCGCGTGCCCGGCGTTTGCCGCCGGCCAACCGCTGAACCCGAAAAAGCTGATTCAGGACATGGTGGTCGGCCTGGCCGGTGGCACCGACGCCAAGTTCGCCGGCAGCCCGTACCCAGGCAAGCCAATCGGCGAACATGCAGGCAATCCGCATCAGCCGATCGTCAACGGTCTGGTGGACGCCGAGACCCTGTGGTCGTGCACCACCTGCCGGGCCTGCGTCGAAGAATGCCCGATGATGATCGAGCACGTGGACGCTATCGTCGACATGCGCCGGCACCTGACCCTGGAAAAAGGCGCGACCCCGAACAAGGGTGCCGAGGTCCTGGAAAACCTGATCGCCACCGACAACCCGGGCGGCTTCGCCCCTGGCGGGCGGATGAACTGGGCGGCGGACCTGAACCTGAACCTGCTCAGCGAGAAGCAATCCACCGACGTGCTGTTATGGGTCGGCGACGGCGCCTTCGACATGCGCAACCAGCGCACGCTGCGCGCGTTCGTCAAAGTGCTGAAAGCGGCCAAAGTCGACTTCGCCGTGCTTGGCCTCGAAGAGCGCGACAGCGGTGACGTGGCCCGACGCCTGGGCGATGAAGCGACCTTCCAACTGTTGGCCAAACGCAACATCCAGACCCTGGCCAAATACCGCTTCAACCGTATCGTCACTTGTGACCCGCACAGCTTCCACGTGCTGAAAAACGAGTACGGCGCGTTCGATGGCAATTACCTGGTACAGCACCACAGTACCTACATGGCACAAATCATCGGTGCCGGTGCGTTGAACCTCGGCCAGCACAAAGGCAATAGCGTGACCTATCACGACCCGTGCTACCTGGGCCGCTACAACGGCGAATATGAGGCACCGCGTGAAGTGCTGCGCGCCCTCGGTATCGAAGTCAAAGAGATGCAACGCTCCGGCTTCCGCTCGCGCTGCTGCGGCGGTGGCGGCGGCGCGCCGATCACGGACATCCCCGGCAAGCAGCGGATTCCGGACATGCGCATGGAAGACATCCGCGAAACAGGTGCCGAACTGGTGGCCGTGGGCTGCCCGCAGTGCACCGCGATGCTGGAAGGCGTGGTCGAGCCGCGACCGTTGATCAAGGACATTGCCGAATTGGTGGCCGATGCGCTGCTGGAAGACCAGGCACCCAGCAAGCCGATCACGCCGGCCCAACGTGAACCTGCGGAGTTGCACTGATGAGCGAGATTATCCGCCGCGACCCCCGTGCTGAATGGATTGCCCGCAACCGCCTGCACCCGCTGCACGCGGCCATGCAACCGGCGCAACACAGCTGGATGGGGCCTAACGGCGTCATCCGCAAGAATCCCCATGGAGTCGGCTTCATCGGCCCCAACGGGGTCAAGCGCATCGACCGCAGTGGCGCGCAGCAGGGCGGCGCGACCAAGCGTACGGCCGCCGTTGAAGTGCAGTTGCCGTTGCATCAGGTGCCTGCACCGGCGTTTTACATCAGCGTGGTGCCGGACATGGTCGGCGGCCGCTTGAGCAGCCATGACCGCGACTTGCTCGGCCTGGCGCATCAATTGGCCGGCAAGGACGGCGCGGTCCTGGCCGTGGTCTTCGGCGAACACAAAGAGAGCGCCTTCGCCACGGCTGGCGTTGATCGCTTGCTGGTGCTCGAAGGCGAGCAGTTCAGCGGTTATGCACCGGAACAACGGGTCCAGGGCCTGCGGGCTGTGGATAACCAGTTCAGCCCGCGTCACTGGTTGCTGCCGGACAGTCGCACCGGTGGCGGTGAACTGGGTCGGCGCTTCGCCGCCGCCCTGGGCGAACGCCCGGCCACGCGGGTCTGGCAGGTCAAGGACCAGGCGTGCATCGGCCGTGCCGGCGCCGGCTTGCAAGACCTTGCTCGTCCGCTCGCACGCTTGATTCTGGCCGCCGTCGAATGCGCCGAACCGGTCAGCGAAACCCGTCACGAAGCCTTGCCGGTGGAGTTATCCACAACCGTCGCGCGCAGTCTCTCGCGGATTGAGGATCTGGGGGCGGTGGCAGTGGACCCGGCAGCAATTCCGATGGCCGAAGCCGAGTTCATCTTCTCGGGCGGTAACGGGGTCAAGGATTGGGCGTTGTTCCACCAGACCGCCGCTGCGCTGGGGGCCACCGAAGGCGCCTCGCGGGTGGCGGTGGACGACGGCTTCATGGCCCGCGACCGGCAGGTCGGGGCGTCCGGCACCTGGGTCACCGCACGGGTCTACGTGGCGGTGGGGATTTCCGGGGCGATCCAGCACCTGCAGGGCATCGGTGCCTGCGACAAGGTGGTGGCGATCAACCTGGATCCCGGGTGCGACATGATCAAGCGGGCCGACCTGTCGGTGATCGGCGAGAGCGCCGAGATTCTTCACGCCTTGATCGCGGCGGTAGAGGCTTACCGCAACGGTGCCAAGCGCGATGCGGCTTAAGGGAAGGAAAGGGTTATGAGCACGAAAATCATCAGCCTGGTCTCCATCGGCGCCCACCCGACTTCCGGTCGGCCCCGTCGCGCGGAGCAGGATGCGCGGGCGGTGGAACTGGGTCTGCAACTGGCTGGGGATAACTTGCAGGTGCTGCATGCCGGCGACATCGCCGAGCCCGCCCTGCGCGCTTACCTGGGCATGGGGCTGGAACAGCTGCATGTGCTGGAACAACCGGAAGGCGCCGATGCGCTGCCGGCCTTGACCGCGTACTTGCGTGATGCCGGAGCCCAGGTGGTGCTGACCGGTAGCCAGGCGGAAACCGGTGAAGGCTCGGGCATGTTGCCGTTCCTGCTGGCTGAAAGCCTCGGCTGGCCGCTGGTGGTGGGGCTGGCGCAGGTGGAGTCGATCGACGGCGCGTCTGCGCTGGTGCTGCAAGCCTTGCCCCGCGGTCAACGCCGTCGCTTGAAGGTGCGCCTGCCGTTCCTGGCGACGGTGGATAACGCCGCACCCAAGCCACGCCAGAGCGCCTACGGCCCGGCCCGGCGCGGGGTGTTGCAGGCCGAGGACGTGGAGATCGTCGACGATGAACTATTGGCGGTCGCCACCCTGCATCCGGCCAAGCCACGGCCCAAACGCTTGAAGGTGATCAAGGCCAAAAGCGGTGCCGACCGTATGAAAGCCGCGACGGCCAAGGCCAGCGGTGGCGGTGGCCAGGTGCTCAAGGGCGTGACCGCCCAGGAAGGTGCCGAGGCGATCCTCAAGTTGCTGGTCGAAGAGGGCGTTGTTCGCTAGTTCTGACGGCGTTCCTAGCAGAACTGCTAGTGTTGCATTCAATGCGCTTTTGTTAGGTTGATGAGCATGGATGAGCCCCCGCAGGCGTGCTGCGGGGCGTCTGGATCGATGCGAGGCTGCCTGATGCACGTTACCGGTAATTCTCCTCTTCCTGTCCGCTCACCGGCCGCCACTGTTTTGCAGCCGCGTACCTTGTTGCTGGCTACCGACCTGCAACAATCCATCCTCGCCGAGTTGGACCGCAGCGGTCCGAACCTTCGCGCTTACACCCCCTATGGTTCGCCCAGTAGCCTGAGGCCGACGAGTGCGGGCCTGGGCTTCAATGGGCAGCTCAAAGAACGTCCTACTGGCTGGTATCACCTGGGCAATGGCCATCGGGTCTATAACCCGCTGTTGATGCGGTTTCACAGCCCGGATCGGTTGAGTCCGTTTGATAAAGGGGGGATCAACTCGTACACCTACTCCAGGGGTGATCCGGTCAACTTTAAGGATCCGACGGGTGAGTACCCTGTGTTTGTAGCCAAGCTCATTCAGCCGTTCCTGACCGCTGGACTGCACACCGCAGTCACGGGGGCCACACTGATAGGACCCAAGCTTACTGGAGCCGCTTTGAATGCCTCGCGTATCAGCTTGGCCGGCTCGCTCACCAGTGCTGCTGGGGCGGCTTTGCATTTATCGGGAAGCGCGCTTGGAAACCATGTTGCCAATGTAGGAACCGCAGCATTGCTGACGGGGGCTTTAACGCGAGTGGCTATCGGAGCTGCGAATGCCTATAAGGGGAGGGGGCTGTGGAAAACCATCACAGATAACCTCAAAAGCTTGTTGCCTTCGTTTGGTTCGACAAAAAACGTTCAACCTCCCGCTTCGATTACTCAGGTTACAGTTATACCTTTGAGTGATTCTGTTCCCGGATCTTCTGTTCCAACTTCAGCTGGTTTGTCCGGCCTGCCAATACAGGATGCTTCGCAGATCAGGAAAACCTAGATCGCAAAGAGTGCGCATCGGTTACCCACAATCCCTGTTAGCGCTTCTGTGGATAACATGTTCGCCCATCGCTACACGCCCTGCACAGCAAGCCCTGCAGGCCTTTGTACGAAAAACAACCAGTGCTATTGCTTGTTTTTTCGAGCTTTTTTCAGTGGATGAGGCGCTGCCGGGTTCAAGACTTGCCCCCAATCTCTGTTGGCGCTTCTGTGGATAAGATGTTCACTATTGGCTGTGAGCCTTATTAATCGGGCCTTTCAAGATTTTGGTCAATAAATAACCAAATGCCTGTTTATACCCCTCGATGCACTCTGGACGCCTTGAAATCTGCTGTCTGGACAGGGTTTTCCACACAACAGGGCGACGGTGCACAAGTTGCCCCCAAAGTCTGTTGGCGCTTCTGTGGATAAGGTGTTTGCGATCTGATAAGAGCCATACAGGCCGAGGCTTTCAGGCTTTCGATCAAAAAACAACCAATCACCGGTGAAAACCACACATTTGGATAAGTCACGGATTTTCTTCAGTTTCTGTGGAGAAAATCGGCAGCATTTCCACAGTTGTCCCCATTAGCTGTGGGTGGAGGTGTGGATAACTTGTTTACTGAAGGCTGGGAGGCACGTGCAATATAGCTCTGAACGCAATAGATCATATTTCGTACAGTTCTAACGGAAGTTGCGAACAAGCCCCGTGTAGGCACGAGCTTTCTCGCGCCTACACGGGCGGTGGCGTCAGCCTTGAACCGGAACCCCTTTGAGGTAAGGCGCAGGCTCAGCGCCCAGGTTGCTCAGCAACCGCTCGCTGTACCAATCGACAAAGTTCACCACGCCGAACTCATAGGTCTTGGAGTAGGGCCCTGGCTGGTAGGCGGTGGAGTTGATGCCGCGCTGGTTCTCTTCGGCCAGGCGACGGTCCTGGTCGTTGGTGGCGTCCCAGACCTGGCGCATGCGGTCGACGTCGTAGTCCACGCCTTCGACGGCGTCCTTGTGCACCAGCCACTTGGTGGTGACCATGGTTTCCTGGGCGCTGATCGGCCACACGGTGAACACAATGATGTGATCGCCCATGCAGTGGTTCCAGGAGTGCGGCAGGTGCAGGATGCGCATCGAGCCCAGGTCCGGGTTCTGGATGCGCCCCATGAGTTTCTTGCAGCCTTGCTTGCCGTCCAGGGTCATCGACACGGTGCCCTTGAGCAGCGGCATGCGCACAATGCGGTTGCGCAGGCCGAAGCTGGCGTGGGCGTACGGAATCTTCTCGGCTTCCCAGGCGGCGGCAGAGGCGGCGACGTGGTCCTTGAAGGCCTGGTCGGCACGGGGGTCGGTGACGTCGTCCCATTCGAGCAGGGTTTTCAGCAGTTCCGGGTGCGAGGCGTTGCAGTGGTAGCACTCGCGGTTGTTCTCCAGCACCAGCTTCCAGTTGGCTTTTTCCATCAAGGTGGTGGTGATCGCCACCTTGGTGTTCTCCATATCGTACGGTTCCATGTAGTGGTTCAGCGTCGACAGGAAGTCATCGATGGCCGGCGGGTTTTCCGCCAGGCTGATGAAGATATAGCCCCCCGCGGTCTTCACATTCACCGGCTTGAGGCCGTACTGCTTCATGTCGAAGTCGTCACCCATCTCGGTGCCGGCAAACAGCAGGCGACCGTCCAGCTCATAGGTCCACTGGTGGTAGTGGCAGACCAGCTTGGCCACCTTGCCTTTATCGCTGGTGCACAGGCGCGAGCCACGGTGGCGGCAGACGTTGTGGAAGGCATGCACCACCCCCTCGGCACCGCGGATCACGATGATCGGGTTCTTGCCGATCTGCAGGGTCAGGTAGTTGCCCTTGGTCGGGATTTCGCACGTCATGCCGGCGATCAACCACTCTTTCTGAAAAATCTCCTGCATGTCGATATCGAACAGCCGCTCATCAGAGTAGAACGGCTGGGGCAGCGAGAACGTGCGCTCACGTTCCTGCAACATCTGGGCGGTGGCCTTGCGTGCGGGTTCCAGCGGATCGCCCAGGCTGATTTTTGCGGTGACGTCCATCGATTGAGTCCTCAAGGCCATTCTGTGTGGCCGGCGAATAGTGGCTGATACGGTTGCTACGCAAGACATAAACAGTGTTTATCTGTTGAGGCGAGTGTGGGGCTGCAGCCGCCCAGAACCTTATCCACGAGCGACATGGCCCACTCTGTTCCCGACGCTCAACCCCCGGTAGCAAGGGGCTGGTCGCGATAAGCATGTGAATGTCGCAGATAGGTAAATGGCCGGTCAGCGCTATACGCAGAATCGCCAACATGAGGCCGACAGTCGGCCGTGGAGAACAGCATGTCCAACAGCTTCCTGAACCCGGTAACCACCCAGACCTGGGCCAATGGTCGACACATTGTCCGTTGCGTCAAAGTCATCCAGGAAACCTGGGACGTGCGCACCTTCTGTTTCATGGCCGACCAGCCGATCATGTTCTTTTTCAAGCCGGGGCAGTTTGTCACCCTGGAGCTGGAAATCGACGGCCAGCCGATCATGCGCTCATACACCATCTCCAGCTCGCCGTCGGTGCCCTACAGCTTCTCGGTGACCATCAAGCGGGTGCCGGGCGGCAAGGTCTCAAACTGGCTGCACGACACCCTGCACGAAGGCCAGGAGTTGGCGGTGCACGGGCCGGTCGGGCTGTTCAACGCGATGGATTTCACCGCGCCGAAAGTGCTCTACCTCAGCGGCGGCGTGGGCATTACCCCGGTGATGTCGATGGCGCGCTGGTTCTACGACACCAACGGCAATGTCGACATGGTGTTTATCCACAGCGCCCGCTCCCCGAAAGACATCATTTATCACCGCGAGCTGGAGCACATGGCGTCGCGGATCGACAACTTCAGCCTGCACCTGATTTGCGAGAAGCACGGCCTGGGCGAGCCGTGGTCCGGTTATCGCGGTTACCTGAACCACAAGATGCTCGAACTGATGGCGCCGGACTTCCTCGAGCGTGAAGTGTTCTGCTGCGGCCCGACGCCGTACATGAATGCGGTCAAGCGCTTGCTGGAGGCGGCAGGCTTCGACATGACGCGCTACCACGAGGAGTCCTTCGGTGCCACGCCGCCGGAAGCCCGCGCCGATGCGGTGGAGCAAGCGGAGCAGGCGGCCGATGCCCCGGAAATCGACGTCGCCGACCTGCACCAGGTGGAGTTCACCGCGTCCGGCAAAAGCATCCGCGTGGCCCCGGGAGAAACCGTGCACGCGGCGGCGGCCAAGCTTGGCCTGCTGATTCCCAAGGCCTGCGGCATGGGCATTTGCGGGACCTGCAAGGTGATGAAGCTGGGGGGCGAGGTGGAGATGGATCACAACGGCGGGATCACCGAGGAAGACGAGGCCGAAGGGTTCATCCTGTCGTGCTGCAGCGTGCCGAAGGGGGATGTGCGGATCGAGTTCTGATCAACACCGATCTACTGTAGGAGCAAGCGGGCGCTCGCGCCTACAGGGAAGGGTGTTTTTCAGTCGACGAAGAGATCCGTCATCAACGTGTCGCTGCTGTCGGGTGCGAACCGGTAGTGTTCGAACTCCGTCACGCCGCTTTCGCGCAGTATTTGCTCATCAATCAGTAAGCGCCCGGTCAGGCTGCGCCCGCTGCTGCTCAGAATCACATGGGCAGCATCGGCCATGATCGCAGGCAGGCGCGCATGCTTGAACGATTCCCGTGAGCCCAACTGGAACTCGATTGCGGCGGTGGCGATCATCGTCTGCGGCCATAGCGAGTTGACGCTGATCCCGTAACCCTTGAATTCCTCACTCATGCCCAGCGTCAGCATGCTCATGCCGTATTTGGTGACGGTGTAAGGGCTGTACTGGGCGAACCACTTGGTGTCCAGGTTCAGCGGTGGGGACAGGTTGAGGATGTGGCCGCCGGACTTTTTCAGGTACGGCAACGCAGCCTGGCTGCACAGCAAGACCGCGCGGGTGTTGATCTGGTGCATCAGGTCGAAACGCTTGAGCTCGATGTGTTGCACCCCGGTCAGCTTGATCGCCCCGGCGTTGTTGATCAGTGCATCAATGCTGCCGAAATGTTCGTTGGCCCGGGCCAGCGCCGCCCGCACAGCGTCTTCATCACGCACATCAACCTGCAGCGCCAAGGCTTTACCCCCGGCGGCCTGCACTTCCTCTGCGACACTGAAAATCGTCCCCGGCAGCTTGGCGTGGGGCTCGGCACTTTTGGCGGCGATCACAATGTTGGCGCCATCGCGCGCGGCCCGCAGGGCGATCTCGCGGCCGATGCCGCGGCTGGCGCCGGTGATGAACAGGGTTTTGCCTTGCAATGACATGCTGACGCTCCTGATTATTGTTATGCGAGCGGGTTGGCTCGATAGACAATGTAGACGAAGTCTTGCAGGCGTCGGTGTGAGGGATGGCTTCTGGAGGTTTCGATCCACAGTGTCTGTGGTGGGTGGAGGCCACTGCGCCGAGGCGGCAAGCATCTGGCCGCAGTGGAGTGAGTCAGGACTCAAGCCGCCATTAATCGATGATGCGGGCTATTGGCGTCGGTACTTAAACTTCACGGCTAATCAGCATTATGTTGAATAGCCCTTGCGCATCCTCCTTGAATTCCTTGCCCGTGATCTGTGAGTTTCTGTTTGACCTGCGAACGATGTCGCCGACCTGCACAATTTTGACCAATTCGTCCCACGTGATAGGCGTGGCGGTGCTTTCGGAGTCGTTTGTCAGCGGTTGGCCCAAGGTTTTATCGTTCATTTTGATTGCGCTCTTCTGGAATTCAGGTTCTCCGTCGAATCTTCGACAGACCATGGTTCCTGAAAGACTGCGTGAACTCCTTTTCAGGTGCGTACAGGCTACGCTGGCGACTTGGAGGCGTTGAACTGTCAGAAATGCCAGTTCGGATGAACGGCGCCGCCGAGATGTGCAGCGCCGTTGGCAGCGACCTCAGGCGCTCATCACCTCACGGATGTCCCGCGCCAATTCCCGCACGCGTTCTTCCTCGGTGTCCCAGGAGCACATGAAGCGTGCGCCGCCTTTGCCGATGAAGGTGTAGAAGCGCCAGCCGCGAGCGGTGAGTGCGGCCACGGCGGCTTCCGAAAGTTGCAGGAACACGCCGTTGGCCTGCACCGGGAACATCAGTTCGACGCCGGGAATGTCGCTGACCAGTTCCGCCAGCAGCTGTGCGCAGTAGTTGGCGTGGCGGGCGTGCTTGAGCCAGGCGTCGTGCTCCAGCAGGCCAACCCAGGGCGCCGAGAGGAAGCGCATCTTCGACGCCAGTTGTCCGGCCTGTTTGCAGCGGTAGTCGAAGTCTTCGGCCAGTTTCTGGTTGAAGAACAGAATCGCTTCACCCACCGCCATGCCGTTTTTCGTGCCACCAAAACACAAGACGTCGACCCCGGCTTTCCAGGTCAGGTCGGCCGGCGAGCAATCGAGGAAGGCACAGGCGTTGGAAAAACGCGCGCCGTCCATGTGCAGGTTCAGGCCCAGCTCTTTGCAGGTGGCGCTGATGGCGCGAATTTCTTCCGGGGTGTAGACGCTGCCGACTTCGGTGGCCTGGGTCAGGGTCACGACCCGTGGTTTGGGGTAGTGGATGTCCTGGCGCTTGAGGGCGATCTCGCGGATCGACTCCGGCGTCAGCTTGCCGTTTTCGGTGCGCGCGGTGAGCAGCTTGGAGCCGTTGGAGAAGAATTCCGGGGCGCCACATTCGTCGGTTTCGACGTGGGCGGTTTCCGAGCAGATCACGCTGTGGTAACTCTGGCACAACGACGACAAGGCCAGGGAGTTGGCGGCGGTGCCGTTGAAGGCGAAGAACACTTCGCAGTCGGTTTCGAACAGTTTGCGGAAATAGTCCGAGGCGCGGGCGGTCCATTCATCGTCGCCGTAGGCGCGCTGGTGGCCCTGGTTGGCCTGTTCCATGGCCGCCCAGGCTTCAGGGCAGATGCCGGAATAGTTGTCACTGGCGAATTGTTGGCTCTTATCGGTCATGGCCGGCTTCCGTGGTCGAGGCGCTTATGGTGAAGCGGCTCGTGGTCAATGAGGGTGCGTACGTTACCGAAGATCGTCCGGAGAGCACACGCGATGTATCTGTCAGAAAACTACACAGTCGAGGCGCAATTATGCACGTGACGCAACGTGACGGTGCACTCGATCTGCTCAAATGGTTGGCACTGCTGAGCATGGTTCTGGACCATCTGCGCTATGTCGGTTGGCCGCTCGATGTGCTCTATGTGCCGGGCCGCCTGGCGTTTCCCTGGTTCTGCCTGGCGATGGCGGTAAACCTGGCCCGTACGTCGACAGCGCCGACCGGCGGTCAGTGGCGTTATCTGGGGTGGTTGATGCTGTTTAGCCTGGTGAGCGAAATCCCCTACCGCCTATTCATTCCCGACCCCGATGTGCTGAACGTGTTGCCGACGCTGGCGTTGGGCTTGCTGGTGGCGCGTGGCTGGTTGCGAAAGGACCTGCAGGCGCGGGGCTTGGGGCTGGTCGCGCTGCTGCTGGCGACGCTGTTGAGTGAGCGACTGATGTTTGGCGTCTTTGGCGTGTTGCTACCGTTGGCGACATGGCTGGTGATGCGTCGGCCATGGTACTGGGCCGTGTTGCCGGGGCTGGTCTGCCTGGCGGCGAATCAATGGCAGGTGCTGATTGCCGCCACCCGCCTGGGCAACCCGGTGGCGGTGGTCGCTCTTGGTGTCTGCCTGATTGCGCCATTGCTGGGTCTGGTCTTGTTGCGACATACCAGACATCTCAAGCCACCGCCGATGCGCCGTTGGGCGTATGCCTTGTATCCGCTACATTTTCTGCTTCTGTTACTCGTCCGCAATATCGCCGCATAACCGTGTGGGAGCCGGCTTGCCCGAGATGACGGCGTCACATCCGGCATAAGAGTCGGCTGACCCTCCGCCATC
This sequence comes from Pseudomonas kielensis, assembly GCF_014236655.1. Lineage (GTDB taxonomy): Bacteria > Pseudomonadota > Gammaproteobacteria > Pseudomonadales > Pseudomonadaceae > Aquipseudomonas > Aquipseudomonas kielensis. The sequence continues at coordinate 199,024 of NZ_JACMYG010000004.1, forward strand.
GTCGGAACGCCGCCCGGAGCAAGCCCGCTCCCACAGGTAGTGTGTTGATCTTGTGAGCGAGTACGACGTGTCCATTTCAGCCCATGTCGTAAACGCACCTTTGTGTGGCGTCCGTAGGCATTTGACCGGTCTGCGCCGGTCATACCATCGCATCAAAGGGCACTGCCGCCAGGCCGGTGCCTCACCAAGACAAAATGGCGCACCACCGCCGCTGGGAGAGACGCGATGTTCAGCAAGCAAGACCAGATCCAGGGTTATGACGATGCACTGCTGGCGGCGATGAATGCCGAGGAGCAACGCCAGGAAGATCACATCGAGCTGATCGCGTCAGAGAACTACACCAGCAAGCGCGTCATGCAAGCACAGGGCAGTGGCCTGACCAACAAATACGCCGAAGGGTATCCGGGCAAGCGTTACTACGGTGGCTGCGAGCATGTGGATAAAGTCGAAGCGTTGGCCATCGAGCGCGCCAAGCAACTGTTCGGTGCCGACTACGCCAACGTCCAGCCGCACTCCGGCTCTTCGGCCAACAGCGCGGTGTACCTGGCCCTGATCCAGGCTGGCGATACCATCCTGGGCATGAGCCTGGCCCACGGCGGTCACCTGACCCACGGCGCCAAGGTGTCGTCCTCGGGCAAGCTGTACAACGCCGTGCAGTACGGGATCGACACCAAGACCGGCCTGATCGACTACGACGAGGTCGAGCGCCTGGCCGTCGAGTGCCAGCCGAAGATGATCGTCGCCGGCTTCTCGGCCTACTCCAAGACCCTCGACTTCCCGCGCTTCCGGCAGATTGCCGACAAGGTCGGCGCGCTGCTGTTCGTCGACATGGCCCACGTTGCCGGCCTGGTCGCTGCCGGTCTGTACCCCAATCCGCTGCCGTACGCCGACGTGGTCACCACCACCACCCACAAGACCCTGCGCGGTCCGCGTGGCGGCCTGATCCTGGCCAAGGCCAACGAGGAAATCGAGAAGAAGCTCAACGCCGCTGTGTTCCCCGGTGCCCAGGGTGGCCCGCTGATGCACGTGATTGCCGGCAAGGCCGTGTGCTTCAAGGAAGCGCTGGAGCCAGGCTTCAAGGCTTATCAGCAACAAGTGATCGACAACGCCCAGGCCATGGCCAGCGTGTTTATCAAACGTGGCTACGATGTAGTGTCCGGCGGCACCGACAATCACCTGTTCCTGGTCAGCCTGATCCGCCAGGGTCTCACCGGCAAAGACGCCGATGCCGCCCTTGGTCGTGCGCACATCACGGTGAACAAGAACGCCGTGCCGAATGACCCACAGTCGCCGTTCGTCACTTCCGGCCTGCGCATCGGCACCCCGGCGGTCACCACGCGCGGCTTCAAAGTGAGTCAGTGCGTCACGCTGGCCGGCTGGATCTGCGACATCCTCGACAACCTCGGCGATGCCGATGTCGAGGCCAATGTCGCCCAGCAGGTCTCGGCCCTGTGCGCTGACTTCCCGGTTTATCGCTGAGCGCGGTTTTTGGAGAAATGACTATGCAACGCTACTCAGGCTTCGGCCTCTTCAAACACTCCCTCAGCCACCACGAAAACTGGCAGCGCATGTGGCGCACGCCGACCCCGAAAAAAGTCTACGACGTGGTCATCGTCGGCGGTGGCGGGCATGGTCTGGCAACCGCCTACTACCTGGCCAAGGAGCACGGCATCACCAACGTGGCCGTGGTCGAGAAAGGCTGGCTGGGCGGCGGTAACACCGCGCGCAACACCACCATCGTGCGTTCCAACTACCTGTGGGACGAGTCGGCGCACCTCTACGAACACGCGATGAAACTCTGGGAAGGCCTGTCCCAGGACCTCAACTACAACGTGATGTTCTCCCAGCGTGGCGTCTACAACCTGTGCCACACCCTGCAGGACATTCGTGATTCCGAGCGTCGGGTCAGCGCCAACCGCCTCAATGGCGTCGACGGCGAACTGCTCAACGCCAAACAGGTTGCCGACGAGATTCCGTACCTGGACTGCTCGAAGAACACCCGCTACCCGGTGATGGGCGCTACCGTCCAGCGGCGCGGCGGCGTGGCCCGTCACGATGCCGTGGCCTGGGGCTTTGCCCGGGCCGCCGACGCCCTCGGCGTGGACTTGATCCAGCAGACCGAAGTGATCGGCTTTCGCAAGGAAAACGGCGTGTGCATCGGCGTCGAAACCAACAAGGGCTTCATCGGTGCCAAGCGCGTCGGTGTGGTGACAGCCGGTAACTCCGGGCACATGGCCAAGCTCGCCGGCTTCCGTCTGCCGATCGAATCACACCCACTGCAAGCGCTGGTGTCCGAGCCGATCAAGCCGATTATCGACAGCGTGATCATGTCCAACGCGGTGCACGGTTACATCAGCCAGTCCGACAAGGGCGACCTGGTGATCGGCGCCGGTATCGACGGCTACAACGGCTACGGCCAGCGCGGTTCGTACCCGGTGATCGAGCACACCATCCAGGCCATCGTCGAGATGTTCCCGGTGCTGTCGCGGGTGCGCATGAACCGCCAGTGGGGCGGCATCGTCGACACCACGCCGGATGCCTGCCCGATCATTTCCAAGACCCCGGTGCCGAACATGTTTTTCAACTGCGGCTGGGGTACCGGTGGCTTCAAGGCCACGCCGGGTTCGGGCAACGTGTTTGCGGCGAGCCTGGCCAAGGGTGAAATGCACCCGCTGGCGGCACCTTTCTCCATCGACCGGTTCCACAACGGTGCGCTGATCGACGAACACGGCGCTGCTGCCGTCGCCCACTAACAGGAGAAATTTCCTATGTTGCATATCTTCTGTCCTCACTGCGGCGAACTGCGCTCCGAAGAGGAATTCCACGCTTCCGGCCAGGCGCACATCCCGCGTCCGCTGGATCCGAACACCTGCACCGACGAGGAGTGGGGCGACTACCTGTTCTTCCGTGACAACCCCCGTGGCCTGCACCACGAACTCTGGGATCACGTCGCCGGTTGCCGCCAGTATTTCAACGTCACCCGCGACACCGTGACCTACGAGATTCTCGAAACCTACAAGATCGGCAGCAAGCCGCAGTTCACCGACAAGACTGATAGTTCGAAAGCGGCCGCGCAGGCTCTGGGAGCGAAGGTATGAGCCAGATCAATCGCCTGTCCAACGGTGGACGGATCGACCGCAACAAAGTCCTCAGCTTCACGTTCAACGGCCAGGTGTACAAGGGCTTTGAAGGTGACTCCCTGGCCGCGGCCCTGTTGGCCAACGGCGTCGACATCATCGGTCGCAGCTTCAAGTATTCCCGTCCGCGCGGGATCTTCGCCGCCGGTGCCGAAGAGCCGAACGCGGTGCTGCAGATCGGCGCCACCGAAGCCACCCAGATCCCCAACGTGCGTGCCACCCAACAGGCGCTGTACCAGGGCCTGGTCGCCACCAGCACCAACGGCTGGCCAAGCGTGAACAACGACATGATGGGGATTCTCGGCAAGGTCGGCGGCAAGCTGATGCCGCCGGGTTTCTACTACAAAACCTTCATGTACCCGCAATCGTTCTGGATGACCTACGAGAAGTACATCCGCAAGGCCGCTGGCCTGGGTCGCTCGCCGACCGAAAACGATCCGGACACCTACGACTACATGAACCAGCACTGCGACGTGCTGATCGTCGGCGCCGGTCCTGCTGGCCTGGCCGCGGCACTGGCGGCTGCGCGCAGCGGGGCGCGGGTGATCCTCGCCGACGAACAGGAAGAGTTCGGCGGCAGCCTGCTGGATTCGCGCGAAAGCCTCGACGGCAAGCCGGCCACCGACTGGGTCGCCAGCGTCATCGCTGAACTGAAAGACACCCCGGACGTGCTGCTGTTGCCGCGCGCCACGGTCAACGGTTACCACGACCATAACTTCCTGACCATTCACGAGCGCCTCACCGACCACCTCGGTGACCGTGCGCCGATTGGCCAGGTGCGCCAGCGCATCCACCGGGTTCGCGCCAAGCGCGTGGTGCTGGCGACCGGCGCGTGCGAGCGGCCGCTGGTCTACGGCAACAACGACGTGCCGGGCAATATGCTGGCTGGTGCGGTCTCCACCTACGTGCGGCGCTACGGCGTGGCACCGGGCAAGAAGCTGATTTTGAGCACCAACAATGATCACGCCTACCGCGTCGCCCTGGACTGGCTCGACGCCAGCCTGCAAGTGGTGGCCATCGCCGATGCCCGCAGCAACCCACGCGGTGCGCTGGTGGAAGAAGCCCGGGCCAAGGGCATCCGCATCCTGACCGGCAGCGCGGTGATCGAAACCCGTGGCAGCAAACATGTGACCGCCGCCCGTGTGGCCGCGATCGACGTCAAGGCGCACACCGTGACCAGCCCGGGCGAATGGCTGGAGTGCGACCTGGTGGCCAGTTCCGGCGGCTACAGCCCGGTGGTCCACCTGGCGTCGCACCTGGGCGGCAAGCCGACCTGGCGTGAAGACATCCTCGGTTTTGTCCCGGGCGAAGCGCCGCAAAAACGCGTGTGCGTGGGCGGGATCAACGGCGTCTATGGCCTCGGCGATTCCCTGGCCGACGGTTTTGAAGGCGGCGCCCGCGCCGCTGCCGAAGCCGGGTTCCAGACGGTCGAGGGTGTGTTGCCCAAAGCCCTGAGTCGCCATGAAGAGGCGACCCTGGCGCTGTTCCAGGTGCCCCATGAAAAGAACACCGCACGGGCGCCGAAACAATTTGTCGACCTGCAGAACGACGTCACTGCCGCGGCGATCGAACTGGCGACCCGCGAGGGGTTCGAGTCGGTCGAGCACGTGAAGCGCTACACCGCGCTGGGCTTCGGTACTGACCAGGGCAAGCTGGGCAACGTCAACGGCCTGGCCATCGCGGCCCGTTCGCTGAACGTGACGATCCCGCAGATGGGCACCACCATGTTCCGCCCCAACTACACCCCGGTGACCTTCGGTGCGGTAGCCGGTCGTCACTGTGGGCACATCTTCGAGCCGGTGCGCTATACCGCACTGCATCAATGGCACCTGAAAAACGGCGCCGAATTCGAAGACGTCGGTCAGTGGAAACGTCCGTGGTACTTCCCGCGCAACGGCGAAGACCTGCATGCGGCGGTCAAGCGTGAATGCCTGGCGGTGCGCGAAAGCGTCGGCCTGCTGGACGCCTCGACCCTCGGCAAAATCGACATTCAAGGCCCGGACGCTCGCGAGTTCCTCAACCGCGTCTACACCAACGCCTGGACCAAGCTGGACGTGGGCAAGGCGCGCTACGGCCTGATGTGCAAGGAAGACGGCATGGTCTTCGACGACGGTGTGACGGCGTGCCTGGCCGACAACCATTTCGTCATGACCACCACCACCGGCGGCGCGGCTCGCGTGCTGCAATGGCTGGAGATCTACCACCAGACCGAATGGCCGGACCTGAAGGTGTACTTCACTTCCGTGACGGACCATTGGGCCACCATGACGCTCTCCGGGCCGAACAGCCGCAAGCTGCTCAGCGAAGTCACCGACATCGACCTGGACAAGGACGGCTTCCCGTTCATGACCTGGAAAGAAGGCCTGGTGGGTGGCGTGCCGGCGCGAGTGTTCCGGATTTCCTTTACCGGTGAGCTGTCGTACGAAGTCAACGTGCAGGCCGACTACGCCATGGGCGTACTGGAAAAAATCGTCGAGGCCGGCAAGAAGTACAACCTGACCCCGTACGGCACCGAGACCATGCACGTACTGCGGGCCGAGAAGGGCTTCATCATCGTTGGCCAGGACACCGACAGTTCGATGACCCCGGACGACCTGAACATGGGCTGGTGTGTGGGACGCACCAAACCGTTCTCGTGGATCGGCTGGCGGGGCATGAACCGCGAAGACTGCGTGCGTGATCAGCGTAAACAGCTGGTCGGGCTCAAGCCGATCGATCCGACCAAGTGGCTGCCGGAGGGTGCGCAGCTGGTGTTCAACACCAAGCAGGCGATCCCGATGAGCATGGTCGGTCACGTGACCTCCAGCTACCTGCACAACTCCCTGGGCTACTCGTTTGCCATGGGCGTGGTCAAAGGCGGCTTGAAGCGCATCGGCGAGCGGGTATTCGCGCCGTTGGCCGATGGCAGCGTGATCGAGGCGGAAATCGTTTCTTCGGTGTTCTTCGATCCGAAGGGTGATCGCCAGAACGTGTGATTGCTTTGGGTCCTGTGGGGTGTGAGCTGCCGCCATCGCGAGCAAGCTCGCTCCCACAGGATCGAAGTCGCCGGAAAAGTTTGTGTCAGGCATCAATCCACTGTGGGAGCGAGCTTGCTCGCGATGGCAATAGAACAGCCACCACAAAGGTCGGAACCAACAGAATTCAAGCAGGTGCTTTATGACCGTAGCCAATGTGTACCAACAACGCCCAACCACCGGGGCCAAGGCCGAGTCGTCGTTGCATCATGCCGACCTCGCCAGCCTGGTGGGCAAGGGCCGCAAAAACGCCGGCGTGATCGTGCGTGAGAAAAAGCTCCTCGGTCACCTGACCCTGCGTGGCGACGGTCACGATGCCGCGTTCGCCGCCGGTGTGCACAAGGCCCTGGGCATCGAATTGCCAGGTGCGTTGAGTGTCATCGTCAAGGGTGAAACCAGCCTGCAATGGATGGGCCCGGATGAATGGCTGCTGATCGTGCCAGGCGGTGAAGAGTTCGCCGCCGAGCAGAAGCTGCGTGAAGCCCTGGGCGAGTTGCACATCCAGATCGTCAACGTCAGCGGTGGCCAGCAGATCCTCGAACTGAGCGGCCCGAACGTGCGCCAGGTGCTGATGAAGTCCACCAGCTACGACGTGCACCCCAACAACTTCCCGGTGGGCAAGGCCGTGGGCACGGTGTTCGCCAAGTCGCAACTGGTGATCCGCCACACCGCAGAAGACACCTGGGAATTGCTGATCCGCCGCAGCTTCTCGGATTACTGGTGGTTGTGGTTGCAGGACGCTGCGGCCGAGTACGGGCTGAGCGTTCAGGCTTGATGAGAACCTGTAGGAGCGAGCCTGCTCGCTCCTACAGTAGGCATCCACCGATTTCACAGGAGTCACCGCACTATGAGCCGCGCCCCAGACACATGGATTCTGACCGCCGACTGCCCCAGCGTCCTCGGCACCGTGGACGCGGTGACCCGCTTTCTGTTCGAGCAAGGCTGCTACGTCACCGAGCACCACTCCTTCGATGACCGGCTCTCGGGACGCTTTTTCATTCGTGTGGAGTTTCGCCAGCCCGAGGGGTTCGACGAGCAGTCCTTCCGTGCCGGCCTGGCCGAGCGCGGCGAAGGCTTCGGGATGATTTTCGAACTGACCCCGCCGCACCACCGGCCAAAAGTGGTGATCATGGTCTCCAAGGCCGATCACTGCCTCAACGATCTGCTCTACCGTCAACGCATCGGCCAGCTGTCGATGGACGTGGCGGCGGTGGTCTCCAACCACCCGGACCTCAAGCCATTGGCCGACTGGCACGGCATTCCCTATTACCACTTCCCCCTCGACCCCAACGACAAACCGTCCCAGGAGCGTCAGGTGTGGCAGGTGATCGAGGAGTCCGGCGCCGAACTGGTGATCCTTGCGCGTTACATGCAAGTGCTGTCGCCGGAACTGTGCCGCAAGCTCGACGGCAAGGCGATCAACATCCACCACTCGTTGCTGCCCGGTTTCAAGGGCGCCAAGCCCTACCACCAGGCTTACAACAAGGGCGTGAAGCTGGTCGGCGCCACGGCGCACTACATCAACAACGACCTGGACGAAGGCCCGATCATTGCCCAGGGCGTGGAGGCGGTGGATCACAGCCATTACCCCGAAGACCTGATCGCCAAGGGGCGGGATATCGAAGGCCTGACGCTGGCCCGGGCGGTGGGTTATCACATTGAGCGGCGGGTGTTCTTGAACGCCAATCGCACGGTCGTTCTTTAGATCGCCATCGCTGGCAGGCCAGCTCCCACAGGTTCTGGGTTGTTCACCAATCCTGTGTCCACCCCGAATAAGTGTGGGGGCTGGCCTGCTGGCGATGAGGTCATTACAAGCAGCACAAGATTCAGCATCTGTACCCGAGCACTTAACGCGCTGCCTGCCTGGGCAACGCGGTTTCATAAAAACAACAGCGAGGTGAAAGCATGTCTGGCAATCGTGGTGTGGTGTATCTCGGCGCGGGCAAGGTCGAAGTACAGAAAATCGACTATCCGAAAATGCAGGACCCGCGCGGCCGCAAGATCGAGCACGGGGTGATCCTGCGCGTGGTCTCCACCAACATCTGTGGTTCCGACCAGCACATGGTGCGCGGTCGCACCACGGCCCAGACCGGGCTGGTGCTGGGGCACGAGATCACCGGCGAAGTGATCGAGAAGGGCAGCGACGTCGAGAACCTGAAAATCGGTGACCTGGTCTCGGTCCCGTTCAACGTGGCTTGCGGGCGCTGCCGTTCCTGCAAGGAAATGCACACCGGCGTGTGCCTGAGCGTGAACCCGGCTCGCCCGGGCGGCGCCTATGGTTATGTCGACATGGGCGACTGGACCGGTGGCCAGGCCGAATACGCCATGGTGCCGTACGCTGACTTCAACCTGCTGAAACTGCCGGATCGCGACCGCGCCATGGAGAAGATCCGCGACCTGACCTGCCTCTCCGACATCCTGCCTACCGGTTATCACGGCGCCGTGACTGCCGGCGTTGGCCCGGGCAGCACCGTGTATGTGGCCGGTGCCGGCCCCGTCGGTCTGGCGGCTGCCGCTTCGGCCCGTCTGCTGGGCGCCGCGGTGGTGATCATCGGTGACGTCAACCCAATCCGCCTGGCGCACGCCAAGGCCCAGGGCTTCGAAATTGCCGACCTGTCCCTGGACACCCCGCTGCACGAACAGATCGCCGCGCTGCTGGGTGAGCCGGAAGTCGATTGCGCCGTCGATGCCGTTGGCTTCGAAGCTCGCGGGCATGGCCATGCCGGGGTGAAACATGAAGCCCCGGCCACCGTGCTCAACTCATTGATGGGCGTGGTGCGTGTGGCTGGCAAAATCGGTATCCCTGGCCTCTATGTCACAGAGGACCCGGGTGCGGTGGATGCCGCCGCCAAGATGGGCAGCCTGAGCATCCGCTTTGGCCTGGGCTGGGCCAAATCCCACAGCTTCCACACCGGCCAGACCCCGGTGATGAAGTACAACCGCCAGCTGATGCAGGCGATCATGTGGGACCGCATCCATATTGCCGACATCGTTGGGGTGGAAGTGATCAGCCTGGACGACGCGCCACGTGGTTATGGCGAGTTCGATGCGGGCGTGCCGAAGAAGTTTGTGATTGATCCGCATAAGTTGTTTAGTGCGGCTTAAGCATAAAAATCGAGGAAGCGGCGATCCTTGGATCGCCGCTTTTTACAATGTAAATCTGATCAGGTCTGTTCGTTGGCTTGATGCAATCGAAAAAGCTCAAAAATGAACTTCCAGCGCCCTTGGGGTGCTTTTATTCTTGCCAGAGTAGGAGCCGAGCTTTCTGATCGAGATAGCTTTTATTTGGTGGGGTCTAATGACCATCTCCATGTTCAGTGTTGGAGCTACGTCATGGTGTTTGAAGTCATAGTCTCTTCCAGGCTTCATGCCTGAGAAGTTTTTCATGTGGACCTCGACAACTTGGCCACGACCATTTTTGCTCAGTCCTGCGTATTTCTGTGCGACAGATAAATTCGGGGAGACATAAAATCCAGCACCCAAATTTGTGCTCTTGAAATATTTTTGATTAACACCTTCATTCAGTAAGCGGTTGGCTGAAGTATCGTCGGTGCCGTGGTAGCCGATGAACTGGTCCTGAGCTGGTGGCGTGCCAAGCTCTGGAAGAGAGCTGCGTCTTTTTGATTTCTGAGATGAAGTGATTTCAAGAGGCCGTCTTTCACCCCAGCGTGCAGTTGCCTGGCGGTTAGAGCCACCATATTGGAAAATATTTAATGAATTCCGCTTCGTTGACGGTGGTGTTGTAGAAAAAAACTTAGAAATGAAGTCAAAGCGGCCATGGCCTGTTGGGTCAGAGTACTTACTTGGGTTGCCCGCAGCATATGAATAAGCATTCACTCCCCCCTCCCCAAACGGACTCCAACTGTCCGGACTGTTAAACCGCATCAACACCGTATTGAGCGCCCGATAACCATTGCCCAACACATAATGCCCGGTCACCGGGTCCGGCCGTTCGCCGTTGAAGCCGAGCAGGCAGCTCTTTGATACGTGATGACCATAAGGGGTGTAGGCAAGGTGCAGGAAACGCGTGGCGTCGAGGATGGACAGCACGGAACGTTGCTGATCGGTGACGAGCAAGCGCGATTGCGATATGCCGTTCTGACGCCGTTGCTGCGCCAGCAGTTGATCTTCGTGCTGCATGATCGAGTGCTGTAGCACGCCTTGAACCTCGGTGGACAGGCGGTCTTTGAGGTAGAAACGTTGGCTGCTGGCCTTTGCCGTTGGGGTGCAGTCGGCCAGGCGATCCAGTGGGTCGTAGCGGTAGCTGCAGAGCTGGGTTTGGCGTTGAGTCGACATGGGGCGAACTCCTTGAGCGACATGGGATTACTTTGGACCAGCCGGACGACTCTGCCTAATAGTCGAACTGCTAGTGTGTTCTCCCAGTGAACAGATAGGCACTGGCAACAAGACCAAAGCACAAGCTTGTGGCGTTGGCGGTGGAAACTTTCGTTATCAACTATTTTCTGGGGCGCCTCGGATATCTTTAGGGCGGCGACCTTCGGTGCTTGAAGTTGAGTTGCGTTTTAACCATTCATCATAACGAGGAGGTGCGTATTCTGAGTACGGAGGTGGTTTGTCGTGCAGTTGCCAAGGACGCCGTGCACTTGAATGAAGATTCCTCACAGTGCTCTGTATGTCGGTGATGTTTCTATTTGTAGTCGGAATTTCGCGCGCCCCGCTTGTTGGCGGCGAGGAGCTGTAAGGGTTTGTATACCTCGCAGGTGCCTCTGTTAGTGAAGTGAGTGCCGTTTCAACAGAGCCGGAAGATGTCGAGTGCCTTGCCGACGTTTGGAGCTGGGTCGTTGAAGTTGCATCTACAGAGAACAAGTCTCGCGTTGTCCAGGCTGGAGTCTTCTCAGGCCTCCGTTGTCTGAGACCCAAAAGGTTTGCTAATCCTTTGCCAAAACGCATTATGAAATTGGAATGCCCTGTCGGATCACTCCGATTCACCGGATCCCCCACGCAATACCCATACGCATTCAACCCACCCCGCCCAAACGGACTCCAACTGTCCGGACTGTTAAACCGCATCAACACCGTATTAAGCGCCCGATAACCATTGCCCAACACATAATGCCCGGTCACCGGGTCCGGCCGTTCGCCGTTGAAGCCGAGCAGGCAGCTCTTTGATACGTGATGACCATAAGGGGTGTAGGCAAGGTGCAGGAAACGCGTGGCGTCGAGGATGGACAGCACGGAGCGTTGCTGATCGGTGACGAGCAAGCGCGATTGCGATGTGCCGTTCTGACGCCGTTGCTGCGCCAGCAGTTGATCTTCATGCTGCATGATCGAGTGCTGTAGCACGCCTTGAATCTCGGTGGACAGGCGGTCTTTGAGGTAGAAACGTTGGCTGCTGGCCTGTGCTGTTGGGGTGCAGTCGGCCAGGCGATCCAGTGGGTCGTAGCGGTAGCTGCAGAGCAGGGTTTTGCGCTGGGGGTGCATGGATGAGGCTCCCTGAGAGATGCGCAATACAGGGTTTTACTGTGACCTAGCCCGACTGAGTTGCCTACTAGCAGAACTGCTAGGGTCGGCGTTTGGAAAGGGCGCTGTCGCAACGATGGACAGCCCGAACATCCGCTTTGGCCTGGGCTGAGCCAAATCCCACAGCTTCCACACCGGCCAGACCCCGGTCATGAAGTACAACCGCCAACTGATGCGGACGATCATGTGGGACCGCATTCATATTGCCGACATCGTTGGGGTGGAAGTGATCAGCCTGGACGACGCGCCACGTGGTTATGGCGAGTTCGATGCCAGCGTGCCGAAGAAGTTTGTGATTGATCTGCATAAGCTTTTTAGTGTGATGTAAGAGGTTTATTTCGCCATTTACATCAGCGACGCTGAACGGTATGGCGTTGTTTTTATTGTTCCCGTACATCTCTAAATCTCATTACCCAATGATTAGTATGCTCTTGTTCTGACATGAATCGATTGAAGTTTGAACTCACTTGTGCGTCGCCTGTGATTGTTAAGGCTAGCGAGCTGTGCGCTGCTTTTGCGATTTTCACTTGATCTATTTGCATGGTGCCTGCTTTCGCGGTTCCACGTGCAGCGTTCGAGTGGAGGAGTTTAAAGTCTGTTGTGTGAACAGAAACTACTTCGCCTCTTGTGTGAAAGTTTGCGTAAGCTCTTGCTCCTTCATAAGTGTTGGTTATGAAGAGGTGTTTAGTGTCGTTGTGAACTCCGTTGGTTAACATGCTTTGCGCGTTTTCCACACTTGTGCCGTGATAGCCGAGAAAAACCGACTTGTCGTCAGTGACGTTGTATGGCTGGCTGTTGGGAGGGGTGACAGTTGAGTTTCTTCCAGTCGTAGAGTTAGAAGTATGGTTGCTGCTCGTTTTAGGGGAGGGCTTCATTATCCGTGCCCAGCGCAGAAAATCCTTCACGAGTCCTGGTATATGTCCGTTAGGATCCTGTCTATTGATCGGATCCCCCACACAGTACCCATACGCATTCAACCCACCCCGCCCAAACGGACTCCAACTGTCCGGGCTGTTGAACCGCATCAACACCGGGTTAAACGCCCGATAGCCATTGCCCAGCAAATAACATCCGGTTACCGGATCCGGCCGTTCACCGTTGAAAGCGAGCAGGCTGAGCAAGCCGTTTTCCGGGGCGCGATGACCGTATGGCGAATAGGCGAGGAGATGGGCGCGCGTCGAGTCGATCAGGGCCAGCACTGAGCGTTGTTGATCGGTGGCCAGCAAGTGAGTGTGTCGCGTGCCGGCTTGGCGTTGCTGGTGGGCCAGCAAGTGATTCTCATACTGCATGACCGAGTGCTGGAGCGTGCCTTGAATCTCGGTGACTAGGTGTTCCTTGAGGTAGAACTGCTTGGCGGATGCTTGTGTTGTCTTGGTGCGGGTGCTGAGAAAATTTAAGGGGTCGTAATTGTATTGGCAAAGAACTTCTCTGTGTTTAACACTCATGTGGCACTCCATTGAAGGGGTATCAGCGGATGTTAGGTGTAAAGGTTCTAGGCGTCTGTTGCTTGATCAGGTAGCGCTGTAATTTTGGATGGTTCCTGAAATGTTTTTCTCCGTTGGGGATGCTTTGCGATTTTATCCACAGATCTTCGACTGATTTGAAGGGGGGTGTAAAGGAAACAATGTTTTTGTGGCCGGTTACAGGTTTTCCAGTCAGGTTCGAGAACTGTTGGGCGAACGAAGATTTATTTTCATTCGCGCTGCCGCATACAAGTAGGCGTATTTCTCCAACTTTGTTTAAGTTGAATTCCTTGGCTAGCTTTTTATACAGATGGTTGGCAGTCCATTCCTCGTCGCCAGCTTTGATGTCGACTATCTTTTTATTGGGGGCCGCGGGGTCTACGAATCCATGGGCTGCGATATTAAGTCGAGGGCCTGATTTTGAATCGTCCGTGAAGGCGTATACGTCTTGAGCCAGAAGGGTCAAGTTATTAATTGTGCCAGTCTTGCTCGGGGTTCTTAATCCAAACAAGTTCATGATGCCTTTAATCGGGTTGCCTAAGTGCCCCGTTGGATCAATTTGATTTATCGGATCCCCGACACAATACCCATACGAATTTAGCCCACCCCGCCCAAAGGGACTCCAACTGTCCGGGCTGTTGAACCGCATCAACACCGGGTTAAACGCCCGATAGCCATTTCCCAGCAAATAGTGCCCGGTTACCGGGTCCGGCAGTTCGCCGTTGAAGCCGAGCAGGCTGCTCTCCGGTACGCGATGACCATAAGGTGCGTAAGCAAGAGGCTGGGGGCGTATGGCGTCGAGGATGCACAGTACCGAGCGTTGCTGGTCGGTGGCCAGCAAGTGGGACTCCGGCGTGCCGTTCTGGTGTTGTTGCTGCGCCAGCAGTTGATCTTCATGCTGCATGATCGAGTGCTGTAGCACGCCTTGAATCTCGGTGGACAGGCGGTCGTTAAGGTAGAAGCGGTGGCTGCTGGCCTGTGCCGTTGGGGTGCAGTTTGCAAGGCGATCCAAGGGGTCGTAGCGGTAGCTGCAGAGCAGGGTTTGGCGGAGGGATTGCATGAATGGAGCTCCCTGAGAGGTGCGCAATACAGAGTTTTACTGTGACTTAGCCCGACTGGATTGCCTACTGGCAGAACTGCTAGGGGCGGCGTCTGGAAAGGGCGCTGGGTGCCACGAGTGGTGTTCCTGTTTATTGGGGAAAAAAACCTCTGCGCAGTCCATGAGAAGAAAGGAATGGCCGTCGCGGAACAATACCGGGTGATTTTCAGTCAAAATGCCAGCGTTGCGCCCGCTTGAGGGCATTTTTGAAGGTTCAGGAGTTTTTCGATGAAGATTTCACGCGGTTTTGCTTTGGCTTCGCTCATGACATTGGTCGCCAGCCCGGTCTTCGCCGGTTTCAACCTGAACGATGTGGCCGGTGCGGTAGCGGGTATGCAAGGTGGCGACAAGGCCGCAACCGCAGCGCCGACCTCGCAGACCGCCGGTCTGTTGAGCGCCCTGAGTGCCCTGGACGTTAAGCCGGAACAAGCCATTGGTGGCACCAGCGCGATGTTGGGCCTGGCCAAGAACCAGCTGAGCGCCAGCGACTATTCGGAACTGGCCAAGAGCGTGCCGGGCATCGACAAGCTCTCCGGTGGCAGCGGTAACCTGGGCGCCCTCGCGGGCATGCTGGGTTCGTCCGGCAAGGCCGCGGGCCTGGAAAATGCCCTGGGTAACGTCAAGGACACCAACGACCTGAACACCGCGTTCAGCGCGCTGGGCATGGACAGCGGCATGGTCGGTCAGTTTGCCCCGATCCTGCTGCAGTACCTGGGCCAGCAAGGCGTTGGCGGTACCCTGCTCAAGAGCCTGGGCAGCATCTGGGGCGTCTGACCGCGCCTCACTCACGCTCGGCGTGCAAGGCGTCGATGCGTGCATCCTTGTCGATCCAGAGCTGGTTGACCCAGTTCTGGACGCTTTGGCGAAACAGCGGATCGTTTTCGTAATCGCCCTGCCACAACGCCGGATCCAGCTCACGGGTCTGGATGTCGATGATCACCCGTGGCACCGCACCGCTGATCAAATCCCAGAACCCCGGAATCTTCTCCTGTGGATAGACCACGGTGACGTCGAGCATGGCGTCCAGTTGTTCGCCCATGGCCGCCAGCACAAACGCCACGCCGCCGGCCTTGGGTTTGAGCAGGTGCTTGAAAGGGGATTGCTGGGCGTTGCGCTTGGCCTGGGTGAAGCGGGTGCCTTCCAGGTAGTTGACCACCGTCACCGGCTGGCGCTTGAACAGCTCGCACGCGGCCCGGGTAATTGCCAGGTCCTGGCCCCGCAGCTCCGGGTGTCTGGCCAGGAAGGCCTTGCTATAGCGCTTCATGAACGGGTAATCCAGCGCCCACCAGGCCAGGCCCAGGAACGGCACCCAGATCAGTTCCTTTTTCAGGAAGAACTTGAAGAACGGCGTGCGCCGATTGAGGGTCTGGATCAGCGCGGGGATATCGACCCATGACTGGTGGTTGCTGACCACCAGGTAGGAGGTGTCGACCCGCAGGCCCTCGCCGCCACGAATGTCCCAGCGGGTGGGGATGCAGCAGGCGAAAATCAGTTTGTCGATTTGCGCCCAGGTTTCGGCGATCCACATCACCACAGCGCTTGCGGCATCGCGATAACGACCCGGCAGGACCAGTTTGAGCAGGGCGAACACCAGCAGGGGCCCGATCAGGACCAGGGTGTTGAGCAGCAGCAGAAGGGTAACGAAACAGCCGGTGAGCAGGCGGCGCATAAGTAACTCTTGAAAGCCTTTGGGCGGGCCATGATAAGCAGCTTCGACGCGCAGGCCAAATCGGCGGGCTGACGAATGTTTCACAGGTTGGGGGGTATGGTGCAGCAATGTTCATGGGGCGGGGGGGCTGTGGTGAGTGCGCCGGCCTCTCGCGGGCAAGCCCGCTCCCACAGTGGATCACCTGTGGAGTTCCATGTGGGAGCGGGCTTGCCCGCGATTGCCATCCAGAGAACGAACCAATCCATTTCAGACGGTCTAAAATCCCGCTGTCCTACTTTCAGGGAATCCACCACGTGAAATCTGTCCTCGCACTGTTATCCCTCCTGGCCTTGCCGGTCATGGCCGCCGAGCCGACCCTGTATGGCCGTTACGAGTACATCCAGTTGCCGGAGATCGGTGGTGAAGTGCTCAAGGCGAAGATGGACACCGGCGCGCTGACCGCGTCGCTGTCGGCCAAGGACATCGAGACCTTCACCCGCGATGGCGAGGAGTGGGTGCGTTTCCGCCTCGCGACCAAGGATGCCAGCAACAAGGTCTACGAGCACAAGGTCGCGCGCATCAGCAAGATCAAGACCCGTTCCGAAGAGGACGAGGACGAAGAGGTGGCCGCGCCCAGCAAGCGGCCGGTGGTCGATCTGGAGTTGTGCCTGGGCAACGTCAAACGCACGGTCGAGGTCAACCTGACTGACCGCAGCAGCTTTAATTATCCGTTGTTGATTGGTGCCAAGGCCCTGCGTGAGTTTGGCGCGGCGGTGAATCCGGCTCGACGGTTTACGGCGGATAAGCCGGAGTGTTGAGGCCAGCCGCCGGTGGCGACTTTTCAGCTACTTCTTACAGGTGGGGCCGATAAGGTCCTACGGTATTTGGCGCTGCGTAACACTTGTCGGATTGACGTCGATTACACCGTGGGGCACCGTTCGCCCACTTAACTGCCGGGCCTGGATGCCATGCCTCATATCCTGATTGTCGAAGACGAAGCGGCGATTGCCGATACCCTGGTGTTTGCCCTGCAAGGCGAGGGTTTCACCACGACCTGGGTGAGCCTGGGGGCGGCCGCCCTTGAGCATCAACAGGCAACGCCCGCCGACCTGATCATTCTCGACATCGGCCTGCCGGACATCAGCGGTTTTGAAACCTGCAAGCAGTTGCGCCGGTTCAGCGAAGTGCCGGTGATGTTCCTCAGCGCCCGCGATGGCGAGATCGATCGAGTCGTCGGCCTGGAAATCGGTGCCGACGACTACGTGGTCAAACCGTTCAGCCCACGGGAAGTGGCGGCGCGGGTGCGGGCGATTCTCAAGCGCATGGCCCCGCGACCGGGGATCGAGTCCACCCGTGCGTTGTTCCTGGTGGACAGTGAGCGTGTGCTGATCACTTATCGCGGCCAGCCTCTGAGTTTGACCCGGCATGAGTACCGCTTGTTGCAGTGTCTGCTGGAGCAGCCGGAGCGGGTCTTCAGTCGCGAACAGTTGCTCGATGCGCTGGGCATTGCCAGCGACGCCGGTTACGAGCGCAGCATCGACAGCCACATCAAGAGCGTGCGCGCCAAGTTGCGCCTGGTGGCGGCCAATGCCGAGCCGATCCAGACCCACCGCGGCCTTGGTTACAGCTACAGCCCGGGATCCAGCTGATGCCATTGGCGATCCGGATCTTCCTGGTGTATGTGCTGTTTGTCGGCCTGACCGGTTACTTTGTGCTCAACACAGTGATGGAAGAAATCCGTCCCGGCGTGCGTCAGTCCACCGAAGAAACCCTGGTGGACACTGCCAACCTGATGGCCGAAATCCTGCGCGACGACTTCAAGGCCGGAACCCTCAATCAGAACCGCTGGCCGGAACTGCTCAAGGCCTACGGTGAGCGGCAGCCGGGGGCGAGTATCTGGGGCCTGGCCAAGAATCAGGTCAACCATCGCATCTACGTGACCGACGCCAAAGGCGTGGTGGTACTGGACTCCAGCGCCCGTGCAGTGGGCCAGGATTACTCGCGCTGGAACGATGTGTACCTGACCCTGCGCGGTGAATACGGCGCGCGCTCGACCCGCAGCGATCCCGATGACGCCAGTTCTTCGGTGATGCACGTTGGCGCACCGATTCGCGACAACGGGCAAATCATCGGTGTGGTCACGGTGGCCAAACCCAACAGTTCATTGCAGCCTTACGTCGACCGCACCGAGCGCCGTTTGCTCGGCTACGGTGCGGGCTTGATTGGCCTCGGCCTGCTGTTCGGGGCGGCATTGTCGTGGTGGTTGAGCGTGGCGCTGCGGCGCTTGACCGCGTATGCCCAGGCGGTGAGCGAAGGGCGCCGGGCCGAGCTGCCGCACTACCGTGGCGGTGAGCTTGAGCAACTGGCCGTGGCAGTGGAACACATGCGCACGCAACTGGAAGGCAAGGCGTATGTGGAGCGTTATGTGCACACCCTGACCCACGAATTGAAGAGCCCGCTGGCGGCGATTCGTGGCGCGGCCGAACTGTTGCAGGACGAGATGCCGGCCACCCAGCGCCAGCGTTTCGTCAGCAACATCGACAGCGAAAGCGCGCGTATGCAGCAGTTGATCGAGCGTCTGTTGAACCTGGCCCAGGTCGAGCAACGGCAAACCCTCGAGGAGCGAGTGCAGGTGCCCTTGGCAGCCTTGGTCGATGAGTTGCTCGAGACCCAGCAGGCACGCATTGAACGCAAACAGCTGCGCATCGAAAAACACATCGCCGCGGACCTGGCGCTGTCAGGCGAAGCCTTTCTGTTGCGCCAGGCGCTGGCCAACCTGCTGGAGAACGCTCTGGATTTCACCCCGTCCCACGGCGTCCTGCGTTTTCGCGCGCAACGGCGGGGCGAGCAGGTCGAGTTCAGTCTGTTCAACCAGGCCGACCCGATTCCCGATTACGCCCTGGGCCGCCTGAGCGAGCGTTTCTACTCACTGCCACGGCCTGACAGCGGACGTAAAAGCACCGGGCTGGGGCTCAATTTTGTGGAAGAGGTGGTGAAGTTGCATGGGGGAACACTGCGGGTTGGGAATGTACCCGATGGGGTTGAGGTGACGTTGCACCTACCGTAGCCGCTGCCGAACGCAGGCTGCGCCAGCTGCTACAGATACCGGTTCTCCACACACTCTGCATATTCGCTCCATAAAACCCACACACGGGCCTTGCAGACTCTCCCTCATTCGAACAGGGAGAACTTCCATGAACCGCAGCCTGGCCATAAAACTCGGGGCGATTGCCCTATTGATTCTGTTGTTGCTGATTCCCTTGCTGATGATCAGCGGCATGATCTTCGACCGCCAGCAACTGCGCGATGGCGTGCTCGACGACATCGCCCGCAGTTCCAGCTACCGCCAGCAACTGACCGGCCCGCTGCTGGTGGTGCCGTACCGCAAGGCGGTGCGCACCTGGAAGCTCAACGAGAAAACCAACAAGCGTTATCAGGAAACCAGCCAGGAGCGCGGCCGTTTGTATTTCCTACCGGAGCGCTTTGAGCTCGATGGCCAGGTGCAGACCGAACTGCGGGCCCGAGGGATCTATGAGGCGCGGCTGTTCCACGCCAGCAACCGCATCAGCGGGCAGTTTTCCCTTCCCGAGCGCCTGGGCATCAAGGAAGACTTTATCGACTACCAGTTCGACCAGCCTTACCTGGCGGTGGGCATCAGCGATATCCGCGGCATCGAAAATGCCTTGCAGCTGGAGCTCGACGGCCAGCGCCTGGACTTCGCGCCGGGAACCCAGGAGGACTGGCTGGGGGAGGGCGTGCACGTGATGCTCGCGCCACTGGATAGCCGTAAAGCCAATACGCTGCAGTTCGGCTTTGATCTACGCCTGCAGGGGACCGGGCAACTGCAGGTCACGCCGGTGGGCAGAACCAGCCAGGTCAAGCTAAAGGCCGATTGGCCCCATCCAAGCTTCATCGGCAATTATTTGCCTGCGCAGCGCGAGATCAGCGCCGAAGGTTTCAGTGCCGACTGGCAGACCTCGTTTTTCTCCACCAACCTGGAGGAGGCGCTTGGCAATTGTGTGGCCGGTGGCGGTTGTGAAGAGTTCAAGAGCCGCAACTTTGGCGTCAGCTTCATCGACCCGGTGGACCAGTACCTCAAGAGCGAGCGTGCAATCAAATACGCCCTGTTGTTTATCGTGCTGACCTTCGCCGGCTTCTTTCTCTTCGAAGTGCTCAAGGGGCTGGCGGTGCACCCGGTGCAGTACGCCCTGGTGGGGGTGGCGCTGGCGTTTTTCTACTTGCTGCTGTTGTCGCTGTCCGAGCACATCGGGTTCGCCCTGGCCTACCTGTTGTCCGCCAGTGCCTGTGTGTTGCTGATCGGTTTTTATGTGCGCCACGTGCTGCACAGCACGCCGCACGGCCTGGGTTTTTCGGCGGGGCTGGCGGCGTTGTATGGGCTGTTGTACGGACTGCTGAGCGCCGAGGATTACGCGCTGTTGATGGGGTCGTTGTTGCTGTTCGGGTTGCTCGGCGTATTCATGGTGCTGACCCGTCGGCTGGATTGGTATGGGGTAGGTCAGACGAGCAAGACGCAGGTGGCGGCATGAGCCGGTCGCTGGGCTTGCGTGAGGAGCGGGTGCAGGTGGCGCGATTGCTGCTGCACATCAGTGGATGGTTGGTGGCGCAGCGTGGCGGACTAGACCCTCGGCACGGTCGCCAGCCTCGCCGGGCGCTGGCTGACTGTGACTGAGCTGACTGTGAAATACCACTGCTGCGAGTTTTTACATTAAGTTTCGTATATCTCGATTTTTTTCTCCCGCAGGATGGGAGGTTCGTCCGGCGTTCGCTACCGACTGATAACTTGATGACATTGATGAAGTCGGTGTTTGTCGAGCCGGCGTTGGTAACCAATCAATCGTGTCGAGGCTATGTAAAAGTTTACTTTTGGTGATCTCAGCTCCAGCTGTTGCATATTTTATGAATTGCTGATTAGTGGAGATCGATACAACCTTAGGGTTTGCTAATACTGGCATGACCTTTTTAAACGCTGTGATCCGGGCCGAATACAATAGAAGTTCTTCAGCGGTTACACCGCTAGTCGAAGCCATCTGTTTTATTTTATTACTCCCACCCAGGTTGGTTTTTGTCTCTCTCAGAAGCTCTACTGTGAAAGGAGATACTTCTGTGTTTCTCTTCATGTTTTTAATGGTCTTGTCCAGGAATGTCTTCCTGAATACTTTCGCAATCCTGGACAGGACCGAATGCCCGGACGGATCGACTCGGTTGACGGGGTCCCCGGCACAATATGCGTATGCATTAAAACCGCCCTTCCCAAACGGACTCAAATTGTCCGGACTGTTAAATCGCATCAACACGGGATTGAACTGTCGATAGCCGTTGCCCAAATGATAGTACCCGGTTACTGGGTCGGGTCGTTCGCCGTTAAATCCCAGCAAGCTGAGCAAGCCATTCTGCGCTGTGTGGTGGCCGTAGGCGGTGTAGGTGAGGGCCGATGACTGGTTGCCGGCGCGTGCGTGCAACACCGAGCGTTGCTGATCGGTGGCCAGTAACGTGGCGTTGGGTGCAGCGCCTTGCGACTGTTGGAGTGCCAGTAACTGCTCGTCGTGCTGGACGATGCTCCAGAACGCTGCGCCCTGGATTTCGGTGGTCAATCGGCTGTTGCAGTGGAAATGCTGGATGACCGGCTGTTGCGACGGTGTGCGGCCAATCTGGCGGTTCAGTGCGTCGTATTGGTAACGATTCAGGATGGAAGTCGGCATGGGGTGAGCTCCGAGCAAGGTCTGGAGTGGAGCCTTTAGCATCGGAGCTATGTGAATATTTGCCAACTAGCAGAACTGTTAGTGTTTCGCCGCTTGCCGCCTCACACCTTCGGTACCGTCGCCAGCATCGACGGGCGCTGGCTGACTTCGAAATACCAAGCCGCCAGTTGCGGTTGGGCGTCGCGCCAGTGCAGGTCGGGGTGGCGCAGGTCGAGGTAGCCCAGGGCGCAGGCGACGCTGATGGCGGCGACGTCAAAGTGGCAGGTCAGTTCGGCGATGGCGTCAGCTTCGAGCACTGAGAGGGCGCGGCGGATTTTTTCGCGCTGGGCGTCGAGCCATTCCGGCCAGTGTTTTTCCGGGGCGCGCAGGGCCAATTCGTAGCGCACCATCACCGCCGCATCCATGATCCCGTCGGCCAGTGCCGCCAGGGTCAGACGCCGCCAGCGGGCTGTGCCTTCGGCGGGGATCAGCGGATTGCCGACGTGTTGCTGGTCGAGGTAGTCGAGGATCACTCGGCTGTCGTACAGCACGTTGCCGTCGGCCAGGCGCAGGGCCGGGATCTTGCCCAACGGGTTGTCCTGGTTCAATACCGGGTCGGGGCTGACCGGGCTCAGTTGGCTGAGCTGCAGCGCGACGCGGTCGGTCTGCCCGGTCTCGTGCAGTAGCACCATCACTTTGCGCACAAAGGGCGAGGCAGGGTTGTGGAACAGGGTCATGCTGGGGGTGGACATGGCATTCCTCGGCGATCATCGGGGAGCAGAGGTTTAGCCTAGTAAGTTCCGGCGTGGCTGGCGAGGGGTTTGCCGTTGCCAGCGTATTTCATGGGGGAGCGCCGCCGGTTCGCTCCCCCAGCGTGAGGGTTCACTGGCGTTGCATCAATCCCCGCACCCCAAGCACCGCCGGCACGCCCAGGCCGATCCAGCTCAAGCCATCCCAGATCCCATCACCCAACAGCGCCGCGAACAACCCGGCGGCACTGAGCAGGGCAATCACGGTGGGGGTGGCGAAGACTTTCCAGAAGTTCGACTGGCGCGGTCTCATGGGGCGCTCTCCTGGGCCACGGCCAGCGGTTTTGCCGCCCGGCGCCGGGCTGTCCACAGGTACAGACCGCTGCCGAGGACGATGATGGTCAGTACATCGAGTGCCGCCCAGAGGACTTTCATCGGCATGCCGCCGTAGTCACCGAAGTGCAGCGGCTGCGACATGCCCATGACGTCCATGTACCACGGTCG
Organism: Pseudomonas kielensis; assembly: GCF_014236655.1. GTDB lineage: Bacteria > Pseudomonadota > Gammaproteobacteria > Pseudomonadales > Pseudomonadaceae > Aquipseudomonas > Aquipseudomonas kielensis. The sequence continues at coordinate 221,818 of NZ_JACMYG010000004.1, forward strand.
TTCGGCGATCGCGGTGACCTCCAGGGTGCTGGCGTCGATCAGTACCGGGGTCAGCAAGTGGGAGGTCAGGTGGGTGCTGCCTTTCATGAACACCGCGTAATGGTGTTCGCTGGAAAAACGGGTGCCGGGGAAGGCGATGAAGTCGGCCTGCATCTCGGGTGCGGCGCGCTGGGCAATCTCGAGCAGCTGGCTGGCGGGTGCCAGGCGGGTCAGGGGGGGCGCCTCGCGGTAGGGTTCGATCATCGCGCTCAGGGCTTCGTTGCGCCAGGCGGCGATGAGCAGGTCGGCGCAGGCGCTCACCACGCCGGTGACACCCACCACCAGGGCCCAGGTCAGGGTGACAATGCCGATCAGGTTGTGCAGGTCGAGCCAGCGCAGGCGCGTGGATTTTTCCTGGCGCACGGTGCCGAACTTCAGGCGGCGCATGAACGGCAGGTACAGCACCGCCCCGGAGACGATCGCCAGCACGAACAGGATGCCCATGAACGCCAGCAGCAACTTACCCGGTAGCCCGGCGAACAGGTCGACGTGCAGGCGCAGGATGAACATCATCAGCCCGCCGTTGGCCGAGGGCATGGCCACCGGCTCGCCAGTGCGGGCGTCGAGCATGTAGGTGTGGGACAGGTTGGGTTCGGTGCCGGCGGTCTTGGCCATGATCGTGATCACGCCGTTGGGCTCGTCCTCATCCCAGCCGAAGTACTGCATGACGTCGCCGGGACGATGGGCCTGGGCCTTTGCGACCAGTTGCTGCAGGTCCAGGTGCGGGGTGTCGGCCGGCATCTGTCGCAGCTCGGGCGCATCGCCCAGCAGGTGCTCGATCTCATGATGAAAGATCAGCGGCAGGCCAGTCAGGGCGAGCATCAGCAGGAACGCCGTGCAAATCAGGCTGGTCCAGGTGTGGATAAAGGACCAGCGGCGGATGGTTTTGCTTTTCATTTCACTGCCTTCAGAAAGACCCAGGTCGCCCAGTGAGGGCGGCCTGTTAATGGCGCGTATTACGTCAGTGGGTTACCACTTGTAGGTGGCACTGGCGACCACGCTGCGCTGGTCCCCGTAGTAGCAATAGAAGCTATCGCAAGTGGAGATGTAGTCCTTGTCGAACACGTTTGTGGCGTTGAGCGCCAGGGAGGCGCCTTTGAGGCTGTTGTCCAGACGACCCAGGTCGTAATGAACAGCAGCGTCAAACACCGTGTAGGCGTCTGCCTTGCCCAGCCAGGTGTTGCCCTGATCACCGTAGGTGTTGCCGGTATAGCGCGCACCGGCACCTACGCCAAAGCCGTCCAATACACCGTTGTGCCAGGTGTAGTCGGTCCATAACGATGCTTGCTGGTTCGGCATTAATTGCAGGCGGTTTCCTTTGTAGTCGCCTTTTTGCACTTCCGACTTGGCCAGGGTGTAAGCGGCAATGACTTTGAGGTTTTCAGTCACGTCGGAAATCGCTTCCAGCTCAAGCCCCTTCACTTTCACTTCACCCGTCTGGCTGGTAACCGAGATGTTGTTGACGGTGGTGGTGACATCGACGTTTTTCTGGGTCAGGTCATACACCGCTGCGCTCAACAGGGTGTTGCTGCCGGGCGGCTGGTACTTGATGCCCAGTTCCCACTGCTTGCCTTCGGTTGGTTCGAACGAGTCGGTGGGCGAGGTGCTGGCGTTGCTGGCTGGCTGGAACGATTCGGCGTAGGACAGATAAGGTACGAAACCGTTATCGAAGACGTAGCTGATCGCCGCATTAGCGCTGAAGTTCTTGTTCCGGTCGGTGTTTGTGGCGTCATTTTTGTTGAAGTATTGAGTGCCGGTGTGCACCCAGTCTTCACGGCCGCCCAGGGTCAGGCGCCATTGGTCGAGCGCCATCTGGTCTTGAACGTACAGACCGGTCTGGTAGGTCTTCTGGTCGTAGTCATAGTACGCGCTGGAGCGTGGTGGCCGGACGATCGGCAAGCCGTGGGCTGGGTCGTTGACGTTGATCGGCGGCGCGCTGCCATACACCGAGGTGTAGTTGGTGTTCGTGCGCTGGTGGTCCAGGCCCAGTAAGAGAGTGTGAGTGATGTCGCCTATGGCGAAGTCGGCCTGGAAGTGGTTGTCCACGGCAAACTGGCTGATGTCTTCGTCTGCACTGGTGGTCGAGCGGCCGACATTACCTTGGTCGTCAACTTCGGTGTAAGGGTAGGAGCCCACGGTGATCGCCTGGAAAGACAGGTCCGACTTGGTGTAGCGCAGGTTTTGCTTGAACTGCCAGACATCGTTCAAGCGATGTTCAAAGGCATAGCCCAGGGCGTAGTAAGTGCGGTCGTAGTACTCCCACTCCGGGTCCCCGAGGTTTTTGTGGTGGGAGATATCACCGAACGGCATGTCGATCTTGGTGCCCTGGACCGGCAGAAACTGGCTGGTGATGCCGGTATCGTCGCGTGTGAACTGCGAGAGAAACGTCAGTTTGGTGTCTGGGTCGATGTTCCAGGTCAGGCTGGGAGCAATGTTGTAGCGCTGGTTGGGAACGTCATCGACCTGAGTGTCGCTGTCCCGTATCACGCCGCTGAGGCCGTAAAGGAACTGGCCTTCTTCGTCGATCTTGCCGGTGCTGGAAAAGTTGATCTGGCGGTGGTTGTCACTGCCGTACTGCACTTGAACGGCGCTGCTGGCCTCTTCGCTAGGGCGGCGGCTGACCATGTCCAGCAGGCCACCTGGAGGGGTCTGGCCGTAGACCGAAGAAGCCGGTCCGCGCAGCAGGGCTATACGGTCCAGGTTCCAGGTTTCCATTTTCGGGTTGGCGTACACGCCTTTAGGCAGCGGCAGCCCGTCAAGGAACTGGGTTGGTTCGAAACCGCGGACCCGCAGCCAGTCGGCACGGGTGTCGCTGCCGTAGCTGCTGGCGACGATGCCGGGCATGTAGCGCACAGCGTCATCGAGGTTTTGGACGCCGCGATCCTCCATCTGCTGGCGAGTGGCAATCGAGATGGAGCGCGGCGCTTCAAGCAGCGAAGTGTCGGTCTTGGTACCCGCGGCAGTGCGGGTGGCGAGGTAACCCTCTACCGGCCCCCAGGCGCTTTCGCTGTTTTCCACACCAATGACCGCCGTTTCCGGCAGCGCCATCACGCCCTCGGGAACCGCCACCAGGCTGTAGGTGCCGGCGCTGCTTTGTTCCAGTTGCAGGCCGGTGCCGCGCAGGGCCTGGCTCAGGGCGCTGGCGGCGTCGTACTGGCCGTTGACCGGGGCGGAGGTCTTGCCGGCGGCCAGGGACGGGTTGAGGCTCAAGGCGAGGCCGGCCTGGCTGGCGATCTGGTTCAGGGTGCTGGCCAGGGGCGCGGCTGGCAGGTTGTAGGCGCGAACGTTGGACGTCTGTTCAGCGGCCACCAGCAGGGTGCTGGTCAGCGGAGTGCCGAAGGCAATGGCCAGGGCCAAGAGACTGGGGCGCAACAAGGTGTCTAGCGAACGTGACATACGGCAGCTCCTGAATGGAAATATTTCTCAATTGCCTATGTGCCGAACGAGATTGAAAAAGTGATAGGGCTGGATGGAAATAATTTCGATTCAGCCAAAATGGCCCCGGTGACCGAGGCGGTCCCCAACCCTCAGGGTTTGGCGATCACGGTGACCCACCACGGGGTGTGCTGTTCGATCTGCACGGGCAGGGTCGGCAGCAGGGCACTGAGGGCCAGGTCGGTGTTGTGCAGCGGGAAGCTGCCGGTGATCCGCAGGTCGGCGACGGCCGGATCGACGCCGAGATGGCCCGGGCGATACCGATCGAGTTCGTGGACCAGGTCTTCGAGGCGAACGTTGTCCACCACCAGCATGCCGCGGGTCCAGGCGTCGCTGCCGGGGGTGAGCGCCAGCAGCGGGCCGAGGCTGTCGCGCTGCATCAGCACCTGCTGGCCTTCCTTGAGGATCTGTTCGTCAGCCAGGGTCTCGGGGCGTGCGGCCACCGCGGACTGCAACACGCTCAGGCGCGTGCCGTGGTCTTCGCGCTTGACCAGGAACCGTGTGCCGAGCGCGCGCATCTGGCCGTCGCGGGTTTCGACGATGAAGGGGCGCGCGTCGTTGTGTCCGGTTTCAATGCGGATCTCCCCTTCCCGCAGGACGATCCGGCGCTGCTTCTCATCAAAACGCACGTCCAGCGCGCTGTGGGTATTGAGGTTGATCACCGTGCCGTCGGCCAGGCGCAGGGTGCGTTGCTCGCCGGTGGCGGTGCGTTGGTCGGCCAGCCAGTAGTCGAGGGGCAGGTAGCGCTCGCCAGCGAACAATCCCACGCCGATCACCAGCAGGACGCTGGCGATCCCGCTGCCAAGCTTGCGCACCCGGCGACGGATGCCCTCGCGCGATTGCAGCAGCGCCACCCGGGCCGGTCCGCTGGCCACGCTGAAGCGCTGATCGAGCATGCCCAGTTGCTGCCAGGCGCGGGCGTGTTCTTCATGGGCGGCGTGCCATTTGGCGAATTCCTCGCGTTCCACCGCACTGCCCGCCCCCGAATCCAGGGACAGTTGCCAGGCGATGGCGGCGTCGAGTACCCGCGCCGAGACGGGCTTGGAGCTGACCGGACTCATGCGGGCTCGCCGTACAGCGCCACATAACACTGGCGGATACCCTGGGCCAGGTATTGCCGCACCCGTGGCACGGAGACGCCCAGGCGCTCGGCGATTTCGGCATGGCCGAGGCCGTCGAGGCGGTTATAGAGGAAGGCGGCGCGGGCTTTGCTCGAGAGCTTGCCGAGCAGGCGGTCGATGGTCTTGAGGTCTTCGAGGATCAGTTGCTGTTCTTCCACCGAGGGTTGCTCGCCTTCGGGGATCAGCATCAATTCAGTGAGGTAGGCCTGTTCCAGTGCGGCGCGGCGGAAATAGTCAAACAGCAGGCCCTTGGCGATGGCCACCAGGAAGGCCCGGGGTTCGCGGGGCGGTTTGAACGTTTCCCGCCCGAGCAAGCGCACGAAGGTGTCCTGGCTCAGGTCTTCGGCTTTGGAGGGGCAGGCCACGTTGCGCCGTAGCCAGGCCAATAGCCAACCGCGATGGTCGCGATACAACGCACCAACCAGTTCACTGTGAGGGCTTTGGACTGACGACAAATGGCTTCACCGAATACACGTTTAAACTAACGAGAATTATTCGCGATTGTCTCAGAGGCCATGGCCGTGTGCAATTGGCGTTGGTCGGGTCGATTGTGCCGAAAGCGCAATTAAAAGGAGTGTTTTTGCTGGCGCCGCTTCCACTGGCTCAGCCGTTGTTGCAGCTGTGACGGGCTGTCAATCTGTTGCGCCCGCGCCCGGCTGAACAGGATCAACGCCAGCTCGGCCGTGGCCATGGCGTCGGCGCTGGCGTTGTGGCGCTCGTAGATCTGCAGTTGAAACCAGTTGATCCAGTCATCCAGGCCGGCTTCGCGGATGTGCGCTTGCGGGCAGAGCAGTGGCGCCATGTCGGCAACATCAAGAAACTTATGTTGCAAGCGATACCCCAGGCTGTCCTTCAAGGCGCGACCCAGCATGTGTTGATCGAAGGGGGCATGGAAGGCCAGGAGCGGGCTGTCGCCGACAAACTCCATGAAGTCCAGCAGGGCGTCCACCGGATCGCTGCCGGCGGCGATCGCGCTCGGCCCCAGGCCATGCAGTAACACGCTGGGTCCCAGTTTGTGCGCGTGGCGCTGCAGGGTGCGCTCGAACTGCTGGCTGAAATCGATCGCGCCGTCTTCGATGACCACGGCGCCGATGGACAGCACCAGGTCCTTGTTCAGGTTCAAGCCGGTGGTTTCCAGGTCGAGCACTACCCAGCGTTGCTCGCGCAGGCTGCAATCGTTCAGCGTCGGTGCCTCGGGCAGTTTTGCCAGGCGTTGTTGCTGTTCGAGGGTCAGGGTCGGGGTGGCCGCACGCAGCCAGGAAAACAGGCTCATAGCTGGTACCGCAGGCTGAGGCTGCTTTGCAGGCGTTGGGCCTGGCGCAGGGATTCGCGCAGGATGCGCCGGTCCAGGTGATTGAGGCTGTCGGGGTCGACGCGGTTGGAGTAGGGCAGGTTCTCGCGGCTCTGGCGCTGATGTTGCTGCATGCGGGTTTGCTGGATGAAGTGATAGGCCTCTTCGTAGGCCGCGCCGTCCAGGGGCTCGATGACGTCCTTGGCCACCAGCTCACGGAAACGTTCCAGGGTGTTGTTGGTTTCAATGCCGTTGGCCAGGGCCAACAGGCGCGCGCCGTCGACGAAGGGCGTCAGGCCCTGCACCTTGAGGTCGAGGGTGGCTTTTTCGCCGTTCTTTTTGCTCAGCACGAACTCGCGCAAACGTCCCACCGGCGGTCGCTGGCGCAAGGCATTCTCGGCCAGCATGCGCTGGAACAGGCGATTGTCGGCGACCTGGTCGAGGATGGCCCGGCGCAGTTGCGCACACCCCTGCTCGTCGCCCCAGACCACCCGCAGGTCAAAGTAGATGCTCGAGCCCAGCAGGTTCTCGGGGGTGGCTTCGCGGATGAAGGCGGCGAAACGCCTGGCCCACTCGGCTCGGGACAGGCACAGCTCGGGATTGCCGGCCATGATGTTGCCCTTGCACAGGGTGAAGCCGCAGAGCGCCAGGCTTTGGTTGATCTGTTGGGCGATGGGCAGGAGCCGGCCACGGATCTCGGCGGCATGGGCGGCGTCGCGCGCCTCGAACAGCAGGCCGTTGTCCTGGTCGGTGTGCAGGGTTTGCTCGCGGCGGCCTTCACTGCCGAAGCACAACCAGCTGAAGGGGATACCGGGGTCGCCTTTTTCCGCCAGCGTCAGCTCGATCACCCGGCACACGGTGTGGTCGTTGAGCAGGGTGATGATCTGGGTGATCTGGGTCGAGGAGGCGCCATGGGCGAGCATGCGTTCGACCAGTTGGCCAATCTCACCGCGAATGGCCACCAGGTTGTCGACCCGTGGCGCGTTACGGATGGTGCGAGCCAGGTGCACCAGGTCGACCCGCTGCAGCGAAAACAGATCGCGCTCGGAGACCACGCCGCACAGGCGTTGGTCCTTGACCAGGCAGACGTGTGCGATGTGCCGCTCGGTCATGGCGATGGCGGCGTCGAATGCGCTGTGGTCGGGGCTCAGGTAAAACGGCGCCTGGGTCATGTGCTGGGCAATGGGTTGGTCGAAGTCGCGAGTGCCGTCGGCCACCACGTGGCGCAAATCGCGCAGGGTGAAAATCCCCAGTGGGGCCTTGTGTTCATCGACGATCACGATGCTGCCGACCTGTTGCTCATGCATCAGGGTCACGGCTTCGCGCAGGGGCGTGGTCGGGCCGCAGGTCACGGGGTGGCGCATCGCCAGTTCGCCGAGGCGGGTGTTGAGTGAGTATTGGGTGCCGAGGGTTTCCACGGCCTTTTGCTGGACCTGCTGGTTGACCTGGTCCAGCAGGCTGCTGACACCGCGCAGGGCGAAGTCGCGAAAGGTGCTGGAGAGGGCGAACAACTTGATGAACGCCAGCTTGTTCAACTGCAGGCAAAAGGTATCTTCGCCCGCCAGGTGTTCGGTGCGGGTCGCTCGCTCACCGAGCAGCGCGGCGAGGGGAAAACACTCGCCGGTGGTGATTTCGAAGGTGGTTTCGGTGCCGCCCTTGGCGGTGTGCGGACGCTCACCCACCACCCGGCCCTGCTTGACGATGTAGAAGTGCTCAACCGGACCGTCGGCCGGCTTGATGATGCTTTCGCCAGGCGCATAGAAACGCAGTTGGCACTGCTCCACCAGGAACGCCAGGTGCGCGTGTTCCATCTGGTTGAACGGCGGGAAGCGCTGCAGGAACTGCAAGGTGCCCTGGATGTTTTGCAACACCGCCGTTTTCCCAGCCTGGGTGAAGGCGTCCGTTTTACTCATAACCATGACCGCAGTCTTTTTCGATTTATTGTTGTGGGGTATCTGCATGGTCGGCCCCTACGCACGGGGTGCCCATTGGACGTAAGTCTAGGTCGCTGGACCTCGAGAGAAAAAACCGGAGAGGTCCTACGCCCTGGGTACCTAAAACCTTTACTCGACCCTCTTGGAAAACTATCCGACGAAGCGCACATTTAAGCTCTGCTTAGCGATGTCAGATAAGTGTGCTAGGGGAATGATCTGAACCTGTTGAGTGACCTATGTCCGACCACGATATTTTGAGCGATGCCGAGCGTGAAGCGCTGAGTGCAATCTTGCTTGAGCCGGAGTTACCGCCCCAGCGGGTACTGATTGTCGATGATGATCAGGATGCCCGCGAACTGCTCAAGCAGTTCCTGGCCCTTGCCGGCATTCGCTGCATGACCGCCGCCAGCGGCGAAAGCGCGCTGAAGCTGTTGGAGACAACCCCCTCGATCGGCCTGGTGATCACCGACCTGCGCATGGGCCATGTCGATGGCCTGGACCTGATTCGCCAGGTGCGTGAGTCGGTCCGGGCCGAACTGCCGATCATCATTGTCTCCGGCGAGGCCGATGTGAAGGACGCGATTGCGGCCATGCACATGAGCGTGGTGGACTTCCTGCTCAAGCCAATCGATACCGGCAAATTGCTGGAGTTGGTCAGGCATGAGCTGGGCATGTCCCTGTAATCCGTCACTCCCGGCGCCATGAAAAAAGGCCCTGATCTGTCGATCAGGGCCTTTTTTTGTCCGGCGTCAGCGCTTACTTACAGGCCATTGGCAGCCTTGAATTCGCGCCGGCGACGGTGCAGGACCGGCTCGGTGTAGCCGTTCGGCTGCTGGGTGCCTTCGATCACCAGTTCGACCGCCGCCTGGAAGGCGATGTTGCTGTCGAAGTTCGGTGCCAGCGGACGGTACAGCGGGTCGTTGGCGTTCTGGCGGTCAACCACCGGCGCCATGCGCTTGAGGCTTTCCATCACTTGACTCTCGGTGACGATGCCATGGCGCAGCCAGTTGGCGATGTGCTGGCTGGAGATACGCAGCGTCGCACGGTCTTCCATCAGGCCGACGTCATTGATGTCCGGCACCTTCGAACAACCCACACCCTGGTCGATCCAGCGCACCACATAACCGAGGATGCCCTGGGCGTTGTTGTCCAGTTCGTTCTTGATCTGCTCGGCGCTCCACTGCGGGTTCACCGCCAGCGGGATGGTCAGGATGTCGTCCACCGAGGCGCGGGTGCGCTTGGCCAGTTCGGCCTGGCGGGCGAACACGTCGACCTTGTGGTAGTGCAGGGCGTGCAGGGCGGCAGCCGTCGGCGACGGCACCCAGGCGGTGTTGGCACCGGCCAGAGGGTGAGCGATTTTCTGCTCGAGCATGGCGGCCATCAGGTCGGGCATGGCCCACATGCCTTTACCGATTTGCGCACGGCCTTGCAGGCCGGTGCTCAGACCGATGTCGACGTTCCAGTTTTCGTAGGCGCCGATCCATTTCTCGGCCTTCATGTCGGCCTTGCGGACCATCGGGCCGGCTTCCATGGAGGTGTGGATTTCATCGCCAGTGCGGTCGAGGAAGCCGGTGTTGATGAACACCACGCGCTCGCTGGCGGCCTTGATGCACGCCTTGAGGTTGATGGTGGTGCGCCGCTCTTCGTCCATGATCCCGACTTTGAGGGTGTTGCGTGGCAGTTCGAGGACGTCTTCGATGCGTCCGAACAGCTCGTTGGTGAACGCCGCTTCTTCAGGGCCGTGCATTTTCGGTTTGACGATGTAGACCGAACCGGTGCGGCTGTTTTTGCGGCGGGTGTTGCCGTTGAGGCTGTGGATCGCCGCCAGGTTGGTCACCAGGCCGTCGAGGATGCCTTCCGGGACTTCGTTGCCGTCCTTGTCGAGGATCGCGTCGATGGTCATCAGGTGGCCGACGTTACGCACGAACAGCAGGGAGCGGCCGTGCAGGCTCAGTTCGCTGCCGTCAGGCGCGGTGTAGGTACGGTCGGCGTTCATGGTGCGGGTAAAGCTCTGGCCACCCTTGCTCACTTCTTCCGACAGGTCGCCCTTCATCAGGCCGAGCCAGTTACGGTAGATCACGACCTTGTCATCGGCATCGACGGCGGCGACCGAGTCTTCGCAGTCCATGATGGTGGTCAGCGCCGCTTCCATCAGTACGTCTTTGACACCGGCTGCGTCGGTCTGGCCGACCGGGGTGCTGGCGTCGATCTGGATTTCGAAGTGCAGGCCGTTGTGCTTGAGCAACACCGCGGTCGGCGCCGCGGCGTCGCCGTGGAAGCCGATCAGTTGCGCGTCGTTGCGCAGGCCCGTGTTGCTGCCGCCCTTGAGGCTGACGACCAGCTTGCCGGCAACAATCGCGTAGTGGCTGGAGTCGACATGGGAGCCGGCGGCCAGCGGTGCGGCTTCGTCGAGGAAGGCGCGGGCGAAGGCGATGACCTTGTCGCCGCGGACCTTGTTGTAGCCTTTGCCTTTCTGCGCGCCATCGGCTTCGCTGATGGCGTCAGTGCCATAGAGCGCGTCGTACAACGAGCCCCAGCGAGCGTTCGAGGCGTTCAGGGCGAAACGGGCGTTCATCACCGGCACCACCAGTTGCGGGCCGGCCATACGGGCGATTTCTTCGTCGACGTTTTGCGTCGTCGCCTGGAAATCAGCCGCTTCTGGCAGCAGATAACCGATGTCTTGCAGGAAGGCTTTGTAGGCCACAGCATCGTGTGCTTGACCGGCACGGGACTGGTGCCAGGCGTCGATACGCGCCTGGAAGTCATCGCGTTTGGCGAGTAGGGCTTTGTTCTTCGGGGCCAGGTCGTGAATGACCTTGTCGGCACCGGCCCAGAACTTATCGGCGGTGAGGCCGGTACCGGGAATGGCTTCGTTGTTCACGAAGTCGAACAGGACTTTGGCGACCTGCAGGCCACCGACTTGAACGTGTTCAGTCATTGCTTGCCTCACTCTGCTCAGCTATTTCGCTTTTCAGCTCTTCAATTATGACAATGAAGCCACTGGCCATTTAAACCACAAACCGCCCTACCAGTACATGCCATGAAGGGCGGCTGGGTGGGACCAATCAACGGCTTGGAGGCCTTGCTGACGGGGCTTTCAGGGTTGCGATTGTGCCTGCGGCAGACATCGATCCAACGTTATGTAGTGCGCGCTGCGGCATACTACATGATGAATTGCGGTTGTGAAAATTAGACTAATTACGTCGTTCTGCGACCCCATGACGCATTGCAGTCACGTCGGGGCACGGGATGTTCTCAAAAAACCATGAGATTGTTCCAGCTAAATATAAGAACTTGTACACGATTTGTGGTTTTGCCGGATTGTGGTGGTGCGGCCGTTCGCGTGGGGCTGGCCTGCGAAGGTGCCGGACCCGCCCCTTGAACCCTTGCCTATACTTGCCTTTCCAGAACAAGAGTCATGACAAGAGGGCTGCGCCATGGACCACCTCGTACTCACGGTATTCGCCCCGGATAAACCCGGTCAGGTCGAGCGCATTGCCCAATGTATCGCCGAACATGGCGGCAACTGGCTGGAAAGCCGGATGTCGCGGATGGCCGGGCAATTTGCCGGGATCCTGCGGGTGGGGGTGCCGGCCGAGGCCTACGACGAACTGGTGGATGCGCTGCAGGCGTTGGCCAGCCAAGGGATTCGGGTATTGATTGCCGAGAGCGGGATCGAACAGTCCTGCACCTGGAAGCCGATTGCCATGGAGCTGGTAGGCAACGATCGTCCGGGCATTGTCCGGGACATTACCCGCCTGCTCAGTGAGCAGGGGGTCAACCTGGAGCGGTTGGTGACCGAGGTGCGGCCAGCGCCCATGAGCAGTGAACCGCTGTTCCACGCCGAAGCGATTCTGGCGGTGCCCTTGACCCTGTCGCTGGACGTGCTGCAGTCGCGCCTGGAAACCCTGGCCGATGACCTGATGGTGGAGTTGGTGTTGCGCAGCGATCCGTAGGCGCAAGCCGGGTTATCCAAGAAAAACCTGCACCTGCCTGTGGATAACCTGTAGAGACAGAGCTGCAGCCCAGGCGGGCCGTGGCTTTTCAGGTGTTGATCAAAAAACCAGCAGTTTCAAGGGCTTGTGCACAAACGGCGGGGATCAGGTTGTGGATAACCTTGGGAAGGATGGCTGCAGGCCACGCACCTCGTGGCCTGCAGTTGGTTGTGCGTTTTTTGATCAGTTGCGCCGACGCAGACTGATCCAGGCGTCGACGCTGTAGACCGCCAGCCCGGCCCAGATAAACATGAAGGCGACCAGGGTGCTGGAGGACAGGTGTTCGCCAAACAGCAGCACTGCCTGCAACAGCACCAGGGTGGGCGCCAGGTACTGCAGGAAGCCCAGGGTGGTGTAGGGCAGGTGCCGGGCTGCGGCGTTGAAGCAGACCAGCGGCACCAGTGTCACCGGACCGGCCGCCACCAGCCACCAGGCCTCGGAGGTGGTCCAGAATTCGGCTTGAGCGCTGCTCGCGGTCGGGTTGAAGAGCAGCCAGGCGACGGCAATCGGCACCAGCATCCAGGTTTCCACCACCAGCCCGGGCAGGGCCTTGACCGGCGCCTGCTTGCGGATCAGGCCGTAGAAGCCAAAGGTCAAAGCCAGCACCAGCGACACCCAGGGTAGGCTGCCGACTTGCCAGACCTGCTGCGCCACCCCCACGGCCGCCAGGCCAACGGCCAGCCACTGCATGCGACGCAGGCGCTCACCGAGCAGCAGCATGCCCAGCAGCACGTTCACGAGCGGGTTGATGTAGTAACCAAGGCTGGCTTCGAGCATGCGCCCGTTGTTCACCGACCAGACGTAGGTTAGCCAGTTGGCCGCGATCAGCGTCCCGCTCAGGGCCAGGATCGCCAGGCGGCGTGGGTTCTCCCGCAGTTCGCGCCACCAGCCCGGGTGTTTCCAGACCATCAGCAGCAACGCGCCGAACAACGCCGACCACAGCACCCGGTGGATGATGATTTCCACGGCGGGTACGCTGGCGATGGCCTTGAAGTAGAGCGGGAACAAGCCCCAGATGATGTAGGCACTCAGGCCCAGGATGTAACCGCGACGCGGGTTGGCGGCTTGCATGCAGAATCCTTGCTTAGGCAACTAACAAAGAATGGATTGTAAGGAGATTTGTCTGCGAATGCCCTGACTGAATAGGTAGGTCATTTGTGAACATCGGTCTCTGTAGGAGCGCTCGCTCCTACAGGGGGGATTTGTATGGGTCAGAAGAGCTTCAGAGGCTCTTCGTTGAGCGCTGCCAGTTGCTCACGCAACGCCAGCACCTGGTCGCCCCAGTACCGCTCCGTGCCGAACCAAGGGAAGCTGCGCGGGAATGCCGGGTCGTCCCAGCGGCGGGCCAGCCAGGCGCTGTAGTGCATCAGGCGCAGGGCGCGCAGCGGCTCGATCAGGGCCAGTTCTCGCGGGTCGAAGTCGTGGAACTCGCGGTAGCCGTCCATCAGTTCCGACAACTGGCTGAGGCATTCCTGGCGATCGCCGGCAAGCATCATCCACAGGTCCTGCACTGCCGGGCCCATGCGACAGTCGTCGAGGTCGACGATATGGAACATCTCGTCGCGGCACATCATGTTGCCGGGGTGGCAGTCGCCGTGCATGCGGATGTTCTTGTGCGGCGTGCTGGCGTACACCTCTTCCACACGCTTGAGCAGATCGCGTGCCACTGACTCGTAGGCGGGCAGTAAGCTACGTGGTACGAAATTGCCTTCGAGCAGGGTGTTCAGCGAGTCATGGCCGAAATTCTTCACCCCCAGTGCTTCGCGGTGCTCGAACGGGCGGGTCGAGCCCACCGCGTGCAAACGCCCGAGCAACTGGCCCAGTCGGTAGAGCTGGTCGAGATTGCCCGGCTCCGGGGCACGGCCGCCACGGCGCGGGAACAGGGCGAAACGAAAGCCGGCGTGTTCGAACAGGCTTTCGCCATTGTGAATCAGCGGCGCCACCACCGGCACTTCACACTCGGCCAGCTCGAAGGTGAAGCGGTGTTCTTCGAGAATGGCTTCGTTGGTCCAGCGCTGCGGGCGATAGAACTTGGCGATCAGGGGTTCGCTGTCGTCGATACCGACCTGATACACGCGGTTTTCGTAGCTGTTGAGTGCCAGGACGCGGGCGTCGCTGAGAAAGCCGATGCTTTCAACGGCATCGAGCACCAGATCGGGGGTAAGTGTTTCAAACGGGTGAGACATGCTGACTCCTGCGCGCAGCAGGCTGCCGCGTCCGGCCAAGCATGGTAGCGCAGACGGACGCAGATAGGTGGGGGCTGTGCGGATGGTATCGCGAGCCGGCTCGCACATGGGGCTGTGCAAACGAGCCGACTCGCGAAGGTGCCGGGTCAGGCGCCGACGATCCCGCCGTCTTCCCGGCGGATGGCCATTACCGAGGAGCGCGGCTTGCCGTTGGGCAGGTGCTCGGGGAAGGTCGAGCCGCCGTTCTCGCCGGGGTGCTGAATGCCGACGAACAGGGTCTTCTGGTCGGGCGAGAAGCTGATGCCGGTGACCTCGCAGCCCACCGGGCCGACCATGAAGCGGCGGATTTCCCCGGTTTCAGGGTCGGCGCAAAGCATCTGGTTGTTGCCCATGCCGGCAAAGTCCCCGGCGTTGCTGGAGTCGCCGTCGGTGAGGATCCACAGGCGACCGGCCTGGTCGAAGCCCAGGCCATCTGGGCTGTTGAACATGTTCTGCGGGGTGATGTTCGACGAGCCGGCCTTGGCCGTGCCGGCGTGCAGCGCCGGGTTGCCGGCGACCACGAACAGGTCCCAGGCGAATGTCGGCGAGGCATGGTCGTCGCCCCCGGTGCGCCAGCGCAGGATCTGCCCGTAGACGTTCTTCTCCCGCGGGTTCGGTCCGCCCGCCGGCTGCCCCTCTTCCCCGCGCTTGACGTTGTTGGTGAGGGTGCAATAGACCTGGCCGTCGCGGGGACTGACCACAATCCACTCCGGGCGGTCCATGCGCGTTGCGCCGACCACGCTGGCCGCCAGGCGCGCGTGAATCAGCACCTCGGCCTGATCGGCGAAGCCGCTGCTGGCATCGATGCCGTTCTTGCCGTGGCTCAGTTCGACCCACTGGCCCTGGCCCTTGGGGTGATCGGGGTTGCTGTCGCCGGCATCAAAGCGGGCGACGTACAAGGTGCCATGGTCCAGCAGGTCGCGGTTGGCCTTGGGGTTCTGATGGTCGATCTTGTCGCGGCTGATGAACTTGTAGATGAACTCGCCGCGCTCGTCGTCGCCCATGTACACCACGGCGCGCCCGTCATGGGTTTCGGCCAGGGCTGCGTTTTCGTGCTTGAAACGGCCCAGGGCGGTGCGTTTGACCGGAGTCGACTGGGGGTCGAACGGATCGATTTCCACAACCCAGCCGTGGCGATTGAGCTCGTTGGGGTTTTTCGCCAGGTCAAAACGCGGGTCGTGGGGGTGCCAGTTGATCTCTTTGCTGGCCGCCACCACGCCGTAGCGTTTTTGCGCGGCGTCGAACTTCTGTTCGGCGTTGCTGCTGCCAAAGCAGTCGGTGAAGTTCTCTTCGCAGGTCAAGTAGGTGCCCCAGGGCGTCTTGCCGTTGGCGCAGTTCTGGAACGTGCCGAGCACATTCATCCCCTTGGGGTCGGCGCTGGTCTGCAACAAGGCGTGGCCGGCGGCCGGGCCACCGACACGAATCGGCGCGTTGCCGTGGATGCGGCGGTTGTAGCGCGAGCCCTGGACGAAGTGCCATTGGCCGTCCTGGCGCTGCACTTCAATGACCGATACGCCTTCGCAGGCCAGGGCCTTGTGGACCTCTTCGGCCGACTGCGGCATGCCGCCGTGGGGGTAGAGGTAGCGGTAGTTGGTGTATTCGTTGTTGATGGCCATCAGGGCGCGGTTGTCGTCGTCCGGGAACGCGAACAGGCTCATGCCATCGTTGTTGTCGCCGAACTGGGCTTCCTGTTGCAGGGCGGTGCCGTGGCCACTGGGGTCAAAGGCCGGGCCGTCTTTGTGCAGGGGCTGGCCCCAACTGATCAATACCGAGGAGGTGTAGCCCGCCGGCAGGGTGAGGGTGTCGCTGGTGGCGGCGGCGATGCTGGCAAAACCCAGCAGTTTGCTGTTGCCGGCACTGACGCTGGCGGCCAGCACGCTGCGGCTCAACAGGTTGCCGCCGAGGAACATCGCTGCCCCGCACAGCGCACCGGCACTGATAAAACCGCGACGGCTGAGGCCGACGATTTGTTCGAGGTCGGTGGCTTGGTTTTCTTCTAATAGGCTCACATCAGGCTCCCTGCTGGTTTTGGCAGTCACCATAAGGGGCGTTGATGACACAAATATTGCAGTGCTCAGCGGTTCAGCGCGGTGTGCCGAGCAGCACGTTGGCGGGGGAGAACTGCACCAGCACCGGTTTGCCAATCAGCAGGCTGTTGCTGCTGAGGTGCAAGGGCTCGGCGAGGGCACACAAGGTTTGAGCGTTGGGCAGGACGATTCGCACTTCACTGGGGCCGTCTTCGGCATCGAGGATCTGCTCGATCGTACCGCTCAGGGCGTTGTAGCCAGGCGTAGGCGCGTGTTCGGGCGCCAGCAGTTCCAGCCAGCCGGCCTTGATCAGCGCGACCACTTCGGTGCCGATTTGCAGGTCCAGGTGCTGGGTGCTGTCGTGGGTGATTTGCGCGTGCAGGGTCAAGCCGCCCGCCAGGGTCAGGGCGATCTGGTCATTGCGTCCCTGGGCCTGGATGCTGGCGACGGTGCCATGCAACTGGTTGCGGGCGCTGGTGCGCAGCATCAGGCGGCCGAGCAGGTCGAGGTCGCTGGCATCTTCGGCGGCCTCCAGCACTTGCGCCTGCAAGGCCTGCAAGCGCAGGTAGAGGCGCAGCACTCGCTCGCCTTCGCTGGACAGTCGCGCGCCACCGCCCCCCTTGCCGCCGACACTGCGCTCCACCAGGGGCTTTTGTGCCAGGTTGTTGAGTTCATCGATGGCATCCCACGCGGCCTTGTAACTCAGCCCGGCGCTTTTTGCGGCGCGGGTGATCGAGCCCTGTTCGGCAATGTGCTGCAGCAGGGCAATGCGTTGCGGGCGACGGACGATGTGTTGAGACAACAAGGTAGGCAAGGACATGTTCTGCGCTGCGAGTGCGGGTGATGGAGTCGGACGTTGGCGGCTCGGCGCGTCAGAGTCAAGCCGCTGCGCTGGGTTTTGCGGTGCGCGCCAGGCAATAGACATCGACCCGGCTGGCGCCCGCGTCGATCAACAAGCGTGCCAGGCTCTGGGCGGTGGCGCCGGTGGTCAGCACGTCGTCGACCAGGGCCAGATGCCGGCCTTCGATCGTTGCTTGCGGGGTCAGCGCGAAGGCGTTGCGCAGGTTCTGCCGGCGCGCCCTGGCGCTGAGGTCCTGCTGCGCGGTGGTGTCGTGGATGCGTTGGAGCAGGTGTTCCTCGCTGGGTATCTGCAAGCTGGCGCTGAGCCAGTTGGCCAGCATCGCCGCCTGATTAAAGCCTCGCGCGCGCAGCCTTTGCCGCGCCAGGGGGACCGGCACCAGCGCGGCGGGGCGCGGCAATCCTTCATCGAAGCGATGCTGCACGAATTGCCCGAGAAGTTCGCCCAACAGGCGGCCATAAGGCCAGTTGGCCGAGTGTTTGAATCGGGTGATCAAACTGTCGACCGGGAAGCTGTAGGACCAGGGCGCGATTACCTGTTCGAAAGCTGGAGGGGCGCTCAAGCACTGGCCGCAGACCAGGCCGCTGAGGGGCAGGGGCAGTGCGCAGACCGTGCAATGCTCGACCAGCCAGGGCAGTTCGGCTTCACAGGGCTGGCAAAGGGGCTGCGGGGTGTCGGCGGGTTCGTTGCAGAGTAAACAGCTCTGTGTGTTTTTTAACCAGATGTAAACCGGTCCGTCGTACTGTGGTTGACAGTGCATGAGTCTTCCTTAAATATGCTGAAACATCCGTGTTGTACCTGTGGGGATTCGGTTTTCCCCGGGGTACGTGTCAAAGCATAAGAAAGGAAATGAGCCGATGAGCGCCAGTATCACCGCCAAATTGCGTCACGATTGGTCTTTGGCCGAAGTTAAAGCGCTGTTCGTTCAGCCTTTCAATGACCTGTTGTTCCAGGCGCAGACGGTGCACCGTGCGCATTTCGATGCCAACCGCGTTCAGGTCTCGACCCTGCTGTCGATCAAGACCGGTGCTTGCCCGGAAGATTGCAAATATTGCCCGCAGTCCGGTCACTACAACACCGGCCTGGAAAAAGAAAAACTGATGCAAGTGCAGCAGGTCCTGGAAGAGGCCGCTCGCGCCAAGGCCATCGGTTCGACCCGTTTCTGCATGGGCGCGGCGTGGAAACACCCTTCGGCCAAAGACATGCCCTACGTGCTGGAGATGGTCAAAGGCGTCAAGGCCATGGGCCTGGAAACCTGCATGACCCTGGGTCGGCTCGACCAGGACCAGACCGCGGCCCTGGCGCAGGCAGGCCTGGACTACTACAACCATAACCTCGACACATCGCCGGATTTCTACACCAGCATCATCACCACCCGCACCTACAGCGAGCGCCTGCAGACCCTGGCCTATGTGCGTGACTCGGGGATGAAGATCTGCTCGGGCGGAATCCTGGGCATGGGCGAGTCGCTGGACGACCGCGCCAATCTGTTGATCCAACTGGCCAACCTGCCAGAGCACCCGGAGTCGGTGCCGATCAACATGCTGGTGAAAGTGGCGGGCACGCCGCTGGAGAACGCCGAAGACATCGACCCGTTCGATTTCATTCGCATGCTGGCCGTTGCGCGCATCCTGATGCCCCAATCCCATGTGCGCCTGTCGGCCGGCCGTGAGGCCATGAACGAGCAGATGCAGGCCCTGGCCTTCTTCGCCGGTGCCAACTCGATTTTCTACGGCGACAAATTGCTGACCACCGCCAACCCGCAGGCGGACAAGGACATGCAGTTGTTCGCGCGCCTGGGCATCTTGCCGGAGGCCCGTGAAGAGCATGCCGATGAAGTGCACCAGGCGGCGATCGAGCAGGCGCTGGTAGAACAGAAAAGCAGCGAGCAGTTCTACAACGCGGCTGTTTAAGCCATATCTCTTGTCGAAGTGCGGTCCAGTGTGGGAGCTGGCTTGCCTGCGATAGCGGTCTGTCAGGCACATTGATGCTGAATGTGCCGCCGTCATCGCAGGCAAGCCAGCTCCCACAGGGTTGAGCGCTAATCGAGGTCTGCATGTCTTTCGATCTCGCCGCGCGTCTTGCGGCCCGTCGTGCCGAAAATCTTTATCGCCAGCGCCCGCTGCTCGAAAGCCCCCAGGGCCCGGAAGTGGTGGTTGATGGCCAGCCGTTGCTGGCGTTCTGCAACAACGATTACCTGGGCCTGGCCAATCACCCACAGGTGATCGAAGCCTGGCGCGCCGGGGCGACCCGCTGGGGCGTCGGTGGTGGCGCTTCGCACCTGGTGATCGGTCACAGCACACCTCATCACGCCCTCGAAGAGGCCTTGGCCGATCTGACCGGGCGCCCGCGTGCGTTGCTGTTCACCACCGGTTACATGGCCAACCTCGGCGCGGTAACCGCGCTGGTCGGGCAGGGCGACACGGTGCTCGAAGACCGCCTCAACCACGCGTCGTTGCTGGATGCCGGGCTGTTGTCGGGCGCGCGTTTCAATCGCTACCTGCACAACGATTCCGTGAGCCTGGCCAAGCGCCTGGAGAAAGCCACCGGCAATACCCTGGTGGTCACCGATGGCGTGTTCAGCATGGACGGCGACATCGCCGATCTGCCGGCCCTGGCTCGGGAAACCAAAGCCAGGGGCGCCTGGCTGATGGTCGATGACGCCCACGGCTTTGGTCCGCTGGGTGCCAATGGCGGTGGGGTCGTCGAGCATTTCGGCCTGAGCCAGGAGGATGTGCCGGTTCTGGTCGGCACCCTCGGCAAGGCCTTCGGGACGGCCGGTGCTTTTGTGGCTGGCAGTGAAGCGTTGATCGAAAGCCTGATCCAGTTCGCTCGTCCTTACATCTACACCACCAGCCAGCCTCCGGCGCTGGCCTGCGCGACCCTCAAGAGTCTGGAGTTGCTGCGCAGCGAGCATTGGCGACGTGAGCACTTGCAGGTGCTGATCCGCCAGTTCCGCCAGGGCGCCGAGCAGATTGGCCTGGAACTGATGGACAGCGCCACGCCGATCCAGCCGATCATGATCGGCGATGCCGGGCGGGCGCTGCGATTCTCGCAGATGCTGCGTGAGCGCGGATTGATGGTCACAGCGATTCGCCCACCCACCGTACCGGCCGGCAGCGCCCGGTTGCGCGTGACCCTGACTGCCGCCCACAGCGAAGCACAGGTGCAGCTATTGTTAGAGGGGCTGGCCGATTGTGTGCAGCAACTGGGAGCGGCGGCGAACCATGCGTGATCGTCTGATTCTGTTGCCGGGCTGGGGCCTGGGTATTTCTCCACTGGAGCCGTTGGCGGCCGCGTTGCAAGGGCTCGACGAACACCTGCGGGTGGAGATCGAGCCCTTGCCGGAGCTGGATTCCAGCGACCTTGATGAATGGCTCGAAGAGCTCGACGCCAGTGTGCCGCAAGACGCCTGGCTGGGCGGCTGGTCACTGGGCGGGATGCTTGCCGCAGAACTGGCCGCACGCCGTGGCGAGCGCTGCTGTGGCCTGCTGACGCTGGCGAGCAATCCATCGTTTGTCGCCCATGCCGAGTGGTCCAGCGCCATGCCGGCGCAGACGTTCGATGGGTTTCAGGCCGGGTGCAGCGCCGACCCACGCACCACTCTCAAGCGCTTCAGCCTGCTCTGTGCCCAGGGCGCCGAAGACCCGCGCGGCCTGTCGCGGCTGTTGTTGGGCGGCGCCCCCCATACGGCACCAGCGGTGCTGATGAGTGGCCTGGAACTGCTCGCCCAACTGGACACCCGCAAGGCCTTGCAGGCTTTTCGCGGGCCGCAGTTGCACCTGTTCGCCGGCCTCGATGGGTTGGTGCCGGCCGAAGCTGCGGGCGAGTTGTTGAGCCTGCTACCCGATGTGGAAATTGGCCTGATTGAACAGGCCAGTCATGCATTTCTTCTGGAAGACCCCCATGGAGTGGCGGGGGCGATCCAGGCCTTTTTGCACGAGTGCGGTGATGACTGATTTGTCTGTTCCCAACCTGCCCGGCGGTTTGCCCGACAAGCGCCAGGTGGCGGCGTCCTTTTCCCGCGCGGCGGCCAGTTACGACAGCGTGGCCGAGTTGCAGCGCGACGTGGGGAGTGCGTTGCTGCGTCGGCTACCGGAAGATTTTGTCCCCGCTGTTTGGCTGGACATGGGCTGCGGCACCGGGTATTTCAGCCGAGCATTGGGGGAGGCGTTTCCGGCGGGCGCCGGAGTGGCGCTGGACATTGCCGAAGGCATGCTCGAGCACGCCCGGCCCTTGGGGGGCGCGCAGCATTTCATTGCCGGAGACGCCGAACGCCTGCCCTTGCAGGACGCCAGTTGCGACCTGGTGTTTTCCAGTCTGGCGGTGCAGTGGTGCGCCGATTTTGCCGCGGTGCTCAGTGAAGCCTATCGGGTGCTCAAGCCGGGAGGCGTGTTGGCGTTTGCCAGCCTGTGCGTCGGCACGTTGTATGAGTTGCGCGACAGTTGGCGGCAGGTCGACGGCCAGGTGCACGTCAATCGGTTCCGTGAGTTCAGCCGTTATCAGCAGTTGTGTGCGGCCAGCGGCTTGAACGTGCTGGACCTGCAGCAGTGTGCCCACGTGCTGCATTATCCGGATGTGCGCAGCTTGACCCATGAACTTAAAGCGCTGGGCGCGCATAATCTGAATCCGGGTCGGCCAGGTGGGCTGACCGGTCGGGCGCGCATCACTGGTTTGATCGCAGCCTATGAGCAGTTTCGTCAGGCGCAAGGGCTGCCGGCCACGTATCAGGTGGTCTACGCCGTATTGGAGAAACCTCGATGAGCGCAGCGTATTTCATCACGGGCACCGATACCGATGTCGGCAAGACCACCGTAGCCGCCGGCTTGTTGCACGCCGCACGGTTGGCCGGTTTGAGCACGGCGGCCGGCAAGCCTGTGGCTTCCGGATGCGACGTGACACCCAAGGGCCTGCGCAATGCCGACGCACTGGCGTTACTGGCGCAGTGTTCGCTGCCGCTGACCTACGCCGAGGTCAATCCGCAGGCGTTCGAGCCGGCCATCGCCCCCCACCTGGCGGCGCGGGAGGCCGGTATTGCGCTGACGGTCCAGTCGTTGCTGGCGCCGATGCGCCATATCCTCGATAAACAGGCGGACTTCACCTTGATCGAGGGCGCCGGTGGCTGGCGAGTGCCGCTGGCCGACCAGGACAATCTGTCGGACCTGGCCATGGCCCTGGACCTGCCGGTGATCCTGGTGGTCGGGGTGCGCCTGGGGTGCATCAATCACGCCTTGCTGACCGCCGAAGCGATTGCCCGCGACGGACTGCAACTGGCCGGATGGGTGGCGAATATCATCGAACCCAAAACCTCGCGCCTGGAGGAAAACCTCGCCACCCTGGCCGAACGACTGCCCGCGCCTTGTCTGGGACGGGTACCGAAACTCAAGGTGGTCACCGCCGAAGCGGTGGCCGAACACCTGCAGCTGGACCTGCTCGACTAGCTCGCACTCGATCTCGGGCCGGCAGCGTGATGGATACGCTGCCGGGCCGGGCTATTGCGGCGCCTTCAACTAATCTTTGTGACACACGGTGATGCGTTGTGCATCGGCCGTGCGCCTTGGCGTGCGCGTCATTCAGAAGACGTTGACGAACGGCGAAGGATCGACGCTTGACAAGATTTCAGCGTAAACGTATGTTTCAAACAACTGTTTGACCGTCACAACAAATCATCGCGGTCGTTCATTCCCGGTTACATCAGCAGAGGTTTATCGCTATGCCTGACTACAAGGCCCCCTTGCGTGATATTCGCTTCGTTCGTGACGAACTGCTCGGCTACGAAGCGCACTATCAGAGCCTTCCGGCTTGCCAGGACGCTACCCCGGACATGGTTAACGCCATTCTCGAGGAAGGCGCCAAGTTTTGTGAGCAGGTGCTGGCTCCGCTGAACCGCGTGGGTGACACCGAAGGCTGCACCTGGAGCGAGTCCGGCGTTAAGACGCCGACGGGCTTCAAGGAAGCCTACAAACAATTCGTTGAAGGCGGCTGGCCAAGCCTGGCGCACGACGTCGAGCACGGCGGCCAAGGCCTGCCGGAGTCTCTGGGTCTGGCAGTCAGCGAAATGGTTGGCGAGTCCAACTGGTCGTGGGGCATGTACCCGGGCCTGTCGCACGGCGCGATGAACACCATCTCCGAGCACGGCACGCCAGAGCAGCAAGAGGCTTACCTGACCAAGCTGGTTTCCGGCGAATGGACCGGCACCATGTGCCTGACCGAACCGCATTGCGGCACCGACCTGGGCATGCTGCGCACCAAGGCCGAGCCACAGGCCGACGGTTCGTACAAGGTTTCCGGGACCAAGATCTTCATCTCGGCCGGTGAACACGACATGGCCGATAACATCGTCCACATCGTACTGGCCCGCCTGCCGGATGCACCGGCTGGCACCAAAGGCATTTCCCTGTTCATCGTTCCAAAGTTCATGCCCAACGCCGATGGCAGCATCGGTGCACGCAACGCCGTGACCTGTGGTTCCCTGGAACACAAGATGGGTATCCACGGCAACGCCACCTGCGTGATGAACTTCGACGAGGCCACCGGTTTCCTGATCGGCCCGGCGAACAAAGGCCTGAACTGCATGTTCACCTTCATGAACACCGCACGTCTGGGCACCGCCCTGCAAGGCCTGGCCCACGCCGAAATCGGTTTCCAGGGTGGCTTGAAATACGCTCGCGATCGTCTGCAAATGCGCTCCCTGACCGGGCCGAAAGCCCCGGAAAAGGCCGCTGACCCGATCATCGTGCACCCAGATGTACGTCGCATGCTGTTGACCATGAAGGCGTTCGCCGAAGGCAACCGTGCGATGGTCTACTTCACCGCCAAGCAGGTCGACATCGTCAAGTACGGCGTGGATGAAGAAGAGAAGAAGAAAGCCGACGCACTGCTGGCCTTCATGACTCCAATCGCCAAAGCCTTCATGACGGAAGTCGGTTTTGAGTCGGCCAACCATGGCGTGCAGATCTATGGCGGCCACGGCTTCATCGCCGAGTGGGGCATGGAGCAGAACGTTCGCGACAGCCGGATTTCCATGCTGTACGAAGGCACCACCGGCATCCAGGCGCTCGACCTGCTGGGCCGTAAAGTGCTGATGACCCAAGGCGAGGCTCTGAAAGGCTTCACCAAGATCGTGCACAAGTTCTGCCAGACCAACGAAGGCAACGAAGCGGTCCAGGAGTTCGTGGCACCGCTGGCAGCACTGAACAAAGAGTGGGGCGAATTGACCATGAAGGTCGGCATGGCCGCGATGAAAGACCGCGAAGAAGTGGGCGCGGCTTCCGTGGATTACCTGATGTACTCCGGTTACGCCTGCCTGGCTTACTTCTGGGCTGACATGGCGCGCCTGGCCGCGGAAAAACTGGCGGCCGGCACTACCGAAGAGGCGTTCTACACCGCCAAGTTGCAGACGGCGCGTTTCTACTTCCAGCGCATCCTGCCGCGTACCCGTACCCACGTTGCAACCATGCTGTCGGGTGCCAACAACCTGATGGACATGAAAGAAGAAGACTTCGCACTGGGCTACTAAGCCTCGGGCACGTCCTTCAACAAACCGCTGCACCTTCGGGTGGGGCGGTTTTTTTTTGCCCGTAATAAAGCGATACAACCCCCCGGCCAGGAGCCCTCAACCGTTCGAGGTGGCAGCCGTTAAAGAGCGGTAGACCGTGCATTTCATGCACTGTCGTGCCAGCATGAAGGCATAATGCCATCAATCAATTTGCCGGGCCGGAGCTTTACCCTTGTCGCGTTCCTCTGCTGTACGTTTGAGTCACTTCCTGCCGTCGTTGCTGTTGCTGCTGGCAGGCCTCGCGGTGGCTTACGTCAGGGAACTCAACGTGTTTTTCACCTCGTTGTTCAACGTCCTGCCGACCCTGGTGCTGCTGCTCGGCGGTGCGTACTGCGCGGTTTATCGACGTCAGCGTGAGTTGTTCCTGATGGTCACGGTGTACATCGCCTACTTTCTGCTCGACACCCAAACCGACTACTACCGTGACTTTGGCGGGGTGCGGGAAGACGCTGCGGTGGTCTTCCATCTCTGCTGCCTGCTGTTGCCAGTGTTGTACGGGACATTCGCCGCGTGGCAGGAGCGGACCCACCTGTTTCAGGACCTGGTCGCGCGGTTCGCCGTCCTGCTGGCCGTGGGCAGTGTGGCCCTGGCCCTCGAGCAAAGTTATCCCCAGGCCGTGCAGGCCTGGCTGGCGGAAATCCGTTGGCCGGCGCTGCATGGTGCCTGGATGAGCTTGATCCAGCTGGCGTACCCGCTGTTCCTTGCGGCCTTTGTGTTACTGGCCTATCAGTACTGGCGCCACCCCCGGCCTTTGCACGCCGCCCAACTGGTGGGCCTGCTCGGTCTGTTCTGGATGTTGCCCAAGACGTTCATCCTGCCGTTTACCCTGAACATCATGTGCAGCCAGGTGATGTTGATGATCGCCGCCGCAGTGGCACACGAGGCCTACCAGATGGCGTTTCGCGATGAGTTGACCGGCTTGCCTGGGCGTCGTGCGCTGAACGAGCGCTTGCAACGGCTGGGACGCAATTACGTGCTGGCCATGAGCGACGTCGATCACTTCAAGAAATTCAACGACACCCATGGCCATGACGTCGGCGACCAGGTGTTGCGCCTGGTGGCCAGCAAGCTGTCGAAGATCGGTGGCGGTGGCCGTGCCTACCGCTATGGCGGCGAAGAGTTTGCCCTGGTGTTCGCGGCCAGGAGCCTTGAAGAGTGTTTGCCGCACCTGGAGGAGATCCGCGAAGCGATTGCCAGCTACAACATTCAGTTGCGCAATCAGGACAGTCGCCCCCTGGACGATCAACAAGGTCGGCAGCGCCGCTCCGGGGCCAGTGCCTGCAGTGTGGCGGTCACGGTGAGCATTGGGGTCGCCGAGCGCCTGGAGCAGCGCACGCCGGAAGAGGTGTTGAAAAGCGCCGACCAGGCGCTCTACAGCGCCAAGGGGGCCGGGCGAAACTGCGTGATGGCGTTCGGGCAGAGCCGCCGTGGCGCGGTGCGTATGGAGGGTGCAACGGATTGAGTGATGATGGCGCATTCAGCGCCTGCACGGTGATTGTCCGGGGTGGCGCGCGGCAGTAGGTTACAAGGATCTGCTGACGGAGCAATGACCATGCCTGAGTACAAAGCCCCCCTGCGCGACATGCGCTTTCTGATCGACCACGTGTTTGACTTCCATGCCAATTACGCCGCGCTCGGGGCCGCCGATGCCAGTCCGGACATGGTCAATGCGATCCTCGAAGAGGGCGCCCGCTTCTGCGAAAACGTCCTGGCCCCGCTGAACCGCAGCGGCGACGAAGAAGGCTGCCATTTCGACAATGGCGTGGTCACCACCCCCAAGGGCTTCAAGCAGGCGTTCGCCCAGTACGTCGAGGGTGGCTGGCATGGGCTGGCGGCGGATCCGGCGTATGGCGGGCAGGGGCTGCCGAGTTCCCTGGGGCTGGTGATCAGCGAGATGGTCGGTTCCAGCAACACTTCCTGGGGCATGTACCCGGGCCTGACCCACGGTGCGATGTCGGCGATTCACGCCCACGGCACCGAGCCGCAGAAAAAGACCTACCTGAGCAAACTCACGGCCGGCCAGTGGACCGGCACCATGTGCCTGACCGAGGCCCATTGCGGCACTGACCTGGGGATCATCAAGACCCGTGCGGTGCCCCAGGCCGACGGCAGTTACGCGGTCACCGGCAGCAAGATCTTCATCTCCGCCGGCGAGCACGACCTGAGTGACAACATCATCCACCTGGTGCTGGCCAAGCTGCCGGATGCGCCAGCCGGGACCAAGGGCATCTCGCTGTTCATCGTGCCCAAGTTCCTGCCCGACGCCCAAGGCGAAGCGGGCGAGCGCAATGGGGTCAGCTGTGGGTCGATCGAGCACAAGATGGGCATCAAGGCTTCAGCCACCTGCGTGCTGAACTTCGACGGCGCCACGGGCTACCTGATCGGTGAGGCGAACAAAGGCCTGAACTGCATGTTCACCATGATGAACCACGCTCGGCTCGGCACCGGGATGCAGGGCTTGTGCCTGGGGGAGGCGAGTTTCCAGGGGGCGATCAAGTACGCCAACGATCGCCTGCAGATGCGCGCGCTGACCGGGCCCAAGGCCCCGGACAAAGTCGCCGACCCGATCATCGTCCACCCCGATGTGCGGCGCATGTTGCTGACCATGAAAGCCTTCAACGAAGGCAACCGGGCGCTGACTTACTTCACCGCCCAATTGCTCGATGTTGCGCACCTGTCCAGCGACGCCGGCCAACGCCAGGACGCCGAGAACCTGTTGGCGTTCCTGACGCCGATCTGCAAGGCGTTCATGACCGAAACCGGCCTGGAAGTGACCAACCACGGGATGCAGGTGTTGGGTGGCCACGGCTATATCCGCGAGTGGGGCATGGAGCAGTTGGTGCGTGACTGCCGCATTGCGCCCATTTATGAGGGCACGAACGGCATCCAGGCGCTGGACCTGCTGGGGCGCAAGGTGCTGGGCAGCCAGGGCCAGTTGCTGCGTGGTTTCACCAAAATCGTCCATACGTTCTGTAAGGCCAACGCCCAGCATCCACAGCTCAAAACCTATGTAGCGCAGCTCGACGGGCTCAATCAGCAGTGGGGTGAGCTGACCACCCAGGTTGGCATGGCGGCGCTGAAGAACCCTGACGAAGTGGGGGCCGCAGCGCTGGATTACCTGATGTACAGCGGTTACATCATCCACGCCTACCTGTGGCTGCGCATGGCGCTGGTGGCTCAGGCACAGCGGGAGGCGGGCAGTGGTGATGCCGACTACTGTGAGGGCAAATTGGCCACCTGCGAGTTCTACTTCAAGCGTCTGCTGCCGCGCACGGCGGCCCACCGGGCAGCGGTGCAGGCAGGCAGTGATTGCCTGATGAAGCTGCCCGCAGGGCTGTTTGCGCTTTGACGGTGGTGGTTTAAGCCCGTCGCGGGCAAGCCCTGCACCTCTGGGGGAGAAGGGGCGAGAATGGCCCGCGATGGTCTTTAGTGACTAAAAATAACAAAAAAGTCACGAGTCGACCCTATGTGTCGCAAAAGTTGTTCGGGTACACTCCCGGCACTGGTTGTATCCCGATCCCCACGAATCACCTTTCACGTATTACGAGGTTTGCCATGGCTGACTACAAAGCGCCCCTGCGCGATATGCGCTTCGTCCTCAATGAAGTTTTCGAGGTGGCCAAGCTCTGGGCTGAACTTCCAGCACTGGCCGACACCGTGGATGCCGAGACCGTCGAGGCGATCCTTGAGGAAGCCGGCAAAGTCACCAGCAAAAGCATCGCGCCACTGAGTCGGGCCGCCGACGAAGAAGGCTGCCACTGGAGCGACGGCGTCGTGACCACCCCGGCAGGTTTCCCACAGGCCTATCAGACTTACGCTGAAGGGGGCTGGGTCGGCGTAGGGGGTGATCCGGCGTTCGGCGGCATGGGCATGCCCAAGAGCGTATCGGCCCAGGTCGAGGAAATGGTCAACTCCGCCAGTCTGTCGTTCGGCCTGTACCCGATGCTCACCGCCGGTGCCTGCCTGTCGATCAACGCCCATGCCAGCGAAGCACTGAAGGCCCAGTATCTGCCGAACATGTACGCCGGGGTCTGGGCCGGTTCCATGTGCCTGACCGAACCCCATGCCGGTACGGACCTGGGGATCATCCGCACCAAGGCCGAGCCTCAGGCCGATGGTTCCTACAAGGTCAGCGGGACCAAGATCTTCATCACCGGCGGCGAACACGACCTGACCGAGAACATCATCCACCTGGTGCTGGCCAAGCTGCCGGACGCCCCGGCGGGTCCGAAAGGCATTTCGTTGTTCCTGGTGCCCAAGTTCATGGTCAACGCTGACGGCAGCCTGGGCGCGCGTAACCCGGTCAACTGTGGGTCGATCGAACACAAGATGGGCATCCAGGCGTCGTCCACCTGCGTGATGAACTTCGACGAAGCCGTGGGTTACCTGGTCGGCGAGCCGAACAAGGGCCTGGCGGCGATGTTCACCATGATGAACTACGAGCGTCTGGGCGTCGGTATCCAGGGCCTGGCCACCGGTGAGCGCTCCTACCAGAACGCGGTCGAATACGCCCGTGACCGCCTGCAAAGCCGTGCGCCAACCGGCGCGCAGAACAAGGACAAGGTTGCCGACCCGATCATCGTTCACCCGGATGTGCGGCGCATGCTGCTGACCATGAAGGCGTCGAACGAAGGCGGCCGTGCCTTCTCAACCTACGTGGCGATGCAACTGGACACCGCCAAGTTCAGCGAAGACCCAACCACCCGCAAGCGTGCCGAAGACCTGGTGGCGTTGCTGACCCCGGTCGCCAAGGCGTTCCTCACCGACCTGGGCCTGGAAACCACGATTCACGGCCAGCAAGTGTTCGGCGGTCATGGCTACATTCGCGAATGGGGCCAGGAGCAACTGGTGCGTGACGTGCGCATCACCCAGATCTACGAAGGCACCAACGGCATTCAGGCGCTGGACCTGGTCGGGCGCAAAATCGTGGGCAGCGGCGGGGCGCTCTATAACCTGTTCGCTGATGAGATTCGTCATTTCACCGCGACCGCTGGCGCCGAGCTGGGTGAGTTCACCCGGCCGTTGAACCGAGCGGTGGAGACGCTGGATGAGCTGACCGCCTGGCTGCTGGACCGGGTGCAAGGCAATCCGAACGAAATCGGCGCGGCGTCGGTCGAATACCTGCAGGTGTTTGGTTATGTGTCCTACGCCTACATGTGGGCCCTGATGGCCAAGGCGGCGATGGGCAAGGAAACACAGGATGAGTTCTACGCCAGCAAGCTGGGTACTGCGCGCTTCTACTTCGCCCGTTTGCTGCCGCGGATCCACTCGCTCAGCGCTTCGGTCAAAGCCGGTAGCGAGTCGCTGTTCCTGCTGGATGCCGCGCAGTTCTGAGGTATGTAACCGCATGTAAGCATTTGCTTACATGACGTGCTGCTGTTCTCCCCTGTTCGCAGATTGGATCCACAGCTAATCTACTCACATGGACGTCGCGCAGGAAGCGCAAAGCAACAACACGGACACGTAGGATTCTGCCAGGACGGCGGAGTGAAATGGATGTCAGGGAAACAGTCTGCAAAGCCCCGCTTCGGCGGGGTTTTCTTTTGCCTGCGATTTATGTTTTGCCCGTCAACCCTGGACATCCAGGACCGTCGGGCTCGCCAGGCGCCCGTCCGGGCCATTGATCACATCCTCCAGCAGGTTGCGCAACAACGCCAGGGTGGCCTGTTGACGCTGCACGTCCCGACAGACCAATCCCACCTTCAGCGGCACCCGCGGTTCGCTCAACGGTTTCCACAGCAACGCCTTGTTGCCATGCTCGCGCTGTGAGCGTCCGGGCAGGACCGTCGCCAGCCGGGTGTGGGGCAAACTGTCGAGGATCCCCGCCATGTTGTTCAGCTCGGCCTGCACCTGTGGGCGGCGGCCGAGACTGGCCAGTTGTCCCTGCCAGATCTGGCGGATCTGAAACTCCTCGCCCAGCAACAACATCGGCAACTCGGCAGCCTGACTCATGGAGACTTTCTTGAATTCACGCAGCGGGTGGTCGACGGGGATGACCAGAGTCAGTTCGTCTTCGTACAACAGCACGCCATGCAACCCCGGTTGGCGCGGCGGCAGATAGCTGATGCCGATGTCCAGCGAGCCGTTGAGCAGGCGGCGCTCGATCTCCAGCCCGGTAAGCTCGTAGATCTGCACCACCAAATGGGGCTGGGCCGTGCGTACCCGTTCGAGCATTTTCGGCACCAGGCTGGTGTGCACGGTTTGCAGGACGCCGATGGCCAGGGTGCGCGAGGCCTGGCCCTTGAAGTTGCCCAAGGCTTCGCGCGCCCGTTGCATGCCATCAAGCAAAGGCAAGGCGTGGTTGTACAGGGTATGCGCGGCCAGCGTGGGCAGCAGCCGTTTGCTGCTGCGCTCGAACAGGCTCACATCGAGGTTCTGTTCCAGTTGCCGGATCTGTTGCGAGAGCGCCGGCTGGGAGATCGACAGGCGTTCGGCGGCCCGGCCGACATGGCCTTCTTCGTACACCGCGACGAAATAACGCAGTTGCTTAAAATCCATAAGTATTTCTTATCGAAAAAGCTGGGAAATCGAAATGGCTCAGCGCCCCACAGAAGCCTAGTCTAACCGCATTCACAAGGCTTATAGGGCCAGAAAGCGCGATGAATACCGTTTACGTTGATGGTGTTTACATAGGCAAGGCAAAAAACCTGGGACAGGGTTTGATCAGCGATACCGACAAAGAGCGGATTGCCAATCGACTCTGGTTGTGGCCGCAGGGCCTGGGCAGTGACGAGCACGGCGACCCGCGCTTTCACACCGGTCCCGAGCGGGCCCTGCATCATTACCCGGCCGAGCACTACGCGTACTGGCGTAAACGTTATCCACAGATCGACTGGCAGGCGCCGGCCTTCGGCGAGAACCTCTCGACCCACGGCCTGGGTGAAGAGCAAGTGTGCCTGGGCGATCTGTTTCGCTGGGGTGGCGCGCTGTTGCAGGTCAGCCAGCCGCGTTCGCCGTGCTACCGCCTGAGCCATCGCTGGGGGGTGCCGATCCTGCCCCAGCTCGCCCAGGACACCGGGCGCTGCGGCTGGTTCTACCGCGTGCTCAAGCCCGGCTTTGTCAGCGCCGAGCAACCGTTCGAACTGATCCAGCGCAGTTACCCCGGCCTGACCGTGGCCTGGGCGTTACGCAGTTTTTATCGCGAGCCGCTGGAACATGCCGGTTTGAAAAAACTGATTGATTGCCCGGCGCTGTCTTCGCGCTGGCGCGATATCGCCATCAAACGTCTGCGCAGCGGGCGGGTCGAGGATTGGACTGCGCGCCTGCTGGGCTTGCCGCTGGAGGGCTTG
This sequence comes from Pseudomonas kielensis, assembly GCF_014236655.1. Taxonomy (GTDB): domain Bacteria; phylum Pseudomonadota; class Gammaproteobacteria; order Pseudomonadales; family Pseudomonadaceae; genus Aquipseudomonas; species Aquipseudomonas kielensis. The sequence continues at coordinate 253,591 of NZ_JACMYG010000004.1, forward strand.
CGCGCATGAACCTGTTCAACCTGCGTCGCCCGCAGCCGAGCCTGGATGACCTGGCGGCCGAGCGTTTGTTACCCGCAAGGAGCGACAACCTGTCCAGTGAGTGCCTGATGCCGAGTGTTGAGCGAGCCCCGCAGATTTTCGTCCGCGGCCAGGGTTCCTGGCTGTGGGACAGCGCCGACCGCGCCTACCTGGACTTTACCCAGGGCGCCGGCGCCAACAGCCTCGGCCATAGCCCCACGGCACTGGTCAAGGCGATGGCGGCCCAGGCGCAGGCGCTGATCAACCCTGGCTCGGGGTTGCTCAATCGCGGCCAGTTGAACCTGGCCGAGCGGCTGTGCAGCAGCACCGGCAGCGACCAGGTGTACCTGCTCAATACCGGCAGCGAGGCGTGTGAAGCGGCAATCAAGCTGGCGCGCAAATGGGGCCAGCTGCATCGCGGCGGGGCTTCGCGAATCATTACCGCCAGCGGTAGCTGCCATGGTCATGGCTTCGCGGCCCTGTCGGCCTCGGACTCTCAGGACAATCGCTTCGAGCCCCGGCTCCCGGGCTTCGATCGTGTGCCGTTCAACGACTTGCCGGCCCTGCACGCGGCGGTGGATGCGCAAACCGTGGCCATCATGCTGGAGCCGATCCAGGCGGCGGGCGTATTGCCTGCGACCGAGCATTACCTCAAGGGTGTCGAGCGCTTGTGCCGTGAGCTGGGGATTCTGCTGATCCTCGACGAGGTGCAAACCGGCATGGGCCGTTGCGGTCGATTGCTGGCCGAGCAACTGTATGGCGTGCGTGCCGACATTGTGGTCATGGGCAAGGGCCTCGGCGGCGGCGTGCCGGTGGCGGCCTTGCTGGCCCGGGGCAGCGCCTGCTGTTTTGCACCGGGCGAGCTGGACGGTACCCATCACGGCAATGCCTTGATGGCATCGGCCGGCCTGGCAGTGCTCGATAGCGTGCTCGATCACGGTTTTCTCGAGCATGTGCGTGACAGCGCTCAACACCTGCACGAAGGCCTGGCGCGCCTGGCCAATCGCTACGGACACGGCGAGTTGTGCGGTCACGGCTTGCTCTGGGGGCTCAGGCTCAGTGATGACTCGGCCGACGCCGTGGTCAAGGCCGCGCTGTACGAAGGCCTGCTGATCAGCGCCCCACAAGCCGATTGCCTGCGCTTCACCCCGGCGCTGACCGTCAGCCAGGCCAACATCGACGAAATGCTCCTACGGCTGGCGCGCGCCTTTTCCCGGGTGCGCACCGCCCAATTGCAATGCCGCAAAGGCATCGCGGTCTGACGCGATCGCAACACCTGAATTCCCGAACCGTCTCGCGGTATAACGCATCGCCCCATGCCTGATCCTTTTGGCATGGGGCGTTTTTTTTGCGCAAACACTATCTGGGTCTCTTCGCTGGCAAGAGGCTCAATAGTGGCACCTGGCCGGAAGGTTACGGAACCCTGGCCAACGCCCAGGGTCGATTAGGAGTGTGGCTGATCACAGCCCACCTTACTCAGGAGCTGCCCCTATGGATTTCATTCGCATCATCATCGCCATTCTGTTGCCGCCACTGGGCGTATTCCTGCAAGTGGGGTTCGGCGGCGCGTTCTGGCTGAATATCCTGCTGACCTTGTGTGGCTACATTCCGGGCATCGTTCACGCGGTGTACATCATCGCCAAGCGGTAAACCTGTGGATCGCAGCGTGAACCGCGCTGCGATCAGCCCTTTGCCGGCTTCATCACCTCGCGATAAAACAACCATTCCTGCTCCAGCGCATGGGCCTGATTGCTGGCCTTGCGAAAGCCGTGGCGTTCGTCCGGGTAGTAATGAGCCTGCGCCGCGATGCCGTTGTCTTGCAGGGCCTTGAGCATGTCGCGGGTCTGTTGCGGGACAACGACGGCGTCGAGTTCACCTTGAAAAAAGATCACCGGCACCTGGATGTTCTGCGCGTGTTGCAGCGGGGTGCGGGCGGCGTAGCGCTCGGCGTCGGCGAGGGGGTCGCCGATCAGCCAATCCAGATAATCCCCCTCGAACTTGTGGGTCGCACGGCCCAGGGCCACAGGGTCGCTGACCCCGTACAGGCTGGCGCCCGCGCGGAACACCTGATGAAACGCCAGGGCACACAAGGTGGTGTAGCCGCCGGCACTGCCGCCGCGAATGAACGCGTGCTCGCCATCGATCAAGCCTTGTCCGGCCAGGTACGTCACCACCGCGCAGGCATCTTCGACATCCACCTCGCCCCAGCGCAGATGCAGGGCCTGCCGATACGCTCGGCCGTAGCCGCTGCTGCCGCGGTAGTTGAGGTCGGCCACGGCAAAGCCGCGCTGGGCCCAATACTGGATGCGCGGATCGAGCATCGGATAACAGGCCGAGGTCGGCCCGCCATGGATGAACACCAGCAACGGTGGTTTTTCCACATTGCCGATGGCCGGGTAAAAGAACCCATGGGCCTCGCCCTTGCCGCTGGGGTAGCGCAAGGTCTGGGGTTGGCTGATCTGCTCGGCGGGTAACAGCGCGACGCCGCCGGCCAGGACCTGCACCTGGTGGCTCTGGCGGTCGATGGCGATCACGGCAGAGGGGCTGATCGGTGAGGCGGCAATGCAATAGATGAACTGCGGATCCTGTGCGAGGTTGCGAAAACGGCTGTAATCGCCGGTGTAGTCCTCGACCTGCTGGCCTGAGCACAGGCCCAGGCGGCCAAACCCGGCCACTGTCCAACTGGCCAGGTAGCGTTGGTCGTCCAGCGGCAACCAGGTGCAACCCCCCAGTTGCCAGGGCGCCGGAGCGTGGTCGGCCGCGGCACTGGGCAGCGGTTGCCAGCCTGATTCGCTGTCGACCCACGGCTGCCAGAATCCATCGCGGTCGCTCAGGCAATACAAGCGCCCGCGCTCATCGAAGCGCGGTTGTTGCAGCGACTCTTCGATGTCTGCGCCGGCCACGCAGCGGGGTGGGGCCAGGCTGCCGTCGGTGTTCAATTCGGCGAGCATCAGGCGCGTGGCGGTCCAGGGTTGATGGGGGCGGCTCCACTCGATCCAGGCCAGTTGCCGGGCGTCGGGGCTCAACGTCGGCGCGGCGTAAAAGTCCGCGCCTTCCACCAGCAGTTGGCGCTGACCCTCGGCAGTGATGGCCACCAGGCGGTGCTGGTTGGCCTGTTCTTCGACGGCCAACACCTGGCCGTTGGCCCACTGCAGGTCGCCGTATCGGCACTCGCCCGAGGTCAATGCCTGGGGTGTTGCGCCAGTCAGGGCTTGGCGGTAGAGCTGCTGGTCGGCCTCGTTGACGAAGAACAGCGCCTCATCACCCAGGCAAAACGCGCCGCCGCCGTATTCGTAAACCCGGCTGCGTACGCTGAAGCCGGGCGGAGTCAGGCAATGGGCGCGCTGCTCGCGCCAGTGCCAGATCCGGCAGGCGCCATCCTGGGGGCGATATTCATTCCAGAACAGGCCCTGTGCGCCCACCTGCAGGTCCGCGAAGTCGACCCCCGCGGACACGGCTTTGAGGGCGCTCAAGGCTTCAGCCTTTAACGATGAGGCGTGAGTTTCGTTCATTGCGAAAGGCCAACTGTTCGATGGTCTGGGTGGCGTGCTCGGCTTCTTCGCGCGCCTTGAGGATCATGCCGTGATGTTCGGATTTACTGCACACCGGGTCAGCGTTGCTGGCGTCGCCGGTGAGCATGAAGGCCTGGCAGCGGCAGCCGCCGAAGTCCTTTTCTTTCTCGTCGCATGAGCGGCACGGTTCGGGCATCCAGTCGTAACCGCGAAAGCGGTTGAAGCCGAACGAGTCGTACCAGATGTGCTGCATGCTGTGCTCGCGCACGTTGGGGAATTGCACCGGCATCTGTCGGGCACCGTGACAGGGCAGCGCGGTGCCGTCCGGGGTGACGGTCAGGAAAATGCTGCCCCAGCCATTCATGCAGGCTTTCGGGCGCTCTTCGTAATAATCCGGGGTGACGAAGATCAGCTTGCACGGATGCCCTTGGGCCTCCAGCTTGGCGCGATATTCATTGGTGATGCGTTCGGCGCGCACCAGTTGCTCCCGGGTCGGCAGCAGGCCGACCCGATTGAGCTGGGCCCAGCCGTAGAACTGGCAGGTGGCGAGCTCGACGAAGTCGGCTTCCAGAGCGATGCACAGCTCGATGATGCGGTCGATCTTGTCGATGTTGTGCCGATGGGTGACGAAGTTCAGCACCATCGGGTAGCCATGGGCTTTCACTGCCCGGGCCATCTCCAGTTTCTGCGCGAAGGCTTTTTTCGAGCCGGCCAACAGGTTGTTCACCTGCTCGTCGCTGGCCTGGAAGCTGATCTGGATATGGTCCAGGCCGGCCTTTTTGAAGTCGCTGATTTTCTGCTCGGTGAGGCCGATGCCCGAGGTGATCAGGTTGGTGTAGAACCCCAGCTTGCGCGCCTCGCCGATCAACTCGGCGAGGTCCTGGCGCACCAGCGGTTCGCCGCCGGAGAAGCCCAACTGCGCGGCACCCATTTCCCGGGCCTCGCGGAACACTTTGAGCCACTGTTCGGTGCTCAGCTCCTGGCCTTGTGCGGCGAAGTCCAGCGGGTTCGAACAGTAGGGGCACTGGAGCGGGCAGCGGTAGGTCAGCTCGGCGAGCAGCCACAGCGGCAGGCCGACTTCAGGCTTGGCCGGCAGGGCCGCGGGATCAGCCGAGTTCGATCCAATGCTGTGCACGGGCGACCTCCATGAATTGCTCGATGTCATCGCCAAGCTCGGGTACGCCGGGGAATCGGCTGTCCAGTTCGGCAATGATCGCGGCGACGTCACGTTGGCCATCGATCAGGCCGCCAATCAGCGCGGCGCTTTCGTTGAGCTTGATCATGCCCTCGGGGTACAGCAGCACATGGCCTTTTTGCGCCGGCTCGTACTGGAAGCGGTAACCGGGACGCCAGGTCGGGGTCTTGCTGCGGTCGAAACTCATAAGGCGATTCCTCGGTGCCAGACCCGTTGCTCGGTCACGCTGTGGTAAGGCGGGCGTTTCAGTTCATAGGCCATGCTCATGGCATCGAGCATGCTCCAAAGTATGTCCAGTTTGAACTGGAGAATTTCCAGCATGCGCTGCTGGCCTGCATAGGTGGTGTAGTGCTGCAGGGTGATCGCCAGCCCGTGCTCGACGTCACGCCGGGCCTGGCCCAGGCGCGTGCGGAAGTACTGGTAGCCGGCCGGGTCGATCCAGGGGTAGTGCTGTGGCCAACTGTCCAGGCGCGATTGGTGGATCTGCGGGGCGAAGAGTTCGGTCAGGGAGCTGCTGGCGGCCTCCTGCCAACTGGCGCGGCGGGCGAAGTTGACGTAGGCGTCGACGGCAAACCGCACGCCCGGCAGCACCAGTTCCTGGGAGCGCAGTTGCTCGGGGTCCAGGCCCACGGCCTGGCCGAGACGCAACCAGGCCTCGATACCGCCGTCTTCACCGGGCGCACCGTCGTGGTCGAGCAGGCGCTGAATCCATTCGCGGCGGATCTCGCGGTCCGGGCAATTGGCCAGGATCGCCGCGTCCTTCAGGGGGATGTTCACCTGATAGTAGAAGCGGTTGGCGACCCAGCCCTGGATCTGTTCGCGGCTGGCCCGGCCTTCGTACATCGCCACATGGTAGGGGTGATGGATGTGATAGAAGGCGCCCTTGGCCCGCAGCGCGGCTTCGAACTCGGCGGGGGACAGCGGTGTGTCGGTCATTGCGGTTCTCCGGGGGTATCCGTGAGACTGTTGGGGTCTGGTCGGGCATTTTCGCGAGCAAGCTCGCTCCCACAGAGTTGTGCGACTGATTGTGGGAGCGAGCCTGCTCGCGATAGGTTTCCTACAGCTCGATGCTCATGCCATCGTAGGCCACTTCAACATTGCGCCGCACCAGCTCGGCACGCTCGGCCGAGTCTTCATCGAGGATCGGATTGGTGTTGTTGATGTGGATCAGCACCTTGCGTTGCTTGGGCAGTTGCTCCAGTACTTCAAGCATGCCGCCAGGGCCGTTCTGGGCCAGGTGGCCCATTTCCCGGCCGGTGCGGGTGCCCACGCCGCGGCGCTGCATTTCGTCGTCGTCCCACAGCGTGCCGTCCACCAGCAGGCAGTCGCTGCCGGCCATGATCTCCAGCAGCGGCGCATCGACCTTGCCCAGTCCCGGGGCGTAGAACAGTTTGCCGCCGGTGCGCAGGTCTTCGACGATCAGGCCGATGTTGTCGCCCGGGTGCGGGTCGAAGCGATGGGGCGAGTAGGGCGGTGCGGCGCTGCGCAGCGGCAGGGGGCTGAAACGCAGGTTGGGGCAGGCCGGGATGCTGAAACTCTGGTCGAGTTCGATGCGGTTCCAGTTCAGGCCGCCATTCCAGTGGCTGAGCATGGTGAACAGCGGGAAGCCGCTGCTCAGGTCTTCGTGGACCATGTCGGTGCACCAGACCTGGTGCGGGCAGCCTTCACGCAGGCTCAACAGGCCGGTGGTGTGGTCGATCTGGCTGTCCATCAGGATGATTGCCTGCACCCCCGTATCGCGCAGGGCGCGACCAGGCTGCATCGGCGCAAAACCCTGGAGTTGCGCGCGGATGTCCGGCGATGCGTTGCACAGTACCCAGTTCACGCCGTCATCGGAGATCGCGATCGACGATTGGGTACGGGCGTGGGCCCGCAGACTGCCGTCACGAAACCCGGCGCAGTTCACGCAGTTACAGTTCCACTGCGGAAATCCACCGCCGGCGGCGGAACCTAGAATCTGGACAAACATGGCTGCTCCATCACATCAACGCTAAAAATGAAAACGCCCCGGGTTGGCCGAGGCGTTGTACCGCGTGTTTCGCCCGCAGGCAAAATCAACGGCTGGCGAAGTACATGGTGACTTCAAAGCCGATACGCAGGTCGGTGTAGGCAGGCTTGGACCAGGTCATAAAGATGCTCCTTCAAATGGATGGAATGAGTGAACCCTATACATATAGTTCATCTCCAGCCGGAGATGTTCAGATGCTTAGGTGGCTATCTTACTGAAACGTTTCCGCTTATTGGAGACTTCTCTCGAAGAAAACCCATTACAGCCCCGGTAATGATCCCCCGGCCGTTTGCCACGCACCCTGTGGAGAGGCATCGCTGGACACGCATCGCCATCCGCCAGCCGCCTGTTCCAGGTAATGGGCGGCGTCCAGCAGGGCGGGGCGCTGCAGGTGCAATACGGCCTGTTGTAACTGCGCCAGGTAATCCGACGGATGGTGGGCCAGTTTGCCCTGCCAGAGCAGCTCGAAGGCCTGGGGCAAGGGCAGGGTATGGCTGTCGAGTTGCCCGGCCAGGGTCTGCACCTGCTCGGCCAGCGTGGCATCGTCCAGGCTGGCGAGTTGTGCGGGCAGTTGCCGGATAAAGGCCTCGATGTGACCGAGCAATTGCGCTGCCGGGGTGCCTGGCGACTGTACGCCGAACAGCAGACCGGTTTGCCCGTGGATCTGCCGCACCCCGCTGAACACCGCATAGCCCAACTGCAGCTCGACCCGCAGGCGCTGGTAAAAAGGCGTTTGGCTGAGCTGGGCCAGCAGGCGCCATGCGGCTTCGTCGGCCACTTCCCGCGAAGGCGTGGGGCAAAACAACAGCAGCGCGTGTTCGTCACTGTGGCTGGGCACGGTGCTCCAGAGCCGTTGACCGGCGATGGCCACAGGCGACGTCGGCTCACTGTCGGCGCTGCCCGGCGCCCGGCTCAGGGCCCGGGTAACGGCGCTGTGTGTACTGGCCGGCAGACCGGCAGCCAGGCCGTCCCAATGCGCGCTGGCCCAGATCGCTGGCAGGTCCGCGGGGCCGGCAGCGGCTGCGGTGGTGCCCGGCACTTGGCCCAGGCACACCTCGGGCAGTGCCTTGAGCAATTGCCGGATGGCGATCAACGCGGGCGGCGATTGTGTGGCCTGCCAGTGTGCGTCGGCGGGCTGACTCAGGCACAACAGGGCCTGCTCGAGAATCGCTGGCATCGGCTCATGCCGCCCCAGCAACTTCAACAGCCATTGGTTGCCGGTTTCACTGAACGACAGTTCCACGCCCGCCTGGCCGGCGTCGTCGATCAGGCCCTGCAGGCTGCGGGCCAGCACCGGCTGCAGGTTGGCCGGTGGCGTTGAGGCCAGGCGCCAGCGCAGGCACAGGGCGCCCTCACCGCTGGTCTCTGGCAACGCCTGGCTGAACTGCAGCGCCGAACGCTCGCGACGACCGCGGGTGCGGTCCTGGGCGAAGGTCCGCAAGCCCCGGTGCGCGCTGGTTTGTCCGCGAATCAGGCCGGCGGCGGGCGGCTCTTCGGCGCTGCGCAGGAACGGATTGGGCGGTGGCAGTTGCCAGGTGCTGGCCGGGTTATCCACAGGTGCCGGATTGAGCTGGTGCAGGATCGCCGCGAGGGCGCCGACTGCGGGCTCAGGCAGCAGCGGTTGCACGGGCTCGATGTCGAGGCGAGCGAGGCTCAAGGCGCTGCCCGACTGGCGCTTGCGTTGCTGCAGCAGGGCATATTCTTCGCCCAGTGTTGGCGCGGTGTACTGCTGGCCGAAGAAGCTCAGCCAGTCGTTGAACAGGCTGCGGATTGAGGCAGGCTGCGCGGTAGCGGTGGCACTGAGCTGGAACTGCACATGCAGCAGCGCTTGCCCGGCAAAGTGGTACAGCGCTGTCGCCTTGAGGTTGTCGGCCCACTGGCGCTGGCGCAACTCGGCGAGCAGGCCGCCGGGCTTGGCGCAGTTGAGCCAGGTGCAGAGATAGTCCAGGGCTTCGGCGGATGACTCGGGCAACCCTTCGCAGGCGAACAGCAGGTTGAGTTGCTGTTCGCTGGCCTGTTGATAACAGCTGACCGCCTCGGACATCAAAGGGCGCGGCGGGCTTTGCGGTTGCCGGGCGCCGACCCGCAACGGGCTGATCAACAGCTGCGCCAGGCGCTGCAATTCATCCACAGGCTGCGGGCCCACCAGGCTCAAGGTCATCTGCCCGGTCTGGTAAAACCGCTGATAGTAGTCCTTCAGCGCCTGCTGGAAATCAGGGTGTTGCACCGCCAGGCTGTCACGATTGCCAGCGTGGAAGCCGCGCAAGGGGTGATCCGTCGCCAGGCCGTCGAACAGGGCCTGGTGCTGCTGGGCGGCGGCATCCTGGGACCAGGCGAGGTACTCGGCTTCCAGCACTTCGCGTTCGCGCAGTTGCTCGTCTGGATGCAGCCGCGGGTGGGCGAGCATGTCGCCCAGGCGCTCCAGCCCCGATGCAAAAGCCTGGGGTGGCAGTTCGAAGAAAAAGTCTGTGCGGCGCTCGCCGGTTTGCGCATTCAACTGGCCGCCCTGGCGTTGCACATAGGCCATCAGCCCTTCGCTGGCCGGAAACCGCTCGGTACCCAGGAACAGCAGGTGTTCAAGGAAATGCGCCAGGCCAGGCCAGGGCAGGGGCGCGTCGTGGCTGCCGGCGGCCACGCGCAACACGGCGGCGCAACGTTTCAAACCGGGTGCATGACGCAGCGCAAGCCGCAGGCCGTTGGCCAGGCTTTCGTGGTGGACAGGGGGGTGGATCGGCGCAGGCATGGGCACTTCCGCTACTGGGTAAGTGCTCATGCTAGCGAAAACCCTGGGTCAGCGCTTGTTCAGCGCGTCGTAGAGTGCTGGCCGACGATCGAGGAAGTAGCGATTGGCGGCGCGCGAGTCGAGCATCAATTGGCGATCCAGGGTACCGACGATCAATGCTTCATCGAGGCCGGCCTGGGCGATACGGCTGCCATCCGGCGCGGCGATGCTGCTTTGCCCGCAGTAGTGGATCTGCTCTTCACTGCCGCAGTAGTTGGCGTAGGCCACATAGCACTGGTTCTCGTAGGCCCGGGCGCGCACGGTGACGTCGGCGATGAAGTCGAAGGGAATCATGTTGGCCGTCGGCACCAGGATCAGCTCGGCCCCGGCTAGGGCCAGGCGCCGGGCGTTTTCCGGGAACTCCAGGTCGTAGCAGATCAGAAAGCCGAGCGTCCAGCCGTTGAGCTCGACCAGGGGAAAGTCGTCCTCCCCGGCGCTGAACATCGAGTGGTCGAGGTCGCCGAACAGGTGGGTCTTGCGGTAGTTGCACAGGCGCTCGCCCTGCGCGTCGATCAACTGCACGGCGTTGTAGATCTGCCCGTCCTCGGCACGCTCGGGGTAGCCATACAGGATGGCGACCCCCGAGGTCTTGGCGATTTGGGCGACCTGCTGCGCGGCCTCACCGTCGCGCCCCTGGGCCAGGACGTTCACCGCGTCGACGCCGATGTTGTAGCCGGTCAGGAACATCTCCGGAACCACCAGCAGGTCGGCGCCCTTGGCTTCTGTCGCGAGCTGCTGCAGGCGTTGCAGGTTGGCGGCAACGTCGAGCGGCAGCGGTGGGCATTGGTAAAGGGCTACGCGCATTTCGGATTCCTCTTACTCAGGCAAGGCGATTGGCCCGATTTCATTGAACACATCACCCGGGCCCGGGTTCTCGGCATGGGTGCTGCCGCCAAAGTGATTCATGATGCCCCAGACCGCATTGAGCGAGGTCTGCACCGCGCCTTCGACCCAGGCCGGTGTCCAGGACACGTCATCGCCGGCGATAAAAATCCCGCGTTGCTCGGCCGGCATCTCCTGTTGCATGAAGTGCGCGTACATCCGCTGGTTGTAGCGGTAATGGCCGGGCAGGGCACCTTTGAAGGCGCCGAGGAAGTGCGGGTCGGCTTCCCAGGACACAGTAATCGGGTCGCCGATGATGCGCGCGGCGATGTCGACTTTCGGGTAGATCTTCTTCAGAGCATCGAGGGCCAGCTTCACCCGTTTTTCGATCGGCTGCGGGAGCATTTTCAGCGCGTCGCTCATCCACGAGTACGACAGGCAAATGACCCCCGGCTTGTCGTCGCCGTTGTCGAAGAGGTAGGTGCCACGGGTCAGGCGATCGGTGAGGGTCATGCTCATCAGGTCGCGACCGGTTTCCGGGTCTTTGTCTTTCCAGAACGGCCGGTCGACCATGACGAAGGTCTTGGACGACTGCATGTAGCGGGTGCGGTCCAGGGCCATCCACATCTTTTGCGAGAACAGCGATTCTTCGCACTCGATCTGGGTGGTCAGCAACCAGCTTTGGCAGGTGGTCAGCACGGCCGCGTATTCGCGGGTATCACCCCAGTTGTCGGTGACGCTGAAGCGCCCATCGGCGGCGCGGGCGATGCGCTTGACCCCGGTGCGTGGCGCGCCGTTGTGCAGCGAGCTGAGGCTGGTGCCTGCTGGCCAGTGCGCACAACGTTCCGGCACATGGCGCCAGATCCCCAGGGGTACCTGTTCCACGCCACCGACCACCAGGTGCTGGTGATCGTCGCAGTTGGTCATCACTACGCGGAAGATTTCCAGCATCGAGTTGGGGAAGTCCGAGTCCCAGCCACCGGTGCCGAAACCCACCTGGCCAAACACTTCACGGTGGTGGAACGACAGCTTGGCGAAGGCTTTGGAGGTGGCCACGAAGTCGTAGAAGGTGCGGTCATCCCACAGTGGCACCAGGGTGTTCCACAGCTCCTTGAGGCGCGGTACGTCGCGGTCGCGGATCGCTTGCTGGATTTCGCCAAAGCGCGAACCGTCCTCCAGGGCATCGGCCCAGGCGTCGGCGACTTCCTGGAACAGCGCGGGCAGGTCGGCGAGTTTCTGCGCGTAGTGGGTCTGGCCTTCCAGGTCGATGACCGTGCTGCCGGAGGCGGGGGTCAGCGGGTTGGGGAAGGGCTTGGTCTCAAGACCCAGCTTGTCGACGTAGTGATAGAAGGCGGTGGACGACACCGGGAAGCGCATACCGCCCAGTTCGGCGATGATTCCTTCGGCACCCTCGAAGGCCTGGGAGCGCAGGCGTCCACCCATTTTCGAGGCTTCGTAGACGACCGGTTTCAAGCCCAGCTTCATCAGCTCATACGCCGCCACCAGCCCGGCAATGCCGGCACCGACAATCGCCACTTCCGCGCCGTGGTTGTGCGCCGGGATGCTGCCCAGGCCGGCCGGGTGTTCGATCCAGTCGTCAAAGGCGAAAGGGAAGTCGGGACCGAAGATGGTGACCGGTTTTTTACCGTCTGCAGGATGGCGATTGTTGTTGTTCATGGCTGACCTTGCTGGCGACTCGCACGAGGTGCTGAGTATAGGAAAAGACTGTCGCCATTCTAGGGAGCGTAGTGCACGTTAATAAGACGCAAAGTGTCGTCGTTTTGCAGGGTGGTGATGCGATATGACGAATATTGTGGTCAGACTGGCTGGCCACGGTCGATCTTGCTGCTGAGGATGATCGACGTGGTGGTTTTTTCGACCCCATCGACGCTGCCGATCTGGTCGAGCAATTGGTCCAGTTGCTCCGGCGAGTCGGTGCGCAGCCAGGCGACGTAATCGAACTCCCCGCTGACCGCACAGAGTTGCTGGACCTGGGCCATGCTGCTCAGGCGGCGCAGCACTTCCTTGCCGGAGCGCGGTTGCACGGTGATGCCGACATAGGCCTGCAAGCCCCCGTCGACCACCCGCTGGCCAAGACGCACGCCGTAGCCGGTGATCACCTTGGCCTTTTCCAGGCGCGTCAGCCGCGACGTCACCGTGGTGCGCGCAATGCCCAGTTGCCGGGCGAGCATGGCCACGCTTTCGCGGGCGTTGAGCTGCAAGGCGGCGATCAATTGGCGGTCGATTTCATCGAGCGCGAGGGGGCGAGTGTCAGGCAAAAGGGCTTCTCCAACAGCACAGGTCAGTGGGCGTGCATGTTACAGCACATCCATGGCGGCGCTGGGGGATGACTGCGCCCGTCAGCGTCTCACTTGAGCAGTGTTCTGAGGGTCGGGAGATCGATTCTTGGAATGAGCTTGTCGGGAATCCGTGGGCTGCTGGAGAGGTTATACACGGCGAAGTCATCGCCCATGACTTTGCTGGACATCAACTTCAGCGATGGAAGAATCCGCGTGTGGTAGTGCTTGTCGAGCCCGCAAGGGGAGAGCACTGAACCTGTGGTTTCATAAAATCGCCCGGTGGACTGATTCAGATCGACCCCCACCAGGAACACTTTGTTGAAGCCCAAGTGGTGGGCCAGCTGCAATGCCAGATAGGCCACCGTGCGGGCATCATAAAAGCCATCGCTGAGGTTCTTGCTGAAGCCGATGCTCTTGGTCCGTTGCCCGATGAGCGCACGGCTTTGCACCAGATTCTTGTTGCGCCGCAAGAAATAGTCGAGCCAGGTTTGTTTCGGGGCACGTTTGAGCGTGAACAGTGTGCCTGCCGGGCGCACATTCGTGCGCCGCGCATACTCTGCCCACAAGGCCACCCGTTGGCTGATTTTCATCGCGTGGGCAAAAAACTCGGGTTGCTGGAGCGGAAAGCTCATGTCGGTGCACACATAGAAGTGCGGCCGGATGGCCGTCTTGCTGAACAGCGAGATCGCGCCATTCATGGTGATCATCGGGACGTGGGCGAACTCTTCAATCGGAAAGTCCTTGGCCGAACTGCCCGAGGCAATAATGAACACCGCGCCGCTCTCGGTGTGGCGACACTCTTCGAAATCACGCACATGACTCAACTTCGAGTCTACTGCTGGATGTGCCTGAACTACTTCCATGTCCGATGTCCGCTAGGTATGCCATTGACTGTATTGATGTTTTTTTTATTGGCCCTGAAACAGGATCATTCGCGGCTGCTTCAAGCACGGAATGACACCCACAACTCTCAGGCTCGCCAGGCAGGCAAGGGTTGAATCTAGCAAATGCGACGTGATGTGACCAACCCCTAAACGCACGAATGGGCAAGCGGTCGCAAATAGGAGGAAAAGGTGCTGCAGGGAGCGAATGACGGGGAATATTGAGGTGATGAGCAGCTTCCTGCGTTGCGTTGGTCTGCCTCTCTTTGATTTATTCAAAGGTTAGGTATACGTTACATTTATTCAAAATTGTCGCGTATACAGAACATGGATTATTCCCTTATCACCGCTCGTCTCGGCGAGCAACTCCGCCAACGCCGCCTGAATCGCGGGCTGACCCAAGCCCGCCTGGCGGCCCTGGCGGGCATCACTCGACAAAAGGTTATCGCCATCGAAAAGGGTGATCTGTCGGTGGGCATGGTCGCGTATGCACGAGTCCTGGGGGCTCTGGATGGTGAGTTCGCTATAGTTCCGGCCGCCATGCCGACGCTTGATGAAATCCAGGGAGTGTTCGACTGATGAGCAATGTATTGCGGGTTACGACACCTGAAGGTAGTAGCGGGAAGATCCTGGGCAGTGGTGGGGACTATTTGTTTCGGTATCACGAAGATGCCAAGGCGCAGACGGCGATCAGTTTGCTAATGCCTGTGCGCCTGGATGAATACCGCCACCGTGAACTCCACCCGATCTTCCAGATGAACCTGCCGGAAGGTTACGTCCTGGAGCAGTTGCGCAATCGCTTGGCCAAGGTAGCGAATGTCGACCCCATGTTGTTATTGGCGCTAACTGGCAGCAGTTCGCCCATCGGGCGGATAGCGGTGAGTTCAGCGCAAGTCGATGCGCTCTTGCTGCGTCAGCAGTTCCCTGGCGAAAAGCTGGAAGAGATCCTTGCTTGGGACGGTGCAGAGGACATTTTTGCCGATCTGGTCGATCGCTATATTCTGCGTGCAGGGATTTCGGGAGTGCAGCCCAAAGTACTAGTACCAGAACATCAGGAATGCGCACCTCAACGATTCACCTCGAAAACGTCAGACCTCATTATCAAGAGCGGGCGCAACGAGTTTCCGGGACTGGCGATTAACGAATTCCTTTGTATGTCGGTAGCCAGGGATGCCGGGATTATGGTGCCGGAGTTCTACCTTTCCGATAACGCCAAACTGTTCGTCATGCGGCGTTTTGACCGCGACGAGCAGCTCAACCCGATCGGTTTCGAGGACATGGCTGCATTGATGGGGCTCGCCGCGGAACAGAAGTACAGCAAGAGTTACTCGGCTATCGCCAAGGCTGTCCGGTTGTACTGCCCTCCTGAGCACGTACAGGGCTCATTGGCCCACCTGTTTTCCATGGTGACGTTGAGCTGCATAGTGGGTAACGGCGACGCACATCTAAAGAACTTCGGACTGCTCTATTCCGACCCTACCCAGCGCGATGCGCGGCTAGCACCGGCCTACGATATCGTTAACACCACAGCCTACCTTCCAAACGATGTATTGGCACTTGATCTTATCGGCAACAAATCGTTGTTCGCCTCGCGACAGGGATTGCTGGACTTCGCATTGATGTGTGATGTCGCAGAGCCTGAAGAGGTTATTCGCAAGCAACTGCAAGCGTTGGAGCAGGTGCTGGCGCGTTTCCCTGAACTCTGTGAGCAGGCGCCGGATGTGGCTGCAGCAATCAGGCAGTGTGCTGCGCCGTTTATGAGTTCTTTTGGTTAGCGTGATTAGAGGTGAGCCAGCGCGCGTCGACTAGAAACACAAAAGCCGCGCAATGCGCGGCTTTTTGTTTGGTGGGCCCACACGGACTTGAACCGTGGACCAAAGGATTATGAGTCCGAAAAATGGCCTGTTTAGCAGGGCGTAACAGAGCAACTCCCTTATTTCATTAGACATATAGCTACATGTGCTGCGTATGTTGCTATCAAGTGTGGACATTTTTCAGGTGTTGGGCCAGTGGGCTGTCGAGAAAGGAGGATTCTGCGATACCCAAGCGACTGCTTAGAATCCGAGACTAGCGTCCACTGCTTGATTTTTGCTAATTTTTCTCTCTTCTGCTCTGCGTAGCATCGGCCAAAATCTGATGTACATTCCATCCGACTTGTGAATCGAACCCTATTTGAGCAAATTGAATATGCATGTTTACGAAATTGAAACTGATAGATTACGTCTCCGACAATGGAGAGATTCTGACTTGCCTGTCTTTGCGATGATGAACGCAGATGCAGAAACCATGCGTTATTTTCCTTCCACTTTCACCGTTGAACAAAGTAACTCAATGGCGAAACGCTGCCGTGAACTCATTGAAATGAGAGGCTGGGGATTCTGGGCTGCGGAGGAAAAAACTACAGAAACGTTTGTCGGCTTCATCGGCCTGCATGTGCCTTCGCTTGAGTTTCCATGTTCTCCCTGCGTGGAAATTGGTTGGCGGCTAGTAAAGACAGCTTGGGGGAAAGGCTTGGCTACAGAGGGTGCAACTGCGGTGCTTTCCTTTGCATTCGAAAAGCTGGCCTTAACCGAAGTGGTTTCTTTTACAGCACTAACTAACAACCGCTCTGAGCGGGTTATGAAGAGGCTTGGAATGCAACGTGACGAATTCACGTTTGAAAATCCATCCATCCCTTTAGGGCATCCTTTGCGAGAACATGTACTTTATCGAGCATTTCCTAGATGAATGAAGCGATGCATCTGTAATGATGGTTTTTTTTGTAAAAAATGAAGCGTAAAGATTCGCCGGTAAGCTGCTTGAGATACGCATTCTGTAAGGTCTACAGCTGCCGGGGACTGCGAGCCAGGGGTGCAAGGACAGCGTCTCTAAATTGAGCTGTGCAGATTTTGAAAGTTCAACAAACCCCGTGTTTTCCGATTTTCTACCGCTCTAAACCGGGGCTCTCTCTTTTTTCCTATCAGCGCTTCCAAGTGTCGAATGTGAAGCTGCGTACCAATTCCTTTCCAAGCGCTTCACAAAACGAAAAACGCCAACCACTGCCTAACCCCGCAGCCCGCTTGGGCTCGCCGGGTCTTTTCATCCCCTAAATCTTTTCGCGAATTTTTGACACGGGGCCCGCCGGCGGGAGGGGGAAAAGTGCGTTCCTCGCCTGCGCTTTCTTTGCGCATGAGTTTTTCCAAAAGGGCCGCGATAGGCGCGCCTGCCACCCCCCTCACGAGGATGAACGATGAACCACAACCACAAGACGCGGATCAAGCCGATGGCAGATGAGATCGCCGCCCTGGACAAGCTCCTAAGCAAGAAGCCCACCTACGGCTTCGCGCCGTTCCTAATAGGTGCCATATGTGCCGGTGTGGTGTTCATGGCTTACAGCTACATCTCGCACCTGTAACCGACCCTTTCCAGTTTTGCCCCATTGTGTTGGGGCTTTCGGACTTTCAATGAAACGAATTCAGCACCACGGACCGCCCACAGCGGAAGATTTGGCGCGCCTGAAAATCGAACTGGGGTTCACCAGTCCTCAGATGGCGGGTCTGGCCGGGTTGGCGAAGGGGTCGCAGTGGCGCAAGTACACGGGCCGCACTGAGGACCGCGTGATGGGCATGCACATGCACTTCTACATGGCGGCCCTGCTGACGCTGAGTGAGGATGAATTGTCCCGTGTCGTCGCCACCATGCGCGCGCATGGGGCCGACATTGAGCTAGGGCCACTACCGGCCGGTCCGTCGGCTTTGGCTGAAGCGCAAGCTACTGCAACATTGCACTCCACTTAACCAGCCGGTTGCGTTCTCGCGGTCTCTAAGCGCTGCTGGAATTCAGCTCCAGCGGTTAGCTCCATCCGGCGGCCATCTCCAGCATCTTGTCGAGTTCGTGTTGGGACAGGGGTTGGCTGGTGTGGATCTCGACCTTGCCAATCTGTGTGCCCTTTGGCGTTGCCCCAGCCCACTTCAGCGGCGTTTCCGACCAGGCGCCTGACGCCCATTCTTTTGGCCAGCGCGGTGAGCATGCGTTTCTTCTGCCCTTGCTTGCGAAACTTGCGAGGCTGGAAAGGGCTGTCGTGCAGGTCGCGTTGCCGGATACCTTCTGTCAGGGCGTGGGTCAGATATCGGACAGCTCATTGATGGGGTCGGTGTTGCAACCGTATCGGTCGAGGCGACTTGTGATGCAAGGGTGGTCAGCAGTGACCATTTGGAGCTTGAACAGCAGATCATTGAACGCCTTAATCGTGGCGAATCCCCTGGCGCTCTACCCAAGGATCAAAGTCAGTATCTGGCTTTAGTGCTGATGCTGATCATCAGCTTTATGGGTAAGTACATAGAGTTTCAGAGCGCTGCTAGGCAGGAGCTGTGCTTCTTTCGGCCAAAAATTGCACCGATGTTGACGGCAAACCAGGCAGGCAAAGCCGTTCGGAATTTCCTGTGCGAGAAGGATGTGCCTGCGGAATTGCTGCAGGGCTATCGTCTAGTGAACGGCGATGATGTTCGGTTACGCGAGGGCCCAGGAATGAAGCACAGGATCATCTCGGTTAGTATTCCAGACCGGTCGGTGCTTGAAGTTCTGGACAGCGGAAACCGTGATTGGCTGCATGTTTCCGTGGTTGGTGAAGACGGTGTGGAAGGTTGGATCTCACGGAAGTACACCCACCGCTTGATTCGATAACTGTTCTGGTGTGGACGTTTTGTGGACTTTTTCGTTTGTGAAATGTCCAGTTTCGACCCATCAGAAACACGAAAGCCGCGCAATGCGCG
Source organism: Pseudomonas kielensis (assembly GCF_014236655.1). Taxonomy (GTDB): domain Bacteria; phylum Pseudomonadota; class Gammaproteobacteria; order Pseudomonadales; family Pseudomonadaceae; genus Aquipseudomonas; species Aquipseudomonas kielensis. The sequence goes on from NZ_JACMYG010000004.1 coordinate 271,860, forward strand.
GCTTTGAGTATGGTGGGCCCACACGGACTTGAACCGTGGACCAAAGGATTATGAGTCCTCTGCTCTAACCAACTGAGCTATAGGCCCTCAGTAGGTCGCGGATTATAGCGATGGTTTCTCGGCTGTGCTATCCGAAAAGTCCGAAACTGCGATACGAAGGAAGGTGGCGGCGAATTCGTCGGCGGGCAGTGGCAGGCTGACGATGTAGCCCTGGATCTGTTCGCAGCCTTCGCCGGCGAGGAATTGCTGTTGGGCCTGGGTCTCGACGCCTTCGGCGATGATGGTGAACTGCATGCTGCGGCCAAGGGCGATGATTGCGCGGACGATGGCCACGTCGTGGGGGTCGTCGGGCAGGCCGCGGACGAAGGACTGGTCGATTTTCAGGTAGTCCAGGGGCAGGCGCTTGAGGTAGCTGAGGGAGGAGTAGCCGGTGCCGAAGTCGTCGATGGCCAGTTGCACTCCCAGGCGTTTGAGCTGGTGCAGGACTTCCAGGGCTTCTTCCGCCTGGCTCATGATGAAGTTTTCGGTGATTTCCAGTTGCAGCAGGCCGGGTTTGAGGCGGTTGTCCTTGAGCAGTTGTTCGATGCGCCCCAAGAGGTTGGGCTGGCGCAGTTGCGCGCCGGCGAGATTGACCGAAAGTGAGCCGAAGCCCTCGTAGCGTTTGCTCCACTCGTGCATCTGCAGGCAGGCCTGTTCCAGTACCCAGTCGCCGATCTGCAGGATCATGCCGTTTTCTTCGGCCAGGGAGATGAAGTGCTCGGGCGGTACATCGCCGAAGGTCGGGTGGTGCCAGCGGATCAGTGCTTCGGCGCCGACCAGGCGTGGATGGTTGAGGCTGATTTTCGGTTGGTAGTACAGGGACAATTCGTTGCGTTCGATGGCGCGGCGCAGTTCATGTTCCAGGGCTATGCGCTCGCTGGCCTGGGCGGTGAGGTCGCGGGTGTAGCTTTCGACGCGGTTGCGCCCTTTGGCCTTGGAGCGGTACATGGCCGCATCGGCGTTCTTGACCAGGGTGGCGACGTCGCTACCGTCCTTGGGATAGAGGCTGGTGCCGATGCTGGCGCTGATGAAGAACTCATGTTCGCCGGCCTGGAACGGCGCGCCAAAGCAGTTCAGCAGTTTGTTGGCGATGTGGTCGGCATCGCTGGCTTGCTGCAGGCCCGGCAGCAGGATGATGAACTCGTCGCCCCCCAGGCGGGCCACGGTGTCGATGTCGCGCAGTTGCTCCTTGAGGCGTACGGCGATGCCCCTGAGCAGCAGGTCGCCGACCGGGTGGCCGAGGCTGTCGTTGATGTGTTTGAAGCGGTCGAGGTCGAGAAACAGCACGGCTCCCAGGCCACCCTGTTCACGCTGGCCGTTGAGGGCGGTCAGCAGGCGGCTTTCGAACAGTGTGCGGTTCGGCAGGCCGGTCAGCGGGTCGTGGTGGGCCTGATAGTCGAGCTTGGCCTGGGCGTGCTTGAGGCTCGAAATATCGGCAAACACCGCGACGAAGTGGGTGATGAAGCGGTCCTTGTTGCGCACCGCGCTGATGGTCAGCCAGCTGGGGTACAGCTCGCCATTCTTGCGCCGGTTGGAGATCTCGCCCTGCCAGTGGCCCTCGGCGGTCAATTGATGCCACATGGCCGCGTAGAAGGCGCTGTCGTGCAGGCCCGAGGCCAGGAGTCGAGGGGTGTGGCCCAGGGCCTCGGTTTCACTGTAGCCGGTGATCTCGCTGAAGGCCCGGTTGACGGCGCTGATGTGCTGCTGGGTGTCGGTGATCAACACGCCTTCGGCGGTGCTCTCGAACACGGTGGCGGCCTGTTGCAGTTTTTCCTGCATCAGGTGCCGCTCGGTGATGTCCCGGGCGATGGTCAGCATGCATTCTTCGTCGCCGATCGGTAGCGGTCGGCTGGACATTTCGCACAGGCGGATCTGCCCGTCGTTACGCCGGATGTGGCAGGTGAAGTCACGCACGAAGCCGTCGCGCTTGAGCAGGTCGAGCATTTTGCGGCGTTCATTGAGGTTGACCCAGATGCCCAGGTCGAGGGTCGAGCGATCCAGGGACATGGCGCTATTGAAGCCGGTGATGCGGCTGAACCCTTCGTTGACCTCGATCAGCAGACCGTCGCTGACCCGTGAGAGCAGCAGGCCATCAGGCGAGGCATGGAAGGCCTTGGCGAACTTTTCCTCGGAGGTTTGCAGTTGCTGTTGGGTTTCCTTGAGCTGGCTGATGTCCCGGACCACCACCACCAGCGCTGGCGTGGTGTCGAGTTCGAAGGGCTCGGCGGAGATCAGGCCGGTGAACACCTGGCCATTGCTGCGGCGAAAGGGCATCTCCAGGTTGCGAATGCTGCCGGCCTGCAAGCGCTGCAACAGGCCCGGGCCGACGCCGGCAATGCCCCAGATATTCAGATCAGTGGCGGTTTGTCCCACCACTTGTGCGGCGCTCAGGCCGATCTGTTCTTCGAAGGCCTCGTTGACCTCCAGTAGGCAGCCGTCCGACAGGCGCGCAATCACCAGGATGTCCGGGCACTGCTGGAACACCGAGGCAAACTTCTGCTCGGAGAGGCGCAGGGCTTCTTCGGTGCGCTTGGCTTCGCTGATGTCGATCATCAGGCCGCGCATGATTGGCTCGTGGCCGTGTTCAATCAGGCTGACGATGTCGCGTACCCACAGGCAGCGCCCGTCGGCCGTGATCACCCGGTAGTCGAGGCTGTGATCGCGTCCGGCCAGTACTTCGTGATCGCAGAAGCTCTGGGCCCGTGTCAGGTCGGCGGGATGAATGATGTTGCGCCAGAAGCCGGGTATCAGCCAGTGGGACAGGGGATAGCCGAGCAGTTCTTCGGCGTGGGGCGACACGTAGCTGTAGGTGAAGTCACTGATGCGCGCTTCCCAGGCGATGGCGGACAGGCTCTCCACCAGGCCGCGGTAGTGGTATTCGCTGCTGCGCAGTTCCTGCTCCAGGGCGACCCGGCGGGAAATCTCTGAGCTCAGGCGGCGATTGATGCGGATCACCGCGGCGAGTATGGCGATCAGCAAACCGACGCTGGGCAGGCCGTAGATCAACAGGTCGGACCAGAAGCCGCGGTGATCGAGCACGTTGCCGACCCAGTGCTCCTGGATGGCGCTGATTTCCCCGGGGCTCATGTCGGCCAGCACTTTGTCGAGGATGCTTACCAGCAGTTTGTTATCCCGTGGCACGGCCATCGCCAGTTGGTAGCGATAGGGGGTTTCGCCGCTGACGTAGAGCCCTTCGAGCTTGAGTTGGCGCAGGCTCCAGACACTGGACGCGAGGTCGCCGACGACCGCGTCGACCTGGTCGGTGGCCAGGGCCTGCAGCGCCGAGCTGACGTTGGGCAAGGGCACCAGGTTGAGGTCGGGGTGTTGGGTGCGCAGCAATTCGTGCGGGGCGTAGTTTTCCACCACGGCGATTTTCAGGCCGTAGAGGTCTTCAATATTGCGGGGCTGGGCGCCGCCCACATGGGCCAGGATAACGATGGGGAAATCCAGGTAGGGGCGGGTGAAGGCCAGGTAGTTCTGGCGCTCGGCGGTGGACATGATGCCGGGCAGCAGGTCGAGCTTGCCGTGTTTGACCTGGTCCAGCACCTCGGTCCAGCTGACCGGCTCCACGGGCGTAACCTTGACGGCCAGGCGATCGCGCACGACGTTGATGTAGTCCGCCGCCAGGCCCTGGTAGCGGCCTTGCTCGTCACGAAACTCGAAGGGCGGCCACGAGGCGTCCACGCCCAGGCGTAACTCTGGATGAGCCGCCAGCCAGCCACGTTCTTCGTCACTAAGAGTCAGAGCGCCAGCCGTTGCGGTCCAGGTCATCAGCGACAGTAGCAGCGCGGCCGGGAGTCTGGGCATAACGGTCTCGTTATGGCTCGGGGGAATGTTTCGAGTGTAGACGGGCTAGGGGGGCGATAGCGATGCTGCGAGGATTAAATCTGCATAAAGCAAAACCCCCGGCAGGGCCGGGGGTTTTGTGATCACTCGTCGAGGAAGGAGCGCAGATGCTCGCTTCTCGTCGGGTGGCGCAGCTTGCGCAGCGCCTTGGCTTCGATCTGACGAATCCGTTCACGGGTAACGTCGAACTGCTTACCAACTTCCTCGAGGGTGTGGTCGGTATTCATGTCGATGCCGAAGCGCATGCGCAGGACCTTGGCTTCACGGGCAGTGAGGCCGGAGAGTACTTCGCGCGTCGCTTCTTTAAGGCTCTCAACGGTAGCGACATCGATTGGCGACTGCATGGTCGAGTCTTCGATGAAGTCGCCCAGATGGGAGTCTTCGTCATCACCGATCGGGGTTTCCATGGAGATCGGCTCTTTAGCGATCTTCAATACCTTGCGGATCTTGTCCTCAGGCATTTCCATGCGTTCGCCCAGCTCTTCCGGGGTCGGTTCGCGACCCATTTCCTGCAGCATCTGCCGGGAAATACGGTTGAGCTTGTTGATCGTCTCGATCATGTGCACCGGAATACGGATGGTGCGGGCCTGGTCGGCGATCGAGCGAGTGATCGCCTGACGGATCCACCAGGTGGCATAAGTCGAGAATTTGTAGCCACGACGGTATTCGAACTTGTCCACCGCTTTCATCAAGCCGATGTTGCCTTCCTGGATCAGGTCGAGGAATTGCAGGCCACGGTTGGTGTACTTCTTGGCGATGGAGATCACCAGACGCAAGTTCGCTTCGACCATCTCTTTCTTCGCGCGGCGGGCCTTGGCCTCACCGATCGACATGCGACGGTTGATGTCCTTGATCTCGGCGATCGTCAAACCGGTTTCGGTTTGCAGTGCGGTCAGCTTTTGCTGGCAACGAATGATGTCCGGTTGCAGGCGACCGATGGCTTCAGCGTATTTGCTTTTGCCTTTGGCCAGTGCTTCGGTCCAGCTTTCGTCGACTTCGTTGCCCGGGAACTGGCGCAGGAAGTCGGCACGCGGCATACGTGCATCACGTACGCACAGTTGCATGATCGCGCGCTCTTGCTGACGCAGACGATCCAGGGCGCTGCGAACACGCTCGACCAGGCCTTCGAATTGCTTGGGCACCAGCTTGATCGGCATGAACAGCTCGGCCAGCGCAACCATTTCGGCAATGGCTTGCTTGTGGTCGCGACCGTGCTTTTTCAGGGCCTTGCGGGTGATTTCCATCTGGTCGGCCACAGCGCCAAAACGCTGGGCTGCGATGACCGGATCCGGACCGCTTTCGGCTTCTTCTTCGTCGTCACTGGCTTCAGCGTCGTCGTCTTCGGCATCGTCGGCAGCGGGAGCGGCTTTCGGGTCGACAGGCGGCGGCACTTCTGCGGCAGGCGGCGCAATGCCGTCGTCCGGGTCGATGTAACCGCTCAGGACGTCAGACAGGCGACCACCTTCGGTGGTGACGCGAGTGTATTCGGAGAGAATGTGATCAACCGTGCCAGGGAAGTGCGCAATCGCGCCCATCACTTCACGGATGCCCTCTTCAATACGCTTGGCGATTTCAATTTCGCCTTCACGTGTGAGGAGCTCTACGGTACCCATTTCACGCATGTACATGCGCACTGGGTCGGTAGTGCGACCAATGTCGGTCTCGACGGCTGCCAACGCTGCGGCCGCTTCTTCAGCGGCCGCCTCATCGGTGTCGGCGTCGGCCAGCATAAGGGCATCCTTATCTGGCGCAACCTCGAATACGTTGATCCCCATGTCGTTGATCATGCGGATGATGTCTTCCACCTGCTCTGGATCTGAAATATCCTCAGGCAGGTGGTCGTTGACCTCTGCGTAAGTCAGGTAGCCCTGCTCACGACCCAGAAGGATCAACTCTTTGATACGAGACTGCTGTTGCGCTTTTCCGGACATAACACCCTATCCACTGAAGGTCTTGGCGGGCAAAAAACAAGCCGAGGATTATACCTGAGCTATGACCTCACGCGCCAGTTGAGGTCGGGCTTGATGCGGAAACATTGCGACTTAGAAGGTCGCGCAGTTGGTTTTTCTCATCGCTACTCAGCTCACTTTGACGTGCTTTCCTGAGCAGTTGTTCCAGGTTTCGCTCGCGTTGGCGGGCTGACAAGCTAGTTATGGTGTCGAAAAACTGTTGTTCAAGGTTGTCGCCATCAATCAACCATTCCTTTTCGGCCAATGCCTTGAGCAGGCGACCTTGTTCGGTCCCGTGCCAGCGCGCAATCAACTGAAATGAGTTTAGCTTGGGATTCTTCTGTACCGCTTCGAGCAGTGCCACCAGCAATTGTGTGTTGGAGTGGTCCTCGGCCGCGAAGTGCCCGGCGTCCTCGACTTTTTCCGCCAGTTGCGGGTGGTGCAGTAGCGTGCGTAAAGCGGCCAGTGTTGGTGGTTCGACGGCGGCCGGCACGCGCGGGGCACGTGGCTGATCGCGATCAGCGCCACGCTTGCCTTTTTTGTCCCAGGGTTTGTCTTCCCATTTCTTGCCGCCGCCAGGCTTTTTCGGTGTCCATTCCTGCTGGGGCGCGTAGGCTTCCTGCGGTTGATGGTAGTCGGAATAATCCGGCATGGCGTCGTAATCGATGCCTGGGTCGTAGGCTGGCGGCGCCTCCTGTGGTGCGCTTTGCACCAGTTGGCTGACCGCTTCGTTGTTGAGGCCCGTGATCTCGCTCAGGCGCTGACGCATCAGGGTGCGCAGATTGGCCCCGGGCACCTTGTCGATCAGCGGCGCGGCGAGGGTGGCCATGTGGGCCTTGCCCTCGAGCGAGCGCGGGTCGGACTCTTCGATCAACTGCTGGAAGAAATAGTCGGCCAGGGGCTGGGCATGCTGGTTGATGCGGGCGCGAAAGGCGTCGGTGCCTTCGGAGCGGACCAGGGTATCCGGGTCTTCGCCTTCCGGCAGGAACAGAAAGCGCGCGCGTCGTCCGTCCTGCAGGCTCGACAGCGTCGACTCCAGGGCGCGCCACGCGGCATTGCGCCCAGCCTGGTCGCCGTCGAAGCAGAACAGCACGCTGGGCACTACCCGGAACAGGCGCTTGAGGTGTTCTTCGCTGGTGGCGGTGCCGAGGGTGGCGACAGCGTTGCGCAGGCCTTGCTGGGCGAGGGCGATAACGTCCATGTAGCCCTCGACGACGATGATTTCGTCGAGGTTGCGGTTGTTTTTCCGCGCTTCATACAGGCCGTAGAGCTCCTGGCCTTTATGAAAGACCGGGGTTTCCGGTGAGTTCAGGTATTTCGGTTTGTCGTCACCCAGGACCCGGCCGCCAAAGGCGATGATGCGCCCACGGCTGTCGCGGATCGGGAACATCACGCGATCGCGGAAGCGGTCGTAGCGCTTGCCGCTCTCGGCGTTCTCGATCAGCAGGCCGGCATCGATCATGGCTTTCTGCTGCAGGGTGTCGCTGCTCAAGTGCTTGAACAGGTTGTCCCAGCCAGGGGGCGCAAAGCCCAGGCCAAAGTCCCGGGCGATCTCGCCGGTCAGGCCGCGGCCCTTGAGGTAGTCGACCGCGGCCTTGCGCGCCGGATGGCTTTTCAGGGCCTGGCGGTAAAAGTCGGCCGCGGCGCTCAGGAGTGGGTACAGCGGCGAATCGGTGGGTTGCCGGGGTTTGGGCGGGCGGCCACTTTCTTCGCGGGGGATTTCCATGCCGGCGGCTTTGGCCAGGTCCTCGACGGCCTGGGGGAAGTCCAGGTTGTCGTGGTCCATGAGGAAGCCGAGGGCATTGCCTCCTGCGCCGCAGCCAAAGCAGTAGTAGAACTGTTTGTCCGGGCTGACGCTGAAGGAGGGGGTCTTTTCTTTGTGGAACGGGCAGCAGGCGGTGTAGTTCTTGCCGGCTTTTTTCAGTTGCAGCCGCGAGCTGACCACATCGACGATGTCGGTGCGGTTCAGAAGGTCGTCAATAAAGCTCTGGGGAATTAGCCCGGCCATGGCGTTCTCGTCATCACTGCTTGTGAGTATCTGGCCCACGCGAGGGTGAGTGGATACCGGTCATGATTTTGAGGCGCGGCAAATGTGCGGCTCGACCAGGTATCGTCTGCGTATTCGCGGTAGGGGAGTGTATCCGCCGAAAATCCACTGAGGTTAGTCCCAATAGGGTTCGACTGTTGGAAAGTACTGTGCTGAGTCCCGCAGTGCCTGGTGAAAGGCCTCGGATAGCTCAAAAGCAGGCACGCAAGAAGGCGCCTTGGGCTGATCGTCGTTGAGAGGAATCAGTAGGGTGTGCTCGTCAGTAGCCTTGGAAGGCTCGTCAGAAGAGACGTGCACTGCTGGCAAAAGAGCCAGGTCTGACGTGTGAAGCAGTTTGTCTCGGTCGCGTCTGCGGCTTTGACAGTGAAGCATCAAGCGATATCCGCAAATGCCATAAGCCCGGCTGAGGGCCGGGCTTGGCAGAAGCTTGCTACGATCGTCTGTGTATTAGTACAGACGAACGGCGCGGCGCTGTTCGCGCTGAACTTTCTTGGCGTGACGCTTAACAGCGGCTGCTGCTTTGCGCTTACGCTCAGAAGTTGGCTTCTCGTAAAATTCGCGGCTACGAACTTCAGCCAGTACACCGGCTTTTTCGCAGGAGCGCTTGAAACGACGCAGAGCTACGTCGAAGGGTTCGTTCTCTTTTACTTTGACGGCTGGCATCCAGAGCTACCTTCATTCATTACCGGGGTCAACATCCTCGCGGCAAAAGAGCACTTGAAGACGTCGGTTTTTAAGGGTTGCGGATGTTAACCCCTCATCGCTCGGAATGCAAAGCCTCTGATCGAAAACCGCTGGTCGGGGCATCCCATGGCGACTATTATGCGCGCCTTCGAATTTAGCCTAAACAAGGCGCAAACCCATGCTAGTACTGGGATTAGAAACGTCCTGCGACGAAACCGGCGTCGCACTCTACGACAGTGAAAAAGGCCTGCTGGCCGATGCACTGTTCAGCCAGATCGACCTGCACCGCGCCTATGGTGGCGTGGTGCCGGAGCTGGCTTCACGGGATCACGTCAAGCGCATGCTGCCCTTGATCCGTCAGGTCTTGGCCGAGGCGGACTGCGTGCCGACCGAGATCGACGCGATCGCCTACACCGCGGGTCCTGGCCTGGTGGGTGCTCTGCTGGTGGGCGCTTCCTGCGCCCAGGCGCTGGCGTTTGCCTGGGGCATTCCGGCCCTCGGCGTGCACCACATGGAAGGGCATTTGCTGGCACCGATGCTGGAGCCACAACCGCCTGAATTTCCGTTCGTCGCTTTGTTGGTCTCCGGTGGGCATACGCAGCTGGTTCGGGTCGATGCGATCGGTCAATACGAGTTGTTGGGCGAGACCCTCGACGATGCCGCGGGTGAAGCATTCGACAAGACGGCGAAGATGATGGGGCTCAATTACCCCGGCGGTCCGGAAATCGCTCGTCTGGCAGAGCAGGGTGTGCCGGGGCGGTTCACCTTCCCGCGGCCGATGTGTGACCGACCGGGCCTGGCGTTCAGCTTCAGTGGCCTGAAAACCTTTGCTCTGAACACCTGGCAGCAGTGCGTCAGTGCTGGGGACGACAGCGAGCAGACTCGTAGCGACATCGCGCTGGCCTTCCAGCAGGCGGTGGTGGAGACTTTGACCGTCAAGTGCAAGCGCGCCTTGAAACAGGCGGGTCTCAAGCGTCTGGTGATCGCTGGCGGCGTCAGTGCAAACAAGGCTTTGCGGGTTTCCCTGGAGAAAATGCTGGGTGACATGAAGGGCGACGTTTACTACGCCCGCCCGGAGTTCTGCACCGATAACGGCGCGATGATCGCTTTTGCCGGCTGTCAGCGTCTGCAGGCCGGGCAGCACGAAAGCCTGGCGATCAGCGTGCAGGCACGTTGGCCGATGGAGCAATTGTCTGCGTTGTAAGCCGGGGTTCGTGAATGTGGCTCAGGGGGCGGGGTTAAAAATGCCGTTCGCGCCCGGCAAACAGGTCGCGTAGATTGCCGCGGTGGCGCCAGACGATCAGGATCGTCAGGACGCTCATCGGCAGCAGCGCTGCCGGCTCCTGCCAGGCCAGCAATGGCAGGGTCAGGGGTGTGGCAATCAACGCCGCCAGCGAGCTGGTGCGGGTCAGGTAGAAGGTCAGCAGCCAGCCACCAATGGCCAGGAGTGCGGCAGGAGGGTAGAGCCCCAGCAGCATGCCGGCGGCGGTAGCCACGCCTTTGCCGCCGCGAAAGCGAAAGTACAGCGGGAACAGGTGGCCGATGACGGCGCAGATGCCGACCCAAGCCTGTTGTTGGATCGACAATCCGGCGATGGCCGCCAGTAAAACCGGCAGCAGGCCTTTGCACAGGTCGCCCAGCAACGTCAGGACCGCGAGTTTTTTTCCCGCCAGGCGTAACATGTTGGTGGCGCCGGCATTACCCGAGCCACTCATTCGCGGATCGGGGTTACCGGTCAGGCGGCTGAGCAAAATGGCGAAGGACAGCGAGCCAAGCAGGTAGGCGAAAATCGCCAGTGACCAAAACATGCTAACTATTCCGGGCGAGGACGCCCTGATTCTAACGGCGCATTGCGCCCTTGTCGTGCTGCGGAGAAAAGTGCTTGGACAGAGTGTTTATCGAGGGCCTGGAAGTCGACACGGTAATCGGTGCCTACGACTGGGAGCGCGGCATCCGTCAGTGCCTGCGTCTTGATCTGAGCTTTGCCTGGGACAATCGCCCGGCAGCAGCCGGTGATGACCTGACCCTGGCGCTCGATTACGCCAGTGTTTCGACGCGTATCCAGGCATTTGCCGAACAGGCCCAGTTCCAGTTGGTGGAGACCTTTGCCGAGCGCCTGGCCGAAGTGTTGATGAGCGAATTCAAGATTACCTGGATGCGTCTCAAGCTGACCAAGCCAGGGGCCGTTCCGGCGGCTACCGGCGTGGGCGTGGAGATCGAGCGCGGATGTCGCTAACTCAGGTTTTTCTTGGGCTGGGCAGCAATGTCGAGCGTGAAACCCATTTGTTGGCGGGGCTGGAAGCGCTGAGTGGGTTTCTGGTGGATATGCGCTGCTCGGCGGTGTTCGAAAGCCAGCCGGTGGGGATCAAGAGCGGGCCGTTTTTCAACTTTGTGGTGTCGGCGTTTACCGATCTGCCGTTGATCGAACTGGATCGCCGCTTGAAATTCATCGAGGCCGACAACGGCCGTTACGCGCCGGATCGCAAGGGTTTGCCGCTGGACATCGACGTGTTGTTGTACGGCGATCTGGTGGGCAACTTTGACGGTTTGATTCTGCCGCGTGCCGAAATTCTGAAGAATGCCTTTGTGTTGTGGCCGTTGTCGCTGATTGCCCCGGATCGGGTGCATCCGGGGGCGGGAAAAAGCTTCGCGACGCTGTGGGCTGAAGCGCAGATTGATCAGGTGCTGGCGCCGGTGGCCTTCGAATGGCGCGGTGAGTCGCTGACGCCTTTGAACTTGCTCTGATCAGGTGGCCCCATCGCGGGCGAGCCCACTCCCACAGGTGTGATGTAGCCCGTTGTGGGAGCGCGCTTGCCCGCGATGTTTTTCAGACTGATGCCGTCTCTTTGTAGGCTTTCAGCGCCTTGAGCCGTTCGCGCTTGAGCGCTTCGCCCAGTTCCGGGCCCTTGAATCCCTGTTCCAGCAATGGTTGCACCGCCACGTTGCGAGCGGCGGTCGCTGCGCCACGCAAGTAGTCCGCCTGTGGATAACTTCTTTGCTCCAGGCCCTTGCGCCCGCGAGCGTCCATCTCGCAGGCGACGATGAACTCTTCGAAGCGCTGCGGGCGCCGATAAACGTCAAAGCTTTGCAGCAACTCGAGCAAGGTCGAGGGCTTCAGCTCCAGTGCGCGGTGGCCGTGGGTGTGGTACTCGCCCACCAGCATTGCCAGTTCCTGGCAGTCACGCGGAGCCTTGAAGCGGGTGTTGACCGCTTTGATCAGCTTCAGCCCCTTGTGTTCATGGGCGATGTGTCGGGGCCACTCGTCTTGTGGGGTCAGGCCTTTACCCAGATCGTGCAGCAAGCAGGCCCAGCGCACGGTCAGCGGTTGTTGGTGTTGGGCGGCCTGCTGCAGGACGCTCAAGGTATGCACGCCGCTGTCGATTTCCGGGTGATGGACTTCGGGTTGGGGTACGCCGAACAGTGCGTCAATCTCCGGCAGCAAAACCTTCAGTGCGCCGCAGTCGCGTAGCACCTGGATGAACACCTGGGGCTGCTCTTCCATCAGGGCGCGGGAAATTTCCTTCCAGCTGCGTTCAGCGGTCAATGCCTGCAATTCGCCGGATTCGCTCAGTTGGCGCATCAGCTCCAGAGTCTCTGGGGCTACGGTGAAACCGAGTCCGGCATAACGGGCGGCGAAACGTGCAACCCGCAGGACTCGTAGGGGATCTTCGGCGAACGCGGGGGAAACGTGGCGCAGTACGCGGGCCTGGAGGTCGCGTTGACCGTGGTAGGGGTCGGTCAATTGGCCGTGATCGTCTTCGGCCATGGCATTGATCGTCAGGTCCCGGCGAATCAGGTCTTCTTCCAGGGTCACTTCGGGGCTGGCGTGAAACGTGAACCCACCGTACCCGCGCCCACTCTTGCGTTCGGTACGGGCGAGGGCATATTCCTCCCCCGTCCTGGGGTGCAGGAACACCGGGAAATCAGCGCCGACTGGGCGAAAGCCCTTGGCGAGCATTTCTTCGGTACTGGCACCCACCACGACCCAGTCGATATCGGTTACAGGTTTGCCGAGCAGGCGATCCCGCACGGCGCCGCCGACTTTATAAATCTGCATAAAAAACCTCCGTTAGCTCGACAGGATAACCCTTGCATCGAGCCAACGGAGGCCAGGTTGGTTTCAAAGATGAATGACGGCCAGGTCGAGCCGGCCGTAGTCGCCCTCGCTGTGCTCCGATCTGGGCGGGACGTGGTGGGTTTTCATGACCTGATCGCCTTGCAGGGTTTCCAGGTGAATATCGAAGCCCCACAAACGGTGCAGGTGCTTGAGCACTTCCTCGGTGGATTCTCCCAGGGGTTTGCGATCGTGTTGTTGATGGCGCAGGGTCAGCGAGCGGTCGCCGCGGCGGTCGATGCTGTAGATCTGCACGTTGGGTTCACGGTTGCCCAGGTTGTACTGGGCGGCCAGGGTTTCCCGGATGGTCCGGTAACCGTCTTCGTCATGGATGGCGGGCACCAGCAGGTCGTCCTTCTGGTCATCATCGAGGATGCTGAACAGTTTCAGGTCGCGGATCACCTTGGGCGACAGGTACTGCAGGATAAAACTCTCGTCCTTGAAGCTGCTCATGGCGAACTTGATGCTCGACAGCCAGTCGGTCCCGGCGATGTCCGGAAACCAGCGGTAATCCTCCTCGGTGGGTTCTTCGCACATGCGCCGGATGTCGCGGTACATGGCAAATCCCAGGGTGTAGGGGTTGATCCCGCTGTAGTACGGGCTGTCGAACCCCGGCTGGTAAACCACGCTGGTGTGGGAGGTGAGGAACTCCATCATGAAACCGTCGGTGACCAGGCCTTCGTCATACAGGTCGTTTATCAAGGTGTAGTGCCAGAACGTCGCCCAACCTTCGTTCATCACCTGGGTCTGGCGTTGTGGGTAGAAGTACTGGGCGATCTTGCGCACGATGCGCACGATTTCCCGCTGCCAGGGCTCCAGCAGCGGCGCGTGTTTCTCGATGAAATACAGGATGTTCTCCTGAGGTTCGGCGGGAAAACGCGCATTGTCTTTCTCGCTGTACTTGTCGGCGCCCTTGGGGATGGTGCGCCACAGGTCGTTGATCTGCTTTTGCAGGTGTTCTTCACGATCCTTCTGGCGGCGCCGTTCTTCCTCCGCCGAGATCGGGTAGGGGCGTTTGTAGCGATCGACGCCGTAGTTCATCAGGGCGTGGCAGGAGTCCAGCAGGTCCTCGACGGCGTCGATACCATGGCGCTCCTCGCATTGCATGATGTACTGCTTGGCAAACACCAGGTAATCGATGATCGAGCTGGCATCGGTCCAGGTGCGGAACAGGTAGTTGCCCTTGAAAAAGCTGTTGTGGCCGTAGCAGGCGTGGGCCACCACCAATGCCTGCATGCAGATGGTGTTTTCTTCCATCAGGTAGGCGATGCAGGGGTCCGAGTTGATCACGATTTCGTAGGCTAGCCCCATCTGGCCACGGCTGTAGGATTTTTCGGTGCTGAGGAAATGTTTGCCATAGGACCAGTGGTGGTAGCCCAGGGGCATGCCGACGGAGGCGTAGGCGTCCATCATTTGTTCGGCGGTGATCACCTCGATCTGGTTGGGATAGGTGTCCAGCGCATAGCGGGCCGCAATACGGCTGATTTCGCGGTCGTAGGCCTGGATCAGCTCGAATGTCCATTCAGAGCCGGTGGAGATGGGTTGGCGCTTCTGCTCTTTGGCGGTCATGTCACTAACCTGCGCTGGAAGAGTTCACGGAAGACCGGATAGATATCCCCGGCCGAAACCAGCTGTTGCTGGGCAAACGTGTCGGAAAAGGCTTCGGCGATACGCTCGTATTCGTACCACAGGGCCTGGTGTTCGCGTGGGGTGATCTCCACATAAGTGTAGTACTGCACAAATGGCATGATCTGGTTGATCAGGATGTCGCGGCAGATCGGTGAGTCATCGTTCCAGTTGTCGCCGTCGGAGGCCTGGGCGGCGTAGATGTTCCAGTCGTTGCTTGGATACCGCTCGGCCATGATCTCCTGCATCAGTTTCAAGGCGCTGGATACGATGGTGCCGCCGGTTTCCCTGGAGTAGAAAAACTCCTCTTCGTCCACTTCCCGGGCACTGGTGTGGTGGCGGATGAACACTACGTCGATCTTGTCGTAGTTACGCTTCAGGAACAGGTACAGGAGGATGAAGAAGCGCTTGGCGATGTCCTTGGTCGCCTGGGTCATGGAGCCGGAAACGTCCATCAGGCAAAACATCACCGCCTTGGAGCTGGGGTTGGGTTGCTTGATCAGCAGGTTGTACTTGAGGTCGAAGGTGTCCAGGAACGGTACGCGGTGAATGCGCGCACTCAGGCGCTCGATTTCTGCCTCGATTTCCTGGATATCGCCGAAGTTGTCGGGTTCTTCCAGCTTCAGTCGCGCCAGTTCTTCCTTGGCGTCGCGCAGTTTTGCCCGGCTGCTGCCGGACAGGGCGATACGCCTGGCATGGGCTGAGCGCAGGGTGCGGATGATGTTGATTCGTGACGGGTTGCCTTCGTTGCTGATGCCGGCTCGCACGGTCTTGAAGGTGTCGGTACCGGTCAGGTTGCGCTTGACCAGGTTGGGCAGTTCCAGGTCCTCGAACATGAATTCGAGGAATTCTTCCTGGGTAATCTGGAACACGAACTCATCCATGCCTTCGCCGGAGTTACCGGCCTTGCCCGGGCCTTTGCCGCCGCCACCGCCTGGTGGACGGGCAATATGCTCGCCGCTGGTGAATTCCTTGTTGCCCGGATGCACCACGGTCTGTTTGCCACCACGACCATGATGAAGCACCGGTTCGTCGATATCGCGACCGGGAATGCTGATCTGCTCGCCGTGTTCCATATCGGTGATGGAACGCCGACTCACCGCCTCTTCGACGGCCTTTTTGATGTGATCACGATAACGCCGCAGAAACCGCTGACGGTTTACCGTGCTCTTGTTCTTGCCATTGAGACGTCGGTCGATCACATAGCTCATGACTGCTCCTTAGAAGCTGTCCTGAAAGGGGCGAGCGGTGACGCAGCATGGACTCAGGCCAAGGGACGTTTCACGCTCCCCCAAGCGCTCAGGGTGCTGCCTGTACCTCGCTACCGACTTTCGAACACCTTCCAGAGGCCTGTGTAACAGAAAATGCGTAGACAGGCCTCTGGCTAACGACAACCGGTCTGACCGGCAGCGGGTTATTGTGATTTTCTGACCCGCAGGTACCACTCGGAGAGCAGTCGTACCTGTTTGTCGGTATAGCCGCGCTCGACCATCCGTGTGACGAAGTCGTTGTGCTTTTGTTGGTCCTCTTTGCTGGCCTTGGCGTTGAAGCTGATGACCGGCAGCAAGTCCTCGGTGTTCGAGAACATTTTTTTCTCGATGACCACCCGCAGCTTCTCGTAGCTGAGCCAGGTCGGGTTCTTGCCGTTGTTGTTGGCCCGGGCACGCAAGACGAAGTTGACGATTTCGTTGCGGAAATCCTTCGGATTGCTGATGCCTGCCGGTTTTTCGATTTTCTCCAGTTCTTCGTTCAGGGCGACGCGGTTGAGGATCTCGCCGGTTTCCGGGTCGCGGTATTCCTGGTCCTGAATCCAGAAGTCCGCGTACAGCACGTAGCGGTCGAAGATGTTTTGCCCGTACTCGCTGTAGGATTCCAGGTAGGCGGTCTGGATTTCCTTGCCGATGAACTCGATGTAGCGCGGCGCCAGGTATTCCTTGAGGAAGCGCAGGTAGCGTTCGCGGGTTTCGGCCTGGAATTGCTCCTGCTCGATCTGCTGTTCCAGCACGTAAAGCAGGTGCACCGGGTTGGCAGCGATTTCGTGCGGGTCGAAGTTGAAGACTTTCGACAGGATCTTGAAGGCGAACCGGGTCGAAAGACCGTTCATGCCTTCATCGACACCGGCGGTGTCGCGGTACTCCTGGATCGATTTGGCCTTCGGATCGGTGTCCTTGAGGTTTTCGCCGTCGTACACCCGCATTTTCGAGTAGATGTTCGAGTTTTCCGGCTCCTTGAGGCGTGAGAGCACGGTGAACTGGGCGAGCATCTTCAGGGTGTCAGGGGCGCAGTGAGCCTTGGCCAGGGAGCTGTTGAACAGCAGCTTGTCGTAGATCTTCACTTCATCGCTGACCCGCAGGCAGTAAGGCACCTTGACGATGTAGATCCGGTCGATGAAGGCTTCGTTGTTCTTGTTGTTGCGGAAGGTGTGCCACTCCGACTCGTTGGAGTGCGCCAGCAGGATCCCGGTAAACGGAATCGCGCCCAAGCCTTCGGTACTGTTGTAGTTGCCTTCCTGGGTGGCGGTCAGCAGTGGGTGCAGGACCTTGATTGGCGCCTTGAACATTTCGACGAATTCCATCAGGCCCTGGTTGGCCCGGCACAGGGCGCCCGAGTAGCTGTAGGCGTCGGCGTCGTTTTGCGGGAATTCTTCGAGTTTGCGGATATCGACCTTGCCCACCAGTGCCGAGATGTCCTGGTTGTTTTCATCGCCCGGCTCGGTCTTGGCGACCGCGATCTGGTTGAGGATCGAAGGGTAGAGCTTGACCACGCGGAACTGGCTGATGTCACCGCCGAATTCGGCCAGCCGTTTGGTCGCCCAGGGCGACATGATGGTGTTCAGGTAGCGCCGTGGAATGCCGAAGTCTTCTTCCAGGATCGCGCCGTCCTCGGTGGCGTTGAACAGCCCCAGTGGCGACTCGAATACCGGAGAGCCCTTGATGGCATAGAAGGGCACTTTCTCGATCAGTTGTTTGAGCTTTTCGGCCAGGGACGACTTGCCGCCGCCAACGGGGCCGAGCAGGTAGAGGATCTGTTTCTTCTCTTCCAGGCCCTGCGCGGCGTGGCGGAAGTAGGAGACGATCTGGTCGATGCATTCTTCCATTCCATGGAAGTCCTCGAAGGCCGGGTAGCGTCGGATCACCTTGTTGGAAAAAATGCGCGACAGCCTCGAGTTGGTCGACGTGTCCAGCAACTCGGGTTCACCGATTGCCAGCAGCAGACGCTCGGCGGCGGAAACGTAGGCGCTGCGGTCCTGTTTGCAGAGTTCCAGGTACTCCTGCAGCGAGAGTTCTTCCTGGCGTGTGGACTCGAAGCGTTGTTGGAAGTGGCTAAAGATACTCATGACGTCACCTCGCTCGATACGTGGAGCCGACGCCGGATCATTCAGTCGATGCTGGTCAGCAGCCGCAATTTCAGCTGCTTTTTACCCCCCCAGAACACCTTCAAAGCTATCAACCCTGAAAGCTACTCCCGATGACCCGCTCGCCGGTGTACCGGCTCTCCCCTGTTTTGGATGGCCTGAGGCTAAGGATAGTTGGTAATCCGGGAGGTAAAGGAGCAATGCGCAATTTGTTGTGTGCGACCGTTCGTCAGCCCACGGGGGACGTGGGCTGGAGCGTTGAAAAAAATTATTCGTCGCTGCTTTTCGTGGTTTCCGAAGGATAAGTCGTACGCCACAGCTCGAAGCCACCGTCCATGCTGTAGACGTCGGAAAACCCCTGGCTGATCAGGTAGGCGGCAGCGCCCTGGCTGGAGTTGCCGTGGTAGCAGACCACCACCGTTGGCGCGTCGAGGTCGGCGGCGCGGATGAAGTCCGAGATGGAGTGGTTGTCCAGGTGCGTGGAGCCGCTGATGTGCAGCGCGGCGTAGGTCGCGGGGTCGCGGATATCGACCAGCACGGCGCCTTGTTCACGCAGGGCTTGGGCTTGTTCGGGGGGGATACGTTTGAATTCGCTCATGGCGGGCTCCTGTGGCCAGACTGATAGCGCAGCCTAGCGCTTGATGCTGGCCGACAATGGTTCGGGGGTAGGTGGGGCGACTGGCAGCGCGATATGGCCGTGCTCGTCGCACTGGCAGCTCAGGCGTACGCCGGTGTCGATGTTCAGCAGGGTCATGGCGCCGCCCCAGACGCAACCGGTATCGAGGGCGATGACGCCGGGCTCGTCGCACCGGCCTTCGAGTGCGGCCCAGTGACCGAAAATGATCTTCAGGCCGCGCGTCTTGCGATCCTTGTGCTTGAACCAGGGGGCGTAGCCGGGCGGCGCGGTGTCGGCGCCTTCCTTGCCCTTGAGGTCAAGCTTGCCTTCGCTGGTGCAAAAGCGCATGCGGGTGAAGTAGTTGGTGATCACCCGTAGGCGGGGCACGCCTTTGAGGTCGCTGTCCCATTTGGCCGGCTCGTTGCCATACATGCCATCCAGGTAAGGGACGAGCAGGTTGTCGTCGCGCAGGGCAGCCTCGACTTCGGCGGCGCACTTGAGGGCCTTGCGCAAGGACCACTGTGGCGGGATGCCGGCATGCACCAGCGCCATGTCGCGGACTTCGTCATAGTGCAGGAGCTTTTGCTGGCGCAGCCACTCAAGCAGCTCCTTGCCGTCCGGCGCCTCGAGAATTTCGCGCAGGGTGTCGGCTTTCTTCAGGCGCTCGATATTGTTCCCGGCGGCCAGCAGGTGCAGGTCATGGTTGCCCAGCACACAGACCAGCGACTGGCGGATGCTATAGAGGAAGCGCAAGGTCTCCAGCGACTGCGGGCCACGGTTGACCAGATCGCCGACCAGCCACAGGCGATCGGTCTGCGGATCGAAGGCGACCTGCTTGAGCAGGCACTGCAGGGGCTCGAGGCAGCCCTGCAGATCACCGACGGCATACGTCGCCATCAGTGCAGGGCTCCGGGCACCGCCAGGCGGAAGGGTGCGATGATGGCGTCGAAGTGTTTGCCGTCTTCGGCGAGCATCTGATAACTGCCCTGCATGTTGCCCACGCGGGTGGTCATTACGGTGCCGCTGCTATAGGTGTGGCTCTGGCCGGCAGCGATCAACGGTTGCAGGCCAACCACGCCCGCCCCACGAACCTCTTCGACATGGCCGTCGCCATCGGTAATCACCCAGTGCCGCGAGAGCAACTTGGCCGGTAGCGAGCCGTTGTTGTGCACGGTGATGGTGTAGGCGAAGGCGAAACGGTTCTGCTCGGGTTGCGACTGTTCTGCCAGAAAGCGAGTGACGACGCTGACGTCGACCTGATAACGAGGATCGGACATGCAAGAAGGCCTTAAAAGCAAAAGCGCAGATTACCTAACGCGAGAGGTGATCAGTCTAGGCCAACTGGCAGGCTGTAGGCCAGAGATGCTGTGGCCGAGGACAGGAGAACGATCTGGTCTGCCTTGTAGGAGCTGGGTTGCCAGCGAGTGGATCTGTCGACTTTGCCGACGCCATCGCCAGCAAGCTGGCTCCTACAGGGGCTCTGAGTTACTCAGCGGCTGGCGCGGGCTGGATTGCCAACTGATCGGCCAGGCGCACGAAGGCTGCCAGGTCGAGCTGTTCCGGGCGCAGGCTGCCATCGACGCCGGCGGCTTCGATTTCAGCGTTGCTGAGCAAGGCCTTGAGGGTGTTGCGCAGGGTCTTGCGACGCTGGTTGAAGGCTTCGCGAACAACCCGCTCCAGCAGGCGGTGGTCTTTGGCCGGGTGCGGCAGTACTGCGTGGGGCACCAGGCGCACGATAGCCGAGTCGACTTTGGGTGGCGGGTTGAACGCGCCAGGGCCGACGTTGAACAGGTGTTCGACCCGGCAGTGGTACTGGACCATGATCGACAGGCGGCCCCAATCGCCGCCACCAGGACCCGCCGCCAGACGCTCGACCACTTCTTTTTGCAGCATGAAGTGCATGTCGCGAATGATCCCGGCGTTGTTAAGCAGGTGGAAAATCAACGGCGTGGAGATGTTGTATGGCAGGTTGCCAACCACCCGCAGGCTGTTGGGCGCGGCGTTCAGGCTGTTGAAGTCGAACTTCAGCGCATCGCCCTGGTGCAGGTTGAAGTTGCTCTTGCCGGCGAACTGCTGGTTGAGGATCGGGATCAGGTCTTTGTCCAGTTCCACGACATCAAGCTGCGCGCCGCTGTTGAGCAGGCCTTCGGTCAGGGCGCCCTGGCCCGGGCCGATTTCCAGCAGGCGGTCGTCGGCCTTGGCGTGGATGGAGCGCAGGATGCGGTCGATTACGCCGGCGTCGTGCAGGAAGTTCTGGCCGAAGCGCTTGCGCGCCCGGTGTTGGTAATGCTCGGTCATAAACGGGTCTCGGCCATCTGGTAGGCGGTTTCCAGGGCGACTTGCAGGCTGCCGGTGTCGATTTTTCCGCTGCCAGCCAGGTCCAGGGCGGTGCCGTGGTCGACTGACGTGCGGATGATCGGCAAGCCCAGGGTCACGTTGACTGCCGCGCCGAAGCCTTTGTACTTCAACACCGGCAGGCCCTGGTCGTGGTACATCGCCAGCACTGCATCGCAGTGCTCCAGATATTTGGGGGTAAACAGAGTGTCGGCGGGCAGGGGA
This sequence comes from Pseudomonas kielensis, assembly GCF_014236655.1. GTDB lineage: Bacteria > Pseudomonadota > Gammaproteobacteria > Pseudomonadales > Pseudomonadaceae > Aquipseudomonas > Aquipseudomonas kielensis. Next base: position 292,695 of record NZ_JACMYG010000004.1, read on the forward strand.
CCACGCAGGTCCATGCCTTCGCCGCGCAGACGCTCAAGGGTGGGTTCGATGATATCGATTTCTTCATGGCCCAGGTGGCCGCCTTCGCCCGCGTGGGGGTTGAGCCCACAGACGAGGATGCGGGGCTGGGCGATGCCGAATTTGTGTTGCAGGTCGGCGTGCAGGATCCGCGTGACCCGCTCCAGGCGCTCCGGGGTGATTGCGTCGGCAATCTCTCGCAGCGGCAGGTGAGTGGTCACCAGGGCGACGCGCAAGCCACGGGTGGCAAGCATCATCACCACTTGGGGGGTGTGAGTCAGGTCGGCCAGGAACTCGGTATGCCCGGAAAAGGCGATCCCGGATTCGTTGATCACGCCCTTGTGCACCGGGGCGGTGATCATTCCGGCAAAGTCGCCATCCAGGCAGCCCTGGCCCGCGCGGGTCAGGGTTTGCAAGACAAAGGCGGCATTGGCCGGGTCCAGTTGACCTGCAACGACCGGGGCCGTGAGCGGTGTATCCCAGACGTACAGGCTGTTGGCGGGCGCGGGAACGTCCGGCCAGTGCCCGGGGCTGACGCTCAGCAGATCAACGACCACACCCAGCTGCGCGGCCCGCTCGAGGAGCAGGTCGCGGCTGGTGATGGCTATCAGGGGGTATGGCTGGGCGTGCGAGGCGAGCAGCAGGCACAGGTCGGGACCTATGCCGGCTGGTTCGCCGGGTGTCAGAGCGAAACGTCTGGGTTTCACTTCGACGCCTGGTCGACGCCAGGGAGCTTGATTTCAACGTAGGCTTCGTCACGGATCTGACGCAACCAGGTTTGCAGCTCTTCGTCGTACTTACGGTTACGCAACACGGTCATCGCTTGTTGATCGCGAGCCTGGCTGGTGCTGTCGGTGGCGCGACGGCCAAGGACTTCCAGGACGTGCCAGCCGTACGGGCTCTTGAACGGCTTGGACAACTGACCTTGAGGGGTGTTGTTCATCACGGTACGGAATTCCGGTACCAGCGCGTTCGGATCGATCCAGTTCAGGTCGCCGCCGTTGAGGGCGGAGCCTGGGTCTTCGGAGTAGGTCTTCGCCAGTTCGGCGAAGTCTTCACCCGATTCGATGCGCTCGTAGAGTTTCTGTGCCAGGCGCTTGGTTTCTGCTTCGCTGCGGATCTCGCTCGGCTTGATCAGGATGTGACGAACGTGGACTTCGTCACGGGTCTGATTACCACCGCCGCGTTTTTCCAGCAGCTTGAGGATGATGAAACCGCCAGGGGTACGTGCAGGTTGGGTGATGTCGCCGACGGACATGGCACTCAGTTCACGGTCGAACGGCGGTGGCAGTTGAGCGGCCTTGCGCCAGCCCATGTCGCCGCCTTCCAGGGCGTTGTCGCTGCCGGATTTGGCAATCGCCAGTTGGGTGAAATCAGCGCCCTGCTTGAGTTGCTGGTAAACCTCCATCGCCTGACGGTACGCACCCTGAATCGCTTCGGAGTTGGCGCTTTCCGGGGTAGGAATCAGGATGTTGGCCAGGTGCAGTTCTTCCGACAGCTGCATCTTGCCAAGGTCGGAGGCGAGGAAGTTCTTCACTTCCTGCTCGGTGACCTGGATGCGCTCGGCGACCCGACGCTGACGCACACGGCTGATGATCATTTCACGGCGTACCTGCTCGCGTGCGTCTTCATAAGACAGGCCATCGCGGGACAGGGCGGCGCGGAATTGATCCACGGTCATGTTGTTGCGCTGGGCAATGGTGCCGATCGCCTGGTTCAGCTCTTCATCGGTGATGCGGATGCCGGAACGCTCGCCGATCTGCAGTTGCAGGTTTTCGACGATCAGGCGCTCAAGCACCTGTTGTTCCAGCACGCCGGCCGGTGGAACGGCCGAGCCACGCTTGGCGATGGTTTGCTGGACTTCGTGAACCCGCTGGTCCAGTTGGCTCTGCATGACCACGTCGTTGTCGACGATGGCCACCACTTTGTCGATGGACTGCACCGCGGCACTGGCCGCGGTACTCAGGAACAGCGCGCCCAGCATCAGCGGGCGCAGACAATCAGAAAGCTTGGTCTTCACGTTCACGATAACCTTGGATGCCTTTGTCGAGGAAGCTCTCTACTTTGGTGCCAACTACGCCACCGAGACCTTTCAGAACGATTTGGAGGAAGATGCCGTGGTCGCCTTTTTCGTTTTGCGGGGCTTCCTGACTGAATTCGTCATAGGACACCCAGTAACGGTTGATCAGGCGCAGTTTCCAGCAGCAGTTGTCGTATTCGAAACCACCGAAGGCTTCCAGCGTACGGTTGCGGTTGTAGTCGTACTGCCAGCGGCTGATGGCGTTCCATTGCGGCACGACCGGCCAGATGACCGAGAAGTCGTGCTGTTGAATCTTGTAGTAATCCTTGACGTAGCCAGGCTGGCCCGGGGTGCCGTAGTCGCCGCCGAACTGCCATTTACCAGTGTTCTGGTTGTAGATCACTTGGTCATTGCGATAACGATAACCGGCGTTGATAACCTTGTTCGGGTTGTCTTCAGGCTGGTAGTGGAACATCGCGCTGCCCGAGCGAGGGCTGTGGCTGTCCGGGTCCCAGTTGTAGTCGGCCGTGGTGCTCCAGTCACGGTTCCAGTTGTATGCGTATTCCAGGGCATACGGTGAAACGCTCGACTGAGCATCTTTGCGATCTTTCACATCAATCCCCGGCAACTGGACTTCACGGTCTTTGAAGTACACGGCCTGGCCGACGCTGATGCGTTGACGCTCGAAGCCGTTGTCTTCGATCCAGCGGTTGGTTACGCCCAGCGACAGCTTGTTCTCGTCACCCACGCGGTCGGAGCCCGAGAAGCGGTTGTCGCGGAACAGCGAGGCGTAGTTGAAGGTGTATTCGCTGGTGTCGAATACCGGAATATCTTCCTGGTTCTTCTCTGGGACGTAGAGGTAGAACAGGCGAGGTTCCAGGGTCTGGCGATAGTTCTTGCCGAACCATTGGGTATTGCGGTCGAAGTACAGGCCGCTGTCGATGCTGGCGATCGGCACCCCACGGCTCTGGTTGCTGTCGAAATGGCCGTTGACATTGTCTGTCCCGGCGGCGGCAGCAGCTTGATCCTGAGCCACGATCTGGCTCTTGCCGATACTGTCCAGGTCGAGTTGGTACTGGGTGTATTGGTATTTGAGCGCAGGCTTCACGAAGCCGTACGTCCAGTCGAGCGGCAAGCTGACCGTAGGTGCCAGGTTCAGGCGGTCACCTGTGGCGCGCGCCAGGCCTTGGATGTTGTTGTCCAGGCGTGGGGATGAGTTGCCATCCTGATCCACGAAGTCGCCGGTTTTCAGGTCCCGGTCAAACCGCACGAGCTCGGTCTGGTAGGCAAAGTTCAGCCCGCCCGGTTGCTGTGGCAGGAAACCGTTGAAGGTGATCTGCGGCAGGCGGTCGTATGGCGTGAGGTTGGACACCGACGCCAATTCATAGGCCTGGGCATTGATCCGCGCGGTGAAGGTGTCGCCACGGTAGCTGACAGCACCTTGCTGATTGACGAAATCGGAAACGCTTTTAACGCCCAACTGGTCAGTCTGCAGATCCTGGAAGTAGTACGGATCGCTGATCTTGGTGTAGTCGACTTCGGTGAATACCCGCGAGTCCAGGCCACCCTTGTGCTGCCAGTTGTACATGTAGCGGGTTTTTTCGTAGTCGGACTGCTGCTTGCGCTCGTCTTCCTGGTCGTCCAGGTACGCAGCACCGAACTGGCCCTCGCTCGACTTGGTCAGGTAGCGAGCCTCGCCTTCCAACAACATGCCGCGCTTGCTCATGTAACGCGGGTACAACGTGGCATCGTAGTTCGGCGCCAGGTTGAAGTAGTACGGCGTCACCAGCAGCATCCCGGTATCGCTGCCGCTGCCGATGGTCGGCGGCAGGAAGCCGGACTGGCGGCGGTCGTCGATCGGGAAGTAGATGTACGGCGTGTACAGGACTGGAATGTCCTTGACCCGCAGTGTCACGTTGGTTGCGGTACCGAAGCCGGTCGCCGGGTTCAGCGTGATGTTGTTGCCCTTGAGCTGCCAGGCGTTGCTGTTGGGCTCACAGGTGGTGTAGGTACCGTCCTTGAGGCGGATGATCGCGTTTTCTGCACGCTTGGCGTACAGCGCGTTACCACGCACACGGGACTTGTGCAGCACGTATTCGGCGTTGTCGACCTTGGCTTCGCCGGTGTCCAGTTGCACGTCAGCGTGGTCGCCGACGATCAGCGCGCCGTTGTCGCGCACCCGGACGTTGCCGTTGAGTTCGCCACGGTTCTCGGCCTGGTACAGGCTGGCCTCGTCGGCCTCGACCTGCATGCTGCCTTGGCGCATGACTACGTCACCGGCGAGGGTGGCAATCTGCTGCTCCTGCTGGTAGCGGGAGGCCTTGGCGCCGATGAAGGTCGGCGAGTCGCTTTTACTCGTCTTGTCATTCATGCCAGGACGGGTCGGTTCGACATAGGCGCCGGAGCAGTACGGACCGGTTTCGGCCAGTTGGGCAGCGGTGAGCTGTTCACGCGGGACCCAGTCGAGGTGACTGTAGTCGGTGCTGCGCGACTTCAGGCCGCGACCCTCGGCTTCGGTGACCAGCGCCGGTTTGTCCGCGGTTTCGTCGGCAACGTTGGTGTCTGCTGCCGATCCGTTGCCCGAGCTGACCGCACTGGCATCATGCACAGGGCGCGGAGGCAGTTGAGCCGCGTTGGTTTTCGGCGCGCAATCCCAGGCACCCGAAGCAGAGACTGAGCAGTCATACTGTTCCGCGGCGACCACGAAGGAAGTGGCTAGAGGTTGCAGGGCCAGCAGACTGCCGGTAACCAACAACGGAAATTTTTTACGAAACGCGGGGGATTTCAATGCCATCTTATTAGTCCGGGCTTCCTGCGTGCCATCTGCCCGCGGTGTGGGCCGCACGCCTCTCGATGGTCTGAAAAAGATGCTGGATAATAAAGCATGACCCGCTTGACGGCTAGCGCCGTCGGAGACCCTTGCAATGCCTGATCAAGATGTACGCTTGATACACCTGAAAGTTTGGCTCGATGAGCAATTGGCCATCCTGTTTGCCGCACAAGGCTGGGGGGCTGTGCCCCAGGCCACGTTGACTGCGGCCAGCAGCGACGCGAGTTTCCGCCGTTATTTCCGCTGGGAAGGTGATGGCAGAAGTTTTGTCGTCATGGATGCGCCGCCGCCTCAGGAAAACTGCAAACCGTTTGTGGATATCGCCTTTTTGCTGGCGAAATCCGGGATTAACGTGCCGAAAATCTACGCAGAGGACCTCGAACGCGGATTTCTTTTGCTCAATGACCTGGGTAACCAGACCTATCTGGACGTAATCAACGACGAAAACGCCGATGGCTTGTTCAATGACGCCCTGCAGGCGTTGCTGGCTTTCCAGCAATTGCCGATGGTGGCGCCGTTGCCCAGTTATGACGTGGCCCTGTTGCGTCGCGAGCTGGAACTGTTCCCTGAGTGGTACGTGAAGCGCGAACTGGGGATCGAGTTCGACGCGCACCAGCAAGCCCTCTGGCAGCGTGCCAGCGACCTGTTGATCGACAGCGCCCTGGCCCAGCCGAAAGTGCTGGTGCATCGCGACTATATGCCGCGCAACCTGATGATCAGCGAGCCGAATCCAGGCGTGCTGGATTTCCAGGATGCGGTGTACGGCCCGGTGACCTACGACGTGACCTGCCTGTTCAAGGACGCCTTCCTCAGTTGGCCCGAAGCCCGCGTGCTCGACTGGCTGGAGCGTTACTGGCAACAGGCCGGCGCACTCGGGATTCCAGTCCAGGCGGATTTCCAGGAGTTCCTGCGAGCCAGCGACCTGATGGGTGTGCAGCGCCATCTGAAGGTAATCGGGATCTTCGCCCGTATCTGCCACCGCGACGGCAAGCCGCGCTACCTGACGGACGTGCCGCGGTTCTTTGCTTATATAGAAGCCGTATTGGCCCGTCGGCCAGAGCTGGCGGAGTTGGCTGAGTTGCTGGCCAGTCTGCGCCCGGCGCCCGGAGCTTGTGTATGAAGGCAATGATTCTGGCGGCCGGCAAGGGTGAGCGCATGCGCCCCTTGACGCTGACCACCCCCAAGCCACTGGTGCCAGTCGGTGGCGTACCGCTGATCGAGTACCACCTCAAGGCTTTGGCGGCGGCGGGTTTTACTGAGGTGGTGATCAACCACGCCTGGTTGGGTCAGCAGATCGAAGACTACCTGGGGGACGGTTCGCGTTATGGCCTGAGCATTCAGTACTCGCCGGAAGGTGAGCCTCTGGAAACCGGGGGCGGGATCTTCCGTGCCCTGGGGTTGCTGGGCGAGGGTGCCTTTGTGGTGGTCAATGGCGACATCTGGACCGATTACGACTTCAGTGCGTTGCGCCGGCCACTGGCCGGCTTGGCCCACCTGGTGCTGGCCGATAACCCGGCCCACCACCCAGGTGGGGACTTCGCCCTGGTCGAAGGACAGGTGTTCGACGGCCAGGCCGATGCGCCGACCCTGACCTACAGCGGCATCGCCGTGCTCGACCCCAAGCTGTTCGCCGGTTGCACCGACGGTGCCTTCAAATTGGCGCCGCTGTTGCGCAACGCCATGGCCCACGGACAGGTGAGTGGCGAGCGACTGCCGGGGCATTGGGTGGATGTCGGCACCCATGAGCGTCTGGCCGAGGCCGAACACTTGCTGCAAGCGAGCCGCTGAGATGTTGTGGCCAGGGACTCTGATCGGAGCCGGGGCGGGGTTTGCCATCGCCAGCATTCCGGGGGCCATGCTCGGTGCATTGTTGGGGCAGGCGCTGGATCGGCGCCTGCAACTGCAAAGCCTGGGGCATCTGCGCGAGCGCCTGGGCGGGCGTGCGATGCTGCGCAACGATGAGTTGCTGTTCGTGCTGCTCGGGCGCCTGGCCAAGAGTGATGGCCGGGTGGGTGACGGTCATATCTACCAGGCGCGCCAGGAAATGCGCGCACTGGAGATGAACGAGTTTGCCCAGAAGCGTGCCATTGCGGCGTTCAATCGTGGCAAGAGCGGGCATGATCGGTTGCGCGGTTACCTGCGCCGTCTGCGTGCCCAGCCCCATGCCGCCGAAGGGGTACTGCGGGCGTGCTGGCGGATGGTCTGGGCAGACGGGCGTGCAGGACGTGCCGAACGCGAACTGCTGGCCCAGTGGGGCAAATGGCTGGACTGGACGCCGGAGCAGGTGCACGCCCTGGCCCAGGATTACGAACCGCACAAGCGACCCTTGGCCAGCAGTGGCGAGGCTTACCAGCACGCCATGCGCCTGCTGGGGGTGACGCTGAGCAGCGAGCCGGACCAGATCAAACGGGCCTACCGGAGGCTGCTCAGTCGGCATCATCCGGACAAGATCGCTGGCAGCGGGGCTTCGCCGTCCCAGGTGCGCGAAGCGACGGAGAAGACCCGGGAGTTGCACAGCGCCTATGCGTTGATCCGTCAGCGGCGCGACTTTCGCTAGGACGCCGTTGCCCTGCCTAGGGCAACGGCGCAGCGTTGTTCTGCGGACTCAACCAGCCTCGCACCCGCCGCACCAACTGTTCCTGTTGGGCGGCGTTGTTGCCGGGCAGGGCGTTCAGGGAAATCTGCCGGAAACTCGAATCCTTCAACCGCTTGCTGGCCTGCAGGCGTTCCTGGGCCGCGCGTTGCAGCAACGGTTTGTCGTTGTAGTACAGATCCAGGGTCGGCAATTTCAAGCCGGTGGTCAGTTCCGTCAACCCGGGAGTGCTGGAGGCGGGAACCTGGGCGGCGACCATCACCAGTTTCGCGACTTGAGCCGGCTGTTTTTCGCTCAGGTAACGGGCGGCCCAGTAAGCCCCGGTGCCGTGGCCGAGCAGGACGATACTGCGGGCGTTCTGTTGCTCGGCAAAGGCCAGGGCGGCGTCGATGCGCAAAAAGATGCGCAGGGCATCGGCCTTGAGCTGCTCATCGTGGGTCTGCGCCACCGGCTGATCCGCCACCTCACCTTCGCCACCGGCTACTTGCTCGATAGGGGCTGCGGTGCTGGCGTCTTTACTCGGGGGCTCGCTGCTGGTCGGTGCTGGTGCACTTTCGAGGATGCGCGGCTGTGGGGCATTGCTTTGCAGGTCCGGCAGGGTAAGACTCAGGCTGCTCCAGTCGGCGTCGGGCAATTTTTGCCGCAAGGGAGCAATTGCTTGAGGCCAGTCAGCGGTTTCGCCCGTGCCCGGGATGATAATCACCGTGCCTTGGGGCTCGCTGGTGTTGGCCGGTTGCCACAGGGCCAGGAACGTCTCGCTGCCCGCCGGCAACTGTTGCTGTTCGCCAGAGGGCAAGCTGCGTTGCAGGGCAGCGGCTTCTTCCTGGCTACGCTCAGGCAGGGGCTGGCGTTGCTCGGACGGTTCGCTGGCAGCAGGTTCTGTTGGCTCGGCAGCCTGGGCGGAAAAGACGCCAGGCAAGATCAACGACAGGCACAATGCTGGCAGTGCCAGGCGGTAGACAGGGGGCATCGGATATTCCAGGCCAGAAGTATTCCCGGCAGCCTAATGGGTTGGTCAGTATTTGTCAGTGTGTGAGAGTTCCCATGAAACGTCTTTGCTGCCTGTTGCTTATCGGCTGTTTCTGGCTTCCCTTGATGGCCTGGGCGGCTGGCGCGCCGCCTGCGCGCGTGGCGCAACTGAACAGCGAGCAACGGCAATGGCTGGATCGTCACCCCGAGTTGCGGGTCGGTGTGGTGCTGCAGGCGCCTTACGCACAGTACGACCGGCGTCTGCAGCGCCTGTCCGGGGCCAACGTCGAATTGATGCAGTGGCTGGCCAGCGCCCTGAAGATCGAGCTGACCTGGCGTAATTTTCCCGATGTCGCGCAGTTGGAGCAGGCGGTACGTGAGGGCGAGGTCGACATGGCCCCGGGCCTGACCCAAACCCCCGCTGGCCTGCGTTTGTGGCAATTCACTGACCCCTACATGCGTGTGCCGCAATTGGTGGTGGGGCAACAGAAGGGCGCCGGCGCGGTGGACCTGGAGAAACTCGACGATCAGTCACGGGTCGCGGTGCGGATGCCCAGTGCGATTGCCGATTATCTGCGCAGCAACTACCCCAACCTCAATTTGCAGGGCGTCCCCCTGGAGCGCCAGGCCCTGCAACTGCTGCTGTCCCAGCAAGCGCGCTACGCGGTCATCGATGAGGCCCAACTCAGCCGGCTGTCCGTAGAACCGGAGTTTGCCGGGTTGGCCGTGGTGGGGGATATCGGCCTGCCGCAGTTGCTGCGGGTGGCTACCCGTCGCGATTGGCCGGAGTTGGCCGGCATCGTCGAAAGTGCCTTGCACGCGATCCCGGCCAAGGACCTGGAGCAATTGCACGCACGCTGGCTGCAGCCCAAGTACCCACGTTTGTCGGAGTCCCCGGGGTTCTGGCAGAACCTCTGCCTGTTGCTGGGGGTGTTGCTGCTGAGCGCCATGGCTATTGTGATCTGGCAACGACGCCAGCAACACCTGCTCGAGCAGCGCTTGCTGGCCGCCCGGGAGGACATTGCCCTGCGCGCGGCCAGCGAAGAAGCGTTGCGCCTGACGCAATTCTCCATCGATCAAAGCACCGTCGGGATCCTCTGGGTCAACTGGGACAGTCACGTGCGCTACGCCAACCGGGCGGCCGAAGACATGCTGGGGTATGCCGTGGGCGGGGTGATCGACCGACCGCTGATCGACTTCGAGCCCAGCTTGCACATGGACCGCTGGTTGAACCTGTGGAAACGCGCGCGGGCCAGCGAGGAGGGGCCACAGAGCTTCGAAACCAATTGCCTGCGCGCCGATGGCAGCATTTTGCCGGCTGACGTGACCTTGAGCTTTCTGCGTTTTCGCGACAGCGAATACCTGGTGGTCTATCTCAACGATGTCACCGAGCGCCGGCGGGCCCTGGCGGCCTTGCGTGAGAGCGAGGCACGCCTGCAGGGGATTGCCGCCAACGTCCCGGGCCTGGTGTTTCGTCTTGAACGGGCGCCGGTGACCGGGCAAATCGACTTTGCCTACATCAGCGAAGGCAGTGAGAGCCTGGTGGGCTACTCGCCCGCCACCTTGAGCCATCGCGACATGGGCCTGCGCAGCGTGGTGCATCCCCAGGACAGAGCCAGTTATCACCGCACCCAGGATCACGCGCTGGACACCGACAGTGACTGGTCGTGGCAGGGCCGCATCCTCACCCGCCAGGGTCAGCAGCGCTGGGCCGAGATCAAGGCCATCACCCGCCGCCTCGACGATGGCGCCTTTGTCTGGGACGGGATCGTCTGGGACATCAGCGAGAGCAAGCGCATCGAACTGGAGCTGGCCAGCTCCCGGGAGCAACTGCGTGAGCTGTCGGCGCACCTGGAGAGTGTGCGCGAAGAGGAAAAGGCGCGGATTGCCCGGGAGGTCCACGATGAGTTGGGGCAAATGCTGACGGTGCTCAAGCTGGAAACCTCGATGTGTGAGCTGGCCTACGCCGATCTGGACCCTGGCCTGAGTGATCGGCTCAACAGCATGAAGCGCCTGATCGCGCAATTGTTCCAGCTGGTGCGGGACGTGGCCACGGCGCTGCGCCCACCGATTCTCGACGCCGGTATCGCCTCGGCCATCGAGTGGCAGGCCCGGCGTTTCGAGGCGCGCACCCAGATTCCCTGCCTGGTGCAGGTGCCCGACAACCTACCGGTGCTCAGTGATGCCAAGGCCATAGGCCTGTTCCGGATCCTCCAGGAGGCACTGACCAATGTCATGCGCCACGCCCAGGCGCATACTGTGGAGCTGACGCTGGTGCTGGAAGACGGGCAGTTGTGCCTGACCGTCAGCGACGACGGTGTAGGTTTTGTCGCTCAAACTGGTAGGCCGACGTCCTTTGGGGTAGTGGGCATGCGCGAGCGAGTGTTGATCATGGGTGGCACACTGCTGCTCGACAGCGAACCGGGCGAGGGCACCACCCTTGAGGTTCGTGTGCCTTTGCATGAAGCGTGCAGCTGATTTTTCTGGAGAAGTCTGTGATCCGTGTACTGGTAGCCGAAGACCACACCATCGTGCGCGAAGGCATCAAGCAATTGATCGGCCTGGCCAAGGATCTGCTGGTGGTGGGGGAGGCGAGCAATGGCGAGCAGTTGCTCGAAACCCTGCGCCACGTGCCCTGTGAGGTGGTGTTGCTGGACATTTCCATGCCTGGGGTGAATGGCCTGGAGGCGATCCCGCGGATTCGCGCGTTGAACAATCCCCCGGCGATTCTGGTGCTGTCGATGCACGACGAGGCGCAAATGGCCGCCCGTGCCTTGAAGGTCGGGGCCGCCGGTTATGCCACCAAGGACAGCGACCCGGCACTGTTGCTGACGGCGATTCGCAAAGTGGCTGCTGGCGGGCGCTACATCGATCCGGAACTGGCGGATCGAATGGTCTTCGAAGTCGGCCTGACCGATTCGCGCCCCCTGCATTCGCTGCTCTCGGAGCGTGAGTTCTCGGTGTTCGAACGGCTTGCCCAGGGCGCCAACGTCAATGACATCGCCCAGCAACTGGCGTTGAGCAGCAAGACCATCAGCACCCACAAGGCGCGCCTGATGCAGAAGCTCAACATCACTTCCCTGGCGGAGTTGGTGAAGTACGCCATGGAACACAAGCTGCTCTGAAAAGTACCTGTGGTATCCGCCTGCCACGTACCCGGCACATATCCATTTACGACACTCCGGCAAACCGCTTTGGCCTGTTCTTGTGGCCTGTAGCTGGAAACTCGCCGCCGACCTGTCCAAACGCGCCATCCTTGTAGGGCAATCCCTACCCCCAACCTTCCATCTGGCTGAGGCGATTCTCTCCTGCGCCCCGATTTGCGCGACTGTCTGCAGCCACTAGGCTTAATCCACGGCAGTCATCAACAATAAAGGTGTGGGTATGAGCGAGGTCGATTCAAGCGCGGGGACCAATGATGTACTGGTCAGCTTTCGTGGCGTGCAGAAGAGCTACGACGGCGAGAACCTGATCGTCAAAGACCTCAACCTGGATATTCGCAAAGGCGAGTTCCTCACCTTGCTCGGGCCCTCCGGCTCCGGCAAGACCACCAGCCTGATGATGCTCGCCGGTTTCGAAACCCCGACCGCCGGCGAGATCCTGCTGGCCGGGCGTTCGATCAACAATGTGCCGCCGCACAAGCGTGACATCGGCATGGTGTTCCAGAACTACGCCCTGTTCCCGCACATGACGGTGGCCGAGAACCTCGCGTTCCCGCTGACCGTGCGTGGCCTGAACAAGAGCGACGTGAGTGACCGGGTCAAGCGTGTCCTGAGCATGGTCCAGCTCGACGCCTTCGCCCAGCGCTACCCGGCCCAGCTTTCCGGTGGCCAGCAGCAGCGGGTGGCCCTGGCCCGGGCGCTGGTGTTCGAACCGCAACTGGTGTTGATGGACGAACCGCTCGGCGCCCTCGATAAACAGCTGCGTGAACACATGCAGATGGAGATCAAGCACCTGCACCAGCGCCTGGGTGTGACCGTGGTCTATGTGACCCACGACCAGGGCGAAGCCCTGACCATGTCTGACCGGGTGGCGGTGTTCCATCAAGGCGAAATCCAGCAGATCGCCCCACCGCGCACATTGTACGAAGAACCGAAAAATACCTTCGTCGCCAACTTCATTGGCGAAAACAACCGCCTCAACGGCCGTCTGCACAGCCAGACCGGCGAGCGCTGCATTGTGGAGCTTGGGCGCGGGGAAAAGGTCGAGGCGCTGGCGGTGAATGTCGGCAAGACCGGCGAGCCGGTGACCCTGTCCATTCGTCCGGAGCGTGTCAGCCTCAATGGCTCCAGTGAGTCGTGCGTCAACCGTTTCTCCGGGCGGGTGGCGGAATTCATCTATTTGGGCGACCACGTCCGTGTGCGCCTGGAAGTCTGCGGCAAGACCGATTTCTTCGTGAAACAGCCGATCGCCGAGCTGGATCCGGCGCTGGCCGTCGGAGACGTGGTGCCGCTTGGCTGGCAGGTCGAACACGTACGTGCTCTCGACCCCCTTCTAGAGGCGAATTGATCGCCCCCTTGCTTCACCAACCCTGCACGTGGAGATAACAATAAATGTTGAAATCCCTGAAATTCACCACCCTGGCTCTGGGCATGATGGCTGCGGCACACGCGATGGCCGCGGGCTCCGACCTGACCGTGGTGTCGTTTGGCGGCGCGAACAAGGCCGCACAGGTCAAGGCCTTCTATGCGCCTTGGGAAGCAGCGGGCAACGGCAAGATCGTCGCCGGTGAATACAACGGTGAAATGGCCAAGGTCAAGGCCATGGTCGACACCAAGAGCGTGTCCTGGGACCTGGTGGAAGTAGAGTCGCCAGAGCTGTCCCGCGGTTGCGACGAGGACATGTTCGAGCAACTCGACCCCGCGCTGTTCGGTAACCCCGACAATTACGTCAAGGGTGCGATCCAGCCGTGCGGCGTGGGCTTCTTCGTCTGGTCGACCGTGCTGGCGTACAACGCCGACAAGCTGAAAACCGCGCCGACCAGTTGGGCCGACTTCTGGGACACCAAGAACTTCCCGGGCAAGCGCGGCCTGCGTAAAGGCGCCAAGTACACCCTGGAATTCGCCTTGATGGCCGACGGCGTGGCCCCGAAAGACGTCTATAAAGTGCTGGCCGGTAAAGATGGCCAGGACCGTGCCTTCAAGAAGCTCGACGAACTCAAACCGAGCATCCAGTGGTGGGAAGCGGGCGCTCAGCCGCCACAGTACCTGGCGTCCGGTGACGTGGTCATGAGCTCGGCATACAACGGCCGGATCGCTGCCGTGCAAAAGGAAAGCAACCTGAAAGTGGTGTGGAACGGCGGTATCTACGACTTCGACGCATGGGCCATTCCTAAAGGCCTGGACAAGACCCGCGCTGAAGCGGCGAAGAAATTCATCGCGTTCTCGGTCATGCCACAACAGCAGAAAACCTACTCGGAAAACATCGCCTACGGCCCGGCCAACACCCAGGCAGTACCGCTGTTGAACCCGGAAATTCTGAAAGACATGCCGACCACTCCGGAAAACATCGCCAACCAGGTGCAGATCGACGTCAGCTTCTGGGCGGACAACGGCGAGCAACTGGAGCAGCGTTTCAATTCCTGGGCCGCGAAGTAAGCACGACCCTGTGGTAGGGCTGCTCAATGCCAGTCAGTTAGAGGTTTGACACCGCAGTCCCTTTTGGAGCGAGCTTGTTCGCTCCAACAGGTTGTTGGTCTGCCTCTGTAACGATCAAAGATTTTCGGAGTTCGCCATGGCCATCGCCGTTCCCCTGAACGAGGGCACCCATCGCACCTTGAAGCAGCGCCTGGCGCGTGCCGAGCGGGTCAACCGCTGGAAGGCCCAAGCCTTGATTGCGCCGTTGGTGCTGTTTCTGTTGCTGGTGTTTCTGGTGCCGATTGTGGCGCTGCTCTACAAAAGCGTCGGTAACCCGGAAGTGGTCGGCGGCATGCCGCGCACCGTGGCGGCGATCGCTGCCTGGGATGGCCGAGGCCTGCCTGCGGACCCGGTGTACAAGGCTGCCAGCGAAGACCTGGCCGAAGCCCGTAAGAATCAAACCTTGGGCGACCTGTCCAAGCGCCTGAACATGGAGTTGGCCGGCTATCGCAGCCTGCTGACCAAAACCGCCCGCGCGCTGCCGTTCAAGAGCGAGCCGGCGTCTTATAAAGACGCGCTCGAAGCGCTGGACGAACGCTGGGGCGACCCCGCCTATTGGCAGGCCGTGCGCCGCAATACCAGTAGCCTCACGCCTTACTATCTGTTGGCGGCCGTTGACCACCGCATCGACGATCTGGGTGAAGTCGCCCCGGCCACCCCCGACCAGGCGATCTACCTCGACATCTTTGCCCGCACCTTCTGGATGGGCCTGGTGATCACGGCCATCTGCCTGGCACTGGCTTATCCCCTGGCTTACCTGCTGGCCAACTTGCCATCCCGGCAAAGCAACCTGCTGATGATCCTGGTGTTGCTGCCGTTCTGGACCTCGATCCTGGTGCGGGTGGCGGCGTGGATCGTGTTGCTGCAATCGGGCGGGTTGATCAACAGCGCAATGATGGCCATGGGCATTATCGATAAACCCCTGGAACTGGTGTTCAACCGCACCGGGGTGTACATCTCGATGGTGCACATTCTGCTGCCGTTCATGATCCTGCCGATCTACAGCGTGATGAAAGGCATCTCGCCGACCTACATGCGGGCGGCGATTTCCCTGGGTTGCCATCCGTTCGCCAGCTTCTGGCGGGTGTACTTCCCGCAGACCTATGCCGGTGTCGGTGCCGGGTGCCTGTTGGTGTTCATCCTGGCGATTGGTTACTACATCACTCCGGCATTGCTGGGCAGCCCGAACGATCAGATGGTCAGCTACTTCGTCGCCTTCTACACCAACACCAGTATCAACTGGGGCATGGCGACGGCGCTCGGCGGGCTGCTGCTGTTGGCGACCATCGTGCTTTATCTGATTTACAGCTGGCTGGTGGGCGCCAGCCGCCTGCGCCTGAGCTAAGGGGAGTATCGAAATGCTGAGTCCTTATATGTCCCCCGTTGAGCGGGTGTGGTTCTACAGCTTGCGGATTCTCTGCGGCTTGATTCTGTTGTTCCTGATCCTGCCGGTGCTGGTGATTATCCCGCTGTCATTCAACTCCGGCAGTTTCCTGGTCTATCCGCTGCAAGGCTTCTCGCTGCACTGGTACCAGGACTTCTTCGCCTCGGCCGAATGGATGCGCGCACTGAAGAACAGCATCATCGTGGCCCCGGCCGCGACCGTGCTGGCGATGGTCTTCGGGACGCTGGCGGCCATTGGCCTGACCCGTGGCGACTTCCCGGGCAAGGCGCTGGTGATGGCCCTGGTGATTTCGCCGATGGTGGTGCCCGTGGTCATCATCGGGGTGGCCAGTTACCTGTTCTTCGCCCCGCTGGGACTGGGTAATAGCTTCTTCTCGCTGATTGTGGTGCACGCGGTACTGGGTGTGCCGTTCGTGATCATCACGGTGTCGGCGACCTTGCAAGGCTTCAACCACAACCTGGTGCGTGCCGCGGCCAGCCTCGGCGCCTCGCCCCTGACGGCGTTCCGCCGGGTGACCTTGCCGTTGATCGCCCCTGGGGTGATTTCCGGTGCGCTGTTCGCCTTTGCGACCTCGTTCGATGAAGTGGTGGTGACCTTGTTCCTCGCCGGCCCCGAGCAAGCGACGTTGCCCCGGCAGATGTTCAGCGGTATCCGCGAAAACCTCAGCCCGACCATCGCCGCCGCCGCGACGCTGCTGATTGCTTTCTCGGTAATCCTGCTGCTGACCCTGGAGTGGTTGCGTGGGCGCAGTGAGAAATTGCGTACGGCACAGGTCTGAAGCCTGGCATCACCCCAGGTGTGAGCGAGCACGCACGCTCACACCTGGAGCACTGCTCGGGTTTCTGGCCATTCACTGGCTGAATAACAGACAAAACCCAATCCACAGCTACTATTGTGCCCAGCTCCCCTATCGATAAGAGGCTGCGCACATGAGTCTTTGTTCTTTCAAAATCGCTCATAAGCTGCTCACCGGCGCAGGTGCCATCGAGCAACTGGCCGCTGAACTGACCCGCCTGGATGTCGACCACCCGCTGATTGTTACCGATGCGGCGTTGCTCAAGTCGGGCACGGTGGAGCTGGCGCTGGCACACCTGGGTGGGCGCACCTACGAGATTTTCGACCGGGTGTTGCCTGACCCGGAAATTGCCATCGTCGAGGACTGCATGCGCGTCTACCGCGAGGGCGGGCATGACGGCCTGATCGGCCTGGGCGGCGGCAGTGCCATCGATATTGCCAAGAGTGTCGCGGCCTATGCCGGTTATCACGGCGCACTCGAGGATTTGTTCGGGGTCGACCAGGTGCCACGCAAGGGGCCGCCGCTGATCGCGATCCCGACCACCGCCGGCACCGGCTCGGAAGTCACCAACGTGGCAATCCTCTCCGACAAGCACGCCCAACTGAAAAAAGGCATCGTCAGCGACTACCTGTTGCCCGACGTGGCGCTGGTCAGCCCGCAAATGACCCTGACCTGTCCGCGCAGTGTCACCGCCGCCAGTGGGGTGGATGCCCTGGTGCATGCGGTCGAGTCTTACCTGTCGGTGAACGCTTCGCCGATCACCGACGCCCTGGCCATCGGAGCCATCAAGCTGATCGCCAAGGCGCTGCCCAAGGCCTATGCCAATCCCGCGAACCTGCAGGCCCGTGAGGACATGGCCACGGCCAGCCTGATGGCCGGTATGGCGTTCGGCAACGCCGGGGTCGGCGCGGTGCATGCCCTGGCCTATCCTCTGGGCGGGCGCTTCAACATTGCCCATGGCGTGAGCAATGCACTGTTGCTGCCCCATGTGATGGCCTGGAACAAGATGGCGTGCGTGGAGCGTATGCAGGACATTGCCCAGGCCTTTGGCCTCACGATCACGCACCTGAGCGCCGATGAAGCGGCGGATCATGCCGTCGAGGCGATGGCGCGACTGTGTGCCGCAGTGGAGATCCCCCAGGGCTTGCGCAGTGTCGGCGTACCGCAGGATGCGATCCCGGCCATGGCGCTGGAGGCCGCGGGAATCGAGCGTTTGATGCGCAATAACCCGCGTCAGTTGACGGCCCTTGATATCGAGAAGATCTATCGAGCGGCCTACTGATCGTTACAGCCACGGTGCGCGCGCCAAAGCATGAGGTATACAATGCGCGCCATCGTGATCCTGCTCAAAAAAGGTGCGTCATGCAGCCCTTCGCTATTGCTCCGTCGATTCTCTCCGCCGACTTCGCCCGCCTGGGTGAAGAAGTGGACAACGTTCTGGCCGCGGGTGCCGACATCGTCCACTTCGATGTCATGGACAATCACTACGTGCCTAACCTGACCATTGGTCCGATGGTCTGCTCGGCACTGCGCAAGTACGGCGTTACCGCGCCAATCGACGCACACCTGATGGTGTCGCCGGTCGACCGCATCATCGGTGACTTCATCGAGGCCGGTGCCACCTACATCACGTTCCACCCGGACGCCACGATTCACGTCGATCGCTCTTTGCAGATGATCCGCGAAGGCGGTTGCAAGGCCGGCCTGGTGTTCAACCCGGCGACTCCGCTGGACGTACTCAAGTACGTGATGGACAAGGTCGACATGATCCTGCTGATGAGCGTCAACCCGGGTTTCGGCGGCCAGAAGTTCATTCCGGCGACCCTCGACAAGCTGCGTGAAGCGCGCGCGCTGATTGACGCCTCGGGCCGTGACATCCGCCTGGAAATCGACGGTGGGGTGAACGTCAACAACATCCGCGAAATCGCTGCGGCTGGCGCTGACACTTTCGTGGCCGGCTCGGCGATCTTCAACGCGCCGAACTACCAGGAAGTGATCGAGAAGATGCGTGCCGAACTGGCGCTGGCTCGTCCATGAGCGGTTTTGAGCAGCTGTTCCCAGGGCAATTGCCGCGGCTGGTGATGTTCGATCTGGATGGCACCCTGATCGATTCGGTGCCGGACCTGGCAGTGGCCGTGGATCACATGCTGCTCAAGCTGGGGCGCGCGCCGGCAGGCCTTGGCGCCGTGCGCGAGTGGGTCGGCAACGGTGCTCCGGTGCTGGTGCGCCGCGCGCTGGCGGGTGATATCGACCACAGTCAGGTCGATGACGTCGAGGCCGAACATGCGCTGGAGATCTTCATGGACGCCTATGCCGACGGCCATGAGTTGACGGTGGTCTACCCCGGCGTGCGCGACACCCTCAAGTGGTTGCACAAGCAGGGTGTCGAGATGGCGCTGATCACCAACAAGCCGGAGCGCTTTGTCGCGCCCTTGCTGGACCAGATGAAGATCGGCCGCTATTTCAAGTGGATCATCGGCGGCGATACCCTGGCGCAGAAAAAGCCTGACCCGGCCGCGCTGTTCTTCGTGATGAAAATGGCCAACGTACCGGCGTCGCAGTCGCTGTTCGTCGGCGACTCGCGCAGTGACGTCCTGGCGGCCAAGGCGGCGGGCGTCAAGTGTGTGGCCCTGAGCTACGGCTATAACCATGGCCGGCCGATTGCCGAAGAATCGCCCGCGCTGGTGATCGACGATCTGCGCAAGCTAATTCCCGGTTGCCTGGATTCAGCCGCTGGGATAACGTTGCCCGACGCTGTTCAATCCCCTCCTGGAAATGCCATCGTGGTGGTTACCCGCAAACTCTGGATGAAAGTCATCAAGGCCCTGGCCCGCTGGCGTTGGCGCGCCTGACGTGATCCTGGCCGGCTAGCCGGCGCGTTTGCACACCTGACCGTTAGACCCTCATGCCACGAGGCACCTCATGATCCGCGAAGAATTCCTGCGTTTGGCCGCTGCCGGCTACAACCGCATTCCGCTTGCCTGTGAAACCCTTGCCGACTTCGACACGCCGCTGTCGATCTACCTGAAACTGGCCGATCAACCCAACTCCTACCTGTTGGAGTCGGTGCAGGGCGGGGAGAAGTGGGGGCGCTACTCGATCATCGGCCTGCCGTGCCGCACGGTACTGCGGGTGCATGACCTGCATGTGAGTGTGACCGTCGACGGGGTCGAGGTCGAAAGCCACGATGTCGAAGACCCGCTGGCCTTCGTCGAGACCTTCAAGGCGCGCTACAACGTGCCGACGATTGCAGGCCTGCCGCGCTTCAACGGTGGCCTGGTCGGTTACTTCGGCTATGACTGCGTGCGCTATGTGGAGAAGCGTCTGGGCAAGTGCCCGAACCCTGATCCGCTGGGCGTGCCGGACATCTTGCTGATGGTTTCCGATGCGGTGGTGGTGTTCGACAACCTGGCGGGCAAGATGCACGCCATCGTGCTGGCCGACCCGGCGCAGGAAAACGCTTTCGAGCAAGGGCAGGCGCGCCTCGAACAGTTGCTGGAGCAACTGCGCCAGCCGATTACCCCGCGCCGTGGCCTGGATTTCAGCAAGCAGCAGGCGGCGGATCCGGTGTTCCGCTCCAGTTTCACGCAAGCCGATTACGAGCGCGCCGTCGACACCATCAAGGAGTACATCCTGGCGGGTGACTGCATGCAGGTGGTGCCATCGCAACGGATGTCCATCGACTTCAAGGCGGCGCCCATTGATTTGTATCGCGCCCTGCGTTGCTTCAACCCGACGCCGTACATGTACTTCTTCAACTTCGGCGACTTCCATGTGGTTGGCAGTTCGCCGGAAGTCCTGGTGCGGGTTGAAGACAACCTGATCACTGTGCGCCCGATTGCCGGTACTCGTCCTCGCGGCGCCAACGAAGAAGCCGACCTGGCGCTGGAAGAGGACCTGCTGTCGGACGACAAGGAAATCGCCGAACACCTGATGCTGATCGACCTGGGCCGCAACGATACCGGGCGGGTGTCGGAAATCGGTTCGGTGAAGCTGACCGAGAAAATGGTCATCGAGCGTTATTCCAACGTGATGCACATCGTCTCCAACGTCACGGGCCAGTTGAAAGCCGGCCTGACCGCAATGGATGCGTTGCGGGCGATTCTGCCGGCCGGCACCTTGTCGGGCGCGCCGAAGATTCGCGCGATGGAAATCATCGACGAACTGGAGCCGGTCAAACGCGGTGTGTACGGTGGGGCGGTGGGTTACTTCGCCTGGAACGGCAACATGGACACCGCGATTGCGATCCGCACGGCCGTGATCAAGAACGGCGAATTGCACGTACAGGCTGGCGGCGGCATCGTGGCCGACTCGGTGCCAGCGCTGGAATGGGAAGAAACCCTGAACAAGCGCCGCGCCATGTTCCGCGCTGTCGCACTGGCCGAGCAAACGCCTCAGGACTGAGGCTTTAGCGCGGCACAAAAAAACGCTGCCCCCGCGAGGAGGCAGCGTTTTTTTTGGCTCGGTGTTTTAGAAGTCCAGCACCACGCCGACATTCACCCCTTGCTGGGTGAAATCATCGTCCTTGCGGATGTTGTAGCCGGCCCGCAACGCCAGGTCGGTTGTGAGCTTGTGGCTGACGCCCAGGTTCAGGCGGTTGGTGTGGGACTGCGGCGTGTAGCCGGCCAGGGTGTACGGGTTACCGGGCAGGGTGTTGAGGTTCATGGTCACGTCTTGGGTGTCGTCTTCATACTCGCGCTCGTGGGCGTATTCGCCATACACCTGGGTTTGCGCAGTGAACAGGTACTTGCCCTGCAGGCCGATGCCCAGGCGGCGCGAGTTGCGGGTCTGGTCATCATAGGTCAGCGCAGTGGCGGTGTTGTCGTCCTCGGAGTAACCGTCGACTTTGACCTTGGCGAAATCCGCACTGAGGAAGGGTGACAGGTGCCACGGGCTGCTCGCCTGTTGTGCGATGTCGTAGCCGATGCGGCCACTGGCTGCCAGCACGGTACCGCTGGTATCGCCTTTCTCGCCGCGTTCGTTGACGCCCAGGTCGAACTTGCGCTTGAGGCTGTCGTAGTCCAGGTGCCCGGCCGTCAGGGCGCCGTCCGCCCACCAGCGGTTTTGCTGGTACTGCGCAAAGGCGGTGCCCATGTAGGTGTTGAGTTTGTAGTCCGAGTCGTTGTTGCCGGCTTCCAGGTTCTGGCGATAGAACCCGGCTGCGACGCCGACACGCCAGGCATCGTTGAGGCGGTAGCTGCCGCCGATGTTCAGGTTGTAGCCGCTGCCATCACCACTGGCGGCGCTGTTCTGGCCGTCGAAGTCCTGGTGCTGGCCACCGCCAGCGACAATGGCTCGCCATTGGCCGACGCCCTGCCAGTTTTCCCAGTCGGCTTGCCATTGGTTGCGCAGTTCATCCTGGTGCGCACGCAGTGTGCCGTGGGCCATTTCGGGCAACAGCGAGGCTTCCCAGGGTGCGGCCAGCAAGGAGTAGGCGTAGTCGGCGATCAGGCGCTGTCCGGCTTCGGTGGGGTGGACCGAGTCGTTGTAGATCAGCTTGCTGGGGTCGGGGGTGGCGCTGTTGATGCCGTACCGGGCGTTTTCCGTGCAGCCATTGCCGCTGAAGCAGGTGGCGGTGAGGTTCTGGTCGGTGGCCAGGCCGAATTGCGCCGGGTTGGCGAAGGCTTCGTTGAGCAACACCGGAATGTTCAGCGGGATGATTTCGGCGTCAACGCTCTGCAGTTGTCGCACCAGTTCGGTGTTGAACTGTGTGCTGAGTTGGGAGACGAAACCTTGTAGTGGGCTGCCGTTGATTGCCGGCGTCAGGCCGATATCCGGGAGCAGCCAGACCATGATGTAGTTGGCGCCCGCCTGCTGCAGGGTTTGCACGCTATCGACCAACCGGCCGGCAGCCGCGTCGGCCTGGGCGGGGTTGAGAATCCGGCCCTGGAGAAAGTCGTTGCCGCCCCCGGAGAGGTAATAGAGGGCGTTGGGATCGGCGCGCAAGCCATTGCTGGGCAGATAACCTGGGCGTGAGCGCTCGCCGGTGGCTGAGGTGGTGGTGATGGAGTCGAGAATCTGGTCAGTGCGATAACCGCCGACGGCCCAGTTGTTACCATCGGCCAGGCCCTGCTCGGCGCGGACCGCCGAGGTCGAGGCGGCGGTCTGATCATCCGAGAACCCCAGTTTGCCCCCCAGCAATTGTGTCGAGTTGGCGGAACGGACTTCCCCGCTGCCGTCCTTGTAGGTTGGCCCCACGCGGTTGGTGTAGCGCTGCGTGGCGCCTACCGGGCCGTCCGGGTCAGCGAACTGGCCGGCATCGTTGAGGCTGTCGCCAAAGACCACGAAGTTCGAGTAAGGCGTTGGTGCAGCGATCGCTTGGGCGCAAGCCATCGCAAGAAGGCCTCCTGCCAGCGGTACAAACAGCGTCTGTCTGATCATGATCAAGTCCGTTTATTTATTGTTGTGTTGAACAAAACGACAGTACCAAAAACTTTTGCGCTTTAGCTATGGCTAAAGGCCGTATCACCCGCTAGCGCTACGCCATATTGCACCCTCTGCTCAGCTAAGTTACTGTGCTGGAATGTATGAATGAGACCTTCCCCGTGTTGATCGTCAGCAAACTCTTGGATCAAGTCGTCAAGGCACACGCCCGTTGGCGTTGGCGCGCCTGAACTTTCTCTGCCGGCCCGGCCGGACCTGTCCCCGTTTGCCTTCTATACCCGTATGAACTGCCGCTTTTGCTGGCTCCACTTCCAGCATCTGACCGAGCGACGCCACTGTGCGGGTCAATCATTCGAAGGCTGTTTTAAAAGTCAGTGAATTCAAGAGGTTTGAACCCATGTTGCTGATGATTGATAACTACGACTCCTTTACCTACAACGTTGTGCAGTACCTCGGCGAGCTGGGCTCAGAGGTCAAGGTCGTGCGCAACGATGAGCTGACCATCGCCCAGATCGAAGCACTCAACCCCGAGCGCATCGTCGTTTCCCCCGGCCCCTGCACGCCGACCGAAGCCGGTGTGTCGATCGAAGCCATCAAGTATTTCGCCGGCAAGCTGCCGATCCTTGGCGTCTGCCTGGGGCACCAGTCGATCGGCCAAGCGTTTGGTGGCGATGTGGTGCGTGCCCGCCAAGTCATGCACGGTAAGACTAGTCCGGTATTCCACGAGGACAAGGGTGTGTTTGCAGGTCTGAACCGCCCGCTGACCGTCACTCGCTATCATTCCCTGATTGTGAAGCGCGAAACCCTGCCCGATTGCCTGGAGCTGACTGCCTGGACCCAGCTTGAAGACGGTTCGGTCGATGAGATCATGGGCCTGCGCCACAAGACGTTGAACATCGAGGGTGTGCAATTTCACCCTGAGTCGATTCTGACCGAGCAGGGCCACGAACTGTTCGCCAACTTCCTCAAACAAACCGGCGGCACGCGCTAAGGACTTTCCATGGATATCAAGACTGCCCTGAGCCGTATCGTCGGCCACCTGGACCTGAGCACTGAGGAAATGCGCGATGTGATGCGCGAAATCATGACCGGGCAATGCACGGACGCACAGATTGGCGCGTTCATGATGGCCATGCGCATGAAGAGCGAGAGCATCGACGAAATCGTCGGCGCCGTGTCGGTGATGCGCGAACTGGCGGACCGGGTCGAGCTGAAAACCCTCGATGGCGTGGTGGATGTGGTAGGCACCGGCGGCGACGGTGCGAACATTTTCAACGTCTCGACCGCTTCTTCTTTTGTGGTGGCAGCTGCCGGCTGCACCGTGGCTAAACACGGTAACCGTGCCGTCTCGGGCAAGAGTGGCAGCGCCGACTTGCTGGAGGCCGCCGGGATCTACCTGAATCTGACGCCGGTGCAGGTGGCACGTTGCATCGACAACGTTGGTATTGGTTTTATGTTTGCCCAATCCCACCATCGTGCGATGAAGTATGCGGCAGGTCCGCGGCGGGACCTGGGTTTGCGCACGCTGTTCAACATGCTTGGCCCGCTTACGAATCCGGCCGGTGTGAAACATCAGGTGGTGGGGGTGTTCAGTCAGGCGTTGTGCCGGCCGTTGGCCGAGGTATTGCAACGTCTGGGCAGCCAACACGTGCTGGTGGTGCATTCTAAGGATGGCCTGGATGAGTTCAGTCTGGCGGCGCCGACGTTTGTCGCCGAACTGAAGAATGACCAGATCACCGAGTATTGGGTCGAACCTGAAGACCTGGGCATGAAGAGCCAGAGTTTGCACGGTCTGGCAGTGGAAAGCCCGGCGGCTTCGCTGGAACTGATTCGCGATGCACTGGGTCGCCGTAAAACCGAGAACGGCCAGAAAGCGGCCGAAATGATTGTGCTCAACGCGGGTGCTGCGCTGTATGCCGCTGATCATGCGAGCAGTCTGAAAGAGGGCGTTGCCCTGGCTCATGACGCATTGCACACCGGCCTAGCGCGCGAGAAGCTCGAAGAGTTGGGTGCATTTACTGCGGTATTCAAAGTGGAGAATGAAGCATGAGTGTACCGACGGTGCTCGAGAAAATTCTCGCCCGCAAAGTTGAGGAAGTCGCTGAGCGTAGCGCTCGCGTGACACTGGCCGAACTGGAAGCCCTGGCAAAGGTTGCAGATGCACCTCGTGGTTTTGCCAATGCGTTGATCAAGCAAGCCAAGCTCAAGCAGCCGGCGGTCATCGCCGAAATCAAGAAAGCGTCACCAAGCAAAGGGGTGATCCGCGAGCACTTCGTTCCTGACGAAATCGCGGTCAGCTACGAGAAGGGCGGGGCAACCTGCCTTTCGGTGCTGACCGATGTCGATTACTTCCAGGGTGCAGATAGATACCTGCAACAGGCTCGCGCGGCGTGCAACCTGCCGGTGATTCGCAAGGACTTCATGATTGATCCGTACCAGATCGTTGAAGCCCGTGCACTGGGCGCCGATTGTGTGTTGCTGATCGTCTCCGCGCTGGACGACGTCAAGATGGCTGAGCTGGCGGCCGTTGCCAAAGGCGTTGGCCTCGACGTACTGGTGGAAGTTCACGATGGTGACGAGCTGGAGCGGGCATTAAACATCCTCGACACGCCGCTGGTTGGGGTTAACAACCGCAACCTGCATACGTTTGAAGTGAATCTGGAAACCACCCTCGATCTGTTGCCGCGCATCCCTCGCGATCGCCTGGTGATCACCGAAAGTGGCATCCTCAACCGAGCGGATGTCGAGCTGATGGAAATCAGTGAGGTGTATTCGTTCCTGGTGGGTGAAGCCTTCATGCGCGCCGAGAACCCTGGGACGGAGCTGCAACGTCTGTTCTTCCCGGAGCGTGGTGTGCCGATCAGCGGTTCTACACTCGACTGAACCCGATTTAATCAAGAAGCCGGCGATGCCGGCTTTTTTGTATCCACAGCCAAGGATTTGCCTGCCATGACCCAACCCATTGCCTTGACCGTCGAAGCGGGCCTGCAAGCTGAGCAGGATTTGCTGGCGACGGTGTGTGCCGGCGACCAGGATTTCGCTCTGCTGTTCTGGCAGCCAAGCGATCGTGCGCTGGTCATGCCCCGGCGCTTGAGCCGTTTGCCGGGGTTCGACGCCGCCTGTGCGGCGTCGGCCGCCAATGGCTGGCCGGTATTATTGCGTGAAACCGGGGGGGAGCCGGTGCCGCAGTCGGCGGCGACCATCAATATTGCGCTGGTCTATGCGCCGCCGCGCCACGAAGGTGATCACGCACGCATCGAGACCGCCTATCGGCGCCTGTGCGATCCGATTTGCACGTTGCTGACGGAGCTGGGCGGCAAGGCATCGTTGGGGGAGGTGGAGGGGGCGTTCTGTGATGGACGCTTCAACGTCAACCTCGACGGTCGCAAGATGGTTGGCACCGCGCAACGCTGGCGCCAGAGCAAGGGTGGGCAGCGGCCGGTAGGGTTGGTGCATGGTGCATTGCTGCTGGACGATGAGCGTGAGTCGATGGTGCAGGCAGTCAACCGGTTTAACGAGGTGTGCGGCCTTGAGCAGCGGGTGCGTGCGGCAAGTCATATCGCCCTGCATGAACAATTCGCCGCTCCCCAGGCTATTGAGCGCCTGGACACGTTGTATCGGCAGATGCTGGCCGAAGTGCTGGCGCCTTAGCGGGTGCCGAACACCACCATGGTCTTGCCCTTGACGTTCACCAGGTTGCGCTCTTCCAGGTCCTTGAGTACGCGCCCGACCATTTCCCGAGAGCAGCCGACGATTCGGCCGATTTCCTGACGGGTGACTTTGATTTGCATACCGTCGGGGTGGGTCATGGCGTCGGGTTGTTTGCACAGCTCCAGCAGGCAGCGCGCAACCCGGCCGGTGACGTCGAAGAACGCCAGGTCACCGACCTTGCGTGTGGTGTTACGCAGACGCTGGGCAATCTGCCCGCTGAGCACGTAGAGAATGTCGGGGTCGTGCTGGGACAGTTCGCGGAATTTGCTGTAGCTGATCTCGGCGACTTCGCACTCGACCTTGGCGCGCACCCACGCACTGCGTTCTTGCTCCTGGCCTGCTTGCTCAAACAAACCCAATTCGCCAAAAAAGTCCCCAGGGTTGAGGTAGGCGATGATCATTTCCCGGCCTTCGTCATCCTCGATCAGGATGGTGACTGAACCCTTGATAATGAAAAACAGTGTGTCGGAACGGTCACCTGCACAAATGATATTGCTCTTGGCCTGGTAGCGACGGCGCTGGCAATGCATCAGGAGCTTGTCGAGGTTCTTGATCTTGGGGGTTGGGGTAATAGCAACCATGGTTGAATCCCGAAAAGACTGCACGGTATGACGTGGTTGTTTTTATGAGGCGCTGCAGAGCGTGCGTTTTAGGGTGGGTGTCGCGCCAGTGAATTGGCGCCAGCTTAACAGACACATTCTTTCGTCATTAGAGAAATTATCAATGACCGCGGCGGCTGGCTCGTGCTGCAGTGGCACGCTGCCTATCCCAAGCCCTGTGCTAAGCTGGCGACCCTTTTTTTACAGTGGAGACTTGGCGATGAAGGCACGCATCCAATGGGCTGGCGAAGCCATGTTCCTCGGTGAATCCGGCAGTGGTCACGTCGTGGTCATGGACGGTCCGCCCGAGGCCGGTGGTCGCAACCTTGGGGTTCGGCCGATGGAAATGCTCCTGCTCGGCGTGGGCGGTTGCAGCAATTTCGACGTGGTCAGCATCCTCAAGAAGTCGCGCCAGGCGGTGGAAAGCTGCGAAGCCTTCCTTGAAGCCGAGCGTGCGACTGAAGATCCCAAGGTATTCACCAAGATCCACATGCATTTTGTCGTCAAGGGTCGGGCGCTCAAGGAAGCCCAGGTCAAGCGTGCCATCGAGTTGTCGGCAGAGAAGTACTGCTCGGCATCGATCATGCTGGGGGCTGCGGGCGTTGCCATCACCCACGACTACGAAATCATCGAGCTGGGTTGAGTCGAGTTCGTCATCGCGAAGGGGGGGGCAGGGCCTTTTAATGCGATTGCTGCGGGTACAAAAAAGGGCGCTGAGATCAGCGCCCTTTTTTTGTCCCGGTGTCGAGGTGTGTCAAATGCGGTAGGTACTTTTGGTCATGACCTTGGCCAACAGGCTCATGCCGAACTTCACCGGCGCCGGGAAGCGGAAACCGCCGGCATCCAGCGCACTTTCGGCGTGCTGTTCTTCGTCAATGCGCATCTGCTCAAGAATGGCCCGCGACTTCTCGTCCTCGGCCGGCAGTTGCTCCAGGTGTTCATTCAGGTGCTTGCAGACCTGATCTTCGGTCGCGGCGACGAAACCCAGACTGACTTTGTCGCTGATCAACCCGGCTACTGCACCGATGCCGAACGACATGCCGTAGAACAACGGGTTGAGGATGCTGGTATGGCTACCCAGTTGGCGGATGCGTTGTTCGCACCAGACCAGATGATCGATCTCTTCCTCGGCCGCATGCTCCATCGCTGCCCGCACTTGCGGCAGCTTGGCGGTCAGGGCCTGGCCTTGATACAGCGCCTGGGCACAGACTTCACCGGTATGGTTGATGCGCATCAGGCCGGCGACGTGCCGGGTGTCTTCGTCGCTCATTTTGCTTTCTGGCTGCAGGATGGCCGGAGACGGGCGATAAGGCTGGCCACTGAAGGGCAGCAAGGTGCGCATCGCGGTATCGGCTTGCAACAGAAGACGGTCAATGGGCGAGTAGTGACGTTGGGTAGTCATGCTGACCTCCGGGAAGAATCTCGGCGGCCAGTTTACCGCAATCGGTAGGGGAAGGTTTGCCCTGGGTCATGACGATTGACGACACGACCCGGAGCAACAGGGGGATCAGCCCGGCGGCCAGTGCATCTGGCGTTGACCCAGGACGTGCATATGAATGTGGTAGACGGTCTGCCCACCCTGTTCATTGCAGTTCATCACCACACGAAAGCCTTCTTCGCAGCCCAGTTCCAGCGCCAGGCGTTGGGCGGTGAACAGAATATGCCCGGCCAGCGCCTTGTCGTCCTCGGTGAGGTCGTTGAGGGTGCGCACCGGTTTCTTCGGGATGACCAGGAAGTGCACGGGTGCCTGCGGGGCGATGTCGTGGAAGGCCAGGACCTGGTCATCCTCGTAAATGATCTTGGCAGGTATTTCTCTGTTGATGATCTTGGTGAACAGAGTATCCACAGCTGTTTCTCCATGTTGATGGGCCGCACTGAGTGTACTGAAGGGGCCACTCCGGCGCCCGACCTTTTATTGCGTTGTTGTTCAGCGCGGGCAATAGGCCTTGTTGACCATGCCGACGATGGTTCGGGTCAACCAGCGCGAGCCCAGGCGCGGCAGGAAGGCGAACCAGCGATTGCGTCGTCCGGGGATGATGATTGCGCGGTTTTTATCCAGTGCCCGCACGGTGTACAACGCCACTTCTTCGGGGCTCATCAATAGCTTGCTGGCGTTCAGTTTGCTGTCGTCCAACTGTGCGGTGCGGAAGAATGCGGTGCGGGTCGGGCCGGGACACAGCACCGAAACCTTGACCGCACATTTTTTCAACTCTACCCGCAGGCCTTCGGAAAAGTGCAGCACGTAGGCTTTGCTGGCGTAGTAGGTGCTCATCCAGGGGCCTGGGTTGAAGGCCGCTACGGAGGCCACGTTGAGAATCTGCCCGCCACCCTGCAGGGCCATGCTGTTGCCAATGGCGTGGCACAGGCGCGTGAGGGCGAGGATGTTGACTTCAATCAGGTCTTGCTCGGTCATCCAGTCCTGGGCCAGGAATGGCCCGCAGGTGCCGATGCCGGCGCAATTGACCAGTAGGTCGATCTGCCGCTCGCCTTCTTCGAGCTCCAGCAGAAAGCCGGACAAACGTAGCGGTTCACCCAGGTCGCAGGCGCGAAACAGCACCTCGACGCCAAAGCGCTGGGTCAATTCGATGGCGATGCTTTCCAGCTGATCACGTTGGCGAGCCACCAGAATCAGGCTGCGGCCTCGGCGTGCCAGGGCTTCGGCCATGGCCAGACCGATGCCGCTGGAAGCGCCAGTGATCAGAGCGTAACGGGTCATGCAGTTCTCCATCGCAACGGCTCGCGGCCTGTGGACAGAGAGCTCACAGGTCGCCAGCGCGTTTATTCTTTCTCATAGTCTACAGGGGGCAGGGCAGGTTGCGCCGCATCGTCTGCCTCAACGTTTTCAGCCGGCTCGTCGATCTCGTAGCTGCTGCTCATGGTGCTTTCGTATTCTTGCGTGACGGCACTGAGGCCGCCCGCCAATGCGCCGACAAACACCACGGCAATCACCACCAGCCAAAGTCCGGCCAGCACCTTCACCGCCGTGCTGTTGGGCGGTTGCGGTGCACCGTAGCGGTTGGCGCCGGGGTTGCCCGGGATGACCGCCATCGCGATGGGAAACAGGCCGCCCACAACGGGTACCAGGTTCAGAAACCACAGCCAGCCGGACCAGCCCAGGTCATGCAGGCGCTGCACACTGATGGTGATATTCACATAGAAGTAGGCAAGCAGGCCGACGACACAAACAATTGCCGCTAACACCATGTTATCGCTCGCCAACAGGCCCAATCCCACTGTGCCGGCGACCCCGCCCATGATCAGCAGCGCAGCCAGCGACCAGGCCAGATACCGCAAGCGACCGATACGGCCCTGGACGCTGAAGACCTTGAGTTCGGAAAACGTCGTGTTGACCTCACCCACTGGCGCGCGGGGCGGGGCGTAGGGAGAGGTGTCGGCCTCCGGCAGCGGCGCCGTGACGGGTTTGACTTCGCTCAGGTCGAGTTCGATCGAAGGCTCGGCCTCGATCCGCGCATCAACGCCGGTCTTTGCCAGGGCCGTGAGATAGGTGTGCGCGTCGGCTTGGGAAAGGTTGTGCTTGAGGGCGACGGGTTCGCCACTGAATAGCCGCTCGATGGCACTGACGTCACATTTGAACAGTTCGGCGAGATTGAGTTTCGCCGTGGTGATCTCGACGCCTGGCAGCAGGGCGCCGTCGAAGACGATCTTGAAGCGTTTTTCGCTCATGCCGGTACTTCCTTGTCGCGATTGATCGGGGGGCATTGCCTGGGTCAACCGTACCCGGCTGACCCAGGGTGGATGGCTTAGCGCGGCCAGCGTTTGGTCAGTTGGGCCGCCAGTTCCTGCGCTTTACGGTACTCGGCATCCAGCCGGGCGACCAGTTCGTCAACGCTGGGCAGGTCGTCGATTTCACCGACGCCCTGCCCGGCAGACCATACGGTTTTCCACGCTTTGGCTTCATCGCTGATGGGCTTGAGCTTGGCGCCAAAGTTGATTTCGCCCTTGCCTTGCAGCGCTTCAAGATCAAAACCGGCGTTGAGCAGGCTTTGGCGCATGAAACTTGCCGGTACGCCTGAGACCGCTGGCGTATGAACGATGTCTGCTGCTCTGGACGTCAGCAGCATCTGCTTGTAAGCCTCAGGTGCATGGCTTTCAGTGGTGCCGATAAACCGTGTGCCGAAGTAGGCCAGGTCCGCGCCGAGCAGTTGCGCGGCGAGAATTTCATGGCCGTGGTTCAGGCAGCCGGCCAGCAGCAGGGTCTTGTCGAAGAACTGACGGATTTCGGCAATCAGCGAGAAGGGGCTCCATGTGCCAGCGTGACCACCGGCGCCGGCGGCAACGGCGATCAAGCCATCGACCCCGGCCTCGGCGGCTTTCTCGGCATGCCGGCGGGTTGTCACGTCGTGGAACACCAGGCCGCCGTAGCTGTGCACCGCATCCACCACTTCTTTCACTGCGCCGAGACTGGTGATCACGATCGGCACTTTGTGCTCGATGCAGATCGCCAGGTCGGCCTGCAGCCGTGGATTGCTGTTGTGCACAATCAGGTTCACGGCATACGGCGCGGGGTTCTGCAGCAGCGCCAGACCCGCTTCGATCTCCTCCAGCCAGGCCTTGAAGCCGCTGCTTTCGCGCTGGTTCAGGGCCGGAAAGCTGCCCACCACGCCATTGCGGCAGCACGCCAGCACCAGCTGTGGGTTGGAGATCAGGAACATCGGCGCCGCCACGACGGGCAGGCGCAGGTGTTGTTCAAGCAAAGCGGGCAGCGACATTGGAAGTACCCCGATGAAAAGTGTTCAGTAGGATTAGAACGGCCGTACCACGACCAAAATTACAATAGCCAGCAATATCAGAACCGGCACTTCGTTGAACCAGCGATAAAAGACATGGCTGCGGGTGTTTTCGCCACGGGCAAAGCGCTTCACCTGGGCGCCGCACATGTGGTGGTAGCCGATCAGCAACACCACCAGTGTCAGCTTCGCGTGCATCCAGCCGCCCTGGGTGAAGTAGGCGCTGGGGTTGAGGCTGATCAGCCAGCCGCCAAAGATCAGCGTGGCGATCATTGCCGGGCCCATGATGCCCCGGTACAGCTTGCGCTCCATGAGGCTGAAGCGCTCCTTGCTGATGCTGTCTTCGCTTTGAGCGTGGTAGACGAACAGGCGCGGTAGGTAAAACAGGCCGGCAAACCAGCACACGACGCTGATGATATGAAAAGCTTTGAGCCACAGATAAAGCATTTTTAGTTATTCCCAGGTTCACGGTAGCCCGAATAGTAGAGGCTTGAGCGCCCGCACGTCACCTTGGCGGTTGTCGCAGGGGCGCGCGGCCCCTATTATCGTCGGCTTTCCAGTGGGTTCGTTGAGGGCAGGTTTATGGTCAAGGTCGGTATCGTCGGCGGCACGGGTTACACCGGTGTCGAATTGCTGCGTCTGTTGGCACAGCATCCGCAAGCAGAAGTGGTGGTGATCACTTCCCGATCCGAGGCCGGTCTGGCCGTGGCTGACCTGTACCCGAACCTGCGTGGCCACTACGATGGCCTGGCATTCAGCGTTCCGGACATCAAGACCCTGGGTGCCTGCGATGTGGTGTTCTTCGCCACCCCTCACGGCGTCGCTCACGCCCTGGCGGGCGAGTTGCTCGCGGCCGGGACCAAGGTCATCGACCTGTCCGCCGACTTCCGTCTGCAGGACGCGGATGAGTGGGCCAAGTGGTACAACCAGCCGCACGGTGCGCCAGAGTTGCTGGAGGAGGCGGTTTATGGCCTGCCGGAAGTCAACCGTGAGCAGATCAAGCAGGCTCGCCTGATTGCGGTGCCGGGTTGCTATCCAACGGCCACTCAACTGGGTTTCCTGCCGCTGCTGGAAGCGGGTCTGGCCGACACTTCGCGCCTGATCGCTGACTGCAAGTCCGGGGTCAGCGGTGCGGGTCGCGGCGCGGCTGTCGGTTCGCTGTACTCGGAAACGTCGGAAAGCATGAAGGCCTATGCCGTCAAAGGCCACCGCCACCTGCCAGAAATTCGCCAGGGCCTGCGTCGCGCCGCTGGCCAGGACGTTGGCCTGACTTTCGTGCCGCACCTGACCCCGATGATTCGCGGCATTCACTCCACGCTGTATGCGACAGTGGT
Source organism: Pseudomonas kielensis (assembly GCF_014236655.1). GTDB lineage: Bacteria > Pseudomonadota > Gammaproteobacteria > Pseudomonadales > Pseudomonadaceae > Aquipseudomonas > Aquipseudomonas kielensis. The sequence goes on from NZ_JACMYG010000004.1 coordinate 325,738, forward strand.
CGATCGCTCCGTTGACCTGCAGGCATTGTTCGAGAAGCGCTACGCCAACGAACCGTTCGTCGATGTCATGCCGGCTGGCAGCCACCCGGAAACCCGTAGCGTACGCGGTGCCAACGTCTGCCGGATCGCGGTGCACCGTCCGCAGGATGGCGACCTGGTGGTGGTGTTGTCGGTGATCGACAATCTGGTCAAAGGCGCCTCGGGCCAGGCGGTGCAGAACCTGAACATCCTGTTTGGCCTGGATGAACGCCTGGGGCTGTCCCACGCGGGCATGCTGCCTTAAGCATCGCAGCGTCGAACAAAAAGGCCCGTCAGCGGGCCTTTTTGCTGTCTGGGAAGCGGGTTAGGTTGATTGCTATACCATAACAATAGTTGACCGATTTTCTGGGAGAAGCGGATAATGCCCGTCATCACGCATTATGGCGGCGTAACGCCGGGAGATAGTCAGCATGAGCGTCGAATCCTTCACCCCCACGGCTTTGCAATTCACCCACGGTGCCGCGCACAAGGTGAAGAGCCTGGTCGATGAAGAGGGTAATGATCGCTTGAAGCTGCGCGTATTTGTTACGGGCGGCGGTTGTTCAGGGTTTCAATACGGCTTTACCTTCGATGAAGAAGTGGCCGATGACGACACCATCGTCGAGCGCGAAGGTGTGAGCCTGGTGGTCGACCCGATGAGCTACCAGTACCTGGCCGGTGCCGAGGTGGATTATCAGGAAGGTCTGGAAGGTTCGCGGTTTGTGATCAAGAACCCGAATGCGACAACCACCTGCGGTTGTGGCTCCTCGTTCTCGATCTGATCGCTACACGCAGTATCCGCTTTACTCAACGCCGCATGGCCCAAGGCTTTGCGGCGTTTTGCTGTCTGGCGTTCAGGCGGGGTAGATGGCGCCGAGGACTCGCAGGCCGCGGGCGCCGGTAACGCTGGGGCGATTGGCCGGGATACCTTCGAGGCAGCAATGGGCCAGCCAGGCAAAGGCCATGGCTTCGACCCAGTCTGGGTCGACACCGTAAGCTGCGGTGCTGTCGACGCCAGCATTGGGCAGCAGGCTGGCGAGGCGGGCCATCAGCGTAGCATTGTGGGCGCCGCCCCCGCACACCAGCAGGGTCTGGGTATCGACCTGCGCGGCTTGCAGTGATTCGACAATGGTCAGGGCGGTCAGCTCAAGCAGCGTGGCCTGTACGTCTTGGGCGGCAAATGCTGGGAGGCGCGCCAGGTGCTGAGTCAGCCAGGGCAGGTTGAACACTTCCCGGCCGGTGCTTTTCGGGCCCTTGGTCAGGAAGAAGGGGTCACTGAGCAAGGCATTCAGCAGGGCTGGCTCGACACGGCCACTGGCCGCCCAAACGCCATCGCGGTCGAAGGTTTCCCCGCGTTGCTGATGAATCCAGGCATCCAGCAGGACGTTGCCGGGGCCGCAGTCGAATCCCGAGACCGGCTTGCCCGTTTCAATCAGGCTCAGGTTGCTGAAGCCACCCACGTTCAACACCGCACGATTGCCGTGATGCTGGCCAAACAGGGCTTCGTGGAAGGCTGGTACCAGCGGTGCGCCTTGGCCACCGGCCGCGACATCACGGCTGCGGAAGTCGCTGACGACGCTGATGCCGGTGAGCTCGGTGAGCAGGGCTGGGTTGCCGATTTGCACGGTGAATCCCCGTGCGGGCTCGTGGCGGATGGTCTGGCCGTGGCTGCCGATCGCGCGGATGTCGGCGGCTTGGAGCTGTTGCGCGGCCAGCAGGGCATTGATGCCCTTCGCCGCCAGGGTGACCCAGTTGTGCTGGGCAATCGCCGATCGGGCAATCTCGTCCGGGCCGCTGGCGCATAAGCCAAGCAGCTCGGTGCGCAGGGAGTCAGGCATGGGGATGTAGTGGGTGGCAATCAGCTTGATCGCCCCCTCGTACTCGATCAGCGCAATGTCCAGGCCATCCAGGCTGGTCCCGGACATCAAGCCGATATAGAGCGCCATGGCTTAGCGTTTGCTCGAAGCGAGCAGGGTGGCTTTCTCTTGTTCCATGCGCGCCATCAGCGGCTGGCTCTGTTGCAGGAAGCGCGCTCGTTCGGCCTTGGCGATCGGATCCGCCATGGGCAGTTTCTGGCCCAGAGGATCGACGTGGACGCCGTTGACCTGGAACTCATAGTGCAGGTGCGGCCCAGTCGACAGGCCAGTGGTACCGATGTAGCCGATCACCTGGCCCTGCTTGACGCTGCCACCGGTCTTCACGCCTTTGGCGAAGCCTTGCATGTGCCCGTACAGGGTGCGGTAGGCGTTGCCGTGTTGAATGATCACGGTGTTGCCGTAGCCACCGCGACGACCTGCCAGCAGGACCTTGCCGTCACCGGCAGCCTTGATCGGCGTACCACGTGGCGCGGCGTAGTCGACGCCTTTGTGGGCGCGGATTTTGTTCAGAATTGGGTGCTTGCGGCCCATGGAGAAACGCGAACTGATACGGGCGAAGTCCACCGGTGTGCGGATGAACGCCTTGCGCATGCTGTTGCCATCGGCGGTGTAGTAGCTGCTATTGCCTTGTTTGTTGGTGTAACGCACGGCGGTGTAGGTCTTGCCGCGGTTGGTGAAGCGGGCGGACAGGATCGGGCCATTGCCGACAGCTTTGCCGTTGACCACTTTCTGTTCGTAGATCACGTCGAATTCGTCACCCTGGCGAATGTCCTGGGCAAAGTCGACGTCGTAGCCAAACACGCTGGCCATGTCCATGGTCAGGCTGTGGGACAGGCCGGCACGCGCGGCCGACTGGGACAGCGAGCTGTTGATCACGCCGTGGACATAAGCGGTGCGTACGGTCGGCTTGGCCGTAGTGCGATTGAAGGCGTAACCCTTGGCATTCTTGCTCAGGCTGATGCTTTCGAGGTCGCTGATCTTGCTGTGCAGCGTCGTCAGTTGGCCGTCCGGGCCGAGCTCGAACTCGAGTTTCTGGCCGCGTTTGAGCTGGGTGAAGAGCTTGGCTTGCTTGTCGCTGGCGAGGATTTCACTCACGGTCGTGGAGGGCAGGCCAACTTTTTCAAACAGCGTGGACAGCGTGTCACCCTTGGCAACAATTACTTCGCGGTGGCTCGGCGCTTTTTTCTCTTCAACCACCGGAGCAGGGGCCGCTTGAGCGGTTTGCGGGGTGTCTTCGGTGCTGTTTTCGATCTGGGCGAAGGGGGGTTCTACGGGTTCAATTGTGGCTTGGGCGGTGTCGGCAGCGTCTTGATCTTGTGTCAGTTGTTCTAAGGGGCTTTCCAGTTCAAGGCTCAGGGTGGTCTTTTTGGCTTCGACGTCACTGGATGGAAACACCAGGAGCGCCAGGCTGAGCAAGGCGGCAATGCCGCTCGCAGCGAGCAGGTGAGTCTTCGGATAAAGCGGCGGCGCTTTAGACGGTTCTGTGGTCATAGGTAATTTGACTTTGGAAAAGATGAATTGGAAAAGATGAATGACATGATGAAGATGAAATAACTGTATAAAATATAACCAAATCATCTCTTAAGCAAGCCGCGAGTGCTCTGTTCGTGGATTGCTGGCCGTGCGCCGGGCAAAACTTGTATTTGGTGCGCGATCTTGTATGGTTGGGTCCCTTTGAATCTGAGCCTTGCAGGTTGGTTATGAAGTCGGTTGAAGAGCAGCTAGCGCTGATCAAACGTGGTGCGGAAGAACTGTTGGTCGAGTCCGAGCTGATCGAGAAGCTCAAGCGCGGCCAGCCGCTGCGTATTAAGGCTGGCTTTGATCCAACTGCGCCCGATTTGCACCTGGGTCACACGGTGCTTATTAATAAGCTGCGTCAGTTCCAGGATCTGGGTCACCAGGTGATCTTCCTGATTGGCGACTTCACCGGGATGATCGGTGATCCGAGCGGCAAGAGCGCGACCCGTCCGCCCCTGACCCGTGAGCAGGTTCTCGAGAATGCCGAGACCTACAAGACTCAGGTGTTCAAGATCCTCGATCCGGCGAAGACCGAAGTGGCGTTCAACTCCACCTGGATGGATCAGATGGGGCCGGCGGACTTCATTCGCCTGACTTCGCAGTACACCGTGGCGCGGATGCTTGAGCGCGATGACTTCGACAAGCGCTACTCGACCAATCAACCAATCGCGATTCACGAGTTCCTCTATCCGCTGGTCCAGGGTTACGACTCGGTGGCTTTGCGCGCCGATGTCGAGCTGGGCGGCACCGACCAGAAGTTCAATCTGTTGATGGGGCGTGAGCTGCAGCGGGGTTATGGTCAGGAAGCTCAGTGCATTCTGACCATGCCGTTGCTTGAGGGGCTGGATGGCGTCAAGAAGATGTCCAAGTCTTTGGGCAACTACGTCGGGATTCAGGAGGCTCCGGGCGTCATGTACGGCAAACTGGTTTCGATTCCGGATGCGCTGATGTGGCGTTATTTCGAGCTGCTGAGCTTCCGCTCGATGGCAGAGATCGATGCGTTGCGTGCCGATGTCGAGGCGGGTGCCAATCCGCGGGATATCAAGATCAAGCTGGCTGAAGAGATCGTCGCGCGCTTCCATGGTGAAGAGGCTGCGGCCAATGCTCACCGCGCGGCGGGCAATCGCATGAAAGAAGGCGAGCTGCCAGACGACCTGCCGGAAATCGAACTGACGGCCACTGAAGATATGCCGATCGCGGCCGTTCTTAATAAGGCGGGGCTGGTAAAGAACTCGGCGGTTGCTCGTGACTTGCTCGGTTCGGGTGGTGTACGCGTTGATGGTGAAGTGGTTGATCGCACCTTTATATGCGTACTGGGTGCGACCCATGTTTGCCAGGCTGGCAAGAAGGCATTTGCGCGTATTACGCTTAAATCCGAGTAATGTTGAAATAAGGGCTTGACGGCGAATTGTAACAGTCTATAATTCGCCCCACTTCCGGCGCAGTCGAAACGGAAAACTCCTTGGTAAACAATGAGTTGCGCAGTTTTCGT
>NZ_JACMYG010000040.1 GCF_014236655.1 Pseudomonas kielensis
AGCGAGTGGGGCGGCTATGGTGGGGGCGGTGTTTGATTATACGGATGCCTGGGAGAGCAGAAAACGAGGAAGCCCCAGCTTGACCTTCTTTTATGCTTTGCGGGCAACCGCTCAAGTTGGATCCGCTTATTTTTCAGCCGCGATAGGGGTAGCTGTTGCGGGTTCTTTTGTTAAGCACCTTATCCAGAATTATGGTGAGCAACGTATCCTTGCTCTTTTGCTCGATAAATCGGCGCTACTTGCACTGCGAATGACTTTTATGCTTCGTTGGTGCATCCGTATTAATGTCGTGATCTTTGCGTCCACTGTGGTGTTTGAGGTACTGCTTCCCAATGCTCTGCAAAACTATCTGCAGCATTGCACCTTTCGCAGGGATCGATCGATTGGAACCCCTGCCAATGAAGAACAGGAGTTGAAAAACCTGCAGAAAGCCATCGAGTCGACGTTCTGATGTATTTGTATGAGTGGCTGGCCTTCGACGGGCGCGAAAAGGTGGATTATCAAAAATTGGTGGAGGAGACAGAAAAACAAAAAACAAAAGGTGGAAAAATACCGCCTATCACTGTGCAGCACAGCGTTTCGAACAGTGTATTCGACAACGAATCGCTGTATGAGCACAACCCAACATACATTGATGTTCGTACCCCGAATGATGAAAAGCGAGGGTTGATTACTTTGATCGTTGGTGGCGGCGGTAGTATTTTGGTCTGGGGGTGCTTGCTTGCACTTTACTTAGTATCAAGGACGCTTTTAGGTCTTGATCCGCACCAAGAAGAATCACTGCCGTGGGATTTTTATCTTTTCAGTGTCACTGCAGTTGGTATTGCCGGTGTTTCGTTTTTTTTATACTTTAGATACGTCTTTCCCTATTTGCGCTTGGAGGCATTTACCGCCCGCCGTCTGATCGTTCGCTTCAACCGCATCACCCGAAGGGTCTACCTGCTGCGGCCCAAACACCTCGGTGGCGTCGTCGCACTGGATTGGGACAAGGCTGAAGTCTGTCTCGACCCCAATATGACCGAAGCGCAAGGCATCGGGGGATTTGTACTACTAGGTTGGGAAAAGGAAAGTCATGGGGTTTTCGACGCCGCAGGCCAGCCAAAAGACGACTTCGAAATCACTTTTGTCGGCAAACCCACCCGCGGCGCCTCAGAACTCCTGGCTTTCTGGGAATATATCCGCCGCTACATGGAGTACGGTCCCGATGCCGCACCCAGGCCCCTGCGGTTGATCAGCAAGTTCCCCTGGCCATGGAACTCCTTCAAAGTCGCATGGCGGCTGGACACAGGCTCTCTCGGCAAGCCGGTGCTGTGGTTTTTTGTCTTGATCAACCTACTGCTGTTGCCAGTGATCCTGATCCATGGGGTCTTTCACTGGGTGTCATTGTTGCTGTGTTACGAACCGAGGTTTCCCAAAGCCATCGAGCAAGCGGGGGAACTGCGCGATGGCAAAAATTAATTGTCTGAGTAGAAAAAAACTGAAAGTCCCAGCTTGTGCTTTTATTACATCGCACAGCCGACAGTTCAAGTTGGGATTGGAAAATGTCTAGCGGTAATTACTTTTTTCTCGATAAGTTGACGCTTTAATGTATTTGTACGAATGGCTGGCCTTCGATGGGTACGAAAAAAACGATTGCTCAGAACGAGTTACTGGCACGAAAAAACAGAAAAAATACAGTGCCAATACTGCGCCTGTAAACGTAAGTCGCTGCATGTCAGAATCTGCTTCTGATAATAGCTCGCTATACTCCTATAACAATATCTATATAGACGTCCGAACCCCAAATGACGAAAAAAGAGGCGCGATTACATTGTCGGTGGGCATGGGAGGGTTGATGTTGTTGCTGGCCGCTGTTGCCGCTACCTGGTTTCCCATTGAGGATTTGATAAGAGGGGCTGATGTCAACGGACTTCACTTGGGGTGGGAGTTTTACATCTTCAGTGTGCTATTGACGCCAATGACTTGCTGGGGTGGGCTTTACTTATACTTCAGATATGCCTTCCGTCATTTACGCCTGGAAGCCTTTACCGCCCGCCGTCTAATCGTACGTTTCAATCGCATTACCCGAAAAGTCTACCTGCTGCGTCCCAAACACCTTGGCGGCGTAGTCGCTTTGGACTGGGACAAGGCCGAAGTTTTTCTCGATCCTGATATGTCCGAAGCGCAAGGCATCGACGGGTTTGTGCTGCTAGGTTGGGACAAGGAGAGTCACGGGGTTTTTGATGCACAAGGCCAGCCTAAAGACACCCTCGAAGTCACCTTTGTCGGCAAACCCACGCGCGACGCTACTGAGCTCCTGGCGTTCTGGGAGTATATCCGCCGTTATATGGAGTACGGTCCCGAGGCCGCGCCTAGACCTCAGCGTCTGCTCAGCAAGTTTCCTTGGCCATGGAATTCCTTTAAAGCCGCGTGGCGACTGGACACGGGTTTTGTCGGCAAGCCGGCGTTGTGGTTTTTTATCTTGCTCAACCTGCTCTTGTTACCAGTGATCCTGATCCATGGGTTCTTTCATTGGGTGTCATTACTGCTGTGCTACGAACCAACATTTCCGAAAGCCATCGAGCAAGCGGGGCGACCGCTGGACGGTACGGGTTAAAACGTCGGCGGAGTAATCACCCAGATCACTACCGCATCCACTTCGCCAGGGTTGCCGTAGCGATGCGGCTCCTGGCTCGAGAAGCTGAAGCTGTCGCCTTCGCTGAGCTGGAAATGCCGTTCGCCGACCCACAACTCGAAGCTGCCGCACAGCAGGTAGCCGGCTTCTTCGCCGTCGTGGCTGTAGCTTTGCTGGCTGTAGGTGCCGGGTGGGAAGCGCGAGTGGAGCATTTCCAGTTGGCGGTTGGGCTGGGGGGTGAGCAGGTGGTCGACGATGCCGTCTTCGTAGTGCACGCTCAGGCGGCTGTTCTTGCGCACCACCACGCCCTGGTCTTCGGGGGCGGTGGGGACTTCGCTGGCGAAGAACCACTGGATGGTCACGCCCAGGCTGCGGGCGATGTTGAACAGCGCCGGTATCGACGGGTAGGCGAGGTTGCGTTCCAGTTGGCTGATGTAGCCGGCGGTCAATTCACTCAACTGCGCCAACTGCGCCAGGGTCATGCCCCGGCGTTTGCGCAGGCCGCGAATCCGCGTGCCGAGGAAATGCGGCGCAGCGCTGCCGATGTCGGGCGCAGGCGTGTTGCTGTTGCTCATGGCAAATTCCAGACCGGGAGGGACTTGAGCGCACACCCTGTGGGAGAGAGCCTGCAGTTAAACGCACGGATTTGCGCTCAAGCCAAAACCTAAAGTCCCGGAGTATAAACAGGCTTAAAGCTCCCAGGCGACTTTCAGGCCTTCGTAGATGGCTTCTTCGGCGGTGCGCGGTGCCAGGCAGTCGCCGATCCGGCGAAACTCCACCAGTCCCTGCAGTTCGGCACCGAGGGTGTCCACGGGTTGGTGGCCCTGGCACAACACCAGGGTGTCAATGTTCTCCAGCAGCATGGGCTCGCCGCTGGCGGTGTGTTGCAGGTACACCGTGTTGTCGTCGCAGCCATAGAGTCGGGCATACGGGGTGATCGGGATGCCAAGCTTGTGCAGTTCGCCGGCCAGTTGGTCACGCACGTACAGCGGCAGGTTTTCCCCGCAATGGGTGCCATTGACCGCCAACTGGACCTGATGACCGGCCCGCACCAGACGCTCGGCGATACCCGGGCCGATCCAGTCGCAGCGCCAGTCCACCACCACCACCGAACGCCCGATCGGCACCTGGTCCTTGAGCACCTGCCAGGCGTCGACCACCTGCAGTTCACCACCACGCTCGAAGGTCGGCCAATAGGGCTCGGCGCCGGTGGCGATGATCACCAGGTCGGGTTGTTCCTGCTCCACCAGTGCCCGGTCGACCCGGGTGTTACGCACCACGCGCACCCCGGCCAGTTGCATCTCTCGCTGCAGGTTGGTGCTGGCTCCGCCGAACTCGGCGCGGCGCGGCAGCAGTTGGGCCAGCAGCACTTGGCCGCCGAGTTGCGAACTGGCTTCGTACAGGGTCACCTCATGCCCGCGTTGGGCCGCCACTGCTGCGGCCTTCATCCCGGCGGGGCCACCGCCGGCAATCATGATGCGCTTGCGTTGGGTCGCTGGTGCGCGTTGGCTGTAGATCAGTTCGCGGCCGGTTTCCGGGTGCTGGATGCAGGAAATCGGCAAACCCTTGTGGAAGTGCCCGATGCACGCCTGGTTGCAGGCGATGCAGGCACGCACGTCTTCGGCACGGCCGGCGTCGGTCTTGTTGGGCATTTGCGGGTCGCAGATCAGCGCCCGGGTCATGCCACAGACATCGGCCTGGCCCCGGGCCAGGATCAGTTCCGCTTCCTGGGGCTGGTTGATCCGCCCGGTGACGAACAGCGGAATGTTCAGGCCCGCCTTGAAGGTCCCGGCTTCCCTGGCCAGGTACGCCGCTTCGATGGCCATCGGCGGCACAATGTGCACCGCGCCACCCAGCGAGGCCGAGGTGCCGGCGACGATGTGCACGTAGTCCAGTTGCCCCTGCAGCGCTTGCACGCTGGCCAGGGATTCATCTTCGCTCAAGCCTTCGGGGTCACGCTCGTCCGCCGAAATGCGCAGGCCAATGATGAACTGTTCGTCGGTGCTGGCGCGCACCGCCGCTATCACTTCCCGCAGGAAGCGCAGGCGCTGTTCGAGGTCACCGTTGTAGTGGTCGGTGCGCCGGTTGACCCGTGGATTGATGAACTGCGCGGGCAGGTAACCATGGCTGGCGACCACCTCGACCCCGTCGATTCCGGCCTGATGCAGGCGGCGAGCGGCCGCCGCATAACCGGCGACGATCTCATCGATCATCGCCTGGTCCAGCGCCCGCGGCATCACCCGAAAGCGCTCATTGGGCACCGCGGAGGCGGAGTAGGCCACCGCCAGCAAGCCGTCGCTGGACTCCATGATTTCCCGTCCCGGGTGGAAAATCTGCGACAGCACCAGGGTGCCGTGGGCGTGGCACGTCTGCGCCAGTTCGCGGTAGCCCTCGATGCAGGCGTCATCCGTGGCCATCAGCACATGGGAGGTGTACCGCGCACTGTCGTGGACTCCGGCCACCTGCAGCACGATCAACCCGACACCGCCTTCGGCACGAGCCCGGTGATAGGCGATCAGTTGCGCGTTGACCAGGTTGTCGGTCGGCATCGAGGTGTCGTGCCCACTGGACATGATGCGGTTTTTCAAGCGTTTGCCGCGGATCTGCAAGGGTTCGAACAGATGGGCAAAGGCGGGGGACGAGGTCGGCATGGTGGGCTTACTCCAGGCAGGCTGAAGCCGAAAGGCCGTGCTTCGGCGTTGTTATTATTGCCCTATAGAAATTTACCGGCAGTAAAAAATCAACTTGTTTTTTTACTGAGGCTTGCAGTACTTTCGTTTGGCGCCCGCTCCTGGGGCGAACCTCACAACAATAAAAATGGGTCACACCGGCCTTGCTCCGGGTGGCACCTGCACGAGGACTGCCAGATGAACTCCAATAGACTCAAGCTCGCTCGTTATCCCTTGCTGCTGTCCCTGGCCATGGCCCTTGGCAACGCTCAGGCGGCACCGGACATGGTGGTGGTCGGCTACGGCGGCGCCGGACAGAAGGCCCAGGACGTGGCGTTTTTCCAGCCCTTCAGCGCGCTGGACCAGAGCAAATTGATCCAGAGCGAATACAACGGCGAAATGGCCCGGATCAAGGTAATGGTCGACACCGGCAACGTTGATTGGGACGTGGTGCAGATCGAAGGCCCTGACCTGATGCGCGGCTGCGAAGAAGGTATGTACGAACGCCTGGACTGGACGCAACTGGGTCACGCCGCGCAGTTGATTCCCGAGGCCGCGCAGGCGTGCGGTTCCGCCGCATTGGTGTGGAGCGTGGCGATTGCCTATGACACCGACAAGCTGGCCCAGGCCCCGGCCTCATGGGCGGATTTCTGGAACGTGGAGAAAATCCCCGGCAAACGTGGCCTGCGCAAACGCGCGGTGTACAACCTGGAGTTCGCCTTGCTGGCCGACGGGGTCAAGGTCGAGGACGTCTATCAAGTCCTGGGCACGCCTGAAGGGGTCAACCGCGCCTTCGCCAAGCTCACCGAACTCAAGCCCCATATCCAGTGGTGGGAAGCCGGCGCGCAACCGGCGCAATGGCTGGCCGCCGGCGACGTGGTCATGACCTCCACCTACAGCGGCCGGATTGCCGCCGCGGCCCAAGGCGGCAGTCACCTGGGCCTGGTCTGGCCGGGCAGCCTGTACGGGATGGACTACTGGGCGATCATCAAGGGCTCCCGCCATGTTGATCAGGCCAAGCGTTTTATCGCGTTCGCCAATCAGCCCGATGCCCAGGTCAAGTACGTGCAGCAGATTCCCTATGGCCCGACCAATACCGAGGCCGCCGCACGCCTGGATGCTTCGCTTGCGCGCTGGGTGCCGACCGCGCCGCAGAACCTCAAGGGGGCGCTGTCGATGGACGTCGGCTTCTGGGTCGATCACGGCGAAGAACTGGAAGAGCGTTTCAACGCCTGGGCCAGCAAGTAAGCCACGCAGCTGGACGCTAGCCCCGTCCAGCCTTACTGTCTGCCCAGCCACCTGCCCATCCACCTGCCTGGAGAACCTCGTCAATGAAGCCATTTGTCAGCCCATCTGATGCGCCTGTCGAGCGCAGTGCCACTGAGCAGCGCCTGCGTGAAGAGTTGGCGGCCTGCTATCGATTGATCGCGCACTTTCGCATGACCGATCTGATCTTCACCCATATCTCGGTGCGCTTGCCTGGGCCTGAGCATCACTTCCTGATCAACCCCTACGGCTTGATGTTCGATGAAATCAGCGCTTCCAACCTGGTGAAAATCGACCTTCACGGGCGTGCCGTGGAACCGTCGCCGTACCCGGTCAACCCGGCGGGTTTTGTCATCCACAGCGCGATCCATGGTGCCCGTGACGACGCCCAGTGCGTGCTGCACACCCACACCCGCGCCGGTTGTGCGGTGGCGGCCTTGAAGTGTGGGCTGTTGCCGGTCAATCAGATTTCCATGGAGTTCTATGGCCGGGTCGCCTACCACGACTACGAAGGCGTGGCGCTGGACCTGAGCGAGCAGCAGCGGTTGGTGCACGATCTGGCGGACAAGCCGGTGTTAATGCTGCGCAACCATGGCCTGTTGACCGTGGGCGAAACCGTGGGTCAGGCGTTCTTGCGCATGTACTACCTGGAAAAGGCGTGCGAGATCCAACTGGCGGCCCAGGCCTGTGGTGAATTGGTGCTGCCACCCCACGAGGTCTGCGCACACACCGAACGCCAGTTCAACGACCCCGGCCGGCCCCTGGAAGAGGGCCAGTTGAGCGATCCGGATGCCATGCAACTGGCCTGGGCGGCGATGTTGCGCCTGCTCGAGCGCATTGCCCCAGGCTATCGTGACTGAACGCGGGTGAGGCTGGAGACTGGGCGCACTCTTGCTGTACAGTCGTTCAACGCAGGGGCGGTGCAGGGCCCCAATGATCGATCCAAGGAGAGAGAGTCGCCCATGAGTCAGGAAGCCCGTTTTTCTCGCATGGAGCCGGAGCTGCGCAAGGCCAATCTGATCGAAGCGACCCTGGTGTGCCTCAAGCGCCATGGCTTCCAGGGCGCGTCGATTCGCAAGATCTGCGCTGAAGCCGGGGTCTCGGTGGGGCTGATCAGCCATCACTACTCGGGCAAGGACGAACTGGTGGCGGAAGCCTACATGGCGATCACTGGGCGGGTCATGAGCCTGCTGCGTGAGGCCATGGAGCAGGCCGCGCCGAGTGCGCGGGAGCGTTTGTCGGCGTTTTTTCGCGGCTCGTTTTCCGCCGAGCTGCTGGACCCGCAACTGATCGATGCCTGGCTGGCGTTCTGGGGCGCGGTGAAAACCGCCGAAGCGATCAACCTGGCCCACGAACACTCCTATGGCGAGTACCGCGGCATCTTGCGCAAAGTGCTGGCCGAACTGGCCGAGGAGGAGGGCTGGGAACACTTCGACGCCGACCTCGCGGCCATTGGCCTGAGCGCCTTGCTCGATGGTCTGTGGCTGGAGTCTGGGCTCAACCCCGGAACCTTCAGCCCGGAGCAAGGTATGCAGATCTGTGAAGCCTGGGTCGATGGGCTCCAGGCCGGCGGGCGCCAGCGGTTCTGCCTGCCGACCGGCAGCTGTTGATCGATTGTTCAGCAGGGGCTAGGATCAGCCGCCGAAACGCAAAACCCCTCTAATAAGAAACACGCCTTCGGGCACACGCAGGACTTTAAGCGATGACTCCTCGGGTACTGATCGTCGATGACGATCCGCTGATTCGCGAACTGCTGCACGCCTACCTGTCCCAGGAAGGGTACGAGGTTCACTGCGCTGAAACGGCGGAGGCTGCGGACACCTTCCTCGCCGGCCAGGCGGTCGACCTGGTGATGCTCGACATCCGCCTGCCGGGCAAGGACGGCCTGACCCTGACCCGCGAACTGCGGGTGCGCTCGGAGGTGGGCATCATCCTGATCACCGGGCGCAACGACGAAATCGACCGTATCGTCGGCCTGGAGTGCGGCGCCGATGACTATGTGATCAAGCCGCTGAACCCACGGGAACTGGTGTCCCGGGCGAAGAACCTGATCCGTCGAGTACGCCACGCCCAGGCGCCCCAGCCACTCGCCGCCGCCAAGCCGGTCAAACAGTTCGCTGCCTGGGCCCTGGACACCGATCGCCGGCGTCTGATCGACGACGCTGGCAACGAGACCCTGCTGACCCACGGCGAGTACCAGTTGCTCAGCGTGTTCCTGCGCAACAGTGGCCATACTCTGAGCCGCGACCAGTTGATGGACCAGATCCGCAACCGCGAGTGGGTGCCCAACGACCGCTCGATCGACGTGCTGGTGGGGCGCTTGCGGCGCAAGTTGCATGATGATCCGGCCGAGCCGCAGTTGATCATCACCATTCACGGCGCCGGCTACCTGTTTACCGCCAGCGTGGCGGCCTGAGGCAATGTTGCGCGCCCTCGGGCTGTTACTGATGCTGGGCGCCGGCACGGCCATGGGCGCCGACAAGATCCGCTATTGCGATTATCCGGTGTACCCGCCGATCTCCTGGAGTGATGGCAAGCAGGTGCGCGGCCTGGCCCCCAGCGTGGTCAAGCACCTGTTCGGCGCGCTGGGCTACGAGGTCGAGACCGTGGTGCTGGGCAACTGGAAACGCTGCCTGCTGGACGCCGCCGAAGGCCGGGTCGACGTGGTGCTGGCCTACAGCACCGCGCAACGCGAGCAAAGCCTGGCGTTTTCCCAGGTGCCGGTGCTGCGCGAGGACGTCGCGGTGTTCATCAACCGCCAACACCCGGTGCGCTTCGAACGCCTCGAAGACCTGGCCCGGTACCGTGGCGGCCTGCTGTTCGGGGAAAGCTATGGGGTGGATTTCGACCGCTTGGTGGCCCGCAGCAACAATATCGAATGGGTCTCCGACAGCGGGCAGAACTTCGGCAAGCTGATTCGCGGGCGCATCGACTTCATCACCCAGGAGCGGCGCACAGGCGAGTTGTACGTCGAACACCTCAAAGGCGCCGAGGACATCGTCGCCTTGCCCAAGGCCTTGAGCGTCGACTACCTGCGGATCGCGGTGTCGCGGCGCTCGGCGCTGGCCAGCCAGATGCCGCAGATCGACGCCCAGTTGCAGCGTATGGTCGAGGCCGGGGACATCGAGCGCTGGCTCAACGAAAGCGAAGTCACCTACCGCGACATGGTCAGCCTGCCGGCGGACGCGCAATGATCGGCGCCCGGCCCGCAGGATTGTTGCGGCGCCTGCTGCTATTCATCCTGTTGTTCAGCCTGTGCTTTACCGTGCTTGCCAGCACCGTGCAGCTGTACTTCGAGTACCGCCGCGAGATGCGTGAGATCGACGCGCGCATGGAGCTGATTCGGGCCGGTTATCTGGCCAGTCTGGAACGCAGCCTGTGGGACCTCAACCAGGAGCAGTTGAACGTCCAGCTGCGGGGCCTGGTGGATTTCTCCGACGTGGCGCGGGTGCGCCTGAGCAGCCCGGACTTCGAGCTGTTGCAGGGCAACCCGCAGCCGGTCGGGCCGTTGCGCATCGAGCGCTTCGAACTGGATTACCAGCCGCCCTCCGGGGAAAAACGCCACCTGGGGCAACTGGAGGTCAGCACTGACCTGGGGGCCGTGCACCAGCGGCTGTACGCCACCGGCTTGACCAGCCTGCTGTGGATGAGTGTGTTTCTCTGCGGTCTGGCGGTGGCGTTGTCTGGCTTGTTCTACCGCCTGGTGACCCGCCACCTGCAAGTGATGGCCGGGTTCGCCCGGCGCATTGCCGCCGGTGAGTGGCAGGAACCCTTGCGCCTGGACAAGAGCCGCAGTGGCGTGCCGGATGAAATCGACACCGTGGCCCATGCCCTGGACGATATGCGCCGGGCGATCCTCAGCGACATCGACCGCCGCGAATCCGACCGCCTGGCCCTGCAGCACAATCGCGACGACCTGCTGCGCATGGTCGAGCGGCGCACCGCCAGCCTGATGCGCGCCAAGGACGAAGCCGAGGCCGCTAACCTGGCCAAGTCGCGGTTCCTGGCGACCATGAGCCACGAATTGCGCACACCGCTCAATGGCATCCTTGGCATGGCTCAACTGCTGCGCAGCCCGCGCCTGGACGAGCTCGATGGCAAACGCCTGGATGCCCTGCACAAGGCCGGAGAAGGGTTACTGACCATTCTCAACGAGGTGCTGTACTTCGCGCGCCTGGAGGAGGGCGAAACCCACCCCGAGCCGGTCAATTTTTCCCTGCGCCAACTGCTGGATGAGGTGCTGACCCTGCTGGAGCCACGAGCGCTGGGCAATTGCACGCGCCTGCAGTGCCTGGTCGACCCGCAACTCGCGTCACGCCAGTTGGGCGCCGAACAGTTCCTGCGCCAGGTGCTGAGCAACCTGCTGGCCAACGCCATCAAGTTCACCGAGGGCGGCGAGGTCAGTGTGCAGGTGCTACTGCTGGCGCCGCTGCCTGGGTACGACGGGCAACGAGTGCGGGTCAGCATCACCGACAACGGCATCGGTATTGCTCCGGCCATGCAGGAAAAGATCTTCGAACGGTTTACCCAGGCCAGTGAGGAGGTGGCGCAACGTTTTGGCGGGACCGGGCTGGGCCTGGCCATCTGCAAACACCTGGTGCAGAAAATGGGCGGCAGTATCGGCGTCGACAGTCAGCCCGGTCGTGGCAGTTGCTTCTGGTTCGAGCTGACGCTGGCGCCGGCGGGCGAGCGGCTCGCCGGCCCCGCCGAGCAGGCCAGCGGTTCGGCCCTGAAGATCCTGGTGGTCGAAGATGTGGCGCTCAACCGAGAGGTGGCCAGCGGCCTGCTGCAACGGGACGGGCATCAGGTGTGGCTTGCCGAGGAGGGCCAGCAGGGCCTGGCCGAGTGCGCCGGCCAGAGGTTCGACCTGATTCTGCTGGACGTGCATTTGCCAGGGATCAGCGGCGACGAGCTGTGCCGGCAGATCCGCAGCGGTACCGGGCCGAACCGCGCCACACGGATTTTCGCCCTGACCGCCAGCGTGCAACCGGCGCTCGTGCGCGGCTATCTGGATGCCGGGATGGACGGCATCCTCGCCAAGCCCCTGAAACTGGCCGAGTTGCGTGCAGCCCTGGCAGGGCAGACGCCGCTGGCTGAACCTGCGGCGCAGGACGGTGCCATGGACTGGCCGTTGCTGCAGACCCATCGCACGTTGCTCGGCGAACAGAAGGTCCAGGGCTTGCTGGCGGTGCTGCGCACCTCGATCATCCAGCACCGTGGGGCCCTGGCGGAAGCCATCGAAGCCGAGGATTGCACCGAGGTCGCGCACCTGGCCCACCGCCTGGCGGGCAGCAGTGACTCCCTGGGGTTCAGCGCCCTGGCCCAGGTGTTGCGAGTACTGGAGGACGCAGCGCTGGGCAACGCCGAATCGGCCCTGCGAGACCTCGCGCCCCAGGTCGATGCCCAGTTCCATGAGGCCCTGCTGACCCTCAAAGGCCTGTTGCAGAGCTGACGTACAAATCTGTTACGACTTTCTACAACTTCGATCTTTACCGTCAACGCGAACTTACATGGCCTTCCAATAATCGAGGCAACCGCCACAGCGCGGTCTTCGAAGCTTATTGGAGATAATAATAATGAATGGCCGTAAAGCTGATCCCCTCCACCTCACTCGCCTGGGGTGCTGACATGACTCAAACCACTGAACGTACAGGCATCCACCTGACCCGCGCCCTGAAAAGCCGGCACATTTTCATGCTGTCTCTGGGCGGCGTGATCGGCACCGGGCTGTTCATGGGCTCCGGTGTGACCATCAACCAGGGCGGCCCGATGGGCGCGATTCTGGCGTACCTGGTGGCCGGTTTCCTGATGTACCTGGTGATGGTCTGCCTGGGCGAGTTGTCGGTGCAGATGCCGGTGTCGGGGTCGTTCCAGACCCACGCCACCCAGTTCATCGGTCCGGCCACCGGCTTCATGATCGGCTGGGTGTACTGGATGAGCTGGGCCACTACCGTGGGCCTGGAGTTCACCGCCGCCGGCATGCTGATGGTGCGCTGGTTCCCTGAAGTACCGATCTGGTACTGGTCGGCGCTGTTCGTGGTGGTGCTGTTCGGCCTCAACGCCCTGGCCACTCGCGCCTTCGGCGAAGCCGAGTACTGGTTCTCGGGGATCAAGGTGGCGGCGATCCTAGGCTTTATCGTGGTCGGCGTGCTGGTGATCTTCGGCGCGATCCCGCTGAGCAGCGGTGCACCGGCCCCGGGAGTGAGCAACCTGATCGGCGATTCGGTGTTTCCCAACGGCCTGTCCGCAGTGTTCGCGGTGATGATGACCGTGGTCTACGCCTTCCAGGGCTGCGAAATCATGGGGGTGGCCGCGGGTGAAACCGACCAGCCGGAAAAGAGCATTCCGCGGGCGGTGCGCAACGTGGTGTTCCGCGTGCTGATCTTCTACGTGCTGGCGATCATTGTGCTGTCTGCCATCGTCCCGTGGCAGCAGGCGGGCCTGATGGAGAGCCCGTTTGTGCAGGTGTTCGACATGGTCGGCATTCCCTATGCCGCGGACCTGATGAACTTCGTGATCCTCACCGCGATCCTCTCGGTGGGCAACTCCGGCCTCTACGCCTCGACCCGGATCCTCTGGGCCATGTCCAAGACCGGCATGGCACCGAAAAGCCTGTCGCCCCTGAGCAAACGCGGCGTGCCATTGCGCGCCCTGAGCATCACCCTGTGTTTTGCCCTGGTGTCCCTGATGACCAGTTTCATCGCCGCCGACACCCTGTTCATGGTGTTGATGGCCGTGAGCGGGATGTCCGGGACCGTGACCTGGATCGTCATCGCCCTGGCCCAATACAAATTCCGCAAGGCCTACCTGCGTGATGGCGGCAAGCTCGAAGACCTGAAATACCGCGCCCCGTGGTTCCCGGTGCTGCCGCTGGTGTGCATCGCCCTGTGCTGCTCGTTGTTCGTATTCCTGGCCCTGGACGAAACCCAACGCCCGTCGCTGTACTGGGGCTTCGGCTTTATTGCCCTGTGCTATGGCGCCTACTTCCTGATCCACCGCAAACGCCAGGGCGTACTGGCTCCACAACTGCCTACCGCATAACCCCCCCCTCTGTGGGAGTGAGCTTGCTCGCGATGGTCACCAACGATGACGCGCACAGCCTGATGCAGCGCGCCGTCCTTGCGACCATCGCTGGCAGGCCAGCCCCCACAGATGTTCCCCATTCCCTACGTGCGACCCCAGGCTTTCCGGCCTTGGTCAAGGCGCCGTCCGCGATTCCAGATCCATCTCCGCCGGCCAGACGACTTTGGGGGCGAGACGTCGAGCCAGGTTGAAGCTCACGTCTTCGTTGTTCCAGTCACGGGGTACGTAAGGGAAGGTGGGCAGGGCATGGGGCCCTTGCTGCATGAAGAGTTGAGCCATGGCCCAATACATCTCGCCTCGCAGGATTCCGTGGGCGAACATAAAGCGATCAATCACCTCGTTCGTGCCGGGTTTGAGCACGGCCAGCGTGACGGTCTCGATAAAGCCGCCGGTGCCCATGGGACCGTAGAGGCTGCAGGCTTCGGCATGCAGGTCGTCCCAATCATAGGCCACTGGGCGCACGCCCCAGGCCGTGCGGCTGAAGGGTTTTGCGCCGTCGTGGAAGAAGCGATAGACATAGACTTTGCGACGCAGGCGATTGAAGCGGATGGGTTCATCGCGTGGGGCTTCGGTGTCCATGCGCCAATAATAAATCGCTCCCCACAGGCCCGCAGAGATCGTTAGTAGCCCGAAAATATGAAATGCAACGGACGCTACCTCTCCAACTTTTAGCGTCAGAATGATCCAAACGATAGGTGGAATTACAGAAAACAGAAAAAGATAGATCGCTCCCCAAGCGGAAACACCACGCATTCGGAACGTTGATCGCGCCAACTCCAGATAGATGTCGTCTAGGTAATTGGGCGGATTGGGTAAGACTGGTGGGTAAGGCGTCATTGTTGGTAGTTGATTGGGGCCTGGAAGGTCATGCTTCCAGCCTTCAGCCGGCTTGTTGAGTAAGGGAGCGGTATATGCCATTGCCTGGTTCCAGTAAGAGATTAAAACGGCCGTCTTGGATCTGATTCAGGCTCAGGGTGCCGTCCGCGACTCCAGATCCATCTCTGCCGGCCAGACGACTTTGGGGGCGAGACGTCGAGCCAGGTTGAAGCTCACGTCTTCGTTGTTCCAATCGCGGGGCACGTAGGGGAAGGTGGGCAGGGCATGGGGCCCTTGCTGCATGAAGAGTTGAGCCATGGCCCAATACATCTCGCCTCGATGGATTTCGTGAGCGAACAGAAAGCGATCGATCACCTCGTTCGTGCCGGGTTTGAGCACGGCCAGCGTGACGGTTTCGATAAAACCGCCGGTGCCCATGGGACCGTAGAGGCTGCAGGCTTCGGCATGCAGGTCGTCCCAGTCATAGGCCACCGGGCGCACGCCCCAGGCCGTGCGGCTGAAGGGTTTTGCACCGTCGTGGAAGAAGCGGTAGACATAGACTTTGCGACGCAGGCGATTGAAGCGGATGGGTTCATCGCGTGGGGCTTCGGTGTCCATGCGCCAATAATAAATCGCTCCCCATAGAGGGATGATAAATGCGATAGGCCCAACGATGTTGATGGCGAAAGGAGGTAATCGACCCTCCACCACAACAAAGACGAGCCAAATCACAGGGGCGCAGAAGGATAGCAATGCAAGGATAGTGGCACCCCATGCGGCTGCACCCCGCATACTAAATGTCGAGCGTGCCAATTCCAGATAGATGTCGTCTACGTAATTGGGCGGATTGGAAAGGACTGGAGGATACGGCGTCATTGTTGGTAGTTGATTGGGGCCTGGAAGGTCATGCTTCCAGCCTTCCGCCGGCTTGTTGAGTAAAGGGGCTCTATAAGCCATTGCAATGCTCCAGTCTGGGTGGTTAACACGTCTTGCTGCACGGCCTTCTGCACTTCATAGAAAATCCATCGTGCTCAGCTCTGCATAAGCATCCTGTACATCGCGGTCTGGCCAGTAGGTCAATGACAAGGTCGCGCCCTCGATGTTGTAGTGGCGAGACTCCAGCAGTAAGACAATCGCTCCCTGGATGTCCTTCACCGGCATGGGGCTGCCATCGGTCGAACGCACGGTGCGCAGGTTGACGCGGGGGGTGATGCTGTTTTCCTTGTAGTCAGGCTGCCTTGGTCGGGTTGATGCCTTCAGTGCTGCGCGGCGCTCGCTGGCGGAGGTAAGGACAGGCGGGGGATTCCACTCGCCTTCCACGATCACCTCACCGCCTAGGGACTGGTTGCCAGTCTCGTCACCGCGGCGATGGATAGTCACCGCCCAGCGGTAGGCAGAGCGGGTCGCGTCGAAGTACGGCAGGGACACCCGGTACTCCAGGCATTGCTCGTAGACCGGGGCGCTGAGGCCCGGGATGAGACCGCCATCGTCAGGTGAACTGAGTCCGGTCAAACGCAGTCGGAAATGGATGCCCGCCCCAAGGCCGAGGGTTATGGCATTGAGTTCGGCAATCGCGATGTGGGCCTGATCAGGTCTGATCCAATGAACCTTGGGGTTTTCGTTGGCGTTTCCGAAGTAACAGCGTTTTGCCCATTGCTCGAAGGGGGTCGACTCTTTGCTTTTGGCCCATTGAGATATGCCATAAGCCAGCATGCCCAATGTAATTGCGATACCCAATGGCCCCATTAATGTGGTTGCCCGTGATGCCGCGGCAACAACACCAAAGAGTGCTCCAGCCCCGGAGAGCGTCATCGAAAAAAAGAATCCAATTGCGGCAGAAGTGTCTTTGCTATGCCAGGTTCTATTAGCGGCCACCCCAGCCTGCATTACCTCAAATATCCCCGCAGCAGCCCCTATGACCGCCCCCGCTCTCGCGAGCACCCCCCCCGGCATCCGCAGTTTTCTTGATAGCCGCCGCTCCCCGCACAGACAACCCCCCACTCATCAACACCCGACTCCCCCCTCTCGCCAATGCCCCACCCACCAACTCGAGCCCACCCCCCAACACCCCCAGGCTGCTGCCGTACAACGCCAACCGCGCTTCCAGGGACTTGTCCCCGACGACTCGCTCCGCTTCCTTGAGGTTCTTGTTCAAGGCGTCGTTGAGCAAATACATCCCGCCGAGCGCCAGCAGCATGTCGCCGCCAGCCGCACCGCGCAGGCCGGTGAAGCCGGTGCGTACCCACTGGGCGGCCTGTTTTGATGAGACTTTGAGCCCCTGCAACACTTGACGCGCCTTGGGGTCGAGGGTGCCCATGCCGACCCTGACATCCTGCAAGGCCGAGTGCGTGCTGTCAGTCAGTTGCGCCATGCCGCGCTGGGTTTCCTGCAGCAGGTTGGAAGCCTTGCCTTCGACCCAGACACTCACGGTGATGGTCAACGAGGCCAGTTTTGGATCGAGCAGTGCCAGGCTGAGCAAACCGCCCTGGATCAGCGGTCGGACTTTGCCGGTGACCTTGCGTGTTGTCGGGTCCCGGGTGCCCTTTTCCTCGAGGATGCTGTCCCAACTGCGGTCCATGGACGCGACGGCATTGTGCTGCAGGTTGCGCAGGTGCTCCGACTGCAGCGCGTAGTACTCGCTGAGCTTCATCTGCACCTGGAGCTCGGTGAGGTGCAGGCGGTTGTGCAACAGTTGGCTGGCACTGTTGACACGGGAAACCACGCGCCCTACAGCGGGACCGATGATCGGTTGCAGGCGGGCGCTGGCGGCATTCAGGGCGCCGAGCAGGTCGGCCATGGATTGTTTCAGATAGGCGCCCAGCAGGTACTCGCCCCGGTCGCTGGCGATCAGTTTGCTCAGGGCGCTGTAGAGCCGTTCGCTGTCGTTCCAGACAAGGCTGGCGTCGTCCTCGAAAGTCGGCAGCAGGTTGGCCAGCAGGGACTGGTCACGTAGCAACAGGGCGCGGTAGATCGGGCTCTGTGGATTGCTGAGCCACGCCCGCCAGAGCTGGGCGCTGGGGCCGCGCTCGTCGCCGTTGGGCGCCGGGGCTTCGCTGATGCCGCCACGCAAGCACAGCGCCATGGTGGTGGCGTAGGCCCGGCCCGAGGCGCCGACAGCACCGTCGTAGTCATGCTGTTCGATGCAGTTGAAGCGTGCCGTGCGACAGGCTGCGGCATAGGCCTCGGCGGATTGATCAATGAACTGCTGGTAGCGTTGCAGCCGTTTATCGTAGCCCTGCTGAAACCGTGCGCGCGCGGCTTCGTCGTAGCGCTGCTCCAGATTCTGATCGGACTCGACGGCCTGGTGGTCGATGATGCGCTGGCGTTCGACTCCAGGGTCTACAAACACCGGGGGGCCGTCACCGCTGGTGGGTTCGAAGGATGGGGTCTGCGCCTCTGCGCGGTCACGGTGCTGGGCGCGGATGGCCAACAGAATCTGCGAGGTTTGGTGCTGGTAGGCGCGTAGCGGATCTTCCAGCCATTGCTGGCGGGCATGAATCCAGGCGGTGCGCTGGGCGTTGTATTCCTGGACCAGGCCGAGGGTGTCATCGAGGACGAAGGCCAGCACCCCCTGCTGCAATTCATGGCGCGCGGTGATGTTACGCAGAAAACCTTTCAATGCCTGACGGCGCAGAGCACGAGGGTAGACACCGTGCACGCTGGGGAATTGTCCCGCCTGCAGCGACTGGTACTCCAGGACCCGCTCATCCACCTGCAGCGACTCTGCGGTCATGGCCAGGCCCAGGCTGGCCGGGTTGTCCCGTGCCTGGGCGAGGTCCAGCGCCTGGAAGCGGTGCGGAGCACGTCCGGCCTTATAGGCATCCAGCACATTGGTCGGCCAGGGATCACTGGCAAACGCCAACCAGGCTACGCGGTGCTCATGGGTGTCGATATTGAGGAACGAGGCCGGGGCGTCGTGATCGGCCGAGACACAGGTCGAGGCGAGCAAGGACTCGTTTGCAGCTGGCGGCGTATAAGGATTGAACTGCCGTAAGTAGCCGTCAGGCGTGACCTGGTAGGCGTGCCAGATCGAGCGGTCGAGCAACACATACAGGTAGCCCGCGCGCAGGGTACGCCAGCCCAGTCGGGTCGGAACCTGGCCATTCTCGGCGAGGAACGGATCGCCCGAGTAGTCTGGGACCAGGGCCTGGCGCAAGGGCAGGATCGGCAGGCCCTGGCGTTCGCAGGCCCGGCACTGGTCGGTGAGCAAACCGGTTTCCGAGACGACGATGGCCAGTTGTTCGCCGAGGGTCATTGGGCTTGCCGCCGAACGTCAGCATGAACAGATACCGCGACATCGGCGGCACAGGGGACGAAGAGGCGGGTCCGTTGTGACATGAGCTTTCCTTGTCTGAAGTGCCGAGCACCCTATGCAAGGAGTGGTGGAGGGATAAATCAGCTGTTTCGGTGTTGGGTGTAGGACGCGTCGGTTTTTGATGGCTGGCCCACGCCCAAGAACGCCCGGAGCTGGATGGCGGCCCCCCCTATATCCATATCCCTTGTCATGTCATCAGTTGTGCAAAGTTGTAACAGCACACCCCTGGGCCAACCGTCACTCTTAAACAAATCCTTTAAATACAATCAGATAAGCATGTTTTTCCGCTGTTACAGCGGATTTGTCCAACGATTGCCGCCTTGTTGAACACTCGTTTAGTATGGCCTCAAGTCGCAGCACCTCAGGCCAAACACAATAATTCGAGGATTCCCATGACTACTGATTCTGCCGTGCTCAGCCAGGTTGAAGCCGGCGTTGCCTGGATCACCCTCAATCGCACCGCCCAGCGCAACGCGCTGGACATCCCGACCCTGAAATACCTGCACGCCTTGCTCGATGACTACAACGCCGATCCGCAGGTGCGGGTGGTGGTGTTGACCGGCAGTGGCCGCAGTTTCTGCGCCGGTGCCGACCTTGATGAGTGGGCCGCCGCCGAGGCCCGGGGGGCCCTGGAAAGCTACGGCTGGACCGAAACCGCCCACGCGCTGATGAACCGCCTGTACAGCCTGGAAAAACCCACCATTGCCGCCATCAACGGCACCGCCGTGGGCGCCGGGATGGACCTGACCCTGTGCTGCGACCTGCGCATCGCCGGGCAATCGGCGCGCTTCAAGGCCGGCTACACCAGCATGGCTTACTCGCCCGATGCCGGTGCCAGCTGGCACTTGCCGCGCCTGATTGGCAGTGAGCAGGCCAAGCGCCTGTTGTTCCTCGACGAGCTGTGGGGCAGCGAGCGGGCCCTGGCCGCGGGGCTGGTGGGCGAAGTCTGCGCCGACGAGCAACTGCAAAGTGTCACGGCGCAACTGGCGACGCGCCTGGCCAATGGGCCGACCTTTGCTTTTGCCCAGACCAAGCAGCTCATGCGTGACGGCGCTGACCGCAGCCTGGCGCAACAACTCCAGGCTGAACTCGCCGCCGGCCTGCTGTGCGGGCGCAGTGAAGACGCCAGCGAAGCCCTGCGCGCCGTCGCCGAGAAACGCCCGGCGCGTTTTATCGGACGCTAATGCACCACCTCAATCAGCACACGAACAACAGGTAGCCGCATGAATTTCCAACTGACCCAAGAACAAGAAATGTTGGTGGACGCCGTACGCAGCTTTGTCACCAAGGAACTGCTGCCCTATGAAGAGGCGGTGGACCGCGCCGACGAAGTATCGCCCGAGCTGGCGGCGCAGATTCGCGGCAAGGCGATCGCTGCCGGCTTCTATGCGTTCAACATGCCGGAAGAGGTGGGCGGTGGTGGCCTGGACTACTTGTCCCAGGCGCTGATCGAGCGTGAACTGTCCAAGGTCTCCTGGGCGCTGCACGTGTTCGTCGCACGGCCCTCGAAAATCCTCATGGCGTGCACCGGCGAGCAGATCAACGACTACCTGTTGCCGTGCATCCAGGGCGAAAAAATCGACTGCTTCGCCCTCACCGAGCCGGGTGCCGGCTCCGATGCCAACTCGATCAAGACCCGCGCAGTGCGAGACGGCGACGACTTCGTGCTCAACGGCAGCAAGCACTTCATCAGCCACGCCGGGCACGCCGACTTTGCCATCGTGTTTGCCGTGACCGACACCTACGAGCACAACGGCCGCATGCGCAACGCCGTGACGTCGTTCCTGGTGGACCGCAATACCCCAGGCATGACCATCCGCCGCGGCCCGAAATGCGTGAGCAACCGTGGCTACCACACCTTCGAGATGTTCTTCGACGACTGCCGCGTGCCCGCCTCCAAGGTGCTGGGTGAAGTCGGCAAGGGCTGGGACGTGGCCAACGCCTGGTTGACCGCCGGGCGGGTGATGGTGGCCGCCAACTGCGTCGGCCAGGCGCAACGGGCGCTGGACGTCTCGCTGCAATGGGCCGCCGACCGCAAACAGTTTGGCCAGCCGATCGGCACCTACCAGGGCATCTCGTTCAAGTTGGCGGACATGGCCACGCAGATCCGCGCGGCCGAGTTGTTGACCCTGCACACCGCCTGGAAAATGGACCAGGGCAGCATGACCGATGGCGAAGCCGGCATGGCCAAACTGTTCGCCAGCGAAACCCTGGGCAAGGTCGCCGACGAGGCGGTCCAGATCTTCGGTGGCATGGGCCTGATGGATGAGTGCGTGGTCGAGCGCATCTGGCGCAACGCGCGGATCGAGCGGGTCTGGGAAGGCACCTCGGAAATCCAGCGGCACATCATTTCCCGCGAGCTGCTGCGGCCGCTGCTGCGCTGATCGGTCCCGGAGAACCCCCATGTCCCTGACGATTCGAGACAACCTCAAGCGCCTGCTTGCCCCACGCCACGTCGCCTTTGTCGGCGGGCGCAGCATGGCCCGTGCCCTCAAGCGCTGCGCCGACGGCGGTTATGCCGGCCAGATGTGGCTGGTCAACCCGCAACACGACGAACTGGAAGGCGTGCCGTGCGTGCGCCAGATCAGCGATCTACCCTGCGGGCCGGACGCGGTGTTCATTGCCACCAACCGTGAGCTGACCCTGGCCTGCGTCCGCGAGCTGGCCGCCAAGGGCGCGGGCGGGGCGATCTGCTACGCCTCCGGTTTTGCCGAGACCGGCGCCGAGGGCCAGGCCCTGCAACAACAACTGCTCGAGGCCGCCGGCGACATGGCCTTGCTCGGCCCCAACTGCTATGGCTTGCTCGACTACCTGCACAGCTGCGCGCTGTGGCCGGTGGCCCATGGCGGCAAGGCGGTGGAGCGGGGCGTGGCCGTGCTGACCCAAAGTGGCAACTTCGCCTACAACCTGTCGATGAGTGATCGCTCGCTGCCAGTGGCCTACATGGCGTCGGTGGGCAACCAGGCGCAACTGGGTGTGGCGGAGTTGATGGACGTGTTGCTCGACGAACCGCGCGTCACCGCCATCGGCCTGCACCTGGAAGGCCTGAAGAACGTCCCGGCCTTTGCCCGTGCCGCGCACAAGGCGCTGGAGCAGGGCATCCCGGTCATCGTCCTGAAAACCGGGGTGTCGCAGATCGGCGCCGAATTGGCACTCAGTCACACCAGCTCGCTGTCCGGCTCCGATGCCTTGTACGACGCGCTGTTTGCGCGCCTGGGGGTGATTCGGGTGAGTGGCCCGGTGAGTTTCGTCGAGACCCTGAAAGCGGCGGCCTGCGGCAGGTTGCCTAGCGGCAACAGCCTGATTGCGCTGGCCTGCTCCGGCGGCGATGCCGGGCTGATCGCCGACTACGCCGAACGCAACGAGCTGCGCCTGCCCAAACTCGACGCCGAGCAAACCGCCGAGCTGGCACAGGTCCTGCCCAGCTACGCCAACCTGGTCAATCCGCTGGACTTCACCACTGCCATCTGGGGCGATGGCGAGGCCCTCAATCGCATGCTCGACAGCGCCCTGCGCACCGAAGCCGACGCGGCCATGCTGGTGCTCGATTACCCCGCCCAGTTCACCGGCGAACGCAAGGAGTGCGACCTGTTGCTGGAGCTGTACTGCCAGGCACTGGTGCGTCACGGCAAGACAGGCTTCGTCACCTCGGCCTTTCCCGAACTGCTGCCAGCCCATGCCCGTGAGCGCTTGCATGCCCAGGGCGTAGCCGCCTTGCAGGGCGTGGAAGACGGCCTGGCCGCCTGGGGCCGGATCGCTGGTTATCAGGCCAATCGCCAGGCCCTGCTGGCCCTGGGTGAGTCGGCGCTGGTGCCGCTCTGCCCACAGCCGCTGGCGGGGACGGGGTGGCTGCTCAATGAATGGGACTCCAAGCAGGCACTGCGGGCCTTTGGCCTGCCGGTACCCAATGGCGTGCGCAGCACCGTAGCGCAGGCCCTCGAGGATGCCCAACGCCTGGGTTACCCCCTGGTGCTCAAGGCGCTCAGCGCCGAGTTGCCGCACAAGACCGAGGCCGGTGCCGTGGCGCTCAACCTCAAGGATGCCGTCGCCCTGACCGCGGCCCTGGGCAACATGGCGAACAGCATCGGCGCCTACGCCCCCGGCGTGGCCTTCGACCAGGTGCTGCTGGAACCCATGGCCAGCGCGCCGCTGGCAGAGTTGATTGTCGGCATCAAGCGCGAAAACGACTTTTGCCTGGCGTTGGTGATCGGTGCTGGCGGGGTCCTGGTGGAACTGCTCAAGGACAGTCGCAGCCTGCTGCTGCCGACCACCGAAGGGGCGATTCGCAATGCCCTGCTGAGTTTGCGCAGTACCGCCTTGCTCCAGGGCTTTCGCGGCCGTGCGCCGGCGGACCTCGAGGCACTGGTGGCCGCGATCCGCGCGGTGGCCGACTACGCCTGCGAAAACGCCGGGCAGTTGCTGGAGCTCGATGTCAACCCATTGTTGGTCGGTGCCCAGGGCACGACCGCGGTCGATGCGTTGATTCGCATCGGCCATGCGTGAGGACAAACACATGCACACCACACCTTTGACCGGTGGCCAGGCCCTGGTTCGCCTGCTGGCCAACTACGGCGTCGACACCGTGTTCGGCATTCCCGGGGTACACACCCTCGAGCTGTACCGAGGCCTGCCCGGCAGCGGCATCCGCCACGTTTTGACCCGGCATGAACAAGGCGCCAGCTTCATGGCCGACGGCTACGCGCGGGTCAGCGGCAAACCGGGGGTCTGCTTTATCATCACCGGCCCCGGGGTAACCAATGCCGCCACCGGTATCGGCCAGGCCTATGCCGACTCGATCCCGATGCTGGTGATTTCCAGCGTCAACCACACCGCCAGCCTGGGCAAGGGCTGGGGCTGCCTGCACGAAACCCAGGACCAGCGCGCCATGACCGCGCCGATCACCGCGTTCTCGGCCGTGGCCTTGAGCACTGACGACCTGCCGCAATTGATTGCCCGCGCCTACGCGGTCTTCGACAGTGAACGCCCACGGCCGGTACACATTTCCGTGCCGTTGGACGTACTCTCGGCACCGGTGTCCCGCGACTGGAGCCAGGACGTGGTGGTACGCCCCGGACGTGGCGCCGCGTGTGCCAGCGCGCTGGACCAGGCAGTGAGCAAATTGAACGACGCCAAACGGCCGATGATCATCGCCGGGGGCGGCGCCCTGGAGGCGGGCGCGCAACTGCAGCAACTCAGCACCCGCCTGGCCGCGCCGCTGTTCACCAGCGTCGCCGGCAAGGGCCTGTTGCCGCCGCAGGCCGCACTCAACGCCGGTTCCTCGCTCTGTGTGGAGCCGGGTTGGCAACTGATCGCCGAGGCCGACGTGGTACTGGCGGTGGGCACGGAAATGGCTGACACCGACTTCTGGCGCGAGCGTTTGCCCCTGAATGCCGAGCTGCTGCGAGTCGACATCGACCCGCGCAAGTTCAACGACTTCTACCCCTGTGCCGTGGCCTTGCACGGCGATGCCCGGCAAACCCTGGACGGCTTGCTCGAACGCCTGCCGGCCGGCCCCCGCGACGCGAGCGCGGCGATTGCCGCTGTCGCCACCTTGCGCGAAGCGGTGCAGGCCGGTCACGGCCCGTTGCAGTCGATCCACCAGGCCATTTTGCAGCGCATTGGCGCTGAACTGCCGGACAACGCTTTTATCAGCACCGACATGACCCAGCTGGCCTACACCGGCAACTACGCATTCGACAGCCTGGCCCCGCGCAGTTGGTTGCACCCCACGGGCTACGGCACCCTGGGGTATGGCTTGCCCGCCGGGATCGGCGCCAAGTTCGGCGCACCACAGCGCCCGGGCCTGGTGCTGGTGGGCGACGGTGGTTTCCTCTACACCGCCCAGGAGCTGGCGACCGCCGTCGAAGAACTGGACAGCCCGCTGGTGGTGCTGCTGTGGAACAACGACGCCCTGG
The DNA here is from genome assembly GCF_014236655.1 of Pseudomonas kielensis. Lineage (GTDB taxonomy): Bacteria > Pseudomonadota > Gammaproteobacteria > Pseudomonadales > Pseudomonadaceae > Aquipseudomonas > Aquipseudomonas kielensis. The sequence goes on from NZ_JACMYG010000040.1 coordinate 24,679, forward strand.
GCCAGATCCGCGACGACATGCAGAGCCTGGACATCGAGCCGATTGGCGTGCTGCCGCGCAATCCGGACTTTGCCGCCCTCGGCCGTGCGTTCGGCTGCACCGTCAGCCAGCCCCAGAGCCTGGCCGAACTGCAGACCGATTTGCGCCACGGCTTCAAACGCAACGGCGTCACCCTGATCGAGCTCAAGCATGCCTGCGCTCATTGAATTGATGGACTGTTTGACGGAGGCAGCACCATGCGTTTTTCCGATCTGACCCAACGTATCGCCGGAGACGGCGCCGCCGCCTGGGATATTCACTACCGTGCTCTGGCCTTGCGCGAGCAGGGCCATGACATTCTGCTGCTGTCGGTGGGTGACCCGGATTTCGACACCCCGGCCCCCATCGTGCAGGCCGCCATCGACAGCCTGCTGGCGGGCAACACCCACTACGCCGATGTGCGCGGCAAACGCACCCTGCGTGACGCCATCGCTCGCCGGCAACAGGCGCGCAGCGGCCAGGCGGTCACCAGCGAACAGGTGATCGTCCTGGCCGGCGCCCAATGTGCGCTGTTCAGCGTGGCCCAGTGCGTGCTCAACCCGGGCGACGAAGTGCTGGTCGCCGAACCCATGTACGTCACCTATGAAGCGGTATTCGGTGCCTGCGGCGCCGTGGTGATCCCGGTGCCGGTGCGTTCCGAGAACGGCTTTCGGGTGATGCCCGAAGACGTCGCCGCGCGCATCACCCCGCGCACCCGGGCCCTGGCGCTCAACAGCCCGCACAACCCGTCGGGGGCCAGCCTGCCGAGAAGTACCTGGCAAGCCCTGGCCGAACTGTGCATCGGCCACGACCTGTGGCTGATCTCCGACGAGGTCTACAGCGAGCTGCTGTTTGACGGCGAACACCTGAGCCCGGCCAGTTTGCCGGGCATGGCAGAGCGCACCGCGACCCTCAACAGCCTGTCGAAATCCCACGCCATGACCGGCTGGCGGATCGGCTGGGTGGTGGCACCACCGGCACTCGCTTCGCACCTGGAAAACCTTGCGCTGTGCATGCTCTACGGCCTGCCGGATTTCGTCCAGGACGCCGCCGTGGTCGCCCTCGACAACCATTTGCCGGAACTGGCGGTGATGCGCGAGGCCTATCGCCAGCGTCGCGACCTGGTCTGCGCCGTGTTGGCCGATTGCCCCGGGGTGCGGGCCTTGAAACCCGATGGCGGGATGTTCGTGATGCTCGACATCCGCGCCACCGGGCTCAGCGCCCAGGCGTTTGCCGACCGCCTGCTGGAGCGCCACGGTGTCTCGGTCCTGGCCGGCGAAGCCTTTGGCCCCAGTGCGGCCGGGCATATCCGCCTGGGCCTGGTGGTCGACACCGAACAACTGCGCGAGGCCTGCCAGCGTATCGCCCGTTGTGCCCATGAATTGATGGAGGCCCAGGCCCATGCTTGATCACCGTTCGCTGTACATCGATGGCCGCTGGCTGGCCCCGTCGGGGCAGGGCATGGCCGAGGTGATCAACCCGGCCACCGAAGAAATCGCCGGCCGCGTGCCGCTGGGCGATGAACAGGACGTCGAGCGCGCAGTGGCGGCGGCGCGGCGGGCGTTTGGGCCCTGGTCACGCACCGCTTCCAGTGTGCGCGCCGGCTACATCCGCGCACTGGCCGAACAACTGCGGCTGCGGGCGGACGAGATGGCGGCCGTGATCACCCGCGAGTTGGGGATGCCGGTGCAATGGTGCCGCTCGGTGCAAGTGGAAGGGCCGATCATTGGCCTGGAGCAATACGCGGAGCTGGCGGGCCTGATGGACCAGGTCCGCGAGGTCGGCAATTCCCTGGTTATCCGTGAAGCGGTGGGCGTCTGCGCCTTTATCAATCCGTGGAATTACCCGCTGCATCAACTGCTGGGCAAACTGGCACCGGCCCTGGCCGCCGGGTGCACCGTGGTGGTCAAGCCGAGTCAGGAAACCCCGCTGCACGCGTTCCTGCTGGCGCAGATGATCGAGGCCATCGGCCTGCCGGACGGGGTGTTCAACCTGATCAGCGGGCCGGGTTCGAAAGTCGGTGAAGCTTTGGCCAAGCACCCGGATGTCGACATGGTGTCGTTCACCGGCTCCACCGGCGCCGGGGTGCGCGTGGCCCAGGCTGCGGCACCGTCGGTCAAGCGGGTGTGCCTGGAGCTGGGGGGCAAGTCTCCGCTGCTGATCGCCGAGGACGCCGACCTGGCCGCCGCCGTGCAGTACGGCGTACAGGACGTGATGATCAATTCCGGACAAACCTGCACCGCCCTGACGCGCATGCTCTTGCCCGCCAGTCGGTACGCCGAGGCGGTGGAAATGGCGCGCGAGCAGACCCTTGGCCTGGTCATGGGTGATCCACTCGATCCACAGAGCTTTCTCGGGCCGATGTGCTCGGCGGCGCAACGGCGCACCGTGCAGGACTACATCCGCGTCGGCCAGCAAGAAGGGGCGCGACGGGTGTGTGGCGGTGACCAGGCGGCGTTCGAGCGTGGCTTCTACGTCACGCCGACCCTGTTCGCCGATGTCGACAACCGCATGCGCATCGCCCAGGAAGAGATCTTCGGCCCGGTGCTGTGCCTGATCCCCTACACCGATGAAGCGCACGCGTTGCAGATCGCCAACGACTCGCCTTTCGGCCTGTCCAGCGCCGTCTGGGCCGGCAGCGCCGAGCGGGCATTGCACCTGGGCCGGCAAGTGCGCGCAGGCCAGTGTTTTATCAATGGCGCGGCGTTCAACTATCAGGCGCCGTTCGGCGGCTACAAACAATCCGGCAATGGCCGGGAGTGGGGGGAAGAGGGGCTCAATGAATTCGTCGAAGTGAAGGCGATCCAGGTGTGACGGTCGACGCCACACAGAGTGTTTGCACCGGGCCATGGCCCGGTGCCTTGCGTGGAGTTGGACCGGTAATCGATTAACAACGCAGCTTTTGATCAGAGGCCATGCAATGAGCGATAACAACAACAAGATTACTCAAGCGAACCATGCGCACAGCTTCCCGCGCCGGGACTTCCTCAAATACAGCGCGGCTGCGGCCACGGTGGCCGGTGCCTTCTCCATGGGCTTGCCGTTTGGCGCATTTGCCCAGGACCCGACCCCCAAGCCCGGTGGCGTGCTGCGCCTGGGCCTGGCCGGTGGTAGCACCACCGACTCGCGTGATCCTGGCTCCTGGAGCGACACCTTCACCTTCGTCGGCTTCTCGGCGGTGTACAACACCTTGAGCGAAATCGCCGTCGACGGCACCGCCATTCCGGAACTGGCGCAGAGCTGGGAGTCGAGCCCCGACGCGCGGGTCTGGACCTTCAAGCTGCGCCAGGGCGTGACCTTCCACAATGGCAAGAGCCTGAGCAGCGAAGATGTGGTGGCCTCGATCCAGCACCACCTGGGCGAGAAGTCCACGTCGGCGGCCAAGACCGTGCTCGGCGATGTCGCCAACGTCAGCGCCCAGGGACCGGACAGCGTGGTGTTCGAGTTGCACTCGGGCAACGCCGACTTCGCCTATGTGGTTGCCGACTACCACCTGGTGATCATGCCCAGCAAGGACGGCGTGCCGGACTGGCAATCCGCGGTCGGCACCGGCGGCTATCGGCTCAAGGACTTCGAGCCGGGCGTGCGCATGACCCTGGAGCGCAGCCCCGACTACTGGAAACCCGGCCGGGCGCACTTCGCCAGTGCCGAACTGATCGCCATCGCCGATGGCGCCGCGCGGGTCAACGCCCTAGTGACCGGCCAGGTGGACGTGATCAACAAGGTCGACCTCAAGACCGTGGCCCTGCTCAAGCGCAACCCCAACCTGGTGATCGAGGAAACCAAGGGCGCCCAGCACTACACCTTCCCCATGCTCACCGACAGCCCGGTGTTCCAGAACAACGACGTGCGCCTGGCCATGAAACACGCGATCAACCGCGAAACCCTGCTGGCCTCGGTGCTCTACGGCTACGGCCTGGTGGGCAACGACCACCCGATCCAGCCCGGCAGCCGGTTCATCAACAGCGCGCTGGAGCAACGCAGCTACGACCCGGACAAGGCGCGTTTCCACCTGAAACAGGCCGGCATGGATTCGCTCAAGGTACGCCTGCAAGCGTCCGACGCCGCCTACACCGGGGCCGTGGACGCTTCGGTGCTGTTCAAGGAGCAGGCCCGGGCCGCCGGGATCGACATCGACGTGGTGCGCGAGCCCGCGGACGGCTTTTTCTCCAACGTGTGGATGAAGCAACCCTTCACCACCTCGTTCTGGTACAGCAGCCTGACCGCCGACCGCATGTTCAGCATCGGTTACGCCAAGGGCGCGGCCTGGAACGAAACCCACTGGGACAACCCACGCTTCAACCAATTGCTCAATGCCGCCCGGGGCGAGATGAACGAACCGCTGCGCCGCGAGATGTACAACGAAATGCAGGCGCTGTGCCGCGACGACGGCGGGGCGATCGTGCCGTTGTTCGCCAGCTCCGTGGCGGCCCGTTCCAAGCGTGTCAACCATGGCGGCCAGACCGCGCCGTATGGCGAGCTGGACGGGCTGCGGGTGATCGAGCGCTGGTGGCAGGCCTGATGCAACCGTTGAAACACTGAACATCCCTGTAGGAGCGGGCGCCCGCTCCTACAGTGGAATTTGCAATCTTCACCAGCGTGCCCAATTCAAGGAACCGCACGATGCGAAGTATTTTCAGGTTGTTAGGGCAGCGCCTGGCACTCGGCCTGCTGTCATTGTTTGCCGTCTCGGTGATTATTTTCCTCGCCGTGGGCATGCTCCCGGGTGACATCGCCCAGGCCATGCTCGGCCAGTCGGCGACCCCGGAAACCGTCGCCGCATTTCGTGCCCAACTGGGCCTGGACATGCCGCCGCTGAGCCGTTTCGGCCACTGGATCTGGCAGTTGCTGCAGGGCGACCTGGGGGTGTCGTTGGCCAACCAGCGACCGATCGCCGACCTGGTCGGCAGCCGCCTGGGCAACACCTTCAGCCTGGCGCTGCTGGCGGCGCTGGTCTCGGTACCGCTGGCCTTGCTCCTGGGCATGCTCGCGGCGTTGTATCGCAACAGTTGGTTCGACCGCTTGCTCAACACCTCGGCCTTGAGCGCGGTGTCGTTCCCTGAGTTCTTCGTGGCGTACCTGCTGATCCTGGTGTTCGCGGTGAAACTCAACTGGTTCCCGAGCATCTCCAACCTGGCCCCGGACGCCTCGCTGGGCACCATCCTCGAGCGCTCGGTGCTGCCGGTGGCGACCCTGAGCCTGGTGGTGATCGCGCAGATGATGCGCATGACCCGCGCCTCGCTGATCAACCTGCTGGCCAGCCCCTACATCGAAATGGCCCGGCTCAAGGGCATCAGCCCGGCGCGGATCATCTTTCGCCACGCCTTGCCCAACGCCCTGGCGCCGATCGTCAACGTGGTGGCGCTGAACCTGGCCTACTTGGTGGTGGGGGTAGTCGTGGTCGAGGTGGTGTTTGTCTACCCCGGTCTTGGCCAACTGCTGGTGGACTCGGTGGCCAAGCGCGACATCCCGGTGGTGCAGGCCTGCAGCCTGATCTTCGCGGCCACCTACATCCTGCTCAATACCAGCGCCGACGTGCTGTCGATTGCCAGTAACCCACGCCTGATGCATCCGAAGGGGTAGACCATGAGCCTGCTTAAACAATTGCTCCGGGCGCCGCTGAGCGCCCAGTTCGGCCTGCTGGTGATTGTGCTGTACATCCTGGTGGCGCTGTTCGCTCCCCTGTTGGCGCCGTTCGGCGAAACCCAGGTGGTGGGCGAGGGCTTCGCGCCCTGGGGCGGGGAGTTCCTGCTGGGCACCGATAACCTGGGCCGCGATATGTTCAGCCGCCTGGTCTACGGCGCCCGTAACACCCTGGGGATCGCCTTCCTGACTACGCTACTGGCGTTCCTGCTCGGTGGCTTGAGCGGGCTGGTGGCGGCGATCAAGGGCGGCTGGGTCGACCAGGGCTTGTCGCGGGTGGTGGACATCCTGATGGCCATTCCGCAACTGATCTTCGCCTTGCTGATCCTCAGCGTGGTCGGCACCACGGCCACCTCGCTGGTGCTGGTGATCGCGCTGCTGGACGCAACCCGGGTGTTCCGCCTGTCCCGGGCGGTGGCGATGAACGTGGTGGTCCAGGACTTCGTCGAGGCCGCGCGGCTGCGGGGTGAAGGCCTGTGGTGGCTGGTGACCCGCGAGGTGCTGCCCAATGCCGCGGCGCCGCTGATTGCCGAATTCGGCCTGAGGTTCTGCTTTGTGTTTCTGTTCATCAGCGCGTTGTCGTTCCTGGGCCTGGGTATTCAACCGCCCACGGCTGACTGGGGCAGCATGGTGCGCGACAACGCGGTGCTGATCACCTTCGGTGACATCAGCCCATTGCTGCCCGCCCTGGCCGTGGCGTTGATCACGGTGAGCGTCAACTTCGTCGTCGACTGGATGCTGCACAAATCCAGCGGTCTCAAGGAATGCTGAAGATGAATACCGCCAAACCGCTGCTGGAAATCCGCAACCTGCACATCGAAGGTCACTACGAGGACGCCTGGCATCCGTTGATCAAGGGCATCGACCTGACCCTGCAACGGGGTGAAGTACTGGGCCTGATCGGCGAGTCGGGGGCCGGCAAGTCGACGCTCGGCCTGGCCGCCATGGGCTACACCCGCGATGGCTGCCGGATCACCGGCGGATCGCTGCAGTTCGATGGCATCGATCTGCTGGCCGCCAAGCCCGAGACCCTGCGCAAGCTGCGGGGGCTGCGCATCGCGTATGTCGCGCAGAGTGCGGCGGCGTCATTCAACCCGGCCCATCGCTTGATTGACCAGCACGTGGAAACCGCCGTGCAGAACGCCGGCATCAGCCGCGCGCAAGCCATGGCCGAAGCCGTCGAACTGTATCGGGTGCTGCGCCTGCCCAACCCCGAGCAGATCGGCCAGCGTTATCCGCACCAGGTCTCCGGAGGCCAGTTGCAGCGGGTCATGACCGCCATGGCCATGGCTTGCCACCCGGACCTGATCATCTTTGATGAACCGACCACGGCCCTGGACGTCACCACCCAGATCGAGGTGCTGGCGGCGATTCGCGATGCCGTGACGAGGTACGGCAGCGCCGCGATCTACATCAGCCATGACCTGGCAGTGGTGGCGCAGATGGCCGACCGGATCATGGTGCTGCGCCACGGCAAGCTGGTGGAAGAGGCCCAGACCCGGCAGATGCTCGACGCCCCGCAGCAGGACTACACCAAGTCGCTGTGGGCGGTGCGCAGTTTCCGCACCGAACCCAAGCCCTTGCCACAGCAGGAGCAGCCCTTGCTGGAGTTGCGCAACAGCTGCGCCAGCTATGGCCAGCAGCCGGTGCTGCACGATGTGTCCCTGAGCCTGTACCGCGGCCAGACCCTGGCGGTGATCGGGGAGTCCGGCAGCGGCAAAAGCTCCACCGCGCGCTTGATCACCGGCCTGCTGCCGCCGACGGCGGGCCAGGTGCTGTACGACGGCCAGCAGCTGCCGGCGGATTTTCGCCAGCGCAGCAAGGAACAACTGCGCCGGATCCAGATGATCTACCAGATCCCCGACACGGCGCTCAACCCGCGCCAGCGCATCGTCGATATCATCGGTCGGCCGCTGACCTTCTACCTGGGCCTCAAGGGCAAGGCACTGCGGGCCCGGGTTGCCGAGTTGCTGGAGATGATCGAGCTCGACCCGGCAACCTTCATGGAGCGTCAGCCCCGGGAATTGTCCGGCGGGCAGAAGCAACGAATCTGCATCGCCCGGGCGCTGGCGGCCGACCCTCAACTGATCATTTGCGACGAAGCCACCTCGGCCCTCGACCAACTGGTGGCCGAAGGCGTACTGAAACTGCTCAACCGCATTCAACAGCAACTGGGCGTCGCCTACCTGTTCATCACCCACGACGTGGCCACGGTGCGGGCAATTGCCGACGAAGTGCTGGTGATGCAAAGGGGCAGGGTGGTGGACCACGGCTCCCGTGATGCCATCTTCACCCCGCCGCACCAGGACTACACCGGGCTGCTGTTTTCATCCGAACCGCAAATGGACCCCGACTGGCTCGACCGGTTGCTGGCCACGCGCGCCGCACACCCTTCAACGCCGACGCTTGCAGACGTCTAAGGAAGCCTCATGAAAGTACTGATCGTCCACGCTCACCCTGAACCAAACTCCTTCACCGCGGCCCTGCGTGACCAGGCCGTGACCACCCTCAAGGCCCAGGGCCACGAGGTGCAGGTCAGCGACCTGTACGCGATGAACTGGAACCCGGTGGCCAGCAGCCAGGACTTCTCCTCGCGGGAAAACCCCGACTACCTGGTCTACGCCCTGGAACAACGCCTGGGGGTCAAGAGCCAATCCCTGGCCGCGGACATCCAGGGCGAGTTGGACAAACTGCTGTGGGCCGACCTGCTGATCCTCAACTTCCCGATCTTCTGGTTCTCCGCCCCAGCCATGCTCAAGGGCTGGATCGACCGGGTGCTGGTGTCCGGCGTCTGCTACGGCGGCAAACGCTTCTACGACCAGGGTGGCTTGAGTGGCAAGAAGGCCCTGGTCAGCGTGACCCTGGGCGGGCGTGAGCACATGTTTGGCGAGGACGCGATCCACGGTCCCCTGCAGGACATGCTGCGGCCGATCCTGCGCGGTACCCTGGCCTACGTCGGTTTTGATGTCCTGGAACCCTTCGTCGCCTGGCATGTGCCCTACATCAGCGATGAAGCGCGCCAGGCATTTTTGGTGGAGTACGACCAGCGCCTGCAGCACCTGGCCGATGAACAGCCCCTGGTGTTCCCGCGCCTGGCGCAGTTTGACGAGCAGTTGTATCCGCGGACTCCAACCACGGCCTGAGCCGCGATCCACAGGCGCTGGCTGGCCAGCGCCGCCGGCCTTGATCGGGATCAATACGCTAAACCGCCACGGGTGCAGTCTTGGGTCAATACTGAACATAACTTCATCCGAGAACCCGACCATGAGCCAGTACCAACGCCTGCTGCTGATCATCAACCCGGCCCTGCGCGAGTCGCCCGCCATCCAGCAGGCCGGAGCGCTGGCCGGAGCCAGTGGCGCGAGCCTGCACATCGTCGCGCTGATCAAGTCCCTGGGCATCCTGACCCTGCTGGAGGGCGATGACTGGGCCAGCGCGCGGGTCAGCTATCTGCAGGAACAGGACGACTGGCTCCAGGGACAGGCGCAACAGTTGCGGGCCAGCGGGGTCGAGGTCACGGCCCATACCACTTGGTCCGAAGACCTCAAACGCGACATCCTGGAGCACGTCAGCGAACTGCAACCGGACCTGCTGATCAAGCAAGTGCAGCAGGAGCCATTGCTCAAGCGCACCTTCTTCACCCCAATGGATTGGCACCTGCTGCGCTATTGCCCGGTGCCGACCTACCTGGTGGGCGACCAGACGCAGGCTTTGCCGCGCAAGATCGTGGCCGCCATCGACAGCGCCAACGACCAACCACAGAACCAGCAGCTCAACGCGCGGATCATCAAGCAGGCCGAACGCCTGGCGTTGCAATGTGATGCCGAACTGCACCTGATCAGTGCCTGTGACATCGCCGCGGACTTTCTCGGCGACCTGGGCGGCGCCGGGCTGGCGCTGGGGGAATTGACCCGGGAGTTGCGCCAGGACCTGGAAAACGCCTTTCTCGACACCGCCGAGCGGTTTGGCGTAGCGCCGGAGCACCGGCACTTCATCAGCGGCGACCCGGTCCGGGTGCTGGCCGAATTTGCCCATGAGCACCAGGTGGATGTGCTGGTCCTGGGCCGCAACCAGTCGCGGGGCCTGGAAAAACTCATCGGCAGCACCACCGAGCACCTGCTGTACCAGGCGTCCTGCAGCGTGCTGGCGGTCTGACGGAAAGTGCGTTGTAGCCGCTGCCGAAGGCTGCGTTGGGTTGCGTAGCGACCCCCGGCGGATGTAGTGCCACGTTGAATGAACGTCCTGCGGCCGTTAACGCTGCCTCGCGGGCTCGGCAGCCGCTACGGTTCTGCGTTTGGTGGTGCGGCCGTTCACCCCCTTTCGGGGTATGGTGCCTTCGCGCAAATCCTCCAATAGTAGGCACGCCCGCTCATCCAGAGCCGAGCCTGCTCATAAGGTGGAATGTGCAATGCGCAAGGCACTACGCGTGTTTTCCAGTCTGTTGCTTGCTCCCATGTCCTGGGCGGTGCATGCCGCCGAGGTGAACGACGCCCATACGCTGCGGTTGTACAACTGGGCGGACTACATCGGTGAAAAGACCCTGGCCGATTTTGAGCAGGCCACGGGGATCAAGGTCATCTACGACACCTTCGATGCCTACGAGACGGTGCAGGCCAAGTTGCTCACCGGCCATTCCGGGTATGACCTGGTGGTGCTCAATGCCTCCCTGGTGCCGCCGCTGATCAAGGCCAAGGTGTTCCAGCCCCTGGATAAGCAGCTACTGCCGGGCTGGAGCAACCTGGACCCCAAGGTGCTGCAAGACTTGCAGGGCTACGACAGCGGCGTGGTCTATTCGGCGCCTTACACCTGGGGCAGCAACGGCGTGACCTACAACGTCGACATGATCAAGGCCCGCATGCCCGATGCGCCCATCGGTTCGCTGGCGATGATCTTCGATCCAAAGATCGTCTCGCGTTTCGCCGACTGCGGCGTGACCCTGATCGACGCCCCCACCGAAGTCATCCCCCTGGCCTTGACCTACCTGGGCCGCGATCCCCACAGCGCCGCGCCGGCCGACCTCAAGGCCGCCCAGGACCTGCTGCTGTCGGTACGCCCCTACATCAAGAAATTCGACTCGGTGAACTACCTCACCAGCCTGCCCAATGGCGATGTCTGCATGGCCATGACCTGGTCCGGCGATTACGCCACCGCCCAGGCCCGAGCGGAGGAGGCCAAGCTGAAGATCAACCTGGCGTACTTCGTGCCCAAGGAAGGCTCGCTGATCTGGTTCGACAATATGTACATCCCCGGCGACGCGCCCCATGTGGCCAACGCCCACACGTTCCTCCAGTACCTGTTGCAACCCCAGGTGATGGCCGACGTCAGCAACTACATCCATTACGCCAACAGCAACCAGGCCGCCACCGCGTTGCTGCAGCCCGAGGTGCGTGACAACCAGGCGATCTACCCCGACGCCGCCACCCGTGAACGGCTGTTCGCGCAGAAGACCCAGGACGCCAAGGACATGCGGGCCATCACCCGGGTCTGGAGCACGGTAAAGACCGGGCTCTGAGTCAGCGCCGGCTCGCTCCCACCTTGATATCCCAGCGGATTGATCATTACCTTCGAGACCTTTGCCATGACCACGCCCAACCCCGAGTTCTTCAACACGTTCGATAACGCCCAACTGGTCAAGGCCGACAAGGCCCACCACATGCACGGTTACCACGTGTTCGATGAACACCGGCAAAACGGTGCACTTAACATCGTCGCCGGCGACGGCGCCTATATCTACGACAGCCAAGGCCAGCGCTTTCTCGATGCGGTGGGCGGCATGTGGTGCACCAACATCGGCCTGGGGCGCGAGGAGATGGCCCTGGCGATTGCCGATCAGGTACGGCAACTGGCCTACGCCAATCCGTTCTCCGACATGGCCAACGCGGTGGCGATCCAGCTCTGCGAAAAGCTTGCCAGCCTGGCCCCCGGCGATCTCGACCACGTGTTCCTCACCACCGGCGGCTCGACCGCGGTCGACACCGCCTATCGACTGATCCAGTACTACCAGAACTGCCGTGGCAAGCCGCAGAAAAAACACATCATTGCCCGCTACAACGCCTATCACGGCTCGACCTGCCTGACGATGTCGATCGGCAACAAGGCCGCCGACCGGGTGCCGGAGTTCGACTACGCCCATGAGCTGATTCATCACGTCTCCAACCCCAACCCCTACCGCGCGCCCGATGGCATGGACGAAGCGCAGTTCCTCGAATTCCTGGTCCAGGAGTTCGAAGACAAGATCCACAGCATCGGTGCCGACCGGGTCGCGGCGTTTTTTGCCGAGCCGATCATGGGGTCCGGCGGGGTGATCATTCCCCCTGAAGGTTATCTGCAGCGCATGTGGCAGGTGTGCCAGGCCCACGACATCCTGTTTGTCGCCGATGAAGTGGTGACCTCGTTCGGCCGCCTGGGCAAGTGGTTCGCCTCCAGCGAGCTGTTCGGCGTGCAGCCGGACATCATTACCACCGCCAAGGGCCTGACGTCGGCCTACCTGCCGCTGGGGGCGTGCATTTTCTCGACGCGGATCTGGGACGTGATCGCCGAGCCCGGCCAGGGTCGCTGCTTCACTCACGGGTTCACCTACAGCGGCCACCCGGTGTGCTGCACCGCGGCGCTGAAGAACATCGAGATCATCGAGCGCGAGAACCTGCTGGCCCACGTGCAGGACGTGGGCAGCTACCTGGAACAACGCCTGGACACCCTGCGGGGCTTGCCACTGGTGGGTGATGTGCGCTGCGAGAAGCTCATGGCGTGTGTCGAATTCGTCGCCGACAAGGCCAGCAAGGCGCTGTTTGCCGACGAGGTCAACATCGGCGAACGGATTCACCTGCGGGCCCAGGCCAGGGGATTGCTGGTGCGGCCGATCATGCACCTCAATGTGATGTCGCCGCCGCTGATCATCACCCACGCCCAGGTCGACGAAATCGTCGAGACCCTGCGCGAGTGCATCCTGGAGGTCGCCGCCGAACTCCAGGCCCTGGACCTGTACACCGGGCGATGAGCAGCAGCCTGCCTATGCGCAGTCCTGGCTCCCCGGCTAGACTGCGCGGCATGAGTAAAGCCCAGGACCACACACTGATCGCCATGCCCTGGCGTGCCCTACATCAATGGCACGCCGGGCTTGCGCACGCCTTTACCCGGATCGACTCCGCGGATGCGCTGCGCTGCCTGGCGCAGGCCTTGGGGCACCTGGTGTCGGTGGAATCGGTAATGATCAGCCTGGAGCGCAAGGACCAGCCACCCCAATCCTTGTACCTGCAAGGCATCCCCGAGCAGTACCGGGAGTCGGTAATCGAACGCTATTTTGCCGGCGGCTATCTGCTCGACCCGTTTTGCCTGGCAGTGGAGCAGGGCCTGGCGGAAGGCTTCTACCACCTGGAAGAAATCGCCCCGGATGACTTTTTCGACAGCGACTACTACAAGACCTACTACCTCAAGGGCGGTTGTTCTGAAGACAGTTATTTCATTGTCGATGTCGGCAACCGGAGCAAGGTGTCCCTGAGCCTGTTCCAGGGCTTTGGCGGCCAGGCCTTGAGTGCCGGGCAACTGGACCTGCTACGCGCGGTCGAACCCATGGTGCGCCAGTTCATCCGCCAGTTCGCCCAGTGCAACCGACTGATCACGCAACAGGACACCGTGGCCGTGCCTGCGACGGTTGACCTCAAACCCAGTATCCAGCACGCCTTCGAGCATTTTGGTAGTGAGGTACTGACCGAGCGTGAACGTGAAGTGGCGCACATGGTGCTGCGCGGCCACTCGGTCAAGTCGACCGCCAACGAACTGCGAATCGCCGCGGAAACTGTGCGCATGCACCGCAAGAACCTGTACCTGAAGTTGGCGATCAACTCCCAGTCAGAGCTGTTTGCGCTGTTCATCGAGTGGCTGCGCCAGGATCGAGTCTGACAAGGCGCCAGCCCTGGGAACACGCGTAGCCACCACGACTATGACGTTGCACTCGTACGCGGACGGCTAACTTAATACGTTTCCCACAAGCATCAGGGAAACGACCTATTTACTACCAACATTCACATCTTCAGGGTGCTGCCTGTCAATCACATCCTCTTACTCATGGTCATCGGCCGATTGGTC
>NZ_JACMYG010000041.1 GCF_014236655.1 Pseudomonas kielensis
ACTAGGGCCGGTTTTTTTATGCCTGAAACGCGTGGCTTACAGCTTGCCAGCGTTCTCGGTCAGGTAAGCGGCAACGCCTTCTGGCGAAGCAGTCATACCTTTGTCGCCTTTTTTCCAGTTGGCTGGGCAAACTTCGCCGTGCTCTTCGTGGAACTGCAGCGCGTCGACCAGGCGGATCAGCTCTTCCATGTTACGGCCCAGTGGCAGGTCGTTGACGATCTGCGAGCGGACAACGCCTTTGTCGTCGATCAGGAACGCGCCACGGAAAGCCACGCCGCCTTCGGATTCAACGTCGTACGCCTTGGCGATGTCGTGCTTCATGTCAGCAGCCATGATGTACTGGACCTGACCGATGCCGCCGGCATTGATCGGGGTGTTGCGCCAGGCGTTGTGGGTGAAGTGCGAGTCGATCGACACCGCGATCACTTCCACGTTGCGCGCCTTGAAGTCAGCCATGCGGTGGTCCAGAGCGATCAGCTCGGACGGGCAAACGAAGGTGAAGTCCAGCGGGTAGAAGAACACCAGGCCGTATTTGCCTTTGATGGCCGAGGACAGGGTGAAGCTGTCAACGATTTCGCCATTGCCGAGTACGGCCGGTACGGTGAAGTCAGGGGCTTGTTTGCCTACAAGTACGCTCATTGGATATCTCCTGGTGTAGTGCGTGAAGAAGGGTAGCGATCCAGTCTGCCGCCGGTAAACGACAGCTTCATGAATCGGCTACCGTTCGCAAAGACCGACCATCATACACTGCGTTTTTGACCTGTTGCCATGTAGCCGTTCGTCAGGCAAGCAGCGATCGATCACAACAGGCGCGGAAACCACTTTGACAATCATTCTCGTTAACATTAAGATCCATCGCAATTGAGCCACAACCCGCGATAGGTTCTCACTCTATGTATGTCTGCCTCTGCACTGGCGTCACCGACGGCAAGATCCGCGATGCAATCTACGAAGGTTGCTGCAGCTACCGTGAGGTGCGCGAAGCCACCGGCGTTGCCAGCCAATGCGGCAAATGCGCCTGCCTTGCCAAGCAGGTGGTCCGCGAAACCCTCGCCGATCTGCAGATGAGCCAGGCGGCCATCCCCTATCCCGTAGAATTTTCCGCCGCATAAGTAACCCATCTCAAAGAACCGGACTTAGTGTCCGGTTTTTTTATGCCTGTAATTCAATCGCTTAGCGTCAGGATGCGGAACACAAACATTCTTATTCCGATTAATTTTTATATATTATTCAATAACTTAGGTTTGACACTAAGAAGTTGCAGGCTCAGACTCCGCCTTATATACCGCACTTAAGGACAGGACCCCATCATGAAAGGCGACGTAACAGTCATCCAGCATCTCAACAAGATCCTTGCCAATGAGCTGGTCGCAATTAATCAGTACTTCCTGCATGCCCGCATGTACGAAGATTGGGGCCTGAACAAGCTGGGCAAGCACGAGTACAAAGAATCCATCGACGAGATGAAACACGCGGACAAGCTGATCAAGCGCATCCTGTTTCTTGAAGGCCTGCCAAACGTCCAGGACCTGGGCAAGCTGCACATCGGTGAACACACCAAGGAAATGCTCGAGTGCGACCTGCGCATCGAGCGCACCGGTCACGCCGACCTGAAGACCGCCATCGCCCACTGCGAGACCGTCGGCGACTTCGGCAGCCGTGAACTGCTCGAAGACATTCTCGAGTCCGAGGAAGAACATATCGACTGGCTGGAAACCCAACTGGGCCTGATCGATAAAGTCGGCATCGAGAACTATCTGCAATCGCAGATGGGTGAATAACACCAAGTTAACGCCCATTAAAAAAGCCCCGCCCTCTTATCGAGAGGCGGGGCTTTTTTTGATCCGCAGCAAGTGTTCGCTGGCAAGCCAGCGCCTACACCACTTAGGCTTCGGTCTTGCCGGCAGCAGCCTTTTCCACAGCAGCCTTGATGGTCGCCTGCAGCGAACCGTCGGCAGCCATTTCGGTCATGATGTCGCTACCGCCAACCAATTCACCACCGACCCACAGCTGTGGGAAGGTTGGCCAGTTGGCGTACTTTGGCAGGTTGGCGCGGATTTCCGGGTTCTGCAGGATGTCCACGTAAGCGAACTTCTCACCACAGCCCATGACAGCCTGCGCGGCTTTCGCGGAGAAGCCACATTGTGGGGCATTCGGCGAGCCTTTCATGTAAAGCAGAATGGTGTTGTTGGCAATCTGCTCTTTAATCGTTTCGATGATATCCATGGAGCACCTCGGCTGAACTTTCCGACTCAGTTGTCGGCACGGTGGCGCATTGTAACGGAAAGACCGGCGCGATGCTCGGTCTCCCCGACAGACATGCCTAGGCCGCAGCCACCGTCACCGGCACACCATTGAGTGCGGCGTTGCCCGACAACTCATCCAGCTGACGCTCATCCGTCAGGTCGTTGGCGCTGGCCCCCGGTTGCGCCGTGGCGATGCCCATCTGCACCCCAGGCCGGGCATGGCCCCAGCCATGGGGCAGGCTGACCACGCCCCTCATCATCTCGAGACTGCCCAGCACCTCGACTTCGATCTCGCCGACCCGCGAACTGACCCGCACCCGCTGACCGTCGCTGAGCCCGCGCTGGGCGAGGTCGTCCGGATGCATCAACAACTGATGCCGCGGCTTGCCCTTCACCAGGCGGTGGTAGTTGTGCATCCACGAATTGTTGCTGCGCACATGGCGTCGGCCAATCATCACCAACTCATCCGCCGCCGGCGCTTGCAACGCGGCAAAGCGCTGCAGATCCGCGAGAATCGCCGCTGGCGCCGCTTGCACGTGCTGATTGGCCGTTTTCAGGCGTGGCCCCAGGTTGGCCTTCAGCGGCCCCAGATCGACGCCATGGGGATGATCGAACAGGCGGGTCACCGAGAGTTTGTACTGGGAGGCATCACCGTAGCGACCGGCACGCAAGGCAAAGTCGATCATCTGTGCCGGCGGCAGCGTCGGCTTGAGCTCCTTGCCCGTCCTGGCCGCAAAGGCCTTGGCCAGGCCGACGAAGATTTCCCAATCATGCAGCGCGCCCGCGGGCTTGGGCAGGATCGCCCGGTTGAAGCGGCTGACATTGCGCACCGCGAACATATTGAACGTGGTGTCGTAATGATCGTTTTCCAACGCCGAGGTCGAAGGCAGGATCAGGTCCGCATAACGCGTGGTTTCGTTGATGTACAGGTCAATGCTGACCATGAACTCCAGCCCGTCCAGCGCCTGCTCCAGTTGCCGGCCATTGGGCGTCGACAACACCGGATTGCCAGCCACCGTGATCAGCGCGCGAATCTGCCCCTCGCCGCCGGTGAGCATTTCTTCGGCCAGGGCCGACACCGGCAACTCACCGGCGTATTCCGGCCGCCCGGAGACCCGGCTTTGCCACAAATTGAAATGCCCGCCTGAGGTCGACGCCACCAGATCAACCGCAGGTTCCGTGCACAGCGCCCCGCCGACCCGGTCCAGATTGCCGGTAACCAGGTTGATCAACTGCACCAGCCAATGACACAAAGTGCCAAAGGCCTGGGTCGAAACCCCCATGCGCCCATAACAAACCGCCGTCGGCGCGGCGGCAAAATCCCGCGCCAATTGGCGGATCTGCTCGGCAGGCACCGCACACAACGGGCTCATGGCCTCGGCATTGAACGGCGCAATCGCCTGGCGTACTTGATCCAGCCCATCCACTGGCAAATGACTGTCGCGGCTCAGGCCTTCGCTGAACAAGGTATTGAGCACGCCAAACAGCAACGCCGCATCGCCCCCGGGTCGGACAAAAATATGCTGGTCGGCCATCGCGGCCGTCTCGCTGCGCCGCGGATCGACCACCACCACTTTGCCGCCACGCGCCTGGATCGCCTTCAAGCGTTTTTCCACATCCGGCACCGTCATGATGCTGCCGTTGGACGCCAGCGGATTGCCGCCCAGGATCAGCATGAAATCGGTGTGATCGATGTCGGGGATCGGCAGCAGCAACCCGTGGCCATACATCAAGTGACTGGTCAGGTGATGGGGCAACTGGTCCACGGACGTCGCGGAGAAGCGATTGCGGCTCTTCAACAACCCGAGGAAATAATTGCTGTGGGTCATCAGCCCGTAGTTATGCACGCTGGGGTTGCCCTGATACACCGCCACCGCGTTCTGCCCATGACGCTCCTGAATCGTCGCCAGGCGCTCGGCGACCAGGGCAAAAGCCTCGTCCCAGCCAATCGCCTGCCACTCGTTCCCGACGCGCTGCATAGGCTGGCGCAGGCGATCGGGATCGTTCTGGATATCCTGCAACGCCACCGCCTTGGGACAGATATGACCCCGACTGAAGCTGTCCAGCGGGTCGCCCTTGATCGAGGTGATCTGCAGGCCCGCGCTGTCGCTGGCGGTGGTTTCGATGGTCAAGCCGCAGATGGCTTCACACAGGTGGCAGGCACGGTGGTTAAGAGTCTTGGTCATGGCCAGTCTCTGTTTTATTCGGGGCAACCAGGGCGCGGTTGCGGGAGTAAAACTATGGGCCGAGTCCGCCCCCTGCACCAGCGACGTTCATCTTGTGAATCGACGGCCATCAGGCCTGCCGATAGCGCCCTGCTACCGGGCGACCGGCAGGGCGAAAACCGACCGCTACGCCCGCCCATGCGCTGCGCTCGATTGCCAAGGCGCGCGGGGGCAGTGTACAAAGGGCTTGCTGCTGTCAGGAAACAGGCTTCAAAAGCGCTACTGCGGTCACCCCGTAGCCCCTCTGAAATCCCCTAAACACCGTAGCCTATTGGTAAGACGCGACATTTAATGTCAATATTGCGCCTTCCCCTATTTCGTCGCCCCGTGCGGCTTACGCCGCAGGTCTCGCCCGTTTTTTTAATTAAACAAGGCTTTGAGTATCTGCGGTCCGTTGCAAAAGGTAGTCAATGATGAGCGCAAGGCACTTTCTCTCCCTGATGGATTGCACGCCCGAAGAGCTGGTCAGCGTGATCCGTCGAGGCATTGAGCTCAAAGACCTGCGTAACCGCGGCGTACTGTTCGAGCCGTTGAAAAACCGCGTCCTGGGGATGATCTTCGAGAAGTCCTCGACCCGGACTCGCCTGTCGTTCGAAGCCGGCATGATCCAGCTCGGCGGCCAGGCCATCTTCCTCTCGCCGCGCGACACCCAACTGGGCCGTGGCGAGCCGATTGGCGACTGCGCCATCGTCATGTCGCGCATGCTCGACGCCGTGATGATCCGCACCTTTGCCCACAGCACCCTGACCGAATTCGCCGCCAACTCCCGCGTGCCAGTGATCAACGGCCTGTCCGATGACCTGCACCCGTGCCAGTTGCTGGCCGACATGCAAACCTTCCTTGAGCACCGTGGTTCGATCCAGGGCAAGACCGTGGCCTGGATCGGCGACGGCAACAACATGTGCAACAGCTATATAGAAGCGGCCATCCAGTTCGACTTCCAGTTGCGCATCGCCTGCCCCGAGGGCTACGAGCCGAACCCGCAGTTCGTGGCGGCGGCTGGCGATCGCGTGACCATCGTCCGCGACCCCAAGGATGCCGTGCGTGGCGCGCACCTGGTGAGCACCGATGTCTGGACCTCCATGGGCCAGGAAGAAGAAACAGCCAAGCGCCTCAAACTGTTTGCGCCCTACCAGGTCAACCGCGCCCTGCTCGACCTGGCGGCCGAAGATGTCCTGTTCATGCACTGCCTGCCGGCTCACCGCGGCGAAGAAATCAGCCTCGACCTGCTCGACGACGGCCGCTCAGTGGCCTGGGACCAGGCAGAAAACCGCCTGCACGCGCAAAAGGCCTTGCTCGAATTCCTCGTTCCCCCGGCGTACCACCACGCATGAGTCATACACTACTGCTGAACCTGCGCAACCTGGCCTGCGGCTACCAGGACCAGCGCGTTGTACAGAACCTCAACCTGCACCTCAATGCCGGCGACATTGGCTGCCTGCTCGGCTCCTCCGGCTGTGGCAAGACCACCACCCTGCGAGCCATCGCCGGCTTTGAACCCGTCCACGAAGGGGAAATCCAACTGGCGGGAGAGACCATCTCCAGCGCCGGTTTCACCCTCGCGCCGGAGAAACGGCGGATCGGCATGGTGTTCCAGGACTACGCACTGTTCCCGCACCTGAGCGTGGCGGACAACATCGCCTTCGGCATTCGCAAGCATCCGAACAAAGACCGGGTCACCGCCGAGATGCTCGAACTGGTGAACCTGAAGAACCTCGGCAAGCGCTTCCCCCACGAACTCTCCGGCGGCCAACAGCAACGGGTAGCCCTGGCCCGCGCACTGGCACCGGAGCCGCAACTGCTGCTGCTCGATGAACCCTTCTCCAACCTCGATGGTGAACTGCGCCGCAAGCTCAGCCACGAAGTCCGTGACATCCTCAAGAGCCGTGGCACCAGTGCGATTCTGGTGACCCACGACCAGGAGGAAGCCTTCGCGGTCAGCGATCAGGTCGGGGTATTCAAGGAAGGTCGACTGGAGCAGTGGGACACGCCCTACAACCTGTACCACGAGCCCCTGACACCGTTTGTCGCCAGCTTTATCGGCCAGGGCTACTTCATTCGTGGCCAGTTGCAGACCCCAGAGTCGGTGCAGACCGAACTCGGCGAGCTGCGTGGCAACCGCGCCTACACCTGGCCGACCGGTGGCGCCGTGGACGTGCTGCTACGTCCCGACGATATCGTCTACGCCCCGGACAGTGCGCTGAAAGCCCGGATCATCGGCAAGACCTTCCTTGGCGCCTCGACGTTGTACCGCCTGCAACTGCCCACCGGCAGCCAGCTCGAATCGATCTTCCCAAGCCACGCCGATCACTTGGTGGGTGACGATGTCGGCATTCGCGTGGCCGCCGAACACCTGGTGCTGTTCCAGGCATCCGGCAGCACCGCGGCACAGATTCCAGCCGTTGAATCCGGAGTCCGCCGGTACAGCCAGGCCAGTTGATCCTCAAGGGTGCATGCACAATCTGCGCGCACCAAGAACCACCGTGGGAGCGAGCGGAATACCGCCCGCTTCGCGCCTACGCAAGCCGCGACGTCAGTCTCAGCCCAGCAGCAACGTCCCGCTGGCCACCAGCGTCGCAGCCCCGCCAATCTTCACCCGATCGCCTTCCAGGCGGCAGAGCAACTCCCCGCCCCGCGCCGAACACTGGTAGGCCGTCAGACTGGTTTTATCCAGTTGCTGCGCCCAGTAAGGAATCAGCAGGCAATGGGTCGAGCCGGTGACAGGGTCTTCGTTGATGCCGATGGCCGGGGCAAAATAGCGCGAGACAAAATCATGTTGCGTGCCGCGTGCGGTGACAATTGCCCCCAGCCAAGGCAACTTCGCCAGGGCCGCCATGTCCGGCTGGCATTCGCGCACAGCCTGCTCCGACTCAAGCACCACAAACAACTCGTTGGAGCCCAGCACTTCCACGGGCTGAACCCCCAGCGCTGCGGCAATCAGCGGATTGGCCGCCACACCACTCGGCGTGATCCTCGGGAAATCCAGCCACAGCCGCCCACCTTCGCGGGTCACGCGCAATGGCCCGGACTTGCTGATGAAATCCAGGCTTTCCAGTGGCTCTTCATACAGGTCGAACAACACATGGGCGCTGGCCAGGGTCGCGTGGCCGCACAACGGCACTTCCGTGGTCGGGGTGAACCAGCGGATATGCCAACCCTGGGCCTCACGCACCACAAACGCGGTCTCGGCGAGGTTGTGCTCGGCGGCGATGTTCTGCATCAGCTCATCACTGAGCCAGGCCTCGAGTCGGTAAACCATCGCCGGGTTGCCACTGAACGGACGGTCGCTGAAGGCATCGACCTGATGAAACGCTAACTCCATGATTGCTCTCCTTTTGTGTAGGCGAGCACGAGCATGCGGCAGCGCTGGTTGGGTTGCCAGTGACAGAGCCCGTGGATTTTCACCATACAGCCAATGGGTCAAGCCCGACCGATGTCAGCGAACCCGGCCTGGGTATGCTCGGCCAGCACCGCAGGGGCCAACTCGACTTCCAGGCCGCGTCGACCGGCACTGACATAAATAGTCGCAAAAGCGTGGGCACTGCTGTCGATGAAGGTGCGCAGCCGTTTCTTCTGCCCCAACGGGCTGATTCCCCCCAGCAAGTACCCGGTTGCCCGCTGCGCGGCAGCGGGGTCTGCCATCTCGACTTTCTTGACCCCGGCGGCATGGGCCAGCGCCTTCAAATCCAGACTTCCGACGACCGGCACCACAGCAACCAACAACTCGGCTTTCTCACTGGCCGCAAGCAAGGTCTTGAACACCTGGGCCGGCTGCAACCCAAGCTTTTCCGCCGCCTCCAACCCGTACGAAGCGGCCTTGGGATCATGTTCATAACTGTGTACACGGTGTTCGGCACGCACTTTTTTCAGCAGATCCAATGCAGGGGTCATGGCAGCTCCAAGCCAACGAAAGAACACTAAACACAGCGCCGGATTCTAGGTCATCACGCGGCAAAAGGCTCTAGGACCGCCCTGCTATCCCATCGTGGACGCAACCCGCCAGGCAAATCACGGCCGTTGCCACCCTCTCAAGACGCGATCATTCACCCGAACAATAGTTGATTTGTGACTGACTGTTCACTTTCGACCTTTGACATCAGCGTTTCTTGTCTATATTTTTTCGTTTCCGAATGCCACACGACAATTCCTACGCAACACCCAGCAGTAAGCCGAGACCAGGATGGGGATCCTGCTTCGGTGAAAATCGCGCTCGATCTCTTATGGGACGAGCGCCCGACAACAACAAAAAACGAGGTTTTCATGAGCACTGCTTTACAACAACCACCCCTCTCGAGCCAATGCATGGCCGAGTTCCTGGGAACTGCGCTACTGATATTTTTTGGTACTGGCTGCGTCGCCGCTCTCAAAGTCGCGGGTGCCAGCTTTGGCCTGTGGGAAATCAGCATCATCTGGGGCGTCGGCGTCAGCATGGCGATCTACCTGACCGCAGGCGTTTCCGGTGCTCACCTGAACCCGGCCGTCAGCATTGCCCTGAGCATCTTCACCGACTTTGAAAAACGTAAACTGCCCTTCTACATCCTGTCCCAGGTGGCGGGCGCCTTCTGCGGGGCGTTGTTGGTTTACACGCTTTACAGCAACCTGTTCTTCGATTTCGAACAAACCCAGCAGATGGTTCGCGGCAGCCAGGCCAGCCTGGAATTGGCGTCGGTGTTTTCCACCTTCCCCAACCCGGCCCTGTCCACCGGCCAGGCGTTCCTGGTCGAGATGATCATCACCGCCATCCTGATGGGCGTGATCATGTCCCTGACCGACGATAACAACGGCCTGCCCAAGGGCCCGCTGGCACCGCTGCTGATCGGCCTGCTGATCGCCGTGATCGGCAGCTCGATGGGACCACTGACCGGCTTCGCGATGAACCCGGCACGGGATTTCGGCCCTAAACTAATGACTTTCTTCGCTGGCTGGGGTGAAATTTCCTTCACCGGCGGCCGGGATGTTCCCTATTTCCTGATTCCGATTTTTGCTCCGATTGTCGGTGCCTGCCTCGGCGCTGCGGCCTATCGCGGGCTGATTGCCCGTCACCTGCCCGGCGCCGCACCTGCTACAACAGAGGCAGAACCGGCGATGGATGGCAAAACCCGAATTTCCTGATACCGGCGGCGCGTGATCCTGCCCACCATTGATCATGCGCCCCGATCCACCCCTTATTTCGTCCAAGGCAATCGACATGACCGACACACAGAATAAGAACTACATCATTGCCCTTGATCAGGGTACGACCAGCTCGCGCGCGATCATTTTCGACCGCGACGCCAACGTGGTCTGCACCGCTCAACGCGAATTCGCCCAGCATTACCCACAAGCCGGCTGGGTTGAACATGACCCGATGGAAATCTTCGCCACCCAGAGCGCGGTGATGGTCGAGGCCCTGGCACAAGCCGGCCTGCATCATGACCAGGTGGCCGCCATCGGCATCACCAACCAGCGTGAAACCACCGTGGTCTGGGACAAGACCAGCGGCCGGCCGATCTACAACGCCATCGTCTGGCAGTGCCGCCGCAGCACCGAGATCTGCCAGCAGCTCAAGCGCGATGGCCACGAGCAATACATCAGCGACACCACCGGCCTGGTCACCGACCCGTACTTCTCCGGCACCAAGCTGAAGTGGATCCTGGACAACGTCGAAGGCAGCCGCGAGCGCGCGCGCAACGGCGAGTTGCTGTTCGGCACGGTCGACAGCTGGCTGATCTGGAAATTTACCGGCGGCAAGACCCACGTCACCGACTACACCAACGCCTCGCGCACCATGCTCTTCAACATCCACACCCTGGAGTGGGACGCGAAGATGCTCGAGCTGCTGGACATCCCGCGCGAGATGTTGCCGCAGGTGAAGTCCTCGTCAGAAATCTATGGCCACACCAAGAGCGGCATTGCCATCGGCGGCATCGCCGGCGACCAGCAAGCGGCCCTGTTCGGCCAGATGTGCGTGGAGCCCGGCCAGGCGAAAAACACCTACGGCACCGGCTGCTTCCTGCTGATGAACACCGGCAGCAAGGCCGTCAAATCCAGCCACGGCATGCTCACCACCATCGCCTGCGGTCCGCGCGGCGAAGTGGCCTACGCCCTGGAAGGCGCCGTGTTCAACGGCGGCTCTACCGTGCAGTGGCTGCGCGACGAACTGAAGATCATCAACGACGCCCACGACACCGAGTACTTCGCCAACAAGGTCAAGGACAGCAACGGTGTGTACCTGGTACCCGCCTTCACCGGCCTCGGCGCTCCGTACTGGGACCCCTACGCCCGCGGCGCCCTGTTCGGCCTGACTCGCGGCGTACGGGTCGACCACATCATTCGCGCAGCCCTGGAGTCGATTGCCTACCAGACCCGCGACGTGCTCGACGCCATGCAACAGGACTCCGGCGAACGCCTCAAGGCCTTGCGTGTGGACGGCGGTGCAGTGGCGAACAACTTCCTCATGCAGTTCCAGGCCGACATCCTCGGCACCCAGGTCGAGCGCCCACAAATGCGCGAGACCACGGCCCTGGGTGCAGCGTACCTGGCGGGCCTGGCCTGCGGCTTCTGGGGCAGCCTGGAAGAACTGCGCGGCAAGGCAGTGATCGAGCGCGAATTCGACCCGCAACTGGAAGAAAACGCCAAGGAAAAACTCTATGCCGGCTGGAAAAAAGCCGTCAGCCGCACCCGTGATTGGGAACCGCACGAAGGCGAGGAATAAGCCAAGGGCCGGACAGTGTTCGGCAGGTAACTGGTCGGGAGGGGATTCCTGCGGCATCATGGGCAAATTTTGCACGGCAGCCCAAAGGACGCCCCATGAATCTGCCTCCCCGTCAGCAGCAAATCCTCGAACTGGTCCGCGAACGCGGCTACGTCAGCATCGAGGAAATGGCCCAGTTGTTCGTAGTTACTCCGCAGACCATTCGCCGCGATATCAATCAACTGGCCGAAGACAACCTGTTGCGCCGCTACCATGGCGGCGCAGCCTATGATTCCAGCGTGGAAAACACGGCATACGCCATGCGTGCCGACCAGATGCGCGACGAGAAGCAGCGCATCGGCGAAGCCATCGCCCGTCAAATCCCCGACCACGCCTCGCTGTTCATCAATATCGGCACCACCACCGAGTCCATCGCCCGGGCGCTGCTCAACCACAGCCACCTGAAAATCATCACCAACAACCTGCACGTGGCCTCCATGCTCAGCGCCAAGGATGATTTCGACGTGCTGCTCACCGGTGGCAACGTACGCCGCGACGGTGGGGTTGTCGGCCAGGCCAGCGTCGACTTCATCAACCAGTTCAAGGTCGACTATGCCCTGGTGGGCATCAGTGGCATCGACGAAGACGGCAGCCTGCTGGACTTCGATTACCAGGAAGTGCGGGTATCCCAGGCGATCATCGCCAATGCCCGGCAAGTGATCCTGGCGGCTGACTCCAGCAAGTTCGGGCGCAATGCCATGATTCGCCTGGGACCGATCACCCTGATCGATTGCCTGGTCACCGACCAACAGCCCGTGCCCGCCCTCGCCCAACTGTTGAGCCAGAACAAGATTCGCCTGGAAGTCGTTTAGTCGCCGCCCCGCTTCATCCCCCCAGACGCCATCGCACACAGGTTCAGCGCCCCTTAGCGGGAGCGAGCCTGCTCGCGAAGGCGACGCCGCCCGCCCCTCCCTGGCGCCACGCCATCCCGCATAAATGTTCGAAATTTTTCTTTTAGTCACCGTTCGATGAGTTTTTTCAATCGAAACGGACTGGCTGTGGGCGACTTTATGGGCTACCATTTTCGCAAATGAACATTAATGTTCGTATTCCAATACATAAAGCCAAAAATGCCCGAGGCCTGCCGATGCCCACTTCCACCTTGCCGACACCCCCGCTTGCCGAGATCTATGACGTCGCCGTGATTGGTGGTGGGATCAATGGCGTCGGGATTGCGGCGGATGCTGCCGGCCGCGGGCTTTCAGTGTTCCTTTGCGAAAAGGACGACCTGGCCAGCCACACCTCGTCCGCCAGCAGCAAGCTGATCCACGGCGGCCTGCGCTACCTGGAACATTACGAATTCCGCCTGGTGCGCGAAGCCCTGGCCGAACGCGAAGTGCTGCTGGCCAAGGCCCCGCACATCGTCAAGCAGATGCGCTTTGTCCTGCCCCACCGCCCGCACCTGCGCCCGGCCTGGATGATTCGCGCCGGCCTGTTCCTCTACGACAACCTGGGCAAGCGGGAAAAACTCGCCGGCTCCAAAAGCCTGAAGTTCGGTGCCGACAGCGCCTTGAAAAGCGAAATCAGCAAGGGCTTCGAGTACTCCGATTGCTGGGTCGACGACGCCCGCCTGGTGGTCCTCAATGCCATGGCCGCCCGTGAAAAAGGCGCCCACGTGCACACCCAGACCCGCTGTGTCAGCGCTCGACGCAGCAAGGGCCTGTGGCACCTGCACCTTGAACGTGCCGATGGCAGCCTGTTCTCGATCCGCGCCAAGGCGCTGGTGAACGCCGCCGGCCCCTGGGTCGCCAAGTTCATTCGTGATGACCTGAAGATGGAATCGCCCTACGGCATTCGCCTGATCCAGGGCAGCCACCTGATCGTGCCCAAACTGTACGAAGGCGAGCACGCGCACATCCTGCAAAACGAAGACCAGCGCATCGTGTTCACCATTCCGTACCTCAATCAATTCACCCTGATTGGCACCACGGACCGCGAATACACCGGCGACCCGGCTAACGTGGCGATCACCGAGGGCGAAACCGATTACCTGATCCAGGTGGTCAATGCGCACTTCAAGAAACAGATCAGCCGTGACGACATCCTGCACACCTATTCCGGTGTGCGCCCGTTGTGCAACGACGAATCCGACAACCCATCGGCCGTGACCCGCGACTACACCCTGGCCCTCTCCGGCAGCGGTGAAGAAGCGCCTCTACTGTCGGTGTTCGGCGGCAAGCTGACCACCTACCGCAAGCTGGCCGAGTCGGCCATGGTCCAACTGGCCCCCTACTTCAAGCAGATGAAACCGAGCTGGACCGCCCAGGCAACCCTGCCTGGCGGCGAAGACATGAGCACCCCGCAGGCCCTGAGCGCCTTGATTCGCGACAAATTCGACTGGATCCCCACGCAAATCGCCCGCCGCTGGGCCACCACCTACGGCAGCCGCACCTGGCGCATGCTCGAAGGCGTACAGGGCCTGAACGACATGGGCGAGCACCTGGGTGGCGGGCTCTACACCCGTGAAGTCGATTACCTGTGCCAGCAGGAATGGGCCACCACCGCCCATGACATTCTCTGGCGGCGCACCAAGCTCGGCCTGTTCACCACGGCCGACGAACAGGCGAACGTGCAGCACTATCTGCACAAACTGGAAGTCAACCGCAGCAAGATCGAAGCGGCCTGATCCACTCGCCGGGCACACAACAGCCCCTGGACCTCACGGTTCAGGGGCTTTTTGCATTCAAAAGCCCGGAGCACCGGCCCGGATAGCATTCGGTTTTCCGAACGCGACCCGACGGTCAATTCGGTTAACCGGACCAGGCGTAGGAATCAGATTCGCCATAAATATTTAATATCCTTATAAATCAATAATTTAGATAACTATTCCTGGCTTGGCACGACTCATGCTCTACACTCTTGGACGAACGCCTGAGGTGCCAACACTTCAGGAGCCCCCAGGTGTTCAGCAGTACAAGAGAGCCGAAGAACTGGCTCCATAAAAAAAACAATGTCGAGGAAAATTTGATGCGTATCGTTCCCCATATCCTGGGCGCAGCCATCGCTGCCGCTCTGATCAGCACGCCAGTTTTCGCCGCCGAACTCACCGGCACCCTGAAGAAGATCAAAGAGTCCGGCACCATCACCCTGGGCCATCGCGACGCTTCCATCCCGTTTTCCTACATTGCAGACGCTTCCGGCAAACCAGTCGGCTACTCCCACGACATCCAGATGCAAGTCGTCGAAGCCCTGAAAAAAGACCTGGACCTGCCGAACCTGCAAGTCAAATACAACCTGGTCACCTCGCAAACCCGTATCCCGCTGGTACAGAACGGCACCGTTGACCTTGAGTGCGGTTCCACCACCAACAACGTCGAGCGTCAGCAACAGGTTGACTTCTCGGTCGGCATTTTCGAAATCGGTACTCGCCTGCTGTCCAAAAAGGACTCCAAGTACAAGGATTTCGACGATCTTAAAGGCAAGAACGTCGTAACCACCGCTGGCACCACGTCCGAGCGCATCCTCAAGTCGATGAACGCCGACAAGCAGATGGGCATGAACGTGATCTCCGCCAAGGACCACGGCGAATCCTTCCAGATGCTGGAATCGGGCCGTGCCGTTGCCTTCATGATGGACGACGCCCTGCTGGCCGGTGAAGCGGCCAAGGCCAAGAAAGCTTCCGACTGGGAAGTGACTGGCACGCCACAGTCCTATGAAATCTATGGCTGCATGGTGCGCAAAGGCGACGAGCCGTTCAAGAAAGCGGTCGATGATGCCATCAAGGCCACCTACGCTTCGGGCCAGATCAACAAGATCTACGACAAGTGGTTCCAGGCGCCAATCCCGCCTAAAGGCCTGAACCTGAACTTCCCGATGAGCGACGAGCTCAAGGCCCTGATCGCCAATCCGACCGACAAAGCGGCTGACGACAAGAAATCCTGATTTCTGACTAGTCTTACCTCCTGAGAGGGCCACTGCCCTTTCGGGAGGTTGTCACTACCTGCTGGCATTTTTGGAAACACTCGAACCGGTGGTTGTCGAGCCGACCGCGTGTGCCCGACCGTCGACGTCGGGTGGGAACGGAGTTCCCCCAGGCAGGTGCTTGAACATCGATTGAATCCGAGGGGAGACCCTAATGAATTACAACTGGGATTGGGGCGTGTTCTTCAAGTCCACCGGCGTGGGCAGCGAGACCTATCTCGACTGGTTCATTTCCGGGCTGGGCTGGACCATCGCTATCGCCATCGTGGCCTGGATCATTGCATTGCTGCTGGGCTCGGTACTGGGCGTGATGCGCACCGTGCCGAACCGCATCGTGTCAGGCATCGCGACCTGCTACGTCGAACTGTTCCGTAACGTACCCCTGCTGGTCCAGCTGTTCATCTGGTACTTCCTGGTGCCCGACCTGCTGCCACAAGACCTGCAGGACTGGTACAAACAGGACCTCAACCCGACCACCTCGGCCTACCTGAGCGTTGTCGTGTGCCTGGGCCTGTTCACCGCCGCACGGGTCTGCGAACAAGTGCGCACCGGTATCCAGGCGCTGCCACGCGGCCAGGAATCGGCGGCTCGCGCCATGGGCTTCAAGCTGCCGCAGATCTACTGGAACGTGCTGCTGCCCCAAGCCTATCGCATCATCATTCCACCGCTCACCTCGGAATTTCTCAACGTCTTCAAGAACTCGTCCGTGGCCTCGCTGATCGGCCTGATGGAACTGCTCGCGCAGACCAAACAGACCGCCGAGTTCTCCGCCAACCTGTTCGAAGCCTTCACCCTGGCGACCCTCATCTACTTCACCCTGAACATGAGCCTGATGTTGCTGATGCGCGTGGTCGAGAAGAAAGTCGCAGTGCCCGGCCTGATCTCCGTGGGGGGTAAATAATGGAATTCGATTTCAGTGGCATCATCCCGGCCATTCCCGGCTTGTGGAACGGCATGGTGATGACCCTCAAGCTGATGGTGCTGGGCGTTGTCGGCGGCCTCATCCTCGGTACCGTCCTGGCCTTGATGCGGTTGTCCCACAACAAACTGCTGTCAAACTTTGCCGGCGCCTACGTCAACTACTTCCGCTCGATCCCGCTGCTGTTGGTGATCACCTGGTTCTACCTGGCGGTGCCATTCGTGCTGCGCTGGATCACCGGCGAAGACACACCGATCGGCGCGTTTGCCTCCTGCATCGTGGCCTTCATGATGTTCGAAGCCGCGTACTTCTGCGAAATCGTACGGGCCGGCGTGCAGTCGATTCCCAAGGGCCAGATGGGTGCCGCCAAGGCCCTGGGCATGACCTATGGCCAGATGATGCGCCTGATCATCCTGCCCCAGGCTTTCCGCAAGATGACCCCGCTGCTGTTGCAGCAGAGCATCATCCTGTTCCAGGACACCTCGCTGGTCTACACCGTCGGCCTGGTGGACTTCCTCAACGCTTCGCGGGCCAGTGGCGACATCATTGGCCGTTCCAATGAGTTCCTGGTATTCGCCGGTCTCGTGTACTTCATCATCAGCTTTGCCGCCTCGCAGCTGGTCAAGCGTCTGCAAAAAAGGTTCGCCGTATGATCTCTATCAAGAATATCAACAAGTGGTATGGGGACTTCCAGGTGCTGACTGATTGCAGCACCGACGTCAAGAAAGGTGAGGTGATCGTGGTGTGCGGGCCGTCCGGCTCCGGCAAGTCGACCCTGATCAAGTGCGTCAACGCCCTGGAACCCTTCCAGAAAGGTGACATCGTGGTCGACGGCACTTCGATTGCCGATCCCAAGACCAACCTGCCGAAACTGCGCTCGCGCGTTGGCATGGTGTTCCAGCACTTCGAACTGTTCCCGCACCTGACCATCACCGAAAACCTGACCATCGCGCAGATCAAGGTGTTGGGCCGCAGCAAGGAAGAAGCCACCAAGAAAGGCCTGCAACTGCTCGAGCGCGTCGGCCTCTCGGCCCACGCCCACAAGCACCCTGGCCAGCTCTCCGGTGGCCAGCAGCAGCGTGTGGCGATCGCCCGCGCACTGGCCATGGACCCGATCGTCATGCTGTTCGACGAGCCGACCTCGGCGCTGGACCCGGAAATGGTCAACGAAGTACTGGACGTCATGGTGCAACTGGCCCACGAAGGCATGACCATGATGTGCGTGACCCACGAAATGGGCTTCGCCCGCAAAGTGGCGGACCGGGTAATCTTCATGGACGCCGGCAAGATCATCGAGGACTGCCCCAAAGAAGAGTTCTTCGGTGACATCGGCGCTCGCGCCGAACGGACTCAGCACTTCCTGAACAAGATCCTGCAGCACTAAGAGTTCGAAGCCACACCAATCCCTGGTGGGAGCGAGCAAGCTCGCCCCCACTGGGGTCGACGGTGGCTTGCAGATTTGTGTTGTGGTTGACCCAAGGCATCTGTGATGAAATGCGACCCCACTCTTTATCGCGCCGCACCGCCATCACTCGCCGTGAAACCTCGTCTGATCCGCCACCTGTTCCTGCCGCCGCTGATCATCTTGCTGATGCTCGCATTGGGTTTGCTCGGTTTCTGGACCAGTGAGCACTACGGCATTCGCAGCCTTGGCGAAAACGGTCAACGCCAGCTTGAGCTGCACGCCCGTGCGGTAGAGAGCGAAATCAGCAAGTACACCTACCTGCCCAGCCTGCTGGAACTCGAATCGAGTGTTTCGCAGTTGCTGGCCGAGCCGTCGCCGGAACACCGGCAAGCGGTCAACAATTACCTTGAAGGCCTGAACCGGCGCAGCCGCAGTCGGGCCATCTACGTGATGGACACCACCGGTCGGGTCCTGGCCACCAGCAACTGGCGCGACGTCGACAGCTACCTGGGTGAAGACCTGTCCTTCCGTGCCTATTTCCAGAATGCCGTACGTGGCCAACCCGGGCGTTTCTACGGGATCGGCAGCACCAACGGCGAACCCGGCTACTACCTGGCCCACGGCCTCGAAGAACAAGGCAAGATCATCGGCGTCGCCGTGGTCAAGGTGCGCCTGGAAGCCCTGGAAGAACGCTGGCAGCGCGCCCGCCTGGAAGCCTTCGTCAGCGATGAGAACGGCATCATCATTCTCTCCAGCGACCCGGCGCGACGGCTCAAGGCCGTGCGTCCGCTGAGCGACGACACCAAGGAGCGCCTGGCCCGCAGCCTGCAGTACTACTGGTTCCCGCTCAATGAACTGGAACCGTTGGCCCGCGAGCGCCTGGCCGAAGGCGTGGAGAAACTGACCTTCCCGGCCAACGCCGAAGTGGTCTCCGACGACGAGGCCATCAGCTACCTGTCGCAGACGCGCCCCCTGAGCGACACACCGTGGAATTTCACCCTGCTGACGCCGCTCCAGGACCTGCGCCGCGAGGCGATCAACCAAGGCATCCTGGTGGCGGTGGCCTTCGCCCTGGTGGCGTTCCTGCTGATCGCCTGGAACGAGCGACGCAAGGTGATCGCCACCCGCCTCGCGGCCCGCGAAGCCCTGCAGGAAGCCAACAATCAACTGGAGCGTCGGATTACCGAACGCACCAGCGACCTGCGCGCCAGCAACGAACGCCTCAAGAGCCAGATCCGCGAACGGCGCCTGGCCGAGGGCACCCTGCGCCGCGCCCAGGATGAACTGGTGCAGGCCGGCAAACTGGCCGCCATCGGCCAGATGTCCACCAGCATTGCCCATGAGCTGAACCAGCCCCTGGCGGCGTTGCGCACCCTGTCCGGCAACACCGTGCGGTTTCTCGAGCGCGGCCAACTGGACACCGCCAGTGCCAACCTGAAAACCATCAATGAGCTGATCGACCGCATGGGCCGCATCACGGCCAGCCTGCGCTCCTTTGCCCGGCGCGGCGACGACAAGGGCCAGGCCAGCCTGGGCAAAGCCGTGGATGCGGCCCTGCAACTGCTGGGCGCACGCCTGGAAAACAGCGGCCTGCAGTTGCACCGCGCGTTCACTGACGAGCAAGTGTCGATCGACCAGACACGCCTGGAGCAGATCCTGGTCAACCTGATCGGCAATGCCCTGGATGCCATGCAGGCGCAAGCTGCGCCCCAGTTGTGGCTCGAGGGTGAGGCGGTCGACGGCAAGTACCGGCTGCACGTACGCGACAACGGCCACGGCATTGACGCCGAGGCGCGCAAACATTTGTTCGAACCCTTCTTTACCACCAAGCCCGGCGAACAGGGCCTGGGCCTCGGCCTGACCCTGTCGGCGAGCCTGGCCGCCGCGACCGGTGGCAGCCTGGGTGTCGAGCACCCGGCCAGCGGTGGTACCGCATTTGTCCTCAGCTTACCCTTGGTAAGCCCCCTGCCCGTCGAGCCGATATGAACAACGATCTTAGTGTGCTGATCGTCGAAGACGATCCCCATGTCCTGCTCGGATGCCAGCAGGCCCTGGCCCTGGAAGACATCCCCTGCACCGGCGTTGGCAGTGCTGAAGAAGCCCTGGCGCAGGTGGGCGACAACTTTGCCGGGATCGTCATCAGCGACATCCGCCTACCGGGCATCGATGGCCTGGAACTGCTGGGCCGGCTCAAGGCGCGCGATCGCAGCTTGCCGGTGGTGCTGATCACCGGGCACGGCGACATTTCGATGGCCGTCGACGCCATGCAAAAAGGCGCCTACGACTTCATGGAGAAGCCCTTCTCCCCCGAGCGCCTGGTGGACGTCGCCCGGCGTGCCCTGGAGCAGCGCAGCCTGGCCCGCGAAGTCAGCTCCCTGCGCCGGCAACTGGCCGAGCGCGACTCCCTGGAAGGGCGGATCATCGGGCGCTCACCCGCCATGCAACACTTGCGCGAACTGATTGCCAACGTCGCCGACACCTCGGCCAACGTACTGATCGAAGGCGAGACCGGCACCGGCAAGGAATTGGTTGCCCGCTGCCTGCACGACTTCAGTCGCCGCCAGGCGCAGCCCTTTGTCGCGCTGAACTGCGGTGGCCTGCCGGAAAACCTGTTTGAAAGCGAAATCTTCGGGCATGAGGCGAACGCCTTTACCGGTGCCGGCAAACGGCGGATCGGCAAGATCGAACATGCCAATGGCGGCACCCTGTTCCTCGACGAAGTGGAAAGCATGCCGTTGCCCCTGCAGATCAAACTGCTGCGGGTCCTGCAGGAGCGCACCCTGGAGCGCCTGGGCTCGAACCAGAGCGTGGCGGTCGACTGCCGGGTGATTGCCGCCACCAAGTCCGACCTCGACGAACTGGGCCGCGCCGGCCAGTTCCGCAGCGACCTGTATTACCGCCTCAACGTGGTGACCCTGGAGCTGCCGCCCCTGCGCGAACGCCGCGAAGACATCCTGCAACTGTTCGAGCACTTCCTCCAGCAATCGTCACTGCGCTTCGACCGCGCCGTCCCGGACCTGGACAACCAGACCCTGTCGCACCTGATGAGCCACGACTGGCCGGGCAACGTGCGTGAACTGCGCAACGTCGCCGAACGCTTTGCCCTCGGCCTGCCGGCGTTCAAGAAATCCGGCGCCAGTGGCGCCGCCCAGGGCCTGGGGTTTTCCGAGGCGGTGGAAGCCTTCGAGCGCAACCTTTTGAGCGATGCCTTGCAACGCAGCGGCGGCAACCTGACCCAGGCCAGCCTGGAATTGGGCATGGCCAAAACCACCCTGTTCGACAAGGTCAAGAAGTACGGCCTGAGCCACTAACCCAGCGAGAACAGTCGTGGATCTATTGTTGAAAGCGGCCCTTGGCGCGGCGGTGGTGGTGATACTCGCCGCCCTGGCCAAGACCAAAAACTATTACATCGCCGGCCTGGTCCCCCTGTTTCCGACCTTCGCCCTGATCGCCCACTACATCGTCGGCAAGGGCCGTTCCCTGGACGACCTGAAGACCACCATCGTGTTTGGCATGTGGTCGATCATTCCGTACTTCGTGTACCTGGCGACCCTGTACCTGATGGTCGACCGGCTGCGCCTGGAAGCCTCGCTGGCGGTGGCCGCCGTCGCCTGGCTGATGGCCGCCACCGTGCTCGTCAGCGTCTGGGTACGTCTGCACGCCTGAGTCGGCGCAGCGCTCAAAGCAGATTCATCCCCCGCACCGGCTCGATCTGCGCCCAATGCGAGGTGTCTTCGCGGTGCTGCTGCAGGTAGGGCAATACCGCCGCCAGCAACGGCGCCTTGAATGCCTCCTGGAATCG
Source organism: Pseudomonas kielensis (assembly GCF_014236655.1). GTDB lineage: Bacteria > Pseudomonadota > Gammaproteobacteria > Pseudomonadales > Pseudomonadaceae > Aquipseudomonas > Aquipseudomonas kielensis. The sequence goes on from NZ_JACMYG010000041.1 coordinate 21,252, forward strand.
ATGGGCCAGCCCTGGAATCAGCTTGAGCTGGCTGCCCTGGATATGCGCTGCCAGGTGAATGCCATGCATCACTGGCAGCAACGGATCGGCCGTGCCGTGCACCACCAGGGTCGGCACCCGCAACTGATTGAGTAACGTCACCCGGCTAGGCTCGGCAAGGATCGCCATGATCTGGCGCTTGACCCCTTCAGGGTTGAACGCCCGGTCATAGGACTGCGCCGCCTGCTGCAGCAACGCCTGGCGATCATCGGTGACCTGCGGGCTGCCCAGGGCGGCCAGCAAGTCGGCCTGTTGCTCCAGGGCCACTTCACGGTTCGGCGCACTGCGCCGGGCCAGCAACTGCACCAGCGCCGCGTTGGGCGCCGGCAAGCCCGCCGCGCCGGAACTGCTCATGATCAGCGTCAGGCTCTCGACCCGCTGCGGCGCCATGGCCGCCATGTGCTGGGCGATCATCCCGCCCATGCTCGCCCCCAGCACATGGAATTGCTCCACGTGCAGGGCATCCATCAAACCCAGGCCATCGTCCGCCATGTCGCTCAGGGAATAAGGCGCCGACACCGGCAGGCCGAGCTTGTAGCGCAACGCCTCGAAAGTCAGGTTGGCGCTGGCGGGAGCCTGGCGCCAGGTCGACAGGCCGACATCGCGATTGTCGTAGCGAATCACCCGAAAGCCTTGCTCACAGAGGGCTACCACCACTTCGTCCGGCCAGTGGATCAATTGCCCGCCCAGGCCCATCACCAGCAACAGTGCCGGATCGGAAGCACGACCGATGCTCTGGTAGGCCAGGCTCACTTGCGCCAGGTCGGCCTGCTGGGTTGCCACATTGACATCGCAGCGCGGCGCCGCCCAGGACGCCGGGCCAATACACAACGCGGCCAGAAAGATGACCGCGGATAAATACAAGACACGCATGAAAAACACCGAAACGCAGAACCCCAGTAGAGCGCGAGTCTGATGAAGTTTGTTGAAGCGCGCTGCCACACTTGCATGACAGTTTGATGAATCTCGCCGAGCGGTCGGCGCAGTAACTATGCAATACCGGTGGCAAAGGCATCTCACCTCCAATGGTGGCGACATTGATGGAAACAACCTTCAACACCCCAGAGCCAAGCCACCATGCCCCACACACTGATTGACCAAAACCCTGTCCCCGCTTCAGTCCTCCCCACCTCACGGGTGTTGACTGCGCCCCTGGATGAAAACCTGTTCCTGACGGCGGAGTCCCGTTGCCGCGACAGCCACGAGCAGATGCTCAGCCTCATGGATCGCACGCCCACCGTACGCGCGGCCATCAATCAATGGCTCAAGCGCACCTGGAACCTGGAGGGTGAGCAGGCCGGCCTGCTGTTTCACGCCACCGCAGAGCGCTCGACTCGCAGGTCCAGCCTGAGCGAGGCCTGTGCCTTCATGCTGCAGCATCCGCAACTGGACACCGCTCTGATCCCTGGCAGCCAACTGACCGGTATCCACCGCGATCACCCACTCTTTGCCACACCCAGTGCGCAACTGCTGGAGCAATTCAAGGCATTGGACCTCAAGGCAGAGCTGACCACGCTCTGGAACGACTACTGGAGCGCCCGTGCGCCCGGCACACCGCTGTCCAGGCGCGATCTGGCTGCCCGCCTGTACCGCTCGCACTTTGAAGCGGCGGGCCAGTTGGCGTTTGCTCAGGGAGCCCTGAGCACTGAGCAATTGGCTTGGTTTCTGGCAGCCCTCAATCCGCCGGACGCAGCACTCGAGGTTGCCGGCCAGCGCATCTGCACCGAACAACTGACCCTCACGCGCAGCGACACCCGCGTCGTCCCGCTACCCGGCGCCTTTGTGATCAGCCGCGAGGCCCAGCAACTGGCCACTCAACTGCTGTATTTGCCGCAGCAGCAGCCCGCGGTGAAGCGCTTCCGGCAGCGCTCGGAGATGGAAGACTGGCTGATCGAACATCAGCAGCAGGTGTTCGGCGTATCCGAAAGCGCTGCTGAAAACCGCATCACCTACAACCTGCAAGAAACAGCGTTGAATGCAGGGCTCGCGCAGTTGCTGGCGCACCGACTCACGGTGCAGATGCTCAGCGCCATCAAGGGCCGTGACGACGACATTGCCGAGTACGCAGCCTACGCCCTGGACACCGTCGAGCAACTGGAGCAAACGCATCGTACAGATCCGCTGTTCAGCGCACCGCCAGCGCTGGCGATCACGACTCAAGGGGACACTGCTAGCGATGAAGCCCCGCTATTTGGGCTGCTCAACCCCGATATTCCCATGAGCAGGCGCCGGCATTCGCTGGCCCAGCAATGCGCCGCCATCGAGCAGCGTTTTGCACAAGACCCCAATGATCCACAACTGCAAAAACTCAAGCAGGCACTCGACGCACTGAACGCCGCGCAGCAGGCCAGCCGTGACGCCGCTTCGGCGTTGCTGGACAGCCGTGATGCCTCGAACTTGCTCGAACTGCGCCACCCTTCCAACCCGCATTACACCGCCCTTTACCAGGCGCGCCTGCGCGGCCTGCGCGCCGAGGCCGAGATTCAATGGTGCCTGGGCCAGATCAGCCTTGCCGAGCATGACCTGATCACCGCCATCGTGGATGACCCGGATCGGCTGAGTCCTCATCCGCACGTCACGGTTGCCCGATTGACACTATCGAGTCGCGAGCAGACACCCCAAGACAGCCCCCCTCACACCCGGGAGCTGGAAGAGGTGCTGCTGATCACTCACCCCTCTGCCGAGGACGGCCTTTCACCCCCTGGCCAGTTGCTGTATTGGCCCGGGCACTTTGGCGGCTTGCAACGCTTCGCCTCTCGCCAAGCCCTGGAGCAGGAGCTGTTCAAACTTGGCTCGGGCGAGCGCGTATTTGCACTGCACGTGACCGCACTGAGTCGTGCCCCCTTCAAGTACGCGCTCGACAATCAGCTCCACGCCTGTGAGCAGCAGGTCATTGAACTGATCCAAAACAACCCCCTGCCCGCCCACGCCGCACAACGCAGACTTGCGCTGGAGAAACTGCGTGAGCAGATGCTTGCCACATTGACGGTGCCGGTATCGGCGGCTCGGGACCAGGCCTACGCCCGACACCTCGAGCAACATCGCAGCGATACCCTGACCCAGGCGCTGCCGCAGTGGCTCAAGGCACTTGCCGGCGATCAACGCGTGCAACTCAAGCGCCTGATCCAGGCCTACATCGCGGCCATGAAGCGCTCCCATGAAATACTCGAGCGCGACCTGCCACCGCGCGCGGACTTCAGCAACAAACACCTCGAAACGCGCCTGCGCAAGGACTTCAACCTCAAGCACGGGTTTGCGGTGGTGCTCGACCTGCCCGACTCAACCACCTGGCAGAAGCGCGTCATACAAGGTGCCGCGCCGGGTACCCCCCAGGAGAGTGTCCTGGTCGCCAGCCCCGGCCGCAGCCCGCTGTCGCTCGTCGAGCTGGCACAGCGCAACATTGATCAGCCCCTGTGGTGGCGGCTGTCGCTCATGCGCTGCGTGATCAGCGCGGATGACGAAACAGACCGCAAGGCACTGAGCACCGGCATCAATCCCCAGTATCTGCGCGCACTCGTGACCGAGCTCGACCTGGCCGCGAAGTACGAACAACTGATCCGCGAAACCTTCATTGGCTTGCCGCACGCAGCGGCCTTCAGTAACGAACATCGTCGAGAATGCCTGGTCGAACCCTGGCGCCTGATGCTCAAACTGCAGGGTGAGTTCGCCCAGCTGCAACGGCACATCGATGCCGGCGGCCGGCAAGTACTTGAGATCGCAATCGACGCGGCGTCTGCGCAGGCCTATGCCCCCGGCGGCAAAAGAATCGTACTGATACCGGCGCACTTGACCGTTGGCGGTGCGGACACGCCCTCTGAAGGCCCAAGCACCTTGTCGGGCGTCACCTTCATAGAGGAGCAGATCAGCGGCCTGACGCTCCTCTATTTGCCCGACAGCCCAGACGGCGAGTACCTGCGCCAGTTCCCGAGCCTGGAACAGGCCCGTCAACGCCTGTTCGACGTGTGCGTGCAGGAACCCATGGTCGAGTATCTGGCGGGGCGCGCGCTGACAGGCAACTTCGCCCACCATGTCAGCCGCATCAAGCAGGCACAGCTGAACAATTTCGACGCACTGATTGGCACGGGCCAGCCCTGGCCGGCCAGCACTTCACTGGCCGCCCATTTGCTCAATGTCCACATGGGGCGGTTGATAGAAGCCCATCGAGCAACGGCACGCAGCAACGATGCCTTGTACCTTGAACTCTGCGCTCTGAAGTCAGGCGCGATGTTCAATTACCTGAAAATGGCCGTGGGGATGGTGCCTTTCGTCGGTAGCGCCCTGGCGCTATACGATGCCTGGGACGCCGCCAACCTGGCGGTCGCGGCATTCCTGCGCGGGGATGTCGGCCAAGGCCTGGCTGAAGTGGAGTCAGTCCTGTTATCACTGATTGATGCCGCCATGGACATCTTTCCCGCCGCGGGTGTCGGCTCCAGCGCGGCCCCCAGGGCTCGCGCGCTGACGCGAATTCGCCAGCTCAAAGCCTTGGTTAAAGACCCCGCAGCGTTGCATACACCGTTGCAGCGTCCGGCCCGCCAGGCGGTGGAGCGTTTCCTCGGGTATGAGTACGAACAACCGATCAGCCTGGCCAGCCTGCAACCGGGTAGCGACGGTATGTACCGCAACGTCTACCGCCACGCAGACGGTAATTTCATCGTCCGCCAGGGGCGCATCTACCAGATCGAGTGGAGCACGGACTCCAGGAACTGGCGCCTGAGCGGGACGCGACGCAAAACCTATAAGCAACCCATCGGCCTCAATGAGGCAGGTCACTGGGACACTTACTACCATGCCCACGGCGTGACGTTCGAAGGTGGCGGGCTCGGTGGCGGTGCGGTGTTGGGGCGTCTGGCCGACGGGCTCGATCCGATCTGGCCAGAGGCAATTCGCGAACGATTGCCACGCTGGTGGACCGACCGGGTGTTTCGTCGACATCACACCTTGACCGCGGCCGCCGACGATCTGGCCCCGCAACTGGATGCCCAGGTCGCCCGGACCAACACCGCACTTGATCAGTACAACAGCAGCACCGCAGACAATCGTCCCGCACTCAGGCAGGTCGCCGAAGCCGCCTGCACAGTCGACATTGAAATGGCCACCCGGCACTACCAGACGCTGGTTGAGTTACTCCCCCTGACGCACGGCAACAAGCGCCGCACGCTCCTGGAGATACAGAGTAATGACGCCCTGATACTGGCTGATCGGTTCCAGCAGCGCCTGTACATTTCCAATCACAGAGCCGTTGACTTGCTCAATCGCACCGATGAACTCATTCGCCACCTGGACACCCTGCCGGACGAAGCGCTGACCGAACGCCTGCGTGCGCTCGAGACCATCAGAACAATACGCCTGGCCTTCATTGGCGAACTGGACACGATCGACGCTCAACTGCTGGACTTCCATCTATGGCTTGAGCGCGTGACCGTCAGCGCGCAGAAAAGCCAACTGATTCCAACCGCCAGGATGCTGACCGAGCGCTTGAGTGCCGCCAACAGGCTCTACCTGAAAACGGGGCACCTGCTGGAAGTGATCAATCGCTTCGACTCCGCCAGCGAAGTCTCCTGGCTGTATCTGCAGACCCGGGCAAACCCTCTGCGCACCCGGGTCGATCGCGCCCTGTTCAGCCAATTCAGCCTGCCGGAAACCAGCGCCACCAAGGCGCAGCGCAATCAGATACTGCAGGACTGCATCGATGCCTATGCCCAATTCCGACGCGAAATGAACGTCTGGACCGCCAGCTATCCCCAGCACTTTCACCTGGAGGCCGTGCCGCCGCTGATCGAGGGCCTCGAAAAAATGGCCGAGCGTGCCCGCAAAGCCATCGCTCAACCGACATCCGCCGCCATCCCGGGGCAGCGGCAAAAAAAGGTGTTCACCACAGAAGACAATCAGTTGCTGATCGGCACCGAGCGCTGGGAGCCGACCACCCAAACGCGGCAATACGTCCTCACGGGCAAGGGCGGATACACCGAAGTATGGGAACAAGGCAGCCATGAGCGGTTTCGCCTGCTCAACCCGCCGCCGCAAACGTCCCGCATCGCTCAACACAATCTGGACGCCTTGATCAGCGATGCCCGGCAGCGGCTGGAATCGCAAGCGAGCTACCAGGCCAAAGTCCAGGCCTATGCAGCGCAAGACATGCTACCGGTGGACCTGGAGCACATGATGCTCAGCGAAGCCAACGAACTGCTCCTGCGTGCGCGGCATATCGAGCAAGTGGCACCAGACAACACGATCTTAAGCCGTCTGCGGGACAAGGCCGCGGCGCTAACCGCCCAGGGCAGGCAACTGCGCACCCAACAGACCTTGCGCAGCAAAAACCCGACCGATGGCATGCTCGATGACCTGGCCCGCCAAAACGCGGTGGATATCCGTAAAACCAGCCCGATGAAAAACCTGGGCAAACGCAAGGATGGTCGAATCGACTACCTGCAGGAATACGAAATCCACGACCTGGCGCAAACTCCGTCCCAGGTGCTGTGGTATGCCCACTTCCACTACACCAAGGCCACCCCTGATTTGCGGGCATTCGAGAAAGCCCACCTGAAATTACCCGAGCACCGGTTTGCCACCCATGCCGACGCACCCAACCTTCCCTACTCCGATATCGCTAAACACTCAGTCGCGCTGATTCATTTCGAGAACCTTTGACCGACAAGAGAGCGGGTTCGCCCGCTCTCTTCCTGCCATGCATCAAGCCAACTGACTGCGCAACTGGCGCGCTGCTGCCACCATGTTGACCAACGCGGCTTCCGTCTCGGGCCAGGCCCGGGTCTTGAGGCCGCAGTCCGGATTGACCCACAGCCGCTCGGCCGGGATGCGCTGCACCGCCTTGGTCAGCAACTTGACCATCTCCTGGGTGTCCGGCACTCGTGGCGAGTGGATGTCGTACACCCCAGGGCCGATATCGTTCGGGTAGTCGAAGGCCTTGAAGGCTTCCAGCAACTGCATGTCCGAACGCGAGGTTTCGATGGTGATCACGTCGGCGTCCATCGCCGCAATCGACTTGATCACGTCATTGAACTCGCTGTAGCACATGTGGGTGTGAATCTGGGTTTCATCGCGCACCCCAGACGCGCTCAAGCGAAATGCCTGCACCGCCCAATCCAGGTATTCCTGCCACTGCGCCTGGCGCAACGGCAGGCCCTCGCGGAACGCCGCTTCATCGATCTGGATGACCTTGATCCCGGCCCGTTCGAGGTCCAGCACTTCATCGCGCAGGGCCAGCGCCAACTGCTGCGCCTGGACTTTGCGCGACACATCTTCCCGGGGGAACGACCACATCAGCATGGTCACGGGACCGGTGAGCATGCCTTTCATGACCTTGTCGGTCAGGCTTTGGGCATAGGTGATCCAGTCCACGGTCATGGCTTTCGGACGACTGAGGTCGCCGTAGATAATCGCCGGTTTCACACAGCGCGAACCGTAGCTCTGCACCCAGCCAAAGCGGCTGAACAGATAGCCGTCCAACTGCTCGGCAAAGTACTCGACCATGTCGTTGCGCTCAGCCTCACCGTGCACCAGCACATCCAACCCGAGGCGTTCCTGGATCTGCACGGCGTGGCGGATTTCGCTGTGCATGGCATCGGTGTAATCGTTGGCCGACAACTTGCCCTGCTTGAACGCCTGGCGAGCGAGGCGAATAGCCCCGGTCTGGGGGAACGAGCCGATGGTGGTGGTCGGGAAGACCGGTAGCTGCAAGCGTGCCCGTTGCTGCTCGATGCGCTGGGCAAAGCCCGACTGGCGCTGGCTGTCACTGTCGCCGATGGCCTCGACCCGCGCCTGCACCTGGGCCTTGTGAATGCGTGGCGACTGGGCGCGGCTGGCCTGGACGGCACGGCTTTGCGCCAATGCCGCTTGCACCTTGGGCGACTGCGGGTCGTTCAGGGCATCGCGCAACACGGCAATCTCGCCGCACTTCTGCACGGCAAAGGCCAGCCAGCTTTTCAGTTCCGGATCGAGCTGGTCCTCGCGTTCCAGGTCCACCGGGCTGTGCAGCAATGAACACGAACTGCTGACCCACAGGTTGTCGCCAAAGCGCTCCTGGGCCACTTGCAGTTGCGCCAGTACCGGTTCCAGTTCACAACGCCAGACGTTGCGACCGTTGACCAGGCCCACCGAGAGAATCTTGTAGGTCGGCAGCCGATCGAGCACGTGCAGCAGTTGGTCGGGCGCACGCACCGCGTCAATGTGCAGGCCCTGGACCGGCAGGCCGACCGCCAGCCCGAGGTTGTCCTGCAGGCCGCTGAAGTAGGTGGCCAGCAGTTTTTTCAGCGGCGAATACTGCAGGATGTGATAGGCGCGTTCGAAGGCGCTCTTCCAGGGCTGTGGCAGGTCGAGGGTCAGGATCGGCTCATCGATCTGTACCCACTCCACGCCTTGGGCAGCGAGGCGGCCGAGGATTTCGTTGTACACCGGCAGCAGGCGTTCCAGCAGGTCGAGCTTGTCGAAGTCATTGCCTTTGGTCTTGCCCAGCCACAGGTAGGTCAGTGGGCCGATGATCACCGGCTTGACGGTGTGACCAAGGGCGCGGGCTTCGTCGACTTCATCGAACAGTTGTTCCCAGCTCAGCGTGAACTGTTGGTCGACGCTGAATTCCGGGACCAGGTAGTGGTAGTTGGTGTCGAACCACTTGGTCAATTCCTGGGCATAGGGCGCCTGGGCATGCTCACCGCCGCAGCAGGTGGCGGTGGCACCCCGGGCCATGGCGAACAGGCTGTCGAGGGTCGGTTGACCCTGGTCATCACGGGTGCTGTCGAAGCGTTGGGGAATCACCCCGAAGGTCAGCGAATGGCTCAGGACCTGGTCGTACCAGGCGAAGTCGCCCACCGGCAACAGGTCGATGCCGGCCTCTTTCTGCAACTGCCAGTGCCGGGCGCGCAGGTCGCGGCCGACCGCTTGCAGGGCCGCTTGATCAAGGTCGCCCTTCCAATAGGCTTCGAGGGCTTTTTTCAGTTCGCGATCAGCGCCGATGCGGGGAAAACCGAGGGTGTGGGCCAAGGCCATGGCGTTTAACTCCTGAATAAATGATGGGCCTATTGTCGACAGCCTGGCCATCATGAGACAAACTCAACCTTTTCGTGTTCATCACAAAATTTATTCATGGAGGCCACGGTGCTCGAAATCCGTCACCTGAAGACCCTGCACGCCCTGCGTGAAGCCGATAGCCTGGTCGAAGCCGCCGAACGCCTGCACCTGACCCAGTCGGCCCTGTCCCACCAGTTCAAGGAGCTGGAAGAGCGCATGGGCATGCCGTTGTTCGTGCGCAAGACCAAGCCGGTGCGCTTCACCAGCGCCGGCCTGCGCCTGCTGCAACTGGCCGACGCCACCCTGCCGCTGTTGCGCGGGGCCGAGCGCGACATCGCCCGGTTGGCCGGTGGCACCGCCGGCCGCCTGCACATGGCGATCGAATGCCACAGCTGCTTCCAATGGCTGATGCCGACCATCGACCAGTTCCGCGATGCCTGGCCGGAAGTCGAACTGGACCTGGCCTCGGGCTTTTCCTTCGCCCCGCTGCCGGCCCTGGCCCGTGGCGACCTCGACCTGGTGGTGACCTCCGACCCGCTGGAACTGGCCGGGATCACCTACGTGCCGCTGTTCACCTACGAAGCCATGCTCGCCGTGGCCAACCAGCATCGCCTGGCGAGCAAGCCCTACATCGTGCCCGAGGACCTGCTCAGCGAAACCCTGATCACCTACCCAGTGGAACGGGATCGGCTGGACATCTTCACCCGCTTCCTGGAGCCGGCCGACATCGAGCCGGCTCAGGTCCGGACTTCGGAGCTGACGGTGATGATGATGCAATTGGTGGCCAGCGGACGTGGCGTGTGCGGCATGCCCCACTGGGCCCTGCATGAGTACAGCTCACGGGGTTATGTGAAGGCCAAGCGGCTGGGAGAAAAGGGCCTGTTCGCCACGCTGTACGCCGGCATCCGCGCCGACATGCTGGATGCGCCGTACATGCGCGACTTCCTGCTGACGGCCAAGGACACCTCGTTTTCCACCCTGGATGGGGTCAGTGTGGTGCGCTAGACGCTTGGCGCGTTACACCATCCGCTTGGGTTCAGACAGCAGGCGTACCGCCAGGGCCGCCAGGACGAAACCCATGAAATAGCGCTGCACTGCCAGCCAGGTCGGGTTGTTGACGAACCAGCTGGCGATGCCCGCGGCGAACAGCGCGATCAGCAGGTTGACGGTAAAGCTGACGCTGATCTGGGTCAGGCCCAGGGCAATACTCTGGAAGAAAATCGAGCCGTGCTCAGGGGTGATGAACTGCGGAAATACCGAGAGGTAGAACACCGCGATCTTCGGGTTCAGGGCACTGGTGAGAAAGCCCATCAGCATCAGTTTGCGTGAAGAGTCCGGCGCCAGTTGCTGCGCCTCGAACGGCGAGCGGGCGCCGGGCTTGATCGCTTGCCAGGCCATCCACAACAAGTACAAGGCCCCCGCCCACTTCAGCACCTCATAGGCCATCGGCACCGCCAGGAACACCGCCGTCAAGCCGGCCGCCGCCGCGAACAGGTGCACAAAAAAACCCGCCACCACACCCACCAGCGAGATCACCCCGGCCTTGCGCCCCTGGCAGATCGAACGGGAAATCAGGTAGATCATGTTCGGCCCCGGTGTCAGCACCAGGAGCAAGGACGCCGCGGCGAAAATCAGCAGGTCTTGGAGGGTAATCATCAGGCAGTCCTTGTCAGTGATGGGTCAGGCCGGAGCCTTCAGTGAATGGCGATAAAACGGCAGGATCAGGTCCCGTGTCAATGGCGCCAGCGACACATCCGGCTCCACCTGCGGATCGATCCACAGCACTTCTTCGATTTCCGCCGCCGGGCAAACGTCCTGGCGGATCTGCAGCAGGAAGATTTCAGCCGCGACCACAAAGCCCGGCTCATTCGCCGCCGGCGCGCAGAACGGTCCCAGGTAACGGGCCTGAGCCGTGTCGATGCGCAACCCCAACTCCTCTTCCAGCTCGCGGGCCAGGGCCTGCACCGGCTGCTCATGGGCTTCGATCTTGCCGCCCGGCTGCATGAACGCAGTGGTGCCACGCTTGCGGACCAGCAAGGTGCGGCCATCGGGGCCAATCAACAGTGCAGCGGCGATGCGGATAACAGGGGGCTCAACACAAACGGAATCGGTCATGGACACTCAGCGGCCTTGGCACAAAGAGCCCAAGGATCCCACGGGCGCCAGGGGTGCGTCACGCCCCCACCGATTGCCCCTGCCGCCTGTCTGGGCCAGTATGTTCGGCAACTTCAGGCTGTGAGCCGACCGGGAACGCTGAATGAATCACTCGCTGCAGGATATCGCCTGGCACCGCTCCATCGGGCAGTTGATCGATGCCCTCGACAAACCCAATTTCTGGACCCAACTGGTGCGCCTGCTGGACCAGTACCTGAGCTTCGACAGTTGGGTGGTGGTGCTGTACGACGGGGAACAGCGGCCCCAGGTGTTCGGCGAATGCCCGAGTGCGGACGGTAGCCCCGACCCACTGTTCCAGGACTACCTGATGGGCCTGTTCCTGCTGGACCCGTTCTACATCGCCAGCCGCGAGCAGGCGCGTACCGGCCTCTATCGCCTGTCCGAAGTGGCGCCCGAGCACTTCGAACTGACCGAGTACTACCAGCGCTACTTTCGCCTGAACGTGGTGGCCGATGAAATCCAGTTCAATTGCCAGCTCGAGGGCGAGCGCACCCTGTGCCTGTCGCTGGGCAGCCAGCAACGTTTCAGCAGCGAGCAGATCGCCCTGCTGTCGCTGATCCAGCCGTGGGTCCTGAGTTTGCTGCGCCAACGCCTGCCCTATGAGAGCGAGGTGCCCGCCAGGCCTGAGCCGCCGGCTCAGCACACTGACTGGCGCGTGCGCCTGGAAGCGTCGCTGCAACAGATCAAAGGCGCGCAATTGACCGCCCGCGAGCTGGATGTCGGGCGCTGGATGCTCAGCGGTTGCTCCAGCAAGGAAATCGCCCGTAAGCTGGAAATCTCTGCCGAAACCGTGAAAGTCCATAAGAAACACATCTACAGCAAGCTGGGGATCAAATCCCAGTCCGAGCTGTTTTCGATATTTCTGCAGGCACAAGGAAATCCCGAGCTGTAGCAGCTGTCGAGCAGCGCGACAGCTGCTACAGAAAACTGTGCCGAACTTGATGAGTCCGAACCCAAGGAACCCGTATGAGCCTGTCACTCCTGAGCCGCTACGCCTTCTTTGCCCTGTGTGTCATCTTCACCCTCGCCAGCCTGCCATTCCTACAGTATGAGTGGGTCTGGCCGCTGACCATCGTCACCGGCCTGCTGAGCCTGCTGGGTATCTTCGACCTGCTGCAAAGTCCCCATGCGGTGCGCCGCAACTACCCGATCCTGGGCAATATCCGTTACCTGGTGGAAGGCATCCGCCCGGAAATCCGCCAGTACCTGCTGGAATCCGACAGCGACGCCCTGCCCTTTTCCCGGGCCCAACGCTCACTGGTCTATTCGCGCGCCAAGAATGAAAGCGCCGACAAACCCTTCGGCACCCTGATCGATGTCTACCAGTCAGGGTTCGAATTCATCGGCCACTCGATGCGCCCAGCCCCGGTGACCGACCCCAGCAGTTTCCGGGTGATCGTTGGCGGCCCGCAGTGCAGCCAGCCGTACTCGGCCTCGGTGTTCAACATCTCGGCCATGAGCTTCGGCTCCCTCAGCGCCAACGCCATCCGCGCCCTGAACCAGGGCGCGAAACTGGGCAACTTCGCCCACGACACGGGCGAAGGCAGCATCAGCCCCTATCACCGTGAACACGGCGGCGACCTGACCTGGGAACTGGGCAGCGGCTACTTCGGCTGCCGCACGGCCGATGGCCGCTTCGACCCGGAGCGCTTCGCCACCCAGGCCCAAAACCCGCAAGTGCGGATGATCGAAATCAAGATGAGCCAGGGCGCGAAGCCGGGCCATGGCGGGATTCTGCCCAAGCACAAGGTGACCCGGGAAATTGCCGACACCCGTGGCGTGCCCATGGGCGAAGACTGCGTCTCGCCGTCGCGCCACAGTGCGTTTTCCACGCCGATTGAAATGATGCACTTCATCCAGCAATTGCGTGAGCTGTCGGGCGGTAAACCGGTGGGCTTCAAGTTCTGCCTGGGCCACCCCTGGGAATTCATGGGCATTGCCAAGGCGATGCTGGAAACCGGCATCCTCCCGGACTTCATCGTGGTCGACGGCAAGGAAGGCGGCACCGGTGCCGCGCCCGTGGAGTTCACCGACCACATTGGCGTACCGATGCGCGAGGGCCTGCTGTTCGTGCACAACACCCTGGTGGGCCTGAACCTGCGGGACAAGATCAAGCTGGGCGCCAGCGGCAAGATCGTCAGCGCCTTCGACATCGCCAGCGTACTGGCCATCGGTGCCGACTGGGCCAATTCGGCCCGCGGCTTCATGTTCGCCATCGGCTGTATCCAGTCGCAGTCGTGCCACACCAACAAATGCCCGACCGGCGTCGCCACCCAGGACAGCTTGCGCCAGCGCGCCCTGGTGGTGCCGGACAAGGCCCAGCGGGTGTTCAACTTCCACCGCAGCACCCTCAAGGCCCTGGCGGAAATGCTCGCCGCCGCCGGCCTCGAACACCCCTCCCAGTTGTCAGCCAAACACCTGGTACGGCGCATGTCGGCCACCGAGATCAAGCTGTTCTCCCAGCTGCACGTGTTCCTCAAGCCCGGTGAACTGCTGACCGGTGAAGTGAACGGCGAGTTCTATTCACGGATGTGGCAAATGGCTCGGGCCGACAGCTTCGAAGCCAATGACGTGGCGGCCTGACATTACCCCCTGCCCGTCGGCACGGACGACGGGCCTACCCCCCAAGGAAGAACCCATGCTCAAAGTGATTGCCCAGGATTTCATCCAGCCCGAACACATCGACACCGTGCGCCCGTGGTACGCCGAACTGGTGGAGAAAACCCGCCTGGAACCCGACTGCATCGCCTACGACCTGTTCGTCGACCAACACGACCCGGGGCATTTTGTCTTCGTCGAACAATGGCCGAACCAGGCTGCGCTGGACGCCCATTGCCAATCCGAACACTTCCGCCGGCTGGTGCCGCAGATCAACCAGTACCAGGCCCGGGAGTGCGAGGTACTGCTGATGGACGCGTTCTGACCCCCCTCACGGCGCGCATCCACTCGCCAACGTAACCAAAAAGGCTTGCCCCAAGCGTACGGCCTGGTTTTTCTGGGTGGAGTATTTCTGTGGGATGCCTTTATGGGAGCGAGCTTGCTCGCGATAGCGCCAGCACATTCAACATCAATGGCGCCTGATCCACCGCCATCGCGAGCAAGCCTTGCGCCTAAAGGTTTGATGGGTATATGCCAGATCTGTGCGTACCCAGAGCCACTGCGGGAGCGGGCTTGCCCGCGATGGGCATAGGTATCTACACAACTGTGGTGCGACGTTGCACCTGTGGAGAGTGAACCTGGCTGGGTCGACCAGGATGTTGGATTAGTCCGAGTACATATCCATTCTTGCGGTAACGGCCACCTATGGTTCCGCTCTTACAGCGGCTCACTTTTGAGAGCGCAAAAGTAAGCAAAACGCTCTTACCCCACCACTCGGCACCTCGCTTGGACTCGGTGTTCCCTCACTCCGGCTTGAATCCGTGGGCCGCCGCCACGCGCCATCCATGGCGCGGGGCGGCTAACCCGGCGTCCTGCCGGGTTGCCCACGGCTTCAAGCCTGCGTTCGGCCAGCGTGGTTAACGGGGCGCCCAGGAT
>NZ_JACMYG010000042.1 GCF_014236655.1 Pseudomonas kielensis
CTCAATTAGAACGCGCTGCGTTTGAAATTCAGGGCTCTGCTTCCAGTGAACGCGATGAACCGGGATCAAACAGGGTAAATGTCCTGTCAGGTCAGAAACGATGAACGAGTAGAAATCTTCGTTATCCCTAGTTATGACTGTGGGGGGGCTGGAAATCAGATAGACCCCATGAAATGAGGCGCCAGGTCCCAATGTCGCGATATGGTGGTGGTGGCCAGAAGCAACATATGCATCAAAATTACAAATCATGGTGTACGTCCCATATCGAGCCGTGCCTTCAACTAAGAAAAAAAAACCCGCGAAACGCGGGGTTTTTTTTGGCTTACTTCCGATCAGCTAGCCGCTGCTCGACCATGTGGGAGAATCGCTTCTCGTATTCATCGATCCACTGTTCGTACCTGGCCAGGGCCGTGGGGTCAGGTTTGGTTTCGTCGTTGCGCCAGCGGTAGATCGTCATTTTGGTCACGCCCAGCATGGTGGCGAGATCTTCATCGTTCTTGGGATTGAGGCGTTTTTCCCATTCTCGGAAGATCTGGCTCATTGGACGGTCGAAGCGCTTCAGCCTTTCGACGCGAAGCGGCTCTTCTGCAAACAAAGCCCGGGCCTTGTTCATTACGTCGTCAGGTACCGAAGCGGTTCGCCCATAAATGTAGGACGAGAGCCGCGGGAGACCAATGCCAAGTGCGAAAGCATAGTCCTGGTTCCGCAGTCCGAGTTGATTGCCGATGTTGACCAATTCTTGCTGATCGACAGACAGCTCGGTGCGCCCGCGTGCTTTCTTTTCCCCAGTAGGGGGTTGTGAATTGCGCTGGGCGGAGGAAGCCGGTGTTTCAAGTTCGCCATCGGTTTCAGGTTTTTGCAGAACAAGACGCACTAGGGGATCTTGTTCCATTTTGAATACGCCGAAATCTGCCACAGTCTGTTCTCCGCTTATCACCCGTTGAAGTGCCGCTGCCATACGTTCTGTGGCAGTTTGAGTGTCTATTTCACGATCGTGATCGATTTCTGCATGATCCACCAGAGTCGATTGCCCTATCTCCTCACCCCTTTCCAGCATCTCCTCAATAGAACTGTGATTGACGACCAGTTTCTGGCGGTCTCGCAAAACCTCACGGGTCACATTGTTGGCGACGGCGTAAACGACAGCATAGACAGCGTCGGGGTCGACAGTCTTGGGGAGCTGAGAGTGAAAGAACACCTCCATAACGCGTTGCAATACCTCATCAAAATCATTGAGGTCACAGCCGTTCTTTTTGGCTTTTACGCGGCAGATTTTGCGAACGCGTTCGTCTTTATTCATCGCGTAGGCGATTTGATTGACGAGGAGAGGGGAGCGATCGCCATTCAAAATGTACTTCTCGCACAGCATTTCGAATGACGACTGTTTCCCAGGAGGGCTCAGGAAGGAGTCAGTGGTATCGCTGGTGTTTCTATCATGCTCCGGATTCAGCTCCGGAGCTTTTGCTTGTTCTGCTGCCATAGAGGGGCTCGTTGATTCAGAAAATCCTACGCAGCCACGTTGTCCACAGTTCGATCCAGACGGGGGAGAACGACCTCTCTGAAATGCTCCAATGAACTGGACACCTCAAGGAGGACTTTCATGCCTGCTGCCAGGATCTCAGTTCGGATCTCTGGGTATTCAAGCATGGAGTATTCAATGCGCTCATTCACCTCCTGCACCTGGCTTGTCAGTTGACGTCCGTTAATCCCGGTTTCAGTAAGCGGGTCCTGACCAAGCACAACACCGAGAGCATCCAAGCCAATCTCGATTGGGGTGTATTCGTGGTTCATGAAGCATTACCTCTGGTAGCGACCACTGTGGGCTGCTGAAGATGATTATACGTACGTGACAGAATGCGTCAATCGAATCCATAACGCGTAAGTAGAAGGCGGAATCGATTCAAATTGATTTTTCTGTGCAACCCGAGGGTTTGAAGCTCGAAGGGTGGGCCGTGCCGTGTTAGATGCAGGTGGCCTGAATCGCGTGTTCGAAACTGGCCAGCGCGATATGCATTTCTGCCAGCGATGTGGCATGAGTCGAGGAAATCAAGATTCCAGCCAGCAGGATTTCCGCTTTGGCTTCAGGGAAGTCACTCATTGCGGTAACCATGCATTTCGTTGTGCATGGAACATCGCAGTCTTTTTGGTACCTGGGGCAGCGGGGAGTTCCATCGACGGAGAGACAGCCAAGCGAAGTGAGCCCGATTTCCGTTGCGCCGTGATTGTTGTCAAAGCCATATGACATATAATTAACCATAATATCCATCGAATTCCGTTAGGTTGGATCCACGATGGAAATTATAGGTAACTGTTAAACACGAGGTCAATAATAAGGCGCCAGAAATGTTACTAATTTCTTACACTTTCGTGTGTGCAAAAATTGGTATGCGTCTTTTTTGTAGACCAAATTTTGTATATGGCTTATTGGTAATATCTTCCAAGAAGAAGATATACGAAAAAAAAAACCGCTGCCAAGAATTGGCAACGGTTTGTGGAACGTTTCACAGGAAAATGCAGTTCTGCTGCACAAAGACCTCTTCAGGCTCTTGTGAAGAAGGGGTGTCGGCGTTGGTGAAAAGCGGAAGAGTTGCTCCGATTGGAGGCTCTGGGATGCGGGCACCAGGTTGAGTTGGCGGCTTGGGGCCTAGTAAGGCACACCGCGGGTTAGAAGTTTTTGTTACTTGTTTCTGTGGGCTCAGTCCATTCCCATAGGGAAGGTTTGTAATTGGCAGGTCACCCTTTCGCTTAGATGGGTACGGGATATCTCGCATATCGTAACTTTTCTGTTTGTTATCCAATGCCTTTTGTTGTCTCTCTGGTTTAGTAGGTGACATGAATTGCTTTGGGTTTGCAACTTCGTTGCTTTTTACTGGTGGGAAATACGTGAAATATCCCGTGTTCACCAGAGAGTAGAAAGGCATACAAAGCCCGATGCTGATCGGAATTAAAATCCCCAGGTATGTCCGGCCACCACACAGCACCAAAGTTAAACCTATGGCAGCTAACGCCAAGAAAACCGATTGACTCGCCGAGAGTTTGAATTTACGCATACCCGCTCCAATTGATAGTCCTAGTTCTTGGGGATGATTTACAAGTGGACCTAAGAATTTACCGGCCTGGGCCCGGGCAATCGCGCAAAAAAAACCCCCCAAAAAATGGGGGGCGGTGGGACTTTAGAAAATGAACTCCCGGCCTGTATCGCGTACGGCTGGTACGTCATGGGCAGATGGTTTGGGTGGATCCGGTACCGTAACCATTTGGTTCGACATTGCAGAGTTAACGGATCGGATGCGCCCTGCCGAGTTGCTGCTCAGTGGTGTTCCTTGCAGATCTCGAATGGTGACGCTGTCCGAGGTTGCCCTCCTGTATTGATTGAGTTGATCCTCTGTCATTGTTATCCCGTGATCGGCAAAGAGTTTTCGCCAGTCAATATTTCCCTTTCTTGAGCTCAATGATACGGAAACGCCATTACCTTCATGACGCTTCAACCCTTTCGGCATTAGAGAAACAAGCAACGCCCTTGCTGCTTCTTCGCGCTCCTGGGCGAGCAGCATGTTGTGGTTTGCAGATAGCCAAGCTGCGGCTGCCGCGGTCCACTCATCTGTTCCCCACTTTCCGGTTAGCAGTCGATTCCAAAAGTCCTGAACCGCTACCAAAATTTGATCGATCCGATTTTGATTGCGAGGGACCTTCAACAGCACACCCTTTACCCCATCAAAGGAGTAGTAGTGCGCATACATCGCTTCAGCTACAAACATCTGCTGCTGGAGCTGGTCGACGTATTCCGGAGGAACAATTCCTTTGAGTGCAAGGGTGTGTGCTGTGTCCCCGGGGCATTTAATTTCGACCGGTATAGCGTCGAAGCCGTTGTAGCCATCGAACGAAGCTCTGATGAAAGGAAACGCCGCACTTACCGCGATGAGAGGCGTTACCGTGGTTCCTGTGTGCCTTTCGTATGCAACTCGTGCCACAGGTTCGAGCCGGTGCCCGCGTTCTCTAATCCGATCCACAAATGGATTGGGAGGCGGGGGAGGACCGATTCTTCGGCGGATGCGAAACAACTCGTAAGCGGTTCTGAACTTCGAGGTACCCGTGATTATGGGGGCTTCACTGGCACCTATTCCGCCCTCACGCCAGACGAGCCACTCCGGCGAGTTTTGCTTTGTAGCTGGTCCCGTAACGATCTGCATCGCCATGTTTTTGCTCTCCACAAATGAAAGCGGGCCTCAGGCGGTTTGCCTGTAGGTTGCCCTGATAGGTGGAGATGTTTAACGCCTTCACGGATTTTCAATTTCTCACCTGGTGTTCTGCATCTCTGGGGACAAGACAATCCCAGAGAGCTACAGATGAACAGTTCAGTGAACGATTCGATGAATGTCTTGAGGCATGGTTTGGCGAGGATTGGCATTTTTGCGGTGCCGGCAACGACACGTTTGTGCGCTCGAGGGTACAGGCTTCACCGTATGGACCCGGTCCATGCGGTGGCATTGATTGAAAACTTTGATCGCGGTCTCTTTTCCTCAGTCAAGTCTAGGAAGATCAGGCTTGCGGAGAGTCAATCGGGCAATGCGGACGTCTGGACCATTCCCGATGCACAGCTCTTGGTGCGCGGAGAGAACGCAGTTTGTGTACCTGGGCATGAAAGCCAGCTACCGAAGCGGACGAGGGTACTGAGTCACGGAGATGGGTATTTGAGCGTCGAAGGCTTTTGGAGCGACGCAGGTGAAGACCGGATTTTGCTAACGCATGCGCGGTTGCAGCGAATGTCACATCGCGAGCGTGGCTCGCTGCTTAAAAAACCACACCCGGCCGTCATTCGTGACAGCCGGGTTTTTTTTGCCTTCAGTAATTGTTCTTCAGTCGCATGGCGGTGGTAAGACCTAACTGTGCATTTTCCTTGCGGAGATCATCCAGGGATAGTGCAGGATCAGAGGTTGCTGCTGCCGAACTCGCACAGCTATGACCGCCCAGGCAAATGCTGTGTATGACGAGGTTGGTCTTATTCAGGTTTTCGACTGACTGACCGTTGGTGTTATTGGCAGCGTTTGTGGCCGCCGTCATGTTCATGGCCACGCCGTTTCCGAGCACACCAGGTGACGTGCAAGAGTTCAGGGCTGCACAGGTAACTACCGTTAAGGCCACAGATGCGCCGGTGGCCAGAACAGCGCCGGCACCGGTATGGGCTTCCTTGTACTCAGAAGCTGGCCCAGCGTAGATCTCACGAATCGAATATGTGAGGTCTGAATCGCCGTGCACGACGTTGTATTTCGCGTTCTTCAGCGATTCGTTCACGAAGTCGGCCATTTCGGTATGAGTGTCGGTCGATACAGCTTTGACCGTACCTTTCCAACCTTCCTGTAACCGAGCGTTGATCAACGACGATTGAATGCGGACGGGCCCATTATCGACAAGCACAGGCTTTTCAGCGCAGCCGACGAGGGTGGCAAAAATGAGTGAGACGGGGATGGCAGCGGACAGCATCTTGAACATGTTTGGGCCTCCTTGGAATAACATGTAACTATAATACTGGCTTTCGATGTATCTGCGCTAGTGGCCATGTGAAATCAAAGGCAAACGCGTTGAGCGTAGGCGTGCTGGTTTGTGAGAATTAAAACTGTCGCAGGCTATTCAAACCTGTCGCTGGAGACCTCGCTCACGACGTGCGCGACCGGGCTGAAGATGAAGTGCTTGCTCATTATCCCACCTGTCCCTGCCGGCGCTGCCTGGCCATGTGACCAACAATATTAAATGGAAACAGCCTTAGCGGTCGCTCGCAGCCTGACTCTATTTCAGTCGTCACGGCCAATCAAATAGTGGGCCTGATCATTCTCGTAGCGCTTTTCGCACTGCTCAATGCAGTAATAAAGGTCTGAGGCACTACCGTCGAAGTCGGCAGGATCGGTTGCCCTCAGTTTTTCGAGCTCGCTGAGATTGATAGCTGCCCATTTACGGCGCTCGGCAATCATTTCCCTGCACGTTGCCATGAACACCGGGCAGCCCTCGGTGAAACGCCGATACCAGCCAGCCAACTGGCAGAAGGCGTGAAAATGCTCTTCGTCAAAATTGCTCAAGCTGTCGCCCCTGAATTTCCAGGTATTGCCGTTGTACAGCGACAGGACAAATGCCTGAAGGCTCAACGCGGCTGAGTAGTCCGCTCCGATCAGCTTGTCACGGTGGATAGCGAAGGGGTTTCCGTCAGCGCTCATGGTGACACTCCTTGAATGTGTGCGAATTGTTTACAGGTCGAGAGGCGCTCAACGACGTACTGCCAGCGTTTTTACATTGTGCAGAGCTTAGTTCAGAACGAAAACGGACAGAAGCCGAATCTATTGATGGGCGAGGGGGGATGAAAAAATGGCAAAAAAAAGCTGGGTCTTTTGATATACAAAAGAGCCCAGCCTTGGTAATCACAGAAGCCGCGGCTCTGTAGATGGAAATCCATCATTACCAAGACTGGGCTCACCTCTTTGAGCGCCTTTTGGATCTGTCGATAGCAGTACGACGTTCACGGCTCGGCTAGCCTAGCGAAATCCCCACCAGTTGCACCTGGCTGCTATGTAGAGGACGTTACGTCCGGGGAAAGTCATTTGCGCTGTTCACTTAGTGGTGAACGACCTGAGGGAGTATCGCTACAACCTATTCATCCAAAACATGTGTTGTCTGCTATCGGGAGAAGCCCGATGCACGACTATTGTCTGATCTCGAAACTGGCGGTGCATCACCGAGTTGAGAACACAGAAGCAAGACACAAGGGATGCATTAGGGAGCGATACTATCAGGCGGTATGTGGGTGATGCGCTTACCCGTTACCGTGTTGACTACAAAGGAGGCTTCGCAACCTCGGACCTGTCTGGCATCTCCAGGAGGAGTATCCGTTAACTTTGCAACTGGTGATGCATATCAGAGCTTTGTAATCGGAGAAGCCCTTCATTCAGTGGCCTTCCAAGATTGGCCAGGCAAAAAAAACCGGCCTCGAAAGGCCGGTGGTGAAACGGTTTAGACAGTATCGGGAATGAATAAAGCCTTCGATACGACCTCCCAAGATTCAGCGGGAATTTGGAGAATGATCGTTCCATCGCACCCGTCGTGTTGAGTAGAAATGCCATCCATCTCGGCCTTCCCCACGACGTTCATACCGTGACTTTCAGTGAGGATCGGGTCGACCAGGGCCGTAAACTTCGACGTGGGGCGGGGCTGCCGATTAACTGGCGTCAACCAGCCTTAGAGATGAAACGACGAGTGACTGTGGTCGATGCCAGCAAGTCAAAAAGGCACTGGTTTTTCACGGTGAAAACAGGGATGGCCATGAAGGCGACCAGCACTGCGCCCAGGGCATAAGGGTTCGCAATACTCAACAGCAGAAACATGGACAGGATCTTGAGGGTGGTGCGGAACAGGCTTTGCCAGAACGAGATGTTGCCAACCAGGGAGACCGTCCGGACCCGGAGTAGAAATTTCCCCAGGGTCGTACCGTTCCAGACCTTGATCAGTGTCGCTTCGTACAGCAACCAAACGAGCGGCAAAGTGATTATAAAATAGGGCGCCAAACTCAAGGCAATTCCCTCATACCACTGTGCAAGCGCCATACCTTCAGGAACTGAAAGTGCGGGGAAGGTGTGTGCAGCAATGAAAGCGGAAACCGCCAACAATACGAGAGTAAACGCAAAGACCAGGAGCCCGTCGATCGCGGTGGCCAGCACCCGCCGGATAACAAACAAGGTGTTCAGCAGAGTATTCATTATTTGAGCCTTGAAGGGCCGCGGCAGAGGCTGCCGCGGAGCGGGTTAGGGGAACATCGCGCCCATGGAGTTAAGGAGCGCTACCTGCTCGGCATCCGGCATCTGGCCGCCGACATCTACTACGTTCATTTGTGCCACGGGTAGTGGGTGCTCTTCCGCCGGTTGCAAGGCCGGAGGGGAGGGCGCTGGAACTACCGCTGCTTGGGCGGCTGCGATTCCTGGTACGGGTAGATCGGAATCGGTATGCCGATGGGCCTCAGGAGGCTGCGGTTCAGATGGCGGCTGTAAGGCCGGTTGAGGATCATGCGTCACTGCCGAATTGGACAGAGCAGGTTCCTCGGAATGGCCTGTTGCTGGCGGGCGACCCCCAGCTTTGGCCGTTACCGATCGCTGCTTGGGAATGCGTTTGCGAGGTCTCGCGTTGAGAGGTTCTCGAGCCCCTTGGGAGCCCACTGAAATCAATCCGCCGGGGCCAGACAAGACTTTGTTCAACGCGTCGTCGAGGGTCCCGGCTTCACTGTGCTGAATAAACCATTGGTAAAAAACCCCCCTGATTAATGGGGTGTCATTTCCATATGGAAGTTCAGACATAAACTCCAGTAAGCCTGGGCACACTGCATCCTTGAGGATTAGGTTAATTCGCCGTTCCGTTTCGTCTGGATCGTAAACCCGTACGAGCTTAGCCATTCGCAGCTACCAGTTGTTTGGCGCCAACAGATGCCCGGATAAGTTGCCCCAGTGCATATCGGGCAAAACCTTCAGCCACTGACCAGCGAGAGTTTTCCATCAGCAGACTGTGTTTCCAGGTTTGAGAGGTAATGGCATGAATTGCCTCAGCGCTGCCACCGGCGATCAAAATACCGTTCAAGGATCGGGCGTCATCAGCGAACAATGAATTACCCTTCGAAATAATCTCTTGAACTACATGGCTCTGTGCTTGCAGGACTTCGTTTGCAATCGGAATTTCTTCACCGAACTGGAAAAGCGTTTTCGTGCGGAATGCTTCCTCACATTCAACCAGACTTGCGGTCAAATCTCTTTTTGCGAGTACGCGGCGCAGTTGTTCAGCTGCCGCGCTCATTCCCGAGCAGGAGTCAGCACCACGCTCAATATATTGGCCCTCTTTCATTAGAAGAAAGTCCGTTGAGAAGTGGCCGCCCTCAATTACTCCGTAGGATTTGGTGCGTCCACCAGGGCCAATCAACTTGTCCTTGATTGGCATGCCCGATTTATCAAGGACGTAGTCGCAATAAGCACCCATCGGCTGAGGAAGGGCTTTGATCTCAACTCCATTCGGAAGTGCCTGTTTGGTTCTTTCAATCAGACGCTCTTGGCGAGTGCCGTAAAGTTTCGAGGGAGTGCCAATAACTACATATGCACTGTCCAGATTGGGAACGCCGGCTTTGTGCAGCCGGGTGAATGCGGACTTCACCAGCGCCAGGTATTCCGGGGTATCGGTCCAGTCATCATTCAGGCCGATCGACGAGGTGAGGTTGCCTTGGAGGCGGGCAGTATCGCCAGTGAAGTAGGCTTTCCCGTCGACAATTTCGGTTTCCGCTTTCGCTCGCTCGGCTGTGGTTGGGTCGGTCAATTCGACCGCAGGAACCGCCAGGGTAGGGTAAATGATAGAAAAACGAGTCCCTTCAGTGTAAGCAACCACTTTAATGGCGCTTCGACCCGCATCCAGACCGACAACTGTGCGACTTTTCATTCTGAAAAAACCTCATTAAATCAATTGCATAAAGGTGGAGTTCTATGTGCACTGCGCAATGCTCACCACCCAGTGGGAAATCAGTACTGCCTACTTCATACTGCGCATTGTCTAAGTTTAAGATACATAACACGTATTGACAATACAGATAGAATCCACAGAGAATCCGCCCCGAACGCACCCCCCCTGGTGCGGCTATACACAACCCCCCGGGCAACGCTTAAACAATGGCTATACACAACCCCCCCAGCATCGACGATTTCGAGGACCTTCGGAGGCTTGCCAAGAACTCGGTGGACACCGCCGTCGACTACCTGATTCGGATCGACACCCTGCTAATGCGCATGGGCGAACTGCTCTACGTCATGCAGCCCTTCCAGTCCGGCAGAATTGCGATTGATTTCAACCATCACCGGGGCCAGGCGAAACCCTTCATCCGGGTGTACAGAAAACTCCGGGCAGGCAAGGGCAAATGGACCTCTACCAACGTCAGCCATCAAGGTCTGACCAAGAGAGTCAAGCGATCCCGTGAGTTCGAGCCCAACCACAAACTCATGCTGGTCTTGTGCGAGCGGATCACGAAACTCTTCGAACTGCGTGGGCAAATGCATGATCGACTTCGTTACCTGATGCATGGCGTATCTCTTTCGGTCAGCAAGCGTGGAACGGAACTTGATGAACTTGAGGCCTTGGTCAACGGCATGCTTGATCGAGTTGAAATGCAATTCGAAGGGGAGATGGAAGTGGAGTAATCAACCAGGGTAGTTAATCGAAAGCCTCAACGCGTACCTGTGTTGGGGCTTTTTTGTTGCCGAGTCGAACGAGAAGCCTAACGGTGGTGGGCCAAGTCAGAACCGGGCTTTGGCAAAGACGGACCAGAAGCCTAACGGTGGTATGCGAAGTTAGACCTGAGGCTTTGGCAGAGTCGAACCAGAATCCTGACGGTAATATGCTGAGCTGAACTGAGGCTTTACCTGAGGCGAGAACAAACCTGATTGCTGAGAATTACTTTCTGCTAATCGATGGCAGGCGGAGTTTCTGTTATGCGATCCCCATTTCAATTCAACGGCTGCACGCCTCCCGCGCCCCATCCCTTTAATTAATTTAATTTCTTTTTCTCCTTCGGCGTCGTTGTTCTTCCGGTACTTGTACGCCTGGCACTTGTGTCGAAATCTCTTTTGCATCTGCTGGTACTTCCTCTGGCTATTCCGCTTCGCCATGGCGCCGCCTGTTGTTCTGCTGACACTTGTTGCAGATCCACTTCTGCCACTGGCTCTTTCCTCTCTGCCGGTTCTCACTTCGATGGTTCTGCTGCTGCATACTCCGCCGCCTCAGCTGCTTCTGTTCTTTCCATTCTCTTTTTCCACTTGCCGCTTCATCTCTGGTAGTTCTACCTCTTCCCGATGCAACTGATGATTCCTTCTCTGATCTGCGGGTGTAAGTTCGTTCTCTGGCGCTATCATGTACTCCGGTGTATCTGGCACTTGTGCCCTCTTTGGTTTGGCTTGTTGGTCCTTTGCCTCTGGTTCCACCGCATCTTTTGCTGGCGCTGAGGTACGCGCTTTTCTGTCAGCGTGAGCATAACCATTTGTGTCAATTCTGCGTTCACCTCCTGGGCTGACCTGTAGCGATCCGTCGGTGCCGAAACCGCTGGTTGGCTGAGTGATCCATGCGCGGATGCCAAGCGAATCACCGGCTTCTCGGTGATGACCACCAGGTGGGATCTGACGGGGTGGAAGAGCGGGCAGGCTGAGAAGGATGCGACGGGGGGTTAGAGCGGTGGGGCAGGGCAGGGGCGCGGTGTCGGATGCGTCACGTCTGGAATGCTGCTAGCGGTGGCGGGCGATGTCGCACCTGATGCTGGGCACGGTCGGGCGTGGCGCTGGTCGATCGGCGGCTTTGCGCTGCGCACCTTCGTTCTGGCGGCCCTGCGATGGTGGGCGGAGCCGGTTTGCGGCTTGGCCCCAGGTCTGATCAGAGTCAGCTTCCTTCTGCTCGGTGCCTTCGGTGCAGCGGGCTAACGGCGTAGGGCGGGGTGAGCGTGGGCTTGCAGCATGCGCTGTCCTTCTCAGCTGGATATGCCTTCTGTGGAGCGACGGTCTTGCGCCTTTAGCCCGGTCCCTCCTTTGGGTTCCGCTGCCGGCGATCTGCGCCTCATCCCGAATCATGGGTGCGGCTGGCTGCTGGCGGATTGGCCGACGCCCGTGACTGGCTTTTAGGGGCCTGCCTAGGCATAAATGGTTGGGCAGTGATGTGGGCTTTATGCTGGCGCTCTGGCATAAATGGTTGGTCGATCACTCGATGGCTTTGCCCGGGCATCGTGCATAAATGGTTGTGCAAACAATCTATAACACGTACCTATAAAATAGGTTGCGACGATCTAAATCTATGTGTATCGTTGAGACATAAATGGTTGTGCACTAGGAGCCGCAGATGGCCAAGTTCGGATTGATCAAATGGGTAGGGAAGGCGCTGGTCTGCATCGCTCTGCCACTGGCGTGCGCTCTGTTTGCTACCTACGCCAAGCACCATCTGCCGGGCTGGGCGTTTGCCCTGTCTTTGCTACTGGTCGTGGCTGGCTCCGTCCCGGCGGTGTTGTTCTTCAACCTGTTCCGCGACAGCAGGTCAAAAGCTCCAGGCAAACGCTTTGAATTCAGCAAGCAAGAAGATGAGTGGGATGACCTGTTCAGCCCATGGCACCGCGACGACGACGATCGCAACTAAAACCGAAACCACAAGGAGGCCGGCAATGGCCGCATTAGCATTCACCCCAAACACTGAGCAGGCTGTTGCTCTGGCGAGCACCGCGCACCGTTTGCTCGTTCGTGCCAAAGCCGGTACTGGCAAGACCGCCCTGTTGATCGAGCACGCTCGACGCAAACCTCAGCTGAAACTTCTGTATGTCACTTTCGGCAAGGCCAACCAAGAAGACGCAGCTGCCCGCTTTCCGTCCAACGTCGCCACCAAAACCAGCCATGGTCTTGCGTGGGAGGTAGGCGGTCAGTTCAAGAAGACGGGCAAGCAGGGCGAGTTGTTTCCGTCCCAGTTGGCCAAGGCCTACAACATTCCGATGGCCTTTGCCCGGCACCTGCGCGAGACCCTGCACAACTTCATGGTGTCCGCAGACAACGAGATCCTGGCGTCGCACGTACCGTCGATGATCTCCGCCGCCGATAAGCCCAAAGTAGTGGAGTGGGCCGTACTGGTGTGGTCGGATCTGCAACGCCTGCGTCAATGGTCCCGAGGCTGCGGCGAAAGCCAGGCTCAACGTGCCGAGTTCCTCGACACCACACCACTGCGCATGCCGCATGATGGTTACCTCAAACTGTGGGCAATGAGCGAGCCGGATCTGAGCCACCGTTACGACGAGATTCTGCTGGATGAGTACCAGGACACCAACCCGGTCTTTGCCGCGGTGATCCTGCGTCAGACCTGCCCGGTGCGTTTGGCCGGTGACGACTTCCAGAGCATCTTCGGCTTCCGCGGGGCATTCAACGCTTTCGATCCGGCGCAATTCGATGAGGTGGTCACCATCTCGGAAAGCCACCGCTTTGGCCCCGCGATTGCCCAGCTGGCGACCATGCTGTTGAGCGAGTTCGCCGGCGAACAGGAACCGGTGCGTTCGTCGCGGTTGGATCTCGCTACTCGCTTTGAGGTAGACCGTACCAAGCCATACGCAATCATCGGCCGTACCAACGCTCGACTGTTTGCCAGCGCCGTAGCCCTATTGGGCACCAAGCGCCTGCACTTCGTGGGTGGGATCGACGAGTACCCATTCGAAAAACTGGTTGAGGTACACCACCTGCGTGCCAACACTGGGGCTCAGCTGCGTGATCCTCTGATCAGTGCCTTTGCTTCGTTCGCCCAACTGGAGGCGTACGCCCAGGATACCGACGACAAGGAGATCCACTCCCTGATCAGTGTCGCCAAGCAGTACGGCGATCAGATCCCGTCGCTGGTCAGCCAGATCAAGGCCGCCAGCGTCAGCAAAATCGAGGACGCTGACGTTGCACTGCTGACTGCCCACCGCTCCAAGGGCTTGGAATTCCCGCAGCTGGTCCTGCTCGGCGATTTCCACAACCTGATCACCGACGGTGGCTTGCCGCTGGTGCTGGACACCCCTGAGCTGCGTCAGGAACTGCACCTGCTGTACGTGGCATTGACCCGGGCGATGTCGGCCATTGAGCTGAATGAGCAAATCCTGGCGATCGTGCGCTACTGCGAAACCGCCGGCCGAGTCGGTACTGCGGCTTTGGCGGCTTCGAACAGCACCAAACAAGGTGGGGGGGCTGCTCTGGTTGTTGAGGGTGAACCAGAGGGTGCGTTCGCCGCGGTTGAGTACGGCGTGGGCGCGTTCGCCAATGTCGCCGAGCTGGTGGGCTCGGATGCGGCGCTCTTGTTCGACGGTGATGAACTGGAATCACGCATCGAACTGGCCATTCTGCGTCAGGGCCTGCTGACGGCGGCCGGTCTGGCGGACGCCCTGGGCGGTTCGGTTGCCGAAGTCGCCGATGCGGTGGCCACGATGGTGCATTGCGGCCGGCTGTCGGCGGTGCTGTTCCTTGATTGTGAGGCGGTCACTCAGCGTCTGGTCAACAACATCCAGCTGGATGCGGCCTGATATGCGTGACTCACTGATCGGTGATGGGGGCTGCCATGGCGGATGACTTCATACGCATCGTGTACAGGCGCGAAGTCGGCGGGAAATCGAAGCGGACCTCAGTCTCGATTGACCCGATGATGTTCGAAATCTTCAGCCAGGTGCGCGGAGGCATCTCCGAAGCCCGAGCCGTGCTGAAGGTGTGGGCGATGGAAGCGGACGCCGATCGGACCGAGTCCAACTGGCGCATCGGTAACTCGCGGCTGGTTCAACAGCGGATGTCGGTGGAGATCCTCGAGGCGGTCAAGTTGGGGATTGCCGCCCGCAAGTTGAATCAGCCAAAGGGCGGGAAGGGGAAAAGTCGCGGCGCCGGCCGGGCCACCGTTTCGGTGGATGGCGGCGAGGGGTCGCAGCAATTGCCGGCGGTGACCGGTCACCTGGAGGTGGAACATGATTGATCATTCAAGCACGGGCCCGGCCGCGGCTCGTCCGCCACTAACGATGGCACAATTCGTCATGCTGCGGTCTCTGGGCCGGGAGGGCAGTTGGGCCGAAGGCGATACCCCCCTCTGGAAAGTATCGCGGCACTGGTCACACAGCCGCGAGCACTCGGTTGAGGCGATGGAAGCGTGTTGGGATCTGGAGCGCGTGGGGCTGGTGGTGAGTGCGCCGCGTACCTGCTGCGAGGCGCACCTTGGCGCGAAGGTGTTCACCTTGTCCGAGCGGGGCAAGGCGATGCTGGTCCGCATCAATGGCCACCGGCGGGCACCGTTACTCGCGCAGTGGATGCACACCAACGAGATACTGGCACTGGCCCGGGCGTGTGTGGCGGTGACTGCCGTTGAACCGGCCGCGGTGGTGCAGCTGATCCTGGCACAGGCGCAGCACGAGAGTGCTTTGGGGCTGGGTATCTACGAAGAACGGTTTGTGAAGTTGGTCAAGTCGGCACGCAAAGTTGCAGCTGGGCGTTCTGTGCGCGATTTGTCGGAGCTGGATGGGGCGTTGCGAAGCAGCACGAGCGTGCCGCCGGAGTTCGCTGACTCTATCGCTTCCGTACTCAGCCAGCAACCGCCGCGTGTCACGTTGCCCGATCAACTGCATGAGGCAACCGAACAGGAACGGGCATTGAACTGAACCAGGCGCTGTACCACCTGCAAAAAGTAATTCCGGCTTGACCAATCATACAGGCGAACCATTCGCCAAATTCTGCCTATATCACGTATTGGTACGTGTGTAGAATTAAAAAAAGGAGCTAAGATGGAACTTCCAGACGTTTTTGGAGGCAACACCGTAATCGTGGTGGTTGCCTGCGCAGTTGCGGTCTTCGTGTATTTCCAGCTGGGTAACCGCAAGAAGTACTCGACCAAGCACTACCAGTGCATCCCGCTGCTGACCGAGCGGGAGCAGGACTTTTTCTGGCGGCTCAAGGAAGCGGTGCGCGATGACCTGGTCATTGCTCCCCAGGTGGTGTTCGGGGCGTTCATCAAGGTGAAGGCCACGGCGCTGACCGACAAGAACCATGCCCGGCATGTGGTCGCCCACAACCGGTGTGATTTTTTGCTGTGCGACAAGAAGCTCAAGCCAGTGGCGTTGGTGGAGGTCGACGACTCGACTCACAACAACTTCAAGGCCCGCTCCAAGGATCGTCGTCGCGACGATCTCATGAAGGCGGTGGGGGTGGCGGTGATCCGCTACAAGAACATGCCGGCGGCGGCTCAGATCCGTAAGGACCTGAAACTGTAGATCTGCGACAGGGTAGGGCCGGGGCATTCGTATCTCCGGCCTGCCTGCGCATGGCACGCCTTGTCGTAATGGCGATACCTGTACCGAGGAGGTAGGAGAGATGGCAAGCAACGAGGCTCTGACAATCCGCTCGATCGGCATTCTGGTCAATCTGTCCGCCGGGCTCGATGAAACCGGCCGCGAGTGTGATGACGACCGGGTGCAGTTGACCGCCAATCTGCGTTTGGCCGCCGCCGCTGGCGCCGCCGCATTGAACCAGCGCTCGAAGCGCTCCACGCCGTTCGCCAACGACACCGGTAGCCCGAATGTGAAGCTGGTCAAGTCGGCAGCGGGTTGGCTCGATCAGCTCAAACAGGCCAAAGGGTTCCACGGCGATGTGACGGCGGCGGAGTTCCTGGGCGTGAGCCCAACCCAGTTTTCACGCTGGCGCACCGGCAAGGACCTGCTCGACAACTACCACGCCTGGCAGGTCGCCACCGCGCTGAATGTGAATCCCATGGCGATCATCGGCAGCGTGAACTTTCACCATGCGCGGGATTCGGACCGTACCCGGTGGCTGGCGATGCTCTCGACCGTCATCGACGCCGAACTGCCACCGGTGCCAGAGGCTGGAATTGTCCCTCAGGCGCCAGCGGCGGTACCGGCGGAATCTCCGGCGGCAGCCAAGTCAACCGCACAGGGCAGCAAGTGGACAGATGACGAGGATCAACGGCTCGTAGCGGCGTATCAGGATGACGCTGATATCGCTGCATTGGCCAAAGTGCACCGGCGCACGCCCAAGGCCATCTTGCTGCGCTTGAGCCAAACCCACCGCCTTCTGAACGGTGAGCACCTGGCGAGTTTGTGTGAGCTGTACGGCGTGAGCCTGAATACCCCAGGCCGAGGCAAGAAGTCTGATCGGAAGGGCGCCCGAACTGCTGAGCCGGCGCCGCTGGCTTCCCAGTCCGCATTTCTGTAATCCGGCTTTGGCTGTTGTGGCCAAGGCGTCATTTTTACGGCTGGAGTACAAATGTTCTCTTTATCTTTTTTGCGGCCTTTGCTCGGCATTTTTCTACCTGCAACGGTAGAAGCAGGCCCGGCGGCCCTTGAGCCAGGATCAGCCGCACCGACCAAGGAAGAGCGGTATTGCGCTCCGAGGTATTCGGATCTGGCCATCTGGTTTGAAGATCTGACTGACGTCCCCGAACGAGTTTGGGGCGTTGGTGTTGCACCAGCCCAAGGAATGGACGAGGAATGGTTCAACGCGGTACTGGGCTATGCCGAAGCTTCTGAGCGGCGATACGCAGTCCCAGGCGTGTTGTCCGGGGTTCGGGTAAAAGTCTGCTCAGAAAATTTGGGCCAATTTACGTGGGTTCTACGACAGGTCAGTCAGCGTCTCGGAACCAATCCCTGGAAACGCGACCTTTCGGAGCCAGGGTATGCAGAGATCTGGTTCAGCCATAAGCCCTTGTTCCCCCCCAAAGGCAAGCATCACTGGTGAAGGCGCAATAACCACTGGCGACTTGACCAATAGCGCTATCCGAACCACCGAAACTAACGATGGCACATCTCGAATCCAGCGAACCCACTGTATTCAAGGGGCTTGGCGGGTTTAAAGGCCTTTCACTAACGATGGCACATTTGAACACCGCCGGCGGTTGCGGGGCCGGTGAGCCCCGGCCGCCCGAAACGATTTACCCAAGAACCGATGAACGATCCGTGTCCTTCGTCAAGTCAACCGCTGAACAGGAGCATCCCATGACCGTAGCAAACCACTTTCGCCCGGACAAAGCCGGCAAGTTTCCTTTCACTACCGAGGTTGAGATCTTGCTGGGCGGGATAGGCCGGGCGATGTATGCCGACGGCACCTTGCAGTTCGCTGACCAGGATTGCACACCGGTTGCCGTGTATTCGCCGAGGCTCGGTGAGGAGGCACTCGAAGCTTTCTGCCAGCAGCACATCGAGCGGTACCGCGCTCACCACGAGATGCACAAAGAAGCGATCCAGGAATACGAGACCCCGGCCATCGAGCCTTTTTGGGCGTGAGTTAGACCATTGGCAAATCTTTTGCGGTCTGACGTCAACAGGACTTGTATAGGTGCGTTTAACGCACCTATAATCTCCCTGTAATCACTAACTGGGAAAGCCGTCATGATTCAGTCGAACGATCGCATCAAAGATTTAGAAGATGTTGGTGTGCTGTTTCATTCGCTCATTCGCTATGTCGAAGCCAATGAGGAAGAACGGGACCAGTCTCTGGTCGCAGTGGGGTACGCCAACCTCTTGGCTTTGGCCGAAACAGCGGCGGAAGAGGTTGCGTTGCAGCATAAAGACGAAGGTGACGACTGGGACGGCTGCGTGTGGTTCGAACTCCTCGAGAAAATCGGCGAGGGCAGCCTCGCTGAGTCGCTCATGGCGACTGAAGACCCAGATGTGCCATCGATAGTGCAGGTGTGGTTGAGTCGCGTTGAGTGACTTACCCCGCGGCCAGTTCGCTGGCCCTGCTGAAAGCCTATTTTCTCAAGTCGGCTTTCAACAGTCCGATACACCCCAAGCGAAGCAAATTTCGTGGGGGCGGGCACGGTAAAAATCGAAAACGGGAAAAAAGGTATGTCCAAATTAGCGACGGCAGCAATGACCAACCTGGAGCTAAGCCGCGAGTTATACACAGAAGATCAGCGTCGCCAGTTTTATGCCGACTATCAAGCTGCACGATACGCTGCGGCCGCTTCAAATGACGCATGTATCAAGCACGCAAATCTTCGCGGGTGGAAGTTGTGGAAGGGGCCAACGGCTGATTGGAAAGAAAAAAATGAACAGCTGCTGAAGTCGTATCGACAAGCCCACATAACTGTCAAAACGATGGAGCAAGAACATCCGCTTCTCGTGCAGGTATACATGCATAAAAGAAATCCGATTCTATCTGCATAGCAGTCCACCAGGTCACCCCAGCCTCGCCATTATGCGGGGCCGGGCCAGTAGAGGGATGGGGCTTTTCCCGTCCGAAAAGTTAGGAGCAGCGATGGATTTGCCATTATCCCCATGGGCAGGAACGTTTTTGGTTGTGGTCCTGATGTTTGGTGCGTTCATGTACCTTTTCAATGGCAAAAAGGCCGAACCTTCAGAGCCCGATGCTCAAGTCACCCTGGAGCAAACAAACGCGGCCGCCACAGATGGCGGTGATCGATCCGCAGTTCACGAGTATTTAGTCGGACTCAAGCACTTGGCGTTAATGCTGCTGAGCAGTTTCAGTGGCCCTGTCGCTATGGCGGTATCAATGGGTTGGTTTGTTTTCGCAATCGTCGGGATCTTCGATTTGCTTGGTGGTGACGTGTTTTCAGTTCAATGGAAGCGCGTTGCCTCGTGGATTTCGATTATTTTTTGGGTCGGCTTCATTGTGGTTTCGCACGTTAAAAGCGTTCGTCAGAAGGGCCGTAATGTCCTGGACCACAAGCGATAGATACGGATCATGACCATCCAAGCCGGTGCCCCGCCGTCGTGGGAGGGTGGGCCGGCGTAAGGGCGCTCATTCTCGCGTCCGAGTGATAATCAACAAGGAGTCGAACATGGCAGGAACACCATCAGCGTATGTCCTTGCGACAGTGGGTATGACGATCGTCAGCGTTCTATTTTTTGGTGTGGCGGGAACGCTGTGTGCAGGGTTTCTTTTCGACATCGGCTATTCAATCGATCCGATCGGCGTCGGTCATAAAGCGGCGGTGATCTCCGGTGTGCTCACGTTCGTGTTCGTCGCCGCGGTGTCGTACCGCGATTATCACTATGAACCCTCGGCCCACAATTCGAATCGTTAACGGAAAAGTTGCCCGCTACACCCACAAGCCCGCCGCCGTGCGGGCTAAGCCCGTAGGAGAGGGATGCTTTTCGCTCCCCATGATCGAGCAGGATCAATCATGCAGACCATCACCGCTACACAGAGCCTTACCGTCGCTGATCGAGAGAGGCTTCGCCAGATCAAGAAAACGGCCGCCTTCGATGAATGGCGTCAACGGCTGCGCCCCAATGACCGGCTTCCACGAGGCACTTACTTCAAAGGCAAGAAGGCTGGCCCGGCCTGTTGCCGCTGACCGAAAACTGACCCAGTAAAGGCTGTTCTGCCGACTGAAAACTGACCCAGGTGTTCAACTGCTTCTGCTCACTTTTCGAGCAGGAGAACACAGGGTGATCAGCATGGAAATGTTGGGAAAAATCCGGCGGATGTACTTCCGCGACAAGCTCTCGCTGCATCAGGTAGCCAAGCGTACCGGACTGTCGAGAAACACCATTCGAAAATGGGTCAGAGCACCCGAAGCCACCCAGCCGGCGTACCAACGGTGCGCAACCTTCAACAAACTCAGTCCATTTCACGAGACGCTGGAGCAGGCGCTTAAGGCCGATTCGTTTCGGGCAAAGCACAACCGCAGGAGTGCCAAAGCACTCTTCGAACAGATCAAGGCCGAGGGGTACGACGGCGGCTACAGCCAACTCACCGCCTTTATACGCTCGTGGCGCGGCGAGCAAGGCAAGTCTTTACGAGCCTTTGTGCCGCTGACCTTTGCACTCGGGGAGGCCTTTCAATTCGACTGGAGCGAAGAAGGTCTGCTGATCGGCGGCCTGTTCCGACGCATCCAGGTCTCCCATATGAAGCTGTGCGCCAGTCGCGCATTTTGGTTGGTTGCGTATCCCAGCCAAGGCCACGAGATGTTGTTCGATGCCCATACCCGCTCGTTTGGCGCGTTAGGTGGGGTGCCGCGTCGCGGCATCTACGACAACATGAAGACCGCTGTCGACAAGGTCAACAAGGGTAAGGGCCGCACGGTCAATGCTCGGTTTGCCGTGATGTGTGCGCACTACCTGTTCGACCCGGACTTCTGCAACGTCGCTTCCGGCTGGGAAAAAGGCATCGTTGAAAAGAACGTCCAAGACAGCCGACGGCGCATCTGGCTCGATGCTCAAAACTGCATGTTCCACACCTTCGAGGAATTGAATGCCTGGCTCGGCCAACGCTGCCGTGCGCTCTGGGGCGAACTGCTGCACCCGCAGTACAACGGGCTGACCGTGGCGGACGTCCTGGAGCTGGAACGCGCTGAATTGATGCCGATGCCGACTGCCTTTGATGGCTACGTCGAGCGCACCGTACGGGTCTCCAGCACCTGCCTGATCAGCGTGGCGCGAAATCGCTATTCGGTGCCGTGTGAGCGGTTCGGCCAGTGGGTCAGCAGCCGTTTGTATCCTTCCCGGGTGGTGGTCATCGCCGATGAAACGACGATTGCCAGCCACGAGCGTCTGTTTGATCGAGATCAGGTCAGTTTTGACTGGCAGCATTACATCCCGCTTATCGAGCGCAAGCCTGGAGCGCTGCGCAATGGCGCTCCGTTTGCTGATCTGCCGAAGCCGTTGCAGCTGCTAAAACGCGGTCTGAGGCGTCACGCCAATGGTGATCGAGTCATGACGCAGGTACTGGCGGCTGTTCCCATCGCCGGGCTCGACGCCATATTGGTGGCTGTGGAGTTGGTACTTGAATCAGGCAGCTTGAGTGCTGAGCACATCCTGAATGTCCTGGCTCGACTGACATCGACAGCAGCCCCTCCGTCCGCCGAAACCAGCCTTCAACTCAAGATAGCGCCTGTCGCCAATACGGCACGCTACGACCGGCTCCGTACCACCGATGAGGAGACTCGCAATGCGTGATCTTATGGCGGAACTCAAAGAACTGCGTCTGCATGGCATGGCCAGCGCCTGGGAAGAACTAGCCTCGCAAGGAGAAGCTTCGACGGCATCCTCGAAATGGCTACTTGAGCATCTTCTCCAACAAGAACATGCGGATCGAGCGGTGCGCTCAGTGAACCACCAGATGAACATGGCCAAACTCCCCATGCATCGTGATTTGGCCGGCTTCGACTTCAGCGCTTCCAGCGCAGATGCCCGCCTGATCAGGGATCTGTCCAACCTGGAGTTCACCGATACCGCGCAGAATGTCGTGTTCATCGGCGGGCCTGGAACAGGCAAAACACACCTCGCCACCGCCTTGGCTGTGTCCGGGATCACGACGCATCACAAACGCGTGCGCTTCTACTCCACGGTGGATCTGGTCAATCTGCTGGAACGCGAAAAGTACGACGGCAAGACGGGCCGCATCGCTCAAGGGCTGCTACGAACAGACCTGGTGATACTCGATGAACTGGGGTATTTGCCCTTCAGCCAGAGCGGTGGTGCCCTGTTATTTCACCTGCTATCCAAGCTGTACGAGCACACCAGCGTGGTGATCACCACCAACCTCAGCTTCTCGGAATGGTCGAGCGTGTTTGGTGACGCCAAGATGACAACGGCGTTGCTGGATCGGCTGACACACCACTGCCACATCGTCGAAACGGGCAACGAGTCCTACCGCCTGCAACACAGCAGCTTGGTCGCCCAGACCAAGATCAAATCACGTGAACGAAAGCGCAAAGACAATGATGGTGCCGAGGACGATGAGCTGTTTTGATCTGCACCAAAAATACCCTGCCGCATGCCCACATGCGGTGGGGCTTTAATGCCTCTTCCACCGGGACACGACTGCTAAGCTTATCCACAATTGCTGATGCCAAAATCAGCAATCCGCCCTGGGTCAATTTTCAATCGGCAGGGTGGGGATGCGGACAAAAACTTGGACTGGTTATGCCGCGAAGCCCAGGCTTTCACGATACTCAATGGGACTGAGCGCGCCGAGGGAAATCTTTATACGTTTTTCGTTGTACCAGCGAATGTATGAATCCAAGGCCTGAATGAACTGCTCGATGCTCGTTGACTGCCAGTTGCGAGGATAGAACAGCTCCGTTTTCAGTCGGCCGAAGAAACCTTCACAAGCCGCGTTGTCAGGTGAGCAGCCTTTGCGCGACATCGAACGAATCAGCTTCGCATCAGCGATGCGCGATAACCAGCCGGGCCAGCGGTAGTGAGCGCCACGATCGGAGTGAACAACAGGCCGTTTATCGTTGCTGGCCACCGTTTCGACAGCGGCATCCAGCATCGTGTTCACAAGCTCGGCGTCGGGACGCGTGCCGATCGACCAACTGATTACCTTTCCATCGAAGCAGTCGATCATGGGGGACAGGTAAACCTTTCCGGCCGGGATCTGGAACTCCGAGATGTCGGTCAGCCATTTCTCATTCGGAGCTAGGGCCGTGAAGTTGCGGTTGAGGAGGTTTTCCGGCGCCGGACTGATCTCCCCGAGGTAGGAACCGTATCGACGCCGTTTCGACTTGGCGACGACTAGGCACTCCTGCTTCATCAAGCGCTGCACCACCTTCTCTGAAAGGCGCACACGCTGCCTGCTCAACGAAGCTCGCATCCGACGGTAGCCATAGCAACGATGATTGCGCTCGAATATGTCCGCCATGGCACGACGCACTTCGGTGTACTTTTCCGCGACCTGCATTCGGGCTCGATGATAGAAATAGGAGCTTCGGGCCAAGCCCAACGCGTCAAGCAGCTCTAGCAAGGAGTACCTCTGCCTTAGGGCATCAGCCAGCAATGTCTTCTCCCGATTGGTCAGGATTTGCCGGTTGATGCCCGTCTCTTTTTTTATGAGTTCATTCGCCCTCATCAACAGGTCATGTTCAAGCTGCAAACGGCGAACATCGAGCTGGAGAGATTCGAGTTGCCGCTGCAACTCCTCTCGTTCCGGTGACGATGAGGGTTCAAGCCGACACTTCATGGATGGGGATACCTCTGGGCCGAGTAGCTGGTTTTTCCAGTTGTACAAGGTCGGCCTGCACACGCCCAGCTTTTGAGCCAGGGCTTTCGCACTTTCTTTTCGCGTGCACAGCGCGATGACCGCTGCCTGCTTCACCGCTGGCGGCCGGGCTAACCCGTCTGATCGACCGACAATACGCGTATGCAACTCGGGGTGCATTTCGTAAATCCAGGCACGCAACGAATCCCGCACGGGGTAGCCCAACGCCTTGATGGTAGCGGCGATGTTGCGACCGTATTCGAGATAGTGCCCGACAGCCTTTTCCCTTTGGGCCAGTGAGTACTTCGACTTCGAGTTCTCGTAGCCACGCGGCAGGTCGAGGCATCGCTCATACTCTGCGTGCCAGCTCTTCAAAGAGTTCTTCGTCGGGAAGCCCAACTGACGAATAGTTGCCCCGATTCGCTTGCCCAGTTTGATGTAGAGCTTGACCGCTCGGATACGGTCTTCGTATGAATACATGAACTACCTCCAGGTAGTCCAAGATTTCCGCCGCATCCCCGGTGGGTCAGTTTTCAATCAGCGCCGACAGGCCCGGCCTTCTTTTTCATGGACGAGCTTTGGCAAGCCAATGCAAATAAGCCCTATGACTTCAGCCAGTTCAAACCCTTCGAAACGATCATGTTTTGTCAGGGGCCAAGCGTCCGTGTGACCCCTGAGTCGCTGGCCAGATTCATGGTGATGGAAGGTATCGAAACCCCATCCCCCGGCGCTCGCGCATTCTTGGCCTCGATTGAGGCTCAGACTAACAAGCCCGAATAGAACGGAAAATTTCTTACCGCACACACCATCAGAACGAGGCCGGAGCGATGAACACGAATATACAGACCCGCGACGACGCGCTGGCCGCGATCCACAAGGCTACAGCCGACGTCGGCCAGGCCATCGATTTGCGCGTCCTTGAGCACCAAGTGCGCGTAGCTGACGACCTCATAACGGATTGCTGCTCGGCAGCGCTAGTGGATGACGAGGACATGCCTGATCTTCGGCTTGAACTGGTGATTGCTCGGCGTACACGCATGAAACAGTTGAGCCTGTAATCAACCCCAAAGTTGTAGGAAATGCAGTTGCACCATCAGCCCGCCATTGTCGCCGGCTTTGCAGTAGTAGGAGAGGAGCGGTTTTCGCGTCGACCAGGAAACGCAGCCTGGGTGAGCAAGGTCACAATACTTTTCAACGACTTACGATTCTCACGGGAAGCACTGCAAATGAGTGATGAAATCTTTACAAAGTTCGAGGCTAGAGTGACCGTCGAAGGTCCGTTCTCATCTGACGGCACGATTTACGACCCAAAGTCATTGCTGGAAGTGGCGCTACAGCATGCACTGGTCAGCATGCCTGCGGAAGCAGTGTCGAAGCTGGTGGCGGACGTTACTACCAGCATGTTGCACTCGCTTTCGTGCAAGCGTCGGAGAAATGGTGAGGTGGTACGCCTTGAGGACCAAGATCCGGACGGGTACAACGGCCTCTACCTGATAGCGGCAGGGCGGGGAGACCCGACGGATTGCGTTCTGTGTGGAAACTGTTTGTGCAACGAGTGGCCGACCCTTCTTGAGCTTTCTCCCGCAGGAGTGCAGACCGGCGACTATGCCTACCATGTATCCGAGTGCCAGATGCTCGACCCTAGTGGCCAAGACCAGCGTGCGCTTGAAACTCTAGGTCGTTCGGTACTCTCCAGTATCCGCGAAGCGCTGAATTCGGATGACTCAGGAGATCTACAAAAGCCGGGTGGTGATGTGCAGCATCTGTTCATTCAGGATGAAATTCCGCCACAAGCCCGGTGATCGAGGAAGCACAGGTACTTCGGGCGTTCAACGTCACCTGACTTGCAAACAATTCGCGCACATGCAAGGAGTGGCGGGACAAGCTGATAGGGGCGGACTACTCAGCCGCCTTAAGCCTTCAGGCATTGTCCTGTCGTTGTTGATGACTGAAGGGAAATGCGACTACCGCCGCCCTTGGGCTTGCTGGCTGCTGATATCCAGGGCAACAAGTCACCCTGCCCACCACCAGATCCACGAACAATGGAGTAAGCATGGCCCAACAACTGTTTAGCATCACATACTCGTTAACCCAGAGAGATATTGACCAGGCTGTGAGGCTTTCAAAGCTGTACTACACGGATTTGATTCAGAAATTGGTCAAGCCGTATGGGCCCACTAGCAGCCTGTGCAGCTCGCAGGTGGAAATTGAGGTGCGGGCCTATCTGGAGGAGGCATTAACAGGGTTTCATGGCCTATGCGTTGAGGCTCTGGTTGCCAAAGAGGTTTCAACGAACGACGTCGTAGGGTTCGCAATCGCATTAAGCGCTCCTGGCTCTACTGACTGCGGGTTGAACTATGCCGCAGTGCGAAAAGATTTCCGCCGGCAAGGCGTTCTGAGAGTAATGCTGGAAAGCATCAAGTCGAAGTACTCATTTATCGGCTTGAGCTGCCATCCCGATAAGGTTCCCTACTACGAAGCCCTTGGGTTCCGTGCAGACGGTACTGTATTTGTGCAGGTCTCAATGAGTTGGGGGGAGGACAAACCACACCCAATGATGAACACTTTTGACATGGGCCGAAGCGACGAATTGCAGATGTGCACACAGTCGTTCTTGAAGCTTCATGGAGCAAAGGCCGAGGCAATCATGCAGAACCTTGGGGACGTGCAAATCAAAAGAATGGAGGATGTGAAGGCGTACTACCAACGTCGGAATGATGGATTGTCACACGAACATGCAATGGCGTACCTACGTTAACGCATAGGAAAAATGCGATGAACAACACTGAAAAATGGGTCATTCAGAATACTCATGGGCAACTGCTACAGAGTTTCTCGATTGACCCCAAGCAGATCCGCATCAACTGGTTTCGTCCAGATGCTCCCGGCAAAACCAAGGCTGGTGAGAAGGGGCCGTTGAACCTCCTTGCCGAATCAAAAGGGCAGGTTCTGCTAATGGCACTCGTATCACAGGTTCCGACTGAATTTGCTGGAGCCAAGGTTGTGAGTTTGGCGGAGGCACTCAGTGCAATTAGCGACCTCTCCAGTACTGATTCCATGAAGAATTACCCGACCTGTACGAACAGCGTCGAGAGATAGGAAATTCCGACCATGCCGACCACCAATACCCCGCTTGTGCTGTATGTGTACCGCTGCACCGTTTGTGGCCATTCAGGCAAGCTGCATCTACCTGAATCGTCCCCCGAGGTGACAACGGCCTGCTCCGCGTGTGGTGCTGAAGTACAGGCCGAATGGGACGGCGGCGTCGAGCTGACCACCAACGAACCCGAATAACGGAACAGATCGCTACATACCACCGGCCCTTGTGGGCCTTTACGAACATCAGGGGGGACTATGAACATCAAACGACCGGCTCGGGTTGTATGGCTGAAAACGCTCCGCCGCATGAGTCAGGCTCGCCACTCTGTTCGCTACGTGCTGTCCGCAACCGAGTATTTCCTGAGGAGTGATCTCTCCTGGTGCGGATACAAGCACGCGCTGAAGTATCGTCCCATAGCGATTGCATGCGTTTGGGGCGCGTTGATCGTCGATCCTGATTTTGAGGTGTAACACTAACGATGGCACAACTCATCTCGGCTTGCAGGCGGTGTAGCGATTGGGTTCATCGTTGACTAAGTATGCGATTGCCTGTCCGCGAAACTAAGAGAGGAGCCCGGTGCGCCGGGCATCTAAGGAAAAACCATGGAAATGACCTACGAAGAAGCGATATACGAGAATCCGACCGTCTCGCGTGCCGTGGCTGAGCGTGAGTGCAAAAGCCACGCCGCTAACATGGCTGACATGGTGGCGGAACTTGGTGACCATGCAGAGTATCAAGCACGCGACTTGTTGGTTTGGCTCGGCTACTAATTTGAGTATCGAAAAGTCGCAGCACAGCGGCCTATTCAGAGAGACTGGTGCCACTGTGTGACGAACCCCTGCTTGATATCTCACACTTTTGCCAACTTGAGGCGGACGACACCACAGTCAAAACCCATAGGTGTTCCTATCCCCCTTGCAAAACGCAGTTGAGAATCCAGCAGCTTGTCGTTGGTTTTGACCTCGATCAGCTTCATGGTCCCGTCCTTGATCACGATCAGATCTGGCCACCCTGCACGGTAGTCGTACGGGGCCGCGGAGAACGCCAGCAGGATGTCCGCCAGCTTGTCCCTGCCCAGATGCTCGAACAGTTGGAGCATGAACTCTTCTTTCACCCGCGGGAAGAATGACCCCAGTGTCGAGTTTGTGGCCAACTCGTTCACATTCCGCGCCAGGGCGTCCGGTGAAATGCACCTGACGGTCTCGATGATCTCGGCAGTATGGTCCGCCAGAATCGTCATCTGAGCTTCCAAATACCGGGTAACTGCGTCGATGCGATCGCCGAAGGTATTCATTGCGGACAACGTTTCCAGCGCTGCGGCTTTCATGAGAAGTAGGGCAGACCCCCCTTCGCAATAGCTCACGCTACCGCCGCTACCGACGAGCATCTGGCCAACCACTTCCTCCGGTAGCCCGGCCGGGCCCCCATCCAGCGACCAAAGACGCTTGTCGTGCTTCTGCGCCAGGACCTCCGTCAATGACCAGCCGATATCTGAGCATTGATCGGACAGGGTGACGTTCTGCTGTTTCATGCAATGTGCCCTCAAGCGGGTGTGAAATTATCGACTAGTAGGCGTATAGCTACGTGTTATGTATTATTATCTGGTTTAGCCTCGTAAGGCTTCCTGTTGCACCACGCTACCAATCACCCAGCAGGCACGCTGGGATGGTTGAAGCATGACAAGGCCGGCGGGCCGCACGCACATCCATCGAAACTCGGGTCACCCGTCCACGGAGGGTAGAACTCGGTACCTAAAAGGGCGATCAATGAGCATCGAAATGACCGACAGCGTGTTACGAAAAATGGATAGCGACCTTGAGCTGCATCACCGCACCTGGGAGATCGATGGGGATCTGTATCGTTGCCGACACTGCAATTCCGGACAACTGGCGAGCAAGGGCAGTGAAAAGTTTGTCCACGCATCTGACTGCGATGTACAAAATACGGCAAGTGATCACCCATGGCTTGATCTTGTACGGCTGACCTCAGTTCTGGCCACGCCGCCGGCCCAGGTACAGACCCGCTATTGCGACACGTGCGAACGGGAGGTACCCGACCCTTGCAGCAGTTGGGATTGCTCCACCCCTGAGAAGGATAAGTGGGAGCAACCCGTTAATCAGCATTCGGGCAGTGCCGAATGGTCTGAAGCCTTGCTTCAACTGGAAGTTGTGCGAGAGGCGCATACCAGTCGTGACAGCGCCGAGCGCCTGAAGAACATGGATGCGGGCAAGGCCCTGCGCGAAGCTATCGGCAAGCTCAAAGCTTTGCGAGCGAGTCAGCACCAGGGCGAGCCGGTGGAGCTTGCTTTACCCAGCATGCTGCGCCTGAATTGGTCTGCTGGTGATGTGGTTCGAGCTATTGCCGAGCAAGGAACGCTGTACCGCAAGCCGCCAGTGAGCCATGGCGACACCGCTGCTTTGAGACAGGTTTATGACCTGATCGGCCTTTCCTACAGTCAGCCGGTCTCCGTGCTGCTGGAGAACTTCAAGAACATCATCCGGTTTGCCGACCTCCTACAC
Organism: Pseudomonas kielensis; assembly: GCF_014236655.1. Taxonomy (GTDB): domain Bacteria; phylum Pseudomonadota; class Gammaproteobacteria; order Pseudomonadales; family Pseudomonadaceae; genus Aquipseudomonas; species Aquipseudomonas kielensis. Next base: position 29,106 of record NZ_JACMYG010000042.1, read on the forward strand.
GCCATCGAGAGGGAATTCCTCATGATCCCAGGCGAGCCGAGCGACGAACCGGAGGACGAAGGCTGCGAGCCCGAAGACGTTTGCCTTGTGAACTGCTGGGGATCCTCCAATGAGAAGTACATTGAGCAGTTCCGTGCCGCGCTGGCTTCTCTGACCGACAAGCGCGTTGCGGACTTGGCCAAGTACATCGACGTAGTCGAGGGTTGCTACCGGCTGGCCAGCGTCCATTCGGGCAGCATTGACGGTGTTGACGAGCAGGGTGGCGACGAACACGAGGACCCCATCTGCGCCATTTTCCACCGGCTGTATTACGCGAGGTTTCTGGTACGCAAGTCGGAAACCGAGGCAGCCACGTCATGAACAAGAAGCTGCGTGATCTGCTGGCCCGCGTGTGTGCTCAACTCGATGTGCGAGCCGAATACGACCCCACTTTCGCTGGCACTGAAAAACCGCTGAACGCCGAGGCGTCGTTGGTCAATGAATTGCGTCAGATGCTCGCCGAGACGAACGATCCGAAGCACTTCGACGAGGAGGGGAAGTGCATTCTTGAATTGGTTCCGGCACTGATTGCCGAGAACGAAGAGCTGAAGGCCAAGACCGCCACATGGTGTGGTTATGGCGATGAAAGCCTTATGCATACTTTCTACGGCGATGCGGCGTCGATCAAGGCGCTGGGGGAAATGATTTTCGAGCTTGAGGGACTGCGCCAGGACGCCAAGCGACCTTGGTGGTTGCGAGTGCTCACCTTCATCAGTGGGAAGACTTTAGGCTCGCCGGGTGCGCAGACCAACACCAGTGGGCAGGCTCATTGCCCGCACTGCGCTGTATGCCATACGGCCGAGGAGACCTGCATTCAAGCCCTGCGTCGAGTACTCGCGCTGTATGAGCGCACCGAGCATGGATCAGGAGGTGCTGAACCATGCGCCTGAAGAAAGCTGAACGCGAACAACTGCGTCGCAAGTATGACGGTCACTGCGCCTATTGTGGTGTGGAGCTCGTTGGCAACAAGTGGCATGAGGATCACCTTGATCCGATCATTCGCCAAGTTGATAAACCCACCGAGCGCCCGGAAAACCATCGCCTCGACAACATGATGCCGGCATGCGCCCCGTGTAACCGAAGCAAGGGGCGCCAGGAACTGGAAGGGTGGCGCAAGTGGCTGGCAGGGCATGTGAACAGCCTCAACGAATATCACGGCATTTATCGCATGGCGAAAGCGTACGGGTTGGTTGTGGAAACGGCGGCGCCGGTCGTATTTTTCTTTGAAAGATGCGAGGCGGCGCGAGTATGAAAGCACTGAGTATTCGACAGCCCTGGGCTTGGCTCGTGATCCATTCGGGGAAGAACATCGAAAACCGCACCTGGCGTTCTCACTTCCGGGGCCGTTTCCTGGTGCATGCAGCAAAAGGAATGACCCGCCAAGAGTACGACGAGGCTAAGGCGTGGGCTTATGTATGTGGCGCGTTGGAGATCCCGGCGTATGAGGAACTGAAGCGGGGCGGGGTGATTGGATCGGTTGAACTGGTGGACGTCCTGGATCACAGCGACTCGCCATGGTTCATGGGGCCCAAGGCCTTTGTGCTGCGCGACCCGCAGCCCTTGGCGTTCATGCCGCTCAAAGGTCGACTCGGATTCTTCGAGGTGGCAACCGCACATGACTGACAAACATGGCTCACCGACAACCGCCTGCCACTGCTCGAGTTAAGGGAAATTCTGATGCTAAAACCCAACCCAACCTTCGAACTGATTGAGTTCAATAGCGTCCGTTACGCTCGGAACGCGGATGCTGCAAAAGTCCGTGTGATTGAGGATGGAGAGTCGCAAGGCTTCCTTTGGATGAGCGCAGAAGACCTGCGTGCGAACATCCGTGATTTCGGTCCCAGCGATGCGCTTGAGAAGGCACTGCGGGCATACGGCGGAACAACGTAGGGAAACCACTGTGGCGACATTGAAAGAAACTCAGGTGCAAAAGGTTCAGTACAAGGACGTGGTTTGCACGTCCGCGAAGTCAAGGACGTTGCTATGACCACAGCAGAGAAAAACGCCGGCAGTAACATCGCTCCAGGTTTTGGGATTGGCGATCTATTGAGCGCGATTGACCCGAAGAACTCCCCGGCGTTCTCGGCCAACCTGCATCGTTGGATGCGAAGTCATCTACGGTGCGTCCATGGTTACGTTTTTCTACGTGCCGCTTTCCAAACGTTGGTTCGACTGGATGTCGATTGGAGGCTTATGGTTTGTAGCCGCTGCTGCCAGTCGCGCTGTTTATGTTGAGTGGTCGGAAAGAAGCCATTCATAAGGGAAAAGTCTGCTGCACCCTCAAGCCCGCCCCGTGCGGGCCGAGAACGTAAGGAGGCGCAGCTTTCGCGCCTTGGATCAACTAGGAAGAATGCCCGATGAAACGCCCTTTGATTCTGTTGCCCCTCACGATCTGCATGCCGATAACGGCTGACAGCTACTTTCAGTTTCACTACTCCTGTTAACGGAAAAGCTTCGATGACCTTCGATACAGCGATGAAGGCTTTTGTTAGACCGGTAACAATTGCTTGCGACGATGATTATTACCAGTTCATCGGCAGTGGCACAGCGTTCGTCTGCCAGTACAGAGGGCAGGTTTTCGTAATTTGCGCTCGGCACACTTGGGAAAAAATGGGAATTACGATTGAGAATTTCCGCATCTTTATCCCTGGGTATGATTGGGCGCTGCCGTTTGACTATGAAGCCATTTTTGGTCCTGAAGAACGTAGTGACCTAAAGGTTCTGCGGGTCAATAGAGAGATAATGGCCAGCAATCCCCCAGCCCAAATGAGTGCGCTTGATTTGAATTCCTTCGCGTTTCCGGCAGAAGATTTCAAACAAGGATCAGTGTTTCTGGCTGTCGGATACCCTCAATGTCGAAGAGAGTTTCACTACGATACCAAACAGTTCACTGCTGACTTGGCAGCGTTCAGTGGCCCGTTGGTGGGGGAGCTTACAGACGCAGTGATTACGATGCGTACTGATTTTGGTCATGTGGATGATATTGATGGATTGAGTGGATCGCCCGTCTTCGTATCTGGTGACCCTCACTTGTTTGCCGGTGTGGTCATTAGAGCTGGACAAGATGCTGGGCTTCTCCATTTCATCCATGGAGCATGTCTTATCCACGCGATGGATGCGCTGGTGGAGCTTCCTCCTGAGCTGATGATGAGTTGATCTAGGAAAAGTCGCTGCCCTCATCAGCCCGCCATGCGCGGGCGTTGGCGGCAGAAGGACGCGGGTTCGTGTCTTCTACAACTAATCGCAAGGAGCAACATTCAATGCCGCTAGATGAAGCCAACCAAGCCGAGTTTGACGACCTGCATACGCAGATCCACGATGCGATCGTGGCCGATCATGAAGTTCGCTGGATGCAAACGGTCGGCGGGTTTGGATCGCGCCGCATGCCCGAACAAGGCATGTTCGTGAAGACTGGCCCGCATGGTGGTTCGCCACGCGGCTCAATCGGCTGGATTGCCCAGGTTCGTCTAAAGCAGGGGCAGTTCGGCTCGGATAATTACATCCTGTGCCATGCGGGCACCGACACCGTGTTCATTAGGAATCCGTAGATGGCAATTCCCGCTCCCTATGACAGTCATCCTTTGATGCTCGCCCCTGTGATGCAACTGCTGCATGCCATGCCTGGAACCGTGTTGTGGGTAGTTGGCGACACTTGGGTCAAGTGCGAGAACGGCGTCTACTTCGTCGGAGCTGATGAGGAAGTGGATCGTAAGCGTGTGTATGAGCTACTGCGCGATGCACAGGGTGACGTTTATCTGTGGACTGATTATTGAAGGAAATAGTTGGTATGCATTTTTTGTTGAACGCTGTCGTTTGCGCGTCAATGGCCGTCGGTGCCCCATGTCACACCGAAAACCCAAAAGCGGGTACTCAGTACCCGACACGCGAAGCCTGTGAAGACATGGCCTACGTCTACAACAACGAGGTGTTTCAGTTGAAGGCTGAAAAGCTCGAAGCCGATGGCCAGCCCATGAAGGTTTCGACTTACTACTGCCGAGTAGTTACGGATCAACCGTCATAGGAATTGCCGAGCAGCCCACGGGGCTGCATCGGAAAGCGTTCATTGCCCAATCAAGCTGGTCGGGGACAGTGAACGCTTTACCAATGCAGCTTCGAAACAAAGGAAAGCGACCATGAACAGGAAAGGCGCCCCTGACAGCCCGAGTGACATCCAACCACAAGCCAGCGAGGTGCGTCATGGGCGTAAAAGCACGGAAAGTGGAACCAACCCAGCCTGCGGCAGAAAGGTCGATTGAGTGGCCTCGCGCAGACCCGGCCGCCCTGGACCGGTTCGACCCGGCGACGAAGGCCTGCAACATGAACTGCGGTCCGCACGCGCATGACCCGCGCAGCCGCAAAGAGCGGCTATTTCTGTGCGATGACTGCTAGCGCCGGGTTGCGTCCAGATTCACCGATGCCTCGCCATGTGAAGGGCCGAGGCCGTAGAAGGGGGCGGTACTACATCTCACTCCACTCTGAAATCCGAATAGCCGTTTTTCATTTAAAGAGTTTGACCAAACTCATCACCGACTGATTTTCATGCTCGGTGTTGCGCATCTCCCGCATACGAAGACTACATCCTCTGGAGATGCCGACATGAACCTGTTCAACGCTACCGAACTCACCTGGCCACAACAGATCGCTTTCGATGACTTCAAGATTTTTGAAGGTCGTGTTCCTTGTGAAGGCGCCGCCAAAGCCGAGCAATGGTTGGAGAAAAAAAGCAGCGAGTTCATCGCTCACATCATGCACGTCAACGAGCAGGCAAGTTACGTTGCTTTCCTCGCACGACTGATCAAAGAAACCCCCTCGCCAGCGGCCCGTGCTTCTGAATTGGTATCTCACCAATGAAGCCGCGGCTACTGGTGCTGGTTTCGATCAAGGGTAAACCCCGACTGACAGATGTCCGGGGCCTTTTCCGGTTAGCCATCACCGCACGCAGCTCCGACGAGTGTTCGTGTTGCGTGGTGAGCTTTCAGTAAACGCATCACCCACCCTGGCCATCTCTTTGGCCGGGGTTTTTTCTTTCTGGTACCGCGCCAACAAGGAGCGGGCACTGTACCCACGTTCTTCCTGACGGATGTTGGCCATCTCCCTGCATAACGCCAACTTCTTCAGGAGATGCACGCAATGAGCAAACACCCCCAACTTGCTTTCAAAATGGTTACCGGCACTGAAGCTGCAACAGCACTCGCCGCAAGGCTGGTGGAGGAGTCCGCATTTTTCCAGGTAACACCGCTGCCGGATGACGAGTACGAGTTTGCCGTCAAGATTGACCGGGAAAGTCTGCTGGTCGACCCGGTGGATAGCCCTGTTGGAGAATTCGAGGACGCTGATTTCACCATCATGGATTTGAAGGAACTGGCCGCGTGGTACCTCCGCAACGTTGGTTATGACCCGGTAGAGGACGATCCGTCCACGCAGCTCGAAGTACTCCGGGCTCTTTGCACT
>NZ_JACMYG010000043.1 GCF_014236655.1 Pseudomonas kielensis
TGTACGGATTTCATGGCTCATGGTGGCCAGGAAGGTACTCTTGGCGCGGTTCGCTTCATCGGCGCGCTCTTTGGCGGCCCTGAGTTCATCAAACAGTTGGCGTCTGTCGCTGATGTCGATCCAGCCGCCGATAATCCCCTGGACCTCTCCCGTGGAATCCCGGTAGGGCAGGATCCAGTGATAGATCGTCAGCATTGTGCTGCCAGTGTGCAGGGTGCGATCGAGCAGCATCGGCACGCCCTCTGCCACCACGCGCTGATAGTCCGCCTGGTATTCCCTGGCTTCGAAGGCGTTGCTCATGGCCCCTTGCATGACGGTTTTGCCGATGACCTGCTCGCGTTTGGCGTTGAAGGTTCCCAAGTAGCTGTCATTGCAACTTTGCAGGACACCGTCGCGGTCGCGCACGTAGATCGGGTGAGGTGTTCCATTGACCAGCGTGTGCATGAATTCGAGCTGGTCATTGAGGGCCCGCTCTGCCTTTTGCCGCTGCCTGATCTGCCTGCGCATGTGGGCGTTCCAGGCCAGGAGCATCAGCAGTAGCAGGCTGCTGCCGATCACCAGTTGGTACAGCTGGCGCTGATACTTGCGCCAGGTGCTACCGTCGGGACCCATGTAGCCACGCCAGCGGCTGTTGATGATCCCCAGTTCGTCCGGGGCGATACTCAGCAGGGCCTTGTCGAGGATCGTACTCAACTCGATCGCACCACGGGCGGTGGCAAGGGAAACGGCGGCTTGCTGTGTGCCGACCGTTGCGCTGATCTGCACCTGGTCTTCGAACAACCGCGCAGCGATGAAGTAGTTGGCAATGATCAGGGACTCAACCGCGCCCTCGACCTGGCCCTTGGCAAGCAACTCCACGGCACTGAAGGCGTCCTGCGTTTGCACGAGGTGGATACCAGGGTGTTCGCGTTGCAGGTCATCGCGCAGTGGATTGTTTTCGGTGATTGCCAGGCTCTTGCCGCGCAGTTGCTCGAGATTCATCGGGCTGCCGGGGTTCTTGCTGCTCAGCAGTACATAGGAGCTTTCCAGGTAGGGCCGGGTGAAGCTCAGGTGTGTCTCGCGCTCGACACTGGGAGCAATGGCGGCAATCAGGTCGACGCGGTCCTCTTCAATCAGATTGATCATGGCGCGTTCGCTGGGGCTGCGATGAAGCTCGAAACGCAATCCTGTGCGCAACCGGATGAGCTCCAGCAGGTCGGCGGTGATCCCCCTCAGGCTGCCATCGGAATCAAAGAAGGTCAGCGGTGCAACACCCTCGTTGACGGCCACGCGCACCACTGGGTGTTGCGCCAGCCAGCGTTCTTCCCGATCGCTCAACTGCAGTTTGCGGTCAGTCAGCAGGATGTCACTGCCGGCGCTCCAGCGTTTGGCGATGTGTTCCCGCTCACGGGCCGGCACCCTTGCCAGCACCGCGTTGATGAGGTTCAACAAATCCCGGTTGTCCTGCTTGACGGCAAAGCTGAAACCGTAGGCCTCGTGTTTGCCGAAGTTGGCCATCCTGACGTTCTTCAGATAGCCCTTATTGATCGTGAAGTGAGTGGAAATGGTATCGCCCAGAAACACGTCGGCCTGATCGAAGGCCACGGCATTGATCGCGTTCTGAAAGGATGGGTAGGGTGTGATGATGGCGTTGGGGTACAGGGCCGTTACCTCTTCCAGAGGCAGGTAGTGATAGACCATGCTCAAGCGCATGCCGGCCAGGCCCTCGGTCAGCGAGCGGGTTTCGGTCTCCCGGGTGACCAGGACCGGTTGGTCGATGGCGTAGGGGGTGGACAGAGCGATGTTCGCTTGTCGGGCTTCATAGCCGTTGGCCGTGCCCAGTAGGTCAACATCGCCGTTTTCCAGTGCCTCGATGGCGGCTTCTCGGGAAGGGTAGCGTCGGATCTTGATAGGCAGCCCCAGGGTGTTGCCGATGATGCCCGCGTAATCTGCGGTGAACCCTTCATAGTCCTGGCCCCGGATCGTCAGGTCGAAGGGTGGATAATCGGGCGCCGAAGTCCCCAGGATCAGTTCGGTTCTGTCCTGAATCCACTGTCGTTGCGAGGGCTCCAGTTGCACATCCATGACGCTGGTCGTCGAGCGACTGAGCAGTGAGTAATTTCCGATTTCGGGGGCTGCCATACAGGCAGAGGCGCCCAGACAAAGTCCGACACTCAAATACAACAAATAGTCCTTTAAAGAACTGGGCATCCTGTCTCTCACACTAAAGCGTTGCGTTTTGCCATTTCGATGAGTTCCACCAGGGATTTTGCCTTGAGTTTTTGCATGAGCCTTTTTTTGTAGGTGCTGACAGTCTTGTTGCTGAGAAACATCCCTTTGGCAATTTCCTTGTTGCTACGGCCTTGGGCGAACAATTGCAGGACCATCAGTTCGCGGTCATTGACGGATCTGAACAAGTCGAGTTCGGCGCTCAGTTCGTCATTGCTGCGCGTGGGGTTCAATGCCTGGCTGGGGAAGTAGTGATAGCCGGAAAAAACGGCGTTGATGGCGCTTACCAACTCACTCAGGTCTTCCTGTTTGCAGACGTACCCGCATGCACCGGACTGCATGCAGCGAATGGCGAAAAGTTCCGGGCTCTGCGCGGTGAGTACCAGGGTTTTAAGAGGTGTGCTCATGCTATTGAAGCGCGAAAGAACTTCCAGGCCATCCAGTTTCGGGATGCTGATATCGAGAATGATCAGGTCAGGCATACATTCGCGAACCATCTGCATGGCGTCGACGCCGTTATCCGATTCCCCGACGACTTTGTAACCCTCATGTTCCAACAACATACGAACGGCGAGGCGAATGACGGGGTGATCGTCGACAATAAAAACGGTGTTCATAATCAAGTCCCATACGTGCGCAAATAAAGCGAGCACCTTAGCTCAGATAGCAGGAGCGACGTATGAACCGAGGAGGGCGGGAGTGCAATATAGGACGAGTCCTACATAATAGAAGGCGAGGGATTACGCAGTCGGAAGGAATGTCAGGAGGAAGTCTGCTGTCGACAGCCTATGTTTATACTTGTAAGTTGTGGCGGGAAGGGCACTTGTAATGGGGCGCGAACTCGGCGGAGAGTGTGGCCAGTAGTGACGATGCTCAGTGATTACTCTGTTCTGGCATCAGCAGGTTTATAAGCTCGGTTTTTTTCAGCGGTTTGGCCAGATAACCGAGTAGGGGTAGCCGGTGTTCATCAGCGGATTTCTTCAAAGTGTTTAATTCCCGGCAATCCAGGCTGCTCAGGAGAATGGCTTGTTGTATAAGTCCCTGCAGGCTCGCAATGCCAATCAGTTCCAGGCCGGGAAGATCTGGAAGGCATTGGTCGCAGAGTAACAATTCGAAAGGTTGATGTGCCAGATTCATCTTTTGTAATGCATTTTCGGCAGTGTCGGCGGTAGTGACTTGGGTGAAGCCGTAACTGTTAAGCAGGCAGAGTGTTGCCCTGAGTTGAAAAGGGTGGTCTTCCACCAGCAGGATGCGCAAGTTGTATATGAACATTTAGCTTTCCTGGAAGAAAGATTGGAGTTGGGGAGGGCAGCGTTACGCTTTAATCGGGGGGATTATCTTTTTTCTATTGCTGAATATCTACCGCTGTATTGAGTTTTGAGCATGCTGTTCAGCATAGAAACGGAGTTGTCTACATACCGCTACCTTCGTTGTCATTCAATTCCGTGTGAACTGTAGGATGATTCCTGGATGGCGCCGAGGAGTGCAATCACCCGTCGCGGCCCAAAGAGATCGCGCGACGGGTGTACGGGTCACGGTCGGCTGGAGCGTCCGGTCATTTCCATGGCCATCTCGCTGGCATAGCTGTCGGTCATGCCGGCAATAAAGTCGATCATGCGTAAAAATGAGGCGTGCAACGGACCGTGTGGGTCGGGCGCGTTGTTGCCCAGCAAATCGAGTATGCGTCGATTCTTGAACGAGGCGGTTCCACCGCCGTGCTGCTCCAGGGCGGCGCCACAGAACCCGTTCAAAAGGATTTCCAGGGTGGTGTAGGCACCGATTTCATGCAGGGTCTTGCGTTTGTCCTGGAAGATCTTCTTGCGCGCCATGTCCTTGGCATTCAATACGCAACGTTTGGCCGGGCCATGCATGTGTTCCACCAGGTCACCTTGCAGCGTGCCGGCCAGCAGGGCGTCCTGTTGCTCGACGAAGGCCCGCGCCGCAGCGTTGGTCAGGTGTTCAATGGCCTTGCCGCGTAAAATCGCCAGCTTGCGCCGGCGTGAGTCAGAGGGGCCGAGCTGGCGGTAGGTTTCCGGCAGGTCATCGCCCACCAGGCCGAGTAACAGCGATTCGACCTCGGCGTATTCCAGCAACTCCATTTCCAGGCCGTCTTCCAGGTCGATCAAGGCGTAGCAGATGTCATCCGCGGCCTCCATCAGGTAGACCAGGGGGTGGCGGGCCCAGCGTTGGTCCTCCAGTTGTGGCAGGCCGAGCTTCTGGGCAATCTGTTCAAGCAGGGGCAGTTCGCTCTGATAGCAGCCGAACTTGTGTTTCTTGTAACCCAGTGAGTCGGCGTGTCGGGCGGTCCAGGGGTACTTGAGGTAAGTGCCGAGGGTGGCGTAGGTCAGTCGGGTTCCGCCATCGAACTGGTGATACTCCAGTTGAGTCAGTACCCGGAAACCTTGCGCATTGCCCTCGAAGTTGAGGAAGTCGTTGCGCTCGACCTCACTCATTGCATCCAGCCAGCCTTTATTTGCGGCCTGCTGGAACCAGTAGCGAATGGCGTCCTCGCCGGAGTGGCCAAAGGGTGGGTTACCAATGTCATGGGCCAGGCAGGCCGATTGCACCACCATCCCCAGGTCACTGGGCTCGCACCAGTCGGGTAGGGCGCTGCGGATGGTTTCACCGACGCGCATGCCCAGCGAACGCCCCACACAACTGACTTCCAGTGAGTGGGTCAGGCGGGTGTGGATGTGATCGTTGCTGTGGACCGGGTGGACCTGGGTCTTGCGGCCCAGACGGCGGAAGGCCCCGGAGAAAATCACCCGGTCATGGTCTTTGTGGAAGGGACTGCGGCCGAGTTCTTCCGGACTGTGCACAGGTTTGCCGAGGCGTTCACGGTTAAGCAGGGTCTGCCAATCCAAGGCTGATCTCTCCGTCAGGTAACTGATGCGCTAGCTTCCCGGTTCAAGCGCCAGGCTGCAAGCCCGACCGAACCTCTCGGGCAAGAGCTTGGGTCGGGCTGACGATGATGTGGCGATCAGTTTTTACGCGAGGCGCCCTGTAGCACCAGACGAATCAGTGGCAGCAACGTAGTGCCCAATCGGACCAGCCGCGTGGCACTGCGGATACCGCCACCCTTGGCGCCCTTGCCCGTGAGAAAGCCGAGCAGGGTGACCGCCGCTACGCCCCACAACGGAGCATGCTTGATGCCCAGGCCGTCTTGAAAGCTCTGGCCCATGCCCCGTACACGCTGCAGCGGCTGCAATAATTGTTGCGACTCGTGGCGGATTTCCTGGCGATGCATTTCCATGCGCAGGCGCAGCAGGGCCTTGCGCATTTCCTTGCGGGAACTGTTCTTGGGAATTTCAGGCAGGTTCATGGCAGCAGGCGCTCCCGGTCGTTGGCCAGTTCCTCGAGGGTCGCGTGGAACGGCGACGACTCATCGAAAATCGCCGCTTTCAGGCGCATCCCACAGAACAGCGCGGCGGCCGCATAGAACACACACAGACCAATGATCGCTGTCAGGCGGTAGGTGTCCCAGAGCAGAATCATCACCAGTGCCGAAATCCCCACCAGCAACAGCAGGGCAAACACCAGGGCCAGGCCGGCAAACAGCAGCAGGGTGACGGTACGGGCTTTCTGTTCCTGCAGTTCAATGCCGAACAGCTCTACGTGGCTGTGCAGCAAACCCAGAAAAGCGGCGCCCAGGCGTCGCGGCGAGGAGCCAGTGCCAGTCTCGGACGAGCCGGATTCACCGATAGCCATATCAGCGCCGTGTCGCCAGCAGGCCGATCAGGAAGCCGACACCGGCGGCGATCCCCACGGACTGCCAAGGGTTGGCCTGGACATAGTCTTCGGTGGCCGTGACGGCGGCCTTGCCGCGTTCGGTCAGGGAGTCCTGGGTCAATTGCAGGGTTTCACGGGCACGCAACAGGCTCTGATGAATCTGGTCACGCAATTCGTCGGCTTGATCGCCCGCCAGGGTCGCGGTGTGCTCCAGCAAGCGTTCGGTATCGTTGACCAGGGTTTGAAAATCATCCATCAGGATTTCTTGAGCAGTCTTTGCTGTTTTGCTGGCCATGGTGATCTCCATAAGTGGCGTGTCAAAGGTTCGAGTATGGGCCTTGCACTAAGGTTCAGTGCAAATGACTGGTACAGCTTTTGCTACGTCCTGGTGCGCCGGCCGCTTCCATTGTCCTGAAACGGGCATGCCTGGCGAAAACCTTAACTCAAATAATAGAAACCCGCGGCAACATCGAGGCAATGATTGATCGCGTTGAAGTCTTTGCGCCAAAACGGTTCGCCGTCAAACCGGTTTGAGACCAGGGGAGGTATCAACTTGGTGCACGCACAGGCTCGGCGAACTGCTTTGGTGCCATTTGCGGTTTGAAGGTCTGCCAACCCCATGGAAAATGTGCAAAGTGCAGTGGCCACCCTGGTCCATAGCTCCAATACCCTGTTCATCCTGATTGGCGCGGTGATGGTTTTGGCCATGCATGCCGGTTTCGCCTTTCTTGAAGTGGGCACGGTTCGTCAAAAAAACCAGGTCAATGCCCTGTCGAAGATCCTCAGCGACTTTGCGGTCTCGACACTGGCCTACTTCTTTATAGGCTATTGGATTTCCTACGGGGTCAACTTCCTGCAACCGGCCGCCGTGCTCAGTGCCGATCACGGGTACGGCCTGGTGAAGTTTTTTTTCCTGCTGACCTTTGCCGCCGCTATTCCGGCGATCATTTCGGGCGGGATCGCCGAGCGGGCGCGCTTCGCTCCGCAGCTCTGTGCGACGGCGTTGATCGTAGCGTTTATCTACCCGTTTTTCGAAGGCATGGTCTGGAACGGCAATCTTGGCCTGCAGGCCTGGCTACTGGAACGGTTTGGCGCCAGCTTCCATGATTTCGCCGGTTCCGTGGTGGTGCACGCCATGGGCGGTTGGCTGGCCCTGGCGGCAGTGCTGCTGCTCGGGCCTCGTAACGGGCGATACCGCGAGGGTCGACTGGTAGCGTTTGCGCCGTCGAGCATTCCGTTCCTGGCCCTTGGCTCGTGGATTCTGATTGTTGGCTGGTTCGGCTTTAACGTCATGAGTGCGCAAACGCTGCAAGGGGTCAGCGGCCTGGTAGCGGTCAACTCATTGATGGCGATGGTTGGCGGCACCATGGCGGCCCTGATCGTCGGGCGTAACGACCCCGGGTTCCTGCACAACGGTCCGTTGGCCGGGCTGGTGGCCATTTGTGCCGGTTCCGACCTGATGCACCCGGTCGGTGCGTTGGTCACGGGGGCCATTGCCGGCGCCCTGTTTGTCTGGTGTTTTATTGCGGCGCAGAACCAATGGAAAATCGATGACGTGCTCGGTGTCTGGCCACTGCATGGCCTGTGCGGGGCCTGGGGCGGCATCGCCTGTGGAATTTTCGGCCAGACAGCATTGGGCGGTCTGGGAGGCGTCAGCCTGATCAGTCAACTGATCGGCACGGCGTTGGGCATCGTCATCGCATTGCTCGGCGGGCTGCTGGTATACGGCGTGATCAAGCGACTGCACGGACTGCGCCTGAGCCAGGAAGAGGAGTATTACGGCGCCGACCTGTCGATCCACAAGATCGGCGCGGTCAGTCAGGACTGATGGCGGGCGCCCTGTGCTCGACGGTTTTTGGTGACCGGCCTAGAATGATCACCCATTCTTTCGTGGTCCGTCTGTCATGCCCCCTGAATGCCAGTTGTTCGGCACCCTTGGCTGCCACCTGTGTGAACTCGCCGAAGCGGAACTGATGCCGCTGGTCGAGCATGGCCTGCTGGTGGAGTTGGTGGATATAGCCGACAGCCAGGCACTGTTCGAAGCTTATGGCCTGCGGATCCCGGTGCTACGCCGAGTCGATACCGGCGCGGAACTGGGCTGGCCCTTCGACGCCGAGCAAGTCGTCGCCTTCCTGCGCTGAATCCTGGAGCCAGTTCGGCGCCATGCACTCCGTTTGTCGTGTCCCACGCGACACGCATTGGCGCCAACCCGGATATTCGGTTACTGTATGTGCATACAGTTATTCGGGTGGCCGCCATGTCCCTCACCTTGCTCGCCAGTACCCAGCGCCTGCACTTGCCCGACGCCGATGAGCTGAGCCTCAGCGCCGTGCATTCTGCCGCCGAAGATCGGGGCCAGAACTTCTCCCTTGACCAGATTGTCGGCCTGGGCGCGCCCCAGGTCCGTGCGGTGTTGGTCGAAGACGACACCTTGCTGGGCTTTGGTATTTATCCGGGTGACCGCCTGATCGTCGATCGTTCGATCAAGCCGGTTCAGGATCAGTACGTGGTGGCTCACCTTAATGGCGACAACGAGTATTGCGTGCGTTTGCTGGCAGCCGACCCCAAGGGCGGGCTGCTGCTCAAGGCCGCCCGGCCCTCGGTGCCCTCGGTTGCCTTCGACGATCTCGACCCGGCCCCGATCTGGGGCGTGGTGCTCTGGGTGGTCAGCTATGTGGGACGTGGCTGAGGGCGGTCCAGCAGGCTTTGCATAAAGCGTCAGGCATCAGCGGGCGCATACGAAACAGGAGTGATGCAGCATGGTCAATGTCGAACAGTTGAAAGCCAGCGTGAACCGGATGTCGGCCGACGTGGTGCGTGAGGCGGTCCTGGAGCTGCGGCTCGATGGCCTGGTGACGGAAGGGAAGACCCCATTCAACAAATTGCACTTCAATACCTGCTTCGCGGAAATCGAAGCCTTGTTCCAGCGCGCCGGGTATCACCGGCAACTGGATGTGGTGGGGTATCAGGGGTTGCTCTACGCGCTTTATGATCCCGGGCGCTGGGAGGCAGTGGAGGTATTGCGCTGGTTGAAAGAGTTCACCGAGGCTGCGGCCTTGCGCGAGTCAATGGCTACCTGTGAGGCCTGAACCAGGGCGGCACGGAATCTCCCCTAGGTAGGTTCCGGTGGTTACTGGATAATGCCCGCCTGCATTAACGGCAAGAGCTTGCGTATGTCCACTTCATCATTTTCCGCCACCCATAGCCAGGCCAGCACGCTGTACCTGCCGCCAGGCACCTGGGCCACCGTGCTTGACTGCCTGTGCGAACACTTCAGTGCCATTGGGCGCGAACAGTGGCTGGACCGGATTGCCCGTGGTCGCGTCCTGGATGCTCAGGGCCAGGCGATTGCCCTGGACCTGGCCTACAAGGAAGGCCTGCGAATCCACTACTTTCGCGAAGTGCCGGACGAAAAAGTCATCCCTGTGCTGGAAACGATCCTGTATGCCGACGAACACCTGGTCGTGGCAGACAAGCCGCATTTTCTGCCAGTGACGCCAGCGGGTGAATACGTCGAGCAGACCCTGCTGCGCCGCTTGATTCGCCGCCTGGACAATCCCCATCTGGTGCCATTGCATCGCATCGATCGCCACACCGCTGGGCTGGTGCTGTTTTCCGCCAATCCGCAAAGCCGTTCGGCGTATCAGTCGTTGTTCCCAACTCGCAAGATCGACAAGTATTACGAAGCCATTGCCCAGGCGTTGCCCCAACTGACATTCCCCCTGGTACACAAAAGCCGGCTGGTGGATGGCGAACCCTTCTTTCGCATGCAGGAAGGCCCAGGGATAAGCAATACCGAAACGGCGGTGCAGGTCCTGGAGAAGAACGGCGACCTATGGCGGTACGGCTTGTCACCGGTCACCGGCAAGAAGCACCAGTTGCGGGTGCACATGACTGCGCTGGGGGCGAGCATCTGCAATGACCCGTTCTATCCCCAGGTACTGAAGGATGTCGAGGACGACTACGCCAACCCGCTGAAGCTGCTGGCCAAGGGGTTGCGCTTCAGTGATCCGTTGAGCGGCGTGGAGCGGGTTTTCGAAAGCCGGATCACACTGGCCTGGTGAGTCTTGGCCACCGCTGTTGCACCACAGGTTTTTCCGCCTCTCAGAGACGACAACGCCCGCGCAGGGCGGGCATTGTCGTGCAGCCGTAGAGGCCGAGGCTTACAGGTCT
This sequence comes from Pseudomonas kielensis, assembly GCF_014236655.1. Taxonomy (GTDB): domain Bacteria; phylum Pseudomonadota; class Gammaproteobacteria; order Pseudomonadales; family Pseudomonadaceae; genus Aquipseudomonas; species Aquipseudomonas kielensis. The sequence goes on from NZ_JACMYG010000043.1 coordinate 10,111, forward strand.
TTAACGGTGCGAACCTGATCCTTGTTGATGCGGGTCTGCTTGCCGTCCAGTTGTTCGAACTCGTAGAAGCCCGAGTCGGAATCGAATTTAGGGGTATCGACAGACTGGATTTCGCGACCGTCATTCAAGGTGATCACTGCAGGCGAGGAGCAACCAGCAAGGGTGGCCAAGCCCAGAGCAAGCATGAAAGTGGCGAGGGTCCGTTGAGTCATGAGATGTCTCCGCAAATGAATTCTTTTAAATACTGGACTTGAGACGTGTGACACGCCGGCAAGTTCCTTGGCGCCGTCATTCTGGCACGCGGGCGTGCAGACTTAACAGTTCGGGCGTATTGAGGTTGGCCAGGCGCTGATCATGGTCCGGGCACTGCAAGGCCAAAGCCCCCAGATTACGCATGATACGCCCAGGACTACGTTCACCGGTATTCCAGGCGCTTTCAAACGCCCGGGCAAGCGCTACCGGGATCACGCACAGCAACGGTTGCCAATGTTCACCCTGGCGCAGCATCAAGGGTGTGTCCGGGTGCTGGCTGGCGGCTGCGCGCATCTCATGCACAAGCTGGGCATCAACGCGTGGTACATCGCACGGCAGCACCAGCAGATGAGCGTACCGTGCCACCGCCAGGCCGGCGCGAATGCCGGCCAATGGGCCTGGGAAGTCGGCAATCTCGTCGTGCACCAGTTGGTCGGCGTAGGCCGCGTACTGTTGCCGATTGCGGTTGCAGGAGATGATCAGGTCATCGGTCAAGCTGCGCGTCAGCCGGTGCAGATGGCTGATCAAAGGCTGGCCCTGCCACTCCAGCAATCCCTTGTCCTGGCCACCCATGCGTTGGCCGCGCCCGCCTGCCAGCAGCAAGATGGAGCAGGGCGGGAGCTGAACATTCACGGGCATGACGCTACTCCATCGGGGCGGCAAAAAAACAGGGCGCTGTGATATAACACCGGGCTGTTTCTCCTACAACTGGACGAGCCTATGAAAGCCAAGGCTGATGTACCTTTCGCCCCGCTGAACATCGCGGTGCTGACTGTCAGCGACACCCGCACGCTGGAAACCGATACCTCGGGACAGGTCTTTGTCGACCGCCTGGGCGCTGCTGGCCATCACCTGGCTGCACGGGTGTTGCTTAAAGATGACTTGTACAAAATACGTGCGCAAGTGGCCACCTGGATTGCCGACGACGTGGTGCAAGTGGTGCTGATTACCGGCGGGACTGGCTTCACCGGACGCGACAGCACCCCGGAAGCCGTCAGTTGCCTGCTGGACAAGCAGGTCGATGGGTTCGGCGAGTTGTTTCGCCAGATATCGGTGGCGGACATCGGCACCTCGACGGTGCAATCCCGCGCGCTGGCCGGCCTGGCCAATGGCACCCTGGTGTGCTGCCTGCCGGGCTCCACCAACGCGGTACGCACGGGCTGGGACGGCATTCTGGCGGAGCAGTTGGACGTCCGTCATCGGCCGTGCAACTTTGTCGCCCATTTGAAGCAGGCGGCACCTTGTGAATCCCGTGGGTAAGCCAGGCAAGTCCGGCAGTTTGATGCCGGTCGAAGTGGCATTGGCGCGCCTGCTGGAGATGGCCGAAGCGGCGCCGATTGTCGAGTGCGAAAGCCTGCCGTTGGCGGCCGCCGAGGGACGGGTGCTGGCCGAGGATCTGCTCTCGAGTCTCGATCTGCCGCCGTGGCCTAACAGTGCCATGGACGGCTACGCCTTGCGCGTCGCCGACTGGACAGGCGAACCCTTGCCCGTCAGCCAGAAGATCTTCGCCGGAATGGCCCCCGAGCCGCTGGCCCCAGGCACCTGTGCGCGGATCTTTACCGGTGCCCCGGTGCCGACCGGCGCGGACTGCGTCGAGATGCAGGAAAACACCGAGGTCCTGACCGATCAGCGCGTGCGCTTCAGCGAGCCTTTGCGCACCGGGCAGAACATTCGCCCACAAGGCCAGGAAACCACAGTGGGCGAACAGGTGCTGAACGCCGGTACGCGCCTGGGTCCGATCGAACTCGGCCTGGCCGCCTCATTGGGCAATGCCGAGCTCCGGGTGGTGCGCAAAGTGCGGGTCGCCGTGCTGTCGACCGGGGATGAGTTGGTGGAACCGGGACAGGCATTGGGGCCTGGGCAGATCTACAACAGCAATCGAGTGCTGCTGTGCAGTTGGCTGCAGCGCCTGGGGTGTGAGGTGTTGGATGCAGGCATTCTGCCGGACAACCTGCAGGCCACCCGCGAGCGCCTTGCGCAGTTGGGCAGTGTCGACCTGATTCTCTCCACTGGCGGGGTGTCGGTCGGCGAAGCGGATTTCCTCGGCATCGCGCTGCGTGAGGCGGGTGAGCTGGCGTTATGGAAGCTGGCGATCAAGCCCGGCAAACCCCTGACCTTTGGGCACTTTCAAGGTGTGCCGGTGATCGGCTTGCCGGGTAATCCGGCGTCGACCCTGGTGACCTTCGCCTTGCTGGCGCGCCCCTATCTGTTACGACGCCAGGGCGTGAGAGAGGTGACCCCGCTGCAGTTCCAGGTCCCGGCGGGGTTTGTCTGGCCCAAGGCTGGCAACCGTCGCGAGTACTTGCGCGGACGCCTGGAGCAGGGGCGGGCGATTATCTACCGCAACCAGAGCTCCGGCGTGTTGCGCAGTGCCGCATGGGCCGAAGGACTGGTCGAGGTGCTGGAGGAGCGCACCCTGGTCGAAGGTGATTGGGTGAACTTCATTCCATTGAGTGAAGTGCTTGGCTGATTCTGCGCCCGGCCCACGCTGCTGCCTGGGCCGGGCACGTGTTTAGTTGAGCAACGTCAGCAACTGATCGAAACGGCTGTTGGCGATCCAACTGACGAGGCCGATGATCACGATGAGGGTTCCGGTCGAGTAGGCAAGCCTGTACCGGATGGCTTGTAACTCGCCGCGGGCCTGGTGCAGGTCCTTGTGCAGGGACTTGAGATGGGCCTCCAGTTCTGCGATGCGAGGTTCCATGTCGCTTCCTTTGGCTGGTATGGACGTGCAACGGGTTGCCGAGTGAGGGTCGCCCTTGGAGGGTGTCGGCGCAGATTTTTTTGTTGTGGAGCGGGTCAGGGCCTGGAGTGCGGGGCCATTCATAAGCATTCACTTCCTTGTGTATTACCAATCTGTTCCTGAGGTGCCTGGACACAAGGTGTTCCAATATCAATTCAGCGTCAATTAGGCTGATTCGTCACAGGCTGTAAGAAAAAACTCGAAACTTATCGCGGTCCTGGGCTCTTTCAGTCGCGTGTGTGGTCAACATCTGCCAGAGGCCTTTGATCAATCGGGGAGATGACGATGAGTGAGCGCAAGGCGCTGTTGATTTTGCACGGTAAGCAGGCACTCAACGAAGAGGTCCGTACGGCGGTCGAGGAAAAGCGCGAGCAAGGATGGGAGCTGGCGGTGCGCCTGACGTGGGAGGCCGGGGACGCCCAGCGCCTGGTGCAAGAGGCACTGGCGGCGGGCTTTACCCGATTGATTGCCGGGGGAGGCGATGGCACCTTGCGCGACATCGCTGAAGCGCTGGCAGCGCAGGCTGATCAAGCCAGCCTGGTGCTGCTGCCGTTGGGGACTGCCAATGACTTTGCGCGCGCGGCAGGGGTTTCCCTGGTACCGCGAGAGGCACTCGCGTTGCTGGACGTGCCGGCGCAACCGATCGACCTGGGGGAAGTGGGTGGCCAGGTGTTTCTCAATATGGCGACGGGCGGATTTGGCAGCCAGGTGACGGCGAACACCTCTGAAGACCTTAAGAAGATGCTGGGCGGAGCGGCTTACCTGTTCACCGGACTGTCGCGCTTCAGCGAGTTGCATGCCGCCTATGGCGAGTTGCAAGGCCCGGATTTTCACTGGCATGGGCAGTTGTTGGCGCTGGGGATCGGCAACGGCCGGCAGGCCGGTGGCGGGCATGAGTTATGTCCGCAGGCGCTGGTCAACGACGGCCTGCTGGATATCAGCATCCTCCCGGCACCGCAGGATGTCGTGGGGACGCTCAAGGACCTGTTGGTGGACGGTTGGGGCATCGACAACATGTTTGTCCGCGCGCGCCTGCCATGGGTCGAGATCAAGGTCTCGGAAGGGCTCTACATCAATCTTGATGGCGAGCCACTGGAAGGCGAGAGCCTGCGCTTTTCGGTGCGTCCTAGCGCATTGCGGGTGCATCTGCCCGCGGATTCGCCGCTGCTCAAGGCGTGAGCCGGATCAGTCGTCGAGGCTGATGATGCGCTCGCGCACGGCAAACAGCACCAGCCCCGCCACCTCGTAGATCTGCAGGCGCTTCATGATCTGCGAGCGGTGGGTTTCCACGGTCTTGATGCTCAGCCCCAGACCGGAGGCTATCTCGCGAGTGGATTTGCCGCGCACGATCAGCCGCAGGATCTCCAGTTGCCGCGCGGTCAGGTTATGGCTATCGACGGTGGCGACCTGAGGGGTGTGGGCCCGTGCCAGCGCCTGGTCGATCACGGTGTGGGCGATGGCCGGGCTCAGGTAGCGTTCGTTGTTGCGCAGGGCTTCAAGGGCGTGCTCAAGCTCCGTTGCCGTGGTGTCCTTGAGCAGGTAGCCATGAGCCCCGGACTCCAGGGCACGCATGATCAGCGTCGGCTCGGTGTGCATCGACAGGATCAGCACCTTGCTCTGCGGATGGACCGCCTTGAGCCTTTGCAGTGCGTCCAATCCGCCCACCTGCTTCATCGAGAGGTCGAGGACAATGATGTCCGGGTTCAAGCTCTCGACCATCTCCAGCACCTGGGCTCCATCATCGGCCTCACCAATCACCGCATAGCCGGGAATATCCAGGACCAGCGCACGCACGCCAGCCCTGATCAGCGAGTGGTCATCCACCAGTAGTAAGTTACAAGTCAATGGGGAACCTTATGGGTGGCGGCTCGTTCGAGTGTGCGGGGTGCCCAGGGGAAAAGGGCGTCGATCCGTGTTCCCTTGCCCGGTTCACTTTTGACGCTCAGTTGGCCACCCAACTGCTCGACCCGCTCCGACATGCCGGCCATGCCGCGCTGTCCCTCACGGCCAGGAAACGCGGCAGGAGAAAACCCCACACCATCATCACTGACCAACAGTGCCAGCCCCTCGGGCGTACGCTGCAAACGAACCAGCAGATTCTCGGCCTGGGCGTGGCGCAGCACATTGGTGATGGCTTCCTGGGTGACGCGAAACGCCGCGACCGCCATTTCTTCCGGAATGCCTGCCAGTTGCTGCTGGCATTCCAGGCTCCAGTGCAGACTGTTGTTGGCCAGCGTCTTGAGCAGATGGGCGCGCAAGCTGGCTTCCAGGCCCAGGCTCGACAGTTGCCGTGGGTTGAGCACCGCGCAAATGTCGTGCACCTTGGCCAAGGTGTCTTCCAGGGTTTCCCCAAGCAGGCTGCAGTGGCTGTGCAGTTCTGGCGGCAGGCGGCGCTTTAGCCATTCGTTTTGCAGTTTTGCGGCGGTGAGCAATTGGCCGATGTCGTCGTGCAATTCCCGGCTGAGTCGATGACGTTCGCTTTCCTGGACCTGCAGCAAGCGATCCGCCAGTTCCTGGGGCTGAAACTTGATGGCGCTGCGCAAGCGCAGGTATTGGCGCAATACGCTGATTGCCGCCGCCAGGCTCAACACCAGCAAGGCCAGTGGCACCGGACTGGACAGGGAATACGCCAGCAGGCAACCGCTGGCGGTGCCCAGGCCAAGCAGCAGGGTCAAGCGTTGTGCTGCCTGTCGGGAGGGGCGCCAGTTCATGACTGATTTGAGGCTGGCGTGCATGGCGCAGGGAACCCATGAATGTTCGCTGTGGGCTGGCCGGTCAGGGTGATTGACTGGAGCGGGCGGCTGCAAAGCAGAGCAGTCTGAGGGGCAAAGTCGAGCCTTGCACTTCCCGCCGCCAGAGGCCGGGATTCAGAGTGTCATTTCTGTAGCGTCAATTAATTGGTGCGCATGTTACCACCTAAGGTGCAGTTGGTCGCGTTTGCGCACAGTGCTCCGGCGTCGTCTTGATGCCGTGCCTTACGCCCGCCTGGTGGCCATGGTTGCGTAGGCCAGGCCGCTGGTCGGCCCGCCGAGCGTACAGGGCACACCGTCGATTTGTGCGATGAATGCCTCAAGCAAAGACGCCTGCTCGGTACTGTCGAGGCGCAGGTCACCGGTATACAGATCGACCAGTTCCAGTTGCCAGGCGATCAGCGTCAAACACTCCTTCAATGCGTCAAGTGCCTGGTCATGCAAATTGACATGCCCTTGTACCTGGCTGAGTACGGCATGAAGGGAGCGGGCAAACGTACAGATGTCACCCAGCGCCAGGACACCCGCGCGATTGGCCAGGGTGAGCAGAGTGCCAAGCAGGCAATGGATGGCGTCGGGGTCGTTTTTGATCAGTTGCAGGTGCGCCAGGCACTCTTCTGATTTTGCCAGCAGGGTTTCGGCTTCAATCAGGAATTCAGGCAGTCGCGGGTTCCAGTTTTTCCGTTCGTTCAACATGCTTTTCTCCACGACTTCAAGTCAGGTAGGGCAATCGGGCGTCGGGTGAACGGGGCTAAGTTACTGTCTGTAATTGCACAAAGTCTGTAGGACGGTTCCGGTTTTTCCGGCAAGTTCTTGTCTGTTACGCACAGGACCGCAGCGTTGGCGGCAGGGGTCGCACAACGAACGACGGCGGCATCGCGTCGTGAGGCTCTCGCTGAATGTTCTGACGGGGGGTAAAGAGGGCCTGGCGGTGGCTCCGCGATCAACAACAAAAGCCTGACTCCATTCATGCAATGAGAATGGCGTCACATTAATGGCTATTGGATATCACGAATATCAGGCGAGTCCCGATTGCACCTAGGGGTTTCCCTGATGCTGAACGCAAGGCTGATGGGGCAGGCAGTTCTCGGGGGGCGTTACCCCGGGAGAGATTCATTCAGTAGAGCATGATGCCAATATGACATCAATTTTTTTACGAAGCCCGTCACTCCAGGGTCAAGAAGTGCAGGCAGCCGCCGATACCTTGCCTGAGTGAATTCAATGGTAAACCCAGGAGTCATAATGGCCGGCATTCTCGACACGGTAGATCAACGCACCCAACTGGTGGGTGAGAATCGCCTGGAAATCCTCATGTTCCGCCTGGCCGGTCGGCAGTTGTTCGCGATCAACGTCTTCAAGGTGCAGGAAGTCCTGCAACTGCCCAAGCTGACCCTGATGCCCCATCGTCATCCGTTTGTCTGTGGTGTGGTCAATCTGCGTGGCCAGACCCTGCCCGTGATCGACTTGTCCCAGGCCATCGGCATGCGCCCGTTGGTGCCAGGCCCCAACAGCACGATTATCGTCACCGAGTACAACCGCTCGGTGCAGGCGTTCCTGGTCGGCGGTGTGGACCGCATTGTCAACATGAACTGGGAAGCCATTCTGCCGCCCCCCACCAGCGCTGGCCGCCAGCATTACCTGACCGCCATCAGCAAAGTCGATGAACAACTGGTGGAAATCATCGACGTCGAAAAAGTCCTCGCCGAGATCGTGCCCTACAGCACCAAGGTCTCGCGCGAGAAACTCGAGGACCCGGTGCTCGAGCGTGCCCGCCATCGTGAGGTGTTGCTGGTGGACGACTCTAACGTGGCGCTGGCGCAGATGCGCGACACCCTCAGCCAGTTGGGGGTGAAAATGCACATTGCCAGCGACGGCCTGAAGGCCCTGAAACTGCTCAAGAGCTGGGCCGACAGTGGGGTGGAGATGACCGAGAAGCTGCTGATGGTCTTCACCGACGCGGAAATGCCGGAAATGGACGGCTATCGCCTGACCACCGAGATCCGCAACGATCCGCGTTTGCGGGGGCTGTACGTGGTGCTGCACACCTCGCTGTCCGGCAGTTTCAACGAGTCGATGGTGAAGAAGGTCGGTTGCGACAACTTCCTCTCCAAGTTCCAGCCCGACAAACTGGTCGATGTGGTGCGCCAACGGTTAATGCTCGACGAAGTCCCGGCCTGATAACCCGAGGCCCTGCTCGCGGTCCCAACGCCACGAAATTCGCGCCCGCCAGGCGTTGGCACCCGACCGGCCTTTGATTCGGCGATCAAGCTCGTATAGGGTGGCGTTTTTGTCCATCAGGGAGCTGGCCATGTTGCGTCTGAGCGCGCTGTACCGTTATCCACTCAAGTCCGCCAAGGGTGAAGTCCTGCAACAGGCGCACCTGGACAAGCTGGGGCTGGCCGGTGACCGCCGCTGGATGCTGGTGGACGAGGCCAGTGGGCGGTTTCTGACTCAGCGGGCAGTGGCGGCGATGAGCCAATTGTCGGCCCTGTGGAATGCCACCGGCGGCCTGACACTGGCGGCGCCCGGGCATTCGCCGATTGAGGTGGCCCTGCCGGTGGACGACGCGCAACTGCGTGGCGTGACGATCTGGCGCGACACCTTGCGGGTGCCTGATGCCGGTGACGCCGCGGCCGCCTGGGTCAGCGCGTTCATTGGCAAGCCCACGCGCCTGGTGCAAGTCCCCGAGGCGTTGGCCCGGACCACCCAGGCAGGCTACGGCAAGGATGACGATAAAGTCGCCTTCGCCGATGGCTTTCCCCTGCTGTTGATTGGCCAGGCGTCGCTCGATGACTTGGTGCAACGGGTTGGTCGGCCCCTGGAGATGCTCAGGTTCCGGCCCAACCTGGTGATCGAGGGCAGCGAAGCGTTTGCCGAAGACAGCTGGAAGCGGATTCGCATTGGCGATGTCGAGTTCCGTGTGGTCAAGCCGTGCTCGCGCTGCATCCTGACCACCATCGACCCGCAGACCGGTGAGCGCAGCGCTGACCGCGAGCCACTGGCAACCTTGCAAAAGTACCGCACCCAAGATGACGGCGCGATGTTCGGGCAGAACCTGGTCAACGATGGTGATGGTCGGCTGGAAGTCGGCATGCCGGTGACGATTCTCGAATAACCCCCTGGGCGCAGAACGAAAAATGCCCGTGTCTCAGGACACGGGCATTTTTTGTGCCGCGCTGGCGCTTAGCCGCGGTATTCGCACAGGTAGGCGCTGTCGACCGCCACTTTGAGCTGGAACTTGCTGTTGGCCGGAACATTGAACTGGCTGCCGGCAGCGAAGGTTTGCCAATCGTCGCTGTCCGGCAGTTTAACGGTCAGGGCACCCGAGACCACATGCATGATTTCACGCTGGCTGGTGCCGAACTCGTATTCGCCCGCCGCCATGACGCCAATAGTGGCCGGACCTTCGGCAGTGCCGAAAGCAATCGACTTGACGGTGCCGTCGAAGTACTCGTTGACTTTGAACATGGGCGATTCCTCGAAAAGGGCTAAAAAAGGCTGGCCAGTATGCACAAGGCCTTTTCGCCCGTCACCTGTTGCAGTCAAGGAGTGGCGGGCAGGCTCAACGGTAATAAACGGGCGGTATTGCGCGCATCCTCCAGCGCCCGATGCTGTTGCCCGCTGAACTGCAGGCCGGCCAGTTGCAGGGCCGCGTTGAGGCCCAGTGGCCGTTCCAGTCGACGGGCCTTGGCGAAGCGCTGCTTGAGATTGATGTGCGGCACCCGGCTCAGGACGCTGTCGAGTTGCAGGCGCTGCCATTCCTGGAGCAACTGTTTGCGATCGTAGTCGCCCCAACTGGCCCAGCCCTCCAGGCGGCTGTGATGCTGGCCCAGCCAGTGTTCAAACTGCAGCCAGACGTCTGCCAGCGGTTGGGCCGCGTCGATGTTGGCCTGGGTGATATGGGTCAGCTCCCGACAAAAAGGGGTCAACAAGGGGCGTCGCAACGGCCGGACGAAGCGCTGGAAGTGATCCAGCTCGCGGCCCTGGCGATTGACCAGGGTGGCACCGATTTCAATGATTTCCATCTCTTCGACCGGCCAGCCGCCGTCATCAGTTGTCGCTTCAAGATCAATTACCAGCCAATGAGGCATCACAGCTTTCCTGGTATCCGCGTACTGATGAAGCTGAGCGTAGCCAACCCCGGCGGTTCCGCCTAGGGGCTTATTCAACCTCCAATAAAATCTGACGATTTTTCACCTGGTCGCCGGGTCCGACCTGCAAGCGTTTGATCACGCCGTCGATACCGGCCTTGAGCGGGTGTTCCATCTTCATGGCCTCCAGCACCAGGAGCAACTGGCCCTTGCGGACCTGTGCGCCTTCGCTGACCAGCACGTCGACGATCGCCCCGTCCATCGGCGCTTTCAGGGTCCCGCAACTGGCGCTGGCCTGGCCGCGAACCGGTGCCAGGGTCTGGTCCTGCAGCACCAGGGCGCCAGGGCGGGTGCCTAGCCAGAGCTGGCCGTGGGCCAAGGCATAGGCACAGCGCCGACGGATGCCATCGAGCTCCAGATAGACTGAATGCGGGCTGATCTCCAACACCGTCAGGTGCAGTGTTTGCGCGGCCACTTCAATGCTCAACCGACCCTCGGCCAGCACCGTTACTTGCGCGGGCCAACGGGCATCCTGCAGGCCGATCTGCTGTTGCAGCGGGGCACTGGCATTGTTGCGCCAGCCCGTCAGCCCGGCGCTGTGTACCTGGGCGGACTGCTGATAGAACAAAGCCGCGGCGATCGCCAATTCTTCGGCGCTGGGGACGTGGGGGTGCAGGCTTGGGTGAGCGCTGAAATGCTCGGGGATAAAGCCGGTGCTGAACTCGCCGCTGATGAACTGCGGATGGTCCAGCAGGGCGGCGAGCAAGCGCTGATTGGTCTGCACCCCCAGCAGGACCGTGTCTTCGACAGCCCGCACCAGTTTGCGCCGGGCCTCTTCGCGGGTGGCGCCGTAGGCGATGATTTTTCCCAGCATGGGGTCGTAGAAGGGGCTGACCTGCTGCCCTTCGAGCAGGCCATGGTCAATGCGCACCCCCGCTTGCAGGGCCGGCAACCAGTGGTGGATACGCCCGGTCTGTGGCATGAACGCCTGCGCCGGGTCCTCGGCATACAGGCGCACCTCCATGGCATGGCCCTTGAGCTCGACCTGTTCCTGGCGCAGTGGCAGGGGCAATCCGGCGGCGACCTGCAGTTGCCAGGCCACCAGGTCGAGGCCGGTGATCAGCTCGGTGACCGGATGCTCGACCTGCAACCGGGTGTTCATTTCCAGGAAGTAAAAGTGTCCACGGCTGTCGAGCAGAAACTCCACAGTGCCGGCGCCGACGTAGTCGACCGCGCGCGCCGCCTTGAGTGCGGCTTCGCCCATGGCCTGGCGCAGCGCTGGGGTCATCACCGGGCAAGGCGCCTCTTCGATGACTTTCTGATGGCGGCGCTGGATGGAGCAGTCACGCTCGCCGAGATAGATCAGGTGGCCGTGCTGGTCGCCGAACAACTGGATTTCAACGTGACGCGGAGCGATCAGCGCCTGCTCCAGAATCAGCTCGGCACTGCCAAAGGCATTCAGGGCTTCGGAGCGCGCAGTGCGCAGTTGCTCCAGTAGCTGGCCAGCCTCGTGCACCAGGCGCATGCCGCGTCCACCACCGCCGGCGCTGGCCTTGATCATCAACGGATAGCCGATGCGCTCGGCTTCGCGCGCCAGGGTCTGATCGTCCTGCTCCGCGCCCTGGTAGCCGGCGATGCACGGCACGCCGGCGGCAAGCATGGCGACTTTCGACAGGCGTTTGCTGCCCATCAGTTCGATGGCCTCGGGGCTTGGGCCGATAAAGGTCAACCCGGCGTCGGCGCAGGCTTGGGCGAACGGCGCGTTTTCCGAAAGGAAACCATAGCCAGGGTGGATCGCGTCGGCCCCGCTGCGCCGTGCGGCGTCGAGGATCGCCTGGGCATTGAGGTAGGACTGGGCCACCGCCGCAGGGCCGATATGCACGGCTTCGTCGGCCAGTTGCACATGCAGGGCGTCGGCGTCGGCGTCGCTGAAGACGGCCACTGTGCGATAGCCCAGGGCCTGGGCGGTGCGCTGGATACGGCAGGCAATTTCACCGCGGTTGGCGATGAGGATTTTGCGCAGAGTGGGCATGGTCGGATTCCCATTGGTGAGTGCGGAGTCTGTAAGGGCCTGCTCGCGATGCGTTCAGGGCGCCCAACCCGGTTTGCGTTTCTGGATAAAAGCCAGGGTGCCCTCGACGCCTTCTGCGCCTGTCACTGCCGCGCTGAACCACTGCGCGGCCTGGTCGAGCAAGGGCCCCAGCGGTTGTTCGGTGCTGGCCAGTAGCAGGGCCTTGGTCGCGGCATTGGCCTCCGGCGCGCAGCACAGGACGTGCTCGAGTACCGCGTCCAGGCGTTCGGCCAAGGCTTGCGCGTCCTGTTCGACAAAATGCACCAGGCCCAGACGTCGTGCCTCGTGCCCATCAAAACGTGCCGCCGTCAGGGCCAGGCGTCGGGCCTGGGTCAGGCCGATACGCCGGACCACAAAGGGCGCGATCTGCGCCGGCAGCAGCCCCAGGCTGGTTTCCGGCAGGCCGAATTGCGCCTGGTGGTCGGCCAGGGCGATGTCGCTGACACAGGCCAGGCCCAGGCCGCCGCCGAGCACCGCACCCTGCAGCACGCAGATCAGCACTTGCGGCGCGTGCTGGGCCTCCTCCAGCAACGCGCCGAAGGCCCGGTTCAGCTCACGGTAAGCGTCTGCACCCTGGGCTCGGGCGTTGGCCATGTCTTTCAAGTCGCCGCCGGCACAGAAATGCCCGCCGGCGCCGCCCAGCACCAACGCGCGTACCTGGCGGTCATCGCGCACAGCCGCCAGCACGGCACGCAACTCGGCGACCATCTGCAGGCTCATGGCGTTACGGCAATCGGCGCGGTTCAGGGTGATGTGCAGCACGCCGCTGTGCAGGTCCAGCAACAGGGTCTGGCAATCGGGCAGGGGGCTCATTTTTTCTTCCCGGGCAGGGTGCCCATCAGCTTGCAGATGATCCCCAGCATGATTTCGTCGGCACCGCCGCCGATCGACACCAGGCGCACGTCGCGGTAGGCGCGGGCCACCGGGTTGTCCCACATGAAGCCCATGCCGCCCCAGTACTGCAGGCAACTGTCGCTGACTTCCCGGCCCAGGCGACCGGCCTTGAGCTTGGCCATGGACGCCAGTCGGGTGACGTCCTGGCCTTTGACGTACTGCTCGGTGGCCTGATAGACCAGCGCCCGCAGGCACTCGATCTCGGTGGACAGTTCGGCGAGACGGAAGTGGATGACCTGGTTGTCGATCAGGGCATTGCCGAAGGTCTTGCGTTCCTTGCAGTACTCGATGGTGCTGTCGACGCAGTACTCCAGGCCCTTGATCATGTTGGCCGCGCCGAACAGGCGTTCTTCCTGGAACTGCAGCATCTGCATCATGAACCCGGCCCCTTCGTGGCCGATGCGGTTACGTTGCGGCACGCGCACGTCATCGAAGAATACCTGGGCGGTTTCCGAGCTGCGCATGCCCAGTTTGTCCAGGTGCGAACCGAGGCTGACGCCAGGCGTGTTCATCGGCACCATGATCAGCGACTTGTTGATGTGCGCCTTGTCGTCCGAGGTGTTGGCCAGCAGGCAGATGAAGTCGGCACTTGGCGAGTTGGTGATCCACATCTTGCTGCCATTGATCACGTAGTCATCGCCGTCCTTGCGCGCGGTGGTCTTCAACCCGGCGACATCGGACCCGGCGCCGACTTCCGAGACGCCAATGCAGCCGACCTGTTCGCCGCTGATGGCCGGGCGCAGGAATTCCTCGCGCAGCTCATCGGAGCCAAAGCGCGCCAGCGCCGGGGTGCACATGTCGGTCTGTACGCCGATGGACATGGGAATCCCGCCGCAATGAATGGTGCCGAACTCTTCGGCCGCGACGATCGAATAGCTGTAGTCCAGGCCCATGCCGCCGAATTTTTCCGGTTTGCTGATACCCAGCAGACCCAGCTCGCCGGCCTGGCGAAAAATCTCATGGATCGGGAAGCGCCCGGCCTTCTCCCACTCATCGACGTAGGGGTTGATCTGGCTGTCGACAAACTGGCGCACAGTGCGGCGCAGGGCTTCGTGTTCCTGGGTAAAGATCATTTTTATTGTTCTCCTTTGGCCGGACTAGAACCGGGCGACACCAAAACTGTTGGGTTGCAACTGACGAACCTCGGCCTCCTGGCAAATATCCAGCAGGTAGCCCAGCAGCGTGCGACTGTCCCGTGGATCGATCAGCCCGTCATCCCACAGGTTGGCACTGGCGTAGAGGGCGGTGGACTGGCTGTCGAGTTTTTGTGCGGTGACGTGCTCCAGCATGTCGAGCATCTTCGGGTCCGGGACCAGGCCATCCTTGAGCTGCCTGGCCTCGGTGACGATGCGCAGCACCTTGCCGGCCTGGGCGCCGCCCATCACCGCTGTGCGGCTGTTGGGCCAGGCGAAGATGAAGCGCGGATCGAGGCCGCGGCCGCACATCGCGTAATTGCCGGCACCGTAGGAGCCGCCGACCACCAGCGTCAGTTTCGGCACACGGGCATTGGCCACGGCCTGGATCAGCTTGGAGCCATGCTTGATCACCCCTTGTTGTTCCGACTCGGTGCCGACCATGAAGCCGGTGGTGTTGTGGAAAAACAGCAGGGGGGTCTGGCTCTGGTCACACAGTTGGATGAACTGCGCCGCCTTGCTCGCGCCTTGCGGGGTGATCGGGCCGTTGTTGCCGATCAAACCACAGGGCCGCCCCTGGATTTTCAGATGGCCGCACAGGGTCTGCTGGTCGAACTCGCCCTTGAACTCGAGGAAGCGTGAGCCGTCGGCAATGCGCGCGATGATTTCGCGCACGTCGTAGGGTTTTTTCGGGTCGGCAGGAATCAGTCCCAGCAGCTCCTCGATGGGATACAGCGGTTCATCGAAATCGGGGCGGGCGGGCTGTGGCAGGCGGGCATTCCACGGCAACAGGCTGACGATCTCGCGCACCAGGCGCACGCCATCGGCATCGTTTTCGGCCAGGTACTCGGCGGTGCCGGCGGTCTGCGCGTGCATTTCGGCGCCGCCCAGGGCTTCATCGGTGGCGATTTCCCCGGTGGCGGCCTTGAGCAGCGGCGGGCCGGCGAGAAACAGCTTGGCCTTGCCGCGCACCACCACCACGTAGTCCGACAGCCCGGGCTGGTAGGCGCCACCGGCGGTGGCCGAGCCGTGCACCACGGTAATCTGCGGCAGCCCCATGGCCGACATCCGGGCCTGGTTGGCGAAGCTGCGCGCGCCTTCGACAAAAATCTCGGCGGCGTAATTGAGGTTGGCGCCGCCGCTTTCGGCGAGGGTGATCACCGGCAGTTTGTTTTCCATGGCGATCTGTTGCAGGCGCAGGGATTTTTTCAGGCCGCTGGGGGAAATGGTCCCACCCTTGATCGCGCTGTTGTTGGCCACCACCAGCACCCGGACCCCGGACACATACCCGATCCCGGCGATCAAGCCGCCGCCGGCCTGGCTGCCGTCCTTGTCGTCGTGCAACTTGTAGCCGGCCAGGCTCGCCAGCTCGAGAAACGGCGCGCCGGGGTCCAGTAACAGGTTCAAGCGTTCGCGCGGCAGCAGTTGCCCGCGCCGGTCGAATTTCGCCTTGGCCTCGGCGGCCTTGGTCAGCAGGTTGCGTTCCAGTTGGCGGACCTGCTCGATGCTGGCCACCATCGCCTCGCGGTTAAGCGCAAACTGCGGACTGTGGGGGTCGAGTTGGGATTCGATCATCGGCATTGCTCAGTCCTCGTCCTTGAGTACATCGGGCATATAGGCGCGGTGAAAGCCATTGAAGGACTCGCTGTGCTGGGCCTTGTGCAATGGCCACGCCCGACTGCCGAGACTGGCCGCGCCGTCGATGCGCAGGGTGCTGCCGCTGACAAATGCCGCCGCGGGACTGAGCAGGAACACGATGGCGGCGCTGACTTCCGATTCGCTGCCAATGCGCTTGAGCGGCACGTGCTCGCGCAGGGTCGGGATCACCGCCTTGAATGCACCTTCGTAGGTGTCCATGCCGCTGGAGGCAATCCAGCCGGGGGCCACGGCATTGACCCGGACCCCGGCATAGCCCCATTCGACGGCGGCGGTCTTGGTGAGGTTGTCCATGCCCGAGCGCGCCGCCCCCGAGTGGCCCATGCCCGGCATGCCGCCCCACATGTCGGCGAGCATGTTGACGATGGCGCCACCGGTCTTGCACATGGACTGGTTGAACACTTCCCGGGCCATCAGGAAACCGCCCACCAGGTTGGTGCGCATCACCGTCTCGAAGCCTTTCTGGGTGATCGACGCCAGTGGCGCGGGGTATTGGCCGCCAGCGTTGTTGACCAGGCCGTGAATCGGGCCATGGGTCTTGAGCAGTTCGCTCACCAGGTGCTTGACGGCGTCCTCGTCACGAATGTCGCAGGCTTGCCAACTGGCCTTGCCACCGTCTTCGGCAATTTCAGCGGCGACCTGCTGCAGTTTTTCCGCCTTGCGCCCCACCAGCAGCACGTGGGCGCCAAGGGCTGCCAGCTCGTGGGCGGTGCAGCGGCCGATGCCACTGCCGCCACCGGTGACAATGATGTTTTGACCGGCAAACAGCTCGGGTTTGAAGATCGAATCAAAAGCCACGGCGACAACCCTCTAGTTGACTTGGTCTGCGATGCTTTGCGGCACCGGAATCTGGATTTCCAGCAGCTGCTGGGCGAACGCCTTGCCTTGTGGGTCGATCCGCAGGCTGGCCACGCCACCGCCACCGAGGGCATTCTCCAGGAGGAAATTGAGGCTGTGGCTGCCTGGCAGGTACCAGCGCTGGACTCGCCCGTGGATCGGGTCGAGCACGTGGCTCATCCACTCGACGACCACCTCGGGCGTCAGCGCTTCGGCGATCCACGGCAGGTATTCAGGGGCGCGGGCCATGACCCCGATGTTGCTGTGATTGCCCTTGTCGCCGGAGCGCGCCACTGCCAGTTTCACCAGTGCCACGCTGGCATCGGCACGCCCTTGGGGTTTTGGCGCCATAAAGGGCAAGGGCAGGTCGGCGCTGTCGAGGTGGTCGAGGGCGGGCAGGGTGCATGGGTGGCGCTGGCCCTGCAGGTCGATCTGCAGGGTGCAGGCGTTTTTGTCGATGAGGAATGAGAACAGGCGGATCAGCGGGTAGACGGTAGGACGGCCGCCGACAATGCCGGTCAGGCCGGGCGCCATGCCGGTGGCGGCCTGGGCGATTTCCCGGGAGAACAGGATCAGCGCCTGTTTGTTCGGATGCCGCACCGCCAGTTTGATCACCACTTCGCGGCTGTCCTGGCGTTGACCGTGGGGGCCATAGGTGGCCTCGCTGCCCAGCAGTTCGATGTGCACTTCGCTATAGGGCGCCCAACCGCGCTGGCTGAACATTTGCCCGGTCTTGTTGATGATCGCCTCGCTCACCCGGCGCGCCTTGGCCACGGCGTCGATCCCGGCAATCAAGCAACTGGCGGTGCAACGGAAACCATCCGGGTAAGTGGCGCTGACCTTGTACTGCGCCGGTGCCGGAAAGCCTTTGGCGCCGTGGACCTGGACCCGGTTCGGGCCCTGCTGCTGGAGTTTGACCTGGCTGAAATCGCAGATCACATCCGGCAGCAGGTAGGCCCGTGGATTGCCGATTTCGTACAGCAATTGTTCGCCCACGCTCAAGGGCGTGACCAGACCTCCGGAGCCTTCGGGCTTGGTGACGATGAACTGGCCGTCGGCGCTGACCTCGATCACGGGGAAGCCGATGTGCTCGTAGTCCGGCACCTGCTGCCAATCGGTGAAGTTGCCGCCGGTGCACTGTGCGCCACACTCGATGATGTGCCCGGCCAGTGCGGCCTGGGCCAGGTGTTCGTAGTCGTGCCACGCCCAGCCGAACTCATGCACCAGCGCTGCGCTGACCACCGCGCTGTCCACCACCCGGCCGGTGATGACGATGTCTGCGCCCAGGCGCAAGGCTTCGACAATGCCGGGAGCGCCGAGGTAGGCGTTGGTCGATACGCAGACGGGCGGCAAGGGCGCTGCGCTGAACATCTCGCGCACGCCACTGGCGGCCAGTTGCTTGAACTGCGGTTGCAGGTCATCACCCAGCAGCACGGCGATCTTCAGGGGGACGCCGGCCTGATCGCAGGCGCGCTGCAAGGCGGCGGCACAGGCCAGTGGATTGACCCCCCCGGCGTTGCTGATCACCCGGATGCGCTGTTCGGCGATCTGCCCGAGCAACGGGCCGAGGACCTCGACGAAGTCGCTGGCGTAGCCGGCCTGGGGATCTTTCATACGTGCCCCGGCGAGCAATGACATGGTGATTTCAGCCAGGTAGTCGAAGACCAGATAGTCCAGGGCGGCGCCCTCCACCAGTTGGGCGGCAGCGGTCGAGGTATCCCCCCAAAAGGCACTGGCGCATCCGATACGAACCGTCTTGTTCATGGCAAGCCTCCGACAGAAGTGTTTCGAGACTACCAAGCAAGCGCTTGGTTTGTAAATCCCGAGGAGGACTTTTACCCGAGCGCTTGCTTGGTTTCCTTCGGCGGCTTAAATTGCCCGCGCCAGCCACGGCATTTGTGGTGTGTGCACTGGGTTCGAGCGACTGTAGGAGAGAATGGGTGGACGAGCAAAAAGCTCTGCTGGTAATGCGCGAGTTGGTCGACAACGGGCAACTGACCGATCCGGACAGTGCTCGCGGCAAACTGCTGCAAATGGCGGCCCACCTGTTTCGCAACAAGGGCTATGAGCGCACCACTGTGCGCGACCTGGCCAGTGCGGTGGGGATTCAGTCCGGTAGTATTTTTCATCACTTCAAGAGCAAGGACGAGATCCTGCGTTCGGTGATGGAGGAAACCATTCGCTACAACACCGCGTTGATGCGCGCCGAACTGGCGCAGGCCACCAGCGTGCGCGAGCGGGTATTGGCGCTGATCCGCTGCGAGTTGCAGTCGATCATGGGCGGCAGCGGCGAGGCAATGGCGGTGCTGGTCTACGAATGGCGCTCATTGTCCGAAAGCGGGCAGGCCCAGGTGCTGGCGCTGCGCGACATTTACGAGCAGCTCTGGCTGCAGGTACTGGGGGAAGCCAAGGACGCGGGCCTGATTCGCGGAGACCTGTTCATCACCCGTCGTTTCCTCACCGGTGCATTGTCCTGGACCACTACCTGGTTTCGGCCCGATGGCAGCATGAGCCTCGATCAGTTGGCCGATGAAGCGCTGATCCTGGTGCTGACGCAAGCATGACGATTTGGGCAAAACGCATTAAATAGCCCCGTCGCGTTGTCTTAGTGGGCGAAACCGCCTAGCTTAATCCGGGTGGGTCTATTTTCAGGGGTGGTGTGGGTTGATGTATTCGCCAGTTCGGATGGCTTCGCGGATGTTGTTGATGGCGCTGGGTGTGCTGTCGGTAGCGCCGAGTTCGGCCGCACAACTGGTGCGCATCGGCGCGGCGCATTTCCCGCCCTACACCATTCGCCCGGAAACCGGTGCCGATTCCGGACTTCTCGCGCAATTGATCGTCGCCCTTAACCAGTTGCAGAGCGACTATCAATTTGTCCAGGTACCCACCTCCATTCCGCGCCGTTTCGGTGACTTCAAGCAGGGCCGGATCGACGTGGCTATCTTCGAGAATCCCCAGTGGGGCTGGAAAGACGTCCCGCACACGGCCGTCGACATGGGCCTGGAGGATGCGGAGGTTTTTGTCTCGCAACAGCTTCCTGAGCGCGAACAAAGCTATTTTTCCAACCTGCAGGACAAACGGCTCGCGCTGTTCAACGGCTATCACTATGCCTTTGCCGACTTCAATTCCGACACCCGCTACCTCGCCAGCCACTACAACGTGACGCTGACGTATTCCCACGACAGCAACCTGCTGATGGTGCTGCGCGGTCGTGCCGACATCGCCCTGGTTACTCGTTCGTTCTTGAGCGACTACGTGCTGCGCAACGAGCAGGTCGCCCCCCACTTGCTGGTGTCCGAGCGGGTCGATCAGGTGTATCACCATTACGCCCTGATCCGTCCGCAGGCTCCGATCAGTGGCGAAGCGTTCGGCAGGATGTTGCAGGGGCTGCGGGATAACGGCCAGATGCTGAAGATTTTCCAGCCTTACAAGATTGCGCTCGTCGCAGTGCCCCAAGGCTGAAATCAGCGGCGGGCGAAGGTATCGCTGAGGGTGTCCGAAACCTTGCGACAGTGCACCAGTGCATCGCGGATCATGAAGTTCACCAGGGTCGGCGAGACCTCCAGTTCCTTGGCGATGTCTTTCTGTGGCA
The DNA here is from genome assembly GCF_014236655.1 of Pseudomonas kielensis. Taxonomy (GTDB): domain Bacteria; phylum Pseudomonadota; class Gammaproteobacteria; order Pseudomonadales; family Pseudomonadaceae; genus Aquipseudomonas; species Aquipseudomonas kielensis. The sequence continues at coordinate 30,130 of NZ_JACMYG010000043.1, forward strand.
TGCCATGCAGGCGATACATCTCGAAGGCGTAGCGGGTACGGCTGGGCAATTCGCCAAGGGCGTCGGCGATGTTTTCCAGGACACGGAAGTTGATGTGCGAGGTTTCCGGTGAGGCGCCCTGGATGACCACATTCAAGCCTTCCTCTTCACTGCCCGAGTACTTCTGCTCCAGGGCCTGTTTGCGGTAGTGATCGATCGCCAGGTTGCGCACGATCTGAAACAGGTAGCTGAGCTGGGCCTTGAACGAAGAGGTGATCTGGGGCGCCGATTGCAAGCGGAAGAAAGCGTCTTGCACAACGTCTTCGGCACGGGACCGGCAACCCGTAATGCGCGCCGCGGTTTTCACCAGCATCAGCCGGTTGTCTACGAACGCCTGGAGTAAGGATGAGTCGCAGCTGCTTGTGGAAACGGATTGCGCCATGGAAGTCACCTCGCTGCAAAAGTTAGTGGGACGACCAGCGCTTCGGATCCGTCCTACGCATTGAGCGACAAGCTAGGCTGAATGATAATAATTGTCAATTAGCATAAAGAATTAATTACGTTTGGCTTTCGCCGACGAGCTCACACTGATGTGCCTTGAGTTATGGCGCCGGCTCCTTCGTCTGGATCCGTTCACCTGGGGCAATTGCGCCCTGGTTGCCCCTTGCTTACCAAGCCTGCGCTTGAGCACATCGACGGCCTGTTCGCGGCAGGTTGGGGCGCTACCCGATCTGCCGCGAAGTCGTTGCAGAGGACTTATTTTTGTCTGAAGTACCAACGGGTTTCATCGGTATTGATGCCTAATCCGTTGAGCTTTTCCTCAACGTACCTCAAACACACTCCGCCATCGGGTTGATAGTGGCCGGAGGCGTCATTGACGCTGGCGATAACGTCTCGCAAGGCAATACCATCATTGGCACTCTCTATTCTGAATTCGCCTGCGCAGATGACCGGTCGTCCACTGCCCAGTTGGCTATGCCTGATGTAGTCGTTTCGCGACTCATGTTTCCAGCGCCTGTAGATAATTGCACCCTCTGGGGTATACACCCAGGTGTAACTATCGCTGGGAGTATTCGGCGTTAGTATTTCTGTCTGTCGGTCTTTCAACAATTCGCCCATCAGCTTTCCATCGACCATGCCGACCAGTTGGCCTGTGCCTTCGAGGGTCGAGGGATCGTAGGTTCGCCAAGATTTGATGTCGCCGATCCAGGGCATCCAGCGCACGGGATAGGTTTGGGTGTTGATATCGAGGGGGCGATTGTCGGAGTTGCTCCAGTCTGACCAACTGATATGTCCAGCCCAAACTTGCTGCAAATGCGAGGAAGAGGCATGCAACCATTGATGAATTTTTTTGAAGGAGCGGTTAGTGAAAACGCCATTGGCGATCAGTATCAGCGAGTCTAGCTCCCAGTTGTCGCTGGCGATGGGGTGAGCAATCGGTATTTGGTGCAGGGAGATGTTTTGCAGTTCGCTGATATGGATGCTGGGTCTTCCGAAGAGGCGGGGAATATCAACATCGACACTAATGATTTCACCCACCCTGGGGGCGTCGGAAAACAACTGGAAGTTATTGTGGTGGCCCATGCTTACATATACCTTGTCATCGGTGCCAGCCCAATTTGCCTCGGCAATTTTTGCAGATATTCTAAGTTCGGTGATGTTGGCGCTGCGTTCAAAGTCACGCGTGTAGTCGCTGATGATGTTCATTGTTTGAGCTCTACTTTCAATGGGGTCTTGAAGTCCTGAAAGTAGTATTTTTATCGGTGGAAGTCTTTGTAGGTGTTTTACAGTTTGTTAGTGTTGTTTTGCTGCGTTGGAATGCAGCGAAGGATTAGTTTGCGGCCGGTGTTTCAGGCGAGTTGTCAAGGCAGTCGAACCATTGAGTGGTCAAGCAGCGTTAAGCTTGCGCCAAGTTCGACGGTAAGCGCAGGCTGTAAAAGCGGGGGGAGATCATGGCGTGTAGGCTGGGTGTGAGTTCGATATAGGTCATTACTGGAGATGCCGGTTTGTCTAGAGTCGCGGTTTCTGTTGTCGGGGGCTCTGTAATATTTACTGTTAAGGCTTGAATTGACGGAGGTGCCCGGGCGGGACAGTCTCTGCGGGCATTTTTTTCGACAGAGTCTACGCAGGAGATACAGGATGCCTTTCGTTACTATTGAGGGTGAGCCCCTTCACTATATTGATCAGGGCACTGGCCCTGCCGTGCTCCTGGCTGGAAGTTACTTGTGGGACCACACCATGTGGGCGCCACAGATTGCTGCGTTGTCTCCACACTATCGGGTGATTGCCCTGGATTTGTGGGGGCATGGGGAGTCCGGGGCGCTGCCGCAGGGTACCGCTTCACTCAATGACCTGGCACGCCAGGCACTGGCATTACTCGATCACCTGGGCATTGAGCGTGTCGCACTGGTTGGTCTTTCAGTTGGTGGAATGTGGGGCGCGCGCCTGGCGCTGTCCCACCCGCAACGCATCAGTGCCCTGGTACTGATGGACACGTACCTGGGGGCTGAGCCCGAAGCCACTCGGCAGTACTACTTCTCACTGCTCAATCAGATCGAGGAGGCGGGTGCAATTACACCGCAGGTTCTCGATATCGTGGTGCCAATCTTCTTCCGGCCGGGAATCGACCCGCAATCAGCGCTTTATCGACAGTTGCGCGACTCATTGGCCTCGCTGCCAGCGGAGCGGTTGCGCAAGAGCATCGTGCCAATGGGGCGTATCACCTTTGGTCGTGAGGATAGGCTGGCGTGCCTGAATCAATTGAACCCGGATACGACGCTGTTGATGTGCGGTGAGCAGGACACGCCAAGGCCGCCTTCAGAAACCATGGAAATGGCCGAGTTGATCGGTTGCCCTTACCAATGGGTGCCTGAGGCGGGGCACATCTCCAATCTGGAAAACCCGCAATTCGTCACTGAAGCGTTGCTGGCATTCCTGGCCAATCGTTGACGGCCCTGGCTGTAGGTGCGTGCTTGCCGGGTTGTCATCCCCATGGTGAGTGAACTGATACGCAGAGGAGTGTTCAGGTTCATCGCGGTCAAGTTCGTACCTGCAGGGCGCTTGTCGTCTACAACCATCGCTGGGTATGTGTTTTTTGTCGGAGCTGGCGTGCCTTGTTGCGGTTGCAGTACGCACTTGGCATCCAGATAGCAAGGCGTTGGGGTGGCGGACAGTTCAAGTTCGTTCATCTACTTCAAGTCGGCGTTGAAGTTGGTCCGCATGTCAGCCGGGATGCCTTTCAGCGCCTTGGTCCTTGCTGGCCAACCGCGCGGCGGATTTGCCGAAGATGTCTGTTTTTGAAAAGCTCAACCGTTCGGTCCATGTGGGATGGATATTTCGCCTTGAATACGACTGCCTAAAAAGCAACTAGCAGTTCTACCAGTATACTCAGTTGGTTTTTTATGGGGGAATACAGGTGTGAAGTGCTTGCGTTGTAGGAAATATATCCATTGGATTTCATTAGTTGAGGCCTGCGATGAATGCTGCGAATTTTGATAATTCAAGTCTTAAGTATAGATTGAGCATGTGGCGAAACATTCGATAGCGTTATCATGGGAGACGCGCGAAGGTTTGGTGGAGTATTGGCTGACTCCTGCTGGTGAAAATTCTGATGTTCCGCTTTACCAGGGGCCGGACAATAATTTTACTCACTCGTCACTCGTCACTCGTCACTCGTCACTCGTCACTCAAGTCGAACACGGAATACAGTTATTTTTTGAGCGGGAAAACGGCGGACAATAAAACTACATTGCCTGTATTGATCATAGCGCGGACAGCAGTTAGAGGAACGCCGATCCCGCCGACGTTCTTCCGGGAGTTCGGTCAGACAGCCGAGCAGGTTTCTTTCTTCTGGGATGATGGCATCGTTGATGGAGGTATACCACGTTATGAGATACGTCGAGATGGGGACTTACTAGAAAACCCCTCCGCTCCTCCCTATACAGATACAGACCCTCAGCAAGGGCGTAATCATTTGTACTGTATTCGTACGTTTGATGATGAGTTTCATTATTCGGAGCCGCGTTGTATCGAGATTTATTTCGAGGATTTCACTGCGCCCACTGATCCATCTGAGTTAGAGTTTTCTGAGCTTAGTGTTAAGTTGAGCTGGGAAGCGTCGTTCGACAGCTCCCATATTGTTTTTTATGACGTTGATAAGGGTCCCGGTGATGTACTGGCTAGAACAACAGATACCGAGATTGTTCTTACCGACCTGGACGGGAGTGAGAGATATAACTTTGGCGTAACGGCGATTGATCAAAGTGGCAACGAATCTGGTCGGGTGGCGATAGATTATCCGGTGACGGTTGTTTCTGTTCGAAGGAAACTGTAACACTCCTGTGTTATGGGCGTTTTCTCTTTCATCCAGCCCTTATGCCAGTGCATCAGGG
>NZ_JACMYG010000044.1 GCF_014236655.1 Pseudomonas kielensis
TGTAACAAAAGCTACTCTCACGCATCAGGAATGGGAGAGCTGTGATTGACACTGGCTCTCAGGCTCGATGAATACTCTGAGAAATCAGTATTAACGTCGAATTATAAAGCCAATTTGGCTTTCAGCAACGGAAGTGAATTCGATACTGAATTTGAGTTTCGGGTTATTCAAAAATACGGAGAGAATGTCTATGCATTATATATTGAGAGGGTTGGTAGCAGGATTCGTGGCGACACTTGTTTTATCAATGCTGATGTTTGTTAAGCAGATGATGGGCGTGATGCCTGAGTTGAACCCAATCGCTATGATCGTGAGCATGCTTGGAGTCACAAGTGTGTTTGTCGGATGGCTTATGCATTTCATGATAGGTACTGTCATGTGGGGGATCTTATTCTCTCTGTTACGCAGCCGGATACCAAGTGGAGATACTCTCAGCGGTATTTGGTTTGGGGTCGGGGCATGGGTATTGATGATGGTGGTTGTGATGCCTATGGCAGGGGCAGGTTTATTCGGCCTAAACATCGGTGTTATGGCCCCAGTCATGACTCTAATGCTACACATTATCTTTGGTGCCGCCCTTGGTGCTGTATACGGAAAGCTGGGTGGCCACTGCACTCCATAAACTCAGTGCAATCGAGAGTTCTCCATAATTGATATCGAGGTAAAACCATGAGGTACGCCATCAGAAGCATGTTGATTTTGGCCATATTTGTTTCAGCTGGGTGCTCTTCACTTTCGGAAATTAATGCCAGAGGGCAAGCACTCTACCAAGCTGATCCTGAGAGCTATGATGAAATGCCAAATTCTAACGCCAGGTATTTTGAACTCAACCCCCAATATAACGCTCAAGGTTCTTAGTCAGGCTCGCAGTACAATATGACTCGACTGGGCATTCTTTGTCGGTACGTGAATGTCCATGATACTATGATCTAAAGGGGGATAAGGGTATTCCGTTTGTTACGATAGTTTTCTTCATTCATGAAAGGTATCGTAGTAAGAGTACGTAGATGGGCGCTACGGTTTCTGAATTGAGCCCGAAGCCCATCTGCGCAAAAAACAACAACCTTTTTGCTTGTCAAGCTATCAATGTACTGTTTGAAAAACAATATACGCGGGGTGTCCGTAAACGCTCGACTGACGCCCTCTGTGTGACACCAATTGTTTCTGGAGTTGATGTAGCGGCTGACTAGGTATGACCTTCATTCGGTATAGAAACCCATTATGGTTGCTTAACTGCATGATTGTAATTTCAAAAATAATACGCGTTTTTTTTGAATCTGGAATAAATGCCACGCCAACGACGCGGATATATCGCGATTTGGGCTTGAGTGCTCGGCGCGTGCAATGTTGCGCAAGTAATAATCCTTAAAAGGAGAATGATATGAGTATTAACTTCGAAAAGGCCGTTGGGTCCGCTGAAAGAGCGTTGACTTATCGAAGTCAAAGAGCTGAGGTGCTGAGCAATAATATCGCTAACGCTGATACCCCTGACTTTAAAGCCCGTGACCTAGACTTTTCTGCGGTGTTGACGGACCAGGTAAAACGCGCCACGCCGACTCGGTTTTCTTTACAAACAACCAACTCAAGACATATTGCTGCAAACGAGTCCGCGGCTGGGATTTATGGGGTGGGGTTACTGTACAGGACACCGAATCAACCATCTCTTGACCAAAACACTGTTGATCAACAGGTTGAGATCGCAAAATATACAGAAAACGCAATTCACTTCGACGCGGCTTTCACTAGGTTGAATGGAGCGTTTAAAGGTTTGCTTAGAGTTCTTCGGGGGGATTAATAGGCGGAATAGTTAACACCCCATTCTCTCCCTGAAAATGCTACTCGATGTAAGTAGGGCTTTAATCTAATCAGATGTGCTAGGGTCACGTTAAATCATAAAATTGTTTGGAGTGGCTCGCTCTTTATTATCCTCAAACAACCCAAAATTTTAGGCTCAACGACAAAACTTTGCCTTGAGCACTGCTTCAGTTCAACCCAGTTCATCAATAAGTCACAAAGTTTGGCGGTATGAGCTCGGTGGCAATAAGAGTGTAGGATGATAACTACAGTCTCAAAAAACATGCTTGCCGAGAGGCAACTTTATGTCGTAGTCATCGCAGGAAGCGAAGACATAAAGTAGTTATCTGTCGCTAACATGCACGCCTGCTAACGAGAAACTTCGAGATCGCAAGCCGTCTGATACCGGCCGTGCGTAACCAGTGTAAATGAGGTTTCGGCTTATGATTCCTTTATCTGCGTCATGTAAGACCTATCGCTGATAGTTATAATAGTTTCTAACGACTTTATCACGAGCTAGAGTTAAATTCTCGGATTGAGCCGCACGAGCGAATCATGTATTAGAATTCTGAGCCCCTGGCAGCTCTTGAAGCGATCCACTAATATCGGCTGATGGATTTCATGCATATTCAATCAGCCACGAATGCATGTTTTGGACGTTTAATGTTGTTGATGATGACTTAAAGCTTAATGCCTGTAGTATGAAAATATATCTCTGGCTGCCGGTCGCAGTGTGTGTTGTTGGCGCTGAATCTGCTAGTTGAGTTGCGTGATGAAATACCAAGTCATCCGCAGGCCTTAGGCACTCCACAACAAAGTTTAAATTATGGGCTGAAAATGGTGTGTCTGCCTGGAAATATTCAGTCCAGCAACCCGCAATAATGTGCACGTCTGAGTTTATGTCAAAATAGTGTGTCATGTCTAGCAGGCGCACAGTCTGCTTAATCGATAGCCGAAACTGCAAGACTACGGCTTTAACTAGGCACGCATCCAGATCCAACTTCACGATGCATAAACGCGACACGTGCAACATCCTCATCCTGGGGCGTCCGCGCCTACCATTAATGTCCGAGTACAATAGAGTGATCTGTGCTTTCAGATGGACCTTGGGCATAAGTTGATTAATTGCTGTTGAGTAACCATTAGATCGTTAAATTTTCCGGCGCACTCCGCATCCTAAGATGTCTTCTTTATCTGTTAAGGTGTTCGATGAATTTAAATGATACGAGTCCAAATTGGGAGCAAGACATGAACAAATCAACGTGCTCTTAGTTTAATTAATATCCCGTCGGCGGCCTTGGCATCCGCCGCGTCATGGGTCACTAGTATCGTTGGCACCCCGTAATCGCGTAAATGGTCAAACACCAGCGACCTCATTTCAGCCCTCAGTATCGCATCGAGCTTCGAGAAGGGCTCATCCAATAATACCGCGCGGGGACGTGACAGCAGCAAGCGAACCAGAGCAACTCGAGCGCGCTGACCGCCAGACAGGGTCTCAGGATCCCTCATGCCAAACCCTTCAAGCCCGACCTCTGCCAGGGCCTCGTTAACCTCGCGATCAACTTCCCGCCCCCCGCCGCGAATACCAAATCGGACATTGCCAGCAACCGACAGATGCGGGAACAGTAGGGGGTCCTGAAACAACAGACCAACACCCGAACGTTCAGCCGGTACGCCAGTAATATCGTGACCATCGAGAATCACCTGCCCGGCGGCCTGAAACTCTGCAGGCAGAAACCCTGCAATAAATGCAAGAAGTGAGGATTTTCCTGAACCCGAGGGGCCCATCACCGTCAAGGACTCTCCCGGCCCGATGGTTTGGTTCAGGCTTAGCAATGTCTGCCCGAGTATACTGAGTTTGATATTTCTCAGCTCAAGGTGATGTTTCAAATTCATGCTCCTTGCATGCCTTTCCGGCGGCGCCAGAGAAGTTTGGGAATCAGCATGGCGAATAGGAAACCCAGCAACGGTACCATCGCCTGCACTAGCCCCCACACGCCAATCAGCCGGCGATCTCCGCCCGATGATAGGGCGACGGCTTCGGTAGTGATTGTTACGATACGACCTCCGCCCAGAAGCTGGGTGGGCAGATACTGGCTGGCGCTGATGGCAACCCCAAGGGCAAAGGCCATCAAGATCGGCCGCAATAACAACGGCACCCGAATGCGCCAGAAAATGCCGGCCTGTGAGCTACCAAGTGAACGGGCGATCCAGGCCCAACGAGGATCCAACTGCCGATAGGACTCTGACAGCGTTAGGTAAATGTAGGGTAGTACGAACAACAAATGTCCCCAGACAACCACCGGTAGAGAGGGGCCGTAACCGGCCATCTCGCTCAACACGGTAATACCCGAGAGAAACCCCACTTGAGGAATAAGCAGCGGAAGGTAGAGCAAGCACAATGCTCGAGTGGCCGGCTTGTTCTGTCGCTGTTCCTGTTCAAGCGCCGCAAGCACCAGAAGCATGGCAATAGAAGCCGCCAACCCAGCCACCACAAGCGTCGTAACTAGCGGACGCTCGATCGTCGGTAACGCCGCTAGCCAGTGGCTAAGCGTAAAATTCGCCGGCCAGGACGATGGGAATCGCCAGAATCCGGCGACCGAGTTCACAAATAGGGCCAGCAAACCCAAGCCTGACAACGAGATCGCCATCACCATACCGGATCGCCCGGTTACCCTAATCAACCGGTCACCACCGCGTCTACCACCGCGCCTGATCCAGGCAAGGAACAATCGCGCAACAGTGATCTCCAGAGCCCACCAGGTCACAAGCGTCATGCCGGTAACCAGTAACTGCAACAAGGCACCTGCTGCTGCCAGAAACCGGTAAGACAAGTCCGGATCGTTGAACCATTGCACCACCTGTACACTCAACGTCGAGGGTAGATTGGGACCAAGAATCATGGCCACATCCACCGTAGACGTGGCAAATGCCAGCACTGCATATACCGGCAGGCGGACTAGCTGATACAGGCCAGGAGCCACCACCTTGAGCCAAGCTATTCGCGGGTGGTAGCCCAACGACCGCGCCAACATGACTTTCTGTTGGGCGTTAAGCTGCGGCAAAGCAGCCAAACTGACCAACAGCAGAAACGGAATTTCCTTGATCGCTAGCCCGGCAATCAGTGAGAGACCAAAAGGATCATTGACCACCATGATATCGGGTGGCCGTTCAAATCCGGTTAGCCAAGGCGAGAACCCGCGCAGGAGTAGCCCCGAGGGCGCAATTAGGAAGGCAAAGCCAAAGGCTGCCGCGGCATGGGGAACTGATAACAAGGGCGACATTAAGCGATTTACCCAGCGATCGAAGCGGGTCGGGCTGAAGGTGGCGAGAAAGGCAAACACCACTATCAACGCCAATGCGGTGGTGGCCAGTCCAGTCGCGAAGCTAACCCCTATGGAACGGCTGATTCCGGGTGTATGCCATAACCGTTGCCAGGGTTCGAGGGAAATGGCATCGCCTCCCAGTAGCGGGAGATAGCCAAACGCCGGAGGTATGATTAAGATCATCCCCCCAGCAATCGGCAATATCAGTACCGCAATAATCAGCCAGGATATGTAACGAAGCATCAGTGCGCCATGTACCGTTCTTGCCAGGCTTGCTCCAGCGCTTCTATCCAGCTCGGATGCAGTTCGCCAACAACCTGCTGCAGGCCTTGTGTCGTCACACCACCAACAGGGTTTGGCAGCGCATCAAATCGGGCCCGGTCCTCGGAAGACAGCTTGTCCATAGCCAGCACTGTGATACTTCCCCAGTTCTCCGGATTCTGCTTATGTGCCTGAGCCTCGGGAGACATCAGGAAATTGGCTACCACCATCGCCCCAGCCTTGTGACTGGCATTAAACGGTATGGCCAGGAAACTGACGTTGCCAATGGTGCCGCCTTTCAACACATACGTGCGGACGGTTGATGGCAACTCACTATTGGCAATCGCCGAGGCAGCCTCATTCGGGTTGAATGAAAACGCCAGGCTCAGGACTCCGTCCGCCATCATACGACGCAGCGCTGGGCCGTTATCGGGAAAGGTCCTGCCTGAGCGCCAGAGGTATGGGTGCAGGGCATCGAGAAATGACCATAGCGGCGCCGTCACCTCTTCAAAATTGGCCTCTTCCACCGGTTTATACAAGGCGTCACGGTTATCGGACAATTCCAGCAGAGCCTGCTTCAGGAAGGTCGTACCCAGAAATTGTGGCGGCTTGGGGTACGAAAATTCACCAGGGTTGGTTTTTGCCCATTTGAGCAACTCCGGCATGGACGTGGGAGGATTTTCCGTTAGGGACTTATCGTAATAGAACACCACCTGGGCCTTGCTCCAGGGTGCTTCATAGCCTTCCACCGGGACGGTAAAATCTGTGGTCATCTCAGGGTTGTTTTCCGGATCCGTAAGCGGGAAGTTCGGTAGCTTGCCAACCCAGGGACCATGCAACAGGCCGGCTCGCTTCAGGGTGGCGAAATTCTCCCCGTTGATCCAGATCAAATCCACCGCACCGTTGGTCGTGTTACCCGCCTGCTGCTCGGCAATCACGCGCGAAACGGCCTCGGAGGTATCTGAGAGTTTCACATGGACCAGTTTAATGCCGTAAAGGTTTTCCACCTTCTCGGCGGCCCAGCGTATGTAGTTGTTGGTACGTGACTCACCACCCCAGGCGTTAAAGTAAACGATCTGGCCTTTGGCTTCTTCAACGATGCCGTTCCAGTTCTCGCTAATGCCTGTCTGGGCAAACGTTTGAGTAGATAGTGCCAAGCCAATAGCCAGTATAACCGCCTTCATCACAGGCTCCCTGTTAAGATACGTCGGAAAAGTCAGATCAAAAATATGTCTGTCAGGTATCAATATCGGTTATCGTAAAACCAGGCTAACCGACGCAGCTCGTCATGAATGGATTTGGAGTGTGCAGACTCATGATATGGCGATCAGACCATGCCGGTTTGCCCGTCGCTGATTACGGATTTCATCCAGTATCGGACCTAATACTTGGGTGAAATAGCGATCGCAGCCAATACACAGGTTCTGATAATCCGCGCCATCCGGCATGGTTGTGCGAGAGGCTTCGAAGAAATCCGCTGTAGTCCAGCCTTCAGTCAAACCCATACGTTCGGGCTTGCCGGCATTGATGGCCTCCATAGCGGGGTGACCAGCGAGGCTGTCGAGGATCTCGTATAGCGGCTCTTCGATCAGGTTTCCCAACGGAGACGCCGTTTTCAGGCAGCACGGATAAACATCACCCGTAGGGTCAATTGAAACTTCCGATCCCGATCGACCGTATTCCAGGAAGTTCAGCCCACCGGACCAGGCATTGCAGAAGTTGTCGGTCAGGTTCGCTTTCGACAGACTGTTCTCCCAGGCCCGACCCCGGGGCCAAAGCTTGCCGATCCAGGCATCATCAGTGGCACCGAAAGCACTGTAGACTGGGCCTTTCTCGTCCATCCATCCGCGTTCGTCAGCACGCAGTCCCGAGGGACGTATCCCAGCCGCCTCGAACTCTCGCTTGAGTTGGTCTAGCAACGACACTTTGCCTTCACCTGCCATACCGACGTGATAATCATCTAGGCCAGATACTGAGATCATCCAGACGTCAAGATTCAGCAATTCACGGATGATTTTCGGTGTTAACAGATCGCCCGTGGTCTGAACCACCACATTGACGCCACCCTTTTCACGATAACGCTCACGCAGACGTTCAAGGGCGGGATACAAAATGCGCTCTCGAACCGGCTCAGTCAGCACATCACCACCGGACAAAATGATTCGGCTACGCCGCTGTGGCACAGTACCGTCGGGGAGCGGGTTGCGCCAATCTTCGTAGCTCATGCGTTCGGGGAAATTATTGATGATTCTAGGCATGTTTCGCTCTGCCTCACTGATGACAGCCTCCAGTTCATCTCTAACATAGGGACGAAAGCGGCTTTCGTAGCAATGCTTGCAACGGCGATGGCAGTGCCAGCACAGAACATAATAAATCGATTCCAAAGCGGCTCTCCTCAGCGAGTTGTCTGATATTTTTCTGACCTACAATCAATTGAGATGGATGGCTTCTTTGTTTGTTACACAAAATCTTGACTGAATTTCCTAGCTGAACTTGATCAATCCGATAGCCGATTATTTCTCAATTAATCTCAGCGTTTCACTTTTTGGCAAGGGTCAGCACACACCGACCCAAGGACATCGGAAGCTTCGAATGCGTATTGGCCGCAATTCCGCTGTCCTCTATCCTGAGTTCCTGTGCTGCACCAGTGATCAACACGTTTTACTTTGACACTTGCCTACCAGGGGAGGCGTCCATACCATCTGAGAAAGGTTTCCGAGTCTGGTGAAATATCCCCGTCCCACAAAGTGAGCGGTTGAGTCCCAATGAAACAAATCTCCTTCGCTGATGGTGAGTACGAAGGCAAGCGTAAGCAAACCCGCCGTGAGCGCTTCCTTATAGCAATGGATAAGGTCGTGCCCTGGAAGGTGAAGGAGGTCGCACGGCGTATCCATTGATGGCTATGTTGCGAGTGCATCTGATGCAGATGCTGGTTCGGCCACAACGACCCGGCAATGGAGGAGTCACTGTATAAAACGACGATTATACGCCAGTTTGAGGGGTTGAGCCTGGAGCGCATTCCCGACGAAACCACGCCCCTCAACTTTCGCCGTCTGCTGGATAACAACCATCTTGTCGAGGCATTCTGGAAGTCATTAACGACTGTCTGGGGGATCGGGGGGGGCTGACGCTTCGTCAAGGCACTATCGTTGGCGCAACGATCATTCACGCGTCGACTTCGACCAAGAGTAAAGAGGGCGCGATTCCGAGATGCATCAGACCAAGAATGTATGGTCAGCCCATCCTCTACAACCCAGCTTGATGAACGGTAAAAAATGCTTTCGCTAATGTCTCCGAGCTCATGGTAAGCACGGTCATTAGCGCTCGGCCCTTGATGAAATGTCGCTCCCAAGTGTCCTTGATAAAGGGATCAACTGCGAAAGAGCTATCTTGGTCTTCAGGTTTTTTAATTCAAAGTGGCCGCCTCTACAGGGCGGTGAAAAACGCTTGCCCGTAGCGCCCTATTGGCAACGCGAAACAGACTGGCTTTACAGTGGGTCTTGCGGCAAATGATCCGCAAGCCCCAGCAGGCTGTGCAAGGTGATTGGCGGTTCAATGCCCCACGGATCGAAAACCGCGCCTAGATCGCGCTGCAACCAGGCGGCGCGCAAGCCACTGTGGGCTGCGCCCAGCACATCGAAAGGGTTGCTCGAAACCAGCCAGATTTGACTGGCTGGCAGCGCGCACTGCTGCGCCAGGTGTGCGTAAACCTTGGGGTCGGGCTTGAACGACTGAACGTCTTCCACGCTGACCACTTGCTGGAAAAAACCACTTAAGCCTGCGCGCTGCAGCAGCCCTGTCACCGCCGCTCGACTGCCATTGGAAAAGGCATGCAGGGGCACCCCCGCATCGACCAGTTGGCCCAGGCCAGCGGCTACATCCGCGAAGGCGGGCAGCTCTGCGTAGCTGCCCAGAACTCGCCGTTGCGCCTGAGCGTCCAGCTTGACGTCGTGCGTCTGGCAGGCAAACAGCAGTGCGTCGCGGGTGCAAATTGAAAAGTCTTGATAGTCCTGCATCAAACCGCGCCGAAAGCTGTACTCCAGTTGTTTGTTGCGCCATAGCGCACAAATGGCTGGGGCTTTTTCACCCACCTGTTCGCTAAGAACAGTCAACACGCCATCGGTGTCGATCAGGGTGCCGTAAATATCGAAGGCTATGGCTCTGTTCATGCGTAGTTCCTCGCCATCAGGATTGAATAATTTAATTCAAGTGCTCGTTAGTTCATGTTCATCACTTGGGATATAGCCGCTTTTCCGCCCTGAGTTCAGGCACTTAAACCAGCGCTATGAGCTTATTCGTCAACCCAGGAATTGATTGATACGGTCGGCGATTTCATCTGGTTTTTCATCGATCAACCAGTGTCCGGCGTCCTTGATCCAGGCCAGTTCCGCATCTGGGATTGCGTCGGTCAATTTTTGCGCATATTCCGGTTTCTGGAAGGGATCTTGGTCGCCCCAGATCACCAGTGTGTGATGTACGAGGTTTCCAAGCGCTTGGGCAATTGACTGGGTGTATTCGCTGTTCAAGCGTCTAAGATTACGAAAAAAAGCCCGCTTGCCATCTTCGCTTGCCCATGGTTCCAGATAAATGTTGATCAATTCATCGGTCATCACGGCTTTGTTGTGAACGCCCTGCGGCATAAAGCGACGCATCATGGCGACAAACTCATCCAGGCTCATCGCCTCTTCCGCGCCGGGCTCGATTAACGGTTTGAACTCGGGAATAGGCCATGAATCGAAACAAACACTGTCCATTAAAACCAGCTTGCGAATTTTCTCTGGATAATTCACTGCTATCAGTTGTGCAATGCCGCCGCCAATATCATGGGCGACCACGTCAGCTCTACGCACACCCAGGGCATTCATGAACTTGACGATCATACGGCTTTGGGCATTGATGGAGACATCGGCGTTTTTTGGTTTTTCGGATTGGCCATAATTGAGCAAGTCTAGAGCGATGACGCGATGGCGAGTCGCAAGTTTAGGCATTACTGATTGCCACATCAGGCTGTTGGTTGGTATCCCGTGAATCAAGATGACTGGACTGCCTTCGCCTTGCTCGCGGAAGGCAATTTTATGACCGTCAATATAGGTATGGTTTTCGCTGATCTGGCTAATCATGTAGACCTCCTCTAGTGAGTATTCTGAAACGTCACACGGTCGCCACGCCCCCGGCTTAGCCACCTTTGGCTAGCCAGCGAACAGCAGAATCGGTTGTTCACTGCCGCTGGCTAAAAATTGAGACAACGCCACAGCTGCGGCTGTAGACCCTATGCGCTCAGAAGGCTATTAATCCAAACAGGCTTTATTTTTGCACCTTCTTCCACTCGAACTGCATAAAGGGCTTATCAATCGGTGTTTTGGCGATGTGGTTGATGTAATTGCTCATGATTTTCTGCGACACCCCAAGAATGACTTCCAGCACATGATGCTGCTCGTAGCCGGCAGCATAGAAGGCCTCCAGGTCGGCATCGGCGACTTCACCACGGTTGCGCACCACAGCTAGGGTGAAGCTGCGCAGTGCTTCCAGGCGGTCGTTGGGTAACGGGGTTTCGTCGCGCAAGGCATTGGTCACTTCGTCCGATACCTTCATCGATTTGGCGATGCCGGTATGCGCAGGTACACAGTAATGACAGCCGTGTTCCACATTGATGCTCTGCCACACCACGGTTTTTTCATCCGCGTCGAAACTGGTGTTTAGGAACAGCGCATGCAGCTTTTTATAGGCGTCCAGCACCCCCGGGGCCTCGGCCATTACGGCATGCAGGCCCGGGATCATGCCAAAGGACTTCATGGAATCGTCCAGCAGTGGCTTGGCCGCTTCGGGTGCTGAAGACTGATCGTGCAGTTTGAAACTCTTCATGAAAATCGTCTCTCGATGTATTGAACGAGTGTATTGAGCCATTGCTCGATAACGCATTCAGGCTAGCTATATTTGAGCGATCATTCAAGCTATAATTGAACGATCATTCAGATTGAATCGATTCAGGCTCCGCCGGAATCGATTGCACCATGCGAGCAGTAATCCATGTCTAGAGTCGCAAAATATGATCGCGATACCGCGCTCGATCGGGCTGTCCGGTTGTTTTGGGAGCGCGGTTATTTCGCCTCATCAATGAAGCATATTGAACAGGCTCTGGACATGCGCCCCGGCAGCCTCTACGCCACCTTCGGCAGTAAAAGTGGCCTGTTTGCCGAAGCGTTGGAGGTCTATGCAGACCAGGCAAGGGAAGATCTACAGCGCCAGATTGATGCGCATCCCTCTGTGTTGGCAGCGCTCAAAGCCTATTTTCAGTCGTTGGCTAGCGCCTGTACGGCCACCTGCGCGCCGCCGGCTAGGGCCTGCATGATCATCAAAACCCTGCTGGAAGTCGGCGCCCAAGAGCCAGAACTGCAGCTCAAGGTCAATGCGCTGCTGGATGCCGTCGAGCAAAAAATCAGTGTTCTTCTTGAACTCGCACAACAGCGCGGGGAGCTGCGCCCCGCAGTGGATTGCACCCGCTTGGCGCGTTTGCTTCAAGCCCAAATCATCGGCTTGCGTGCCTTTGCCCAGCGTCAGACGCCCGCCCAGCATGTGTGGGAACTTGCCGAGGATATGGCTGCTCTGCTGGATCAGTATGCGCAGCGGCCCGATGCAAACGTTCATCTGGTTCATTGAATGCAATCGGTTGGTTATTGCGTTTAAAGGGCGGGGCATCGCCGTCTAGCGTTAGTAAACCCTTCCTTCCTTCAGCGCAGGGGAGGGGAGGATCGATCTGGACATTGCCTCCAAAGTCAGGGGGCGAGGACATGCTTCAAGCTGCCGCCGATAATCGGGCGAAGGGTCGGGTAGTTCTGGTCTCTATTTGGCACGCACAGCTTGGTTTCGCCGGTATCACGGATGCGCGGAGCGAAGCGAAAGCCCAGCAGGTACATCAGAGCGAAGACATGATCGGTGAAGCTGGCCGTGCCGTTGTAGTGTTCCTCGATCCGCAGATCGGATCCGTGATATAGCCGCCCGTCGACCACATAAGTGGAATCATGCACGCCGGTATTTACCACATGGGTGCCGAACGGCGCGTATGGTCGGAGATGCTGGTGTAGAACCACAGTCCCGACTCGCTACCTTACTTCGGGTTGACGTGGCCTGTGCTCCGGCACGGCCACTAGCGCGCAAGCGTTGGCTATCAGAGCATAAGGTGTGGCGGCGAAGGCTTGGCGGAATTGGCTGTTAACCACCTCGGCCTGGGCCGTCGGGTAGGTTTCGTCACGGATGCGCCAGGCTTGCAACCAGGACACCTTGGCGTAGGTTGTGCTCAGACTCGACTCAGCCACCTTGATCAGGCCGAGGTTGATGGCATCGCTCGGGATCGCCGTTAGCAGTAGCGTCCGGTCTTTCGCCTATGCGCCATGCTTCAGGCGCGAGAAGTGGCGGGTGACGCTCGTCAATTCATTCAAGTTCTCAGCAGTTCGGTGATCTTGACGCGCGGCAGTAGCCGGCTGATCTGGTGAATCAGCGCCTATGCGATGAATGCTTCTTCCGAGATATCACCGTTTTCTTGCGTGACGGCAGCTTCTGTTCGATACGTGAACTAGCCTGCTCCATTATTACGTTCTTAGCGTTACACAATGCTCTGCCGAGCCGATACGGCTGGAGTGCAAAAGTTGAAGAGATCTTGAGCAAGATCCAGCGGGCACGAGAGGCGATGGCATCACAGCGTAAAGAGAACATTTTTTCTTAGACAGAACACTAGAGTGTCTTGCTGTCGCTCTCCACCTGTATCTCCGACCTGCCAGCTACCGTTCCTGAGGCCCCGCGTGGGTAATTTCCAGCCAGCCATATAGCTCGTGCACCGGCATTGGGCGGCCGATACCAAACCCTTGTACCAGATCACAGTGATTGATCTTCAGCCAATCCAGTTCGCTGGCTGTTTCGACGCCTTCGGCGACAACCGATAAGCCGAGCTCACGGCACAGCACGATGGTCGAACGCACGATAGCGGCACTTTTTCGTTGTTGGTCAACCTGGGTGATGAAGGATCGATCGATCTTCAGTTCATGGACCGGCAGCGTTCTTACATAGGACAGTGAGGCATTGCCGGCACCATAGTCGTCAATCGAAAGCTTGACGCCCAGCCGAGCGAGGGCGAGCAGGTGCGTGTGTGCCAGTTCGGGGTCGTCCATCAGGGCGCTTTCAGTGATTTCGAGACAGAGCATTTCAGCTGGTAAGGACGTCTGGATTAGCAGCTGTTGTACCTTATTGGATGAGTGCTGGGTTAAGCAGGTCGAGTGCTGATATGTTGACCGAGGCCACGATCTCTAATCCGTCGCGCCGCCACTGCGTGGCGTGGCCAACCACCTCACGAATCAGCCAGGGCGTGATCTCGCGAATGAAGCCGGTTTGCTCTGCAAACGGGATAAACAGATCAGGTGTAATCAGCCCCCTGATCGGATGTTGCCAGCGTAACAGTGCTTCAACCCCGCTGATGCGAGCGTTGGCAAGATTCAATTTTGGCTGGTAATAAATGACGAATTCATTTCGCATCAGGGCATCGCGCATCTCGCCGAGTAACGTGAGTTGCTCATGCTGCACCACGTCTTCGAATTCCGCGGCAAATGCATAACTGTCGTGCCGGCGTTTGGCCGCCTTGATTGCCAGGTCGGCGCGCCTGAGCAAGGCGGTGGGGTCATTACCATCGTCTGGATAAAACACTACGCCCAGGCTTACGTCGATATCCAGTCGCTGGCCATCGAGCCGCATCGGCCTGCGTAGCGCGTCCAGAATCATCTGTATGTACCCGGAAATGGCGGATTTATCGCTGCCTTCGTACAGAATGACGAACTCATCACCGCCAAGTCGAGCAACCAAGTGGGGCGCGGCAACGCAGGCGAGCAGGCGGGCGGCTATTTCACTAAGCATACGGTCGCCCACTGCATGGCCTAGGGCATTGTTAATTGGTGCGAAGCGATCGATATTGAGGATCACCAGGGCGCCATGTTCACCTGCGCTGGCCGTGGCAAGCGCCTCCATGAAATGTGCCCTGTTGGGTAGGTTGGTCAAGCTATCAACATAGGCTAGGCGGGTTATCCGTTCCTCGCGAATCACGATGTTTTTGCGCATCAACGCCAGCGCTCGCAGCAGTACCTGCATTTCCGGGCTTCTACCGCGAGGAATGTTCTCGTTGTAATTGCCCGCGGCAATTGTTTGTGCCACGGCGACCGCTTCACCTATGGGTATGACGATGGAGCGCGAGATCAACAAGGCCAGCAGGGCGCCGAGTACCAGCGCGCTGGGCGTAATCGCGACTATTTGCAGGCGCGTGGCAGTGGCGGACTGCTCAAAATGCTCAACCTCCAGGTTCATCAGTGCTTGTTGACGCTCCGTCAGGCGCAATGTCTCATCCAGTAGCGCATTCAGTGCAGGGTCTGTGTACTGTTCAAAGTGCGCTCTAGCCTGAGTCAGACCTTGGATTTCGATGAGCTCGACCGTCTCCTGAAACAAGGCACCATAGCGTTGACGTAACTCGGTAGCCAGAGCGATTTGAGATTGCGAGTAGGCCCGACTGTCCGCATGCGCAAGGCTGGCAATTGCAGCATCCGATGCCGTCATGGCCGCGTCCATCTGCGCATAAAGAGGGATTCGTTGATCCCTGTCGGGGGTTTGCAAAAGGCGCAGAAGCTGGATAGCGGCGTATTGCGACTGCTGGTTCGCGCGCTCGGCGAGCAGGGCGAGTCGGGCGGGCTGATCGACGAACTCGTGCATGCTGGCGCCCAGTGTCTCGAGGCGATGTGAGGTCATCACCGAGAGGGCCAGCAAAAGCCCGAGCAGTGCGGAGAACGCCAGGATCAAGCGGTTGCGAATTGAGGCGAACTGGGCGAATCGCTTCAGGGTGAAGCCGATCATGTTGGTGTGCCTCCTTACTAAGCAGGGCTTCCTTGCGCCCGACTACAGGCGAAAGGCGGCAACCGAGGACTGTAATTTTGCGGCTGTTTGCAAGAGTTCGTCGGTGATCGTTGCAAGCTGATCGGTAGCCTGTTTGTTGGTCCTGGCCATTTCGACGATGGTGCGCACGTTGCCAGCAATCGCCTCGCTTTCCTGGGACTGGTCAGCCGCCAGTTCAGTCAGTTGTTCAAGATTGTCGAGGGAATCCTGGGCATCGATCTGTAACGCCTCCAGCGGGACGGCAATGCTCTGTATCAAGTCCATGCCGTGCTCCATACCGCGCTTGCCCGCGTCGATATCACGGGCCGCATTCTGGGTCTGTTGATTGATCAATGTCATCACTCGGTCAATCTCTCCGGTGACATCCGCGGTGCGATTGGCCAGAGTACGCACTTCATCGGCGACGACCGCGAAACCTCGACCACTCTCGCCGGCCCTTGCTGCTTCGATAGAGGCATTCAGCGCCAGGAGGTTGGTTTGATCGGCGATTTGGCGGATCAGGCTGACCGCTCCTGCGACTTCTTTGGCGCTCAGACCGAGCCTGGCGACCGATTGGGCCGAGCCATCGACGGCCGTGGCGATTTGGGCGATTTCCGCGGCAACCACGGTGATGGCTCGAGCACCTTCCTGCGCCAGATCACGGGCCTTGAGGGCTTGGTTGCGGGCGGTCAAAACGTTGCCCGCCATCGTGCCGATACCTTGGGATAACTGGCCGATGGAGCGATCGATAGACCCCGCCAGTTCGCTCTGCAGTGCCGAGTCCACTTTGACCTTGGCTGCTGGGACCTGCAGTTGCTCGGCCGCCGAGTCTACATTTGCTGCGCTGCTCAGGATCGAGCCGATCAACGTGCGCAGGCGCCCGCTCATGCTGCGCATGCCCGCCAACAGTTTGCCGATTTCATCGTTGCCGGCATTGTCGATCGTGTGTCTGAGGTCGCCAACGGCAATCCGGTCTGCCACCATTCGCGCGCGATCCAAAGGTTGAGTGATACTGCGGGTCATATAAATGGCCATCAGCAGACCTGCGATCAACGCGCTGAAGCCCAGGGCGAGCACCAACTGGATTGAGCGTTCGGATGCCTGCATTGCCAATGTCTGGCGTGCGTGCATGGACAGTTGTTGCTGCTCCGCCATTGCCGTCGTTTGCGTCAACAGTGCATTGAGTGCGCTGAGGGTCGGCCCCGTAATAAGCTGCACGGCCGAGGCTCGCTCGCCCACTTCCAGCTCCTCTACCGTGGCACTGAAGTGCATTTCGTAGTCCTTGCGCAGGCTTTCCAGGCGGGCGAGCATAGCCTGCGACTCAGGTTCGGACATCAATGCGCGAAAGCCCCGCAGCGCTTGATCGATCTCGGTGTTCTGCGCGTCGATCTCCTGATAGATGGCGGTACGCTGTTCGCGGTCTTCAAGGACGAAGAGCAAAAGTAAGCGACTAGCAGCCGTTTCAGCGTGCAGGTTGATGGCTGAGGCCAGCTCGGCACGCGCGGCATCCCCTTCGACCACGTCGTGCATGCTCTGAGCCTGCAGGTCGAAACGTTGCAGACTGATGAGGACGATGGCCAAAAGAAATATGAGGACGATGGCATAGCTTATCGTCAGGCGTTGTCGAATGCTCATCGCAGTGTTTCTTTATGCATGTCGATGTCGCTCCATGAGGCTGGTGCACTTCCTTGCGGCATTTATCGGCTGAATTTCCGTGCAATGAAGTGATCCAGAGCAACAGCACCAGGACCTTTCGCCAGCAACAGCAACAGCACCGTGGCCCATACACCATGGGTAGGGTACGCATCCGGATAGACCAACAGCTGGATAGTCAGCGTCATGATCAACAAGGCCAGAGCGGAAAAACGCGTGGCTAAGCCAATTAAGATCATTAATGGGAAGAAATGCTCCGCAAAAGCCGCCATGATGGCCGCCGATTCGGGAGAAATCAGCGGTAGTCGATACTCTTCTTTAAATAGAAACACCGCCGAATCAGCCAATCTTGGCAGCCCGAATTGAAACTCTCCAGATACTATATCGAGAGCTAGGCCTTGCACTTTGGTCTCTCCAGATTTCCAGAAAATGGCCGCAATAGAAAAGCGTCCTAGCAAGGCGATCAACCAATATGGCGTACGCTCAAATTGCTCAATAAACCATTTGATCAGTTTCACTACGCGGGCTTCATGCATTGAGATCTATTCCTAAATATTGTAATGAGTGATGGCACCGTAGCGGAGCAACAGCGCCAATGTCGTCTCAAGGTTAAAAGGGACGTCCGTAGACACCGCATCAGCGAAGACAGCACCGCGGTGCAAATTTTCGATGAACTCCGCAGCACCGTGTTCTATGCGGACAACTACTACATCTAAATCTTGACGAATTAGCATGGCTGCTTCAGAAACATCCAGGTGTATGCTCCCTAAGGTGTTCTCCGGCGACAGATCTTGATGGGCCGCCCAGAGAGAAACCACGGCATATCGCGAACGCACTACATTGATAGATGGATGCAGAGTGAAACGCACCTGTGACAGGGTCGTTTCATTGCTTAACAACTTAGACAGTTCTGATATCGCTAAAGACCCCTCCTCAGCTGCGTGGTAGGTCTGTATATAGGCTACTTCTAGGCGTGCAAGATCTCCCAGATAAGGCAGCGCGGAAGCTGGTACAAAGTCACACACGTAGCTAGGGAACAAGTCACCGTACAAGGTTAGTACTGGTGAGCGGGGAGGATGGGCGCGCACGAACTGACCAGCCATAGCGCGGAAAAACTCCTCTCCGACGAGTGCTTGGGTGACGGGGAAGGTATCGGCCAACGCATCAATTAGGGAAACAATGACGTTATTTCTGTAAACCGCAAAACGTTGGGACGGGTCAGAGCCGTTCCAGGTAGTTAAGCCTGACGGGCACGCGGACGCTTCCTGCATTAAGCTTTCAGCAAAATCATCGTGAGCGCTCATACAGATGCCTTCTCTGGCTCTGTAGCGGATGGCAGGGCCGGAAATAGCCGCCGAGTGATTGCGTCGGCCTGTTGAGCTTCGCTCAGTAACACCCTTAATTCAGGGATATCATTGTCGCGTTCGATCAAGGTCGGTTTCGGGCCAGTCAACCCCAAGGTAAATGCATAGAGTTCCCACACAACTTTCGCAATCGGTGCGCCATGATTGTCAATTAGCAGCGGCGCTCCTTTCGTGTCTACCTCCTCAGCAAACCCTGCCAAGTGAATTTCACCCACTGCGTCGAGAGGCAAACCCAAGATGTACTCTCGTGCATCACCTCCGTGATTGACGCTGGATACATGTACATTGTTGACATCAAGCAAGAGCCCGCAGCCAGTACGACGTATGACTTGGTTTATGAACTCACTTTCGGTCATGGTCGAGGCTGTGTACTGAACGTAAGTGGCCGGGTTTTCGAGCAACATAGGCCGCCCCAAGCGCTCTTGCACACGGTCTATCTGCTCACACACTTGCGAGAGACTGAACGCTGTGTAGGGTAGTGGTAGCAGGTCGTTGAGGTATGTGCCGCCATGACTGGACCAAGCGAGATGTTCGGAGAATGCTTCTGGCTGGTAGCGATTTAGCAGTATGGCCAACCGAGATAGGTGTTCTTCATCAAGTGGGGCTTGCCCACCAATGGATAGACCTACGCCGTGGATAGACAGTGGATAGCGCGAGCGAATTATTTCCAGGTAATGGTGAAATGCCCCGCCTGCGACCATGTAATTTTCGGCATGGACCTCAAAGAAACCTATGTCTGGTTGCTCTGAAATTACCTCGCGAAAGTATTCGGACTTTAAGCCAATACCGGCACGGCATGGCAGCCTGGTGGGCGCTGTATGGGCAGCATCCACCAGGCAAAATCCGTCGCTAGGAGATTGAATCATAGGAACGCTCCGCGACATTTCAATTACTAATCAGGCTTTCTTTTCCTTGAACTCCTGGTGTTGACCAAAGCCAGTCGCAGAAGTAGGCGATGCCGTTTGCTCGCAAGTCCCCTTGGGTACCATGGACCAAGAATTACCCTGATAGTCGACTTTCGAGGTTCCCGCACAGGACGTGCCTGCGCCAGCCTTGCAATCGTTCTTTCCTTTAAGAGCTACACCGAAACACTTTTCGCCATCAGCGGCGTGGGCGATGGTCGGCATTGCAGCAGCGGCTAACGCGGCACTCAACGCCAAGGCCAAGGTAGCGGTGGTCATCGTCTTATTCATGAGACAGTTCCTTTAGGTCAGGATTGGGTTACGGTGATTTGCTTTTACTATTTGCCCTATGCGCTTTAGAGATCTCAAGCTGCGGTTTGTTACAAGCAGAAATTCTTAATTGTGGCATGAGTATCATCAGGGAAGGTCATTAGCCACCGCTGGCAAGACGACGGCCGACCGATCGCGGCTGAGTTTAGCTGCAACGGATCAATCGTTGCTTAGCGTCCTGGTCGGGTGAGCGACCCTAGCGAGGCTTCTGGGTCGAATTCCTGAATCGTCGGCTATCAGGAATGATCAAGTAGGTTTCGCGAGCTGATCTTTTTGACGCAAAATGTTCAATTAGCTCGGCAGCTTACTAAATTGGTCTCAAGTTCAGACGAAACCTGGCCATTGTCGCACTGTTGGGTAGGGTGATCTTAAGACAGAAACAATTCGGCTTTATGCTAAAAGTGTCTAGTTTAGTACTCGGAGCTAAGTTCTATCTTTGCGAGCCAATAAAATACCCCATTAAAATCTTATAACAGAGAATATTGACGTCAAGTCATATCGTACATGGCCCGTATTCGAATACGGGCCATGTCGGTGCGACAAGTTGTATTGCACGTCAAATGCTCGAATACTTCTTTGACGCGGAGCAGCAATACCCTTATTGAATTTTTATCTCCAACTTATTTTTTCTTGGCCGCACAAGGAGCCTTGGCGGCGCAAGGATTGGCTGCGCACGGATTTTTGGCTGCGCATGGGTTCTTACCAGCACAAGGATTTGTAGTGGTTTTCTTGCTTGCTGCACACGGATTTTTTGCAGCACAAGGATTTGCCATGGCTGCCGCAGGTGCTTTTGCCGCGCAAGGATTACAAGGGGTGGCAGCCATCACTGGACCCGCGAGGGATGCGGCAAGCACTGCCGCAGATACCATTGCAGCCAAAGGCTTGGCGATTTTCAGAGATGCCGTGGATACTTGAAATTTTTTCATTGTGTTTCTCCTGACGGGTAAAAATCTAAATAGGTGCAATGACATTCGTTGCCACTCACAGCTAGTCAGATGATTCAGCTGGTTTGTTGTTACAAAAAAAACGAGAAATAAATTCAGGCGCCAACGGCCTATGCCAGGCTCAGTAAAAATTTGCTAGCGTAGGTGCAAGTACTTCTGACTGTCGTCACGACAGGGAAGACAAAACGTCACCAAGTAGTCCGTTTAGTCCGACTAAGAAAACTCCCCGACGAGTAATTAATTCGGATTAAATAAATATTCTTCGCATGTCCTGTGTCTTTATATCAGAGCAAACGCCTTATTGTATGGCCACTGCGTGTTAGATTACAGATGGAGTGAGGTGCTAACATGTCTATCACGGCAGTGGCTATTGGTTAAGTGCTGGAGGCTACTCACCCCACTAAAGTCTGCTGGTTTGCGGAGCTCGCCAGTTCTGTTGGTGGCCGTTCGAATAATAGTTGTTCGCGTCGCTCTAACAGACGATCACTGCCGCCCTCGGCGACCCTCGCGCGCCGCTCAAGCAATCGGTCACTACCACCTTCAGCGACTTTCTCACGCCGTTCAAGCAATCGGTCACTACCACCTTCAGCGACTTTCTCACGCCGTTCAAGCAGTCGGTCACTACCTCCTTCAGCGACTTTCTCACGCCGCTCAAGCAGTCGGTCACTACCGCCTTCAGTAACTTTTTCACGTTGCTCAAGCAGCCGGTCAGCGCCTCCTTCAGCGATCCTCGTGCGTCGTTCAAGCAAACGGTCACTACCGCCCTCGGCGACCTTTGTGCGCTGCTCAAGCAATCGATCGCTACCTCCCTCTGCAAGATTGTGTTGAGCGGCGACTTGGCGTTGATGTTCGCTCAGAGTTTGAACGGCCATAGCACCTGTCGCGATGATCAACCCGATGGTTAGAAGTCTCAGGGAGCCTGTATACGTTTTCATGACGTCATCCTCCTTCGGATGTGACTGTCATGAATAGGATGACGCGCCGAGCTCGTCGTTACAGCTAATGCAGTTATTTCTATAACCTTAGAAATGACCTGTAACAAACCCTGCCTCGGAACACTCAATTTATGAGGGCACTGTCCTGTAGCTCATTTGGCCACTATGCTTGGCACCGCCATGACTAGGAGAGTGAGATGGACGACGAACAGGAAATGATCCAACGCTTAAAGCGTGGAGACCCAGCGGCGTGTGAGACGGCAATCAAAGCTCATCATCGTTTTTTGATTGCCATGACGGTCCCTTTGGTCGGTCGTGATCTGGCTGATGACGTGGCTCAGGAGACGTGGATCAAAGCTTTTGCAGCTGTTGAAAAATTTGAAGGAAGATCGGCGTTTCGTACGTGGCTAGCGAGAATTGCGCTCAATGAGGCTAGAGCGATGCGTCGCAAGTACAGTCGTGAGGTTTCTCTAGACAGTTGGGGAGTAGATCCTGGCTCCCCTATAACTCAACGCTTCACTGATGATGGGGCCTGGAGCACGCCTCCATCGCAATGGCACCATGAGACGCCAGAGGAGATCCTTACGGAAGCTGAGTTGCAAGAATGTATTCGTAAGCACTTGCACAAGCTTCCAAGTGATCAGCAGTCGGTAGTCATGATGCGAGAGTTGGCAGGACTTGAGTTTAATGAAATTGCTCATGCATTGGGTCTTGCAGAGGGTAATATTCGTGTGTTGTTACACCGTGGACGACAACGAATGCATACAATGCTTGAGCACTTTGAGGAGGAAGGGACATGTTGACGTGTCGCGAAATGTCAGAACTTGGCTCAGATATTATTGATCATCGACTAACCTTTAAAACGCGTCTCGGGGTACTTATGCATTTAAGTATGTGTGTACGCTGCCGCAATTATATAAAACAGCTAGAGCTGACCTCGAACACACTTAAAAAAATCTCTATCGATGACGAATATGTCGATACAGACTCCATACTGAAGTCTGTCCGCAAGCCTGATGCCTGAGTTTGGAGGCTTCAAGCAATGACATTGATGCGGAAAATAAGTGTGTGTGATCTAACCCTCCTGCGTGGTGATGCCGCAATAGTGCGTCTGCGTGGGTGGCCACCTACGTGGGCCCGCAAGCAGTATACAGATTTCGCTTGTTGTGCATTATTGTTTAGAGTTGCTGAGACTAACTCTCTTGCGACCTTTAGTTGTACTGGGGTTTGAATTAATCATGTTTCTAGATTGCACTTCCGAACCGTCCATTCTTAAGGGTCTCAATGCAGCGTTCGCGTGATGGGTAAATTAATGGTGGCGGTTGCAGAAGCTGAGTGCAACACGGCTATTGAGTTAAAGCAGGAGCAGCATGATGCATCCCCATCACTTCTGTAATCACCTCAATCGGACATTTGTAACCGAAGCGTTTGCGGGGACGAATATTCATTTGATACGAAATGGCATCCAACGCTTCCTGACTATGTACCGACAAGTCCGTGCCCTTGGGCAGGTACTGGCGAATCAAGCCATTAATGTTTTCATTACTGCCGCGCTGCCAAGGGCTATGCGGGTCACAGAAGTAAATCGCCACCCCAGTGTTCTGCGTGATTTCAGCATGTTTTGCCATTTCGCGGCCTTGGTCATACGTCATGCTTTTACGCACCGCCAGCGGCATGCTGTTCAGTGCTGCACTGAAGCCTTGAACAGCAGAAGTAGCCGTAGCATCGTTCATTTTTACCAACATCAAATAGCCACTCGTGCGTTCCACAAGAGTACCGACAGACGACCCATTATCTTTGCCCTTAATCAGGTCGCCTTCCCAGTGACCGGGCATCAAACGGTCTTCGATTTCCGGAGGGCGCACGTGAATACTGACCATCTCCGGGATCTGTCCACGACGATCAACCCCACCAGAACGTGGCCTACGGGTACTTTTTCCCTGACGAAGGCACTGGATCAGTTCTTTGCGCAACTCCCCTACAGGCAACGCATAGATGGCGTTGTAGATCGTTTCGCGGCAGACGTA
Source organism: Pseudomonas kielensis (assembly GCF_014236655.1). Classification (GTDB taxonomy): domain Bacteria; phylum Pseudomonadota; class Gammaproteobacteria; order Pseudomonadales; family Pseudomonadaceae; genus Aquipseudomonas; species Aquipseudomonas kielensis. The sequence continues at coordinate 23,437 of NZ_JACMYG010000044.1, forward strand.
GGCTTCTTCAAAATTGATTTTCATAAGGCGCAGCTTGCCCGCGATTTGGTCGGGAGAAAAGCGTTCTCGAAGCAAGTGGATAACCAGCTCAAAGCGCTCATTACCCATGATCAGTTTCTTGAGCGGTCGACTGCCTATGCGCCGACCACGAGTAAACGCTTGAGCCTCGTGGGCCGAATAATTGCCAGGAAGTTGATTTCGACGAAGCTCACGACTGATCGTGGACGGGCTACGCCCCAGCAACCGGGCTATTTCGCGCTGGCTGAGTTTCTTGTATTGCCCGACTTGAATGGTCGCGCGTTCTTCGATGCTGAGTTCTGTATAGGACATGGCTGCACCTTACCGAAGGGTGAGGTGTTGCACTCAGTTTTCGCGGCCGCCGGTTATAGTTTTTCGCTAATTAATCATCAACATACTCATTCCGCCATGATAGTTTCTGCGCGTTACTTCTTTACTGGTGTATTGGCACGATTTCAGGTTGATATTTAGGCTGATCTCCTGGCGTGCAGCAATGCGGCAACCTGTTAATCACTTACAATGTTATTATAACCGAAATTGCGAGATGAATCTGCTGCCAATCTTCAGCTCTCGTCCTTCTGAATCGGACATTATCATTTTCACAAGATGCAGGACCGTAAGCCGCCCTTAGAGCATACTGAGCTGCGCGAGGGAGGGGAGAGAGCGGAAATTTTTACTGTGGCCGTAACATTTTCAAACCTTTTCTATCTGATGTAGATAGCCGCGCTCCATACTGGGTTGAATGGAGGCTTTTTTGTTCAACGTAAACGACGGAGATCTGTATGACCCATAGCTTTTTCGAGCAGGCTCCTACACCGACGCCAACGCTGGTGCTGGTTTGTAAGCGACCCTCCCTAGGTTTCGGTAAGCAACGGCTTGCAGCCCAGATAGGCATAGAGCGTGCGTACGTGGTCGCTGAGTGCTTGCTCGACTGTGGTGTTGAAGATCTGTATCAATGGCCTGGTAATACCATAATTGCACCTGATCATGCCGATCATCTCGGCTGGGCAAAATCGAGGGCACCTTTTGCTCAATGCATACCCCAAGCTCAAGGAAATCTTGGTGAACGATTAAATACTCTTGACCAGACACTTCGAACTCAAAGCCATGAGTGTTTAATTTTCATTGGTAGTGATTCGCCGGCAATCACGCTGACAGACTATCAAAATGTGCTCAATGCGCTCTGTGAGCACGATACAGTGTTAATCAACGCTCGTGATGGAGGTGTTGTGCTTATGGCCTCATCCAAACCGTGGCCAAGCCTAGTAAATCTACCGTGGAGTACTGCGAGTTTAGGAGGTGCACTTCGAAGCACCTGTCTAAATAACGGTCACTCTGTTGTGTGTATCGGTGAATGCTTCGACATTGATGAAGCAATAGACTTCGATATATTACGCTCAAGTTTAAAGTTTGATTTGCGCCCCGCAAGATTGCGATTGATTGAAGCGATTTCTGACCTTAAAGGAGCACTTTGTGACTAATCACAATCGCCTCAGTGTGGTGATCCCTTGCTGGCATGATGAACTGGAGCTTCCAAGACTGCTCACCGAACTAACTGAGTGCTCTTTCACAAGTCTCACTGAGTTGCAGGTGATAGTCGTCGATTCTGGAAATAGTGAGCTCTGTCGAGAAATCTGCCGGAACCACAATGCAACTTGGGTGTCATCTCAACCTAATCGTGGGCTTCAACTGCGTTTCGGTGCAAGTTTGGTGGAATCTGACTTGCTGTGGTTCTTGCATGCTGATGCCAAGCTCACTGGTGATCCTATCGGCAATATAAGAATTGCTCTACAGAATGGTGCAGTGGGGGGCTATTTTGCTTTTCGCTTTGCAGGCAAGCCTGAGTGGCAAGGACGTCTGCTTGAGTGTCTAATCAACTTGCGAAATACGTTCGGTGTCCCCTATGGTGACCAAGGTATTTTCGTTCGACGATCAGCTTACTTGGCGGCGGGACAACATGCCTCCTGGCCATTGTTCGAAGAGGTCCCTCTCATCAAAGGACTTCGAGGTTTGGGTAGAGTCGATAAAGTCAGTCAAGGTCTATTAGTCAATCCTCGTCGCTGGCACCGCGACGGTTGGTGGCGCCGATCACTAAAAAACCGAGTCCTCGCTCTCGGTTTTGCATTAGGCATTCCTGCAGTTCGTCTAGCCAAATTCTATGCTAAAAATAGTTAGCGTCAACTTCCCCAAAGGTAAAATAATGCGCTATCTAATGATTGGGGTTATGCTTTGTGTTAGCGGTCTAACACATGCGCAAACAACATACGACCACAGAAATATAACATGGAACACATTGCTTCAGAATAACGTCCACTGGGTTCGTGGCGGACTTGCCAGCGAGGTCGATTACTCTGGCTTCAAGCGAAATGAAAAAGACCTCACTGATTTCTTAGATGAACTGTCAGCGGTCAAGCGGCAAGAATTTGATGTTTGGAGTAAGTATCAACAGTTAGCTTTCCTTATTAATGCGTACAACGCTTTCACCGTTAAATTGGTTCTCGAACACTACCCAGTCAAGTCGATCAAGGATGTTGGTAGTATCTTCCAGAGCCCATGGAGTCAGGCGTTTATTCCCCTTCTGGGGCAAACCATAAGTCTCGACTATCTTGAACACTCTTTGATCCGACGACCTGGTGTGTATAACGATCCTCGTATTCATTTCGCGGTAAATTGCGCTTCCATAGGTTGCCCTGCGCTTCGTAATGAGGCATTTAATGCAAACCAACTGGACACACAACTTGCGGACGGACAGAGGCGGTTTCTCAGCGACCGGACCCGAAACAGATTCAATCCCAAGACCGGCAGATTAGAGCTTTCCAAAATATTTGATTGGTATGGTCAAGACTTTGCGGGTAAGTGGGGGTCTCTAGAAAAATTTCTGAGTCTCAATGACCAATTGTTGACTGATGAACCTTCGGTTCGGGAGCGAATAGAGCAAGGCATTCAACTAGACTTTCTTGAATACGACTGGTCGTTAAATCAATCGAGTTGAAATGACATGGAGTATCCGCATGAAAAACAATAAAACTGCACTCGTTCTCGCCGGGGGCGGCAGCTTAGGGGCTGTTCAGGTGGGTATGCTCCGGGCGCTAGTAGAAGCGAAAATATCGTTCGACATGGTTGTAGGTGCCTCAGTTGGCGCTATCAATGGCGCATATTTTGCTTCTAAACCAACTGAAGAAGGTATAGCCGAGCTCGCCGATATCTGGCGCGGCTTGCGAAGAACAGATATATTTCCACTTTCAATGCTGGACACCCTAACTGCGCTGATCACTCATCGAGGCTATCTGCTTGAGCCTTCAGCATTGAAGCGACTGGTAGCTCGGGCACTACCCGTAAAACTCATAGAAAATACCCAGCTACCACTACATATAGTAACCACCGATTTGCTCAGTGGCGCTGAAGTCCTTTTATCCAGTGGTGATGTCGAATTGGCGTTACTTGCCAGTGCTGCGATTCCACTGGTATTTCCTTATGTACAGGTCGCAGATAAGTTATTGATAGACGGTGGAGTGGCAAGTAACACACCAATCGCAAGTGCTATAGGGCTGGGTGCGACTCGGGTCATTGTAGTACCAACAGGCTTTGGTTGTGCGTGTATCAAACCACCAATTGGGCTGGTTGCGTTAGCTTTACACAGCATAAACCTGATGAGCATGCGACAGTTGGTACGTGATATAGAACTTTTCTCTTCACGTGCCAATATTCATGTAGTTGCTCCACTGTGCCCACTAGGTGTTTCTGTGTTTGACTTCAATCAAACAGAGCTTCTGCTTCAGAGGGCTTATGCACAGACTATAAGCTGGCTAGAGGCCGGAGGCTTAGAATCATCTGGTGTGCCGGATTCACTTCAGGCGCATACTCACGCCGAGATGCATTAGTTCTGATTGCTTTAACTAATGGTACGCGAGCGGCGAAGCTACTCTGCGTGACTACGTCGGCTGCCACTTATGTGGCAACAACTCGTCTACTCGACTGATTTTCTGCGTTGGCAGCAACGTGAGGATGCCTTCAGATAGGCTTACGGATCATGTCCGTTGAAAGTACCGACGGGATCAGCCTCATCAGGGCCGCCATTAACACAGTATAATTGCAGACTGTACATAGTGACGTCCAATTGCCAGCGACCGGATATGATTGTCGAGTAGTCGGACACGGTCACGTCTGCCCGCCATCCTCTTTCGGATCAGCGCTTGATTGGCTTAAACAATTAACGCTTACACAACGGCAAGGTTAAGAGTTATCTATTTTTGGCTGCGAGCATCGATGAAGCTCAATCTATTCGGGTATTCCTCAGTCTCAATGCATTGAAAACTACAGATGCAGAACTGATGCTCATGGCTATGGCGGCAATCATTGGCGACAGGAGATGTCCCGTCAGTGGGTAGAGCAGACCTGCGGCGAGGGGAATACCCATCGAGTTGTAAAGAAAGGCGAAACCCAAGTTTTGCCGCATGTTTTTTATTGTTGCAACTGAAAGTGCCCGTGCTCGTAGAATTCCCATCAGGTCGCCTTTTACCAGCGTGAGTTGCGCGCTATTCATCGCAACGTCAGTCCCTGTCCCCATGGCGATGCCCACATCTGCTCGCGCCAGGGCCGGTGCGTCGTTTATTCCGTCGCCAGCCATGGCAACCTTCCGGCCGTATTGCTGGAGGTCAGCGACCAAGCGTTCCTTGTCCTGAGGTTTTACTTCACCATGAACCTCTTCAATACCCATTACCCTGGCGACAGCTCGAGCGGTGGTGAGCCCATATCCAGTAGCCATGATGATTTTAATGTCATCAGCCTTGAGCTTGGTGACTGCTTCTTTGGAGGTCGGTTTTATCGGGTCTGACACCGCCAGTAACCCTGCCAATACCCCGTCAACTGCGAGATAGATAATGCTGATGCTGCCTTCAAGGCGTAACAACTCTGCACGGTCTTGTAAGGCCTTGGTACTCACGCCGGCGGCTCCCATCAACGCGGTATTGCCTAGCTGAATCTTCTTGCCATTGATTCGAGGAGTTTTTGTGAGCGAATGAAGGCGAGCTAGCTTCTGCCACATAACAGGCGAACCTTGATTGACTGATTGCCCGTAGAAATTTTACGCAAAATTTACGGGGCTTATCGGTTGAGCATCCGATACTGCGCGGCGCTAATTTGGCAGGCTACTTTTATGTCCCTCGCAGCAATGCGGCTTATCGGCTTCATCTTAGGCATTTTTCTGATCACGCTGGCTGTTAGCATGGCTATTCCAATGATCACGCTGGTGGCCTATGAGCGCAGCGACGATCTGTCAGCCTTTCTCTGGTCGAGTTTGATTACCTTCATCTGTGGCCTCCTGCTAATCATGCGAGGGCGCCCAGATACTGGCCAGCTTCGTCCGAGGGATATGTACCTGCTGACTACCGGTAGTTGGGTGGTGGTGTGCACCTTCGCAGCGTTGCCAATGGTGTTCATCAGCGACATCAGCTGCACCGACGCGTTCTTCGAAACGATGTCTGGCATCACAACCACCGGCTCAACTGTCCTGAGCGGATTGGATACAGCCTCTCCTGGGTTGTTGATCTGGCGCTCGATGCTGCACTGGCTGGGCGGTATCGGCTTCATCGGCATGGCTGTGGCGATCCTTCCACTATTGCGAGTGGGTGGCATGCGTCTTTTCCAGACAGAGTCCTCAGACTGGTCGGAGAAAGTGACACCTCGTTCGCACGTGGCAGCCAAGTACATTCTCTTTCTCTATCTGGGGCTCACGGGCGTTGGAGCTCTGGCGCTCTGGATCGCTGGGATGACACCGTTTGAAGCGGTCAACCACGCAATGTCGTTGATATCCACTGGCGGATTCTCAACTTCGGACGCCTCAATTGGGCATTGGACGCAGCCGGCGATTCACTGGGTAGCGGTGGTCATCATGATTCTGGGCAGCCTGCCCTTTACCCTGTACGTCGCAACATTGCGCGGCCATCGGCGTGCGCTGATCAAGGATCACCAGGTACTTGGATTTATTGGGTTCTTGATCGTCACCTGGCTGGGTGTGGGGACATGGCTGTGTTTCCACAGCGATTACGGATGGTGGGATGCGTTTCGTATCGTGGCGGTCAATGTGACCTCGGTAGTCACGACCACCGGAATTGCAGTTGGCGATTACACGTTATGGGGGAGTTTTGCCGTTCTCTTGTTCTTTTATTTGACCTTTGTCGGTGGGTGTTCGGGCTCCACGGCTGGAGGCCTCAAAATCTTCCGCTTTCAGGTTGCTGCCGCTCTACTGGTAAGTAGTTTGAAGCAGTTGATCCATCCTCGGGCAGTGATTCAGAAAAAGTACAACGGTCACCCCATTGACGAAGAGATCTTGCGTTCGCTTTTGACCTTCTCGTTTTTCTTCACCATCACTATTGCCGCTATCGCCTTGGGCTTGGCTCTCATTGGGCTTGATTGGACGACCGCTTTGAGTGGTGCCGCTACAGCGGTGTGTAACGTCGGGCCAGGGCTTGGCACGATCATTGGGCCGGCAGGTAACTTCTCATCATTACCTGATGCCGCCAAATGGCTACTGACCGTTGGGATGCTACTAGGGAGACTGGAAATCCTAACTGTGTTGGTGCTCGTAACTCCAGTTTTCTGGAGATATTGATCTTCACACCTGTTGAACTGTATCACCCACATTGTCGGGATCCGTAGGTCAGTTTAAAAGGGGCATGGGTGACGAAAATCAAATCATCACTTAGCATGGGAAATGTGCATTCCGCGCAGCCCTAAACCTTAAGGAAAGTTTCCCATGTCTCGTTTGGCTGAATTTCGCAAGCTTGAACAACAACTGGCCGAACAGCTCGCAGAGCTCGAGTCGATGAAAAGTGATTCTGGCCTCAAGGCCGAAATGGAATTTGAGAGCAAACTCCGCGCATTGCTTGGTGAGTACGGCTTCAGTCTACAAAACGTCATCAGCCTGCTTGACCCTCATGCAGGTCGTCGCTCGCCAGTCGCTGCCGCACCGAAAACAGTCCGTAAGGCGCGCGATGTGAAGATTTACAAGAACCCGAATTCGGGTGAGCTGATTGAAACAAAGGGTGGTAACCACCGTCATCTGAAAGAATGGAAAGCCGAGTTTGGTGCAGACATTGTCGAGTCGTGGCGCATTCAGTAAGTTCGTTTTGGTTACCAAGGGGCCTGCATGGGCCCTTCTATGTTGGTGCGCCAGGCATGGCGCATAGCGCCGTAACTGGCACTGTTCAGTTCATTATGGTGATGAGTCAGACGACTTGGAGGTGGAAGTCCTCTACACACCCGGCAAGTGAAAGTGTTAGCCAGAGGCGAGGGTGCCGCGGCTGACTGCGAATCTGAAGGAAGCCCGAGGCAAAATGCTGGCCTGACGAACAGGAAGCGAATTAGGCGGCGTAGTTGGGTAAGAAGGCCAACATCTTCGAAGCCCAATACTTGCACGGAACGCTACGACGTATATCCGACAGGCATAAGCAGGAAGGTCACGCGAATTACCCTGGGAGATCTGTACCCTTGCCATTGTGCTACCGAGCGCCGGTTGCCGATGGTATGACGGTCGACCACTTGGCGGGCTACGTGAAACAATATTGGCCGATCTTCAAGACTCGGTTGCTGGCCGGTGAGTACCACCCGCAAGGTGTGCGCGCCGTCGACATCCCCAAACCCAAAGGCGGAACCCGTCAGTTGGGCATCCCTAATGTGATGGATCGCCTGATTCAGCAGGCTCTACTGCAACAGCTCACGCCGATCTTTGACCCGCTGTTCTCGGACTATAGCTCAAGCGCCCACCAAGCCCTCGAAACAGCCCGTGCCCATGTGGTGGCGGATCACCGCTGGTGCGTGGAACTTGATCTGGAAAATTTCTTTGATCGAGTCAACCACGATGTGCTGACGGCCCATGTGCAGCCCCAAGCTGAAGATAAGCGGGTAATCAAGCTGATCCGTCGCTATCTCGAGGCCGGAGTGATGTCGGGCGGGATCGCCAGTCGACGACCCGATAGCGCCAGCAACAACAGAGCAAACTCTCGGATAAAATGGGGGCTGCGTATTGCCAGGGAGAATTTTGCCCCGAGGTATGCGGGATGTCCTGATGTCGAGATTGTCCTCGTCATTGAGGTCATCGCCCCACTGACTGGAGACTTCAGTCATGACCCGAAAACCGTGTATCTGGCGTATTCGTCTGGCTTTTGAGCCAAATCGATTCTCTCGTGAACAGCTCGAGAGGGTCTACGAGCAGCTTAAACCGACAGAAACGCAGGCTTCCTCAGAATTGTCACCATCCCAGCCCTCTGTGAAAAAGCATCGTACTGCCAAGCGAGGTGAGCAGTGAGCCAGGCTGTGATGGTGGCATTCTATGCCCGCGTATCCTCTGACCAACAGGCTAAACGCGGCACGATTGAAAGCCAGATTGCCGCGTTGATAGAGCGGATCGTGGCCGAAGGTGCCCACGTTGCTGAGAAAATTATGGAGCGCAATCTTCGCGGCAAGCTTCATGGGGCCAAACGCGGCAGCATCAATGTGCTGTCGACTGCGCCCTACGATTATCGCTACATTCGCAAGCAACTTGATGGCGCACCCGCACAGTACGTCATTGAATTGCCACAAGCCGCGACGGTCAGAGCCATCTTTAAATGGATTGGGATGGAGCGACTGAGCATCGGCGAAGTGGTGCGTCGCCTTGGGCACTGTGGATTTAGTCACGAAACGCGAGATCATTCGCGGTTTGGTCAAACGCGTCGAAATTCACAAGGACGAAATTTTGGTTGTGTTCCGGATTGATCCGGATCCTGGGTTCAACGCCAGCGAGAGTTCGACTGGCTCAGACATCGAAGAGAAAAGTATGCTAGATCGTACGCGGCGCTATATCGCCGTTGCTGGCGAATATCTATCTTCACTACGTGCTTGGATCTATGGGCAAGGCAGTGGCGCCAGCGGCATGCCCGTGGCAAGTCGTGGGTCAGTGGCTTACCCGGGTAGTCACGGGATACTTGAACTACCACGCGGTGCCGGGAAACCTGATACGTCTTGGTGGCTTTCGTCTGGCGGTATGCCGTCTATGGCGGCAAGCCCTCAAACGTCGCAGCCAGCGTAATCGGCTTCAATGGTCACGCTACGGACGCCTTGCCGACCTCTACATACCAAGACCGAGCAATGCACATCCTTACCCTGAGGATCGCTTTGCGTCACATACCCGAGGCAGGAGCCGTATGCGGTAGTTCGCACGTACGGATCTATTGGTAAGGACGCTCCCATCCACAAACCAGAGGTCTCAACATGCCATAGTGGAAGGGCTTCAGAAACCACAAACCAAGAGGAGCGTCCGGTATGAAAATTATGACCGTTGGTATCGACTTGGCGAAAAATGTATTTCAGGTGCACGGTGTTAATGAACATGGCAAGACTGTTCTGAGGAAGCAACTCAAGCGCGACCAGGTCGCCACT
>NZ_JACMYG010000045.1 GCF_014236655.1 Pseudomonas kielensis
TTGGTTCAGCACGGATAACCGGGAAAGACGCTCTTGATCCTCATGAAAAAGAACTCGCTATCCCGGTAACCGTACGCCATCCGCTTGATGACCTTTATTCGATTGTTTATTCCTTCCAACTGCCCCGTGTGCATCGGCCAGCGAACCCGGCTGACGATGCCCCGCCAGTAACCCTTTAGCCGTTTGGCAAACTGGATCAGAGCCGGTATTTCGCTTTGATGAGCATGGCGCAGCCATTGTTTCCAGGCCGTTCTCCAGGCCCAAGCAGTACTCGGTGTCCAGAGTGTTTTGAGTTCAGCCTTCATCAAATAGACCGTAAGCACTCCATAAACCCCACCAACCTTAATGGTGGAGCGCTCAGCTAGACGATGCGGGTGAGCAGTTCCACGGGAGCAGCGCTTCGTAATCTTCAATCGAGGTCGCCAGCGGTAGGCGCTCTAATGCGTGGCGCAGCCACGCATAGGGCTCTTGGCTGTTGGCTTTGGCAGTCTCGACCAGGCTATAAAGTTGAGCATTGGCCGTCGCGCCCCTGGGCGTGTCGCTAAACAGCCAGTTCTTTCTTCCGATCACCAATGGGCGGATCGCACGTTCGGCCGCGTTGTTGTCGATCGGCAAGTAGCCTTCCTCGAAGTACCATTCAAGTTTGCTCCAGTTGCTTGCCAGATATAACTGATGGCTTTGCCCAAGGCATTGTGCGCGGTGACCTGCGGCTGCGTCTTTTCAATCTAGCTTTTCAACTGAGCCAGCACCGGTAGGCTTTGTTCGTGACGGCCGTTTTTACGTTCAGCGTCACCGCAGGCCTTCAGGTCGCGTTCGATGCCGTAAAGCTTGTTGATCAGGTTCAGCGCGATATCCGCGCGCCCCGTTTTACCTTTGGGCTGCACTTTCTGTGCTTCAACGAATTTGTGACGCGCATGGGCCCAGCAGCCTAAACGCTCAACTCCAGCTTGGGCGCCCAGTGCGTTGTAAACGGCATAATCATCGGTCATGACGTAGCCACGATAGCCCTCGAGCAGGCGCGTATGGAGCGCTTACTGTTGTTCGGGAGTGTATGCGTGTTGGTGTGGTTGGGTTTGTAGTTTTGTATAGATAAGTAGGTTCTATCAAAATGCGGCTGCTAATGGTTTTTTTTAATACTATCAGATTTGATAGGTTATTTTTTAATGTTGATCTGATTAGATGTTGCTGCGGGCCACACAAAATCTATATGTAAATCAAGGTGTCTATATTATGGGTGATCTAAATAAAGTTTCTAGCACTGTCAAGGCTCAACCACCTTATCCAGTTGGCTTTCGTGATGTGACAAGAACGGCGGTCACCTTAACGTTTCCCTGGACTCATGGAGGGCTTTGGATATATTTCGAAGGTAAAACACACACGATTTCACTCCCCGCCACTGAGTATACATTTACTGGGTTGACGCCAGGTAGGACAAACATTTTTCAGTTCCAAGATAGAAATAGGCCTCCAACTTATAGTCTGACGACAGTAAGTGTAGAGACATTGAGAAATCGTCCGACCAAGCCTGGGAGTTTAGGGAAGTTTGAACATACCACCAATTCGGTCTTGTTGCATTGGGGGCCGCCGGGGGAGGTCGATGGTGGCGAGGTTTTATATAGGGTTCGGCGAGATGAAGTAGTATTGGAGGAAACGGAAGATACTGCTTATAGGGATTTAACTCCGGAGGAGGGGCGCACTTACCTGTATAGCGTTTGTACGATTGATGATCAGTACAACGAATCGGATCGGGTTACACTGACCCTCAGCTTCGATGACCTTACCCCGCCCACTGAAATATCAAACTTGAGAACCACTGATCTTAGCGTGCAAGTCCTCTGGGATCCGGCGTATGACTCTTCCGGACGTATTAAATACCATGTTTATCTGGATGGTGACCACAAGGGAACCACTGAAGAGACGGCATTTTCTATTACCGAGATGGAGTCAGGGAAGCGCTATCAGATCTGTGTAGAGGCTGAGGATGCTTCCGGTAATAAATCAGAAAAAGAATGTACAACCTACCCCCCCATCGGCATTCCTTTAAAGCACAGGCAGTAACCGTTTAACGCGGTTGGTTTTGCGCGATTGACCCCGTCCCGATGCACAAGCATCGGGACTTTTTGTGCTTGGGGTCTGTTGCGTTGCATGCCTTGTCAATCGGTGACAGTCGTACAGTCCTTCTTTCAACCCACTGTGTGTTTTCGGCTTAACTGACGCAACGAATGCCACGCCCCCCCTCGATCTGCCCGTACGCAGATGCTCCCTTCGCTACTGCCACCCATCTCTAGGTGAGCTTCGGTTTTCGAACCCTGATCCTCCTTGTACTTGATAACACCAATACCCTTATTTTGATCCTGTCAGCCAAATGCTCTCCCCTGTATTTGCAGCGAAAATACCTACAAGGAGTAAGCAGCAGGTGGAAGGTTCCCCTTCATGGTGAAGGATAAGTCCTACAAGATGATCGGATAGGTCTTGCATACCGGTCCTTCAGAAAGCACGAAGATGCGCCCCGTTTGAAATGCAATGCCAGCTCTCTTGGTTGGCATGAAAACCCGGTGCTGGACTTTCGTCGCTTGGCTGAAGCTTGCACTTTTACTTAGCTATTTAAAGGTGAATTTAATGTTCAAGAAAGTTGCAATGTCTACCTCTGCGCTGGCTTTGGCTTTGGCTTCTTCGGCGGCACTGGCTGTTCCTCAGCAGCATGATATTACTGTCATTGCTGATATTCCGGGCGCCGATTTTTATGTGCAGCCGGAAGACATGAGCACCATTCGCGACGAGCAGCGCCTGCTTTGGAATCAGGCGACGTCGCAGTTGGAAGGTATTACTCGCATGTTCAAGGTCAAGAGTTCCGTTGGTACTGGTACTGCCCCTGCTATTGAGGCGACTCTTATGGAGGCTGCGGAGATTGTGGATGTCAAAAATGCCAGTAAAAAAATTAACTTGAATGTAAGTTTTAACGGTGCGGCGCTGACTACTGTCGGTACCCCTGTAGAAGTTGTTGGCGAAGATGGTGCGACAACTGAAATTCGATCGCCGTTGGTAATCACCCCGGTTGCACCAGGCGGAGGCTACGCTGAAGGTAACTACCGCGGCTTCGTTAAAGTGATGTTCGACGCACCATAATGCTGAGTAAGTTATAACAGTCAGTTCGTTGTTTCTGTGGCCGGCGCTCTAAGCCGGCCGCATTCTTCCTTGCACATGCAAGCGCTAACTTGAGAAGTATTTCCATGTTTTCGAAGACTCCTATCGCAGGAGCGCTTGCGCTGATTATTTGCGCGGGTGCGCTTGCCAGTGAATCCAAACCTGCGGATAAATCCGTCAGTTTATTGCAACAGGCTGAAGGCTTGCCCGCGGAGTTTCATGAATTCTTTTTTGACGTGCCATTGGCGGTCCGCGTCGAAGTCGACCAACAGTTTTTGGGTGAGGCCATGATCCTGTTGACCCGAGATGAACGGGTCACGTTGATCAATTTTTCCGATACCCGCAACAGCGACCTGACTTCGGCCGAACGTGATGAGTGGTCTGCGTTCTTGACCCAGGGCGTGGCGCTGGGATCGTGCAAAAGTGCCTGCCCTCGGCAGTTGCAGTCTGTTCACTACAGTCTTGCAGACTCCATGGTGTCGTTGGTAACGGCCAATGCCGAGCGCGACCCGCAAACCCGACAGTTTCACGATCAACCGGAAGGCGGCAGCGTCGGGTTGATTGTCCGCAATCAATTGAACATCAGCGGTGGCCAGGAGCAGAACGCGGCCGGTCGTTATGGCCTGGAGGCAAGCGCGAGCCTGGGCAACTGGACAAACACGTTCAACGCCCAACTGTCGCGCATGTCCGGGGTAGACACTGGCATCAAGCACGCGGTTCACGAGTTGCATGCCCAGCGGGAACTGGAAGGCAGCTTCTTTCGTGCCGGGTACTTTACGCCCAGTGCCCAGGGTTTGACTCGGTCAGCGCGGACAATCGGCGCCGGCCCCGATACAGTGTTGGGCATGATGTACGGCAGTTCCGACAGCCTGGCAGTCGACGACCCTAAGCCGAGCCTCTATCCGATTTCGGTGACCGCCAATCGACAGGCAATGGTGGAGATTTATCGCAATGGCGTGCTGATCAACAGTCAGCAGGTGGCCAGCGGCCTTCAGACTCTGGACACGCGTCCGTTACCGGGCGGCATCTACGAAGTGGAAGTTCGCTTGATCGAAGACGGTCAAGTGATTTCCACCAACCAAGAGCTTATTTACAAGCCCACCAACTGGCGTAACCCGGAAAATCGCTGGCGTTACAACCTGTTTGCCGGTCGCGAAAGCAAGTTGCTCAGCAATTGGCAAGAACGCGATGACGGCGATCTGACGGCAGGTGCAGCCTTCAATTTTCTGCTGCACCCACGAGTGGTCCTGGGCGTGTCCGCCCGACAGGTCAAGGAGCAGATGCAGATGGGCACTTCCGCCGAGTTGACGGTGAGCGACAAGACCTCCGTCTTCAGCAGCTTGTCCCAGACCAAGGGCGAAGGCACGGGCGTGGAAGTGCAGGGCGTGCATCACTACAACGGTGGGAGTCTGGTATTGCGCCACCAGCGCAGTTGGCTGGACACACGCAACACTTATGAAACGCTGCCGGACGGAACGCACATCCGCCAACGCAATACGTACAACGGGCAAACCAGCAACACGTCTCTGTCGATGAGCCAACGCCTGAGCAGCAGGAGTTCGGTCAGTGCACAAGTCTCTCAAAGCCAGGGTTATTCCGAAGGTATGGGCATCGATTTGAGTTGGACCCGTAATGCACAGTTGTTTGGCAATGCTGCCGACTGGCGCGTGGCCGTGTTCGACCGGCCGGGTACCGTGGGTACTGCCGACCAGCGTAATCGCGGGATCGATATCAGTCTGCGCCTGGCACTGGGTTCAGACGGTCACCAGGTGTCCGGTAGCATCGGTCAGCGTACATCGCGTGACGGTGGGCGGGATGCCAATGCGTCCGTCACCTATCGTCGGGACCTCAAGGATCACGTATTGCAAAGCGTATCCGCCACCGCAAGCAGAGATGTATACGGGGCCGGCCTTGCGGGCACGGTCGACTTCAAGACTGACCAGGTCAACGGCTCTATGCATGCGCAGCGCTCTTCCTTCAACGGGGGCGTCACCGGTGGGTTGAATCTGGACAGTACTCTGGCGGTCAGTGGAACAAACGTAGTACTCAGCAGCCAGGCCACAACTCGCGAGGCGGGCATGATCGTTGATGTTGAGAGTGACGTGGATGATATCCAGTTACGCGCCGACGACTTCTCCGGCACCCACTCTACGCTGCGGGCAGGTCGCAATTTCATTCCGGTGTCGGCCTACAAGAACGGCACCGTGAACTTCGATTTCAACGGGACGGATGTACCCGCGGCGACTATCCAGCCGGCGCGTACCACCTATCACTTGAACAAGGGTGGTGTGGACTATCGTCAGGTACGCATTCTGAAGACTGTGACAGTCATGGGCCGCTTGGTGGATGCCAATGGGAAGCCGCTGAAAGGCCACCATGTGATCAACCATGCCAGTCGTGGCGTCAGCGAAGTCGATGGGTTCTTTTCCATGGAACTTAGTGAAAAGTCACCTACGCTTGAAGTGCGGCACGACAGTCAGTTGTTATGCCAGTTCAGGCTCGATCCCACCTCCCAGCGCCGAGAGAATGATGTGCTGATGGTAGGCGATCTAAAGTGTCATCCAGACACATTAGCCGAAGCTGCTTATAAGTCTGAGAAAGCCAGTTGAAGGGCACTTATACAACAGCGGTCTGAATATGGCGTACACAGGAAGGTCAAATGAACAAGTTAATGAATCGCCTTGTATTGGCGGGGATGCTTTGCGGGGTTTATCTGGGGTCTGCCCATGCCGCCACATTGAACGTAGAGGCAGAAATAAAGCCGGACCCGAGTAATCCGGCCAGTGCTGAAATTATTAATAACACCCCAGTTACCGGATTTTGTCTGGAATACCCGGGCCAATGCGCGAGCAATCGTATTCGAAGTAATACGTTTAATATTACTTTTCAGTCGTCTGGGGCTATTCCGCAGAATGGCAACCTGCCTTTTCATTTTCCAGCGACATGGCGCAGATTTAATGTCGCCCATGAAAGTATTCCTGGCGAAACCGCAGAGATCGAAATCCGAATTGCCGGTGCAGGAACCCGTTATCGCTTGAGTGACACTGCACAAGCGTTGACGGGGCGACCACCGGGTGCCGCGCCTCACGAATACCATGTCACTCTTTGGAGGCCTTCATGGGCTAATGCGATTGCCCCCTGTTTTTCAGTGATTTCTGATGGTGCTGATCCAAATGGAACGGACTACACAACTTTCTGGAAAATCTCTGAAGTGGCCAGCACCTGTGGTCCAAGAACCGCACGATTTGCAATTCCGTGGATGACTTTAGACAGGCTCGATGTAGATTATGAGTTACGCGCCGTTCGCCCGGAAAAACTGATCAGTGGAAACTATGTAGGGTCGTATACCTACACAATACCCAGCGACTTGAACATGGGTAATTTTAATGCCAGTGATTCTTCCATGACATTCAACCTGAACCTGGCAGTGAAACAAGACGTCAAGGTCGTGATGTCCTCCGACAGGGTTGTTCTGGCCCCCAGGGGCGGATGGATGGACTGGATCACTAACGGTCGCAAAGAGGAGAAGTTACTGGGAGACCTGCGTTTTTCCATATTGAGCAATGCACCGTTCAAGATGGAACTTACGTGTGAGCGTTTTTTGGGTGATACCTGTGCAATTAGCAATGGATCCCATCAGGTGCCGGTCGAGATGAGTGTCAGTCTGCCACCTCCGTGGGTCGATAATATGAATCAGCCAATATCGCGGCGTCCGCTGACAGTGGCCGGCACCGGTTTGCAATATCTAAAACTGATAGGCTCGCCAACTGGGCAACCCAGTCTTTTGCACTTCGAGGTGCAACCAGACTCAGTGAAGGATATGCAAGGCGACAGCAGTTATCGCGGAATCGTCTATGTCACCTTTGATTCAGACATTTAATGGCAGTAGCACGGCCTGAGGCTTAATCAGGCCAGTCTCCAGCACGAGGTTCATCACATGAAATTTTTTTGTACGTTGCTTTGCACATTGATGTTCAGCCTGAGCGCTCACGCAGGCCCGAGCCTGCAAATTGGTTCCTTTTATGACTTTATGAAAAGTAATCAAAGTAGTTATCTAAAACGTATTCATAACGGCGGCACATCAACAGCATTCGTGAAAATCGAGATCAAGGAGATTTTTTACGAGAAGAACGGTAAGTCCCGAGAGGAGCCCTTGAAGACCGTCGAAGGCAGTGCTCGCGATGGCCTGGTTGCCAGTCCGGCCCGATTGATCGTGCCCGCCAAGGGCACTCAAGGCACCCGTCTGTTGTATACCGGCGATCGTAGCAAGGAGCGATATTTCCGGGTCCGCTTTTTGCCGGTTGTACCTGAAAAAGAAGATAAATTCGCCGTCGCCGAAAGTGAGCGAGAGTCCTATGAAAAGAGCATGTCTGCCGGTTTCAACGTAATGGCCGGTTATGGCATGGTGTTTTTTGTTCGCCCGGCCACAACCCGTTTTGATACAGAAATAGACAACACTGCTGGTCGCTACCAGTTGAAAAATAATGGCAATAGCGTAGTTATCATCGACTCGTTCAAGGACTGCGCCGCCAGTAACGAAGAAGATTGCAAACCGACGAAAAAAGTACACTTGATTCCAGGCCATGACTTTGCGTTCGAGAAGCAAGCGGGTCGGGTCTATCGCTACAACTTGATTGAAGACGATAAGAAGATGCCGATGGACGTGAAGGGGCGATAAGCGTTCATGAACACCGATATGGAGCGCGAGTCTTCACAGACCGGTGGTCGGATACTTCAGATTTTTCCTCGGCACCTGTCAGTTCTGACAGTAGCGATTATCTCCTGCCGGGAGCTTAGCTAACCGCGACCCTGAGCCTTCCGGTTCAGGTCTGACGGTACTCATCACTAGGCAAGAGGGCTCATCATGACTCCACAAACACTTGCGGTTGCTGGCGTAAATACATTGCCGGCAGCGACCATAAAGCATGCACAGGACGACAACACTCTGTACCCCATTGGTGCCATTGAAGGCACTGTAGCGACCATCGCCTTTGAGGGAATGGAAGAAACCACGATCACATTGCATTGGGCAATCAAGGGTCAGGCTGAACCGACGTTTAGCCCGATTGAAAAAGAGGGCAGCGCCAGCGGTACTGTCGACATCGATGTTCCCTGGCAATGGGTGGGTGCCTGTATTGGGCACTCTGTGTTGATCTGGTACACCGCTACGGTGGGTGGTCAACTCAAGGAATCGGTTGTCCTGGAGTTGACCATAGAGCCCCTCAGGAATGAGGACTTGAAAAGCTCGTTGCCCAAGTTTGTTCACGCTGAAGTCATCGATTTCACCGTGCAACTGGATATGCACAGGTTCACTGGCGATGAAACCGTCACAATGAAGGCGTGGCCCTTTATCCAGGCGGGGCAGCGGCTGTTCGTCGGGGTAGGTGGGCAAGACTCAGAGCCGCCGATGCCAGTCATTTGGTTGGCTTATGATCACGTTGTAACCGTAGCTGAGGCCAAAATCGATCATGTTTTTGAGTTCAAACTACCCCGGGGCTGGCTGACAAGGCGTCTTGACAGGTCACGGCTAAGCGCTGAGAGCGCGGTTATTTTCAGTGGTTGCGTTCCAGTACCGCCCGTTCCCATCCCCGATCCTGTATCCGCAGTTCCGCTCCCGGAAAACGCCCACCTGTTTCGTCCAGCTACGTCTGCAATGCTACGGGTGGAGGCGCAGCTAAGCGAGTTTGATGATTTTGAGACTTATCCCCGCAAAGAGTTTGGAGGCCCTGGCACGGTTATCGATACAAATCTATTGATGTTTGAAACGGTCGCGGGCTCAGATTCATACATTGGACTTCATCAAGTTAGAGGCGCAGGCGAGCATCAGGAAGGCATGGTGGAAGGCCGCGCGCTCACGGTGCATTGTGGTGGGGGTGGATCTCAGTTGGCATCCATGCATTTCAAGTACGGATGCACAAGGGTCAGGTTCGGTTTTTCAGGTACTGGCGCAGCCGCCGCTAGCTTTTCTTTCTTTGATGCACACGGAACGTTGCTGGAGACTCAGGAGATAACCCCTCCTGCCTGGGTAGAGTCAAGAATACCCGAGGGCGATACCATCGCTCGCATTGATATACGAACTTCCAGTCACGGATCTATTGATTCGCTGACTACATGGCGCATCAGGGAGCCCAGCCCGGTCTAGTCCAATTGAAGCGATCATCACTGAGTGAATCTGTATTGACGTAACAGGTGCACTCAGCGATGTCGCGACTTGCGCCACGGGTCACGTGGGGGTTACTTCGGCCCGAGTATCGCGGCCAGTTTTTCCGGCGACGGTGCGCCTTGTTGCTGTTGCAGTTCGCCCTTGGCGTCCAGGTAGAAAATCGCCGGGGTGGCGGACAGTTCGAGTTCGTCCATCAACTTCAAGTTGGCGTCGAGCTTGGCCTGGACGTCTGCCGGGATGGTTTTCAGTGCCTTGAGGGTGCTTTGTTTGCCGGCCTTTTCGTGGGCGTCCAAGGCCTTGCCTGGGTCTTTGCTGGCCAGCAGGGCGGCGGATTTGCCTGGGCTGTCTTCGCGGATGATACCGACCATGATGTGTCGCAACTGCACCTTGCCGGACTTCACCCAAGGCCGTGCCTGCTCCCAGAACAGCGTGCAGTACGGGCAGTTGGGGTCACTGAACAGGTAGACCACGCGCGGTGCATCTTTGTTGCCGTCCTGAATCCAGTGGCTGGTTTCGAACTTGGCCCAGACTTCCTTGGCCATCGGTGCGTACACCAGTTTTTGCAGCGGCTCGGCGCTCAGGTCCTTGCCGTCCGCGTCATACAAGTTGCCCAGCAACACGTGTTTGCCATCGGGTGTCAGGTACAGGGCCATGCCGCGGTTCTGGTACTGCGCGGCATACCCGCGCAGGCCGTCGGGGGCATCGAAGGTACCGATGATTTTTGCACCCTTGGCTTCGATCTGTTTGATCGCGGCGGGCAGTTCTTCGGCCTGCACCAACGGCAGGTGCAACAGGGCAGTGCCCAGGGTCAGCGTCAGCAGGTGGCGGAGGCGGGGCATGGCAGTTTCCTTACAGAAGTGGCGGGTGCTGCGGCAGGGGTGACGGGCTCGAAGGCCTCCAGGGCGTGGGCCAGGCTGGCGTTCGACAGTTCGCCCAGATGGCTACTCAGCAGGCGTCCGTCCGGGCTATAGAACAGCGTGGTCGGCAGGGCCATGGAGCCCACGGCCTGGCCCAGGCGGCCGCCGCGGTCGAACAGCATGTTGCTCAGGCTCAGGCCCTGGGTCTCGAGAAAGGTGGCGACGCTCTGCATGCTTTCGCCCTGATTGACGAACAGGAAGGTCAGGTCCGGGCGTTGCTGCTGGGCGTGTTCCAGCACCGGCATTTCCCGGCGACAGGGTGGGCACCAGGTGGCCCACAGGTTGATTACCAGCGGACCGCCCTGGTAGTCGGTCAGTTGCAGGGTTTCCCCGGCGGCGTTGCGCAGGGTGATGTCCGGCAGGCGTGTGCCTTGTTCGTAGATGCTCAGCGACAGGCTTGCCAGCAGCCAGAACGCCAGGCCGCTGGCGACGCCAAAACCCATCGGGCGCCGAAGCCCGGGCCGCCGCCAGCCGCGATACACGGCGGCCAGCAACAGCACGATCACCCCCGGCCAGGCGAGGAAACCGCCGTCGCGCAGGTCGATGATCTGCCAGGGATCGTTGCGGTAGTGGGGCCAGTACCACGCGACAAAAGCCAGCCGCGCCGCCAGTGTGCCGAGCATGAACAGGCCGAACAGCACCGATTCGGGGTTGTCGCCGCCCCGCTTGGCCACCCGCCAGCCGACAAAGGTCGCCAGTGCCAGGGCACTGATCAGCAGCAGGTGGTTGAGGGCGATGGCAAAGGTGCCGAGGGTGAAGGTCAACATCAGCGTGCGTCCCGGGTGATGTTCCAGCGCTGCAGGAAACCGGCGGCATCCACCTCACCGGTAATACGCTGGCTGCGACGCTCTTCGCCATCGGCACCAACCCACAACAGGCTCGGTGGCCCCGGTACTTTGTAGCGAGCGAGCAGTTCGCGGCTGGCGGCGTTGTCGGCGGTCACGTCCAGGCGCAGCAGGCGCACCTCCTTGAGGGCCTCCATGACCTGGGGTTTGCCGAACACCTGTTTCTCCATGATCTTGCAGGACACGCACCAGTCGGCATAGTAGTCCAGCAGCACCCATTGACCCTGGGCGCGGGCATCATCGAGTTGGCGTTGCAGTTCGGCGGGTTCCTTGATGGTGATGAAGGCATCGTGGGCGGTCGGTGCAGCGATCGCGCTGGAGGTTGGCGCGCGATACACCTGCAACGGATTGAACACGTCATCGCTACCACCGGCGGCACCGATCAACAGCAGGCTACCCCACAACCCCGATAACAGGGCCATGCCACCGAACAGGTGGGTGGCGCGACCAAAACCTTCGGTCTGGCGCCAGGCGCTGTAGGCGATGACCAGCAACAGCGCACCCCACAGCCCGACCCACAGGACCGGGTCCAGCACCGGGCGCACCATTACCAGCGCGGTGCCCAGGAACAGGAAGCCGAAAACGCCCTTGAGCAGGTTCATCCAGGCGCCGGGCTTGGGCAGGAATCGATTGCCGACGGTCACCAGCAGCAACAACGGCAAACCGATGCCCAGGCCCATGCTGAACAGGATCAGCCCGCCGTGCAGGGCATTGCCGCTCTGGGCGATGTACAGCAGGGCGCCGGCCAGTGGTGCGGTCATGCACGGCCCTACCAGCAAGCCGGACAGAGCCCCGAGAATGCCCGCTCCGACCAGGCTGCCGCCCCCCTGTCTGCGGCTGGCGTACTCCAGGCGGTCACGCACGGCGGTCGGCAGTTGCAGCTCGAAGAAGCCGAACATCGGCAACGACAGCAGGACGAAGATCACGGCAAAACTGCCGAGCAGCCAGGCGTTCTGCAACAGGGCCTGCAAATTGGCCCCCAGCAGCGCGGCCAGTACTCCCAGCGCGGCATACACCAGCGCCATGCTCACCACATAGCTGCCGGCCAGGGCAAAGCCGCGCTTGGCGCTGGCACCGCTGCCGACCACCAGGCCGGCGAGAATCGGCAGCATCGGCAACGAGCAAGGGGCGAAGGCCAGGAGCAGGCCGAGGCCGAAGAACACCAGCAGGCTCCAGCCCAGGGCGTGTTGTTGCAGGCCACTGGCCAGGGCCTGGTCCGGCGCTTCAGAGGTGTTGGCTTGCGCCGCGCCACCACCCAGGTCGACCACCTGGGTCTGTGGCGGGTAACACAGGCCGGCATCGGCGCAGCCCTGGAAGCCGACCTTGATCTGGCCGCTGGTGCCGGCCGGGATCTTCAGCTCCAGACCCTGGCGGTAGACCTGCTGGTCGCCAAAAAACTCGTCACTGTGGGCCTCGCCCTCGGGCAATGCCGGCTTGTGGGCATCGGCCAGGCCGTTGAAGCTCATGCGCTTCTGGTACAGGTAGTAACCGTCGGCAATCTGCCAGAACAGTTGGGTTTCGCCCGACTCAAGGCGCTCGGAGGTAAAAACGAAGGCTTTGCCGACGGGCAGGAAATCGGGTTTGGTCTCGAACGGGTTCGATGCAGCCTGGGCCAGGCTGGCAAAGAAAACCAGGAACAGTAAAAACAGACGACGCATGGGCAAGCCTTATACCGGTGCAATTTGGATGCACCATGAGGGGTGACGATTAACCGATGATTAACCGCGTTATCCTTGTGGCCACGGCAGGCGGTGCATAATGTCCGCTTAATCCGTCGCCTTCTTAATCAACATTTTTCTACAGGTCTCACCATGCACGTACTTGTCTGTGAAGATGATGAGCTGATTGCCAGCGGCATTGTAGCCGGCCTCACCGCTCAGGGCCTGACCGTCGAGCACGTGGCCACGGCATCCGCGGCACGGGCCATGCTCAAGGTCGCCGAGTTCGATGTGATGGTGCTCGACCTCGGGCTGCCGGACGAAGACGGCCTGAAACTGCTGCAGCAGTTGCGCCACCAGGGCCTGGAGATTCCGGTGCTGATCCTGACTGCCCGGGATTCGGTCACCGACCGCGTCGACGGCCTGCAAGCCGGTGCCGATGACTACCTGCTCAAACCCTTCGACCTGCGGGAACTGGCCGCGCGCCTGCACACTCTGCTGCGCCGGGTCGCGGGGCGCAGCGTCAACCTGATCGAGCACGGTGCCCTGAGCTACGACCCCAGCAGCCGGGAAACCCTGTTGGCCGGCCAGCCGGTGGACCTCTCGCGTCGTGAGCAAGCCCTGTTGCAAGCCCTGTTGCACAACCGCGGCCGGGTGCTGTCGACCGAGCAACTGAAGGACAGCGTGTACGGTTTTAACGACGAGTTGGAGAGCAACGCGTTGAACGTCCATATCCACCATCTGCGCAGCAAACTCGGTAAAGGTATCGTCGAAACCGTGCGCGGCCTGGGCTATCGCCTGGGGCCGGCGGATGGGGCAGGGCCAAGCAAGTGATGAGTCTGCGCCTGCGCCTGAGCCTGACCCTTGGCGCCGCATTTGCGCTGATCTGGGCCCTGGCTGCCGCCTGGATGCTCAGTGACCTGCGCAACCAGATGATGTTTTCCCTCGACCAGCGCCTGGTGGCCTCGGCGCGCATGGTGGCCGGGCTGCTGGAGCAATTGCCTAACGTGCCGAGCAAGGGCGAGGGCACCCATTTCAGTGCCGAACAACTGAACGTGCCCGGGGGGATGGCCTGTCAGGTCAGTTCGTTGCGCGGCGAGATTCTGGCCCGCAGCCACAATCATCCCGAACAAGCGCTGGAAGCCGAGAAGATGGGCTTCCACGACCAGATAATCGATGGTGCTCCCTGGCGCAGCTTTACCCTGGCCCGGGGCGATGTGCGGATCACCACGGCGGATCGACAGATCGAGCGAGAGGCCCTGAACATGTCGATTCTGCTGGCGGCCTCGGTGCCGGTGGCGGTGGCGCTCCTGGGCTGTCTGTGCCTGTTGTGGCTGGGGATCGGCCAGGGGCTGGCACCGCTCAACCGTCTGCGCGAAGCCTTGATGCGGCGCAATGCCGACTCGTTGGAGCCCTTGCAATTGCAGGCATTTCCCAGTGAGTTGAAGCCGTTGCTGGAAACCCAGAACCAGCTGTTCCAGCGCATCGGCAAGGCCATCGAACGGGAACGACGCCTGACCGGCGATGCCGCCCATGAGTTGCGCAGCCCGCTGACGGCGATCAAGACCCATCTGCAGGTGGCGCGCATGACCGAAGGGGCGGCCCGCGACCAATCCCTGGCCCGTGCGGAGGAGGGCGCCGATCGCCTGCATCGGACCCTTGAGCAGTTGTTACTGTTGGCGCGGGTCGAGGGCAGCCTGTCGTTCGACGACGGCGTGCAGTGCAATGCCGAGCAGGTGGCCCGCCTGGCCATCCAGGATGCATCCAGCGGTGATCGCCGGCGTATCCAGCTGCACGTGCCGCCCGGTTGCTCCCAGGCACCGCTGCAGATGCCATCGGTGTTGGCGATTGCCGCCTTGCGCAACCTGCTGGACAACGCGCTGCGGCACACGCCCGATGAGGGGCCTGTGGAATTGAGCCTGGAAACCACCGCGAATCGGGTGCGCTTCCAGGTCCGCGACCATGGTCCGGGAATTGCCGACGACGACCTGCAGCACCTGACCCAGCGCTTCTGGCGCAATGGCGGGAGCACCGGTTGTGGCCTGGGGTTGGCGATTGTCCAGGCCATCGTCCAGCGCTGCGACTGTGTCCTGCATTTCGACAGTCGTCCCGATGGCTTGCGGGTCGAGCTGACCATGCCGCTCCAGGCCTGAGCCCTGGTTCGAAGACCCGCGCCCGCCACTGATTAAGCTGACAAAAAAGCCCGTTGAATCCTCGCTTCAACGGGCTTTTTAACGCTGGTAGATCAGGCCCCGTGCTTGACGGCCTGCAAGGTGTAACTCAGCGGCAGGCGCCACGGTGCCTGCTTGAGGTGGTACTCACCCCGTTCATCGCAGGTCATCTGCCCCGGCAGTGCGTCCCAGGGAATGCTCTGATGTTCGACCAATCCGGTAATGGCCAGTCCGTGGTTCAGCAGTGCGCTGATGATCTCCCCCAGACCGTGGTTCCACTCATGGGTCAGCGTGGCCTTGAGTGGAATATCGGTATCGACGTAGGTGCTGTCGTCATCCCACACCAGTGGCGTCTCGCGCTCGAAGTAAGGCTGTTCGATGGACAGCAGGTCCGCGCGGCTTTCATTCAGCGACCAGAGCATCGGATGCCCCTCGCGAATGAATAGGCGGCCACCGGGCTTGAGCAAATCACTGACGGTGCGCGCCCAGGCGTCGATGCTTGGCAGCCAGCACAAGGCACCGATGCCGGTATAGACCAGATCGAAGGCGGCTGCGGGCAATACGCCGGTGGCGTTGTAGACATCCGCTTCGACGTAGTCGATCTGCGTGTTGCAGCGCTGGGCCAGGGAGCGCGCCTGGACCAGGGCCGCGGGGGAAAAATCCAGCCCGCTCATCTGCGCGCCCAGTCGGGCCAGCGACAGGGTATCGGTGCCGATGTGGCACTGCAGGTGCACCCCGCGCAGCCCGCGGATGTTTCCCAGCAACGGCAGATCGAAACGCACCACCGGCGACAGATGATCGGCGGCGTCGATGAAGGCCTGGGTCGCGTAGTCCCTGGAAGCCGCATGGAGCGGGGCGCGCTCGTCCCAGTTGGCCTTGTTCAGCGAAATATAGTCACTCATGGTGAAGACCCCATCCTGGTCGGTCCTGGTTATGTGCAGGGCAGACTAGCATCGGCTTGAGTTGGGTTTCTTGAGGGTTTTTGTAAGCGCGGGCCGTAGAGCCCGCGTATTCAGGAGGGGGACTTCAGGACTTCTGGAGCAGGACGTTGAGCACTTGCTCGATGTTGCCGGACAGCTCGGCCACCGGGTCTACCCCTTCGGTACTCAGGACCAGCAACTGGCTGCCGGCGGCGGTAATGGCGGCCTGCAGTGCGGCCGACGGCTGGCGATGATGCAGCACCAGTGCCACGTCATTGTCCTTGAGGGTGGTGCTCAGCTGTTGCAGGGCGTCGGCCGTCCACTCGTTGTCGGCACGGGCATCGACGCCCACCGGTTCGAGATTGAGACCGCTGATCAGGTAGGCGAAGTGATCGCTGAGGCTGAATACGCTGAGGTTGTCGGCCTCGGCCAGTCTCGCCTCGCTGTCGGCGCTGAGCTTGAGCAGGCGTTGCTTGAGCGTGGCCAGGTTGGCCTCGATCTTCGGTTTGGCCTCGGGCGCCAGGCGCACCAGGTCGGCGGCGATTACGTCAGCCATTCGCCCCATGTTGTTGGTGGCCATCCACGGCTGGCTGTTCAGCCCATCGTGGGTACCCGGTTGCAGCGCCACGCCAGGCAGCGCGCCGTCGACCGGGCGCGCCGCGTCGATTTCAACGATGCGGATATTGCTGCGCCGGGCGTTGGGGTACAGCGGGTCATCCGGCCAGATCGAGCGCAGGCCGATCACGGCATCGGCGTCCAGGGACAGTGTGTGCAGCGCGGGTGCGCCGCGGCCAGTGAAGTAGGCGGCCTGGCGCGAGCCTGGAAGGTTGGCCGGCGCCGCCCGTTGCAGGGTGATCTCGCTGCCTTCGACCAGGCTGTTGGCCAGTCCATAGGTGATGGGTAACGAGGCCAGCACCCGCACTTTGTGGGCCGAGGTGGCCGTATGCAGCGCAGTGTTGCCGATGCCGTTACTGGCCACCACGCGCATCGGTTCGAAGCGGTCGGCGGCGAAGATGTTGCCGGTGGCCAGGCCGCACAGGGCGAGGGCCAAAGTCAGCTGACGCATGGAGAAAGCCATTTATCCAATATTCCCTTTGAGGCTGGGCACCACACCGCGCGCGATGGCGGCGAGGGCGAAGGCGATACCGGCCACCAGAATGATTGCCGCGCCGGACGGAATCGGCAGGTCGAAGACAATCGGCGCGAGAATCCCGCACAGGGTGCTGACGGTGGCGATCAGCACCGAGCACCAGAAGAAGCCTTTGAGCGACTGGCTCAACAAGCGCGCCGCCGCGGCCGGAATCACCAGCAGGGCGCCCACCAGAATCGCGCCGATGACTTTTACGGCCGCCACGGTGATCAGCGTCACCAGGATCACGAACAGGTAGTCGAGGGTCTTCACCGCCACCCCGCGCACGGCCGCCAGTTGTGGGTTGAAGCTGGCCAGCATGATGCGGTTGTACAGTGGCAGGCTCAGGCCCATCACCAGCGTGCCGACGATGGCCAGCACCAGCAGGTCGTTACCGTTGACCGTCAGCACCGAGCCGAACAGCACGTTCTCCAGAATGTGCACGTTGATCTTGCCGGCCAGAATCAGGAGCAGGCTGGCGCCCATGGCCAGCGACACCGAGAGAAACACCCCGATCAGGGTGTCCGGTGCCAGGCCGGTACGGTTACGCAGGTAGTTGAGCAGAATGCCGAACAACAGGCAGTAGCCGAACAGGCTGCCATAGGGGCCGGTGTAGGGTTCGCCGAGCAGGATGCCAATGGCCACGCCGGTCAGCGCCGCATGGCCGACGGCTTCGGAGAAAAACGCAAAGCGCTTGACCACCACCAGGGTGCCCAGGCCTCCCAGCACCGGGCCGATCAACAGTCCGGCAAGCAGGGCGTTGACCACAAACCCATAGGCGAGCGCTTCGGGCAGATAGCCGGAAGACGCCCAGCCCTGGATCATCAAACGAAAGGCTTCGTAACTCATCACGCAGCGCTCCCGCTCGTCCGTGGATGGGTGGAAAACAGGCTCAGCAAACGCTCCGGGGTCAGGGCCTGCTTGGGTGTGGCGTCGAACAGCACCCGGCGATTGAGGCCGGTGACGCGGTCGGCCAGGCGGCCGACGGCTTCCAGGTCGTGCTCGATCCACAGCACGCTGATTCCGGATTGACGCCAGTCCCCGAGCAAACGTTCGAACACCTGGATGCCGGCTTCATCGAGGGCCGACATCGGCTCGTCGAGCACCAGCAACTGGGGTGCGGGAATCAAGCCCTGCGCCAGCAGAACGCGCTGGCGTTCACCGCCGGACAGCGCCCCCATGCGGCGCTTGCGCTTGTCCTGCATGCCGACCCGTTCCAGGGCTTCGCCGATGGCCACGCTGTAGTGCCGGCTGATGCCGAGAAACGCCGGACGCCGCTGGCACATCGCGGCCATGAAATCGTCAACCGTCATCGGCAGGCCGCGGTCGAACTCCAGGGCTTGTGGCACATAGCCGATGGTCCCGGGCTCGCCCGGCCATTGCAGACTCAAGCGGCCCTGGTGAGGCATTTGCCCGAGCAGGGTCTTGATCAGTGAACTCTTGCCGCCGCCGTTGGGGCCCACCAACGCATGCACGTTGCCGGGCTGCACTCGGAAGCTGACCTGGTCGAGGATGGTCGTGCGGCCAAGGGTCAGGCTGACGTCGGCGAACTCGATGGCGGGGCCGGCCAGTGGCGTGGTGAGGGTTTGCTGGATGGTCATGCGCCGGCCTCCTGGATCGCCCGGACCACGGTGTCGAGGTTGCCGGTCATTTCCTTTTCATATTTCTCGGCGCTGTATTCACCGTAGGAAATGTGTGACAGCGGGTAGAGTTTTACCCCCGACTCACGTTGGATGGTGTCGACGTAGGCGGAGGGGAAATCCATCTCCGAGAAGATCACCTTGACGTCCAGTTCGCGCAGTTGGTCGATGGTCTTTTTCAGTTGGCTCGGGCTCGGCTCAATCCCGTGGGCCGGCTCGACCACGGCGGTCACTTCCAGGCCGAATTCGCGCAACAGGTAGTCGTAGGCCGCGTGGACCGTGGCCACCCGCAGGTCGGCATTGGGCGCCTTGGTCAGTTTGGCCAGGGCGTCGGCACGCATCTGCCGCAGTCGTTTGCCGTAGGCGCGGGCGTTCTGGGTGTACGTCTTGGCGTTGGCGGGGTCAAGCTTGCCCAGTTCCCGGGCAATGTTGTTGACTTGGGCGATGGAGGCGCTGATGGACAGGAAGGTGTGCGGGTTCACCACCTTGCCTGCGCCCCGCGCGGCGATCCCGGTGGCCGCCAGCAGCGGCACATTTTCGTTGGCCTCGATCACCTTGACGTTGGGGGTTTCGCTGGCGGCGATCATGCGGTCGGCGAAGTCGTCGTGGCCGACACCGTTGAGCACGATCACGTCCAGGCCGGCGATGCGCTTGATGTCTTCGGCGCGTGGCTCATAGGCATGGGGATTGAACCCGGCCGGAATCAACGGCACCACTTCGGCCTTGTCGCCGACGATATTGGCCACGTAGCTGTAGTACGGATGCAAGGTGATGCCGATGCGCAGGCGCTTGGCCTCTTCGGCGCTGGCCAGGGGCATGACCACCAGGGCCAGCAGGCCTGCCAGCAGCAGGCGTGCGCGGTGCAGAAAACGATGGGGCGCAGATGAACTAGGCATGAGCAAGCGGTCTTCTCTGGGGTGAATACGCAAATCAGTGACGATGCTGGCGAGTGACGCCGGCGTCGAATTGGGCGACGACCTGTTGCCAGCCCGCGCTGATCAGCGCGGCATCGGCCAGATCGGCAGGGGCCTGGAGGCTTGCGCCGCGGTTGAGCCAGATGTCCGGCTCGGCGTTGCCCAGCGCGTTCAGGCGCATCAGGAAGGAGCCGGCGACACTCGGTGCCTGGCTCTGCCCGAAGTACGCGCCACTGCCCAGCAGCTGCCAGGCGTGGCCGCCGCGGCTGACGGAGCTGGCGTCCTGGGCGAAGGGGGCAAAACCTTCGTCGGCCAGGATTTGCGGGGTCGGCAGGGCTTGCTGCTCTTCACGCAGCAGGTGGATTTCGTCGAGGGTCACCCGCAGGTCGGCATAAATGCCTTGCTCCGAGGCGCCGAGATCGCGCCGCGCATCCAGTTGATGGGTTTGCACGCTGCTGACCACCTCCGGCTCGCCGCGCCAGAGCACCACGGAACCGGCAACCGCGAGGATCGCCAGGCACAGCAACAAGACATAGAGGGTTTCATGGCCGGCACCGGCCGGGCGCACGAGCTGTGTGGTGGGGGTACTCATGGGGCCTCGATATCCGCTTGGTCGATCTCGACCACGTGGCCAGGGCCTGCGTCGAACAAGACATAGAACTCGGATCCGGGCTTCTTGAAGGTCAGGGTCGAGTCGGCGCCGAGTTTGCCCGGTACCAGGATGGTTTCGTCATAGCCGATCACATCCAGGGTCACGCCAGGTGCGCCACTGCCATCGGAGAAACCACCGGTGCACTGGATCTGCTCGGCGTCGATGGCCTTGCATTCGCACATCGGGTTGTGGGCCAGGGCCTGTGCACTGAAGCCTGCACCGAGGGCCAACGCCAGCGCACTGCCAAGCAGGCGCAAAGGGGTCAAGTTGCGGGAAACGGTCATGGTTTGCCTCCTTGTTTGTTCAGCCAGGCGATAGTGGCCGGGGATGCTTGGGCAAGCGGCACGGCCGCCTGATGCATGCTGCCGTCCCAGCCTTCCATGGTGATCCAGATTTCGGCGTCGGTTTTGGTCTTCTCGGGGATCGGCAAGCTCGCGCCCATGCGATAGGGGGCACCGAAGAAAATCACCCCGGCGGCCCGCAGGCTGCGGGGTTTGCCGATGCGCAGGTAAGTCGCCTTGACCTGGCCGATGCAGGATTGGCACAGCGCCGCGTTGAAGTTCTTCATGTAGCCGGCGGGGCCTGACAGTTGCGGCTCCTGATTGCGCAACTCGGCCAGGCGCAGGCTCCAGGGGCCGACCTGGATGTCACCGATTTCTCGCTCGCCCAGGCCGCTGTCACCGCGAAACAGTGCGACGTCAGCGAAGTACTTGGGCATGAACCCCAGTGGGATCAGGAGCAGCAGAATGTTGATGTGAAACCGCCATTTGTGCCAGAACACACTCAGGCGCGAAGGGGGGACTGCGGTGGTGGCCTTGCTCACAGGTTAGTCTCCGGCGAGTTGTCGTTCATGGCTGCCGCCGGTTGTTCGACCTTGGCCGGGCGGGGCGTCTTGTTGCTGCGCTTGAGCGCGTTGGCGGTGGCCAGGGCGGTGCGTTTGGTCCAGATCAGCAGGCCGCTGAGCACCATCATGCTGAGGACCAGGCCGAAGAAGAACCAGATCAGTTTTATCCACAGGCCGCCGAAGTCGCCGGTGTGCAGCGGGCGCATGGACTCGGTGACGAACTCCAGGCCAGTGCGGTCCGACAGCAGCCGCGAGGCATCGATGTCGCCGTTGTAGGGGTTGATCGTGGCGGTCTGGAACATCAGCGGGTACCAGCCACGGCCACCAATGTTGAGGTGGCTGTAGGCATTGCTCGGCAGGCTGACGAAGCTCACTTCCAACCCGGGGATTTTCTCCTGGGCGATCAGGATGGCGTTGTCCAGGTCGATCATTTTCGGCGGAGAACCGTCGGCCGAGAGGGGTACGCTCTCGCGGGCGACCACCGGGATCACCGGCTCGCTGGAGATGGAAATCTGGTTGTCGAACAGTAGGGCTTCGATCAGGAACCAGATGCCGGTGATGGAAATCACCGCAATGAACCAGATCGACCAGATGCCGCTCAGGCGATGGAAGTCGCCCCAGAAGATCCGTGCTCCGTGATTGAACCGCAGGGTGGGCTTGAGGAAGCCCTTCCAGAATTTTTTGTACACCACCAGGCCGGTGATCAATGACACCAGCAACGGAATGCCGAGGAACGACACCAGGTACCAGCCCCAACTGAAGCCGTTGGTAAAGGGCACCAGCCACCAGCCATGCAGTGCACGGGTAAAGGCCTGGAAGTTGAAATCCGGGCTGATCCCTTGAATCACGCCACTGTAGGGGTTCACGTAGACCGCGACCGAGCGCCCGTCCGGGTAGCTCACCTGCGCCGTCAGGGCGAAGTGCGATTCATCCGGGCGGCTGATGGATTCGACGATGGTGAGAGGTTCGGCCTGCTTGATCGCGGCAATGACTTGGTCATAGCTCAACAGTTCGGCGTCGTCGGACGGTTGGCTGGCACGGATGTCCGGGTTGGCCAGCCAGACGATCTCCTGGCTGACGACTGCCAGGGTGCCGGTGACGCAGACGATCAGTACAAAGAACCAGATGGGCAGTGCTAGCCAGCTATGCACCAGAAACCACAGTTTGGAACGGGACTTCTTCGACATGAATGAGGGTCTTGATTCGATGAGAGGAGCGGTGTGGATGCACCGTGATTCCTGAAAAAGCCGGCCGTAGCTTTTGCCTACGCGACCTGCTGCATCTAATTAAGACGAATGAGAATCAAAAATCATGAAAGGCAATATGAAAGCAAATGTTTCAAAGGCGTATTTGTAGTCGCAGACGCCGCAATCGCTGGCCCAGGCTTGCCAGCGAAAACACCCTCCAGAGCCCCGACAATAGGCGCTTAGGCTGAAGATTGTGCTTCGCTGGTAAGCCCGTTCCTGCAGGGGCTGGGGATTATTGCTGGGTGAACATGTCCTCGGCGCGTTGTTCGATCTGCTCCTGGGTCAGGTCCTCTTTATGGGTGGCCAGAAACCATACATGGCCGTAGGGGTCTTTCAAGGTGCCCGAGCGGTCACCGTAGAACTGGTCCTTGACCTCGGACACCACGATGCCACCGGCCTTGATTGCCTGGGCGTAGCGTTGATCCACATCCTCGACGTACAGATGCAGGCCGACGGAGGGCGAGGTGTCCGGGTTGCTCAAGGGCCCTTGGTCGCACGGTGTGCCCAGCATGATCGGGCAGTCGCCGATACGCAGTTCGGCATGGCCGATGCTGCCGTCGGGCATCGACAGGCGCATGACTTCAGTGGCGCCGAAGGCTTTTTTGTAGAACTCGATGGCTTCGCCAGCTTTGTGGATTCCCAGGTAGGGCGTGATGCTGTGATAACCCTCCGGGATGGGTTTAACGCTCATGGCGGTTCTCCAGGGTGCGTAGGGGGATGGGGCGCGGTATCTCGCCGATTTCCGGTCGGATAACTATAGGCCCGTCCTCGCGTCGCCACGGATTGGCCGACGGGTTGCAGCTTGGCCATCTGCGGGCTATCAGCCACCTGGCGCCAGCAGTTGGGCGCCGCTGCCTTGCTCACCCAGCACGTCCCCGTAGTTGCGCAGTGGGCAGGCTTCCATCGACAAACAGCCGCAACCGATACAGCCATTGAGTTTGTCGCGCAGCAGGCTCAATTGGCGGATCCGTTCATCGAGGTCGTTGCTCCATTTTTCCGACAGCAGTTTCCAGTCTGCCGCGGTGGGCGCGCGATGGTCAGGCAGGGACTTGAGGGCCGCGCCGATTTCCGCCAGGGGAATGCCCAGGCGCTGGGCTACCTTGATCAGCGCCACCCGGCGCAGCACCTCCCGAGGGTAACGACGCTGGTTGCCCGGGTTGCGACTGCTGTGGATCAGCCCCTTGGATTCATAAAAGTGCAGGGCGGTAACCGCCACGCCACTGCGCTGCGCCAGTTGCCCGACACTCAACTCTTTGTGCAGGTTGTCCTTGCTGATCATTTCAATTGCCACTTGACCTTGACTTAACTAGAGGTTTTATCCTGCCAACCTTCAATTCGCAAGATGCGACTTACGCGCCAGGGGGAATCCTCATGCAGTCGATAGAGAACAATCGCAGTTTTACCCAACTGATCGAATTCGAGATCGAGCCCCATCAACA
This sequence comes from Pseudomonas kielensis, assembly GCF_014236655.1. Taxonomy (GTDB): domain Bacteria; phylum Pseudomonadota; class Gammaproteobacteria; order Pseudomonadales; family Pseudomonadaceae; genus Aquipseudomonas; species Aquipseudomonas kielensis. The sequence goes on from NZ_JACMYG010000045.1 coordinate 23,684, forward strand.
ACAAGGCCTGGTGTCGGCGTTATCCGCCCAGACCGAGCGCCTGGCCCAGCACCACAGCGGCTTTCTCAGCGCCAGTGTGCAGGCCAGCGACGACGGGCGGCGGGTACTCAATTACCTGCAGTGGCAATCCCGCGAGGCAGGCGAGGCGGCGTTTCGCAGTTTTGAAAGCGGTGAGCAGGATTTCTGGCAGTTGATCCGCACCCATCAGGCCAAGGGTGTGACCTTTGGCTCCTTCCAGGTTCTGCGCAGCATCGAGCGCAGCCCGGACAATGCCTCGCAATGCAGCCTGGTGGGCTAGCACGCGGTACTGCGCAAAAAACTCGATAAGGACTATCGAGCGCGATGATTTTTCTCGAGAAAGGCTGGGGCGTAGCCTGTGTCCATTGCTTCAGGACAGCTCTCAGGAATCGCCCCCATGACTCATTTGCCAAGCGCCACATTGTTGTTGATCGCCTCGCTGCTTGCCGGCTGCGCCACTCACCCGTCCCCGGAACTGCGGCCGTATTCGGCCGAGGAAAGCCGCGAGCTGGCATTGGAAGCGCTGAGTCGTCGAGGTTTGTCGTTTGATGAGTACCAGGCGAAAAAGGCCCAGTTGCTGCCTCAGCCAAGCAGAGCCGGCGGATTTGACCCGCAGGCTGAGATGAACGCCGAGCGCTCACCACAACTGCACGGGCGGGCGAGTTGAGCGACTGTACCGCTCTAAGTTTTTGCCAACTGTGCGTGCTCGCCGCGCGGGTGCTGCGATAGGGTCGAGTCCTGACTGACCTGATGGAATCGCACCATGACCCTCTCCCTGGATGTACTGCTCGGCTTTGCCCTGTTCGCGCTGGTGACCTCGATCACGCCGGGTCCGAACAACACCATGTTGCTGGCCTCGGGCGTCAATTTCGGTTTTAACCGAACCATCCCGCACATGCTGGGGATCACCTGCGGTTTTTTTGTCCTGGTGCTGGCCGTGGGGTTTGGCCTGGGAGCGGTATTTCAAACCTATCCGCTGCTTTATAACGTGCTGCGTTTTGTCGGCGCGGCCTACTTGCTGTACCTGGCGTGGAAGATTGCCCACTCAGGGCCGGTCTCGGACAGCGAAGAGGGGCGCGGCCAGCCCATCAGCTACCTGGGCGCGGCGGCGTTCCAGTGGGTCAATCCCAAGGCCTGGATCATGGCAATTGGTGCCATCAGTACCTATACACCGCTGCAGGGCTACTTCACCAATGTGGTCGTGATCGCGGCGGTGTTTGCCCTGATCAATCTGCCCAGCGTCGGTGTCTGGGTGGTCTGTGGCTCGCTGCTGCGCAATGTATTGCGGGACCGGCGCTGGCTGCGGCTGTTCAATTGGGGCATGGCATTGCTGCTGGTGGCATCGCTGTACCCCATGTTGCAGCAGAGCTTTGGCTGACTGGTGCTTCAACCCGGTAGCAGATGCCTGTTAAGCTCAACTTCAGGAGCGTTCCTACGCACTTTTAAATGAAGTTGTCTTTCTTTAACTGCATCCGATCAGGTATTGCTGGACGCCTGCCGTAACGCGTCCCTCAAGCGCGCCCCTCAAACGGGCACCGCGCAGTGACAGCATCCGCTGCACCTGATCCCGGAACCTGCTCTGCGAGCCTTTTTTATGAATACACGTCCTTTATATTTTGATTACGCCGCCACCACCCCGGTGGATGAGCGGGTCATCCAGGTGATGGTCGATTGTCTGGGTTTCAACGGCAACTTCGGCAACCCCGCCTCCAGTTCCCATGTCTTTGGCCAGCAGGCCCGCTGTTCGGTCGAGCTGGCGCGCCAGCAGGTCGCCGGTCTGGTGGGGGCGCAGGCGTCCCAGATCGTCTGGACCTCCGGTGCCACTGAATCCAATAACCTGGCCCTCAAGGGGGTAGCCCAGGCTCGTCAACAGCCGGGCGGGCATATCATCACCAGCCAGATCGAACACAAGGCGATTCTCGATACGGCCAGGCAATTGCAGGATGCCGGGATCGATGTCACTTATCTGCTGCCCGACGCCGATGGGCTGATCACTGCGCAAGCGGTCAGCGAGGCACTGCGCGAGGACACCTTCCTGGTGTCGCTGATGCTGGTCAACAATGAGTTGGGCACCGTCAACGACATCCCGGCCATCGGCCAGCGCGTGCGTGAACACGGGGCCTTGTTCCACGTCGATGCCGCCCAGGGTGCGGGCAAGGTGACGATTGACCTGGCGCACTGGCCGGTCGACCTGATGTCGTTTTCCGCCCATAAAGTCTACGGTCCCAAGGGCATCGGTGCGCTCTACGTCGGCCCGCGGGCCGAGCAGCGCCTGCAGGCGCAGATCCACGGTGGCGGACACGAAGGTGGCTTGCGCTCGGGCACCCTGGCGACTCATCAGATCGCGGGCATGGGCGCTGCCTTTGCATTGGCGGCCGAACACTTTGCCGAGGAGGCCGGCATCATTTCGCGGCTGCGCGAGCGTTTGCTGGAGCAACTCGGCGCCATCGCCGGCCTGCGGCTCAATGGCAGCCCGAGCCAGCGTATTCCCCACACCCTGAGCCTGACTTTCAGCGAAGGCGAGTTCAATGCCCAGGCGTTGAGCGCTTCGATAGCGTTCTCGGCGACCTCGGCCTGCAATTCCGCCAGTAACGCCCCCTCCCATGTGCTCCTGGCCCTGGGCCACGATGCGCGGGCGGCGGGACGCACTATTCGCTTGAGCCTTGGGCGTTTCACCCGTGATCAGGATATCGATCAGGCCGCCCAGTTGATCAAGGCGGCAATCGCCAGTGCACCGGCGTTCTGGGTTACCGCCCAACCCTGATGCGCCGACCATAAGTCAGCGCCCTATAACAATATTGAAGTGGTTAGCAGGAGACATGATGAGTACGCAGCCTTTGATCCAGGGAACGGTTCCCCAGCGCCTGGCGCGCACCCGCGAACTTATGAGCCGGGAGGGCATTCACGCGTTGCTGGTGCCGTCGGCCGATCCCCATCTATCGGAGTACCTGCCAGGTTACTGGCAAGGACGACAGTGGCTGTCGGGCTTTCATGGATCGGTCGGGACCCTGATCGTCACTCAGGACTTTGCCGGCATCTGGGCCGACAGCCGTTACTGGGAACAGGCGAGCAAGGAGCTCATGGGCAGCGGTATCGAACTGGTGAAACTGCAACCGGGCCAGCCCGGACCTCTGGAGTGGCTGGCTGAACAAACCCCGGAAGGTGGCGTGGTAGCGGTGGATGGCGCGGTTATGGCCGTGGCTTCGGCGCGGACTTTGGGCAGCAAGCTACAAGAGCGTGGGGCAAGCCTGCGCACCGACATCGACCTGTTGAGCGAAGTCTGGAACGATCGCCCGAGCCTGCCGGATCAACCGATTTATCAGCACTTGCCACCCCAGGCTACCGTCAGCCGTGGCGACAAGCTCGCTACGTTGCGCGAAACCCTGCATGCCCGCGGTGTCGATTGGCACTTCATCGCCACCCTCGACGACATTGCCTGGCTGTTCAACCTGCGTGGCGCCGATGTGTCGTTCAACCCGGTGTTCGTGTCCTTTGCGCTGATCAGCCAGCAGCAGGCAACCTTGTTTGTGGCCTTGAGCAAAGTCGATGCGCCACTGCGGGCGATCCTCGAGCAGGACGGCGTGACCCTGCGTGACTACAGTGAAGTGGCCGCGGCCCTGGCAGCTATTCCGAGTGGCAGCAGCCTGCAGGTCGACCCGGCTCGGGTCACGGCCGGCCTGCTGGGCAACCTGAGCAGTGGTGTGAAGCTGGTGGAGGGCCTGAACCCGACCACCCTGGCCAAGTCGCAGAAAAGCTTGGCCGACGCCGAGCACATTCGCCAGGCCATGGAGCAGGACGGCGCAGCCCTCTGCGAGTTTTTCAGCTGGCTCGACAGCGCGCTGGGGCGTGAGTGTATTACCGAACTGACGATTGACGAACACCTGACCGCGGCCCGGGCCCGGCGCCCGGGTTATGTCTCGTTGAGCTTCAACACCATTGCCGCCTACAACGCCAACGGTGCCATGCCGCACTATCACGCAACTGAAGAAGCGCACGCGGTGATTGAAGGCGATGGCCTCCTGCTGATCGATTCCGGTGGCCAGTACCTGGGTGGCACCACCGACATTACCCGGATGGTCCCCGTCGGCACGCCGACTGCCGAGCAGAAACGCGATTGCACCCGTGTCCTCAAGGGCGTGATCGCCTTGTCCCGAGCGCAGTTTCCGCGGGGCATTCTCTCGCCGCTGCTCGACGCCATTGCGCGGGCGCCGATCTGGGCCGAAAGCGTGGATTACGGCCACGGCACCGGGCATGGCGTCGGTTACTTCCTCAACGTGCACGAAGGTCCGCAGGTGATTGCCTACCAGGCGGCAGCCGCGCCACAGACCGCGATGCAGCCGGGGATGATCACCTCCATCGAGCCGGGTACCTACCGGCCGGGGCGCTGGGGGGTACGTATCGAAAACCTGGTGTTGAACCGCGAGGCGGGCAGCAGCGAATTTGGTCAGTTCCTCAAGTTCGAAACCCTGACCCTGTGTCCGATCGATACTCGCTGCCTGGAAACTTCCTTGCTGACCGAGGATGAGCGCGAGTGGTTCAACGGTTATCACGCGCAAGTGCGCAAGCGCCTGAGCCCGTTGCTCGAAGGGGCAGCGCTGGAATGGTTGCACACGCGCACTGCCGCCATTTGACTGCTGAGTGCGCCGTCAGCCCTTGCGGCTGCGGCGCACGGCCCGCAGGGTGTAGCGTCAGCTCAACGCCTCGCGGACAAAGTCCAGGCGATCCTGACCGAAGAACAACTGGTCACCGACAAACAGGCTCGGTGCGCCAAACACCCCCCGCGCAATCGCTTGCTCGGTCTTGTCCTTGAGCGCGGCCTTGACCTCCTCGTCGGCGGCCAAGGCCAGCACCGCCTGTGGGTCGAAGCCGTGCTCGCTGAGGACTGCGGCAACGGTCGCCGGGTCGTTGAGGTTGCGCCCCTCAACCCAGAGCGCCCGAAACAGGCAGTCGATAAAGGCGATGAAACGCTCCGGATGGCGCATCTGCATGCCGGTGACGGCGCGCATCAGCAATAAGGTGTTGATCGGGAAATGCGGGTTGAGCGCAAAGGCGACGCCGTAGCGTCTGGCGTAGCGTTGCAGGTCCTGGAACATGTAACGTCCCTTGGCTGCAATGGTCGCGGGTGATGCGTTGCCAGTGGCCTTGAATACTCCACCGAGCAGCATCGGTTGGTAAATCAGTTGGCTGGCGGTCTGTTCGCAGATGCCCGGCAGTTGGGTGTAGGCCAGGTAAGTGGCCGGGCTGCCCAGGTCAAAGAAAAACTCCACGCACTTGCTCATGTTCGATGCACTCTGATTGTTGTTGGGAGGCAGTGCTTACCAGCGTTCGCTCCATGGCCTTAGGTCCAGTTCAAAGGTCCAGGCATCGCACGGCTGGTTGTGCAGGAACCAATAGTTCTCGGCTATGTGCGCAGGGTCGAGAATTCCATCTTCGGCCTTGAGTGCGTATTTTTCCGGGAAGTTATCGCGAATGAAGTCGGTATCGATGGCGCCATCGACCACCACGTGCGCGACGTGGATGTTCAGCGGTCCGAGTTCCCGGGCCATGCTTTGTGCCAGGGCACGAATGCCATGCTTGGCTCCGGCGAATGCAGCAAAACCTGCGGCGCCGCGCAGGCCGGCGGTGGCCCCGGTAAACAGAATCGTGCCGCGTTGGCGGGTGACCATGCGCTTGGCCACTTCGCGGGCATTGAGAAAACCCGAGAAGCAGGCCATCTCCCAGATCTTGAAGTATTTGCGCGCGGTTTCTTCGAGGATGCTGCAGGGGACATTGGCGCCGATGTTGAAGACCAGCACTTCAATGGGACCGATTTGACTCTCGATCTGCTCGACCAGCGCAATGACTTCTTCTTCCTTGCGCGCATCACAGGCAAAACCGTGGGCTTGGCCACCGTTGGCATTGATGGCGTCGACCAGCGGCTGCAATTTATCGGCGCTGCGCCGGGTGACGCAGGCGACAAATCCTTCCTCGGCAAAACGTTTGGCAATGGCCCCGCCAGTGGAGTCGCCAGCACCGACAACCAGCACGACTTTGTTGTTATGGGTTGCTGTGGTCATAGTCATCGCTCTTTGGTAAACGGTCGTTAGCTAAACGAACGTTATGCTACGATCGACACGACGTCAAGACGATGCAATTTTTGGAGCCGCGATGCGTTACTCAGCCAGTCACAAGCTGGAAACCAGGCAGAAACTGTTGGAAAGCAGCTCGGTGTCCGCCAAGCAGGAGGGGTTCGCCACCGTGGGGGTGGATGGCCTGATGAAAGCCATCGGGCTCACTGGCGGTGCGTTCTACAGTCACTTCTCGTCCAAAGACGAACTCTTTGCCTCAATCGTCGAGCGTGAATTACGCCAAAGTCTTGAGCGCTTGAGTGGCGACGGTGAATTGAGTCGCGTCAGGCTGGAGCGTTGCCTCAAGCATTACTTGAGCATGGCCCATGTCGAACAACCAGGCACCGGGTGCGCACTGCCCGCATTAGGCGCCGAAATTGCCCGTGCCGACAGCGCGGTGCGTCAGCAGGCCGAACACTGGATTTGCCGGTTGCATGAGAGTTGGGCGGGCATTCTGCAGAGTGACAGCTTGGCGTGGGCGATCCTGTCGCAATGTGTCGGGGCATTGGTGGTGGCGCGGATGCTGGTCAGCCCCCAGATCCAGAGCAGCGTGTTGTCATCGAGCTACGAAGAGGTCGCGCGCCAGATAGACGCTCACTGAGCTGCGAGCGCCGATGCTTTTACTTGCAGATGATAATCATGCTGCGGCTGGTATAGCCGGCAGGGTTGAGGCCGAAGGGATAGTCCCCCGAGTCTTCAACGCTGTCCCCGGATTTGGCGATGACCTTGTAGCCCTTGGGACCACACGCCTTGGCGGCGGTCGCCGTGCATTGGTCCCACGATGAGGATAGGCCGGAGCAACTGATATGCAGACCTTTCTTCCCGCGCTTGACTTCGGTTTTAGAGGTTGCGGCGCATCCTGCGATGGCAAGTACTGCTATAAATACCAAAAATCGTTTCATTCCTTTCCCTATTGCGGTCTCGGGTCTGGCAACCGAGCCTGACAGCCTACGCTTTTGCTTCACGGGGTGTAAGTTCCCTATCCGAACGCTCCATGTCAAATGCCGGATAGCAACTAAACATGGCCTAATTGACAGAGAAATACCAGACCTTTTAAGAATGTTTCTCAGTCATTCGCCACCATAGGTTTGACTTCACGGCCCATGGTCAAGGTAGCGCCCACCGAAGCCAGGATGATGCAGCTGATGGCCATCCACTGGGCCAGGGACAGGTACTCATTAAGGAACAGCAGGCCGGACATCGCTGCAATGGCGGGCTCGACGCTCATCAGGGTGCCGAAGGTGCGCGCTGGCATCCGGGTCAGGGCGATCATTTCCAGGGTGTAGGGCAGGGCGGTGGACAATACCGCGACCCCCAGCGCGACCGGGATCAGCGACGGCGTCAACAAGGTCGCGCCGGCGTGGGCAACGCCGAAAGGCGTAACGAAGACTGCAGCGATCATCACGCCCAGGGCGGCCGTCTGCACACCATTGTCGGCGCCGGCTTTCTGCCCGAAGAGAATATACAGCGCCCAGCAGACGCCCGCGGCCAGTGCATAACCGGCACCCATGAGATCAATGCTGGCGCTGCCTGCATCGGTGGGGATCAGCAGCAGCAAACCAACGATAGCCAGGCCAATCCACAGGAAGTCGATGGCCTTGCGTGACGCGTAGATTGCCACGGCCAGTGGGCCGGTGAACTCCAGTGCCACGGCAATGCCCAGTGGAACGGTTTGCAGCGACATATAGAAGAGCAGATTCATACCGCCCAACGCCACGCCGTAGACCGCTACCGTCTGCAGCGAGCGGGCGGTCAGCTTGGCCTTCCAGGGACGCAGCAGGAGGATCATGATCACGCTGGCGAAAATCAGGCGCAGCGTCGTGGTGCCTTGAGCGCCGACCACTGGGAACATGCTCTTGGCCAGGGAGGCGCCGGACTGAATCGACGCCATGGCTATTAATAGCAGGCCGACCGGAAACAGGGTCGAGGTCAGGCTGCGGGATTGCTCATTCATTGAGGGGCGTCTTCCAGGGTAAAAGGCAGGTATGTGTTACATCATGCGCAACTAAGTTGAGTTGAGCAATATACTGCGCACTCTTTATCTCGGTTGCAGGTTTACCTTCGGATCTCGGCGACTTTCCAGCTTTTGATAGAAAAACCAAATTAGCAGTTGACGGCAGATTCTATATGTCTATAATTCGCCCCACTTCCGGCGCAGTCT
>NZ_JACMYG010000046.1 GCF_014236655.1 Pseudomonas kielensis
CTTCCATGTGCACTCTGGCGCCGCACAAGTGCGACTTGAGGAACAAAGCGAGCACACCATCATTTCCTACACCATTACCGACCCGACGATCTTCGGTTCCCGGCACGGTGCAGAACTGGCGTTGGGGATCGGCATGCCGTTGATGCGCACCCTGTTGGGCAAGCGCTGGCAACCGTCGGCAGCGCTGCTGCAGCATGCCCCGGTTGCCGAGCCCGGGCAGTACCGGCGCCTGATTGGCCTGATCCCGAGCTTTAATGCCCCCTGCAATGGCTGGATGTTCGAGACCTCACTGCTCGATACCACCCTGCACGCCGCCGACCCGGCACTGCATCGCCTGATCCAGCAACACCTCGACAACATCGCGCAGAAGGCCGTCCAACAGTTGCCGGAGCTGGTGCAACAACTAATCCGCAGCTTTATGCCCGACGGCCGCGCGACCATCGAACAGATTGCCAGCCATATGAATATCAGCACCCGCACGCTGCAGCGCCAACTGGAAGATGAAGGCACCACCTTCCAGGACCTGCTGTCCTCCACCCGCCAGGCCATGGCCAGCCGCTACCTGCTGGATTCAAACATCAGCATCTCGCAACTGGCGGACCTGCTCGGCTACAGCGACCAAAGTGCTTTTTCCCGTGCCTTCCAGCGCTGGCACGGACAAAGCCCGCGGGAGTGGCGCAAACAGCAAACCACGGATGACTTGGTCTGATACCGCGCCGTAGAACGCACAAAGGCGGCAACGGGTTGCCCCGTGCCGCCTTTGGGATATTGCTCAGCGCTTTTTAGAGCAGCTTGAACTGCACCGGCTGCATGCTGCCGTTGAAGCGGAACGGGCCGTGGTAGTCCTCGGTCACCGCCGAGCCCAGATCGGCACCAATGTCCAGGGTTTCGGTGGCGGAGAAACGCCCCGGTACCACATTGGCAAACGTGCCCTTGACCACTGGCTTGCCGTTCACCAGCAACCGAGCACTACCGCCGCCAGCCCACTGTTTGACTTCCTGGGTGTATTCGAACACCACCTCGACCTCTCCGACCGGGAGTGGCGCGGCGCTGCGCAATACATCGCTCTTCTTGCCGAAGAAGTTGTTCACGTACAGCAGATGCCCATCCTTGACGTACAGGCTCCACCCCCCGGCGCTGCCGCCCTGGGCCGCGATCACGCCCTCGACACCGCCAGCCGGTATGTTGATTGTGGTGCTGATGCGGTGCGAACGCATCTTGGTGTTCGGCGCGCTGCCCTCGGGAATCCGCACGGTGCCCGGACGGAAGCTGAAGTCGGTGCGACCGCGCACCAGCGACGGCCGGGTCTGATCCATGCCACGCTCGACAAAGCGATCATCCAGTGGGTAAACCTGATTGGCCTTGGCCTGCTGGTCGAACAGCGCTTGCAGCGCCTTGAGCTTCTCCGGGTGTCTGGCCGCTAGATCATTGGCTTGGGAGAAGTCTTCGTTGAGGTTGTACAGCTCCCACTGATCGTTCTCGAAGTCACCCTTGCGATTGAGCATATCCCAGGGCTGACTGTGCTTGACCGAGGCCATCCAGCCATCGGAGTAGATGGCGCGACTGCCATACATCTCGAAATACTGGGTGCGGTGCTGGTCGGCAGCCTTGGCATCATTCAGGCTGTAAAGCAGGCTGGTGCCAGCCAGTGGCGTTTGCTTGGCACCGGACACTTCTTCCGGCATCGGGATACCGACCGCCTCATAGATAGTTGGCGCGATATCAGTCACATGACTGAATTGGCTGCGCAAGCCGCCCTCGGCTTCGATCCGCTTGGGCCAGGAAATCACCATGCCATTGCGGATACCCCCCAGGTGCGAAGCCACTTGCTTCATCCACTGGAACGGTGTGTTGATCGCCCAGGCCCACGGCACGGCGAAGTGGTCTTCGTGTTTGGGTCCGCCCAGTTCGTCAAGCACAGCCAACTGCGCGGCCACGCTGTCGGGGATACCGTTCTGGGTAGCCATGTTGTTCAGCGTGCCGGTCATGCTGCCTTCGGCGGAACCGCCGTTGTCGCCGGTGATGTAGATCACCAGGGTGTTATCGCCACGCGGCATTTCGCGCACAGCGTTGAGCAGGCGACCAGTCTCGTGATCGGTGTGCTCAAGAAAACCGGCGTAGACCTCCATTTGCCTGGCAAACAACTTCTTCTCGTCGGCGCTCAGCGAGTCCCAAGCCGGCAGCTCGGCCGGACGCGGGGTCAGCTTGGCATCGGCGGGAATCACACCGAGTTTTTTCTGCCGGGCGAACGCTTGCTCGCGATAGGCATCCCAGCCTTTATCGAAGCGGCCCTTGTACTTGTCGATGTAGGACTGCGGCGCGTGGTGCGGCGCGTGTGCAGCACCCGGTGCCCAATAGACGAACCAGGGTTTGTTCGGTGCGATCGAGTCGCGGGTGTGCACCCAATTGATGGCCCGGTCGGTGATATCGCTGGTCAGGTGGTAACCCTGCTCAGGCGTGGTGGCCGGCTCGACGGCTTCGGTGTTCTGGTATAGCTGTGGCTCGTACTGGCTGACCTCGCCCCCGAGGAAGCCATAGAAATACTCGAAGCCCTTGCCCGTCGGCCAGCGATCGAACGGCCCGGCCGGGCTGGTTTCCCAATCCGGTGTGTTGTGCCATTTGCCGAACATCGCGGTGTTGTAACCGTGATTCTTCAGCACTTCGCTGATGGTCACGCTTTCCGCGCCCCACATGCTGTTATAGCCCGGGTAGCCGATGGCCAACTCGGTGATCATGCCACTGCCGACTTGATGGTGGTTGCGCCCGGTAAGCAGGGCGGAACGCGTCGGCGAGCACAGGGCTGTGGTGTGGAAGCGGTTGTAGCGCAGGCCATTGTCGGCCAAGCGATCCAGCGCCGGGGTATCGACCATGCCGCCAAAGGTCGACATCGCGCCGAAGCCGACGTCATCGAGCAGAATCACCAGCACGTTAGGGGCACCTTCCGGTGCCTTGAGCTGCACCGGAAAGTCCGGTTTCGAGTCTTTGTAGGTGGTGCCGATTTCACCCTTGAATGCCGCAGGCGGCAGCGGTAAGACGCGCCCTTCAGTGTTTGTCGTGGCCAGCGCCTGACCCACTGGTAGCGCCAGAGCCAGCAGGCTGGCGTGGAAGAACCTCATCGATACTCTCCTTGTCATGGTCATGGGGCCGGGCTCATTGAAGGCTGAACTTGACTTGATCAATGGTTGCATTGAACGGGAAATTGCCTTCATAGCGGTCCGATCCCGGCGTGCCGGTGTCCATGCCAATGTCCAGCGTCTCGTCCGCCGAGAAGCCCAGCGGCACGATGCGTTCGATGCGTTTTTCCGCCACCGGCTCACCGTTGACCAGCAACCGCGCCTGCCCCCCCTTGCCGATACCGCCACCGTCGTAGGTGAACTCATAGCGCAGCTTGACTGGCCCCTGCGGCAACGGCCGGGTGCCTTCCAGCGTGGTGTACTCGCTGCCGAAGTAGTTGTAGGTGTAGAACGGTTTCCCATCCTTGATGAACAGCGAGAAGCCGCCGTAGTAGCCACCGGCTGTGGCGATCACGCCCTGCACGTTGCCTGGCTTGTCCAGCTTCAGATCGGCCTCGATGCTGAACGAGCGGTTGAACGTGTTGCGGATCAGGTCTTCGGGAATCCGCACCGCGCCCGCGCGCAGGGTGAATTCCTGGCGCGTACCGAGAATACTCGGACGCGCGTTGATCACGCGCGCGGCACCGCGGTCGTCCAGCGGGTAAACATTATTGGCCTGCGCTTGCTGCTCGAATATTGCCTGCAGCGCCTTGAGTTTGTCAGGGTACTGCGCGGCCAGATCATTGGCCTGGCTGAAGTCGCGGTCGAGGTTGTACAGCTCCCATTTATCCTCGGTGAACGCAGGCACGCCCGGCTGGTTCTTGCTGTAGGCACGGTTGTGACTGGTGGCAGCCATCCAACCATCGTGGTACAGCCCGCGTGTGCCATACAGCTCGAAGTATTGAGTCTTGCGCCGCTCGGCGGCCTTAGCGTCATTCAGGCTGTAGAGCATAGAAATACCGTCCACTGGCTTTTGCGCGACGCCGTTGACTTTCTCCGGCGCAGGTAAGCCCGCCGCTTCGAGAATGGTCGGCAACACATCGGTGACATGGTGGAACTGAGTGCGCAGCTCGCCATGCTGTTTCAGCTTCGCCGGCCAACTGATCACCATCGGGTTGCGCGTGCCGCCAAAGTGCGAGGCCCACGCCTTGGTGTACTTGAACGGTGTGCCCATGGCCCAGGCGAAACCCACCGGGTACTCGTTGTTGGCTTTCGGCCCGCCGATTTCGTCCAGTCGTGACAGCACGACTTTTTCGTCCTCCGCCACGCCGTTGAGGAACGTCATTTCGTTGAACACGCCCTGCAATCCACCCGCCGGCGCAGCGCCGTTATCGCCAACGATGTAGATGAACAGGGTGTTATCCCACACACCCTGATCCTTGAAGCCCTGCTCCAGGCGGCCGATTTCATAGTCGGTGTGGGCGAGGAAGCCGGCATAGACCTCCATCAATCGCGCGGCAATTTTCTTGCGCTCCGGCGTCAGCGAATCCCAGGCAGGAATCGACGGATCCCGCGCAGTCAGTTCGGCGTCGGCGGGAATCACCCCGAGTCGCTTCTGCCGCTCGAAGGTTTCCTCGCGCAGTTTGTCCCAGCCCTGGTCGAACTTGCCCTTGTAGGGCTCGACCCACTCGCTGGGAGCCTGATGCGGGGCATGGGTGGCACCAGGGGCGAAATACATGAAGAACGGCTTGCCCGGCGCCATGGCCTGCTGGGTGCTGGTCCATTGCAGGGCGTGATCGACGAGGTCGGTGGTCAGGTGGTAGTTCTCGGCATGCTCGGGGCGTTCGGTCGGCGTAGTGCCGTGGAACAGACCGGGGAAATACTGGTGCGCCTCGCCGCCGAGAAAGCCGTAGAACTCTTCAAAGCCCATGCCGGTCGGCCAGCGGTCAAAAGGCCCGGCGGCACTGGTTTCCCACACGGGTGTGTTGTGCCATTTGCCGAACATGGCGGTGTTGTAGCCGTTGCCTTTGAGCACTTCGGCGACGGTCGCGCTGTCCTTGCCGATCACGCTGTTGTAGCCGCTGAAGCCGGTGGCGAACTCGGTGATGTTACCCGCGCCGACATTGTGATGATTGCGCCCGGTGAGCAGCGCCGCACGGGTTGGAGAGCACAAGGCGGTGGTGTGGAAACGGGTGTAGCTCACGCCCTCGCCCGCCAGCTTGTCCAGCGCCGGGGTGGCGATCGCGCCGCCAAAGGTCGAACTGGCACTGAAACCGACGTCGTCGAGCAAAACCACTACCACGTTCGGCGCACCGGCTGGCGCGGTGACGGGGATGATCTTGGGCATTTGCGAGGTTTGCACGGTCGGGCCGACCTTGCCGCCCTCCACACGCACCTCCAACGGCAGAATGCGCCGATCCGGCTCTTCGGCCAGCGCCACGCTGCTCGCCAATAGACTGGCCAGCGCACCAACGCACCAACCGGTTGTGCGGAACACGCTACTTACCTTCACCTGCATGAGTGTTTCTCCAAATAGCCCGCTGGGTGGGTTAGCCACAGGCGTAACCCAGCCTCCGGCAGGCCGTCAGGCCTGCATGACAATGTTTGTGGGATGGGGGCTTAAAGGCCCTGCAAGGCTTTCATGAATTGGGCATCTGCCTGCTCGGCAGCGCCGTTGTCTTCGCTCTCGAACAGCGCTTTACCCTGGTACTTCAGGTAACGGCCCTGAGAGACGAGAAACTTCGACGGTAGCTGCTGACGACCATAATCATTCAGTTTCGCCAGTAACCGGGTAACGACCTCTGGATGCTCGGCCGCCAGGTCATGCTTCTCCTGCGGGTCGGCTTCCAGGTCAAAGAGTTGGCTGCGGGCCGGCAGCAGCGCGCTGTGCAGCAGCTTCCACTTGCCTTCGCGCAACGCGCCACGATAAGCCTCGGCATTGAGCAGCAGTTCCTGATGGGGGGATGGGGCCTGTTCGGTGAGGCTGGCCCATATGTCCTTGCCATCCAGCGGCTTGCTGCCTTCGACCTTGCCACCCGCCAGGTGCACCAGCGTTGGAAACCAGTCGATCATGTGCAGCGGCTGGTTAACCATCTGCCCCGCCGGGATGTGCCCGGGCCAGTTGACGATGGCCGGTACCCGCACCGCACCTTCATAGAGGCTGCCCTTGCCTCCCCGATACGGCAGGTTGCTGGCCGGAGGGTGTGCAACCTTGGTTTTGCCAGCACCGGAGGCCATGTCTGCAGATAGCGCGCCACCATTGTCGCTGGCGAAGACCACCAAGGTGTTCTCGCGCATGCCCTTCTTCTCCAGGGCCGTGAGTACCCTGGCAACGGCATCGTCCACCGCCGTTATCATCCCTGCGTAAGTGCGGCGGGTCGGGTCCTGGATACCGGGGTAGCGATCTTCATATTCCTTGGGGGCCTGGTACGGCGCATGCGGAGCGAGGAACGGCATGTACAGAAACAGCGGCTGCGCCGGATCATGCGCGTCGATCAGGCGCTCGGCCTCCGCCGCCAGTTGCAGGGTGTGGTAGCCCTCTTCCTTGACCGGCTGGCCATCGCGCTGCCAGTCGATGACACCCCCTCTTTCCTTACTGAAGTAGTCCACCTCGCCCATCAGGTTGCCATAGCTGTGGTCAAAGCCGCGCTGGTTCGGCCAGAAGCCTGTCTTGTAGTGACCAAGGTGCCACTTGCCAACGATTGCAGTCTTGTAGCCGGCCTCTTTCAGCGCTTGCGGCAAGGTGCGTTCATCCAACGGCAGCCCATAGCTGTGCCCTGGAAATATCACCAGGGTCTGCAATCCATGGCGTATCGGGTAACGCCCCGTCATTAGCGCTGCACGGGCGGGCGTGCACACTTGCTGGGCATAGAAGGATTCAAGCCGGGTGCCCTGCCGGGCCAGGGAGTCGATCGCGGGTGTCTGGATATCGCTGCCGCGGTAACCCAGATCGGCATTGCCCAGGTCATCGGCGAGAAAGAACACGATGTTGGGTTTCGACTGTTCAGCCACCGCCACACTGGCCGTCAGCAGACTGGCCAGCGCACCAACGCCCAAGCCCATCATGCGAATCAAGGTATTTACCTGCATCGGTGTTTCTCCAAATAGTCCAAAAGGCCGGTAGCCGCAGGCGTCACCCTGCGACCGGTCGTTACACCGGCCACGGCGAGGCCTTGGGGGATCTAGGGCGATCAGCCCAGCCACGCGATTTCGATGCGCTGGAATTCGACACCGACGCGTAACGCCACCTGATCGTCAGGAGGGAGCGCCGCGCCTTCATTACGCCCGCCTCGCCCACCATTACCGGTCAGCATCGAGTCGTCGTTGAGGGTCGCGTGAATGCCCTTGCGCTGCGCGACCTGTGCGCCATCGACCAGCAGGGCAGCGTCGCCGTTGAAACAAGGCGGCTTGGGCTGGTTACGCGTGGGCATGGGTCAATCGCGCCTGCTTCGCGTATCAATGTTGACCGAAGATGGCGTCGAAACTGGGGACAGGGCCGTACGTGGTTTTGGGGGGGGCGGGGTTCTGCAAGGAACCGGTCAATAGCAACAGGGCGGCAATCAAAATGGGGCAGGCCAGAATGAGCACGTAGCGTGTCATCGCAATTCTCCTCCGCCACGCTGCAACCCGTGGCGATTTGTCAGGCTTGTTTTTATTAATCTGGAGGCAATGTGCCCCAGTTGCCCGGAAGAAAATTGTCATTCGGCGCCAATTGTCCAACCGTTGGCGTCAACCCAATACCTTTTATCCAGTCTGAGGGCCAACGCGCGAAAGCACGCCGCCCCTGGTCACTGGATAACTGTGCGCCCGGCGCCAGGCATTGAGCGGCGCCGTGATCCATCCCGGCTGCTAACGCACGCCCAATTGCTGCTTGAGCGGCGCCAGGCGCGGGTCGCCTGGCGCTGCCTTCTCCAGGCGCCGCAGGTACGACAGCGCCTGCTCGCGCTGACCGCCCGAGCCATGCAGGTAAATCAGCGCGTAAAACAGGTCGGGGTCCTGCGGCGATTGCGCCAGGCCGGCTTCCAACGCGACCTGCGCGGCTTCGCGGCGCTTCATCTGCAACAGGAGCAAGCCCTGGTTGTAGCGGATTCGCGAGTTGTCGGGCAAGGCCACGGCGGCCTGCTCCATCCACTGCAGACCTTCCTCGGCCTGGCCACGTTCGACCAGCAACAGCGCCAACATGTAGGCCAGATTGCCGTGATCGCTGGCCGGCATCTCTTTGAGCGCCACCCCTTCGCGCAGGACCTGCTCGGCTTCATCCTGACGCAGGATGCCGTTAGCCAGCGTTACCAGATTGACCCGCGCCGGAGAGAAGTACGGGTCAAGCTTGAGTGCCTGGCGGTACTGCTCCAGCGCGTCCAACTGCTGGCCCTTGCGCTCCAGCAGCACGGCCAGGTTGAGGCGGTTGCCGGGCAGATCGGCATTGCTGCGCAGACGCCGTTCATAATCCTCGAGGGCCGCCGTGAATCCTGCTCGGCGCTCTTCGGGCAAGGCCAGCAGGGGAATGCTCGCCAGCGCCCGCAATGCCTCATCGCGCACCGCCCGCTGTGGGTCATCCAGCAGTGGCAGCAAATGTTTGACCCGCTCCACTGGCGCGAGCCCGGTAAAGGCCGGAATCGCGTAAGCACGCACCACCGGGTTCTGGTCCTTGAGCGCCTGGGTCAAGCTCGGTATCGCCGGCTCGCCCAACGCTACCAACTGTTCGGCGGCCGTGGCACGGACGATCGCCGGCTTACCCAGGTCGCCAATCAGTGCCGTCAGTTGCGCCAGCGTACCGGCACTGCCCTGACGCGCAGCATGCAGCGTTTCGCCGTAGTGCGGCGGGCGTTGCGGTTTACCAAACCAATCTTCGATTGTCTTGGCCGCCCACGCCGGTTCTTGATCTTTGTGGCAGGCGGTGCAGGCATCCGGACTGCCAGTCTTGGTATCCAGGTCCGGCCGTGGCAGACGGAAGCTGTGATCACGGCGCGGGTCGACGACCATGTAGGTCTGCGCCGGCATGTGGCAATTGACGCACTGCGCGCCAGCCGAACCGGGCTGGTGACGATGGTGCTCGGGACTGTCGTAGTTCTTCGCCTGCAAGCTGGGGAAACGCACTGGTGGCGTTTCGGTGTGGCACTGCTGACAAAGACCGTTGCCTGCAATCTTGACCTTGGTGGTATGCGGATCGTGGCAGTCGGTGCAGGTCACCCCGGCGGCGGACATCTTGCTTTGGGTGAAAGAGCCGTAGACGTAGACCTCGCCCTGGATCTGCCCATCCGCGTGATACAGCTCTGGACGCAAGGTGGCCGGCAGCACCGCATCGAGCAGCGGCTTGCCCGGTTGCTGGCCGACACCCAGGCTTTGCCGGCGGCTGTGGCAATAGCCGCATTGCTCGACCTGGCCCTGGCTGCCAAGGGTTTTGAAATCCACGGGCAAGCCCACATCCTTGGCCGAGGCGGAGGTATTTGCCGGCGCGTACGCAGCGCTATCCTGGGGTTTGCTCTTGGCTTGTTCGGCCCACTCGACGTGCTTCTGCGCCGGACCATGGCACCCCTGACAGCCGACGTTCGGCTCATGCCAGGTGGTGGCAAAGCTGTCGGTTTTATCGTCGTAGTTTTTCAACAGATTGCTCGAATGGCAATCGGCGCACATGGCGTTCCAATTCTGATAGCGCCCGGTCCAGTGCAACGGATCGTTCGGGGTAAATCGCTGGCCGGGGTAGAGCGAGAACCAGCGCTGCCCGCCTTCGGCCTTGGGTCGTGTGTCCCAGGCGATGGTCAGGCTCTGCAGGCGGCCACCAGGGAATTCCACCAGGTACTGCTGCAGCGGCTTATAGCCGAAGGTGTAGCTGATGGCGAAATCGGTCGGTTTGCCGTCCGCACCTTCAGTGTTGACGAAAAATTTGTCGCCGCGACGGAAGAACCTCGCCTTGACGCCGGCGTCCTCGAAACGTGCGCCCTTGAAGTTACCCAGCACGTTGGCCGGCGTCGCCTCGCGCATCGCCCAGTCGTGATCGGAGTTTTTCCAATCCTTGGCCTGCTCGGCATGGCAGCCCTGACAGCTGCCAGCGGCGGCATAGCCCGCAGGGTTTTTTGCCAGGTGCGGCGACACGGATTCCTGGGCCTGCAGCGGGAGGTTGAACAACACAATGGAGCACAGCCCCAGGATCAGGTTCTTGGCGGTCGACACGCAGCGTTCCTCAGTACCAGGATTATTTTTATTAGTTGTGGATTGCCCGCCTGGGAGCAATCGACATTCGACGACCGCGTTGAACAGTCGGACTTAGAGCAGCGGCAGCATAAAGCGACGCACGCCGAAAAACTTGTCCTTAGATGTCAACCTACTGCTCATTCACGCCACCCCTCAGCAATCATCCCGCCCGAACCTCTGTCGCCAACTGCCAAATCATTGGCATCAAACATCCAGAATCCCCCACCGAATTGACCTATCTATAGACCCCTCGGAGCGCGGCCAATCGGCCACCCGAGCAATGCCGGCAATTAGCCCCCCCAATAACAAAAAATCTGGAGGCAGTCGCGTGACTTCACTCGCGAGTAGCAGCACTCACCGTCGTAGCTGGCTGAGCCTCACGGCCCTGAGCTTGACCCCATTGGCTTACGCCATCTCCCTGCACGCCCAGGCCAGCGAATTTGAATGGGGCGAAGTCAGTGGGCGCGCCAACGGCAGTGTTAGCGTTGGTGCCATCTTGAGCGCGGAAAAACCGGACAGTGCCTACGTCTACCAACGCAATGCCAATAGCATCGGTTACGGCGCACCCGGCCAGTTCAACCCAAGCGGTGGCCGTAACCTGGATGACGGGCGCCTGAACTTCCGCAAGCGCAACCTGGTGTCCTCGCCGGTCACCTTGCTTGGCGAAGTCGAGTTCAAGTACCAGAACTACGGCGCCTTTCTTCGCGCAAAAGCCTGGTACGACTACACCCTGAACAACCGCGAGGTAGACTTCGGTCACTCGGCCAATGGCTACCAACCCAACAGCAAGCTGGATGACAGCCACTTCGACGAACTGGCCAAGTTCCAGGGTGTGGCGTTGCTGGATGCTTACGTGTTTGGCGACTTCACCGTCGCCGAGCGACCGCTGAATGCGCGCCTGGGTAACCAAGTGGTCAACTGGGGCGAAGGCCTGTTCCTGCAGAACGGTATCAATGCCGCCAACCCGGTCGACATCGCCGCCCTGCGCCGCCCGGGCTCGCAACTCAAGGAAGCCCTGCTGCCAGTGCCCATGCTGTACGGCAACTATGGCCTGACTGATGCCCTGAGCATGGAGGCGTTCTACCAGTTGCAATGGCGCCAGTCGGTACTCGAAGGCTGCGGCACCTACTTTTCGGCCAACGACTTCATTACCCAAGGCTGCTACGGCGTCCCCCAAGGCCCCATTGCGGCCGGCCTGGACGACCCCGATGCCTATGCCACCGGGCAAATCATCCAGCGCGCCAACGACAAGGAAGCGTCCGACAGCGGTCAATTCGGTCTGGCGCTGCGCTACTTCGCCGACAGCATCGGCACCGAGTTCGGCGCCTACGCGATGAATATTCACTCGCGCATGCCCTACGCCAGCATTATCACTGACCGCTACGGTCCGACGGGTGCCGGCTGGCGTCCACCTACGCCGGTCAACGGCAATGGTGTGAACAACGCCCGCTACTTCGCCGAGTTCCCTGAGGATATCCGCATCTTTGGGCTGAGCTTCTCCAGCAATATTGCCGGCACCTCGGTGTTTGGTGAGTACAGCTTTCGGCCCAATCAGCCGGTGCAACTGGCGACGGGCGACCTGATTCCAGCCTTTGCCGGCAATCCCGGCGTCATTGGCGGCGTCATCGGGGGGGATCTGACCCTCGGCCAGGATGCGATCAATGCCGCACCTGGCTCCACGTACGACGGCTACGACCGCCTCAAGGTCTCGCAACTGTCGCTGGGCTTGATCAAGTCCTTCCCACAGGTGCTCGGTGCCGACAGCCTGAACCTGATCGGCGAAGCCGGCATGAAGTACATGCATGACCTTCCTGGCCAGTCGGAGCGCCGCTACAACAAAGTCGACGTTTATGGCAGCGACCTGGCCAACGGCAACGTGAAAGGCTGCACTGGCGGCGTGCCCACCGAGAAGTACCGCAAATACGCCTGCAGCAAGGACGGTTTCACCTCGGACTTCTCCTGGGGCTACCGCCTCCGCGCACAGCTGAACTACCCGGGCGTATTTGCCGGGGTCAACATCTCGCCATTCGCCACCTTCGGCCAAGACGTCAAGGGCTGGTCCTACGACAGCAACTTCGTCGAAGGCCGCCTGCTCGGCTCGCTCGGCGTGCGCGCCGACTACCTGCAGAACTACTCGGCGGAAGTGTCCTGGGCCAGCACCGGCAACACCCCATTCGCCCCCACTGACAAAGACTTCATCGCAGCCAGTCTGCGCATGGGTTTCTAACTTGACGAGGCAAGATCATGCATAAGAATCTGCTTTCTGCCGCCATTCTCGGCGGCCTCCTGAGCCTGGTAAGCGGCAGTGCCCTGGCCAAGCTGGACGCTGCTGAAATAGCCCGGCTGGGTCAGGACCTGACCCCAGTCGGTGCGGAAAAAGCCGGCAATGCCAGCGGCACCATCCCGGCCTGGACCGGCGGCTTGACCACCCCACCCGCTGGATACGACGCCAGCAAGGGCTATGTCGATCCGTTCGCCAGCGAACAGCCGCTGTACACCGTGACCAAGGCCAACATGGCGCAGTACGCCGACCAGCTGACGGTTGGTCACAAGGCCATGCTGGCAAAATACCCCAGCTACAAAATGAACATCTACCCAAGCCACCGTACCGCCGCCCTGCCAGCGGCGGAGTACGCGCAGATCGCCAAGGAAGCCGCCACCGTCGAGCTGGCCGACGGCGGCAACGGCATGCTTAATTACGGAAAAACCAGCGTACCGTTCCCGATCCCCAAGCAGGGCCTGGAAGCCATCTACAACCACTTCGTGCGTTACCGCGACGGTGGCTACACCACCTATCCGACCGAGATGGTGGTGCAGAGCAACGGCAACTTCACCCCAGTACGCCGTGAGCAGACAGCCGTCATGGCTTCGGCCATGGGCAACCCGGAACCGAACCGCCTGTACTACTTCCTGGGCAAGGTCGTCTCGCCGGAAAGTGTGGCCGGCAACCAGACCCTGGTACACGAACCCATCGACCAGACCAGGGAACCGCGCCTGGCATGGTCGTACAACCCGGGTCAGCGTCGTGTACTGCGCGCCCCCGAGGTGTCCTACGATTCACCGCAAGTGACCTCTGATGGCCTGCGCACCCAGGATCAGTTCGACCTCTACAGTGGTGCGCCGAACAAGTACAACTGGAAACTCGTGGGCAAGAAAGAAATGCTGGTGCCCTACAATGACTACAAGCTGGCGGCTCGTACGCTCAAGTACAAAGACATCATCCAGCCCAACCACCTCAACCAGGATCTGGTGCGCTACGAGCCACACCGCGTCTGGGTCGTCGAGGCCACGTTGAAACCGGGCGAGCGCCACATCTACGCCAAGCGTGTGTTCTACATCGACGAGGACAGCTGGAACATCCTCGCCGCCGACCTCTACGACGGCCGCGGCGAACTGTGGCGCACCCAGGAAGCCCACAGCATGCAACGTTACGATGTGCTCTCGGCGATCCACACCAGCGAGGTCAACTATGACCTGCAGGCCAACCGCTACATCGTCTACGGCCTGGACAACGAGGAAAAGGCCACCAAGTTCGGCGTCAAAGCCGAACTGAAAGATTTCAGCCCGGCCGCCCTGCGTCGCAGCGGCCGCTAACACCGTCACAACTCCATGTGAACCTTTGGGGTGGCCAGCGCAAGCTGAGCCACCCCCTTTTTTACCTGCGCGCCCCGCTCGCCCATGGCTGCGAACGGCACGCTGCCTGGCATTCATTGTCAACTATCTGGCGTAAGAGGCCCTTAAGGCCTGTGCCTGCGGCGCCATACTGTCCCCTCATGCGGTGGCTGCTGCCCGTTGCCAGCGCAACAACAATAACGAGCCAATAAGGCGGCACGTCTTGACGCCGCACCAGGAGAAACGATGGGCAAATTACCCGACAGCATGGCCAGGAAACTCAACCTTCAACGCATGCTCCCGCACCTCGCCCTGGCCCTGATAGTCACAGCCGGGTTGTTGCCAGCCCACAGTATCGAGGCGGCAGACAAGCGCACTCCGGCACCGGAACTGGGCCAGATGACAGGCCCCGAGGCCAGCGCATTCTACCTGGGGGCCAATGCCATCATCTGGGGCTACCCGAGCATCCTCTTTGAAGACCTGATGCGCCAGCGCACCTCGCCAGACATTATCAAGCTGGGCAACCCACAATCTGCCGTCAACCAGTTTGGCCTGATGCGTCAGCTACGCGGGCCGGAATACAAACAGATTGCCACTCCCAACAACGACACGCTGTTCGCCCAGGCATTTTGTGATGTCAGTCGCGAGCCGTTGGTGCTGTCCGTTCCGGCGGTAGCCGCCAACCGTTACTACACCTTCCAATTGTGGGACCCCAACGGCGACACCTTTGCTTATGTTGGCAGCCGAACGACCGGCCGCGCCGCCGGCCACTACGCACTGGTCGCACCGGGCTGGCAGGGCGAGTTGCCGGCCAACGTCAAGCGCATCGACAGCCCGTCCGACAGCCTGGTGGTCTGGGGTCGCATTGGCGTCGACGGTCCCAAGGATCTGAAGAATGCCCTGGAGATTGAAGATCAACTGCGCCTCACGCCGCTGAGTCAATTCGGCCAATCCGAGCAGCAGGTCGCGCCAGACCTCGATTTTTCCAGGCAGCGGGTAGCCTTCGAACTGCCAAAGGATCTTCCGGAAGGCCTCGAGCTCTACGCCAAACTGGCGCACGCCCTGCAGTTCACCCCACCCAAACCCGGCCAGGACGCCGTTGTCGCGGCCAGCCTGGAACAGATCGGCTTCAAGAACGGCAACCGGGTTTTCGATTACCACTCGCTCACGCCGAGCCAGCGCACGGGGCTGATAAAAGGTGCGCAATTTGCCCTGCACCTGATGGACGTAAGCGCCCAGTCCGGCGGAGCAGACGTCAAGAAAATCAATGGCTGGCGCTGGAGCGCGAAGTCCGGCGTGATGGGTAGTGATTACCTGTTCCGCGCCGCCTTCGCCAAGTGGTACACCGGCGGCAATGCGCCCGAAGAGGCCGTTTACATGGACGCGCGCCAGGACGAGCAAGGGCAAGCGTTTAACGGCAAGGGCAACTACGTTCTGCATTTCGACAAGGGTCAGCTACCGCCAGCCAAGGCCTTCTGGTCGGTGTCGATGTACAACCTCGCGGATGGCTCCTTTGTCGAGAACCCGATCAACCGCTATTCGTTCGGCAACCGCACCGAAGCCATCGTGACCAACGACGACGGTTCCCTGGATATCTATCTGCAGCACCAGGTCCCCAGTGACCCCAAGCAAAGAGCCAACTGGCTGCCCGCGCCCGCGGAGGGTTTCTACCTGATCATGCGCATCTACAATCCGGACGAGCGCTTGCAAAGCGGCCGCTGGGCCCCACCGCCCGTCAAACAGCGGAGCCAATAGGACCGAGGATGCGGCCTGCTTGATGAATTCGCCGCACTGGCTGAGTCGCCGGCGCGGCGATTTCATTGATGTTTGCCCTGCACACCGGCAGGCCGCATGCAGACGCCAAGCCTGCCCCTGGAGACGTCGATGACATCACCCATCGACCGGCCGGACGAGAACGTCCTGGCCCTGCCCGCGCTTGCGCTCAATGGGTTTGCCGACTGGCGCCGATTAGCAAAACTCTGGCATGAAACATCCAGCAGCCCAGCCATTCCTTGATTAATACTCGGGCACTTCTGTCGGTCGCCTGGCCTTGTGTACTCCTGCAAGCGTCCGCAGCTCTCGATCCAGCACACCCCCGATAATAATAAACAGGAGGGCTTGCATGTACCGCGCCCCAGCTTTCAGTGCCTTTGGCAAACGTCCACCCCGCAGGCCTGCACCGTCTCGGCAGCAGCCCTCCCTGGCGTGTTCCCCCCCGCTAGCCGACCCACGCCTCGCCCCCCCACCGACGCCTGAAGGCTCGAGTTTTTTCCGCTTTCACGAGTACTGCGCATGAAAACTTTCTCGCTCAGCGCGCTCGCGCTGTTGATCGCCATGGGCAGCGCCATAGCCGCACCTCAGACCGACCGCCTGGAACGCGCTTCACGGCCATCGGCATTGGCTGATCAGGCCCCACTCACCGACGCCCAAACGCTGGGCACTCAGTTGGTGATGGTCGGCGAAAGCGGTCACATACTGCTGCGCGATGCCGATGGCGTCATCAGCCAGGCGCAAGTACCGGTCGACCTGCTGCTGACTGCGGTGCATTTCCCCGACCCGAGCAATGGCTGGGCCGTTGGTCACGACGGGGTGATCCTGCACAGCAACGATGCTGGCAAGAGCTGGAGTAAACAGCTCGACGGCAACGACATCAGCACGCTGATGCTCACCTGGGCGGAATCCGAAGTCGCGCGCCTGGAAGCAGCCAGTGCTGCCGCGCCCGATGACGAAGCCCTGGTCGCCGCGCTGGACAATGCGCTCTTCGCCCTCGACGACGTCAAGGCCGGCAGCGCGTCCGGCCCCTCCCGGCCGCTGCTGGATGTGTGGTTTCGCAATGCCGATGAAGGCTGGGTGGTTGGCGCCTACGGCATCATCCTCCACACCCGCAACGGCGGTAAAACCTGGGCCTATGTATCCAACCTGGACAACCCCGAGCGCCTGCACCTGAACGCCGTGCTCGGCCTGGCCGATGGTCGTCTGCTTGTCGCCGGCGAAGGCGGTCGCGTGTCCCTCTCCACCGACAATGGCCAGCACTGGCAGCCGTCCCGGCAATTGTCCCAGGCCTCGCTGTACAAGCTGCTGCAACTCAAAGACGGTCAATTACTGATTCTCGGTTTCGGCGGCACCCTGCTCTCCAGCCAGGACCAGGGCCTGAACTGGAAAACCTTGGCGCTGCCGGTACGTGTCGGCCTCTACGGCGGCGAGCAATTGGCTGATGGCAGCCTGGTGCTTGCCGGTCAGGGCGGCGTGCTGCTGTTCAGTCGCGACGGCCAGAAGTTCAAGGCCTGGCAAGGCACAAGCAAGGCCTCCTTGCTCGGCGCCACCGCGCTGTCCCCCGATCACTTAGCCCTGATCGGCAGCAATGGCCTACAAGTCCTGCCCCTGTCCACGTTCAAGGAGCAACTGCAATGACCGCCCAGCAGAACTCGCGGCCAACCCTGCGACCGCTGAAGAAAAGCACCATGCAGCACCTGGTGGACCGCACCGAGCGCGCCCTGTTTCACAATCGCCTGGTCGTGCTGTTGATGTTCCTTGTTGTCTCGGTCGTGCTCGGCATCGCCGCGCTGTCGCTGCGCCCGGACGCCAGCTTCAGCCGCATGATCCCTACCGGTCATCCGTTCATCGTCAACTACCTGAAGTTCGAGGACGTGCTGCGCCCACAGAGCAACGTATTACGGGTGCTGGTGGAAGCCCCCCAGGGCGATATCCTCACTAAAGAATTCCTGGAGACGCTGCGTGAGGTCAACGACAAGATTTTCTACTTGCCCGGCGTCGACCGCGGCAACCTGAAATCGCTGTGGACCCCCAACGCGATGTGGGCCGAGGTGACGACCGAGGGACTGCGCGCCGGACGCGTGATCCCCGACACCTATGACGGCGGCCCCGAGTCGCTGGCGCAGGTTAAACAGAATATCCAGCGCGCCAACTTGATCGGCAGCTACGTTGCCAACGACTTCAAGTCGGTGGTGATCCGCGTGCCGCTGCTCGAGAGCGACCCGGATACCGGTAAACCCCTGGACTACGGCGCCTTTACCCAGGCCCTGGAGCAGCAGGTGCGCGAGCACTTTGCCGATCAGGGCGTCAATATCCGCGTCATCGGTTTCGCCCAGATCATCGGTGACCTGCTGGCCGCCGCCACCGACATCGCGCTGTTCTTCGCCATCACCGTTGGCCTGATCAGCCTGATGCTGTACCTCTATTGCCGCTGCTGGCGCAGCACTGCGGTAACGGTACTGACGTGCCTGCTCACCGTAGCCTGCCAGCTCGGTTTGCTCAGCCTGCTGGGTTATGGACTGGACCCATACTCGATCCTGGTGCCCTTCCTGATTTTCGCCATCGGCATCAGTCATGCAGTGCAAAACATCAACCTGATGATGAGCGAAATGGGCCTCGGCGCCACGCCGCTGGAAGCCTCTCGGCGCACCTTCCGCGCCCTGTTCATCCCCGGCACCACCGCCCTGCTGGCGGACGCCGTCGGCTTCATCACCTTGCTGGTGATCGATATCGGCGTGATCCAACAGTTGGCCATCACCGCCAGCATTGGCGTGTTCGTCGCCATCTTCACCAAGATGTTCCTGTTGCCGGTATTGATGTCCTACGTGGGCGTCAGTCCACGGGGTATGCAACAACAGCACAAGCGCACTCACTCCTCGTGGCCGATCTTCCGCCGTGTGGCCGCCGTGGTCGAGCCGAAGGTCGCGGTGCCGCTGATTCTGTTCAGCCTGGTGCTGCTGGGCTTTGGCTATCATGCCCGGCAGGACCTGAAGATCGGCGACTTGGACAAGGGTGCGCCAGAGTTCCGTCCGGATGCGCGTTACAACCAGGACAACGCCTACCTGCTCAATCACTACACCACCAGCACCGACGTGTTCGTGGTGATGTTCAAGACCCCGCAGGAGCAGTGCGCGCGTTATGCCGCGGCTGACCTCGCCAACCAACTGGAAGACACGCTGCTGGAAGTCGAGGGCGTCGAGTCAGTGCAGTCGCTGTACCGTGCCATGCGCTTCAACATTCTCGCGCGGAACGAAGGCAACCCGAAGTGGGCCGAGTTCTCCCGCGACCAGTTCGTGATGAACAACGCACGCTCCGGTGTCGCCAGTGAGTTCGTCGACCCCAACTGCAGCGTCGCGCCGATCAGCCTGTACCTGGCCGATCACAAGGCCGAGACCCTGACGCGGGTGGTCAATGCGATAGAGGCGTTCAGCCAGCAACACGACACCGGCGAGTTCGAAATCTTGCAAGCCGCCGGGAATGCCGGGATCGAAGCCGCCACCAACATCGTGATCAAACACTCGGAAAAGCTCATGCTGATTCTGGTGTTCGTGATCATCTCGCTGGTTGTCTGGTGGGAGTTCAAGTCGTTGAGGGTGACCTTCGCTCTGATGGCCCCGCTTTATCTGTCCACCGTGCTCTGCGAGGCAGTGATGGCATACATGGGCCTGGGCGTGAAGATAGCTACACTGCCGGTCATTGCCCTCGGCGTCGGTATTGGCGTCGACTATGGCATCTACCTGTACAGCCGCATGGAAGGCTTCCTCCATCAAGGCCTGAAGTTCCGCGCCGCGTTCTTCGAAGCGCTGAAAACCACCGGCACCTCGGTGGCCTTCACTGGCGTCACCCTGGCGATGGGCGTCGCCACCTGGTCGTTTTCGGCGCTGAAGTTCCAGGCTGACATGGGTCTGTTGCTGGTACTGCTGTTCATCTGGAACATGGTCGGCGCGCTGATCCTGATGCCGGCCATAGCCTCCATGCTGCTCTATAACAAGAACACCCGCTAACCCCCATCCGATCCCGCTAACAGGGCGCCAGCCGCCCTGTTATGCCATATCGCAGACAGCAAAAAGCACCAGAGTCGGTTAGACGCTAGTGATCGGGATGAGATTTGGAAGATGCAGCGGATTTTGAAGTGGTGCCCCGAGCCGGGGCGATTCACACCGAGGTCGGCGCAATCAACGACATGGGGTGCGATCATGTAGCCGTGCGGCGTTACCAAGTGGAAACCGGCGGGTCACCGTTCAGGGCAACTAGGTCAACACCGAGTGGATAGCCAGGCGCTGATGATCGGCGCTGCCTTTGCCGCATCCCTCGACCCGGACCACCAGATCAAATGGAAGGCAGCGACCGGTTTTGTCGACCTGAACCGTGATCAGATTAGCCATCAGCCCGGGTACCGAATACCAACGAAGCATGCCTGTTGCGAAGGCTAAGGCTGTCGCTACCACAGTGCTGATTGTTCCAATGGCATTAACCATGTGGTTGAGCCACTGCCACTCAGTAGTACAACAGGGGATGTTCCAAGGAGGTAGTTAGCAGCTTTTCAAGGCTCAGTGCGGCATCTTCGGGATAGAGGGTGTTGATGCTGAGCCTGGGTTCGGTCATGTACGCCGCCGGGCCAAGTGCACCCACCATCTGGCTCACGCTGTAGAAGCCCCTGACCATTCCCTGATGCTGAATTTTGACTTTGAAGCTGGCTCTGGGCTCGAGCCTGGAGGCGCGTATTTTCCAGTCAGCTGGAACGTTGGGGTAGCCAAGAATACGCTTCAGGGTCTGATCTTCCTGATCGCTGCCGTTGAGCATGACATGCTGCTTGAACGCCATGATCACCAACGACAATGCGTCTTGCCATTCCTCGCTCAGCGCGCCATCGCTGCCGTCGTTGAACAGAAAGTCATACAAGTTGACGGTTTGCCTGAGCCGCTCGGTATCGACTTTGTCCTGATAGAAGCCTACCCAGGCCTTGTTGACCATCAGGATATTGCCCGCGCCATCAGTCAGGGTGGATGGATACGGATCCAGTGTCTGCAATGTTCTGAGCATTGCAGACCTTAACCATTTGAGATCCGGGCTGTGAAAGTCCTGCGCTATTTCGTTGGTCGCGTAACCCGCAGCAATGCGCAGATGGCTGCGATCCCTGCGGCCAAGCTTTAGCGCGTCCGCGATTTGGTCGGTCAGCACCTCACTTGGCTTGCTTATCCCGTTTTCCAAGCGACTGACATGTCGAGTCGAGGTGCCGACCATTTCGGCCAGTTGCTCCTGGCTCAGCCCGAAGACTCCGCGCCAGAACCTGAGAAAGTCAGCAAAGCGCTGTAAGTGTTGTGTCTCGGCCATGTCCATTGTTGCGAGAAATCCCTTCTATCAGACATCCCATGTCGTGGTGGCTGGGGCCGGCCTCGGCAAAATGGGCGGGTCTCGTCCATTCTTCGCGGAGTAATACCATGGCGGCCTCCATACTAAACGTCAGAGATCTGCATTTCTATCTGTTCGAGTTGTTCGATGCGCAAGCCCTGACCGCCCGCCCGCGCTATGCCGAGCACAGCAAGGAAACCTATCTGGCGGCCATCGAAACCGGGCGCAAGATCGCGCAACGCTACTTCCTGCCAATCCGGCAGAAGGTGGATGTGCAACAGCCTACGTTCGACGGCAAGCAGGTGCACATGCTTCCCGAGATCAAGCCTGCAATCGATGCCGTTATCCAATCCGGGCTCGCTTGCCCGGAAGCCGATTATGAATGGGGTGGCATGCAATTGCCGGCCATCGTCGCAAGTGTGGCCACTTCTTTCCTGTCAGCTGCTGGCAGCACCACACTGGGTTACACCAGTCTGACCAATGCCAACTGCAACCTTATCGAGGCTCACGGCACGCCCGAACAGATCGCCAAGTGGGTCGTGCCGATGCGTCAGGGCCGGTTCGCCGGAACCATGGCCATGACCGAGCCGTCGGCGGGCTCGGGGTTGGCAGACCTGGCGACCAGCGCGACCAGGACTGAAGAGGGTCGTTACCTGATTACTGGCAACAAGATCTTCATTTCTGGCGGTGATCACAACCTTAGCGAAAATATTGTTCACCTCGTCCTGGCAAGGATCAAAGGCGCGCCCAAGGGCATCAAGGGCGTATCCCTGTTCATTGTTCCCAAGTATCTGGTCGATGAAACAGGTGCGGTCGGCAGCCGCAATGATGTGAGCCTGGCTGGCTTGTTCCACAAGATGGGTGGGCGCGGGCAAACCTCCTGTGCGATCAACTTCGGTGAACAGGGCGGCTCGATCGGCTACCTGGTAGGTGAGGAGAATCAGGGTATTCGCTACATGTTCCACATGATGAATGAGGCACGCATCATGGTCGGAACCAGCGCCGCGCTCACCGCGTTAAGCGGTTATCAGTACTCCCTCGACTACGCGAAGGAGCGGCGACAGGGGCGTTTACCTTCGTCCAGGGATCCGCTCTCTGCGCCCGTGCGGATCATTGAGCATGCGGATGTGCGACGCATGCTGTTGGCACAGAAGGCCTACGCCGAAGGTGCCTACAGCCTGTGTCTGTTCGGTGCACAACTGGCTGACGACGTGCGCACTGCTCCTGACGAGGCCGAGCGCAGAAGCGCAAAGGTACTGCTGGATTTCCTGACGCCGATCATCAAGTCCTGGCCATCCGAATACGGCCCGCGCGCCAATAGCCTGGCGATTCAGGTGTTGGGTGGGCATGGCTATACCAATGAGCATCCGGTCGAGATGTTCTACCGCGACAACCGCCTCAACTCGATCCATGAGGGCACCTATGGCGTGCAGTCGCTTGACCTGCTCGCACGCAAGGTGCCCGCCGACAATATGGCCGGATACACGAACTGTATCAGCAGGATGCGTGACGACATTGAGACGGCCACCCAGCACCCGGCATTGCAGGAGCCTGCGGCTGCGCTTCTGGCCGCCATTCAAGTGCTCGAGGAAACCACCGGTGCTGTTCTTGGCGGCATGCAGAAACTGCACATCGACTTGGCGCTGGCCAATTCGGTCAAGTACCTGGAGCTGTTTGGCAACGTGGTTGTGGCCTGGATGTGGCTCAAGCAAGGCATAGCCGCGAGCGCTGGCCTGGCCAGGGACCCGCATGCGGATGACCGGAACTTCTACCTGGGCAAGTTGCAAGCCCTCAAATACTTCTACGCCTACGAACTGCCAGAGATACAGGTCTGGAAACAGATTCTGTGCGACTTCGAAGATGCCTTCTACATGGCCCGAGAAGAGTGGTTTTGATGGCTGCGGCGTACCTGGTTTGTCCGTTGAATAACCGTATCAATCGCAGAGGTTTCATATGAGTCAGCAATGTATCGATTTCACTGGGCGTGTCGCCATCGTCACCGGAGCCGGAAACGGACTCGGACGCTCCCATGCGCTGGCATTGGCCAGGCGCGGTGCCAAGGTGGTGGTGAATGATCTGGGAGGCGCCCGTGACGGCGCGGGTAACTCGTTGCAGGCTGCAGACGAGGTGGTTGCGCAAATCCAGGCAATGGGCGGCGAAGCCATTGCCAACGGCGCCAACGTTGCCAACTTTTCTGAAGTCGAGGCGATGGTCGCGCAGGTCATGGAGCGTTGGGGGCGGGTCGATATTCTGCTCAACAACGCCGGAATACTTCGCGATAAAAGCTTCTCCAGGATGGACCTGGCCGACTTCAGGCTGGTGATGGACGTGCACCTGATGGGCTCGGTCAACTGCACCAAGGCCGTCTGGGAAATCATGCGGGCGCAGAACTATGGGCGAATTGTCATGACCACCTCCTCTTCCGGTCTCTACGGCAATTTCGGTCAGTCGAATTACGGTGCGGCCAAGATGGCGGTTGTAGGGCTCATGAATACCCTGGCGCTGGAGGGACAGAAACACGATATCCGGGTCAATGCGCTGGCCCCCACTGCCGCCACCCGCATGACCGAAGATTTATTGGACAAGACGGTATTTGAACTCTTGACCCCTGAGTCGGTTACCGCAGGCGCGCTACTGCTGTGCCACGAGGGTGCACCGCAGCGCACGATCCTCTGTGCCGGTGCAGGTGGCTATGCCACTACGCGGATTTTCGAGACCAATGGCGTGTTCCTCCCACCTGCCTTGCAGACCCCTGAGAGTGTGCTGGCGATCTGGGACGCTATCTGTGACACCACAGATCAATGCGCCCTGGAGGCGGGCTTCAAGCAGACAGAGAAGTTCCTGTCCAAGGCTGCCGCCAGCTTCGGCAATCAATGAGATCGCACGCCTGAGCGGCGCATCCAATTCAATTTCTGCGCTTGTCCGGTTGACGGACGGGCGCATTTTTCTCGGAGGCAGTATGCAGGATCTATTCAGTTTGCAAGGTCGGGTGGCGCTGGTCACCGGTGGGGCGCGCGGGATTGGCGCGATGATCGCGCGTGCCTACCTGCAATGCGGGGTCAAGGTGTACATTTCATCGCGAAATCAGGATGAGCTGGCGAATTTTACCAACGCTGTTGCAAGCCTTGGGGAGTGCGTTGCGATCCGTGCTGACCTCTCCAGCCTGGAGGGCATCGAGTTTTTGGTCGATGAGATTGGCAAGCGTGAGTCTGGCCTGGACATCCTGGTTAACAATGCCGGCGCTACCTGGGGCGCGGAGTTTTCCGTGTATCCAGAGGCGGGCTGGGACAAGGTTGTGGATCTGAATCTGAAGTCACCGTTCTTTTTGACGCAGCGTCTGCTCGGACTGCTCAAAACTGCGGCTAAAGCAGAGACTCCGTCCCGGGTGATCAATATTGCCTCGGTCAACGGCCTGGTAAATCCCGGCGTCGATAACTATGCGTACTCCGCCAGCAAGGCCGGGCTGATTCATCTGACCCGGCACCTTGCGGTTGATCTGGCTCCCGCTCATATCAATGTCAACGCAATCGCGCCCGGCTTTTTTCACACGAAAATGACGGCTTACGCGGTTGAGCAAGATGCAGGTTCCATCATGGCCATGGTCCCGAGGGGGCGTCTTGGCAATCAGGACGATATGGCTGGCGCTGCCATCTTCCTGGCATCCAGGGCCTCTTCCTGGATCACCGGACATACGCTGGCGCTGGACGGTGGCCTAGTCGCAGCCGCCGGTTGATCAAATAGATTCCAGCGATACCCATGAGATTCTGTGACAAGCCGCGATAAAAAAAACCCTCCGCTGGCAGCGGAGGGTTCTCGGATAACACCGTCAGCCAGGGCTGGGTTACCTTACTTTGGATCAACCCCCAGTGTTTCTATGAAGTCGACCACGGCTCGCCGTTCTTCGTTATTGATCTGCGTGGCAATGGCTTGCATCCACTTGCCCTGGATATCGGAATACTCATCTGCCCCCCGCCAACCCTGAGCGTAATTGTTCAGCTGCTGATCGATATACCAGCCGTCAAGGATTCGCAAATCAGGTGCCTGCAGGTGTGCATAACCTTGGGCAAATTGGCCGTGGCAAGCGGCACAGGTATCCTGATAGCGTGCTGCGCCAACCTTGGCAGTGGCACTGTCAGACTGTGGCGCCTTGGCCAGTTGCAGACCGGCGTAGTGCGCGGCCAGACTGGCGAGCTGCTCTTCACTGAGGCTCT
The DNA here is from genome assembly GCF_014236655.1 of Pseudomonas kielensis. Lineage (GTDB taxonomy): Bacteria > Pseudomonadota > Gammaproteobacteria > Pseudomonadales > Pseudomonadaceae > Aquipseudomonas > Aquipseudomonas kielensis. The sequence continues at coordinate 25,133 of NZ_JACMYG010000046.1, forward strand.
GGGTAATCGCACGCATGCTCTGCCCCGCCTGATCCTGTTGAGCGTAGCCGCGCCGGCCGGCTTTGAAATTCAGCAGCTGACGAGCCAGATATTGTGCGTTCTGCCCCGCCAGGCGCGGTGCGCCCAACGCCTGATTACCCTGGCCTTCTGCGCCGTGGCACACCGCACAGGTTGCACTCAGCGCTGCAGTGGGCGCCTCCGTCGCCTGGGTGGCGAGCGGAGCCAGAAACAGTAAGGCCAGGCTGGTCATCTTATTCATCTGCGAATGCTCCACTGTGCTGCTGTTGCTCACGCTGAACGATCTGTTCAAGCAGATGCGCTTGAATGACTGATGGGTTGGCCAGGGGATACTGACGCAAGGTGCCTACTTCAGCAGCGGTATAGGGTTGAAAATCCGCCGGTATCTGTGCCGCACTGAAGCTGTGGAGCATCCAGTTCAGCAAGCGTGCCAGATCAGAATCGGGCAGCGCCGTCTGGGCGGTGCCCGGCACCTGCACCAGATACTCGCGACCGCCCGGCACACTGAGAAAGCTGCCCATCCGATTACGCAAATCTGGCACCTGTCGTGCGGGAAAGCCGCTGCCATCTGGTAAATGGCAACCCTGACAATTGAGCATGTAATCGACCTGAGCCGGCTCGGTCGCCCAACTGCAGCTGCTGGACAGGAGAAGCCCCAGCGCAACTGCGCGAATCATTGTTCCTTCACTCCTATCACGACCGACAGCGAGCAGTGATAAGGCACATTCGCCTGGCTGCCGGTACACCAATTGAGATCATTCGAGCTCTGCGGCCGATAGATCGGCGTGTCGCCCTGATCTCGCTGGCAGATGCAGCGCCCACAATTACTTTTGCCACAACAGTCGTTGTAGGAAATGACGTAGTCCTTGCCGTCCGTGGGGTTTCGGCAGGTGCCGATCCAGGTGATGTCTGACTTCACGGTGCCAGGCGGACAACTGCTGGCCGTGCCACCGCAACATCCACAAAGAAAACCGTCGATCGCACAATGTCTCCAGTAGTCGCAGCTATTGGGATTGCCTTCTTCAGCAATGCCCGTGGAGGCAAAGGCACTGTTGCGATAAACCGGCAGCAGCGTAAAGGCGCCCGCACCGATCAACAGAGTGCCCAGGCCGCCGAGAAAACCTCGACGCGACGTGCTGCGAGCGGTCTGTCGGGTGAGTTTTTCGGTCACTTGATCAAGCCAATTGTTTTCCATCGTCATTGCCCTCGATGCGTGTGCCTGGCAACTCAGCCATGTGCCGCATGAAATTGTTGAACCGTGGCGTAGCCGAGGCTTTTCGCCTCGAACAGGCTGTCCAGATGTTCGCGGGTATTGATCAGGCCGTGTGCGGTCACCTTGCCCTGGGCATCAATCAACACCCCATAGGGCAGCTTGGCGATCTGGTAAGCCATGCCAACCTCGGGAGAGAGCAAATACGGAAACTCATTCAGCCCTTCACGCCGAATGAAGGACAACTGTTCGGCTTCGTCACCATCACTGGCCAGGATCACGCGTAGCCAGGCTCGCTCCTTTACCTGGGCCGACTTGAGCACCGGCAGCAAGGTCTTGCACACCGGGCACGTCGGCGAAAGGAAGAACAGCAGTGTGGAGAGTCCGCCAGCATCGACGCCAGCCAGGCTCAATGCACCGCCGGTCAGGCTCGGCAGATTGAAGACTGGCGCCTCATCCCCGACCTTGATCACCTTGCCCAGCGACAGCGCCCCTACCGGGCGGATGCGTTCGTGCAGCAGACCAATTTGCCGGGTCAGGGCCAGCACCGCCACCAACAAACCGATGATGGCCAACCAGGAAAGGCTAATGGCAACAACCAGTGCTTCGATCATAGGGAGAGTTCTCGGGCAGAGTTTTGGTTGGCAATCAGGGTATTGGCCAGAACGTAGAAGGCACTGCCGCTAAGCACCACGCAGCCAATCACCAGCCAATCGTAGAAAACCAGGGTGCGGCCGCTTGGCGGCAGCAGCAGATTCAGGGTGAGGAGCATGAGAATCAGGTTGCGCCATACCAATGGCCAACTGACTACCTGGCGGCGGGCGCCTGCCTGGCATCCGCAGTCGGCAATGCGCCGGCCCTGCAACAGGCTCAGCGCCATTGCAAGCGCATAGGTCAGCAACAACGCCGCCGCGGGCCACACAACGAAGGGCTGCCGGAAAGCCAACAACCCGCCGGCGGTGACTATCTCAAGCCAAGGCAACAGCAAGGCGACAGGACGAACCAGCCCTTGCGCCAGCACGTCATAGCTCTGCAACACCGCCGTGAACCCATGCCTGTCGCGTAATTTGTGCCAGCCCGCAGCCCCCAGCAGCAGGGCCATGCCGACACTGATGGCGGTCAACCAGACCGGTTCGCCAAGCAGGTCGATCACCATGGCAGCACCATGTTCAGGTATCCATAAGGCAGCCCGGTAATGGTGCGCAGGTGCGCGCCGCTCTCGACATCGTAAAGATTGATGTCCTGCTGCAGACGACGCAGCACACCATCCTGGCCCTCGGTTAAATAAATCCAGGCACTGGCCAGCCAGGGCATCTGCAGCACCCAGTCCACGCTGTAAAGACGTGGCTGGACGCCGGGACTGACGCCGATAGAGACGCTCTGCTCAGCCAGTTTGATGGTCTGGATTTTTTTGCCCTGGTTCGCATCGAAGACCCAGACTTCGGTGCCCGGCTCCTGGAAGGTGTCTGGCCCGCCTTGGTGCATCAACACGAACAATCGGCCGCTCGCTGCATGTACGGCGGTGTGCTGAATGCCGCTCATGCGCCAGTCGTCCTTTCGCTCATCCCCGCTAAGCAACGACCACTGCCGGGACACGCGCAACTGATCCGGGCCCATCTGAATGGCATACACCTGACTTTCGCGAGAAACGAAATACCAGGTGTCACCTATCCGCGAAGCCGCAGTCGACAGCAGGTCCTTGAGCGGATCGAATAACGGTTTGCTGCGCTGCTGGATCAGTACCTGACCTTGTTCTCCCAGGCGCAGGTGAAGAAATCCGCCGTCGCCGCAGATGGCATAGAAGTCACGCTTGCCGGCCGGATAGATCGAGGCGCAGCCGGGTGTCTCCACCTCGCTGACAAAACGATCGGCATCCAGGTCGACGATACTGATGGATTGCGCCGGGGTAAAATTGAGCACCAGGAGAAAACGCTCGTCGTCCGACAACACACTCAAACCCGTATTGCCCAGGGCGTTGATGCGCTTGGACGGAATCGGGATTTCCCGTTTGGGCGCGAGGGTCTGTGGGTCATAGACCGTCACCATATCGCTGCGGGTGCCACGGGTGCCGCGGCTGAAATAGGTTTCGACGGAAAACAACTCATTACGTGACTGTGCAGGCAGCAGGCTGTTGAACCAGAAGCCGGTATCAAGCTGGCCCAGCATCTTGCCGCTGTCATCGAACAAAAAGGCTCGACCATCGAGCTGCGTCGGCGCTCGATTGCCCCATACCCAGAACCAATGCTGACCGTCATGGGCTGCCAGCGTTTCGACCCTGGCCTGCTCCACCGGGATATCAGCCAGTGCCAAGGGCAGTTGCAGCGAAGTGCCCAGCATGAAATAGCACGCTAAACGTTTGAACATATCGACATTACCTACCCATAAGCTATTGAAGTTGGCTTCGATCGGGGTTTTCTCACTGTGTATGACGGTGGGTCTATGCCATTCCCTTCTTGCGCGCCAGGGCGCGATACACATAGAAAATCTCTGTAAAAATCAACGACCAGGCAAGGGTTTCAATCACCCACTTATTGAAAAACACCGCGGTGTCTTCATTGGGCAGAACCATGAAGTCCTGGATAGCGGCGACAAACAGATTCAGGACGATAAGTACGACCATCAACCAGCCGTGCAAGATCAGCTTGTATTTAAATGCCTGCTGTACGATACAACCGCAGAAGATTAAAAAGAGTACGGCTGCCAACATCGAGGCGACCGGTAATGCCGCCCGCATGAAGTCCAGCGTTTCAAAGCCATAACTGAGAACAAGCGCGACGACAAAAACCAGAATTTCCTTACCTTTGGACAATTCAAAGTTATGCGTCACTTTCATTAATCCGATGGCACCAATAACGGTAACACCAAATAATTTTGAAAACGTATCCAGGTAATGCCAGACATAGGCGGAAAACTCAAAGACACCGGCCTTATCTAAAATCACGTTGGTTGCAGACACGGCCAGAAAGAACCACTCGTAGCCCAACATATCGTTTTTCAACTTGAGAAAGCGGTATCCGTAATAAAACCCGACCCACACCAGGGACGAAACAGCCGTGTAAATCATCATATCTCTGCTAGACATTGCCGCTGTCCTTTTTGTTTTTTCGGGGAGTACTTTGATTACCCACCGCCACTGCAGCCTATGGGCTGGCTCAAGCAGCGCCAGCGCAGGTCATTGGCCAGATCGGCCAACGGGAATAACCTGATGGCCGTAGTGTCAGATCAACACCCAGCCAGGTGTTACCCAATATCCGCATTGAGTAAATTGCGTTTATTGGCTAACGCTGGCACTGCCAATCGCTTAGGCTGCGCGAGACCGATCGTCAGTGCACTTTCAGCACGATGGGCGACTACAGGAGTAGTGGTGATACGCGCCGCATGGGATAAAGGCGCCTAGTGCTCGGCGGAGTAACCGCCAGGAATCATATGTTGTCCAAGGAGATTGCCAGTGAATACCAGCGGCGGCCTTTACTCCCCTACTCCATTGATCGCGACTGATCCCGTCGTCGTCAGCGTTGCAGAACTGCATGACGTTGATGACTATGGCGCGACCCTGCCTGGCTGGTCCAGTGAGGTCCAGCAGTTGAGCAACGGCTTCTTTGCCGGGCGCTGCAGCCTGGTGAGCTTTGCCGGCATGCAACTGTTTCGCGAAATCACCTCCCAGCGCATGTGCGTTAAGTTCGCCACCAAAGCTAATTCGCGCTCCATTGCCCTGCCGCTGTCGTTGTCCCAACCTGCCCTGTTCAGTGGCACCGAAGTCAATCACCGGGAAATCGTCTGCTTTACCGAGGATGAAACCTTTACCTACTACACAGCACATTCAAGCGACTTGCTGACCCTGAGCTTCGATACTGACGTCTTCACTGCCTATGTCGATCAAATCAAAGATGCCGATGTCGCTCGCAGCCTTGATAAAACGGCCTTTCTAAAAGTCATGCCAGATCAGGCGGCTCAGCTGCAAACATTCCTGCAAACCGTGCTGACCGTTTTGCTGAACAATCCTGGCGCCTTGCAGTACCAGCATGCACAGGACTCGCTGACCGAATCGATTTACACACAGGTGCTCAAGCTGCTCGGCAACGGCGACAAACTGTGCGCATTCGCCATGCCCAAACATCGCTATGCCCTGGTTGCGCGAGCGCGTGAATATCTGTTTCACGATCCCCAGGGTGAGAGCTTCACCATTGCCAGGCTTTGTCACTACCTGGGAGTTGGCTCACGCACGCTGGAATATGCATTCCAGGACGTCCTGGGCATGACCGCAGTGGCTTACTTACGCGCATTGCGACTCAACTATGTGCGGCAGGACATCAAGTCTGGCGGCCCACAGAGTTCCGTGCTGGATATTGCTGCGCGCTGGGGTTTTTGGCATCCGTCGCATTTCAGCGCAGATTACAAGCGCCTGTTCGGCGATCTGCCATCCGAGACGCGCCGACGTTATGCCAGTTAACGTGATGTTGTTCCTGACTAACCAGCCCGCTATTCCAGCGCACTAACCTTTCGCCCAGTAATGCCCCTTTCGAATACATAGCTATTTATCAATGAAGATGAGCGCTGGAGCACTCACTGGCCGGCGCTAATTCTGCACGCGCGCAACACGTGTCGCCGAAACATCGGTTAAGTGCGCCCGGCAATAATTCAAACATCGTAAACACTGCGATTTTTGGCTAACGCCTGCGCCACAACCACACAAATAATCGAACCAACGCGTTGCAATGCGCATTGAGACTTGATGCACCACTACAACTTGCGCGGGCGTCAGTGGTCATTCCATCGTTACCGGCAAGGCTGAATATTTAATCAATCATCAGGACTTATTGACTGTGAACAAAACAAGCAGAGTGCTCATTCTGGGTGCCACGGGAAATATTGGTGGACTGACCGCTCAAGCGCTGGCGGTAAAATACCCATC
>NZ_JACMYG010000047.1 GCF_014236655.1 Pseudomonas kielensis
ATCAAAACTGGAAGCAGCACAGAATCTCGGCATTCCGGTTTGGGACGAAACGATGCTACTGGCAGCCCTTGCGAGCTGAAGATTACAGGCCCACGTAAAGCATTCCCTTGCATCAAGATTTCATCTGGAGAACCAGAAATGGCAGGTAATCAAGACCACTTCAAGCGCGATGCCCAAGGCAACGTTTACGAAGTTGACTTCAATTATGTCCGTACTCACGTGCCGCTCAACTGGTTCTTCGAGCACATGCTCGATGGAAAACCTAAACCAATGAGCGGTGCCATTCGATACGGTGTGTGTCCAAACCCGAGCTGCCAAGCTTCGTCCGTTCACTCGGTCAAAGTTTGCGTAAAAGATGACAGCTGGAAGTGCTTCAGTTGTGGGGAGCATGGCGATGTTGTGGAAGCAGCAGCTTTCTACTGGGAGAAATCCCACCGGGAAGCAGGCCTTGAGCTGATGAGGGCCGATATCGACATGCTGAAGCATTACATGCCGCCTAAACCCGAAACTGCGATTCAACGCGACGACAGCGCCTTGGCGCTTGTTCTACAAAAAGTTGCTGAAGCTGCACCGTATCCTTCAAAGCATGCTTTGGAGTACCTGGGCGGCCGCGGCATCTCAGAACGTGTTGCACGTCAGGCTTGCGAGCGAGGCATTCTGATCACGATTCCCAACGACCCCTTTCAGGCAAAAGCATTTTTGACTGACGTAGCCGGACAGGAATTGATGGAAAGGGCCGGACTCTGGAAACCCGATAAAAAGGCGCCAGCGTGTGCGTTCCGACCACTGTGGTTTCGTTCGCAGTCTCACTGTGCAGCGGAATTCAGACTGATGCGTGAACCCAAAGAAGGGGAGAAGAAAGCCATGCGTTACGGTGGCAAGTCTCCATGGATCTGGGAAGGGCAAACACCTGACGAGTACATGATTGTTGAAGGCCCGATCGACATGCTTTCCGCTGTTGAGATGGGATCAAAAAGAACTATCTTCGCCCTCCCAGGATGCGAAAACTGGGAAGCAAACTGGTTTCAAATGATGGCAGATAGAAACGTGCTAATGGCACTTGACCCTGACAAGCCAGGCTATGCCGCACTCGAAAAACTGATGCCTGTTCTGGCCGCTTTTGAAGCCAAGACAGGAATCTTCAACCCACCCAACAGGGTCGGGGACTTAAACGATCAACTCAAAGCGATGCGAGGACTCATCAAGTAACCCCCACAGCCCGGCATCTCTTGCCGGGCTTTTTTATGTACGTGTTTTGATTCATAACACGTACACATACCGCACATCCGCTGATATCATAGTCTCATCACTGCGCTAGGCTCGACCCACGTGAACCGAAGACAGCTACTTCTCTACTCCCTCGGCCTTTTATCCACCGGCATACAACCCGCCTCCGCGAGCACCAGCACGTTCTGGGATCAGCCTAGGCGCCTCTGGTTGAAGCGCGAAGTACGCCGAGGTGTGTGGGAAGAGGTAAATGAGATCTACCACCAGAACGACCGCCTTCAGTGGGCCGGCTACGTGCGTGTATGTCGCATTCTGCGCGACGTTCACACCGGCACCGCGGTGCAGATGAGTCATACGCTGTTGGACATCCTATGCGGGATCCAGGGCTGGTTCGCAATGCACGGGATTCACCTCCCGATCATCGTTACATCCGGTTATCGCAGCGAAAAAACCAACGAGGATGCCGGTGGCGTGCGCGACTCTGCTCACCTGCGTGGCGGGGCTTGTGATCTGTATGTTCAGGGCGTGCCGGTGGAGTATCTAAGACAACTGGCACTGTATCTTCAGGGTGGCGGCGTCGGCGTCTATCCAGATGCAGGCTTCATCCATGTCGACGACGGAAAATTGCGGACCTGGCGGGGAACAGCGAAGAAGGGTAGGGGTTAAACGCGGGCCAGACCCCCTTCGAGGAGGCCTGGCAATCAAAACGTCAAAACATGTTCGACCATGACACCTGGTTGGTCGAAGGTCGATTCGGAATTACCGCCATGTCGACCGCTCGCAGGGCAGGGTTACGGCCGGTGAGGTACCAACAGTCATTTTGCTGAGACAGCATGTAGCGATCAGCAAGACGCTCCAGTGCAACGCGGTATTTTTCCGTGTTCTGTCCCTTCGAGGCTTGTGCCATCAAATCCTTCGATCGAATGCCCGGCTGATTCCACGCCGCCCGTGCCAGATCGTAGCCTTCATCACCGCTCATGATGTAGATCTCATCAGCTACCGCTTCTGGAACCGGATCAATCAAGAACGGGAACTCCACAGGAAAGACATACCAGCGGCGCCAGAACTCATAGTGAATACGCAACCTGATGACGTCTTTTCGCGCCCCCAGGACTTCGCAGCATCGGTCGAATGACCACTCACCCAGGGTCGGGCCAAAGACCCATTGAGCCGCCTTCACGTAGTCGTCAGGCTTCATCTTTTTGGCAAAGAGTGCCTCTACGTTTGCCTTGACGATACGAAACGCAAGCCGCGGAACACCAGCTTCGAAGTCCTCTTCGTCTAGGCGACGAAGGGACTCTTCTTTTACTGTTCGTCTTTGCGATCCAAGGTTCGGTAGATTATTGAGTGCGGTGAGAGCAAGTTCTTGAGCAAAAGGACGTGGCTCGACCACAGCTTCGTCACCACCCAGAAAATCCACTTGAGCATCGTTGAGGCTGTCGCCAAAATCGAAGGCGTCAAGACCTTCGAAAATATTGGCGCTATCAAAGCTCTCAAGCCAGTTACGAACATCCCCAGGATCAGCAATATCGCTACCATCGCCAGTATGAACTTCAGGTCCGTACTCATAGTCCGCGTCCTCAATCCCTTTGTGCTGCATAGTTAGATCATTCATTCGAGTGCCCTCAAACTGGAACTGTCTGGGTAAATTGGTCCGCCCCAGTCAGGGGTTCGTGAAAGAAGCGCAGTGGCCGCGGAAGGTCGGCCGCTGCCCATTTACTCTCCGGTTGTGCTGCACGGGCATCACCCCATTGCACATGGCTTCCATCTGTGACTGCGACATATTGCGTAGCACTGAACGCCAACATCCGCTCGACCATTGCCCCTGTCCCGGCGCCGCCGTCCTGACTCAAAAACTTCAGGTACAACTGTGCAGTGGCCTCGGTGTTTGGTCTGAAGAAGACAAGACTCCGGGCCCGGCTGAGGCAGACTTCGCGAAGGTCAATCGATTCCCTGCCAAGGTCGACCAACGAGGGCGCCGAGATCAAAACCCTCAGAAACTGTTCGCTTTCAGCCGCCAGCAAGCGCTCAACGCATGGGTCATTACAGCCACCAGCATCCGTGAAAACCGCAAGAGCTGGCACTTTGGGAGTCAACTCGCGATCAGCAAGCCGGCCAACTGCATCAGCCAAGTTCGCAATCACGATTCGACGGAGATTTGAGGACGCAGCCCCCCGGCCGATGTAGGGTGCGGCAAGGTAGATGACCTTTCCGGATGCGATCGCCTCATGAAGGACCAGATCGGGTTTGTAGCTGTTGAAAATTTCCCCCAGCCGGCCGGTACCGAGCATGCACATGCTCCCGGCAAGTCCTGAGTACTGCGCTTTGAGCAGGGAAGGGCAGATAGTGGCCTCAGCGTCACGGAAGGGCAGTAGCGCCGCTTCCAGTGCCCGCAGCTCCTCAGAGGCGGGGAACGCCTCACCAATGAAGCCTTCCAGCGAGGCAATCGCGTCGGGCTTCATGACGAACATTCCAAGATCAAGGAACGAGTAGGGGATGTTGCCGAGCTGAAGACACGCAATAATCGCTTCCAGCAGCCCGGCACTGCCGATGTCGTTCGTGTCGTGGTTCGCGATGAAGTTCATTACCTGGCTGGCGATATTCGCGGGAGAACTGTGAAGCACCGGATTGTAGGTATGGCTGGTTGCAGGCTTGGCAGGGTTGATCACCAATAAATCGGCCTCGCGACCAGCCAGATGGCAGGCGTCGAGCAAAGTTTCGAGCATTGGCTCTTCGATCGAGGAGCCCAAGACTATCACCGCACCACCTGCTGAGATCTGTTTGCCCAGCATGCCGGCGATCAGCTGTTCCTGACCGGTGCTTCGCTCATCAAGGACGAGTACATGCCCGCCGGTGGCCACTTCTGCCATCGGGTTTTCGTTATTCATCTGCTAACTCCTTTACGGCTTTGCGACCGCCAGTAGGCTTACCGCTTCCACCGAGGTATTTGTCGCTGTTTTTGAAGTAGTCCGCACCTTCAACAGGCGCTTTCCGGAAATGGTTGATACGGATACGGCCAATCTCTTTTTGAAGTTTTTTATCGATGGTGATCATCGGTACCCGGACGTTAAAGATCTGGTCGCCGCCGTACTGGATGATGCATTCGCCTTTGCCGAGGGCCTTCAGGTCGTCGGGGCTGACCTTATATTCTTCCTGCTCTCGCTCTCCTTCGGAGATGCCGGCAGCGGCACCGGTGCCGCCCTCTGGTGCCACATTCAGAAGTGGGGTGCTGCTGCTTTCGTTCTGCGTGCCACTGAGCGATTTGGTAATCCCAATTTTCATACCGATCAGATCGGCGCACTCGACGGCGGTAGCTTGGGTCCCGATCTTGAAAAAAATCTTGGTCCACGTGTTACCGATGATCATCTCCTTGAAGTCAGGCGACACAACATCAAGGTTGGCCAGCGTCTGGGCTGCGGGAAGCAAGGCCATTTGCGCGGATCGACCTTGCTCAAAAGGCCGTGCCAATGAATGAACGGCGTAACTGCCGAGCTCATCCATGAAGTTCAAGTGCGGGGGATTCGGACGCTCTTCTTCTGGAAGTGCCTGCACCCAGGAAATCGCTGTACGGAAGTCCCCTAGAAACATCTTGCCGAAGTTGGACGCTGCTTCGTTCTTACCCATGGTGGGCAGAGCGACGTAGATGATCTTCTTAGCTCGGATGGCTTCGAATAGATCGATGTCGGGGGTATAGGTGTTCAATACCTCACCGAATTTGCCGGTGCCGAACATGTACATCCGGCCGGCAAGCCCCCCGAATGTTTCCTTCATCCGTTTAATGTCGACCATGTTTTCGAGGCCAGGCTTGTTCATGCCGCCGACCTTGTATTGCTCAAGAAAAAGCGAAAGATTTTTGGTAGCCGGGTTGTGAGGCTGGGATTTCTTCAGGCGAGTCTCGAGTTCCTCGATCGCTTTGTGGTTCATCAGCAGGATCGTGAAATCGATAAAATTGTAGGCAAGGCCCGCGGCTTGAAATGCGGCAACCAGGGTAGCAATGCCTTGGTTCGCCGACTGCTTATAGTGGTCTGCGCCGGGGTTGTTCTCCGTGGATGGAATGATCGACAAAATCCGTGCAGCGACTTCATCGGGATCGCCCCTGAGAATGGGGTTGTATGTGTTGCTCATATCGGGGTTACCCGGATTAAGAATGAGCAGATCTTGCTCACGCCCAGCCCAGCAGCAGTACTGATAGATGGTCTGAATGTCTTCGGCATTCATTTTGCCGTCAATAAACGTCAGCCCCCCGCCACGCTGGATCTGCTGGAACATCAGCAATTTACCCAGGACTGTCTTTCCCACGCCGGACTGGCCCAGGATAAAACCGTGACGCATCAGGTCTTCATCAGGGATGTGAACCGGACTGCCCGTGTCGGTCGTATAACCCACCAGCATTCCATCCGGTCGCACCAAGTCAGTCGCTGACCTGATGTTGATTTTGGAATCGAGTAGCAACTGGTCCTTCCAGAACTGGAACAGCCTATTACCAATGTAGGCACCGCCTGCCGCCCCCAAGGCGAGCGGCAAGCTGGAGGGCACCGATCCAAAATAAGGGGAGGTCAGTATCCCACCAGCACCGATTGTACTCAGCGCCAGGGTGTCAAATGACCCTCCAATTTTCGATCGTAAAATCTTTTCCATGCTCATCGAGGACAACCTTTAGCTGCGCATAAAAAAACCCGACCACCAAAAGGTGACCGGGTTGTGGGGGTTATAAAAAAATGCTCTTAGGCGCTGCGTTCTCACCAGCCCCATCTTGAGCTGGTTCCTGCGATGCATCAGCAATTCGCAGCAATGGCGATTGCAAAAGCGTTTGGATTTCCATCTGAGTCAGCCCAGCATCTTGCTCAATCTGTGCACGCGCAGCAGGAATGTTGCCTACTTGCTGACCTTTATCCTGAAATTCCTGGAGTCGGGTTTTGTAGCCCAAATAACGCGAAGATAATTCCGTTCCAACTGGCGTAGATCCTATGGAGTTCTGATGTTGAGAATCAGCAGTTGTTGCGGTTTCAGTCGATGTCATTCCGGTAGCCGGGCTACCCGCAGCTTCCATCTTGGCCTTTAGGCCCGTGACGTATTTATGGTCATCGAATTTGCCCATGTAGACATCTGCACTGAACCCCAACAACGAAAGGCATTTGGACGTAGCGTCAGTAACGCTTTTCTTTGCGTGGTCCTCGTCGCTGGAGATGGTCCCGTAGGCATCCCGAGAGAGGAAGGACGTTGCGCCGAACTGCTTGATCGAACCGCGTTTGCCTCCGTAGATGTACCAGAGCTCAAGGTAGACCTTGTGAATGATTTCACGACCGAGCAAGCGGCCGTCTTTATCAAAGCCCAACGGGCCACCCTCAACGTAACTTTCACTGATGAGTTCAGTTCCCCATCCAAGCCCGTGCGGCCCAAAAATCTGGGTTGCTCTCATGGCTTGATAGGTGGGGGATACAGCGGTGCCCTGAAAGCCACCTTTGTTGAAAGACTTTGTTAAGTCCGGATCCGTTTCTTGAACCTGGAGCCACACATTCAGACCGATCGAAGCCGCGGGAGCACCAGGCTCCGATGGCTTGCATTCGTTGCTTGCCGGACCCGCGGTGGATGCTGCTTCTGATGTGGATTGCATTTTTAAACTCCTACGTCGCTGCAAAGAGTGAATACCTAATGCAGGGGTATGACGCACAGCAGCTAATAAGGTAGGGGTTAGGATCGAACGGTATTGCCGACCAAGATTTGCAATACTTAACACGTCACTATATTTTAGGTAGCAACAGAACCTATTGCAACAAAAAGGCGACTGACTGTATTATCGCTACGTGTTACGACGCAAAACAACCAACGAGTATCCCTATGACCACCAAAATCCGAGCCTTAATGGTTGCTTCGCTCGCCCTTGTTGCCAGCACTGCCGGCGCCGTTGACGTGCGCGAAGTAGTGATTCCGGACTCGGTGGGCGTAGCGGTCGAACCTGCACATCAGGCACATGTCCTTGGTGAAGCTATCCGTGATAGCCAGGTCAAGCGCACGCCCACCATCTGGATCGTTACCGAGCCATCGCGCACTCGCGCCCTGATGCCAGAAGAAGAAGCGAGACTGGACGCCATCGACGCAGAGGCGGCAGAAGCTGCGCGTCACGTGCGGACTACTCTCTTGTTTGGTTTCGACAAAAGCAGTCCAGCTGAGTGGGCGGCTCTCGAGAGCTCGATCAGCGACGCCCTGCGTACAGGCAGTGTCGTAAAGTTGGTCGGACATGCGGACGATGTTGGCAGCGACGCCTACAACCAGCGGCTCTCGGAAAATCGCGCAATTTCCGTCGCCCGCTATCTGATTAAACGAGGCGTGAACAAAAAGAACATCAAAGTCGCCGGCCGGGGTAAGCGGGATCCGGTATCCATCGTTGACAGCTCGATGAACCGTCGCGTGGAAGTGGATGTTGTCAAAGCTGCGGGGAAAACTCTTTGAAAGAGATCGACATCCCGCGCTACGTCGATAGCCAGACACAATTGCTGTTTTGGGAAATCGACGAAGCCGTAATCTTCATTGGCTGCTTAGGTGCAGGCATCGCAATTGGTGGCTGGGCAACAATCGCCTCTCTGATCGGGGGCTGGTATGCAGTTAAGCGCTTCAAACGGTTCAAAAATGGCGCACTCGACGGCATTTTGCAGCATCTGTGCTACTGGGCCGGAGTCATGCCGCTTAATAAGCACTATCAGGACTCCTCTAAACGAGACTTCTTTCTCTAAGAAGTTTTGATTTATAAATATGCATACGTGTTATGAATCCGTTTAAGGCCCAAGGGTTTAAAAATGAAGCTTAAAAGTCTAATCGGTACGATGGAAGGGCTGTCGTCATTTGCCAAATTGAACGCCACGGCCAATACATTTTTGGCCGTCGCGGTGTGCGCCTTGGCAATCAACCAGTTGGGGCAGCATGAAACCACGCGACTGATCCCGCCAAACCTGGACAAAGAAGTAAAGATCAGCTGGAGCAGTGCAGACGAGGAGTACCTGAAGTCCTTCGGCCTGTACGCCTCTGTGCTGATGGGCAACGTCACCCCAAAAAACGTGAACTTCGTTGCTGATTCGGTCAGTGCCTTCGTCGATCCGGCGATCTACCCCGAAGTGCGCAAAAAAATGTTCATTCTCGCCAACGACCCGGTGTTCAACACCAACGCCGGCTCGGTCGTTTGGTCAGCGTCGAAGACCAGCTACGAAAAAGAGACTTCGAAGGTCTTCGTCGTCGGAACGATGGAATCCCGCAGCGCCACCGGTCAAGTCAAACCGGAAGTCGCCGTAGTTGAGTACGTCATGAAAATTCGCGACGGCCGCCCCGTTATCGAGGCGTTCGATACCTACCCCGGCTCCAACCCTAAAACCCTCAAGTGGATCCAGGCACACCCACCGAAGCCAGCCGAACAAACCAAGGAGACGATTCAGTGAAACGCTCAGCCATTGCTCTCATTGTGCTGGTCTCCCTTCAAGCGACGGTTGCTGTTGCTGATGGGACGGCCAACTTCAACCTGCCGCCGGTACCGACCGCCCAGAAACGAATCAAAGGCGTCGAAGCCCAACCATTGCCCGGTCTCGGCCTCATGCCAGGTAATAAAGAGGACGCCCGCACCCAAGTTGTTCGCGTCGGCTCTGATCGTAATGAAATTGTCTATGTGTCGAGCGTTCTGCCGAACCGGATTTCTACGCCTTTCTCCGAACCACGGGCGGTCGACCAGCAGAAAGACGACGTCGACATCTCGCCGGTCGGTCAATCCCTGTACGTAACCATGAAGCCAACCGGAAAATCGGTTGCACTTTACGTTACAGGCTCGAATCCGAACGACCCTGTGATTTCTCTTACGCTGGTTCCAAAGGAAATGCCGCCGCAAACCATCGTTCTCCAATTGGATAAAGCTCAAGCCGACACCGGCAGCAAATCCGAGGCGGAGCATGCTCCGGACAGCAACGTCTATACCGACAATATTCGGTACATCCTGCGCGAAGCAGCACTTGGCAAAACCCCCGAAGGCTTCAGTGAAGGGCCACTTCCATCAGCTGCGGCGAATATCGGCAACGTAATCGCGTACCCGAAAGTCCGTTATTCCGGCCCGACGTACGATATCTATCGTTATACGATTCTGGGCACCACTCCAAATGACGTTGATCTGGACGAAGGCACTTTTTATAGCGAGGGCGTTCGAGCTGTTTCGTTCTTCCCAACTGCCACGTTGAGAAACGGGAAAACAACCGAAGTTTTCATCGTCTCTGATAAATCGGCGACTGGGGATTAACAATGGCACTTAAAGACAATCTCAATACCTGGTGGCAGGACCTGAACCCGCGCTGGCGTCAAGTAATAGCCATCGGCGGCCTGTTAGTTGCGCTAATGTTGGTCGGTTCAGTTCTGGTAGGTGGAGGCAAGCCCTCCGTACGCAAGAAACTTGAGCCACTCAATGAAACAAATTTGATGTTGCCTAAAGGGAACAACAACACACCAGAACAGCTGTACGCAAAAATTGAAGCTCAAGAAAAAGAAACAAGAACAATTGCTGCTCAATTACAACAGGAAAAGGACGCCCGAACAGCTGATAAGCTTCGCGAATTGGAAGAGCAACAACGGAATAAAAATGATTCTGTGACCCAGGATGCTTTGGTTGAACTAAAGCGGTTGACTCAACGGCTTGACGATCTCGAAAAACGCGGGCCAACCAGTGGTTCCACTCCAGCGCTGAATTCCCCGCTTCCAGGTTATGAACACTTGGCAGGCACCGGCGTTCCCGCTCCAGAAGTAAAACCGGAAGGCCCAAAGTTACGCATCACAGGTGATAACCTCCAGAACAAACGAGAAGCACCAAAGCGTGACGAAAAGCCTGTGCCTGCTTTGTCTGCCGGCTCCTTTTTTGAAGCAATATTGCTGAACGGTATGGATGCTCCAACCAGCGCCACCACCCAGAAAAATCCAGTTCCAACAACGCTGCGTATCAAAACTGAGGCAATGCTACCCAACAAGTACCGGGTTGATATCAAAGAATGTTTCGTACTTGCTTCGGGTTATGGCTCTCTTTCTAGCGAGCGGGCGATCCTGCGAACCGAGACCATTTCGTGCGTTCGTAAAGACGGCAAAATCATTGAGTCGAAAATCGAAGGTTATATTGTCGGTGAAGACGGCCGTGCTGGTATGCGAGGACGCCTCGTTTCCAAGCAAGGTCAAATGATCGCCAAAACCTTAGTTGCTGGTGGCTTGTCTGGTTTTGCGCAAGCTATGACGCCTCAAAACGTTCCACAACTTAACCTGAATCCTGGCGGAACAGTTTCAACTCAAACAGCCGACACTTCCAGCATTCTGCAAACCGGTGTCGCGAAAGGCTTCACAACGTCCGCAAACGAAGTTGCCAAGTTTTACATGGAAATGGCCCGAGAAATGACTCCAGTCGTTGAAGTCGATGCTGGTCGCAAGGTCACCATCATGTTGGTTAAAGGATTCGAGCTGAAATGAATAAGGGGAACCAGATGAAACGTATTGCAATTATCGGCGCACTGTTACCTATCGCATTGCTCAGTGGATGTTCGTCATGGTTCAACACCGCTGGCGACGATGAATTTTCATGCCCGGGCATGCCCCAAGGAATCATCTGCAAATCGCCGATGGCCGTTTATAAATCCACCAATCAAATGCCGGCCCTGAAGGACAGTGACATGCCGATTGGTCAGAAAGTGCCAAACGTCAAATACGGTAACGATGTGGGAAAGACTGCGAGCTCTGAGCATAGCCTGAAAGCTTCAAACGGTATGCCAGGGCCACAAGTTGCCGATCTTGCTCGCCCTGTACGCGTGCCTGCACAGGTCATGCGCATTTGGATCGCGCCGTGGATCGACAGCAAAGACGATCTCCACTTTCCGTCGTACCTGTTTACCGAAGTGCAACCTCGCACCTGGACATTCGGCAAAACCGAATTTGCAGGCCAGGGGATGGTTGTGCCTCACCGCGAGCTCGCCGCCGTACCGCCTGTCAACGCCAAAGTCCCGGCACGTCAATCCGAGGAAAAACAACCCCAGGATTATGGTCCGGAAACAACGGCCGCAATCCCATCAACCACCGACATCAACCTGAATTAATCACAACTGGGAGCTTCACAATGAACGTACAAACCACCCCTCTCAAAAACAAATTGGCTGTAGCCGTCCTCGGCCTGGCCGCGGCTGTAGGCTTCACCACGAACGTACAAGCCAACATTCAAGTCGAAAACAAAATGGCAGCACCTTTCGCCAAAATCGACAAAAAAGCCATGCTTGTAATGGCCGCAATCGGCCTGGCCGCCGCTGTAGATGTCACCGCCGGTTCCGACTCAACCTTCACCACGATCGTGACCAACCTGGACGACTGGATGACCGGCTCTCTGGGTAAGGTATTTGCTCTGGGCGCACTGGGTACCGGTCTGGCGATCGGCGTCGTGAAGCAGTCGGTGATGTCGGTAGTGACCGGCGTTGCCGTTGCCCTGTCCGCCAGTGTGGGCCCTGGTGTTCTGACCAACATCTTCACCGCCACTCTGTAAGTCCCTCAAAGGCGCACTGGCCTCCAGTGCGCCTATTTAACTGGCTCTGCCTGCGGGTTGCCCTCCAGGCCTTCCAAAGCCTACTCAACCACTCTCCAAGGCGAACAGTGCTATGGCAGCCTCCAAAGCAACGATTAAAGGTAATCGGACTACCATCCCTCATGCAAAACTCACCGTTCGGGCGGTCGACACTGACACCAAGGTATTTTTCTGCTCTGATGGAACTGAACACTATCTCGGCGCGTGCTTTGTCTCCGACGCTTTGACCGGTGCAAGTGCATCGACCGTGGACAAATTGCAATCCGCGTTGAGCATGAGTTTTCCACCAGGCTCATTCATCCAGATCGGTATGCTGGCAAGTCCAGATGTCGGCGAGTACATCGACGCCTACGTCAACAACAAGCCTAACTCCACACCGATCCTGAGAGCCCTAACTAAGCAGCACGCGAATTTGATCAGCAGTGGGGTCGATACCCCGCTGGTCGAACGCAGTGGCGTCATGCTCAATCGTCAGCGAGTAATCGTCACTGTCAAATTCCCATGCCGTAACGAGCGGCCTGAAGACGTTGATATCGCCAACACGAAAGAAACAGCCGATCGAATCACCGAAGCGCTGAAGGCTGCATCGCTGAATTTGTTTCAGTTGGATGCCGTCGCCTACTTGGTGATCATGCGCATCATCACCAAGCTATGGGATGCACCGCGGTCCCACTACGACGAAGCCAAGTTGCTCAAGGACCAAATCTACTACCCGGGCGACTCAATCAACTATGACGACCCTTCCACCATCAAATTCAACGAAGGAGATCATTACGCTAAAGCTTTGAGCGTGAAGTTTTTCCCACAACGTACGAGCCTGGCGATCATGAATCATATGATCGGCGACCCCGGCGGCCTCTCCAACCAGATCACCGATCCGTATTACATGGTTCTGACCCTTCACTATCCAGACCAGGTGGTAAAGGTAGATGAAGTAAAAAACACGTCTTCGATCATTAACCACCAGGTATTCGGTCCGACCGCTCACCTCATTCCAATTCTGGGCTACAAGAAGAAAGGCGTGGATACGCTTGTCCACGAGATCGAAGGCAAAGGCGCCATTGTCGTAGAAGTAAACTTCACAATATTCCTGTTCTCGCGCAGTCTCGAGCGTCTGAACAAACTGTCCTCAGGGCTTCAGGCTTATTACACATCCCTCGCATTTGAACTCCGGGAAGACCGACGGATCCTCGAGGCCCTGTGGAATAATCTACTGCCGCTGAACACCACGCGTGAAGGCACGAAGAACCTATTCCGCTTCCACACCATGGGGGTTCGCCACGCTGTGCAGTTTCTGCCAATCCTCGGTGAATGGACCGGCAGCGGAATGAGTGGCGCCATGCTGCTGCTCACCCGTCGTGGCCAGCCAGCCCTGATTGACCTGTACGATTCCACAACGAACTTCAGCGGAATAGTCTTTGCTGAGGCCGGTGCTGGCAAGTCCTTCCTTACCCAAAAAATTGTGGCCGACTACCTCGCATCAGGTGCGAAGGTTTGGGTAATTGACGCGGGCCGCAGTTACCTCAAACTCTGCAAGAGTGTCGGGGGCGAGTTCATCGAGTTTCGTCCTGAATCGGATGTTTGTCTGAACCCATTTACTCACATCGAAGATCTCGAAGAGGAAATGGACATCCTGAAGGCAACCATCGCCAAGATGGCAGCGCCTGAAGACATCCTGGACGATTACCAACTGTCCCGCATCGAGCAGGCGATCCACAGCGTTTACACCAAGTTCGGTAACAGCGCCAATATTCGCGCTGTCGCCGAATGGTTCATCTCGCAGTCCGACGACCCCGAATGCCTGCGCCTTGGCCGCCAGCTGTTCCCGTTCGCAGGCGGTCAGTTCACGCGCTGGTTTGAAGGTGAAAACAACCTCGACATGAGCAACGCATTCATCTGCATGGAGCTGAGCGACCTGAAGGGTCGGCCAGCGCTTCAGCAGGTGGTCTTGCTGCAATTGATCTCCCGGATCAACCACGACATGTACAAGTCGCAGATGGGGCAGCGGGGCCGCAAGAAAATCCTGATTGTCGACGAGGCGTGGGAGCTGCTCGATGACCCCATGATGGCGAAAGCGATGATCGCGGCATACCGGAAAGCCCGAAAAGAAGATGGCGCAGTGCTCGTTGTTACGCAATCGATCGGTGACGTTTACGCATCGAAAAACTGCGAAGCCATTGCGGCGAACTCGGCCTGGCAGTTCATCCTCCAGCAGAAAGCCGAATCCATCGATTCGGCAATCGACAGCAAGCAATTCAAGATTGAAGCGTATGGCCAGCACATGCTTAAGTCTGTCCACACGATGCCCGGTAAGTACAGTGAGATCATGGTGAAACGCAGTGATACCGACTGGGGGATTGTCCGACTCGTGGTGGACCAATTCCACAACGTGATGTTCTCCACCAAAGGGCCTGCTCGGAACGAAATTCTCGACCAGCTGGACCAAGGCGTGGATGCCGTTGATGCCGTAAACAACTTCATTGAGCGCGAGGCGGCCAACGCGTAAACGTTGCTGCCATCCCCCCTTCAAGGCGCTCAATTTGGCCCGGATTCCCCGGGCCTTTTTTTGCCTAAAATTTGTTTCAGATTCTTAGATCGTATTGGCACGTGTTATGATTTATTATCTTGCAACTTTCCACCGAAACTACGCAGCAGCGACCAGAGGCCGGCCAGAATGACAGATGAAAAAAACCCAACTCCTGAGATCTCGAGAGAGAACGTCCATGTGGAGCCAGAGGATATTCGCAGCAAGCCAGAGCTCGAGAAAAAAACCAGAACAGGACAGGGCGGTGTTTCTTTCCTGACCTCTGCTGTGATCGCCATGGCCTTTTCTGCTTTCAGCAGTTTTCTCTCCTACCACTACGCCACTGTGAACCAGGCCGCTTCCGTGCAAATTGTCTTGGTAGATGGCTCAAAGCTCGCTAACGCCCAAATCAAGCAGACGCTGGGTAAGCCGGGCATGAACCCTGAACAAGCACAAGCAGACGGGCTCTCGTTCGTAAACGAGCTGCAAGACGCCCTGAAACCATACAGCGACGCGGGAATACTGGTCGTCAATTCGTCGGTGGTGATGAATGTTCCTGATGGGCTCAACATCACCAAGCAGGTAGCTCAACGACTGGGCCTAACCCTGGAGTGATCATGAAAGCAAAAACTTTCAGAGCACGTCTGTTGGCTCTCTTTGTGCTGCTGCGCAATGACAAGCCACGCCTATTGTTTCTACGCAATTCCATGATTGGTATCACCGCAACATTCATCGTCGCCATCGCGAGTGTTACTGCCTTTCGCCAGGATTACCGCATCGGCGTAGATCTCGCTTCCGTTCGGTGCCTACCGTGGCGGTTGTATTTCATTACCTACGGCATACCACAAGAACTGAAGGTAGGCGACTACGTCGCATTTGTGCCTGCGGATGGGCTGATGGGCTCACATTTTGAGGGCAAAACAGTCGGCAAAATGATCGCCGGTCTGCCGGGTGAC
This sequence comes from Pseudomonas kielensis, assembly GCF_014236655.1. Classification (GTDB taxonomy): domain Bacteria; phylum Pseudomonadota; class Gammaproteobacteria; order Pseudomonadales; family Pseudomonadaceae; genus Aquipseudomonas; species Aquipseudomonas kielensis. The sequence continues at coordinate 15,278 of NZ_JACMYG010000047.1, forward strand.
AAACTCGTGGTTAAAGGCAACATCGCATACATCGGTGGACGCCTGATCGGCGAGCTGGACCTGACAGAAAAGCTCGGAAAGAAACCGGGCGACTTTGATCGGGTGGAGATAGTCCCTCCCGGAAAGGTATTGGTGGTCGGCACTGAACCTCGTAGCTATGACGGGCGGTATTGGGGCTTTCTGGATCAAAAGCTAATTATCGGCAGGGTAGGGCCAATTATCTAATGATCGAGCTCTTCGAACCGCATATGCATACGCGTATAGGATTAAAATAATGAAGTTAGTATTAGCCATCCTGCTAGGCGTAACGGGCCTCGGGCACCTCAACGCCCACGCGAGCGAAGAACCCACTCGCTTCATTGAAAGGAAATCAGAAGGCTGGTTTTTCTACAAAGATCCGAAAGAGCTGCCTCCACCGCCGCCGCCGATTGTTGTCCCGCCCAAGCAAGCGGAGACAGCAAAGCCCCCCCCGAAAACGGACCAACAGGAGCCGTTCTCTGTTTCATGGCTGCGTGAATACATGCCGAAACTTCTCGATGCAGCGATCGACGACCCTACGAAAGAAAACGTAGAGGCCTACATGTATGCGCAGCGCGTGGCCATGGATAAATCACAGCGTTATGCGGAAATGACGACTCGTGTTGTCGCGGCAGATCCTTTTCTCGACGAAAACAACCGCGTTCCAATCGCGACATACACCAAACCGTTCTTCCTCAGAAATGCTCAAGCTGGCATATCGGACGCTCTTAAGCACGTGGCAAAAGTGGGCGGGCTTTGGGTATTTTTCGATTCAAAGTGTAGTTTCTGCCAACCCCAGGTTAATACCGTTCAGGAGATTGCGAAACAATACGGTTTCGTGACTAAGTTCATTTCCATGGACGGGAAATCACTTCCAAACGTACCTGAGTTTGTTACCAACAGCGGTCAGGCCAGTATTCTGAACCTGCGCATAACACCTACAACGGTCCTGGTAGTTCCTCCTAATAACTACTTCATTGTGTCGCAAGGCATGATGGCGCAAGACCAGCTTTCCGAGCGAATTATTGCCGCGGCTGACAGCAACGATCTATTGCCGAAAGACATTGCTCTGAAGATTCACACTTATGACCGCGGCGTATTGACGAACGAAGATACGAAACAGGGTGCGAGTAACGACCCAAAAAAATGGGTTCAGTATCTGAAAAACAAACTGGAAGGTCGTTACGAAGGGGATAGCAACCATGCACAGTAAATTTAAGCGCTATATTGCGTTACTTGTGACTACGGTCATGATTACCGTGTCGCTGCCTGCATTCGCGGGCTTACAAGACGCTCTTGACGGCATGTTCCTGTCAAACAGCACTGCCCCGGGCGGCTTTGCCAGTCAAAGTCGTGGGGGGTTCGTAGCCGGTGGCGCCGCATTACGCAGCCCGGTACGGAACATTAACCTGGTGGCGTTCGACCCACCCAGGCTATCCGCTGGCTGCGGTGGCATTGACTTATTCGGTGGTTCGTTCTCATTTATCAATGCTGACCAATTGGTTGCTTTGTTTCGCCAAATCGCTGCCAACGCTGTCGGTGTGGCGTTCAAAGCAGCGATTGATGCAATCAACCCGGCCCTAGGCAAGTTGATGCAGGACTTCCAAAACAAACTGCAAGCCCTCAATCAGATGATGAAGAACACTTGCGCAGTAGCAAACTCCATCGTCAAGTCGTTTACGGACCCGTCAGCTCGTAAAGAAATGGCCGACACCGCCTCCAACGCGGCCCAGACAGCTAAAGGTTCATTCTCGGACTTGTTTGCTGGATTCACCGATCTTTTCAGCTCTCCTAACTCTACTACCGACAAAGCCACCAACGATGGCACATGTGAGGAGTGTGGCAACCCTGTTTGGAAGGCACTGACGGACACAAGTGCAGGTCAATACCTGGGCAACCCTGATACAGGCGAAGCTAATGCGAACCGTGCGAACGAGGTTGTCATGAGCATGATTGGCGCCGTCATCATGACCAGCCCCGACACCGCCGGTGGAAACAACCCAGACGGCTCTCCAAAGGTGAAGGTAGGGCAAATTTTCAGTCCTACTTTGACTCTGATGAACTTTAAAAATGGATCCAGTGGCAACAGCACACCACTGAAGGTTTTGCACTGTAACAATGGGTACGACCGCAACAAATGCACCTCAATCGACCCGAACAATGCATTGAGTTTTGATGGGACTCTTGGCTATACCAATAAAATGCTTTTTGGCTATACCCAGGGCGCGACGACAGGCACCACCGCGGACTCGATTGTTGGCAAGCTCACATACTGCCAAGCAGGCGCCTGCGGCTTTACATCGGCCCAAATTAAATTTATTAACGCCATCCAAACGCCTGTACTGGCTCTGATCAAGCAAGTCCAACAGTCACCAGGTGCGATTCAATCGATTGCGGAGCAACTGGCACCGTTAATTGCTAACGAACTCGCCGTTAAATATGGTGAGGCGGCAATTTATGCTGCCAACCAATCCTTCAACGGGGTGCGTGGGATGAAACCTGATTTCGTTGAGCCGAACATTCGCAAGTTGACTGTTGAACTGGCTGAAATCCGTGCCGAGCATGAAAAGTTACAACCCAAGATTGTGGCCGCCAAAGAGCTCGTCAAAATCATCCTTTCAAGCAACCCGGCTGTGTTTGTAAAGCCCGGTCGAATCTAATAAAGGTGACGAGATATGGATTTTTCGATTTATGTACTCGGTGATGTAAGCTCTTTTTACTCAACGATTAACGGACTCGCCATGATTTTCAGAAATGGCGGTTTCATGAATGGTGTTTATCTGGTCGGCGGTTTTGTCGCCCTGATGTCCGGTATCATGTTTATGATTCAGAAGGGCGGTGGTGAACAGTTCATCCCTGCTAACGGTCCGATTGGTGGACTTTTTGGGTTTGGTATGGTGGTCGCATGTTGCTCCATACAGACTTCGGTAACCATTCAGGATATTTACACCGGGAATATCGCAAAGGTTGACCATGTTCCACTGATTATCGCTGCACCGGCAAGCTTGTTCACAACTGCGTCGTACAGCATATTCGACAAAGTCAATACAGCCTTCCAAAGCACCAGCGGTAGTTACATGGGCGTTAGCCAAAATGGCTTTATCACTCCGTTGAAGCTTTTAATGACGCTGCGCAAAGGCGTGGAAAATGTGGACCCTTATCTGGTCTCCAGCTTGAAGCAATTCATCATTGATTGTGTTCCAGGGTCGACGACATTCAATATGAACAACTTCCAAGCCAGCCCGGACATGGTCAATTATGTCTTGTCATATTCAAGACCAAATGGACTTACCACCTATTGGGATAACCTCAATGCGGCTGGAACATCCATGGCTTGCCAAGATGCTAGCGCCAAGATCAACACCGTCGTCTCTGCATTCCCGGCCAGCGCCAACCTGAAGAAGCTGATTAACGCTGGCATGAAAGACAAAAACCCAATGGGTGGCGCCTACACTACAACCAACGTGGACGACGCAATCACCAATCTGGTCCCAACCCTTTGGTCGGCGGCGCAAAGCTCTGATCAGTTCATGACGAACGCGTTGTTTTTCAACTCGGTCTGGGGTACTTACAACTGCCTCGATAGCGTCCAGGATCAGAACAGTTTCAACTTGTGCATGGTTTCACTGACTCAACAAGATGAACAGTTCCGCTCTGATTCGGCCGCGTCTGGTAGCTTCTTTGCCAAGATCATGATGCCGACCATGATTTTCCTGCAACTGTTGTTTTTTGGCTTCGCGCCCATTGTGATCATCTACGGCCTGTTCAAAGGGGCCGGCGCACTCATGGCGTACGTCAAATACCTAGGGTTCGGTGTGTGGACCTCTTCATGGTTGCCGTTCTCCGCCGTTATTCAGATGTACATTCAGAATGACGTTGCCGACAAACTGGCCCAGTTCACAGAGAAGGGCCTCGTACCCAGCAATTTACAGGCGGTCTATTACGACGTGCTGGCTACTCGACTCGGCATTGCGTCGGACATGCTAGCTGCCACGCCATTGATTTCGGCCGCCATGCTCGGAGTAACGGGTTACGGGATGGTGTCCCTGGCCAGTCGCTGGTCAGGTCGAGATCACAACGATGAAAAGCTACAGTCACCTGACATTATGAAGAACGGTGCGCATGTTGATGTTGCATCGCGAAATCAATACGGCGCGGAATATAAGGGTTCCGAAAAATCAGGCCTCGCCCAGGCCGACGCAGCCTGGAACAAAGCAGAGCTCAAACAAACGCTAGGAACATCAACTCAGAGCGCGCTGGGCGAAGACCATACCAAACGCTCAGAATCAGCCTCAGCTGTTGAGGCGAGTATGCGCCAGGTCATGTCCTACAAATCGGGGGACTCCTGGTCGAACTCGCAAATGCAATCGTTGGAGCGCTCCCATACCAGCATGACGCAACAGGCCATGAAAATGGGCGATAAAATAGCCGATTCGCTTGGCATGACAGGCAGCGATCGCGATTCTTTTAAACAAAACTTTAATGCTGAGGTTGGCTTCCGTGGCATTTTTGGGGGAGTGAGTGCCGGCGTGGCGTCCTCCACAGGTAAGGAAATGTCGAAGGACCAAGCGACGAAAATTAGCTCTGAGTTTGGTTCTGAGATTGCCAAAAACGAAAGTGATATGAAAGGCTGGAAAGCGGCGGCATCCTCGGCGTTTGCACATAGCACAGGCAAGGAAGCTGCTAGTGAAAATGGTTTGAGTCGTCGTCTCAGCTCAACAACAGCTGATACGCAGTCTTCCTTCCAGCGCTTCCAAAAGGCAACCTCCGCTGAAGCGAGCGTCAGTGCAGGCGTACAAATTAGTGAAGATACAACGGGTGGTAACCTGATCCGCTCCCCAGAGGCGATGCAAGCACTCAATAGCGCCATTTCGAACCTGGACAGCTCGCAACGCGACGCTTTCAATAAAAAATTCCCAGAGCTTGAAACCCGGTATGGGCAACGTTCCGTCGGCATGCAAGGCAAACGTGAAGCGGCTCAGCTATGGGCATTGAATTCCGTCGACAAAGCCGCGTTTGCGAACGTGGTATCGGCCATGCAAAGCGGATCTATCAGCGGTCCAACCGACAATAATGCCGAACGAGCACAAGGCGTTGGTCAACGTGCGCAGCAGGTACCCGACAATCCTGGAGGCAATGTCGCGAATGCAAATATCGGCACCCCGTCGACTAACGTTCCGGGTGTAAACGCCGATCAGGTCGGGCCAACCGGCGCTCCACAACCGCCGACACTCGATAAGCTTTCAAGTGGCTTGGATGAATATAAGCGTTATGAAGATCGCGAGACGTATGTAAGTTCCCAAATGCCGGCTGGTGTTGAGAACGCCAAGGATATGCTCCGGGGCGCTAAACGTCAGGTTGCCAATGGAGACACATCGATCTCGGCTGAAACCATGACTGGCGTAATGTCGTCGAAGCCGATCGCCAATACCGTGACCGCCTTAGGCAATAAAGAGCAACAATGGGAAGCGGAAAATCCCAAGACGGCAGTTGCAGCTAACGTTGCAACACTTGCGATCCCAGGGCTAGGGTGGGGTGGAGCGGCTACACGGGGGGTTATGTTCGCCAGGGCGGGAGCAACTGCGTATAAGGCCGAGAAGGCGCTTAGAGTGGCTGAAGCAGGTGCAGAGGTTGCTCACGCCGGTAGGGTGGCGAATGCCGCCGGGCATGAAATACCCGCGGTCCTTCGCTCGCAAGGGCAAGCAACCCGAATCGTTAATGCTGATCACGTCGCAGAAGCTTCTGAAACCGCAAAATCGGCTGGCAAAGCTTTAGCGTCCGCGGGCCGAGAAGCGAAGGACGCCACCAAACTCGCGGCTAAAACATCCGTTGAGCCTGCCTTTATGATTACCGCTGATCACATGGCGGATACTCACAGGGCAGAGACCAGCGCCAATTCAGGTGCTGAAGCACCATTGAATCCTGGCTCCGTTTTACATTCGATGCACCAAGAGTCGAATCATGGCCAATCACAACAGCCTCTAATAATGCCCATGTCGCCGGCGCCGGCGGCCGACCCACTTGCTCCACTCGGCGGTCATTCAGGCGATTTGCGAGCGGTAGGAGGAGGGAATGAAAGCACGTTTGGTGATGGGCTCATGGGCGCAACAGGTGCGGACTCGGGCTCCCCGTTCAGTTCCAACGAAGGTCAACGACCAGCACCTCGCGTGAACTACAACCCAACCCCGGATGAAGGCACCAGCAGTTCCAAGCCGGCACCAGGTGGCCGCGGTGGTGATGCCAAGGATTCAGGACCAGGTGTCCGCGGTTCACGGTAATCAAACACGAGGCAAAAAAAAGCCCTGCCAACTGGCAGGGCTTTTTTATTGCTGTCTTCCACCCCTATGCATCATCGGTTTTGAATCACCTTACTCACCATCCCGTTGGCAAGCTGGATGAACATCCCAGAATCGCCCATGACACTATCTGGATTGATTACGTAACGACCACCGATCGCCAACGAAGGAGTCGCATCGACACCGTAAGTTAGCAGCTTGGCAAATGCGCTCTCCAGTCGAGCCTGCGTCACGTTTACCCATGCCTTTTCAAACCCTTGTACCTTCGCCGCGGCGACAGCCTTTGCCCAGGTCTGGGGGTTCTCCATCTCCATCCCCCCCTCATGAATCTGTGCATATGCGGCCGACATAAACGCCGGCAACCGAGCGGGATCGGCATCCTGGACCGCGTAAAAAGCCCGCGCTGCCATATAGTTACCCTTGTCGGGTACAGCCACGGGAATAAACTCGGCACTCCACCCAGCAGGCATAGTTTGCGACCATCGCGATAGAACCTGGTCGTAGGTTGCACAGACCGGACAACTGAAGGAGAAGAACACGAAGACCTTGCGGGCATCTTGGGTCTGCACGGTGACCTCTCTATACGGCAACGACGGCACCGGCTCCTGAGCCATCGTGAACAGGGGCGACATCAGCGACGTAACGACGGCCATCCGAGCGATAAACTTCTTCATCCAATTTTTCCTGTGTGATGAGCTTCAGCTCAATGACCAAATCGAAAAGTGATTCCTGATGACGCTCTGTACTCCAAGTCCGAACGGCGGACTTCACATCGTCGTAAGGCAAAATTCTGCGTGCTGCCAGTTCAAACAAGAAATCAACGGCGCCCTCGGTGTATCCCAGTGCCCTGGCAACTTGTTCTTGGGTAACCAACCCTTGATCAACCAAGATTTGCCCGACCTTGCGGACCTTGCCTTCTACTAACAGCGCAAGCTGCGATTCAGCGGCCTCGTTCACTTCGGCAAAACTGACTAAACCTTGGGCGAGAAGAACATCTCCTATCCGTCGGACACTGGGGGCTACCGAGTCGTCCTTGATTAGCCGTTGGACAAGTTCCATCGTCGTGGTCCCTGCGGAAACCATCCGAATTCCTGCCTGCCCCAACGTATCGAATTGCGGTTGACGAGTAGCAGCATTGAGAACCGCCATCTCACCGCCGTCGCCGAGAATTGCCGCTCGAACATGCTTATCTGACTTGATCATTTCGATAATCGGCCGCTTACCAGAGAATGCCTCTTTTGCCGTCGCACGTGGCACTTGCCCCTGGATCATCGGCAACCCGTTGGACTTCAACCAATGCACTTCAGCGTCTGTTACGTCAGTCCACTGGTGCTGAACGTTATTGTTGAGGGTTTGAACCAGACGCTGAGCGATCACGCCCAGCAGCGTTGAAGCCAATGCCTGTTTGTCGACACCCAAATCGATAAGCCGCGGAACAGCCTGCGCCGCGTTGTTGGTGTGCAACGTCGACAGAACAAGGTGTCCGGTGTTCGCGGCCTGCATCGCAATCGCGGCGGTTTCGGCGTCACGGATTTCACCTACCAGAATCACATCGGGGTCCTGTCGAAGCAGGGCACGAAGCCCTGAAGCAAAAGTGACGTAAGGAGTTACGTTGACCTGCACGAATCCTGGGACAACATATTCAACAGGGTTCTCGAGGGTGTTGATGTTCAACGTCCCGTCATTGAGCTCGTTGAGTGCAGCGTAAAGCGTCGTGGTCTTGCCTGAACCAGTAGGGCCAGTGACTAAAATAAGGCCCTGAGGTTCTTTCAGCATTTCCATGAAGTGGTGCTTCACCAGCGCCGGCATGTGAATATCGTCTATCGACATGCTGGCGTTCGACTGGTCCAACAACCGGCAAACAATTTTCTGCCCTCCGTGGCAAGGCAGAACACTCACACGGACATCGATTGCACGATCGGGATACCGCAGCGACATGCGACCATCGATTGCAGCATGACGTTGCGAAAGGTCCATGTTGGCCCGAGCGCGAATCTTGTCATCAAGCATTCTGCCAAGGCTGGCACCGATGATTTCGACGGGCTGCATGAAGTCGCCGATCCGCATTTGAATTACAACCCGATCACTTACCCACTGCATGTGGATATCGGGTGCTTTTAACTTCGCGGCCGTTTCAAACAATCTATTTAGGTAATCGGCACCCACCTTGTCATGAGGGCCACTGTGAATAAATAATGGGGGCTCTTTGATCATTTTGACCTCCTACCGCTAATTAGGCTTTGGCTTTACAGTTCAAAGTTGGTCCGTAAAACAAACGAGAGATAAAACTTTGAGTTGTTGCATCAGCCTCTAAACTCCATGAAAGGAGGTCGATTCTGGCATCAGTACTAAGGTAGTTTCTCCCTGCCCACCTAACGCCATCAAAGGCAACCCGCACAGGCAAAGCCCCGCGCTCAACCCGTTCGCACGGGGCCTCCGGGGCAATGGTGTACAGGACCCACCCGACTAACATCAGGGAAAAACAACCGCTTAACATCTGCTTCATAAAGAGCGTCCGTAATTGTTCATGATTTTTTGAATATATATGCGCTGATTTTCTACGTGTGGGCTGTTATACGCACCAACAGCTTTCCAAGTGCGGCCATACGTAACGATGTTATTTGCCAGTATCCAAGCAGCGACGTTAACGCTAACGCAGGCGTTCAGTAGATCCCTCTCACCAATTCCATAACTGGCCAGTTTGGGCAGCCACCAGGAATTGATCTGCATAAACCCGATGTCCTTTGAGCCATCCGAGTTCGAGGTGTTGATGATGTCGGCCTTTCCGGAAACGTTTTCGGTAACCTGGATGCTGCGCAGCAGCCTTTCGCTGACCTTGTATCGAGCAGCAGCCTCAGCGAAGCAGGTCGCATCAGCGCTGCCGGGGCCAACCACCAAGGCTGCGAGCAGTGATAAGAGGGATAGTCTTTTCATGCCGCAAAGAATACATTACGCGTACCAATAAACAAGGTGTATCAATACATGTTATCTCAGAATCGATACGCGGCATTCTGGGCGCTCCCCTTGGCCCTCGCTTGCTCGGTGGCGGTTGCAGATGAATCGGCCACTACGGGTAGCTCGACATCGGCCGCTGAAGTATTCGAGTCAGCGCAGCCGACATCGAATATCGGTACGGACATTTCAAGCGCCATGAAAGGCCTGCTGTCCACTGCACGTGGCGGAGGGGAAGTGTTGCGCACATGGGCTGCTTGGAAAAGCGGTGACAAACAGGCCCTGCCGAAGCTATTCGAACTGGCGAAGGGCGGCAACAGCAGGGCACAGAACATTGTGGGTTACCTGCTCGATCGCGGTGAAGGCGTGCGGCAAGACAGCACTGGCGCAGCCGCCTATTTTTTAGCTGCCAGCGAAAGCTTTCCCCTTGCCCGGTACAACTTGGCTGTTCTGACCTTTCTAGGCCGCGGGGTGCCAAAAAACGAAGCGAAAGCCATGTTGATGTTTGAGGATGCAGTTAAGTCGGCTGGCGTGGATTTGGCGGCAGTGCGCTTGTCTTTGTATTACCTCAAAAAAGGGGACGAGGACCTTGCATGGAAATGGGCCAATGAAGGCGCCAACCGGGGTAACGTAACCGCCTATTACTTGCTGGGTCGCATCCTCTACGAACGCAAGGAATTTTCGGAAGCTTTTGGGTGGCTGACCAAAGCCGCCCAGGCGAGCGAACCGAACGCACCAGCGATCTTATCTGCGATGTACAAGAGCGGGCAGGGGATGGATGAAAACCGAAAGATGGCCGCTTCCTGGTGGTTAATTTATGCAGGCCTTAATCGAAACAAGGTAGGTCTAAACGCAAGCGGCCTGGGGACGTTCGGACTGTCCACCAAAGAGGAAAATGAGGCGACGCATTTCGCTACCAACTGGCTTTCGTCACACGAGAACATGGTTCGCCCGAATTACGAAGCAACAATTCTTCAGGCAAGCCGGTCGGATTAACCATGCCCCCAGATCCACGCAACAATGGACGCTGCAAGCAGGCCAATCAAAGGCCATGAAATAAGCACCAGCTTCCAATCCGTTCGTGATGGCCAGCAATTGAGGCATTGGGGGGCAAACGCCACCCAAATCAGAATGTCCACCCATTGGAAATGCTGCGGTCCCTGGGTCAAGCGCCAGCTGGCCAACCCGTAAACAATCGGCAAGGCCAGTAAGGGCGCGAGGGCGGTTATCCAAGCATTTATCCAGTTCAGCCCTACGAACCCAACAGACCCCAGCACCAATCTTCCCCCATCAGTCCTGGGCACTAGAGACATAGAGCTCGGCCGAGCCATGGTCACAAATCCCACTATGTAATGCAGCATTTCGTGCACGAGCACGCCAGTAAATTGCAGGAATTTCATGGCTATCCAGGTTCGCCGTTGAAACGCCATGAACACCCCTAGCAACAGCGAAGGGACTAGGTAGTAAACAGGGTCTGAGAACAGCAAATTTAAATTCAGATATTTAGTCATCGGCCAGGTCCAAAACGGAAACGGATTCTGATAGATTGCGCTTGGACTCACGTGTAATATACATACGCGTTATTGATTCCAGCACCCAAGGAGCGATTATGAACTCGCCAATTTTTTTTCCTCGCCTTTCCACTGCCGGGCTCGTAGCAACCCTCATTTTTGTTTCCGCTAGCGCTCAAGCTGACCAAGCAAAAGACATTCTCTTCGCCGCTATCAAACAAGGGCATGTATCCGCCGAGCTAACGGGCGAACAGGCTGATGCGTGGAAAAAAAAGACAGGGTCTAACGAACCCATTCTGGTCGAGGCCAAGGTTCTTGGCCGGTTTAAGCAGCCAGATTGCGCAAAACTGGGTGTGAAGATGACACAGGCCAAGGTACCAAAGAAAGAGGGTGGCACTGGCCCCCTCGAGGTTGGCTGGGGGATGAATCTCTGCACGGACGGACTTCCTCCAGCGGAATCGGTCGACTGGTCGAAATCTCCCCAGACTGAGGTAAAGATCAACAAGGTGTCTGCCGAATGAAACTGACAAGGAAATTATTTTCGGTCGTGGGTTTTCTGGCATTGGTGATGTCAGCAGGTCAGGTTACTGCTGACCCACACACAGACGGCCTGGCATTGGGGAAAAGCAACCTCAACAAATTGTCGTCGAAAGTGAACAACACAAACGCTCAAGGGATGCCGCATTACACGAACAATCCACCTCAATCACAGAATTTTGGTTCTTCATCATTATTTAACGTGGGTGCGACCCGAATCACCACATGCAAAACGGCTGTTGCGGGCTCCGACAAAGTGGCGAACCAGGAATGTGATGCCGTTAACTTCCTCGCCAAAAACCCTGAGGACAAAGTCAAATTCCCTGTCAGCCCTAACGATCCGATCGTTAAAGGTATTGGCGACACGATTAACAACGCGACTGGTGGAAACGTCACACAGCAGTGCACCACAAAAACAACAACTACACCCGACATATATGCGACCGAAGTATGCAATGAATACAATTTATCCGAGGCCAAGGCTTGCACCATGGGGCAAGTAGTCGAAGTGGACGCAGATTCAAACTATCTATGTAACACGACTCATAACGCACTTCAGTCGTTTGATTGCCATCGCGGTGCAGTGCCCACGATTCTACAGGCACCACAGCCTTTCAACTACTCAGTCGATCAAGGATCCAATGTTCCTACCTGGACTTCACAGACCTTTAACATGAACCTATCCGTCCAGGGGACACCGCAAAGTTTTACTCTAACCGGATACAGAGTAGATAACAATGGCCAATTGTTGATTAACGGTGCGGTCGTATACCAAAACATTTTCGGTGAGTGGGCGGGTCATGACATACGAAATAGTCGCATAGTAACTAACTCGCGGACCGGTAATTCCTCGCTTTTTGATCAATATAACAATTTTCTATCTAACTATCACGATGACGGCTGCAATTCAGGATGTCGAGGCGAAGCACCTAATATTGATATCACAGGGTATATTCACGAAGGTAATAATGAAATAACTTTGGTTTGCATCAATGCAAACAAAATTGGCCCTTGCTCCGTTACTATTCAAGGTATCGCCTCGACGCCAATAGTTGTTGGATCTGTTATATCTAACGGGTGTATTGACCTAGAGGCGAAGTCGCGATGAAACTGATAAAAGCACTTCTATTCTTGCTTCTGTTTCCATGCATATTAGATCCTGTCGTCGCAGCATCATGCAGAAAGACGGGCTCCGTTTGCGTCGATACCACACCATCAAAAAATGTATCTGGCGTTAATGTGACACTAGCTCAAGTTGGGGGGTGCTGGGATTTTAAAGATACATACGAGTGCATTCAGCCGAACGCAGTTGACTATTGTGCGGCAATTTCTAAGATCGCAGGCTGCTGGCAAACTGGCACCTCTTGCATTTCAGCTGCATGGGACGGCACTTGTCTGACAGAGCAACGGACATTCCGTTGCGGCGACCCATCGTTGCCTACGCCATCAAATACAGTAAAACTGGGTAACACCTACACCATAACTAAAGATCAACTCGACACTAGTCAATGTAAGTCCTATACCGATAACCCACTTTGCTACTTAGCTGCTCACACCTGTGTAGAAGGCCCAGAAACTCGTGTCATCAACGGACTTCCTGTTTACAAAGCTTGCTGGAGGTACAAAGACGATTATTCCTGCATCAACCCGAATAAACAAAATGATTGCCAACAGTTCGTGGATAAGGGATGCAAAAAAATTGATGAGGTGTGCCTCCAAAGCACGGACCCAATTGGCTGCGTCATGAAGCAAGTGACATATAGCTGCATTACACAAAAAGGGACGACCACAACGACGGAAGACTGTAGTACAAAGACTTCATGCTACCAGGGCGTCTGTTGGGATACTGGTTATCCTAGTGACACCGATTTCGCAAAAGCTGTTGCTGCCCAAGAAGCAGCCCGAGAGGCGGGTGTTTATGGAGCCAATGGTGGTCTCTTTGATGGTGTAGCTGAAACCTGCGCGAAGGGATATGGGGGCATCAAGAACTGCTGCGAGAAGAGCGGCGGAGCACAGTCAAACAACTCGATTATGGGGTCACTGGCTACGAGCACTGCATTTGGGGCTGTTCAGTACGGCTCAAAATACATGTATGACTTCGCCTATGACAATTCTGCCTGGGTTCAAAGTGGTTCTAAAGCGTTCGGCCTCGAGCATGCTGCTGGTGCTGACTTCCAGATTGGGATGTATGGCCTTACTTATTCGTTTGGTGCCATTCCAGCTACAGGGCTGTTAGGGGGCCCCGTATATGGTTTAGGTGGTGGTTTCTATTTCGACCCATATAGTTTTGCCATTGCCGTCGCAATTCAAGTTGTCATGGAATTAAGATCTTGCGAACCAGAAGAGCAGAAATTAGGTATGCACCGTGGCGCCAATCTTTGTCATTTGGTTGGTAGTTATTGCTCGAAAAAGGTCTTTGGAGCGTGCCTGGAAACTACTGAAGCCTACTGCTGCTACAACTCAAAATTAGCAAAAATTATTAACGAACAGGGAAAACCCCAAATTGGGAAAGGTTGGGGCACTCCCGAAAGTCCAAGTTGCGGGGGGTTCAGTGTCGAAGAATTCCAACGTGTCGATTTTTCAAAACTTGATCTTACCGAGTTCATCGCTGATGTCATGAATGCTGCGGTACTACCAAATGTGGATGGACTCCAAAATTCAGTGAAAACAAAAATGGATCCTGAATGGAT
>NZ_JACMYG010000048.1 GCF_014236655.1 Pseudomonas kielensis
TCGGCGTTCTTGTTTCTGTGTTTCCCGGTAATCCGTGAAGAACCTTTTTTTTGCCCTAAACAAATCCGCCCAGGCAGCATCGAGATGATTAGCACGCAGATCATCGACTTCAGAAAGTTTGATTATTCCGGGGTGCGCGACGCGGCCATTGGGCCAGGTCGCGCAGTAAAGACCTAGAGCAGGAAGATCGTGGCAAGGCCGAGGAAGATGAAGAAACCGCCACTATCGGTCACGGCCGTGATCATCACGCTCGCGCCCATCGCCGGATCACGCCCGACGCGCGCCAGGGTCATTGGGATCAACACCCCCATCAGCGCCGCCAGCAGCAGGTTCAGAGTCATGGCGGCCGTCATCACCACACCAAGCGACCAACTGCCATACAACAGGAAGGCGACTACGCCAATCACCCCACCCCAGACCAGGCCATTGATCAGGCCCACCGCCAACTCCTTGCGCATCAGGCGCGAGGTATTGCCAGTACTGACCTGGTCCAGCGCCATGGCGCGCACGATCATGGTGATGGTCTGGTTGCCGGAGTTGCCACCAATGCCGGCAACAATCGGCATCAGCGCGGCCAGGGCCACCAGCTTCTCGATAGAGCCCTCGAACAGGCCGATCACCCGCGAGGCAACGAAGGCGGTAATCAGGTTGATCGCCAGCCACGCCCAACGGTTACGCAGGGACTTCCACACCGAAGCGAAAATATCTTCCTCTTCACGCAGACCCGCCATGTTGAGGACTTCGTTTTCACTCTCTTCACGAATCAGGTCGACCATCTCGTCGATGGTCAGGCGGCCAATGAGCTTGTCGTTCTTGTCGACCACCGGGGCCGAGATCAAGTCATAACGTTCGAACGCCTGGGCCGCGTCATAAGCATCCTCGTCCGGGTGAAAGCTCACCGGGTCACTGGCCATGACTTCCGAGACCTGCTTGTCCGGATCGTTGACCAACAGACGCTTGATCGGCAGGACGCCCTTGAGCACACCGTCGTAGTCGACCACGAACAATTTGTCGGTATGGCCTGGCAACTCCTTGAGACGACGCAGGTAGCGCAGAACCACCTCAAGACTGACATCCTCACGGATCGTCACCATCTCGAAGTCCATCAACGCACCGACCTGCTCCTCGTCATAGGACAACGCAGAGCGCACACGCTCACGCTGCTGGCCATCGAGGGTCTCCATCAGCTCATGGACGACGTCTCGCGGCAGCTCCGGGGCCAGGTCAGCAAGTTCATCGGCGTCCATCTCCTTGGCGGCTGCCAGGAGCTCGTGATCATCCATGTCGGCGATCAGGGTTTCGCGGACAGAGTCAGACACTTCAAGGAGGATATCGCCGTCACGCTCGGCCTTGACCAGTTGCCAGACCGTCAGGCGATCGTCCAGTGGCAAGGCTTCAAGGATATAGGCAACGTCGGCGGAGTGCAGGTCATCGAGCTTGCGTTGCAATTCGACGAGGTTCTGCCGGTGGACCAGATTCTCGACCCGGTCGTGATGAGGACCTTCCTGACGGTGAGTCAGGTCTTCGACCACCCGCTGGCGCTGCAGCAGCTCAACGACTTGAGCAAGGCGGTCCTGCAAGCTTTCTTGAGTCTTTTTTACTTCTACTTCAGTCATAGGCGAACTCCACTCCCAGCAGCGGGGCACGCCGGAAGGATCAATCAGTCAATTCATGATTGGAAAAATGGGGTACTGAGTAACTACTGGGTAAGTCCATGGAGGTATTCCACAAGCCCCGGCGGGGCTGACGGGCGCAATGATACACCGCCTGACGGTTTTAAACGTTAAAAAATCGTGGCTGAAACAAGCGCTTGCACAACAAACCTGAGCACTGTCCTGATCCATGAGAGTGCGACGACTTATCCCGAAAAGAAAACACAGGGTCATCGCAAAATGTCCGGCTAACCTTGAAATGGATCGCCAGGGAGGGCGTTGAATGCCATCGTGGATACGCTGTTTGTCACTGATAGCCCTGCTCTGCCCCACGGCCAGCGCACAAGTAATGACTGTGCAGCGCTGCGAAGCCGCCGACGGCCGCATCACATTCACCAGCACGGCCTGCAAGACGGGGGAGCGACTGAGCCTGCAGCAGGTCCGCACCTACCTGCCCGGCAGCACCACTGAGGTTTACCCCGAGACGGCTGTCCTGCCCGAGGCTGAACACCTGCAAGCAGCCGACCGAGCTAACAAGGCAAAGGATGGGCAAAGCGCACAGAGCAGATTTGCCGAGCAAGGATGGGTTCGGCAGAAAGCCAAATCCCAGACAGCAAAAAGCCCGCGTTAGACGCAGGCTTTTTGGTGTTTGGTGCACTCGACAGGATTCGAACCTGTGACCGCTCGGTTCGTAGCCGAGTACTCTATCCAGCTGAGCTACGAGTGCAATTGTACTTTTAGACCAGATCACAACTGGTTGAAGCCAGGTTACCTGCATGACTGCAAACAACCCTTAAATGGTGCACTCGACAGGATTCGAACCTGTGACCGCTCGGTTCGTAGCCGAGTACTCTATCCAGCTGAGCTACGAGTGCAATGTGTGCTTTTAAACCAGATCACAACTGATTGAAACAAGGTTGCTTGAATGACTTCAAACAACCTTTAATTGGTGCACTCGACAGGATTCGAACCTGTGACCGCTCGGTTCGTAGCCGAGTACTCTATCCAGCTGAGCTACGAGTGCATTTGTTGCCGCGCATTATAGTTCGTCGAATCTTTTTTCCAAGCACTTTTTCTAGTAATTTCAACAACTTACCGAAAAAGCCTGATTACAACGCTCTACACAAATAATGGCGGAGAACGGGGGATTCGAACCCCCGACACCCTTTTGAGGTGTACTCCCTTAGCAGGGGAGCGCCTTCGGCCACTCGGCCAGCTCTCCGCAACACGGGGCGTATCTTAACCAACCTTTTCCCCGTTTGCAAACATAAAAAGCGATAAAAATTAATGGCTTGGTTCTTCGTCCTTCTCTTTCTTTATACGCAGGTAGATTTCCTCACGGTGTACAGCTACCTCCTTGGGTGCGTTAACGCCTATACGCACCTGATTTCCTTTGACGCCGAGCACGGTCACGGTGATTTCGCCATCACCGATAATCAGGCTTTCTGCACACCGACGAGTCAGAATCAGCATACCTTTCTCCTCACGCATTTCAGTTCAGGGACAACAGTCTGCAAAAAAAAAGCGCTCGAGCTGCAACCGGAACGATCGCAGCTCTACACGCTTAAGTATTGACCAGCGCATGCAAAAGAACAGCCTTGCCCACGCCACTCAAAAAATAAAGGGCGCGGTCAAACCGCGCCCCAGGGACCACCTCACTCGCCTTGACGAGCCGGCGCGTCCAGTTCGAACGCCGTGTGCAGTGCGCGCACAGCCAGTTCCAGGTACTTCTCTTCGATCACCACCGACACCTTGATCTCCGAAGTGGAGATCATCTGGATATTGATGGTTTCCTTGGCCAGGGCTTCGAACATGCGGCTGGCCACACCTGCGTGAGAACGCATGCCAACGCCGACGATCGAGACCTTGGCGATCTTGGTGTCACCCACCACCTCACGGGCACCGATCTCGCGAGCGGTGTTTTCCAGCACGGTCTGAGCCGCCTGGTAGTCGTTGCGGTGCACGGTGAAGGTGAAGTCGGTGGTGTTATCGTGCGCAACGTTCTGCACGATCATGTCGACTTCGATGTTGCCGGCACTGATCGGGCCGAGAATCTTGAATGCCACGCCCGGGGTGTCTGGCACGCCACGGATGGTCAGCTTGGCTTCATCGCGATTGAAAGCGATGCCGGAAATGATCGGCTGTTCCATGGTTTCCTCTTCATCAATAGTAATGAGGGTGCCTGGCCCCTCCTTGAAGCTGTGCAGTACGCGCAGCGGGACGTTGTACTTGCCGGCGAACTCGACCGCACGGATCTGCAACACCTTGGAACCGAGGCTGGCCATTTCCAGCATCTCTTCAAAGGTAATCTTGTCCAGGCGCTGAGCCACGGACACCACACGTGGATCGGTGGTGTACACCCCATCAACGTCGGTATAGATCTGGCATTCATCAGCCTTCAGGGCCGCTGCCAGCGCCACGCCAGTGGTGTCGGAACCGCCACGCCCCAGGGTGGTGATATTGCCGTGCTCGTCGACGCCCTGGAAACCAGCCACCACAACCACGCGGCCAGCCTTCAGGTCACCACGAATCTTCTGGTCATCGATCTGCAAGATACGCGCTTTATTGTGCGCGCTGTCCGTCAGGATCCGCACCTGGTTGCCGGTGTACGACACCGCTGGCACGCCGCGCTTGATCAGCGCCATGGCCAGCAAGGCAATCGTCACCTGCTCGCCGGTGGAGACAATCACATCCAGCTCACGGGGAACCGGCTGCCCATCGCCACTGATTTGCTTGGCCAGATCGATCAGACGGTTGGTTTCGCCGCTCATTGCAGACAGCACAACCACCAGGTCATCGCCCGCATCGCGGAATTTCTTAACCTTGTCGGCGACCTGCTCGATTCTCTCGACAGTGCCGACCGAGGTGCCTCCAAATTTCTGTACGATCAAAGCCATTTCAAAGCCGCCTCTGCCCATGAAGGGCGCCCATTAGTCACTCAAACAGCAGCCGGACCCACCACTAGACGAGAGGCCCGGCATACAGCCTTAAATACCCTGTTCGACAAACGGTACGGTCAGGGCCAGGGCCGCGTCCAGTGCGTCAGCGTCAGTACCACCGCCTTGCGCCATGTCCGGACGACCACCACCCTTCCCGCCCACTGCCGCAGCGGCTTGCTTCATCAAATCACCGGCTTTGAGTTGGCCAGTCAGGTCTTTGGTCACACCGGCAACCAGTACGACCTTTTCCTCATGGACACTGCCGAGCAGGATCACTGCGCGGCCGAGTTTGTTCTTCAACTGATCGACCAGCGCCAGCAGCGCCTTGCCATCCTGACCGTCGAGACGCACGGCCAGCACCTTCACACCCTTGACGTCCTGGGCCTGGGCCGACAGGTCGTCACCCGCCGCACTGGCGGCCTTGGCTTGCAACTGCTCGAGTTGCTTTTCCAGCAGACGGTTGCGCTCAAGCACAGCCGACAGCTTGTCGATCAGGTTGTCGCGGCTACCCTTGACCAGGTTGGCCGCTTCCTTGAGTTGCTCTTCCGCAGCGTTCAGGTAGGCCAGCGCAGCGGCGCCAGTCACTGCCTCGATACGCCGTACGCCCGAAGCCACACCGCCTTCGCTGATGATCTTCAGCAGGCCGATGTCGCCAGTACGATTGGCGTGGATACCGCCGCACAGTTCAACGGAGAAATCGCCGCCCATGCTCAGTACACGCACGCTGTCGCCGTACTTCTCGCCGAACAGCGCCATGGCGCCTTTTTGCTTGGCGGTGTCGATGTCGGTTTCTTCGGTCTCTACCGCCGAGTTCTGGCGAATCTGTGCGTTGACGATTTCTTCCAGCGCCTTGATCTGCTCAGGCTTGATGGCCTCGAAGTGGCTGAAGTCAAAGCGCAGGCGCTGACTGTCGACCAACGAACCCTTCTGCTGTACGTGCTCGCCCAGCACCTGGCGCAAGGCTGCGTGCAGCAAGTGAGTCGCCGAGTGGTTCAACGCGGTGGCATGACGCACCTCGGCATCCACATGAGCTTCAACCGGTGCACCGACGATCAGACTACCCGATGCCAGCACGCCGTGGTGCAGGAAGGCACCACCGGTCTTGGTGGTATCGCGCACGTCGAAACGTGCAGTACCGGCCTGCAGGTAACCGCAGTCACCGACCTGGCCACCGGACTCGGCGTAGAACGGGGTCTGGTTGAGAACGATCACGCCCTCGTCGCCTTCGCTCAATACGTCGACCGACTGGCCGTTCTTGTACAGGGCAACGATTTTGGCCGAACCGCGGGTATCGGAGTAGCCGGTGAACTCGGTGGCCACGTCGACCTTGACCAGGGTGTTGTAGTCCAGGCCGAACGAACTGGCCGAACGTGCACGCACACGCTGGGCTTCCATCTCACGCTCAAAACCGGCTTCGTCGATAGTCAGCTCGCGCTCGCGGGCGATATCGGCGGTCAGGTCCATCGGGAAACCGTAGGTGTCATACAGCTTGAACACCACGTCGCCCGGCACCACGGTGCCTTTGAGTTCGGCCAGGTCCTGCTCGAGAATCTTCAGGCCGTGCTCCAGGGTCTTGGAGAACTGCTCTTCCTCGGCCTTGAGCACGCGCTCGATGTTGGCCTGCTGTTGCTTGAGCTCCGGGAAGGCTTCGCCCATCTCGGCCACCAGGGCCGCGACGATCTTGTAGAAAAAGCTGCCGGTGGCGCCCAGCTTGTTACCGTGACGGCAGGCGCGACGGATGATCCGGCGCAGTACATAGCCACGGCCTTCGTTGGACGGCAGCACGCCGTCGGCAATCAGGAAACCGCAGGAACGGATGTGGTCCGAAACCACTTTGAGCGAAGACTGATCGCCATTTTCGCAGCCAATGGCTTGCGCCGAGGCATTGAGCAGGTTCTTGAACAGGTCAATGTCATAGTTGGAATTGACGTGCTGCATCACCGCACTGATCCGCTCCAGGCCCATGCCGGTATCCACCGACGGCGCTGGCAACGGATGCAACACGCCATCGGCGGTGCGGTTGAACTGCATGAAGACGTTGTTCCAGATCTCGATGTAACGGTCGCCATCTTCTTCCGGCGAACCCGGTGGGCCACCCCAGATGTGGTCGCCGTGATCGTAGAAAATCTCGGTGCACGGACCGCACGGGCCGGTATCGCCCATGGTCCAGAAGTTGTCGGAGGCGTAAGGCGCGCCCTTGTTGTCGCCGATGCGGATCATGCGCTCGACCGGCACACCGATCTGCTGGGTCCAGATGTCATACGCTTCGTCGTCGGAGGCGTAGACAGTGACCCAGAGCTTTTCCTTGGGCAGCTTCAGGACACCGGTCAGGAAGGTCCAGGCGAAGGTAATCGCGTCGTGCTTGAAATAGTCGCCGAAGCTGAAGTTACCCAGCATCTCGAAGAAAGTGTGGTGACGGGCGGTATAACCGACGTTTTCCAGGTCGCTGTTCTTACCGCCGGCGCGTACGCACTTCTGGCTGCTGGTGGCGCGGGTATACGCGCGCTTTTCCTGGCCCAGGAAGCAGTCCTTGAACTGGTTCATCCCCGCGTTAGTGAACAGCAGGGTTGGGTCGTTGCCCGGAATCAAAGAGCTGGAGGCTACACGGGTGTGGCCTTGCTCTTCGAAGAAGCGAAGGAAGGCTTCACGGATTTCTGCGCTTTTCATTAGGTTCTTCCACGGAGGCTGCGGCCAAAGGCCTGTGCGATTCGTCAACGGACGAAGCGACGGCAAAGGGCCGCATTATATCGGCCCTGCGCGCGCGGTACAGCGTGTTTATACGATAGAAACCGTCAATTGGACGGCCTGCAAGATCATTTAGCGCAAAACTCGACGAATGTCGCGATCACCCGATCGATCTGGGCCCGGCTGACATCCATGTGGGTGACCATGCGCAAACGGGCCGCCGCACTGAGCTTGATCCCCCGCTCTGCGGCAAAAGCCTTGATTGCGTCGGCTTTGTCGCCGATCTGCAGGTAAACCATATTGGTATGCACCGGCTCGACAGTAAAGCCTGCCGCTCGCAGGCCCTGTGCCAGGTACTCGGCATTGGCATGGTCTTCGGCCAGGCGCTGCACGTGGTGATCCAGCGCATACAGACCGGCCGCCGCCAGGTAGCCGGCCTGGCGCATGCCGCCGCCGACCATCTTGCGCAGGCGCCGCGCCCTGGCGATCAATTCCAGCGAACCACAAAGCACCGAACCCACTGGCGCGCCCAGGCCTTTGGACAGGCACACCGACACCGAGTCGAAATGCTGGGTGATCTCCCGTGCATCCACCCCCAACTTGACCGCCGCGTTGTACAGCCGCGCGCCGTCCAGGTGCAACTGCAAGCCATGCTCCCGGGTAAAGCTTCGCGCCTGGGCCAGGTACTCCATCGGCAGCACTTTGCCTTGCATGGTGTTTTCCAGCGCCAGCAAGCGAGTGCGGGCGAAGTGGAAGTCGTCCGGCTTGATCGCCGCCGCCACCTGCGCCAGATCCAGCGAACCGTCGGCCTGGACCTCCAGCGGCTGCGGCTGGATCGAGCCCAGTACCGCGGCACCACCGCCTTCGTATTTGTAAGTGTGCGCCTGCTGGCCGACGATGTACTCCTCACCGCGCTCGCAGTGAGCCATCAAGCCCAGCAGGTTGCTCATGGTGCCCGTCGGCACGAACAGCGCGGCGGCAAATCCCAGGCGCCCGGCCAGTTCGGCCTCAAGCCGATTGACCGTAGGATCCTCGCCATAGACATCGTCACCAGTGGCCGTCCTGGCCATTGCGTCGAGCATCCCTGCGGTCGGTTGGGTGACGGTGTCGCTGCGAAGATCGATAACACTCATGAATCTGGCCTCGGTAGACAGGGGGAATCCCTTACAGGTTTGAATTACAGCGGGCATGCCGGGCAATAATCAACCCTTGCACCAGGAAAAGGCAGCAGGCACCTCGTAAAAAGTCGATAGCAATCATCAGATAGCAGCAATGCATGAGTGGGAAATATGTGTTAAAAACGCTGCGCCGCCAGACAATCTGTCGGCAAAACGTTCTCAGGGCGGGGTGCAACTCCCCACCGGCGGTAATTGCGCGCAATGCGCATAGCCCGCGAGCGCTTGGTATCACCGCAGCCGCAGGCTGTGAATGATGGCAAGGTCAGCAGACCCGGTGTGATCCCGGGGCCGACGGTCATAGTCCGGATGAAGAGAGAACGGGATTGGCGCCAAAGGGCCGTCCACGGGAAAGGTGCAGTCACTGCACGTGTAACCGTTGCGCACCCTTAAATCCCATTCGATTCATAACGCCCTGTTTTTCACACAAACAGGAGTCAGAACAGATGCAACCCACCGCAATCGACAGCAAAAGCAAAAACCATCAGGGCGAGCGCGTCGCGTTTATCCAGGCCTGCTGGCACAAGGATATTGTTGACCAGAGCCGTAAGGGCTTCGTCAGCGAGATGATTGCCCAGGGCTATCAGGAATCGGAGATCGACTTTTTTGAAGTGGGCGGCGCCTTTGAAATCCCGCTGCACGCCAAGCTGCTGGCCAAGTCTGGCCGTTATGCCGGCATCGTTGCTGCAGGCCTGGTGGTCGATGGCGGCATCTACCGGCACGAGTTCGTCGCCCAGTCGGTCATCAGCGGCCTGATGCAGGTTCAACTGGAAACCGAAGTCCCGGTATTCTCGGTCGTACTGACCCCGCACCACTTCCATGCCGGCGAAGAACACCAGAAGTTCTTCTTCGAGCACTTTGTGCACAAGGGCCAGGAAGCGGCGAAGACCTGTGCCGATACCCTGCACAAGATCCGCGCACTGCGTCGTAACGAACCTCGCGCGGTAGCCGTTTAAGGCTGGCAGAAACCTGTGGGAGCGGCTGCGCCCCCACAGGTTCTAGAGGCTCGATCAGGCCAGGTGTTCACCCGCGGTTGGCACAACCAGAATGCCGGCCCGCAAACCATTCTTCACCTTGGGGTTGGGAAAGATGATCCGGGCGCCCTGTTCCTCGATGATCCAGCGCGTCTGTGCGATGTCCTCAGCCAGCACATAACCCACCTCCAGCGGTGAGAAGTTCTCGATGTCCGCCGGCAGGTTCAGCGTGAAGCTGTCGCTGTGCTTGATGATTTCCCGCGCCACGCTGAACAGCTGCAGGCCGTCCAGGCCCGCGTCTGACAATGGCGGCTCGCTGCCTTCGATGATCTGCTTCAGGCGGGTTTCCAGGCGCGAAACATTGACCCCCTCGTTCTGCCCAAATGGCCGGGCCTTGCCCAGTTCCAGGGTGAAGGCTTCAGCGCCCAGCTTGTCGTAAGTGTAGGAACTGAACACGATCGACGGCTTGTTCTGCAACAGCACCGCCTCCATGCCCGCCGCCCGCAGCCGGGCCAGTTCGCGACGCGAATGCTGGCGCCCGTCTTTCCAAGGGTAGAGGGCAAACTGTTCGATCTTCGAGCCACGGATGGCGGTGTGCAGGTCGTAGTGCAGGCGCTCGCGGTCCGGCAAGCTGAAAAAACTCGCCGCCAGGCGCTCCAGCTCACAGGCGCGCAGCGCCTCCGAGCCACTGCTCAATTCATGCCGGCCGTTGAACAGCCGATTGACGTCCTGCTCGACAAAACGCTCGCCGCGGCGCATGGCCTCGGGGTTGCCGAACAGGAACAGAATGCGTGCGCACGGTTTCAACTCGCCGCGAGCAATGTCGTGCAACAGGCGATCGAGCAACTCGATCGGCGCTGTTTCGTTGCCGTGGATGCCGGCCGACAACAGCAAGTCCAGGCCGTTGTCGCGAGCTTGCGGTGGCCGGACTTCCAGCGCACCTTCACTCAGCCAGCGCATCCGCACGCCTTCGACAGTCAGTTGAGTCTTCTCCGCCGGTTCACGGCCGGCGAGGGTCAGTTCAAGCAGTTTGCCGAGGGCGAGCATAGAGCGATTTCCTTAATGGTCGTGATTGCAATCCGGGCCATGCACGTGGTCTTCATCGCCGACTTCAGCCGGTTCCATTTCCAGTTGCAGGCTTACCAGATTAGTCGCCAATGGGCGCAGCAGCAGGTTGGCGTATTCCGCATCGCCTTCTTCGACGTCAACGCCGATCAGCAGTTGGCCGCGGCCGTCGTGCTGGATCCACAGTTCCTTGCCCTGCCAGATCACCGCCACGCGGGTGCAGGAGGTTTCCAGTTGAGTGCCGTCGGTGTCTTCAAGGATCAGCTGCAGGGTATCGCTCATTTTTTCGCTCTCATCTGGAGATAAAGCAGCGCGCCCGACTCATCAGGAGCCGGCCGCGGGCTTTCAATTGATCTGGAATGGATAAACCGCGCCCAGTTTAAGGATTTGCGTCAGTTCATCCAGTGCCGTCCGGCACTCAAGCAACAATTGTGGGTCCGCCAGATCGTTTTCGGTCATGCGGTCACGGTAGTGCTTTTCGACCCACTGGGTCAGCGTGCCATACAACGGCGCGGTCATGATAACCCCTGGGTTAACGGCCGCCAGCTCGGTTTCATTCAACGCCACGCGCAAGCGCAGGCAAGCCGGGCCACCGCCATTCTGCATGCTCTGCTTGAGGTCGAAGACTTTCACCTCACGGATCAGCCCACCGGAGCTGGTCAGGGTCTGCAGGTACTGCCAGACGCGTTCGTTGTTCTGGCACTCCTGCGGCACGATCAGCAACATCGAACCGTCCGCCTGCGACAGCAGCTGGCTGTTGAACAGGTAGGAACGCACGGCGTCCTCGACCGAAACCTGCGCACGCGGCACACAGATCGCCTTGAACTGCCCCCCACGCTTGGCGAGCTTGGCCGACAGTTCAGCCAGCATCTGCTCAGTATCGAGAAACGCGTCCTCGTGATAGAACAGCGCCTCGCCGTTACCCACCGCAATCACGTCGTTGTGGAACACGCCCTGATCGATCACCGCCGGGTTTTGCTGAGCATAAACCACACCGTCATCACTCAGGCCGTGCAAGCGTGCGACCGCTTGCGAGGCTTCCAGCGTCTGGCGCGCCGGGTACTTCTGGGGCGCCGGGTAACGGGGGTCGAACGCACTGCGACCGAACACGAAGAACTCGACGCCGGCTTCGCCGTAGTCACGGCAGAAACGGGTGTGGTTGGCCGCGCCTTCGTCACCGAACTGCGCCACGGCCGGCAAGGCCGCGTGATGAGCGAAGTGCTTCGGGTCGGCGAACATCGCCCCCAGCACGCGGCTGGTGGTCGGGTGCTCGATGCTGCGGTGGTACTTGCAATTGAGGTTGGCGGCGGTGAAGTGCACGCGGCCGTCGGCGGTGTCGGCGCTCGGGCTGACAGTCGCGGCGTTGGCCACCCACATGCTCGATGCCGAGCAACTGGCGACCAGCAAGGGCATGGCCTCTTTGGCGGCCTGCTCGATCACCTGGGCATCGGTGCCGCTAAAGCCCAGGTTGCGCAATGCGCCGACATCCGGACGTTCCTGCGGCGCCAGCACACCCTGGACAAACCCCATGTCCATCAGCGCTTTCATTTTCGCCAGGCCCTGCAGCGCCGCTTCCTTGGGGTTGGAAGACTGCTGGCTGTTGCTCTGGGACGCAACGTTGCCGAAGGACAGACCGCCGTAGTTATGGGTCGGCCCCACTAGACCGTCGAAATTGACTTCATAGGATTTCATCAGCGAGGCTCCACGAGAATCTGTTGTTATAGGCTTCAGTAACTAAATTTGAGACCGAGGCGCGGCCATCGCCAGCAGGCTGGCTCCCACAGCGATTGCGTCGTACACGTAATGTGAGAACACCACCGAAACTGTGGGAGCCAGCCTGCTGGCGATAGGCATCACGCCATCTTCACGCCAGGCGTCAGGGTCGCCGGCATCACCAGGCTCGGTGTTTCCAGCGAGGCCACTGGATACGCGCAGTAATCTGCGGCGTAGTAAGCGCTGGCGCGGTGGTTGCCCGATGCGCCAACGCCGCCGAACGGCGCGCTGCTCGCAGCACCTGTCAGTTGCTTGTTCCAGTTGACGATACCGGCGCGGCTCTGCAGCCAGAACTGCTGGTAGCGCGCTTCGGAGTCCGACAGCAGACCGGCGGCCAGGCCGTACTGAGTGTTGTTGGCCTCGCGGATCGCCGACTCGAAATCGGTGTAGCGAATCACTTGCAGCAGCGGCCCGAACAGCTCCTCGTCAGGACGATCCGCCACGGCGCTCACATCCAGGATGCCCGGAGTCAGCAAAGCGGCGTTGGCCTGTGGCTGGGTCATTTCCAGCAAGCTCACCGCGCCATTGGCCAGCAGGTGTTCCTGGGCGTCCATCAAGGCCTTGGCGGCGGCCAGGGAAACCACCGAACCCATGAACGGTGCCGGCTGTTGATCGAACGCGCCGACATCGATGGTTGCGCTGACCGCCACCAGGCGCGCCAGCAGCGTGTCGCCCCAGGCGCCTTGTGGCACCAGCAGGCGGCGCGCGCAGGTGCAGCGCTGGCCGGCAGAAATGAAGGCCGACTGGATAATGGTGTAGACCGCCGCATCGAGGTCAGCGACCTGATCGACCACCAACGGGTTGTTGCCGCCCATTTCCAGCGCAAGAATCTTGTCCGGACGCCCGGAGAACTGCGCATGCAGGTGGTTGCCGGTGCGGCTGGAACCGGTGAAGAACAGACCGTCGATCCCAGGGTTCGCGGCCAGCGCGATCCCGGTTTCACGGGCACCTTGCAGCAGGTTCAACACACCCGCCGGCAAGCCGGCTTCGATCCAGCAACGGACCGTCAGTTCGGCCACTTTCGGCGTCAGTTCGCTAGGCTTGAACAGCACGCTGTTACCGGCCAGCAGGGCGGGAACAATGTGCCCATTGGGCAGGTGACCCGGGAAGTTGTAAGGCCCGAAGACCGCAACCACACCATGGGGCTTGTGCCGCAGCACAGCGGTGGCGTCACCCAGTGGGCCGCTCTTCTCGCCGGTACGTTCGCGGTAGCTCTGCACCGAGATCGCGATCTTGTTGACCATGCTGGTTACTTCAGTCGCCGCTTCCCACAGCGGTTTGCCGGTTTCCTCACCGATGCAGTGCGCCAGCTCGTCGGCGTGGGACTTCAGGCTGGCGGCGAAGGCCTCCAGCACGCTGATGCGCTCTTGCAGGGTGCGCTGGGCCCAGGCCGGAAACGCCTGGCGCGCGGCCTGCACGGCGCTTTCAACCTGAGCGGCGGTGGCGCCCTGCCCCGACCACAGCACGTGCTGGGTCACCGGGTTCAGCGATTCAAAGGCTTCGCCCTGACCCGCCAGCCACTCACCTGCGATGTATAGCGAATTCATTATTTCGACTCCCGAGCAGCAGACAACGGCACGGCGCGCACTTGATCGCCGGCATTGAGTTGAAGACGTTTGGCGGTCAGTGGATCGACCACCAGGGTACCGGCCGCAAACCGTGCAGGCGCGGCAGTGATGCGGCAGTCTTCGCGCTTGCGGTTGTGAATCAGGAACGGCGTGGCGTCATCCCCCGGGGTGCCGATGGCCAGCACCAGTGCCTGGCTGTCACGCACCGCGCGGATCTTGCCGGTTTCGCATTCCACTGCCGGGCCGGCGTCGAAAATATCGACGTAACCCTGGTAGCTGAAACCCTCGCTCTTGAGCATCGCCAGCGCCGGCTCGGTGTCCGGGTGAACCTGGCCGATGACATTGCGCGCGTCTTCGGAAAGGAAGCAGGTGTAGAGCGGAAACTTGGGCATCAGCTCGGCAATGAACGCCTTGTTGCCCACGCCAGTCAGGTAATCGGCCTGGCTGAACTCCATCTTGAAAAAGTGCCGGCCCAGGCTTTCCCAGAAAGGCGAACGACCTGCCGCGTCGGAGACGCCCCGCATCTCGGCGATGATCTTGTTGCCAAACAACTGCGGGAACTCGGCGATGAACAACATCCGCGCCTTGGCCAGCATGCGGCCGTTGAGGCCAGTGCGGTAATCGGCGTGCAGGAACAACGAGCACAGCTCGGAGTTGCCGGTCAGGTCGTTGGCCAGGAACAGCGTCGGGATCTCGCGGTAGATGTTCAGCTCTTGCGAAGCGCTGACCGTCAGGCCAACCCGGAAGTTGTACCAAGGCTCACGCAGCCCCACGGCGCCGGCAATCGCGCTGATCCCCACCACGCGGCCGTCGTCATCCTCGAGCACGAACAGGTAATCGGCGTCGCCGCGCCCCGCTTCGCCACGGAAGGTCTTTTCGGCCCAGCCAACCCGGTGCGACAGGCGCTCTTCGTTGGCCGGCAAGGTTGTCAGGCCGGTGCCAGTGCTGCGGGCCAGCTCGATCAGAGCGGGTAAATCGCTGCTGCGTACGGGACGAACGATCATGCTATCTCCTCAAACGGACGGCCGGTAACGGCCACCCGCAAAACTCGCTGCTCTGAAGCCTTTATCAGGCGTTTAAGCGTTAAACCGCCACCAGGCGCACGCTGGCACCCTCGCCGACACCCAGGGCCTCGGCGGCTTCCAGGTCCAGGATCACCGGCTTGCCCGGCGCGTAGTCCAGCTCGAGCATGACTGCGCGGTAATCCTGCAACTGGGCATTGGCCACCAGGTACTGCCGGCCAGCGCCCTTGACCGGCTCGCCGATCTTCACCGGCACCACACGGCTCTGGGCGATCGAGCGGATCCCCGAGACACGCGCATGCAGGGTCGGGCCACCGTCGAAGATGTCGATGTAATGATCGGTCTCGAAGCCTTCGCGCATCAGGATGTCGAACGTGATCTGCGCCCGCGGGTGCACCTGGCCCATCGCTTCTTGAGCGGAGTCCGGCAGCAGGGGCACGTAGATCGGGTAATGCGGCATCAGTTCGGCCAGGAACGTGCGGCTCTTGAGCCCGCACAGGCGTTCGGCGGCGGCGTAGTTGAGGTCAAAGAAATTGCGGCCGATGGCGTCCCAGAACGGTGAGTCGCCCTGTTCATCGCTGTAGCCGACGATCTCGGTCACCACCGAATCGGCGAACCGCTCCGGGTGGCTGGCCACGAACAGCAGGCGCCCGCGGGAGTTGAGCTCCGACCAGGCCGAACCCACCAACTCAGGCAGCACGTAGAAGCTGGTCAGCAGGCTGTTGCCGGTCAGGTCATGGCACTGGGAGAGCACGTGGATCTTGTTATGAATCTTCAGCTCGCGGGAGGCGTGCACGAAGGTTTCATTACGAAAGCTGTAGAAAGGTTCCGAATAACCGGCCGAGGCAACGATGGCCGAGCAGCCCACCAGCTTGCCGGTGGTGCTGTCTTCGAGCACGAAGAAATAGCTCTCTTCGCCGTTGAAGCTGACCTCGGCGGCGAACGACGCTTCGCTCGCGGCGATCTTGTCGCTCAGGCGTTCAACGTCATCCGGCAGGGAAGTGACACCAATCGGGCTGTCCGCAGCCAGACGCTGTACCTCGCCCAGATCAGCCATTTGCGCAGGGCGCATCACCAGCATGGTGTCACTCCTTTTTCTAAAACTCTTTGAGGAAAATAAACCGGCCCCTTGTAGGAGCGAGCAAGCTCGCTCCTACAGAAAAGCGGGTCCGGCATAAAAATCAGGTTCGACGCCTGAATGATCAGGCGCCGAAGGGTCTATCAGGCTTGTGTCAATTTGGCGGCAGCGCGTTCGAAGCGGTCCAGACCGGCATCGATATCAGCGTCTTCAACCACCAGGCTCGGCGCAAAACGAATCACGTCCGGGCCGGCTTGCAGGATCATCAGGCCTTCTTTTTCAGCCGCATTGAAGATGTCCTTGGCCTTGCCTTTCCAGGCATCGCTCAGCACACAACCGAGCAGCAGGCCCAAGCCACGGACCTGAGTGAACAAACCGTACTTTTCACCGATCTGCTCCAGGCGCGCCTTGAACTTGTCGTGCTTGGCATTCACCCCATTGAGCACTTCAGGGGTGTTGATCACGTCGATCACCGCCTCGGCCACCGCACAGGCCAGCGGGTTGCCACCGTAAGTGGTGCCGTGGGTGCCGACGACCAGGTGCTTGGCCAGGTCTTCGGTGGTCAGCATGGCGGCGATCGGGAAACCACCGCCCAGGCTCTTGGCGCTGGTCAGGATGTCCGGCGTCACACCGTAGTGCTGGTAGGCGAACAGCTTGCCGCTGCGGCCCATACCGGTTTGCACTTCGTCGAACACCAACAGGGCGTTGTGCGCGTTGCACAGCTCACGAGCCCCTTGCAGATAAGCCAGCTCGGCCGGCAATACACCGCCCTCGCCCTGGATCGGCTCCAGCACGACCGCGCAGGTCTTGTCGGAAATGGCGGCTTTCAGCGCGGCCAGGTCGTTGTACGGCACGTGGCTGATGCCCGTGATCTTCGGACCAAAACCATCGGAGTACTTGGACTGGCCACCGACGTTGACGGTGAACAGCGTACGGCCGTGGAAGCTGTTGAGCGCGGCGATGATTTCGTACTTCTCAGGACCGAAACGATCGTGGGCGACCCGACGGGCCAGCTTGAAGGCGGCCTCGTTGGCTTCAGCGCCGGAGTTGCAGAAGAACACGCGCTCGGCAAAGGTCGCGTCGATCAGCTTGTGGGCCAGGCGCAGGGCCGGCTCGTTGGTGAACACGTTGGACACGTGCCACAGCTTGTTCGCTTGCTCGGTCAAGGCACTGACCAGCGCCGGATGGGCGTGACCCAATACGTTGACGGCGATCCCGCCGGCGAAGTCGATCAACTCGCGACCGGACTGGTCCCAAACGCGGGAACCTTCACCACGCACAGGAATGAAAGCGGCAGGCGCATAGTTGGGAACCATAACCTGGTCAAAATCAGCGCGTTGTACCGCAGCGTGCTCAACGGACATCGGAGTCTCCTGATGAGAAACACCCGCCTGAAACTGGCGAGCGATGAGGGGATTGTAAGGACAGTTTCTGGCTTGGCCTTGCCGCCAAGCGACAACTTCTTATAGCGCAAAACCCGCTTTTGACCGGGTTTACGGCAATGCGACAAATAGCGTCGCAAAGGCGCAGTTTAAACTGCCTGCGCCGGTTTGCGGCAGGCATGACGGAATCTGCTGCAGGCGCTTTAAAGAACCGCGCCGACGTGGGAGTCGATACGGTGAGAATGGTATGGAGATTGGGTGCGCAACGTCGCAAGGCTCCGAGGTCGACGAGTAACAACCCTCAGGCCCAACAGCCGCCCGACGCCTTAGCCGCGTTCCGAAGGCACGGACGACAGTTCGAACGGGCTGCTGCTGCGCCGCTGGTTACGGTCTTCACGCGGCGTGGCGCCGAAGAAGTTGCGGTAGGCGCTGGAGAAGTGCGGGCCCGAGGAGAAACCACAGGACAGGCCGATCTGGATGATCGACTTGCTGGTCTGCATCAACATCTGCCGCGCCTTGTTCAGGCGCAGCTCGAGGTAATACTGGCTCGGCACACGATTGAGGTACTGCTTGAAAATCCGCTCCAACTGCCGACGGGACACGCACACATGCTGGGCGATTTCGTCGGTGGTCAGCGGCTCTTCGATGTTGGCTTCCATCAGCAACACCGCCTGGGTGAGTTTCGGATGGCTGGAGCCGAGGCGATTCTGCAAGGGAATGCGTTGACGCTCACCCCCTTCGCGAATCCGCTCGACCACCAACTCTTCCGACACCGCACCGGCCAGTTCTGCCCCGTGATCACGTGCCAAAACCGCGAGCAACAGGTCAAGCACCGACATCCCGCCACACGCCGTCAGGCGATCACGATCCCAGTCGAACAGATGACTGGTGGCAATCACCTTGGGAAAACGCTCGGCAAAATCGTCCTGCCAGCGCCAGTGCACCGCAGCGCGATAACCGTCGAGCAAGCCCAGTTGCGCCAAGGGATAGACACCGGCCGACAGACCGCCAATCACACAACCGGCACGCACCAGTTGCTTGAGCGAACTGCTCAGGGCCGGCGCCAGTGCGGTGGGCGGCTCATCGGCGAGCAGGAACAGCTTCTGGAAGTTTTCCAGCTTGCCGCTCCAGGCCTCACCGGGCAGTTGCCAGGCACCCTCGCTCGGAGGCTCGGCCTGCAGGAACACCAGTTCGTAAACCACTTCCGGATGCACGCGCTGAGCAACACGCAAGGCCTCCTCGGCCAGCGCCAGCGTCAAGGCTTTAGTGCTGGGCCAAATCAGGAAACCAATTCGATGGGCAGTCATGGCGGGCAATCCGAAAACAAGAACGTGTTAAAGCCGAAGGCGGCAGCAACCAAATTAGACCATCTGGCGCGCGGTGCGCAGCATGACCTAATTTGGTGCGTAACGGCAGCGATTACTTGAGGCTGCCGGAGAGGAATTGCTGCAGGCGTTCGGACTGTGGATTGACCAGCACTTCGCGCGGGTTGCCACTTTCCTCGACCACACCTTTGTGCAGGAACACCAACTGGTTCGACACTTCCCGGGCAAAGCCCATTTCGTGGGTCACCACCACCATGGTCCGGCCTTCCTGGGCCAGGGCCTGCATGACCTTGAGCACGTCACCGACCAGCTCCGGGTCGAGGGCCGAGGTCGGTTCGTCGAACAGCATCACCTCAGGTTCCATCGCCAGCGCCCGGGCAATCGCCACACGCTGCTGCTCGCCACCGGACATGTGGCCCGGGTAGGCGTCCTTGCGATGGGACACACCCACCTTGGCCAGGTACATCTCGGCCTTTTCCCGCGCCTCGGCCTTGGACATGCCCAGCACGTGCACGGGTGCTTCCATGATGTTTTCCAGCGCGGTCATGTGCGACCACAGGTTGAAATGCTGGAACACCATCGACAGGCGCGAACGCATGCGTTGCAGTTGCTTGGGGTCGGCCGCCTTCATCGCGCCGTCCTTGCCGGCCACCAGCTTCAACTCTTCGTTGTTGAGCAGGATCTTGCCGGCGTGCGGCTGCTCCAGCAGGTTGATGCAGCGCAGGAAAGTACTTTTGCCGGAGCCACTGGAGCCGATGATGCTGATCACATCGCCTGCCGCTGCCTTCAGGGACACGCCCTTGAGCACTTCGTGACTGCCATAGCGTTTATGCAGGTCTTGGACTTCAAGTTTGTACATGCTGTCGGTTCTCACAAAAACAGTCAGTCGTTGAGCAAGCGCCCGTGACGCAGCGCTTCGCGCCCCGCCACCTTGGCCAGCCAGAAACCGGGTTGGGCATACCGCAGCCGTTCGACGGCAAACAGCACGCCGGCCGTACCAGCACACACGGTGCTGACCCGATCAGCCAAAGGATCGATCACTTCAAAAATCTCATCACCGGCCTCGACCCACTCGCCCGGCTCACGCAGGAAGCTGACCACGCCCGGATGGGGCGCAAACAGCAACTCGGTGCCTTCGAACGGCAGCCCTTCACAGGCCTCGTGCAACGGGGCCGGCCATTGACCCTGGATCAGGCCCTGCTCGGCAAGGAACGCCAGGATGCCCTCGGCGTGAGCCTCGGCCTGGGCGCGCCCGGTGTCTGCCTGACCGCCCAGCTCGATGGTGGTCGCCAGGCACGCCAGGGGAATCTGCGCCTGGGGAAACTGCCGGGCCAACCGCAGCCACGGCAACGAGCAGGCCTCATCAAAGGAGCTGCCACCGGAGTCTTCCGCCAGCAACCCGACCCGCACATTCAACTGCGCAGCCAGCGAACGCCACTGCGGCCAATGCTGGGGCAACGCATACATGTGCAGCGCGGCTTCGGCATCGCAATGCAGGTCCAGCACCACGTCGGCGGTGCAGGCATGGCTCAGCAAGATCCGCTGCATGCCCTGCAATTGACTGCCGGGCGCGGGCAATGCGGCCAGCGCATCACTCATGGCCCGGCGGATCAACTGGACATTGGCGTAGGGATCATCGCCGAGGCGACCTTCAAGCTGCGCGGCCACCGGCGCACTCAGCTCGACGAAATCGCGGTTGAAGTTCTTGCCGCTGCCCGCCTCGAAACGACCTTGATGGTTGCCCTGGAGCAACTGCCCAAGACCCAGCGGGTTGGCCACCGGCACCAGTTCGATCACCCCGTTGAGGGCGCCCCGGGCTTCGAGTTCGCCCAAGCGCTTTTTCAGCTCCCAGGCCGTGCGCATCCCCGGCAACTCGTCGGCGTGCAGGCTGGCCTGGATATAGGCCTTGCGCTCGCCAGCGCCGAAGCGGAACACCGAAATATGGCGCTCGCTGCCCAAATGGCTCCACGGTAACGCATGGTCGATACGTTCCATATCAGTGCTTCCGCGGGGCCATGTAGCCCAACCAGCGGCGCTCGGCCATCTTGAACAGGCGCACCAGGATGAACGTCAGGCACAGGTAGAACGCACCGGCGGTGATGTACGCCTCGAACGGCAGGTAGTACTGGGCGTTGACGGTACGCGCGGCGCCGGTGATGTCGATCAGGGTCACGATGGACGCCAGACTGGTGGTCTGCAGCATCATGATCACTTCGTTGCTGTACTGCGGCAGCGCCCGGCGCAGGGCCGATGGCAGCAGGATGCGCTTGTACATCTTGAAGCGCGACATACCCATGGCCTTGGCCGCTTCGATCTCGCCATTGGGCGTGGCCCGCAGGCTGCCGGCGATGATCTCGGCGGTGTAGGCACTGGTATTGACGGCAAAGGCCAGGCACGCGCAGAAGGTTGCGCTCGACAGCCATGGCCAGAGGAAGCTCTCACGCACGGCTTCGAACTGGGCCAGCCCGTAGTAGATCAGGAACAGCTGCACCAGCATCGGCGTGCCACGGATCACGTAGGTGTAGAGCCAGGCGGTCATGTTGACGACCGGCTGCTTGGACACCCGCATCAAGCCCAGGGGCAAGGCACACAACAGGCCGAAGAACAGCGACAGCCCGAGCAGTTTCAAAGTGGTCAGCAGGCCGCCGAAGTACAGCGGCAGTGCCTCCCAGATGACGTTGTAGTCGAAGATCATAGATCAGCCGCCCTTACGCCTACCGAGTAGCGCTTCTCAAGGTGACGCAATGCCAGCAACGAGACACTGGTGATCACCAGGTACATTGCCGCCACCGCGAGGAAGAAGGTGAAAGGCTCGCGGGTGGCATCTGCCGCCTGCTTGGCCTTGAACATCATGTCTTGCAGACCCACCACCGAAATCAGCGCGGTGGCCTTGGTCAATACCAGCCAGTTGTTGGTGAAGCCGGGAATCGCCAGGCGAATCATCTGTGGCACCAGGACCCGGAAGAACACCTGGAAGCTGCTCATGCCGTAGGCCATGCCCGCTTCGGCCTGCCCCTTGGGGATCGCCATGAAGGCACCGCGGAAGGTTTCCGACAGGTACGCACCGAAGATGAAGCCCAGGGTGCCGATACCGGCGACCAGCGGGTTCAGGTCGATGTAGTCGTCATAGCCGAGCAGCGGCGCGACGCGGTTGAGCAGGTCCTGACCACCGTAGAAAATCAGCAGGATCAATACCAGATCGGGAATACCGCGGATCACCGTGGAATACAGATCGCCCAGCCAGGCCAGCCAACGTACCGGCGACAGGCGCAACGCGACCCCGATCAGACCCAGAACAATGGCCAGGGCCATGGACGACAAGGCGAGCTGAAGCGTCAGCCATGCGCCATCGAGGATGACAGCCCCGTAGCCTTTCAACATGATTCAGGTCCTCGAAAATTGGGATGAAAAAATGGCGCAAACCTCAGAGATCCTGTTGCTTGCGCCATTTCGGACTTGTCGCTGCGACGATTTACTGGCCGTAAATGTCGAAGTCGAAGTACTTGTCCTGGATTTGCTTGTACTTGCCATTCTCGCGAATGCCAGTGATCGCGGTGTTGATCTTGTCTTTCAACGCATCACCCTTGCGCACTGCGATACCCACGCCGTCGCCGAAGTATTTGACGTCGGTGAAGGCCGGGCCAACAAACGCAAAGCCCTTGCCAGCGTCGGTTTTCAGGAAGCCGTCATTCAACAGGGTAGCGTCTGCCACGGTGCCGTCGAGGCGACCGGCAGCCACGTCCAGGTAGATCTCGTTCTGCGAACCGTATGGCTTGATTTCTGCACCCAGCGGGGCCAGGACTTCACGGGCGAAACGCTCGTGGATCGAACCGCGCTGCACACCGATGTTCTTGCCTTTGAGCTCAACCAGGTTGTCACCCACCTGAGTGCCGGCCTTCATCACCAGACGTGCCGGGGTGTTGTAGTACTTGTTGGTGAAGTCCACGGACTTCTTGCGATCGTCGGTGATCGACATGGACGACAGGATGGCGTCGATCTTGCGCACCTTGAGTGCCGGGATCAGACCGTCGAACTCTTGCTCGACCCACACGCACTTGACCTTCATCTCTTCGCACAAGGCGTTGCCGATGTCGTAGTCGAAACCAACGATGCTGCCGTCCGGCGCCTTGGAAGCGAACGGAGGGTAAGCCGCCTCGATACCAATTTTCAGAGGCTTTTCATCGGCGAACGTTGGCAGGGACAGCACGGACAGTGCCAGGGCGCCAAGAAGCACGAGTTTCTTCATCTTAGGACTCCATCGGTAAAGGGCGAAAACGGCAGAGTGAGCATCAGCCCAATATGCGAATGGGTTAAACGTAAAAAACGTTGCTGCGTCCTGGTCGGCGCGCGTTGCTTTCAACGCGGACAACGACGAGCGAGTGATCGGCATTCTAACGACAGGCCCGAAGTCGATATTTCTTCAATGCGACAACAAATTACAGAAGCACCGAGAAACAGGTTCGAGCACATTGACAGCCCTTGAAGTTTATGCAAGAGCAAAAGAGATAGAACCGATCTATGTTGCAAATTGCGGGCCTATTATTGGCAAACCCTTCTAATCCGGCAAGCACAGCGTAATGTCATCTTTTTCATACCCGCTTCAAGGGCCCTAAAACGGGGCCTCACGTTTCCCAACGCCCCGAAATGCTGCCAGCGGTTACACATTTCAACGCCGGGGTAACGCTCGGAAACGCCCCACAGGCAGGCCGATATTTATTCGCCCGGTGTTTGCACAGGCGCTGATCGGTCGAGCGCTCCGTGCTCACAACACAAATGTATGAACGTCCGACTCCCCCACAGGGAATGCGACACCAGAACAAGCCAGCCCTCCCCCTCACGGAGTTTCATACTTCCCGGCAGCTCGAGCACTACGAAAAAGCCCCGCTCGGCGCAAGGCCGGCGGGGCTTTGGTGACTCAAGAACCGCGCTTAAGCGGCGTTCATGGTCTTGTGAGTATCGATCAAATGCTGCACCACACCCGGGTCAGCCAGGGTCGATATGTCACCCAACCCGTCGTACTCGGCCGTGGCAATCTTGCGCAGGATACGGCGCATGATTTTCCCCGAACGGGTTTTCGGCAGCCCCGGCGCCCACTGGATGACATCCGGCGAGGCGATCGGACCAATCTCCTTGCGCACCCAGTTCTTCAGCTCCAGGCGCAGCGCTTCGTTCGGTTCTTCACCACCGTTGAGGGTGACGTAGACATAAATGCCCTGCCCCTTGATGTCGTGCGGCACACCGACCACGGCGGCCTCGGCGACTTTCGGGTGGGCAACCATCGCGCTCTCGATCTCGGCGGTCCCCATACGGTGGCCGGAAACGTTGAGCACGTCATCCACGCGGCCGGTGATCCACCAGTAGCCGTCTTCATCGCGACGCGCACCGTCACCGGTGAAGTACATGCCACGGAAGGTCTTGAAGTAAGTGTCGACGAAACGGTCATGGTCGCCGTACAGGGTACGGGCCTGGCCTGGCCACGAATCGAGGATCACCAGGTTGCCTTCGGCGGCGCCCTCGATGATGTTGCCCAGGTTGTCCACCAACGCTGGCACCACGCCGAAGAACGGACGTGCCGCCGAACCCGGCTTGAGCGCATGGGCGCCCGGCAACGGGCTCATCAGGGTCGCACCGGTTTCGGTCTGCCACCAGGTGTCGACGATCGGGCAACGGGATTGGCCGACGTTCTTGTAGTACCAGTCCCACGCTTCCGGGTTGATCGGCTCACCCACCGAACCCAGCAGGCGCAGGCTGCTGCCATCGGCGCCTTCACAGGCCGCCGTGCCCGACGCCATCATGGCGCGGATCGCAGTCGGTGCGGTGTAGAGGATGTTGACCTTGTGCTTGTCGACGATCTTCGCCACGCGGGTGATATCCGGGTAGTTCGGCACGCCTTCGAACAGCAGAGTGGTCGCGCCATTGGCCAGCGGGCCATAGACGATGTAGGTGTGGCCAGTGACCCAACCGACGTCGGCGGTGCACCAGTAGATTTCGCCCGGACGGTAGTCGAACACGCGCTCATGGGTCAGCGCCGCGTACAGCAGGTAGCCGCCGGTGGTGTGCTGCACGCCCTTTGGCTTGCCGGTGGAGCCGGAGGTGTAGAGGATGAACAGCGCTTCCTCGGCGCCCATTTCTTTCGGTGCGCAGACGGTGCCCGCGACTTTCATCAGGTCTTCGTACCAGATGTCGCGATGCTGGTTCCACTTGATGTCGCCACCCGTGCGCTTGCACACGATGACCTTCTGGATGCTGCTGGTTTCCGGGTTGGTCAGCGCGTCATCGACGTTGGCCTTGAGGGGGATTTTCTTGCCGGCACGCAGGCCTTCGTCCGCCGTAATCACCACTTTGGATTTGCAGTCAATGATTCGGCCGGCCAGGGCTTCCGGCGAGAAACCGCCGAACACCACCGAGTGAATCGCGCCGATCCGGGTGCAGGCCAGCATGGCGACCACGGCTTCGGGGATCATCGGCATGTAGATGGTCACCACGTCGCCGCGGTGCACGTCCTGGCCACGCAGGGCGTTGGCAAACTTGCAGACTTGTTCGTGCAACTCGCGGTAGGTGATGTTGCGGCTCTCGGCAGGGTCATCGCCTTCCCAGATGATCGCGATCTGATCGCCGCGCTCGGCCAAGTGACGGTCGAGGCAGTTGTAGGAAACGTTCAGGGTGCCGTCGGCGAACCACTTGATGTCGACGTGGTGGTCGTCGAACGAGGTCTGCTTCACCGTGGTGAAAGGCTTGATCCAGTCGAGGCGCTTGGCTTGTTCGCGCCAGAAGCCGTCCGGGTTGACGACCGACTGCTGGTACATGGCCTTGTAGGTCGCCTCGTCAGTCAGGGTATTGGCCGCAACCTCGGGACGAACGGGATACAGAGAAGCCGCACTCATCTTTCTTTACCTCGGTGAAATAGTTGTTTTTGTATGACCCCGTTGTAGCCCGAGGCGGGCCTATAGAACCATTCGACGATGGTAGTAACAAGCCCCTACAAATCGTCCAGATTTCCCCGTGCATTGCAGCACGGACGTCCCAGGTAGCCCGATGTTTCGATGATTGTTACAAGATCTGTCAACAGTGTTTATCAAAAGCGCGGCTATATGAATCCGCCCCCCACGCCTAAAATCCGCCTCGCCAACCCGGCAATGTGATTAACCCAGTTACAGCCCCCACGAAGGCAGTTAATTCACAGTCATTAAATACAGATGTACACGCAGCCCTACAAAGGCTGCGTGACCCCTCTCGACCTCGAAAAGGTAAATTTCAAATGAAAGCTTTATTGGTTCTGGCCCTCAGCAGTCTGTGCGTAACCGCCATGGCAGACGAGGTCCCGACTGATGTTGCAGGCAATACAGTAGCGGTAGAGGAATACACTTACTCCACCCACCTGGACATCGCCAAAGTTATCTCGATGAGCGAAATACCGAGTGTTTGTGAAGTTGTGCCAGCGCGCATGGAATATGAAGACTCGAGCGGTCAACGGCATATTCTGCGTTACAGCGTTATGGGCAATGGTTGCTCTAACGGCTGACCCACCCCTGCACTTCAAAGTGCTTTCGAACACCGGCCGCAGGAAATCGTTCTTGCGGCAAGCACCCGATCTGGAGCCCGCGGGTCCACCCCCTATACGCCTGTCGTGATTGGCCAGGCCTGAGGATAAACACATCTAATTATTAGATTTATTTAAGCATTTATTTGCGCTTTTTAATCAAATTCATCCGAGTAGTATCAGCTTCAACCCCACACAACATCCTCAACACCTCGGAGTCACCACCATGAAAACTCGACTGATCCTTGCCCTGACCCTCTCCGTCCTGGCCGCCAACACCTTCGCCGCCGACGGTTATGACCGCACGATTGCTGCTGATGGCTTCGATCGCACCGGTTCCGCCACCCTCGCCGCTGATGGC
>NZ_JACMYG010000049.1 GCF_014236655.1 Pseudomonas kielensis
GCACCAAGTGGTGGGGCAAAAGCGTTTTGCTTACTTTTGCGCTGTTCAAAAGTGAGCCGCTGTAAAAGCGGAACCATAGGTGGTCGTTACCGCAGAAATGGATATGTACGCGGTCTAATCCAACACCCCAGAGGCCCACAGGTGCAACGTCGCACCACAGCTGTGTAGAAACCTATGCCCATCGCGGGCAAGCCTTGCTCCTACGCCACCTGCTCCGCCCGATGGATGTCGAGCATGAAGCGTTCCGCCGGCAACGGGTGGCCGAGCAGGTAGCCTTGCAGCGAATCACACCCCAACTGGGTCAGGAAGTCCTGCTGCATGTCGGTTTCCACGCCTTCGGCAACGATCCGCAGCCCCAATGCCTGGCCCAAAGCAACAATGGCCGAGACGATGGCGGCATCATCACTGTCGCGCTCCAGGTCGCGCACGAAACCGCGATCGATCTTCAGCTCGTTGGCGGGCAGGCGCTTGAGGTACATCAGGCTCGAATAACCGGTGCCGAAGTCATCGATGGACAGGTCGACCCCCATTTCCGAGAGCTGCTTGAGCACCGTCATGCTCGCGTCGGCGTCGCTCATGGCCGTGGTCTCGGTGATTTCCAGGGTCAGGCTGTTGGCGGGCAGACCGTGGGTGGCCAGGGCCTTGGCGACGCTGTGGACCAACTCGGTGTGGCAGAACTGCAGCGCCGAGAGGTTCACCGCGATGCGCCAGTGGGTGTAGCCCTGCAGGTGCCAGAGGCGCATTTGCCGGCAGGCTTCATTGAGCACCCAGTCGCCGATCGGGATGATCAAGCCGGTTTTTTCTGCCAGTTCAATGAACTTGTCCGGCAGTAGCATGCCCTGGGTCGGGTGTTCCCAGCGCAGCAGCGCTTCTGCACCCACCGGTTGGCCGTTGCTGGCGTCGAACTTGGGCTGGTAGTGCAGGCGGAACTGATCCTGTTCAACCGCGTTGCGCAAATCCTGCAGTAACTGCAACTGGCGCCGCGCATCGTTGTTCATCGACACATCGAAGAACCGGTAGCCGTTCTTGCCGGCACCCTTGGCGTGGTACATCGCCGCGTCGGCGTTCATCAGCAGCTCTTGCGCGGTGTGGCCGTTGCCGGGATAGACCGCGATGCCGATGCTGGCCGAGATCTGCAGATCGTGCTCGCCCACGCGGAATACCCGGGAAATCAGGCCCACCTGGCGGGCTGCCAGGCGCAGCGCATCGTCCGGCTCGTGCAATTGCACCAGCAACACGAACTCGTCACCACCAATCCGCGCCAGGGTGTCCTGGCTGCGCAAGTCCTCGCGCAGGCGCACGCTGACCTCGCGCAGCAACTGGTCGCCCATGTGATGCCCGAAGGCATCGTTGACCGGTTTGAAACCGTCCAGGTCGATAAACATCAGGGCAAAACAGCCGCTCTGTTCCTGCACCATGAGCATGGCCTGGTCGATGCGGTCGGCCAGCAACACCCGGTTGGGCAGCCCGGTCAGGGTGTCATGCAGCGCCAGTTGGGTCAGTTCGCGGTTGGCCAGGGTCAAGGAGTTGGCCAGCTCCGCGGTGCGTGCTTCAAGGCGTGCATCGAGAATCGAGGTCAGCAAGGCAATGCTCAGCACCGCCAACGTGGTCACCAGCACCAGATTGTCCAGGCCCTTGCCGCTCAATCCATCGATTGCCGCACCGCAGAAGCTGCCGTCGGCAAAACGCGCGGCCGCCATCCCGGTGTAGTGCATGCCGACTATTGCCAGGCCCATGACCACCGCTGCCCCGCCCCGGGCAAAGCGCACGTAGGGGGTGTTCTGGCGCAGGCGGAAAGCGATCCACAGCGCCGCCGCCGAGGCCCCCACCGCGATCAGCAGGGAGGCGCCGAACAGGCTCGGGTCATAGTCGATGCCCGGGGTCATGCGCATGGCGGCCATGCCGGTGTAATGCATGGCGCTGATGCCTGCCCCCATGACCAAGGCGCCAAACCCCAACTGCCAGGCCGGCAACTGGGGCTGGCTGACCAGCCACAGGGCAAAACCGCTGGAAAGAATGGCGATCAGCAGCGACAAGGCCGTGATGCCGAAGTCATAGCCCAGATCGATGGGCAAGCTGAACGCGAGCATGCCGATAAAGTGCATGGACCAGACCCCGACCCCCATGGCCAGGGCGCCGCCGACGGTCCACAGGTGGGCCGCCCGGCCCTTGGTCGTAGCGATACGCCCGGCCATGTCGAGGGCGGTGTAGGAAGCCAAAATTGCCACGCAGAGCGAAATCAGGACCAGCGCAGGGGAATAGTTACCGATGAGCATCAGACTTCTCGACTATGCCCTGGCTAAAGCGTCCGTGCACGCTGGGCGAAAAGTGGCGATTGTACTGATTCCAAAGGCGAAAGCACCTGCAAAGTAATCAAAAGGCCACTAGCTAGACGGAAAGACTGTAACAAGAACAACAAAGCCCTTTCAGGGGCAGGGTCATTGGCTTTCGGCAGCCATCAACTGCCCGTCCCAACCGCCGCCCAACGCCGCAATCAACTGCACACTGGCGAGCAGTCGGCTCTGCTGCAAGGTCAGCACACTGCGCTCATTGTTCAAGGCCGTGGCCTGTACCACCACCACATCGAGGTAGGCGATCAAGCCGGCCTTGTACTGGTTCTGGATCAGGCGCAATGACTCCCGGGCGGCATCCAGCGCCTGCTGGCGCACCAAGGCTTCATCACCCAGGACCTTGAGCTGGACCAGGTAATTTTCCACCTCGCGCAAACCGTCGAGTACGGTCTGCCGGTACTTGGCCACGGTCTGGTCATACAGCGCCTCGTTGCGATCGACTTCGGCAGAACGCTGGCCGCCGTCGAACAAAGGCAGGTTGAGCTGCGGCCCCACCGACCAGAACCGGTTGGGCAAGCTGATCAGGTCGGCGGAGGTACTGCTGCTGTAACCACCGGAGAGGCTCAGGGTCAGGTCCGGGTAGTAGGCGGCCTTGGCCACGCCGATATTGGCGTTGGCGGCAATCACCGAGCGTTCGGCCGAGGCGATATCCGGACGGCGCTCGAGCAATTGCGAAGGCAGGCTCAGCGGCACTTCGGGCAACGCCGGGATGTCCTGGGTCTCGGCCAGGGTGAATTCAGCGGGCGCCTGGCCCATCAGCACGGCGATGGCGTTCTCGAACTGCGCACGCTGCCAGATCAGGTCGATCATGTCGGCCTGGGTGCTTTTGAGCTGGGTCTGGGCCTGGGCCACCGCGTCCTTGCCGGAGACCCCGGCACGGTACTGGTTTTCGGTCATCTTCAGCGAACGCTGGTAGTTTTCCACGGTGGCCTGCAGCAGGCGCCGTTGCTGGTCGATGACCCGCAATTGCAGGTAGTTCTGCACCAGTTCCGACTGCTGGCTCAGGCGCAT
Source organism: Pseudomonas kielensis (assembly GCF_014236655.1). Lineage (GTDB taxonomy): Bacteria > Pseudomonadota > Gammaproteobacteria > Pseudomonadales > Pseudomonadaceae > Aquipseudomonas > Aquipseudomonas kielensis. Next base: position 3,363 of record NZ_JACMYG010000049.1, read on the forward strand.
GGCCGCCAGGTCCGCGAAGCTCGCTTCGGCGCTGGCCTCGTTGGCCTCCAGGCTGCGGCGCAGCTTGCCCCAGATGTCCGCTTCCCAGCTCACCCCCAACTGCGTGTTGTAGGTGTTGCGGATGCCGCTGCTGGAACTGCTCAAGGATGAACTGCTGCTCCCCGTGCCCTGGCTGGAGCGGGTTTTTCCGGCGCTCAGGTCAACCGTGGGGTAGAACGCGCCGCGTGCGCTGGCGACCAGGGCCTGGGCCTGACGGTACTGGGCCTCGGACTGGGCGACGGTCTGGTTGGAGCTGTTGAGTTTTTCCACCAGGCCATTGAGCTGCTGATCGCCATACAACTCCCACCAGGCGCCACGGGCCAGGGAATCGCTCGGATTGGCCTGGCGCCAGCCCTGGGCATGCTTGTACTGGGCCGGCTCCGCGACGCTGGGGCGCTGATAGTCCGGGCCGACGGCGCAGGCGCTGAGCATCAGGGCGCAGAGGGAAAGGCTCAACAACCGCGAGCCACGGGCCGTCACCAGGCGCAGGGGCGACAGGCAGTCGCGGTTGAGTGGGTAACGGTCATTCATAGCGCGGTTTCCAGAGCAGCATCGGTACGAACCCCACGCCAGCGGTTGACCCGGTGGCGCAAACGGTCGAGATAGAGGTAGACCACCGGGGTGGTATAGAGCGTCAGCACCTGGCTGAAAATCAGCCCGCCAATGATGGTCAGGCCCAGCGGCTGGCGCATTTCCGCGCCTTCGGCACTGCTGAGCAACAAGGGCAAGGCGCCGAGGATGGCCGCCAGGGTGGTCATCAGGATCGGTCGCAAGCGCAACAGGCAGGCGCTGCGGATCGACTCCAACGGCGCCAGGCCCTGGTGGCGTTCGAGTTGCAGCGCCAGGTCGATCATCAGGATGGCGTTTTTCTTGACCACGCCAATCAGCAAAAACAGCCCCAACAGCGAAATCAGGCTGAATTCGCCCCCCAGCACATAGATCGACAGCAAAGCGCCGACCCCGGCCGACGGTAGCGTGGAAAGAATGGTCAGCGGGTGCACATAACTTTCATACAGCACCCCAAGCACCAGGTAGACCGCCAGCAAGGCGCCGAGGATCATCCACGGCTGGCTCTTCTGGGTCGCGGCAAAGGCGTCGGCGGTGCCGGCCATCTTGGCAATCACTTCCTCCGGCAGGCCGAGCTTGGCAATGGCCCGTTCGATCGCGGCCCCACCCTGCTCCACCGTCACGCCTTCGGCCATGTCAAAGGAGATGCTCTCGGAAGCGAACTGCCCTTCGTGGCTGACGCGGTCGTTTTCCAGGCTGTTTTCGTAGTGGGCAATGGCCGACAGCGGAATCCGCGCGCCGGTCGAGGTGATCACTTGCACCTGATTGAGGGTGATCGGGTCCTGGGCGTACTTGGGATTGACCTCCATTACCACCTGGTACTGGTTGAGGCTGTCGTAGATGGTGGAAATCTGCCGCTGACTGTAGGCGTTGTTGAGCACCGAGGTGACCATGGCCATGTCGATGCCCAGGCGCTTGGCCTGGTCGCGGTCGACCACCAGCGTCACTTGCGCCGCACCACTGCCCTCGCGGGCGTCGATGGCGGTGAGTTCCGGCAGGGCCTTGAGCGCCGTCACCACTTTGGGGTACCACTCACGCAGCGCCGACAGGTCACCGCTTTGCAGGATGTAGCTGTATTGCGAGGACTGCTGCTCGCGGCCGCCGCCAAACTGCAGGTCCTGGTCGGCCATCAGCATCAGCTGCGCGCCGGCCACCTTGGGCATCTCCTTGCGCAGGCGCTCGATGACTTTCTGCGCCGACAGATCACGCTCCTTGATCGGCTTTAGGCGCACCAGCATGAAGGCGTTGTTGGTTCCATTGCTGCCGCCGATGAAGCCGGCGACGCTTTCCACCGCGTCGTCCTTGAGCACCGCACGGCGGAAGATCTCCATTTTCGGCTGCATCACGCTGAACGACAGCCCGTCGTCGCCGCGCACAAAACCGATCAACTGGCCGGTGTCCTGCTGCGGCAGGAAGGTCTTGGGCACCACCACGTACAGCGCGACGTTGACGCCAATGGTGATGAACAGGCTGAACAGGGTCAGGCGCGGATGGCGCAGCACCCAGTCCAGGCTGCTGGCGTAGTACTTGACCATCCAGTCGTTGGCCTTGCGGCTGCCGCGCTGCAGGCGGTTTTCCTGGCCTGGGGTGTGGGGTTTCAACCAGCGGGCGCAGAGCATCGGGGTCAGGGTCAAGGACACCACCAGCGAGACCACGATCGAGGCGGCCAGGGTGATGGAGAACTCGCGGAACAGGCTCTCGATGATCCCACCCATGAACAGGATCGAGAGGAACACCGCCACCAGCGAGACGTTCATCGACAACAGGGTGAAGCCGACCTCCTTGGCCCCCAGGTACGCCGCCTTCATCGGGGCGATGCCATCGTCGATGTGCCGGGAAATGTTCTCCAGCACCACGATGGCGTCATCCACCACCAGCCCGGTGGCCAGGATCAACGCCATCAGCGACAGGTTGTTCAGGGAAAAGCCATACAGGTACATCACCGCAAAGGTGCCGACCAGCGACACCGGGACCGCCAGGGTCGGGATCAGCGAGGCGCGGAAGTTACCCAGGAACAGGAACACCACCAGGATCACCAGGGCCACGGCAATCAGCAGGGTCATTTCCGCTTCATGCAGGGTGGCCTTGATCACCGGCGAACGGTCCATTGCCAGGTTCAGCTTGACGCTGGCCGGCAGCACCGCCTGCAAGGCCGGCAACTGCGCCTTGATCTCGTTGACCGTCTCGATGATGTTGGCGCCGGCCTGGCGGTTGATCACCAGCAGCACCGCCGAATCGTCGTTGAAGAAACCGCTGTTGTAGCGGTCCTCAACGCCGTCGCTGACCTTGGCCACGTCGCTGAGGCGCAACGCCGAGCCGTTCTGGTAGCGGATGATCAGCGACTCGTAATCCTTGGCCTTCTCTAACTGGTCGTTGGCCTGCACCTGCCACATGCGCTGGTCGTCTTCGATCGAGCCTTTGGGCCGGCGCACGTTGGCGTTGGCGATGGTGTTGCGCACGTCATCCAGGGCCACGCCATATTGGTTGAGCAACTGCGGCTCGAGCTCGATGCGCACCGCCGGCAAGGAACTGCCACCGATCTGCACTTCGCCCACGCCCGGCACCTGGGACAGGCTTTGCGAGAGGATGGTCGAGGCCAGGTCATACAACTGGCCCTTTTCCAGCACGTCGGAGGTCAGCGACAGCACCATGATCGGCGCCTGGGACGGGTTGACCTTCTTGTAGGTGGGCATGCTGCGCATGCCGCTGGGCAGCAAGTTGCGCGAGGCGTTGATCGCCGCCTGCACTTCCCGCGCCGCACCATTGATGTCGCGGTCCAGGTCAAATTGCAGGATCACCCGCGTCGAGCCCTGGCTGGAGCGGCTGCTCATGGTGTTGACCCCCGCGATGGCGCCGAACGAGCGCTCCAGCGGGGTGGCCACGGTGGAGGCCATGACCTCGGGGCTGGCGCCCGGCAGGCTCGCCTGGACGACGATCACCGGGAAGTCCATTTGCGGCAGTGGCGACACAGGCAGCAGGCCGAAGCTGACGCCGCCCAGAAGCATGATCGCCAGACTCAGCAGCATCGTGGCGACCGGTCGCTTGATGAAAGGTCCGGACAGGTTCATGGCTGTTCTACCGGCTCCAGGCGCTCAGGCGCAGGCCGCCAGCGCCGTCCAAGGCGGTCGAAATACAGGTAGATCACCGGCGTGGTGAACAGGGTCAGGACCTGGCTGACCAACAGCCCGCCGACCATCACCAGGCCCAGGGGCTGGCGCAGCTCCGCACCGGAACCGGTGGCCAGCATCAGCGGCACCGCACCAAACAGCGCGGCCAGGGTGGTCATCAGGATCGGTCGGAAGCGCAGCAACGCCGCCTGATAGATCGCCGTCGCCGGGTCCATGCCCTGGTTGCGCTCGGCCTCGAGGGCGAAGTCGATCATCATGATTGCGTTTTTCTTGACGATGCCGATCAGCAGGATGATGCCGATGATCGCGATCATCCCCAGGTCATTGCCACTCAAGAGCAACGCCAGCAAGGCCCCGACCGCCGCCGAGGGCAAGGTCGACAGAATGGTGATCGGGTGGATGTAACTCTCGTAGAGCACGCCAAGCACGATGTACATGGTCACCACGGCCGCCAGGATCAGCAGCAAGGTACTCGACAACGAAGCCTGGAACGCCTGGGCCGCGCCCTGGAACTGGCTCTGCACGCCCAGTGGCATGCCGATGTCCTTCTGCACCTGTTCGATCAGCTCCACCGCCTGCCCCAGCGCCACGCCAGGCGCCAGGTTGAACGACATCATCACCGCCGGGAACTGGCCGATATGGGCGATCGACAGCTGGGCCTGGCGCTCCTCGATGCGCGCCAGGCTGGACAGCCGTACCTGGCCGCCGTCGGTGGTCTTGACGTGGATCTGCTCCAGCGCCTGCGGACCGATCTTCTCGCCGTCCTTGGCCTGCAGCACCACGCGGTACTGGCTGGCCTGGGTGTAGATGGTGGAGATCTGCCGCTGGCCGAAGGCGTCGTACAGGGCATCGGTGATGTTGGCCACCGACACGCCAATGCGCGACGCCGCGTCACGGTCGATCACCAGGTACACCTGCAGGCCCTTGTCCTGCAGGTCGCTGGCAACGTCGGTCAGCTCCGGCCGGTGGCTCAGGGCGTCGACCAGACGGCCGCTCCACAGGCTGAGCAATTCGGCATCCGGCGACGACATGCTGAACTGGTACTGGGTGCGACTGACCCGGTCTTCGATGGTCAGGTCCTGCACCGGCTGCATGAACAGGCGAATGCCCACCAGCTTGTCCAGTTGTGGCTGCAAGCGGTTGATCACCTGGGCTGCGCTGAGGTCACGCTCCTTGTGTGGCTTGAGGTTGATCAGCAGCCGGCCGCTGTTGAGGGTGGCGTTGTCGCCGTCCACGCCGATGTAGGACGACAGGCTTTGTACCGCCGGGTCTTGCAGGATGATCTTGGCCAGTTCCTGCTGGCGCTGGCTCATGGCAGCGAAGGAAATCGACTGCGGCGCCTCGGAAATCCCCTGGATCACCCCGGTGTCCTGCACCGGGAAGAAGCCCTTGGGCACGATCATGTAGAGGAACACGGTGAGGGCCAGGGTCCCGATGGCCACCATCAGGGTCAATGGCTGGTGCTTGAGCACCCACTGCAACTTGCGCCCGTAGGCGGCGATCATCCAGTCGATACACGCGCCACTGGCACGATAGAAACGGCTCTGCTCTTCAGGCTTGGGCTCGGGCTTGAGCAAGCGTGCGCACATCATCGGCGTCAGGGTCAGGGACACCACCAGGGAAATCAGGATCGCCACCGCCAGGGTGATGGCGAACTCGCGGAACAGCCGCCCGACCACGTCGGCCATGAACAGCAGCGGAATCAGCACCGCGATCAGCGACAGGGTCAGGGAGATCAGGGTGAAACCGATCTGCTTCGCGCCCTTGAGTGCCGCCTGCAGCGGGCTGTCGCCCTCCTCGATGTAGCGCGAGATGTTCTCCAGCATGACGATCGCATCGTCCACCACAAAGCCGGTGGCGATGGTCAGGGCCATCAGGGTCAGGTTGTTGACCGAGAAACCGGCCAGGTACATCACCCCGAAGGTGCCGATCAACGACAGGGGCACGGCAATCGAAGGGATGATGGTGGCGCTGACGCGACGCAGGAACAGGAACGTCACCATCACCACCAGGGCGATAGCGATCAGCAGCTCGTGCTGCACGTCGGTGACGGAGGCGCGAATGGTCTGGGTGCGGTCGGTCAGCACCGTGACATCCAGCCCGGCTGGCAGGTTGTCGGTGATACTCGGCAGCAGCGCCTTGATCCGGTCAACCACCTCGATCACGTTGGCCCCCGGCTGACGCTGGATGTTGAGCAGCACCGCCTGGTTTTCGTTGGCCCAGGCCGCAAGGCGCTCGTTCTCGGCGCCATCGACGATCTGTGCAACGTCCTTGAGCCGCAACGGCGCGCCGTTGTTGTAGGCGAGGATCAGCTCGGCGTAGTCCTTGGGCGAGGTCAACTGATCGTTGGCGTCGAGCATCGACACCCGGATCGGGCCGTCGAAGTTGCCCTTGGGCTGGTTGACGTTGGAAGCGGCGATCAGGGTGCGCACATCCGACAGGTTCAGGCCGTTGGCCGCCAGGGCCTCGGGGTTGACCTTGATCCGCACCGCCTGGCGTTGCCCACCGGCGATGCTGACCATGCCGACGCCGCTGATCTGGGCGATTTTCTGCGCCATGCGCGTATCGACCAGGTCATTGAGCTTGGGCAGCAGCATGGTCTTGGAGGTGATCGCCAGGGTCAGCACCGGGGTATCGGCCGGGTTGACCTTGTTGTACACCGGCGGCGCCGGCAGATCGTTGGGCAGCAGGTTGCTGGCGGCGTTGATCGCGGCCTGCACCTGTTGCTCGGCGACGTCCATATTGATGTCGAGGTTGAAACGCAGGGTCAGCACCGACGCGCCGCCGGAGCTGGTCGAGGCCATCTGGGTCAGGCCGGGCATCTGCCCGAATTGTCGTTCCAGGGGCGCGGTGACCGCACTGGTCATTACATCCGGGCTGGCGCCGGGGTACAGGGTCATGACCCGGATGGTCGGATAATCGACCTGGGGCAGTGCCGAGACCGGCAGCAAGCGATAGGCGATCAGGCCGGCCAGGACGATGGCCAGCATACTCAGGGTGGTCGCGACCGGACGCAGGATGAACAGGCGGGAGATGTTCATGCGCCGCCCTTATGCGCCTTGCCATCGGCCTCTGGTGCAGGTGCGGCATCGCTCGCCTGGCTGTGCAGGTTGTCGGCCGGCGCGGCCGGGACCTCGATGCTGTCGTTGACCACCTCCACCTCGCTGCCCTCTTTGAGGCGGTCGGTGCCTTCCAGCACCACCCGGTCGCCCGGTTTGAGGCCTTCCTTGATCACGGTGTTGTCGCCGTCGGTGGCGCCGATTTTGAGCGGGCGAATGGTGACCTTCTTGTCGCCATCCAGGGCGTAGACAAACGTGCCATTGGTGCCGAACTGAATGGCCGCCGAAGGTGCCAGGATGACTCCCTTGAGGGTGTCGGCGAGCAGGCGCACGTTGACAAACTGGTTGGGGAACAGCGCCTGGTCACGGTTGTCGTAGCGCGCCTTGAACTTCAAGGTGCCGGTGGTGGTGTCGATCTGGTTGTCCAGGCTCTGCAGCACCCCGGTGGCCTGCAGCTGGGTGTCGCCACGGTCCCAGGCTTCGACCGGCAGCTTGGCCCCGGAGCGGTAGCGGGCCAGCACGACGTCGAGGCTGTTTTCCGGCAAGGTGAAGGCCACGCTGATCGGTTGGGTCTGGGTGATGATCGCCAGGGCTGTGGTGTCGTTGGCCGCCACCAGGTTGCCGACGTCCAGTTGGCGCAGGCCGACACGCCCGGTGATTGGCGCGCGGATCCGGGTGAATTCCAGGTTGAGCTTGGCGTCATTGACCGCCGCCTGATTGGTCTTGACCGTACCCTGGTACTGGCCCACCAGCGCCGCGGCGGTATCCAGGGTCTGCTTGGCGATGCTGTCCTCGGCGTACAGGCCGCGGTAGCGCTCCAGGTCAACCAGGGCGTTTTTCAATTGGGCCTGGTTCTGCAGCAGGGTCCCTTCGGCCTGGAGCAAGGCGTTCTGGTAGGGACGCGGGTCGATCTCGGCAAGCAGGTCGCCGGCCTTGACCATCTGCCCTTCTTCGAAGGCGATCTTCACCAGCTCACCGCCAACCCGGCTGCGCACATTAATGGTGTTGAGCGCGGTAACCGTGCCCAGGGCCTTGTAGTACAAGGGGAAATCGCCCAGTACCGCCGGAGCCACCCGCACCGGGACCGCCCCCGCTGCACCGCCGAAACCCGGGCGCATGCCACCTGCCCTGCCGGTATGGCCGGCCGTCGCCTTGGACGCCGAGGCATCCTTGCTGGCGGAGCTGCTGGGCCAGAATTTCCAGCACAGGCCGCCAACGAGCAGCAGGACCAGCAGGCCGAACAGCCAGCGACGAGAATTACGGGAAGCGGAGGATTGCATGGAGTGATCAACCATTGGGCGCGTGGGCATCTTTATACGGGAGGCTGAAAGATAAGCACTAGAGGCCTTTTAGCAAAGCGCCTTTACCGGCAATTTACCTTCAGCTGACTTTTGCGAGTGTTTGCTAAATGACTGAAGCACAAATGAAAACGGCCTGGACAGTGCCAGGCCGTGAATAATTGTAAAGCCTGTTACTTGAGAACGGCCAACGCTGCTGCGTAGTTAGGCTCTTCGGCGATTTCTTTCACCAGTTCGCTGTGCAGCACGTTGTCGTTTTCGTCCAGGACCACCACGGCACGGGCAGTCAGGCCCTTGAGTGGACCGTCGGCAATTGCTACGCCGTAGTTTTCGATGAACTCGGCACCACGCAGGGTGGACAGGTTCTGTACGTTTTCCAGGCCTTCGGCGCCGCAGAAACGTGCCTGGGCGAACGGCAGGTCAGCCGAGATGCACAGCACCACGGTGTTGGCCACGTCATTGGCCTGGGCGTTGAAGGTGCGCACGGAGGTCGCGCAGGTCGGGGTGTCGACGCTTGGGAAGATGTTCAGCACTTTACGTTTGCCGGCGAAGTCCGCCAGGGTCACGTCCGACAGGTTGCCGGCAACCAGGGAAAAGGCTGGCGCCTTGGAACCGGCTTGTGGCAGTTGACCGTTGACCTGGACCGGGTTGCCTTTGAGAGTGACTTGAGCCATGAACAGTATCCTTATAAATGCAGTGGTTAAGAACTATCGTCTGATGTTGCGAGGAGCCAAAGTTAACCACGAATGCGCCGGTGAGCCTACCCCGGCAAGCTGTCAGGCAATTCCTCGCACTGACCGCGAAGTACGCCCCTGGAATGGGTACGACTTGCGGTCTCTGCATCGGCAATGAAAATCCGGCCCACCCCGCGCGCAGAGCGTTCCCTAGCAGTTCTGCCAGTAGACAACGCTGGCGCCAACGCTGAACCTAAAGGCCCATGATTATAAGCACGGAGGGTTTAGCGTCATGCATTCAGACCGGGCCTTCGTACTCTGCCACTACCGTTACGACCCACTGGACCGGCTCGTCGCTACCTCACCGTCCGGTCGGTCACCGCAGCAACGTTTTTACTGCAAGACGCGACTGGCCACGCAAATCCAAGGGCTACTGTGGCACACGATGGTTCAGCACGACGACCAATTGCTGGCGCAACAACAGCGCAACGGGGAGCACGTGGCAGCAACATTGCTGGCCACTGATCGGCAACGTTCGGTGCTACATGCGCTTAGCAGCGATACACATCATCCCATCGCCTATGCACCCTATGGTCATCACCCCGCCGAAAGCGGATTGTTGAGCCTGCTCGGGTTCAATGGTGAACGGCGGGATCCGGTAACCGGGCACTACCTGCTAGGGAATGGATACCGGGCGTTTAATCCAGTGTTGATGCGATTTAATAGCCCGGACAGTTGGAGTCCATTTGGAGAGGGAGGATTTAATACTTATTCATATTGCTCCTGCAATCCTATAAACCTACAAGACCCCTCGGGGCATGCCCCCGGATCTTTTCTAGCGTACTTATTCAAATATTTTCCACTACCACAGCCATCAGCACCAACGATCAACAACAACACGGGGCTACCGGCACTTGTAAAAAGAACCCAAGCAGATCCTGCCAGAGAAATGTTTAAAAAATCCATCCAGCACATGAGCGACCCACGGCTTCCCGCACAAAATATAAAATTGATAAACGATGCAGAGAATCTGTTTAATAGTCAGAGTCTCAGGTATTCGCTGACCCCTGGCCGAATGCAAAGCGCAGAAGAATCAAGAAGACACTTCAATTATTTCAATAACAATGCAGAGGCATTTCAATTCAAAGGTGGCATCCCCCAAGTAGGGGAGCCAATTTTACTACCCAATGGTGGAGACACTTATCTGTACACCAAGCACTTCGACAGCGCGGTAAGTCATTACACCCATCAAATGATGTCGTCGACCGATTCAACCATAAAAAAAATCAACCTTATCAGTCTTCATCGAACGGTACTTAATCGAGCGGAATACATCACAACACACACGACAGAATTGAATGTTTTACGTCTCCGCCGCCCAAGAGCCAGATCGCCCGTTAGGTAGTAGTTAGACTACGTCCTCATCAACGAGTTAAGCCACCGCCCCACTCCATACCTCGATGAACGCCAACGATGTCCAGCGCACTCACCTGAAAGCAGCAAAACACAAGCTCCGCAATTCAAGCAATCCTTGGCTACGCTGCAGCACAGGGCTGTAACCGCTAGCGCGACGCACTCATCGACCTTACGCGCCTTGAACCCCGGTCACGATAAGGACTTTTCATGACGCACTTCGCCGGCCCGGGCAAGAGGTTCATGGGCCTGGTGCACCATACCGATGCAAAGCGTGAATGGGCCTACGACCGGCAGTCGAACATCGGTCGCCTGGACAAGGCCCTGGATGAAGCCAACAAACGCGGCTGGAGTGTCGTCGACATGAGCACCGAATGGAGCCGAATCTACCCGTTCGACACCAGCACACTGGAGCAAAAGAAGTAAGCAGGACCTATGTCCAGGCGACCGTACGCCGGCCCTTGCAGGATGTGGGGGTGAGTTCGGCAGCGAACCACCTCGGTCACCAATCGCCAGGGTCTGCAGCAGCTTGTCGGCCGTGGGATGGGGGAGCGAGCCGACTCGCTCCCCTCCAGGAACTTACTTGGCCTTGAGCTTGATGTACGACTGGCCCAGGTCGTGGGCCCAGCCATCGACCACGTTTTTCACGTCGTTGGCGGTCATGACTTGCGAGTCGTTTTCCAGCGGTCTGCCGGTGCCCTTGCGGACCACCTGGGCGATCACCTTGTTGTTGCCGCCGTCGAGGAACACGGCTTCGGTCGCCAGGTCGGTTTCCTGATCGCGAATACCGGTTGCGGTGCTGACGGCCGCTGCCACCAGGGCAATCGGGATCACTTCGTAGGCTTTCAAGCCTTCGGTCTGGCTGCTGACGGCGGTGATCGCCGCACGCACTACCATGACACCCGGGCCCGGGGCGTTGGCCAATGGCAGGTTTTTGCCCAGCTCACGCTTGAGCGCCTGGTCGTAGTAGCGGGTGATACCTGACAGCGTGCTTTGCGGGATTTTCACCGTCGGCTTGGGCTGCGGATAGAACTGGGTGGGTTCGACATAGACACTGGAGTACTTGTTGATATCGAGCTTGGGGTCGACCCAGCGCAGCACGTCTACGCCCGACGGCGACTTGGCCTCCTTGAGCTGGCTGTAGTCCTTGAGAAACCCGGAATAGTCTTCCGGCTTGGTGATCGTGCTGGAGCACCCCACTACCCCAAGGGAGGCAATGCACAGCGTACTCATCATGAGGGCAAGCTTCATTCGGTAACTCCTGTCAGAAGGACGACAACGGCACTGGCAAACGGAGTAACAGTTATAGCCAAAAGTTAAGACGATTGCTGTGACACGCTCTGAAAATTCACAAACAACCGTAGGATCAATCACAAGCGCCATTTGACAGACGCACCCCATGCAGCAAAGCTGCACGAAAGCACAAAAAGCCTGCCTTAATGGCCAGCGCCTCTGGACTACGGAAGTCGTGATGCCCAAGCATAAGAAGAACTCGATTTCACCTGCCCCAGATTCGCTCCCCCCCCTGATATCCCGCTACCTGTTTCCCGCCACCGCTGGCTTGTTGCTGCTGGTGATGGCCGGCCTCGGCTGGTTTCTGTTCGCCAGCACACCAACACCCGCGCCCTATGTGACGCCGAGTGTGGCCGTTACCCCGGCACCTCCGGTAGCCGCCCCCGCCCCTGCGCCACCGGCGCGCATGGTCGACGAGCAGCAATGCCAGGGTTGCCACACCGAGCAGGTCAAGGACTGGCAAGGCTCCCACCACCAACTGGCGATGCAGGTCGCCGACGAGCACACCGTGCTGGCCGACTTCAAGGACAGCACCTTCAAGGGCGAGAACGAGACCACCCGCTTCTTTCGCAAGGACGCCGGCTTTTGGGTCAACGCGCCGGGTGCCGACGGCAAGAACGCCGACTTCAAGGTGGCCTACACCTTCGGTATCGCGCCGCTGCAGCAGTACCTGATCGAAGTCGGTGAAGGCCGTCTGCAAGCCTTGGGCGTGGCCTGGGATACCGAGAAGAACCGCTGGTTTCACCTTTATCCGGGCCAGGGCGTGAGTTTCAAGAATCCGTTGCACTGGAGCAAACCCAGCCAGAACGCCAACTTTATGTGTGTGGAGTGCCACACCACCGGCTACCAACGCAATTTCGACGCCGCGACCAACACCTTTGCCAGCCAGTGGAACAGCTTGGGGGTCGGTTGCCAGGCGTGCCACGGTCCTGCCTCCAATCACCTTGAATGGGCGGCAAAAAAAGGCGACCTGATCCACGCAGGCTTTGCCGTCGACCTCAAGGACAAGAACGCCACCACCGAGATCGAGACCTGCGCCCGCTGTCACTCTCGGCGTGCGCCCCTGGGCGATGGGTTTACCGTCGGCAAGCGCCTGATGGACGACTACCTGCCCAGCGTACTGACCCGCGAGCTGTACGCCCTGGATGGCAAGATCAAGGATGAAGTGTTCGAACACGGCTCGTTCCTGCAGAGCAAGATGTTCGACAAGGGGGTGCGCTGCAGCAACTGCCACAACCCCCATAGCAACGAACTCAAGGCGCCGGGCAATGGGGTCTGCCTGCAATGCCACAACACGGCCGGCAAGACCACTGTACCGGGCGTCGACGGCAAGGGCCTGCAAGCCAAGGACTATGACTCCCCCGAACACCATCGCCATGCCGCAGGCCAGCCCGGCTCGCAGTGCGTGGATTGCCACATGCCGGGCAAGTTCTACATGGGCAACGACTTTCGCCATGACCACAGTTTCAGCATTCCCAACCCCGAACGCGCGAAAAAGCTCGGCACCCCGGATGCTTGCCTGACCTGCCATCAGGGCAAGGCCGGGGACGCGGTGACAGCGCAATTCAAACTGTGGAACGCCAACCCAACGGCCCAGGCACCGCGCTATGACGAAAGCCTGTGGCTGATCCGCAACGGCCAACCGGGCGCCGCCCAAGCGCTGTACGAGCAATTGCAGCGCAGCAACCTGCCCGCCATCCAGCGCGCCACCCTGCTGGCCGAACTGGTGCTGTACCCCAGCGAGCAAGCCCTGAAACTGGCGACCAAGGACCTGGCCAACAGCGATCCCCAGGTGCGTGAAAGCGCGATACGCGCGGTCAGCGGTTTCCTCCCGGCCCCAGAGCGCGTACCGCTTTACGCCCCCCTGCTCAGCGACCCGGTCAAGGCCGTGCGCATCGCCGCCGCCCGTGATCTGCTGGCGGCCAGCAACTCGTTGGGTGCTGCCCAATCGCGCTGGAATGCGGCCATCGCTGAGTACGAAAAGGTCCAGTTGAGCCTGCTCGAACGCGCCGAAGCCAACCTCAATCTGGCAATGCTTTATCAGGCCAGCGGACGAACCGCCGAAGTCGAGCCGATGTTGCGTGCGGCGATCCAGCGCGATGGCGATTTCTTCCCAGCACTGGTGACCCTGGTGCAATGGCTGGAATCCCGCGGCCGTGCGCAGGAAGCCCAGGCGCTGTTGGCCCAAGGCCTCAAGGCGCACCCGGACTCGGCGCTGCTCCAGCACACCCAGGGCCTGGCCCTGATCCGTGCCGGCAACACCGCGCAAGCCATGCCCGCCTTGCGCAACGCCGCCCGCCTGGAACCGCTGAATGCGCAATACGGCTATGTGCTGGCCGTGGCTCTGTACGAAGGTGGCAAGATCGACGAAGCCTGCGCGCAACTGGAGCAGTTGATCAAACAACAACCGGCCAACCGCAACGCCCGGTTGGCACTGATCCAGTACTACCTGGACAACGGCCAGGAACCCAAGGCTCAGGTCTTGCTGCAAGGCTGGAAGAAACTCAACCCGGAAGACCCGGCGCTGAAGTGACCGCACACACCTTGCCGGCAGCCTGTGGGAGCGGGCTTGCCCGCGATGGGGCCGGTCCATTCAACATCGATTGTGCCTGCCACACCGCCATCGCAAGCTCGCGCCTACCGGGGCTCAGGCATCGCTCGGCTGGCGTCGGCGAAACAAGGGCCTTGGCTCGATGGCCGAGCGGCCATATGTCACGCTCATGCCCGCCAGCCCCTTGAGGGCGTCATCGGCGCATTTGTCTTCGCGCACGGCAAACGCATCAAACCCGCACTGGCGCATGTGGCTTAACTGGTCGCGCAGCACATCGCCAATCGCCCGCAACTCCCCGGCCCAACCCAGGCGGGTGCGCAGCAGGTACGCCTGGCTGTAGGCGCGACCGTCGCGAAAGTTGGGGAACTCCAGGGCGATCATCGGCAACCGGTTGAGCCAGGGCGCCAGGCTTTCGACTTCGTCGTCCGGGCCCAGCCACACCGCGTCGAACACCGGATGGTGCTCGATGCGGCGTTTGAGCCACAGCCCCAGGGGCAATATCAACGGGCCGCTGGGCACATCGCCGCTCGTGTCCTTGATCAAGGTCCAGCGGTCGTCCGGTTCGCGCCGGGCCACCCCGTCGCGCAACCGCAGCAGGTTGTTCATGCTGTCCCCTCCTGCTGCGCGTAGACCTGTTCCTTGAACGGCTCAAGGCCAATGCGCTGCACGGTGTCGACAAACAGCTCCTCAGGTTCGCGATAACGCACGAAGGTGGCAATGATCTGCTCGATCACCTGCGGCACCTCGGCAGCGCTGAACGAGGGCCCCATGACTTTGCCCAATGCACTGTGCTTGCCCTGGGAGCCACCGAGGGTGACCTGGTACCACTCGCTGCCGTTCTTATCGACCCCCAGGATGCCAATGTTGCCGATATGGTGATGACCGCAGGCATTCATGCAGCCGGAAATGTTCAGGCTGATATCCCCCAGGTCATGCAGGTAATCCAGGTCATCGAAGCGCGCCTGGATCCCTTGGGCAATGGGGATCGACTTGGCATTGGCCAGGGCGCAGAAGTCGCCGCCCGGGCAGGCGATGATGTCGCTCAGCAGCCCGACATTGGACGTACCCAGCCCTGCCTCGCTGGCCAGGCACCACAAGGCGTAGAGGTCACGCTTGGGGACATCCGGCAGGACGATGTTCTGTTCGTGGGCAATGCGGATCTCGGCGAAGCCGAAGCGCTCGGACCATTGGGCGACAGCGTCCATCTGCTGGTCGCTGACATCGCCCGGCGGCGCGCTGATCCCGGGTTTGGTCGACAGCACCACGCTGGCGTAGCCGGCGACTTTGTGCGGCTGCACGTTGCGCGAGACCCAGCGGGCGAAGGCCGGATTGTCGGCCAGGCGCGTCCCGAATTCCAGGTCGGTGTCGGCCAGCTGAGCGTAGTCCGGGGCGACGAAGGCGCTGGCGACACGCTGGTACTCCGCCTCGGTCAGTTGCGCCGGACCGTCCTTGAGGTGCTGCCATTCCTCTTCCACTTCCCGGGCAAAGGCTTCTATCCCCAGGGCCTTGACCAGGATCTTGATCCGCGCCTTGTACTTGTTGTCGCGCCGGCCGTGACGGTTGTAGACCCGCAACACCGCTTCGACATAGGACAACAGGTGCTGCCAAGGCAAGCCCTCGCGGATCTGCAGGCCGAGGATCGGCGTGCGCCCCAGGCCGCCGCCGACGATCACCCGCAGCAGCATCTGCCCCGATTCGTCGAGGTAAAGATAGAGACCGATGTCGTGCATCATGATCGCCGCGCGATCTTCCTCGGCGGAACAGATGGCGATCTTGAACTTGCGTGGCAGGAACAGGAATTCCGGATTGATGGTCGACCACTGCCGCAGGATTTCAGCCAGCGGCCGAGGGTCGATCAGCTCGTCGGCCGCCACGCCGGCGAAGGCTTCGGTGGTGATGTTGCGCACACAGTTGCCGGAGGTCTGGATCGCGTGCATCTCGACCTCGGCCAGGCGCTGGAGGATGTCCGGCACCTGGGCCAGTTCGATCCAGTTGAACTGCAGGTTCTGCCGGGTGGTGAAGTGCCCGTAGCCACGGTCATAGTCCCGGGCAATGCTGGCCAACGTGCGCATCTGCCGGGCACTCAAGGTGCCGTAGGGAATGGCGACCCGCAGCATGTAGGCGTGTTTTTGCAGGTACAGGCCGTTTTGCAGGCGCAACGGCAAGAACTCTTCCTCGCTCAAGGCACCGGCCATGAACCGCTGCACCTGATCGCGAAACTGCGCGACCCGCTCCAATACCAGGGCCCGGTCGTAGTCATCGTATTGATACATGTCGCTACCTCATCAGGATTGACCCTCGCAAGCTCGACAGCTGCTACGGCGAACGGCGATCGCGAGTTCGGCTGCTACGAAGAACGCAGTTGCAGTTGGGCGGGGTTCTTGTGTGAGGAGGACTATGGGACAACAGCTCAGCGCGTTAAAGATTCAGCTAAAAACTAAAAAACCATATCAGCTCGCAGCAGATCACCGCAGACACGGGAAAAATCTGCTCCGCATTAATGCAGTTTTTCTGAGCCTGTTTTGTTTCTTCACGGTTTCCTACAGTTCGACCCATGCCAGACCGGGTGGCCTGGCAAGACTTTGCAACCGTGGAAGCATTGACCATGAGCACAGCTACAATCGGACAGGCCTATAACTACAAGGTGGTCCGCCAATTCGTCGTGGCAACAGTGGTATGGGGCGTTATCGGGATGGCGATGGGCGTGTGGATCGCCTCGCAACTGGTGTGGCCGGAGGCGAACCTGGATTTGCCCTGGACCACCTTCGGGCGTTTGCGCCCGCTGCACACCAGCCTGGTGATTTTCGGCTTTGCCGGCAGCGCACAATTCGCCGCCAGCTATTACGCGGTGCAACGTACCTGCCAGGTGCGGCTGTACAGCGACAAGCTCGCGGCCTTCACCTTCTGGGGCTGGCAATCGGTGATCGTCAGCATGCTGGTGACCCTGCCGCTGGGCTACACCACCACCAAGGAATACGCCGAGATCGAGTTCACCGGCGCGGTCTGGATGACCGTGGTCTGGGTGGCCTATGCGATCGTGTTCTTCACCACCGTGGTGCAGCGCAAGACCAAGCACATCTATGTCGGCAACTGGTTCTTCGGCGCTTTTATCGTGGTGATCGCCATGCTGCACGTGGTCAACCACCTGTCGATTCCAGTGGACTGGTTCAAGTCCTACCCGGTGTACTCCGGGGCAACCGACGCCATGGTCCAGTGGTGGTACGGCCACAACGCGGTGGGCTTCTTCCTGACCACGGGTTTCCTGGGGATGATGTATTACTTCGTGCCGAAACAGGTCGGGCGCCCGGTGTACTCCTATCGCCTGTCGATCGTGCACTTCTGGGCCTTGATCACTCTGTACATCTGGGCCGGCCCCCACCACCTGCACTACACCGCGCTGCCCGACTGGGCGCAGTCGCTGGGCATGGCCATGTCGCTGATCCTGCTGGCGCCGAGCTGGGGCGGCATGATCAACGGCATGATGACCCTCTCCGGGGCCTGGCATAAGTTGCGCACCGACCCGATCCTGCGCTTCCTGGTGTTGTCGCTGGCGTTCTACGGCATGTCGACGTTCGAGGGACCGATGATGGCGATCAAGACGGTCAACGCCCTCTCCCACTACACCGACTGGACCATCGGCCACGTGCATGCCGGCGCCCTGGGTTGGGTGGCGATGATCACCTTCGGCGCCACCTATCACATGATTCCGAAAATCTTCGGCCGCGAGCAGATGCACAGCATTGGCCTGATCAACGCGCACTTCTGGCTGGCGACCATCGGTACCGTGCTGTACATCGCCTCGATGTGGGTCAACGGCATCACCCAGGGCCTGATGTGGCGCGCGATCAACGACGACGGCACCCTCACCTACTCCTTTGTCGAGGCGCTGCAGGCCAGCCATCCAGGCTTTATCGTGCGGTTTGTCGGCGGGGTGTTCTTCTTGAGCGGCATGTTGCTGATGGCCTACAACACCTGGCGTACCGTGCGGGTGGCCGACGTGCGGATGGCCGAACGTGAAGCGCAGATTGCCTGAGGCAAGGAGCCTGTGATGTTCGAGATAGTCATGAATGGCCTGGGCGTGGCGTTCCTGTGGTTCGCCATCGAGTATTGCCTGCGCCACCAGACCACCAAGAGCCTGGATGACGCAAGCCTGATCCCCTTTGCCGATGACCCGGAAGTGGCGCGGCGGGTGGAGCAGGCCACCGGCAAGACCATCAACGCGGTCGCGCCGCCGCAGGCGCAACCGGGTTGGGGCAATATGGAGGTCTGATCGCGGCGGCGATCAACCGCGTTCGCGGGGGATCAGGCTCTGCAGCTGCTGGGCCAGGAAGTTTGCGTCAAAGGCGAAGGTATCGGGGTCTTTCAGGCCGTTGGTCTTGCGCCACTGCCAGCCGCTCGAGGGCGGCTGGCACACCAGCGACACGCTGCCGTAGCGGGCGGCGGTCAAGCCCATCACCGCCAGCGAAATCAAGCCTCCTGCGCCCATCACCTCCGGCACGAACTCCACCGGCTTGCCGGCAATCAGGATGCTCAGTTTCTCGGTGTTGAAGGTCGAGCTCTCCACCGGGACGCTCGCGCCAAACGCCACGTAGGCCTCACGGCTGACCTCCAGCAGGTTGGGCGCCTTGACTGGCGCCAGCCACTGCTCGATCTGGTCGA
Organism: Pseudomonas kielensis; assembly: GCF_014236655.1. GTDB lineage: Bacteria > Pseudomonadota > Gammaproteobacteria > Pseudomonadales > Pseudomonadaceae > Aquipseudomonas > Aquipseudomonas kielensis. Next base: position 22,044 of record NZ_JACMYG010000049.1, read on the forward strand.
ACAACTCAGCGATACGCGTGGCCCAGACGGCCGACTGGTTCTCAAACAGCTGCTTCTTGTGCGCTTCGCTTTCTGCGTAGTGGCGAAGCATCTCACCCAGTTGCTGTACGTCGTCCATTGCGCTGTTCCTTGGATAAACCGGTGTTGCGGACATTGAGCATGGCAGATGTGCGCGGCGCACGTACGACTAACCGCCGGACGAGCGATTGCCGCGCCCGCCAATCGCGGGCACTGTAGGCCCTCAAATCAGCCATCAACGGGAGCACCGCATGCGCACCATCGGCCTAATCGGCGGCATGAGCTGGGAGTCCAGCGCCGAATACTATCGTCTGATCAACCAGCAGGTACGAGACCGCCTCGGGCCTCTGCGCTCGGCGCGCCTGCTGATGTACAGCGTCGACTTCGGGCCGGTCGAACAAGCCCAGCATGCCGGACGCTGGGACGATGCAGCGCAGATCCTGGTGGACGCTGCCCGCCGCCTGCAAGCCGGCGGTGCCGAGTGCGTGGTGCTTTGTACCAACACCATGCACAAGGTGGCCGGACAGATCCAGGACGCCATTACGGTGCCTTTCCTGCACATTGCCGACCCGGCCGGGCAAGCGGCACAGGATGCCGGCCACCTGAGCGTCGGCCTGCTGGGGACTGCCTTCACCATGGAACAGGATTTTCTCAAGGACCGGCTCACCGCTCGCGGGCTGCAGGTGCTGGTGCCGGACGCGGCGGACCGCCAGGCGGTGCACCGGATCATCTACGACGAACTGTGCGTGGGGGTCATCCGCGAGGAGTCACGCGCCACCTACCAGCGGGTGATCCAGGCCTTGGCCGCGCGCGGCGCCCAGGCGATCATCCTTGGCTGTACGGAAATCAGCCTGCTGATCAAACCTGAGCACAGCGCCCTGCCCTTGCTCGACACCACCGAGTTGCACGCCCGTGCGGCGGTGGCTTTCGCCCTCGGAGACTGACTCAGTCCGCCTTGGGACCGTGGCGCAAGCGCGCCATGGCCAGGGTGTCCACCAGTGCGCCATCGCGTACCGCATACTGGCGCAGCAGCCCTTCGGTCTCGAAGCCGAACTTGCGGTACAAGCCGATCGCCGCCTGGTTATCGGCATACACCGTCAATTCCACGCGCTGCACATTCATCCAGTTGTCCGCCAGATCCAGCACCGTCGCCAGCAAGCGGCTGCCCAGGCCCTGACCTTGCCAGGCTTGCGCCACGCCCATGCCGATATTGGCGCAGTGGCTGCGCCGAATCCTTGAAATCTGTTCCAGGCCGATATTGCCGATCACCTGTCCCTGATGCAGGGCCACCAGCTGCACCACCCGTTCGTTGTCCGGGGCCAGGCGCTTGCGCCAGACCTCAGTCGATTGAAACGGCATCTGCAGGACCTGGCGGGCAACCGCCGGATCGTTGTACAGCGCGGTAATGCCCTCGATGTGGGCTTCGCTGAAACGCTCGATGGCAATGATGGAGTCGATGCTCGACATAGTGATTCTTCCTTGAGAACGATGGGCCACTGAGTCTAAACCGTTCATCCCCCCCATGACGATTGGCATTGCACCCAATACCCATGTGGGACCCCGCAAGCCCGTCGCCTGGGGTCTATTGGCTGGGGGCCTTTACTGCCAATTGGCTGTTGGCCTCGCCACTTTGCGGGCCTATCCTGCACAAACGTCACTCCACCCTGTACAAGGCCCGTGCGGCTTGATTGAGGAGCGTGTGCGATGCCCACCGAAAGGATCAATACGCACCAGCTGAAGGCCGACGGCTGCTCGGATGAGCTGGGTAAGCATTTACAGCAGATCGTCGATACCTTGCGCCAGCTTCCGGGAAGCGACACCTATATGCTCGACCGCTGCCCGGAAGATGACAATCGCGGGACCGTCAGCACCCACTGGCAATCGGAAGCCGCCCTGCAGGCGCACTACTGTTGTCCCGAAATGCAAGGTTGCATCACCTTGCTCGACAGCCGACTGGCCAGTAGCGTCGACTGCAACAACTTGCCGATAGTTGAATCGTAAACATCGCCCCTATAAAGCGGATGAATCCTCACTATCAACGCAGCGCTTCCCACAAACCACTCGATTACAGTCACGATAGTCTTGGAGGTACCAGCAGACGAAACAACAAAACAAAGGATTGGCACATGAGCAAAAACAAGGAACGTTCCTTCATTGCACGGATTGATTGCAATGGCGTCGCCATGACCTTTCTCGAAAAGGTCTTGAGTGAAGCCTTTCTTCAATTGAACCATGACTATGAAACACTGCGGGGCAACACTATTACCACCCTTGAATCCTATGACCCTCTCAGCGAGCAGGTGCGCCCGATCGCTGTGGGCGCGAGAGAGGATCCAATTGCTCTTCTGGTGCACTTCAGGTGTTATGACGACTATTACAACCTGCAGATCCTCAGCACACCGTACCAGGACAAGTACATCAGTAAAAACAACGATGGCGCCCTGGGAGCCTTTCCAGCCGCCGGTGGCGACACGACGTCCTTCAACTTACTGGATGGCCGCCACAACATTATTACCCTCGACGACCTGAAAACCGACAATCCCACGATTTATCTACGCGCCCGAGGAGCCGGAATTATCAGGAAGTTTCGGTGGAAATCACCGGTCAACCGTTTTTGCTTTCACGGCAGCCTCGGTGAAACCACAACATTCAATCTGAACATCATTGAACGAAACCCCGCTTAGCCTGACAGGTCCCCGCATCGGCTAATCAACCACTCTCGAGTCAAGTTCTACCGCACGCATCAAGTCACGCGCCAAACAATACATATATATCGCACCTAAT
>NZ_JACMYG010000005.1 GCF_014236655.1 Pseudomonas kielensis
GTGCGTGCCGGTCGGGGGTGGTTACGTGTTTATCCAAAGACAGGGCGGTTGTCATTATTCCTGGGCATACTCCATTCCCCGCACGGGAAACAAACCCCCTTCCAATCCACAAACCACCCTTTTTTTTCTTGGAACAAACGGTTAATTTTGCCCCCCCCCCCCCCCCCCTGCCAGAAGCCATCTAAACTCACACCGCATATTTTCCGCCGGCATTAACCAGCCGTACGCTCCCTCGCCGAGACTCCATACCGTGCCTAGCCTCTACCAGCTCAAACCTGCGTTTCAGAACCTCTTGCGACCGCTGGTCCGGCGCCTGTTCGATAACGGCACCACGGCCAATCAGATCACCCTACTGGCAGGCCTCGGTTCGGTGCTGGTAGGTGTAGCGATCAGCGCTTTTGCCCAACACGCCTGGTTGTTCGCCCTGGTTCCCCTGTGGATGCTGCTGCGCATGGCCCTCAACGCCATCGACGGCATGCTCGCCCGCGAGTTCGACCAGCAATCGGCCCTGGGGGCCTACCTCAATGAGTTGTGCGACGTGGTCGCCGACTGCGCGCTGATTCTGCCCTTCGCCCTGATCGCCGACGTCAGCCTGCTGCTGGTGCTGCTGGTGACCCTGCTTGCGGTGTTCAGTGAATACGCCGGTGTATTGGGCCCGATGATCGGTGCATCGCGCCGTTATGACGGGCCGATGGGCAAGAGCGATCGGGCGTTGGTGCTGGGGCTCCTGGCCATGGTTATCGCACTGGGCTGGGCCAGCGCTCCGTGGATCAACGGGGTGTTCGCGCTGATCGCAGTCCTGCTGGCCTGCACCTTGGTCAACCGGGTCCGCCAGGGTCTCAAGGAAGTCCAGGAAAACGCCCCTTCAGCCTAAGGAAGTCGTCATGCGCCAAGCCCAGCACCAGACATTCACTACCCACGACGGCGTGCAACTGTTCTATCGCTACTGGCCAGGCACCCCGGCCCCGGGCGAACCGCGCAACGCCGTGCTGCTGTTCCACCGTGGCCACGAACATTCCGGGCGCATCGCCCATCTGGTGGACGAACTGGACCTGCCCGAAGTGGATTTCTTTGCCTGGGATTCACGGGGCCACGGGCTGTCCCCGGGCGAGCGTGGCGACAGCCCGAGCTTTGCTACCAGCGTGCGTGACGTGCAGACGTTCTGCGATCACCTGCAGGCGACCTACCAGATTGCCGAGTCGAACATGGCCGTGATTGCCCAGAGCGTCGGGGCGGTGATCGTCGCGACCTGGGTCCACGACTACGCCCCCAACATCCGCGCACTGGTGTTGGCGTCGCCGGCGTTCAACGTGAAGCTCTACGTACCGTTCGCCCGTCAGGGGCTGGCCCTGATGCGGCGGTTTCGCGGTAACTTTTTCGTCAACAGCTATGTCAAGGCGCGCTTTCTCAGCCATGACCCGGAACGGGTGGCGTCCTACGACAACGACCCGCTGATCACCAAAGCCATTTCGGTAAATGTACTGCTCGGTCTGTATAACGCCGCCGAGCGAGTGGTCGCCGATGCCCAGGCCATGCAGGTACCCACCCAGCTCCTGATCTCCGGTGCCGACTTCGTGGTGCATCGCCGACCGCAAGAGCAGTTCTTCGAGCGCCTGGGCAGCCTGCACAAGGAAAAACACATCCTGCCAGGCTTCTTCCACGACACCCTCGGCGAGCAGCGTCGCGGTATCGCCGTCGCCAGTGCCCGGCGCTTCATTGTGCAGAACTTCCAGCAACCGCTCGAGCGCCCTTCGCTGTTGGCCGCCGACCGCCTGGGCCTGACGTGCGCCGAATCGGAAGCCCTGGCCGCGCCCTTGCCACACAACTCCCTGGGCGACCGCTACTGGCGCATGACCCGCGCCAGCATGCGCCTGGGCAGTCGACTGTCGAGCGGACTCAAGCTGGGTTTCGACACAGGTTTCGACTCCGGCAGCACCCTGGACTACGTCTACCGCAACACCCCCACCGGCACCTCCGCCGTCGGGCGGATGATCGACCGTAACTACCTGGACTCGATCGGCTGGCGCGGTATTCGCCAGCGCAAACTGCATGTCGAGGAACTGCTGCGCCTGGCGATCGTACAGTTGCGCGAGCAAGGCAGCGCGGTGCGGATCGTCGACATCGCCGCCGGCCACGGACGCTACATTCTCGAAGCCTTGCAGGGGGTTGCCCCGCTGCCCGAGTCAATCGTGTTGCGTGACTACAGCGACATCAATGTGCGCGACGGCGGTGCCTTGATTCGCGAGAAGGGCCTGGAAAACATCGCCCGCTTCGTCAAGGGCGATGCCTTCGACCGCGCCGACCTGGCGGCCCTCGACCCGCAACCGACCCTCGCCGTGGTGTCCGGTCTGTACGAACTGTTCGCCGACAACCAGAGGGTTGGCGACTCCCTCGCGGGCCTGGCGGACGCGGTGCCAGTCGGCGGTTACCTGGTCTACACCGGCCAACCCTGGCACCCGCAGCTGGAGCTGATTGCCCGTGCCCTGACCAGCCACCGGGAAGGCCAGGCCTGGGTCATGCGCCGGCGCAGCCAGGCAGAGATGGACCAGTTGGTCGCGGCTGCCGGTTTTCGCAAAATCACCCAGCGGGTCGATGAATGGGGCATTTTCAGCGTCGCCCTCGCCCAACGCGTGCAGGCATGAGCCACGCCACCACCGGGCAGCGTGAACCCGGCTTGTTGAAGCCCGCGGTGCTCTGGCTGCTGGTGTTGGCACCGTTGTTTTTTGCCACTTACGGCTTTGCCACCTGGGTCACTACCCAGCGCGCCGAGGTCGGCAGCCTGGTATTTGACTGGGAAAACCACGTGCCGTTCTGGGCGTGGAGCATCGTGCCCTATTGGTCGATCGACCTGCTGTATGGCCTGTCGTTGCTGCTACCCGACACTCGCCAGGAGCTCAAGCGTCATGCGTTGCGCCTGCTGACCGCGCAACTGATCGCGGTCAGTTGTTTTCTGCTGTGGCCATTACGCTTCACCTTCGAACGGCCCGAACTCGATGGGGTTTTCGGCTGGCTGTTCGAGGTCCTGGCCGGCTTCGACAAACCATTCAATCAGGCACCCTCCCTGCACATTGCCCTGCTGGTGGTGTTGTGGACCTGCTACCAGCGACATCTATCGGGTCTCTGGCGCGGGTTGATGCATGTCTGGTTTGGCCTGATCGGAGTGTCGGTACTGACCACCTACCAGCATCACTTCATCGATTTGCCCACGGGCGCCTTGCTCGGCTGGCTGTGTGTCTGGCTGTGGCCGCTGGATCGCCCGAGTCCGCTGTGCAGTGCCCGGCTGGCCCGCGACAGCAAGCGCTGGACACTGAGCCTGGGCTATCTGATAGGCGCCGGGGTCTTGTGCCTCCTGGCCTGGCGCATCGGGGGTGGCGGGTTGTGGTTGCTCTGGCCGACGCTGGCCTTGCTGTTGGTCGCGTTGAATTACGCGGTACTGGACGCCAGTGGTTTTCAAAAGCGCGCCGACGGGCGCCTGAGCTGGGCCGCACGCTGGTTGTTGGCGCCCTACCTGGCCGCGGCGTGGCTCAACTCACGCGGGTGGACACGCCGCCATCCGCAGCCCGATCGGGTGCTCGATGGTGTGTGGCTGGGGCGGATTCCGACCCGCCGGGAACTGCAGGACAGCCCGTTCAAGGCAGTGCTCGACCTGTGTGCCGAGTTGTCGCTGGACCCGGGAAACCTGGCCTATCGCTCGCTGCCCGTGCTCGATCTGACCGCCCCCACCACTGCGCAATGCCTGGAAGCTGCGCAGGCCATCGAAGACCTGCGCCAGCACGGTCCGCTGCTGGTCTGTTGCGCCCTCGGTTATTCACGCAGTGCCACTGCGGTAGCCGCCTGGCTGCTGCACAGCGGCAGGGCTGCCACCCTCGACCAAGCGATCCTGCAACTGCAACGGGCCCGCCCGGGCATCGTCCTGCGCCAGGCCCACCGAGTCGCCCTGACACCCTTGTGCTTGAGCACGGAGCCTGCCCATGACCACTGACATGGAACTGCACACGACCGCCAGCCTGCTGCGCCGCGGGGCCTCCCTGGATCAACTGTCCACCGGCCTCGCGCTGGTCGGCGCCTTGCTTGGCTTGAGCCAGTATCTGTTGGCCAGCCCCGGCGCCTGGGCGCTGCTGTGCAGCGCCGCCCTGCTGGTGCTGGGCCTGTTGCAAAAATACTGGGCCCTGCGGGTCGCGTTCGACGCGGAACTGTTCCAGCGCATAGCCGACGGCAATCAACCCCTGGCCTTGCGTACCGAGGCCCTGGATCACGCCCTCGCCGCCCTCGGCCTGCAACCTGCCGCACGGGGTGGCCGCCTGTGGAGCGAACGTACAGGCGGCGCCCTCAACCTGCTACGGCGCCAGGCCCTGCTGGTGGCGGTGCAGGTGCTGCTGACACTGGGTTTCATCCTGGCCGGCCCCTGGCTGGCCTTCGCTGAATAAGGAACTTTCATGCTCGAACCCCTGGTCGCCACCCTCATCACCTCCGCGGCACGCACCATTACTGGCGCCCGTAGCCTGTGGCTCGGTTGCGCGCCGCAAGCGGTGCAGCGCATCTACTTCGCCAACCACAGCAGCCATGGTGACTTCGTGTTGCTCTGGGCCTCGCTGCCACCGGCCCTGCGAAAAATGACCCGCCCCGTGGCGGGTGCCGATTACTGGCAAACCACCCCGCTGCGCCGCTACATCATCAACCGAGTATTCAACGGTGTGCTGGTCGACCGCGAACGCAAGGAGCCGACTGACAACCCCTTGCTGCCGATACTCGACGCCCTGGCCAACGGCGACTCACTGATCATCTTCCCCGAAGGCACCCGCAACCTCGAGGAGGGTCTGCTGCCATTCAAAAGCGGGATCTATCACCTGGCCAAAGCATACCCGGAGGTCGAACTGGTCCCGGTATGGATCGCCAACCTCAACCGCGTCATGCCCAAGGGTCGTTTCCTGCCGCTCCCGTTGTTATGCACCACCCGTTTTGGCGCGGCGTTTACCCTGGAGGCCGATGAAAGCAAAGAGCAATTTCTCCAGCGCAGCCGTGCAGCGCTGCTGGACCTGGCAGAGGAACTGGCCTGACATGGATAGACAAACCCTGATGCTGTTTGGCGGGATTGGCGCTTTCCTGCTGCTCGCCTCACTGATCGGCTGGACCCTCAAGCTGCGCAAGCGCGGCACGCCTGACCCGGTGATCGATAACCTCAACGCGCGGATCAACGCCTGGTGGGTAATGGTGGCAGTGATCGGCATCGCTTTCTGGCTCGGCACCAGTGCGGTCATCCTGCTGTTTTACGCCGTATCCTTCTACGCCCTGCGCGAGTTCATGACCCTCACCCCGACCCGGCGCAGCGACTACCCGGCCCTGGTGGCGGCCTTCTACCTGGCGCTGCCACTGCAGTACCTGCTGATTTACTTCGACTGGTACGGGCTGTTCTCGATCTTCATTCCGGTCTACGTATTCCTGTTGCTGCCGATCCTCGCGTCACTGGGCGGGGACAGCACGCACTTTCTCGAGCGCGCCTCCAAGGTCCAGTGGGGGCTGATGATCGCGGTGTTCTGCGTGTCGCACGTACCGGCCCTGCTGACCCTGGACATTGGTGGTTATGAGGGGCGCAACCTGCTGCTGATCGCCTACCTGGTGATAGTGGTGCAGATGTCGGACGTCCTGCAGTACGTCTGCGGCAAACTGTTTGGCAAACACAAGATCGCGCCCAACCTGTCCCCGTCCAAGACTGTCGAAGGTTTTGTCGGCGGCATCCTCCTGGCTTCCGTGATTGGGGCCGCGCTGTGCTGGATTACCCCGTTCACTGTATGGCAGTCATTCCTGATCGCCCTGCTGATCAATCTGCTGGGGTTTGCCGGCGGCATCGTGATGTCGGCCATCAAGCGCGACCGCGGCGTCAAGGACTGGGGGCACATGATCGAAGGCCACGGCGGCATGCTCGACCGCCTGGACTCGGTGTGTTTCGCCGCGCCGATCTTCTTTCACCTGGTGCGGTATGGATGGACGTGAGTCCGGCGACTCCTACAGACAGCCGATAAAAAAGGGCGCCATCGGCGCCCTTCTTCATTGCGGTGACTCAGTGCTGCAGTGCAGGTTTTTGCTCGCCGTTGATCGGGATGCGTTTGGCTTTCGCCTCTTCCGGCACGATGCGCAGCAGGTCGATGCTCAACAGGCCATTGCGCAGGTCCGCGGCCTTGATCTCGATGTGATCGGCCAGGCGGAACGACAGTTTGAACGCGCGCTGGGCGATGCCCTGGTGCAGGAAGGTCACGCTGTCATTGCTGTCGCGTTTGCCGCCACTGATGGTCAATACGCCTTTTTCGACTTGCAGCTCCAGGTCTTCTTCCTGGAAGCCGGCTGCCGCCACGACAATGCGGTACTGGTCATCACCGTGTTTTTCAACGTTGTAGGGTGGGTAGCTGCTGCCGGGCTCGTTGCGCAGCGCAGACTCGAACAGATCGTTGAAACGATCGAAACCTACCGAAGAACGGAACAGTGGAGCCAGGGAAAATGCGGTACTCATGGTTCAAATCTCCTGAAAACAATCAGCAAGGTTTTTTGTCTCCGCGACCCGAATTCGGCATCGCGTAACCCTTAGATAAGGACCGCTGATTGCATTTCAAGAGGTTTTTTGCAGTTTTTTTCAGGCCGCTTCAGCGACCTGCAAACCCAGCAAACGGGAAACCTGGTCCAGCTCCGTCTCCCGGCGCATGAGGGTAAACAGCTCCACCGCCTCCGGATAATTGCGGGTCAACATCGCCAGCCATTGCTTCAAGCGACCCGGCGATTGACGCGCTGTCATCTGCGCCTTGGCCTGCAGCCAGAACGCCTGGATCAACGGCAACAGCTCGGCCCAGGTCATCTCGACCACCTCTTCACCCGCCCGGGCGGCAGCGATCTGTCGCGCCAGGTCAGGGCGCGACACCAGGCCGCGACCCAGCATGATGTCTTCCACCCCGCTGATCTCGCGGCATCGGCGCCAGTCGTCGACGCTCCAGATATCGCCATTGGCGAACACCGGCACCTTGACCACTTCCTGCACCCGCGGGATCCACTCCCAATGCGCCGGCGGCTTGTAACCGTCCATCTTGGTCCGCGCATGCACCACGATGTGCTCCGCGCCGCCTTCGGCCAGCGCGGTGGCACACACCAGCGAACCGTCCGGGCTATCAAAGCCCAGGCGCATCTTGGCGGTCACCGGGATGTGCGCCGGAACGGCGCGCCGGACATGCTCGACGATCTGGTTGAGCAGCTCGGGCTCCTTGAGCAGCACCGCACCGCCACGGGACTTGTTGACGGTCTTGGCCGGGCAGCCGAAGTTCAGGTCGATCACCTGCGAGCCCAGCTCACAGGCCAACGCCGCGTTTTCCGCCAGGCACACCGGATCGGAACCGAGCAATTGCACACGCAGCGGCACGCCGGCAGCGGTCTTGGCACCGTTGAGCAATTCAGGACCGAACTTGTGGAAATAGGCAGGGGTGAGCAGTTGATCGTTGATCCGGATGAACTCGGTCACGCACCAATCGATACCGCCAACCCGGGTCAGCACGTCCCGCAGGATGTTGTCGACCAACCCCTCCATGGGCGCCAAGGCAATTTGCATGGAAAACACTCAACAAAAATCGTGCGGCAGTTTAGCCGGTTTCGCCGATCAGGGCATGCCGTACCGGTGGACGGTTGTTTCAGACAGACGATTACAGAATCAACCTACATCATTCGAAGAAGCGTCTGATTTAACCCCATCATATCCTCATCTAGCGTGCGTCCTCTCGAGCAAACAAGGACGCATCCGCATGAGGCGCTACAACATCACCGTGGGGGCAAAAACCACAGTCAACGGTACGGTACGGACGGGCTACGGATCCTGGACCATCGATGGCCAGGCTATCGCTTGCGAAGGCGACGAAGTCGAATGCCCGGCATGTGACAGCACCGGCGTCATCGTCTGTGACGGCCCGCACCTGCCGGAACTTATGGGGGGACGCGCGGCTGCCCTGGACGGCGATCTTTGCCACTGCAAATGCGACCCGCCGCCCCGCCTGATTGCCAACCAGACAACGATTATCGCAAGCTGAAGAATGCCCTTGGCATGTCCAGTCGCAGCATCGTTCATCATTGGAAGAAGGCAGGTGTGCCTGGACAACTGCCCGGATACGCCACCCATCTGGGAAAAGTCGCCCGGGCCAGCCGGTACATGAAAGCCGGTGGCTATATAGGTGTATTGATCGGCGGTGTTTCCGGGTACCTGAGCACCCAACAGGTTTGTAGCGACAACCCCGACTCTGTGGCATGTGAGCGTGTCAGGTTTGTTGAAGGCGGCAAGTTTTTGCTCGGGACAGCGGGTGGCTCACTGGGAGCTTACGCGGGTGCCCGCTCGACTTCGTCGATATGCATGGCTCTCGGTATCACTACAGCCATTGGAGGGATCGCATGCGCTGCGGCTCTGATTGGCATTGGTTCTCTAGTGGGGACATCCATAGGTACTGAGGCAGGAGAGAAAGGCGGTGATCTTCTGTATGAAGTAGTACGCCCATGATTGACCTCAACAGTTGGCCACCCCTATACGCACTGATGTACCTCGTCTTGCCGTTCGTTTTTGGAATGATCGGAATGGGTATTGGTCTTTATCTCGCGTACACACGACTGCCCGCCATGTTAGAGGCTTTAAAACATTGCCGGGACGTCATGCTTTGGGCAAACCTCAAAGACGCCGGGCCATTCGGCCGCTTGATCTTGCTTGCCAGAATTAGCGCGACTGTTCTGTTCCCGCGCCTGCTGGTCAAGCGAGGGCTGGCAGATCTGGACGATATCCAGCATTTTCCTTTACGCCTTAGGAAATGGCTCATGGTGATGAATACAATAATCAACATCAGCATCGTCTGGTTGTTGGCCGCCTATGCATTGTGGAACCGTCACTAGATTGCGCCATGTTCCGCAGCCCCTAGACACCCGAGTTATAACTCCAGTACGCATTGAAGGGCCCGTTGACCGCCCCCGCAGTTACTGCGATGTACATCGCATTGGGCATACCAACAGGTGGTGTTTGAGAGTTGGCGTGTAGCGCCGTCGTAGTTGGCGGCGGTTCTTACACAACCGGAAAACTCGGCGATAGGATGGGTGAGGCAATTGGCGAAATCGTCTATGAGAATATCCAGTGAACACTGCTGAACTGGTTGTCGGAAGCCTATGTGGCTTAGTCCTCCTTGGCTTGTCTACTTGTATTGGGATCGCACTGTACCTGGGTTACACCAAGACTGAAGCAATGGCGGCGTATTTCCAGAACAGTTCCTCGCTAATCACTGTCGCTACGCACAAACACACAGGCCCTTGGGGCAAGTTGCAGTTAGTGGGCGGTATTGCCAGCGCTGTTACATTTCCCTGCTTTTTTCTTAAACACGGCCTCGTCAGCGCTGAAGATATAAGCAACTTCCCCCTTCCACTACGAAGAAAACGTGTAGCTCTGCAATGGAGCATTGTTGGATTGATCGTTACCCAGGCTTTACTTGTCGCATTGTGGGATTTAGGGCTGCTCAAGTAACAATTCACATCATCGGGACACTTGCCTGGCTGCAGGTAAAACTGCGGTTACTGGCACGCAATCGACCTTCGGCAAGCGTTTTGACTTTGTCCCTTAATCAACACCTGAAGGTGCCGCTGCCCCCACAACGAGTGTCGGGCAGCCTGGTCAGGTGCTTGTCCATCACCTGCGCACTCATACCACGCCAGGTCGCTGTCTGGCCGGTAAAGCTGGTGGTTTCAGGGCCGTGGCTAAGCTTGGCCTGCGTCCGGAGAGATGCCTGGCACGGGATTACTTGAGGGGGTAATCCCGGATGGACGCGGCGCAATCGAATGGCGAGTAGCGGGAGGCGTTGTCGGCTGAGCGGTGCCCAGGGTGGCACCTGGAGCAGGATCGACCTGACGCTCATAAGTGGCCGTGAAGACGGAGGGGATCAACTGGGCCTTACAGGGGCAGTTGCTGAAGCTGTCCAGCGTGCCCGCCAGCGGTTTGCCGTGACTGACTATGTGCGCAACGCCCCCTACGATTCGATAGGTCTTGCCGTCCTTCCCACACGTGACTCGGTCCCCTTCGCGGGCATGGGCCAGGCCGTACAGCATAATCCTGATATCACCGTCCAGAACGACGCCACCACAGGTGGTCCTGTCTTTCAAACCGATAAAATGACCTTCATTCATTGAGCTTGCTCTCCATTTCGTCCGGTCGAGTCCAGCCTATTGACCGTCAGTTTCATGAACACTTTGGCGGTGGACCTGGGGCAGACAATCACTGGCCATCGGCACACCTTCACGCCTGACAAACACACCAGAATCACACTCAACCGAGCGAAGAAAATAGTACGGCGGACAATAACCAGATCACGAGCCCGAAAACAGGCCGACCCAGTGGAATAGGAAACTTCACCAATAGAAACAATTGGTTTCCTACAGAAATGTTTTCGGAGGAACCAATGACCGACCGAGGTACACCCGATAACAGGTTAGCCGTTTCCAGGCAGGCGCGGAGGATGGAACGGCTGAAAAAAAACGGCACCCAAAGGTGCCGTTGCTCCCCCACCCCCCTCACTTACTTGCGCGCCGCCTCCCACGACTTCAGCAGTTCGGCATAGCTCACGGTCTCGCCCTTGGGTTTCTCGTTGGCCAGTTTCGGTTTCGGCGCGCCCGGTTGGTCAAACCAGTATTGCGCATCGCGCTCCGGGTTCATTTTCGGACCGCAGACCGGTTGGACCTTGGAGCGTTCGAGCCGGGCCATGATGGCGTCCTGGTCCTTGGCCAGACCGTCGAGGGCCTGTTGCGGGGTTTTCTCGCCGCTGGCGGCTTCGGCAATATGGCTCCACCACAGTTGGGCCAGGCGCGGATAGTCCGGCACGTTGGTCCCGGTCGGGGTCCATTGCACACGGGCCGGGCTGCGGTAGAACTCCACCAGGCCACCCAGCTTGGGCGCCAGGTCGGTCATGGCCTGGGAGTTGATGTCCGACTCACGAATCGGCGTCAGGCCGACGATGGTCTTTTTCAGCGACACGGTTTTTGAAGTGACGAACTGGGCATAGAGCCAGGCCGCGAGTTTCTGTTTCTCCGGCGTCGACTTCATGAACGTCCAGGACCCCACGTCCTGATAGCCCAGCTTCATGCCCTCCTCCCAGTAGGGTCCGCGCGGTGATGGCGCCATCCGCCATTTCGGCGTGCCGTCGGCGTTCATCACCGCCAGGCCCGGCTTGGTCATGTCGGCGGTAAAGGCGGTGTACCAGAAGATCTGCTGGGCGATGTTGCCCTGGGAGGGCACCGGCCCGGATTCGGAGAAGGTCATGCCGGCCGCTTCCGGTGGTGCGTAGGCCTTCATCCAGTCGACATATTTCTGTGTCGCGAACACCGCCGCCGGGCCGTTGGTATCGCCACCGCGGGTCACGCTGGAACCGACCGGGTGGCAATCCTCGACGCGAATGCCCCACTCATCCACCGGCAAGCCATTGGGCAGGCCTTTGTCGCCCCCACCGGCCATGGAGAACCACGCATCGGTGAACCGCCAGCCCAGGGACGGGTCCTTCTTGCCGTAGTCCATGTGCCCATAGACCCGCTTGCCGTCGATTTCCTTGACGTCTTCGGTGAAGAACTTGGCGATGTCCTCATAGGCCGACCAGTTCACCGGTACGCCCAGCTCGTAGCCGTACTTCTCCTTGAACTTGGCCTTCAGGTCCGCTCGCTCGAACCAGTCGGCGCGGAACCAGTACAGGTTGGCGAACTGCTGGTCGGGCAACTGGTAGATTTTGCCGTCCGGTGCAGTGGTGAAGGAAAGACCGATGAAGTCCTTGAGGTCGAGGGTCGGCGAGGTGTAGTCCTTGCCTTCATTGGCCATCAGGTCGGTGATCGATTCGGTCTTGCCGTAGCGAAAGTGCGTACCGATCAGGTCCGAGTCGTTGACCCAGCCGTCATAGATGTTCTTGTCCGACTGCATCTGGGTCTGCAGTTTTTCCACCACGTCACCTTCCTGCAGCAGGTCGTGGGTCAGCTTGATCCCGGTAATTTCGCTGAAGGCCTTGGCCAGCACCTTGGACTCGTACTCGTGGGTGGCGATGGTCTCCGAGACCACGTTGATCTTCATGCCGCGAAACGGCTCGGAGGCCTTGATGAACCACTTCAGCTCTTCCAGCTGTTGCTCGGCCGTGAGGGTCGAGGGTTTGAACTCGCTGCCAATCCATTTTTTCGCGGCATCCTCATAGGCATCGGCCCAGGCCGCAACGCTCAACCCGCTGAGTGCCAGCATGGCTGCCACTGAAACGCTATGTCGCAGCTTATTGTTTTTCTCGAACATAGAGACCTCCTGTATTAGGTTTCGGAGCACGATTGCCGATTGTCGGCTAGCCCCAACGCATCACGACCAACAGCCACACCAGGGACAGGCCGGTGGCCACCCAGATGCTCCAGCCGGTAACGCCAATCACCAGCAAATGCAGGTAGGCGCTGCCGAGAAGACCGATAAACAGCCGATCACCACGGGTGGTGCTGATCGGTAGAAAGCCGCGCCGGGCGATGCTCGGCGAACGCAGTTCCCAGGTGGTCATGCCCACCAGCAGCAAGGCGATGGCGCCGAAGAAGAGCGCGGTCGGCAGGGTCCAGTTCATCCACTCCATCATCAGCTCCTCACACTCGGCCCAGGGCAAAGCCCTTGGCCACATGGTTGCGCACGAACCAGATCACCAGCATGCCCGGCAGGATCGTCAGCACCCCGGCCGCCGCCAGCACGCCCCAATCGATCCCCGAGGCCGACACGGTGCGAGTCATCACCGCGGCGATCGGCTTGGCATTGACCGAGGTCAGGGTGCGCGCCAGCAGCAGCTCGACCCAGGAAAACATGAAGCAGAAGAACGCCGTCACACCAATGCCCGAACCGATCAGCGGGATGAAAATCTTGACGAAGAACTTGGGGAAACTGTAGCCGTCGATGTAGGCGGTTTCGTCGATTTCCTTCGGCACTCCGGACATGAACCCTTCCAGGATCCACACCGCCAGCGGCACGTTGAACAGGCAATGGGCCAGGGCCACCGCGATGTGGGTGTCGAACAGGCCGATCGACGAATAGAGCTGGAAGAACGGCAACAGGAACACCGCCGGTGGCGCCATGCGGTTGGTCAGCAGCCAGAAGAACAGGTGCTTGTCGCCGAGAAACCGATAACGGGAGAACGCGTAGGCCGCTGGCAGCGCCACGCTCAGGGAGATCACCGTGTTCAGGCTCACGTAATACAACGAGTTGAGGTAGCCGGTGTACCAGCTCGGGTCGGTGAAGATCACCTTGTAGTTGGCCAGGGTGAAGTCCTGGGGAAACAGGGTCAGGCCACCGAGGATTTCCGTGTTGCTCTTGAACGACATGTTCAGCAACCAATAGATCGGTACCAGCAGGAACAGGATGTAGAGCAACAGAGGCAGCAGCTTGGTCTTGCTCATGTCAGGCCTCAGCGGTTGGCGTCGGAGTGAGTCATGGCGGTATAGAACAGCCAGGACACCAGCAGGATGATCAGGAAGTACACCAGGGAGAAGGCCGCCGCCGGCCCCAGGTCGAACTGGCCGACCGCCATCTGGGTCAGGGTCTGGCTGAGGAAGGTCGTGGCGTTACCCGGCCCGCCACCGGTGAGCACGAACGGCTCGGTGTAGATCATGAAGCTGTCCATGAACCGCAGCATTACCGCGATCAGCAGCACACTCTTGAGCTTGGGCAACTGGATGTGGCGAAACACCGCCCAACTGGATGCCCGGTCGATCCGGGCGGCCTGGTAGTAGACATCCGGAATCGCCCGCAACCCGGAAAAACACAGCAAGGCCACCAGCGAGGTCCAGTGCCAGACATCCATCACCAGCACCGTGACCCAGGCGTCCATGGTGTTGGCCGCGTAGTTGTAGCTGATGCCCATGGCGTTGAGGGTCGAGCCCAGCAGGCCGATGTCGGCGCGGCCGAAAATCTGCCAGATGGTGCCGACCACGTTCCACGGAATCAGCAGCGGGATGGCCAGGATGATCAGCACCAGCGACGACCAGCGGCCTTTGGTTGGCATGGTCAGGGCGATGCCGATGCCCAGGGGGATCTCGATCAGCAGCACGCAGGCGGAATAGATGAACTGGCGCAGCAGCGAGTCATGCAGTCGTGGGTCCAGCAGCACCTGCTTGTACCAGTCGGCCCCGACGAAGTAGCGGCTGGACTGGTCGAAGATGTCCTGCACCGAATAGTTGACCACGGTCATCATCGGGATCACCGCACTGAACGCCACCAGCAGGAACACCGGCAGCACCAGCCACCAGGCCTTGTTGTTCTGCACCTTGTTCATGGCTGCCCCTCGTTGCTGGCGTGCATGGGCAGCAGATAGTCATCGGCGTAGACCATCAGCCACTGGGCCGGAAAGCTGATATAGGCGGTGCCCTGGGGCACCGGCTTGTCTTCGGCCAGGCGCACTTTGAGCGGCACGCCGCCCAGGTTCAGGGTCATGATCTTGTAGGTGCCCAGGTCCTCGACATGCACCACCGTCGTCTGCATCGCCTCATCGAAGGGCTCGTCCCAGACATGCACGAACTCCGGGCGGATGCCGACCTTCAGCGACTTGCCGGCGGCCTCGGCGATGCGCTGCTGCAGGCCTTCGGACAACGGCAAGTCGATGTCCGCGAAACCCACGCCCCCGGGACGTGGGCTGACCTCGATCAGGTTCATCCCCGGGCTGCCGATGAAGTAACCGACGAAGGTATGGCTCGGTCGCTCGAACAGCTCGCGCGGGGTGCCGAACTGGACGATCTGCCCGCCGTACATCACCGCGATCTTGTCAGCGAAGGTCGAGGCCTCGAGTTGATCGTGGGTGACGTAGACCATGGTGATGTTGAACTGCTCGTGGATCTGCTTGAGCTTGCGCCGCAGCTTCCACTTCAGGTGCGGGTCGATCACCGTCAGGGGCTCGTCGAACAGGATCGCCGACACGTCGTCGCGCACCAGCCCACGGCCCATGGAGACTTTCTGTTTTTCGTCGGCGCTGAGGTTGCGCGCCTTTTTCCCCAGCAGCGCCTGCAGGTCGAGGACCTCGGCGATTTCCTGGACCTTGCTGTGTACCCGGGCCTCGGCCATGCCCTGGTTGCGCAGGGGAAAGGCCAGGTTGTCGAACACCGTCATGGTGTCGTAGACCACCGGAAACTGGAAAACCTGGGCAATGTTGCGCTTTTCGGGGGTCAGTTGATTGACCACCTTGTTGTCGAACAGCACCTGGCCTTCGGAGGGGCTGAGCAGGCCGGAAATGATGTTGAGCAGGGTCGACTTGCCGCAGCCGGACGGCCCCAGCAACGCGTAGGCCCCGCCCTGTTCCCAGACATGGTTCATCTCGCGGATCGCGTAGTCCTCAGGCCCCGCCGGGGTGCGGGTGTAGCTGTGGGCGAGGTTGTGCAAGTGAATTTCGGCCATCAGGCAACCCTCGCGACACGTAGCCCGGGCGCCTGCAGCAAGCGCCCCTGGCCGTCGAAGACAAACAGTTTGTGGGTCGGGATGTAGATGCGGATCGGCGCATCGACGTCGTACTCGTGTACCCCGGGCAAGTGCAGTACCAGCAAGAAGTGTTCGTTGCGCACATGCAGGAAGGTTTCCGAACCGCTGATTTCCGCCACCTCGACGGTCACCGCCAGTTCCAGGTCGTCGTCGTTGCTCGGCACCAGGGAGATATGGCTGGGGCGCACACCAAAGCGGAAGTCGCCCTCACCCACCGGGCGCAGGTCGACGTTGAGCGGGAAGTGCACAAAATTGGCAAAGCTGACTTCGTTGCCGGCGATGCGCCCCGGCATCAGGTTGATCGGTGGCTCGGAGAACAATTCGGCGGCCAGCACGGTCTGCGGCTGATGATAGACCTCAGCCGTCTTGCCACTCTGGATCACCCGGCCCTCGTGGAGGATGGTGGTGGTGCCGCCCAGGGCCAGCGCCTCGTTGGGTTCGGTGGTGGCGTAGATGGCGATGGTATGGCGGACCTGGAACAGCTCGCGCATTTCCTGGCGCAGTTCTTCGCGCAGCTTGTAGTCGAGGTTGACCAGGGGCTCGTCGAACAGGATCAGTTCGGCATCCTTGACCAGCGCCCGGGCCATGGCGGTGCGCTGCTGCTGGCCGCCAGACAGTTCCAGCGGATAACGCTTGAGGAACTTGTCGATGCGCAGCATCTGCGCGGTTTCGTGCACCTTGCTCTGGATCAGCTCGGCCGACACCCCGGCCTGACGCAAGGGCGAGGCGATGTTCTCGAACACGGTCATGGTCGGGTAGTTGATGAACTGCTGATAGACCATCGACACGTTGCGCAGGCGCACCGGGCGCTGGGTGACATCGACCCCGTTCATCAGGATGCGCCCGCCATCCGGCTTGTCGAGACCGGCCATCAGCCGCATCAGGCTGGTCTTGCCCGACAGGGTGCGGCCCAGCAGGACGTTGAACGACCCGGGTTCGAAGCGCAGGCTGGCATCATCGATCCAGACCTGGCCCTCGACGGTGCGGCTGACATGCTCCAGCGTTAATGACATGGCTCGGCCTTTTTCTTATTGGAGTCAAGCGACCGAAGTGACAGAGCGACATTCGTGCCAGAAATTCCAAGTGTTTGATCCGCCGTGGGTTTCACGAAAAGGATGAATCTGGCGGGTTCACCGCTGAACAGAAATGAACAACATTGGCAGGACAATTGAACAGTTGCCGAGTTGACTTTGAACAATTGTGAACAACACTCAACCATTACCTCACAGCGTACGTAGGTCCCCTGAAACCGCTGGCGCGGCCCGCGTCCGGCGATCGTGTTTGCCCATAACAAGAACAATAAATGCTTGCCCAGAGACTGCCCGCCATGTCCGCGCCTGCCTCGCCCTTGCCCCACGATGCCATCATCCAGGACTCCTGGCGCCGCTGTCGCGCCTTCGGCCTGCAACATCAAAGCCCCCCGGCCTTCGACCAGCTCCCCGCCGCCGGCATCGCGCGCCTGCTGGAAAGCCAGCACGCGCTGGTGCAGACCACCCACCAGGAAGTGCTGCCCTACTACGAGAACATCCTGAGCAACTCCAATTGCCTGATCATGCTCGCCGACAACCAGGGCCAGGTGCTGACCTCCTGGGGTACCCAGCGTTTTATCGAGCCGAGCCTGAGCCGTGGCTTCAACGCCGGCGCCAGTTGGCGTGAGCAATCCAGCGGCACCAACGCCATCGGTACCGCCCTGGCCTGCGAACAGGCCGTGCACATCGCCCACGATGAGCACTTTCTCAAGGCCAACCGCTTCATGACCGGCTCGGCGGCGCCGATTTTCGATGCCGAGCGGCGGCTGATTGCCGTGCTCGATGTGTCCAGCGACAGCTACCTGCCGCCAGACCACACCCTGGGCATGGTCAAGATGATGAGCCAGACCGTGGAAAACCGACTGATCCTCAATCTGTTCAAGGGGGAGCACTTCCAGTTGGTGTTCAACACCGGCCTGAACAACCTCGACAGTCAATGGGCCGGGCTGCTGATTTTTGATGAAAGCGGCCAGGTGCTCTCGGCCAACCGGCGGGCGGACAACCTGCTGGGCATCAGCTTGTCGCGGGTCAGCATCGACAGCCTGTTCAAGGTGTCGTTGCTGGAGTTGCTCAACCAGCCCGACGGCCTGCCCTTCGCCCTGCAGGCCGCCGGGCGCAACCGTTTCCATTGCCTGCTCAAGCGGCCGTTACAGCGCCCGATGCAGGCACGGGTATTCGCCCAAGCCCCCCTCCCCGCGCCACAGCCCATCAGCCTCGGCACCCTGCACTTTGGCGACAGCCGCGTGGAAAAGGCCGTGCGCCAGGCCGAGCGCCTATTGGAAAAAGACATTCCCCTGTTGATCCACGGCGAAACGGGGGTGGGCAAGGAAGTCTTCGTCAAGGCGCTGCACCAGGCGAGCTCACGCAGCAAACAGGCATTTATCGCCGTCAACTGCGCGGCGATCCCCGCCGAACTGGTGGAGTCCGAACTATTCGGCTATGAAAAGGGCGCCTTCACCGGCGCCAATCAGAAGGGCAGCATCGGCCTGATCCGCAAGGCCGACAAAGGCACCTTGTTTCTCGACGAAATCGGCGACATGCCACTGCCGACCCAGGCCCGGCTGCTGCGGGTACTGCAGGAGCGTTGCGTGCAGCCGGTGGGCAGCAGTGAATTGTTCGCGGTGGACCTGCGCATCATCTCGGCCACCAACCGTTCTTTGCGCGAGCAGGTGCAACTGGGGCGCTTTCGCGAAGACCTGTATTACCGTATCGGCGGCCTGACCCTGGAACTGCCGCCGCTGCGCGAGCGCAGCGACAAGCAGGCGCTGTTCAAGCGTCTGTGGGAACAGCACCGCGAGGCGCTCCAGTGGGCCGGCTTGAGCCCGGAAGTACTGGCCCTGTTCGAACGCCATCCATGGCCCGGCAACCTGCGCCAGGTCAGCAGCGTGATCCAGGTGGCCCTGGCCATGGCCGAAGACCAGCCGGTACGGCCCGAGCATTTACCGGATGATTTTTTTGTCGACCTGGAAATGGAGCCCATCGCGGCGGCTGAGCCGTTGGCAGTGGATGTGAATGACGCCGAGGACTTGAATCGACAGTTGCAGGCGGCCGGGGGGAATATTTCGCACTTGGCACGGCGGCTGGGGGTTAGTCGTAACACCCTCTACAAGCGGCTGCGCCAGTGCGAGAGCTGACCGCTGCGCGGTCAATCGCTAGCAGGCTAGCTCCCACAGGGGAAATTCATTCATCAGGAAAAAGGCAGGCCGGCCGGTAGGCGGCCTCGCCCGCCTTTAGCACTCAACAGGCCGAGCGTCTGCCAATAACGCATCGGGCGTAAAACCTTCGATCAGCGCTTCGCCTTGGTCATATCCAGAGCTTTGTCCGGGCGTCAGCAGCAGGCGTACCCAAGCGGGGTGGTTATCGAAGTGGATCAGGCTGATGGGCTCTTTCAAGTCGGCAGGAAACGCCGGCGTGAGGTGGTGATAGTCACCGGAGCCAACGAAGAAAATTTCCGGGCGCGCATTGGTTGGCACGGCCGCTGGCCAAACGCCGGGCAATCGGCGCCTGACCGGCAAGTCGGCTCCCACAACACAGAAGCCGTCTTGCCGGCGATGGTTTCGGCGCGATTTAGCAATGAAGCAACCAGGCGATTCTCAACTGTATGCGTTGATAAACCAGGTGATCATCGGGATAGCCACAATGTCGATCAGCACGGCACCGCACAGCGGCACGATGATGAAGGCTTTGTACGAGAACACTTTGTAGTGGTCACAAATGGCGCCCATGTTGGCCACTGCATTGGGCGTCGCGCCCAGCCCGTGACCCATGAAGCCCGCGCACAAGACTGCCGCGTCGTAGTTGCGGCCAAACAGGCGGAACAGGACGAACACGCACAGCAAAATCATGATCACCACCTGCACCACCAGAATCACCAGCAGCGGCAAGCCGAGCTTCTCCAGCTCCCAAAACTTCAGACTCATCATTGCCATCGTCAGGAACATGCCCAGGCACACATCGCCGATAGTGCTGACGGCATGGTCGGGCATCTCGATAACCTGAGCACGGTCATTGAGGTTGCGCAGGATGATCGCGACGAACATGGCGCCCACATAGCTCGGCAACACGATACCCAGATGCTGTTGCAAGCTGGAGCCCAGCCAGAACCCAAGCACCATGATCACCACAATGCAGGTCAACAAGCGCAACAAGGTGGCAGCATCCAGCGCGGGCGGCGGGGTGTGGACCACTTCTTCGAACGCCTTGAGGCTACCAACGGCTTCGGCCTTGACCACGAGTTTGTTGCGCTCGATCAACCAGCGCGCCAGCGGGCTACCCAGCAAGCCGCCTGCCACCATGCCAAAGGTTGCAGCTGCCAGCGCTGCAGTGGTCGCACCGACCGCACCGAGGTTTTCAGCAATCGGCCCGAAAGCTGCCGCCGCACCAAAACCGCCTTCCAGTGACACCGCGCCGGCCATGATCCCCAACAACGGGTCGATGCCCAGCAGCTTGGCGACACTGACACCCACCACGTTTTGCACCAGCGCCAGGCCCCAGCACGCACCCAGGTAGATAAACAGCAATTTGCCGCCCTTGCGCAGCAAACCCAGGCTACCCCCCAAACCGACAGTGGTGAAAAACGCCACCATCAGCGGGGTTTGCAGGCTGGTGTCGAGGGTCAGGTTGAGCAGTTGCTGATCACGTAACAGCCAGATCACCAAGGCAAAACCAAAACCACCAATCACCGGTGCAGGAACACACAGGTGACGCAGCCAGTAGCTACGTTTTTTCAGTTGGGCACCCAGGCCCAGCAGGAGCAGCGCGAGAGCGAGGGTGCTCAGCGCATCCAGTTCGAATGTCAGCATGGCGAATTTCTCTTTTTCTTATGATTCAACAAGCGGTTTCAGGGATTTACGGAAAAACTTAATCGATCAGGCTGGCGAGCAGACGCGCGCCAATGCGGGCGGTTCGATTGTCGATATCCAGGCCGGGGTTGAGTTCGGCGATGTCGGCCATGCGCAATTTGCCGCTGGCCTTGGCATGACGTATCAGGTGCTCGACGATCTGCATGTCCACGCCATGGGCAGACGGCGCACTGACACCGGGCGCCTGGCTGGCGGGCAGGACATCAAGGCAGATGGTCATGTAGAGGTGATCGACGTCTTGCAAGAACTCATCGATCAGCGCTTCGCAGGCGGGTATGTCCCAGCTGTTCATTTGCCGGTCGAGGCGGTAACGCACATTCAGTCGCTGCGCCTGCTCAAACAGCGCCTGGGTGTTGTTCAACTGGCTGACACCCAGGCAGCAATAGGTGAACGGCATCTGTGCACGCTGGCAGTACTCGGCTATCTGGCGAAAAGGGGTACCCGAACTGCTTTGTTCACCATGGCGCAGATCAAAGTGGGCATCAAAGTTGAGAACGCCGATCCGCGCATGCGGGGTGGCCTGGCGCAGGTGATCGGCCAGGCCGCTAAAGCTGGCAAAGGCGATTTCATGGCCGCCACCCAACCCCAACGGCAAATGCCCCTGGTTGAGCATATAGCTGACGTGATGAGCGTAAATCTGCTGCGCGCCTTCGAGGTTGCTGTCGGTACAGCTCACATCGCCCGCGTCATACAGCGGCGTATGGCCGTGCCACGCCAGGTTGGCCAACGCCTTGCGCAGTGCTGACGGGCCAAGACTGGCGCCGGTGCGTCCTTGATTACGTTTGACTCCTTCATCACAGGCCAGTCCAATCAGTGCTGCACCCGCAGACTGACCCTCGCAGAAGGGCTTGACCCATTGATGCCAGCGCAGCGCAGCCTGCCCTTCGCCAGCGTCGATACGACCTGTCCACAGGGGTATGTCAGAAACAGCAGTCATGCTTGAAACTCCAGTCAAATTCAGTCGAGCCGGGCGCTCAGGCGCAGGGCCACGTCCTGGGTCCAGCGGATCAGGCGTTCACGGCGGGTGTGCGCCCGGAAGGCAGGAGCCATGAGGCTGATGGCGCCTTGCAGGCGATTGCGGCTGTCGAGCAACGGCGCGCTGACACCCCAAATGCCGTCGTCGATTTCACTCACACTCACGGCATACCCGGCAGCGCGGATATCGGCAAAACTGCGTTGGTACGTGGCGACTTCCTCGCTTTCGACGCCTTGCGCCAAAAGAGCCGACAGGCTTTGCGCCTCATCCATATAGGCCAACAGCACTCTCGCCGACGCACCGACCAACAGCGGCTGGGCCAGCCCTTTTTGGTAGCAGCAACGCAGCGGTTGCGGGCTGTCGACCAGCTCGATGCAAATCGCCTGGCCATTGCTGGGCACCATTAACGCCACGCTTTCCTGGCTTTGCTCGGCCAGGCGCTTGAGTTCCGGCTTGGCGAGGGTCACCAGCACGGCTTCGCGGTCGAATTTCTTGGCCAGTTGCAAACAAGTTGGCCCCGGCAAATAGCGACCCTGTCCGTTCTCTTCGGCAAGCCCCCAGCGCAGCAGGGTCTTGAGATGGCGATAAGTGCTGCTGAGCGGCTGTGCCAGTTGCTCGGACAGTTGTTTGGCGGAGATCGCCTCGCCGGATTGCCCCAGGGTGACGAGGATTTGCAGCAAGCGATCAGTGGGCGTGTTGTAGTTCATATCGGCCTCATGCTCTTGCGGACATGGTGCACCGAGTTTTCCATTAACTGAAACCAGATTCCCACTGAGTGGGAAAAAACCCGCAGATAACGATCAGCGGCCAGCCCTTAGCCTCACGGATGATCTGCCGAATCAATGGCTTGCGATGCCAGTCAAAACAAAACCCGCACTAGGCGGGTTTTGTTTTGCAGCGATGACACCACTCAGTCAGCCAGACGCCAGGTCGTACCGCCCTTGCCGTCTTCCAGCACCACGCCCATGGCGGTGAGCTGGTCGCGAATGCGGTCGGATTCGGCCCAGTCTTTAGCGGCACGCGCCGCCAGGCGCGCGGCAATCAAGCCATCGACTTCAGCCGCGTCGACCCGCCCTTCGGCGCCAGCCTGCAGGAAGTCGTCGGCTTCGAGCTGCAGCACACCCAGCACGCTGGCCAGCTCTTTCAAGCGCGCCGCCAGACCGGCCGCCGCCGCGAGATCGCTCTCACGCAGGCGGTTGATCTCGCGCACCATCTCAAACAGCACCGCGCAGGCTTCCGGCGTGCCGAAGTCGTCGTTCATCACTTGGGTGAACCGCTCGACAAAGGCTTCGCCACCGGCCGCCGCCACCTTCGGCAGGCCTTTCAACGCGTGGTAGAAACGCTCCAGGGCGCCCTTGGCGTCCTTGAGGTTGTCTTCCGAGTAGTTGATGGCGCTGCGGTAGTGGCTCGATACCAGCAGGTAACGCACGACTTCCGGGTGGTACTTGTCGAGCACGTCGCGGATGGTGAAGAAGTTGTTCAAGGACTTGGACATCTTCTCGCCATTGATCCGGATCATGCCGCAATGCATCCACGCGTTGGCGTAGGTCTTGCCGGTGGCCGCTTCGCTCTGGGCGATTTCGTTCTCGTGGTGCGGGAACTCCAGGTCGCTGCCGCCGCCATGGATGTCGAAGGTCTCGCCCAGGCAGCAGGTGGACATCACCGAGCACTCGATGTGCCAGCCCGGACGCCCGGCGCCCCACGGCGACTCCCAGCTCGGCTCGCCCGGTTTGACGCCCTTCCACAGCACGAAGTCCAGAGGATCGTCCTTGGCTTCGTCGACCTCGATCCGCGCACCAATGCGCAGGTCTTCGATCTTTTTGCGCGACAGCTTGCCGTAGCCCATGAACTTGCCGACGCGGTAGTACACGTCGCCATTGCCCGGGGCGTAGGCGTAACCCTTGTCGATCAGGGTCTGGATCATCGCGTGCATGCCCGGAATGTGATCCGTGGCGCGCGGCTCCATGTCCGGCTTCTGGATGTTCAGGCGCGCTTCGTCTTCGTGCATCGCCGCGATCATGCGCTCGGTCAAGGCTTCGAACGACTCGCCGTTCTCATTGGCCCGATTGATGATCTTGTCGTCGATGTCGGTGATGTTGCGCACGTAGGTCAGGTCGTACCCGCTGAACCGCAACCAGCGGGTCACCAGGTCGAACGCGACCATGCTGCGGCCGTGGCCGAGGTGGCAGTAGTCGTACACGGTCATCCCGCACACGTACATGCGCACCTTGTTGCCATCCAGCGGCTTGAAGACTTCTTTGCTCTTGGTGAGCGTGTTGTAGATCGTTAGCACTTTAGTTCCTTGACTGAATCACTGGCCCCAGGAGTCGCGCAGGGTCACGGTACGGTTGAATACCGGAGCGCCCGGTTTCGAGTCCTTGATATCCGCGCAGAAGTAGCCTTCGCGCTCGAACTGGAAACGGTCTTCCGGCTGTGCATTGCCCAACGAAGGCTCGGCACGACAACCGGTGAGGACTTGCAGTGAGTCAGGGTTGATGTTGTCCAGGAAACTGGCACTGTCTTCGGCCTTCTCAGGGTTGGCCGAACGGAACAGGCGATCGTACAGGCGCACTTCGCACTCGACGCTGGCAGCGGCCGGCACCCAGTGCACCACACCCTTGACCTTGCGGCCTTCAGGGTTCTTGCCCAGGGTGTCCGGGTCGTAGGAGCAACGCAGTTCGACGATGTTGCCATCGGCGTCCTTGATCGCTTCGTCGGCGCGGATCACGTAGCTGCCGCGCAGGCGCACTTCACCGCCCGGTTCCAGGCGCTTGTAGCCTTTTGGCGGCTCTTCCATGAAGTCTTCACGGTCGATGTAGATTTCCCGGGCGAACGGCAGGACGCGCACGCCCATGTCTTCTTTCGGGTGGCACGGCAGTTCGAGGTTCTCGACCTGACCTTCAGGGTAGTTGCTGATCACCACTTTCAGCGGACGCAACACGCACATGGCGCGCGGGGCGCTGTGGTCGAGGTCGTCGCGGATGCTGAATTCCAGCATGCCGAAGTCGACCACGCCGTCGGAGCGGTTGGTGCCGACCATTTCGCAGAAGTTACGGATCGATTTTGGCGTGTAGCCACGACGACGGAAGCCCGAGAGGGTCGACATGCGCGGGTCGTCCCAGCCGTTGACGTGCTTTTCATCGACCAACTGCTTGAGCTTGCGCTTGCTGGTGATGGTGTAGTTCAGGTTCAGGCGGCTGAACTCGTACTGGCGCGGCTTGGCCGGCACCGGCAGCGCGTCCAGGAACCACTCGTACAGCGGACGATGGCTTTCGAACTCCAGGGTGCAGATCGAGTGGGTGATGCCTTCGATGGCATCCGACTGACCGTGGGTGAAGTCGTAGTTGGGGTAGATGCACCACTTGTCACCGGTCTGGTGGTGGTGGGCGTGGCGGATGCGGTACATGATCGGGTCGCGCAGGTTCATGTTCGGCGAAGCCATGTCGATCTTGGCCCGCAGCACCCGTGCACCGTCCTGGAACTCGCCGGCTTTCATGCGGGCGAACAGGTCGAGGTTTTCTTCCACGCTGCGCTCACGGAACGGGCTGTTCTTGCCCGGTTCGGTCAGGCTGCCGCGGTATTCCTTGGCTTGCTCAGGGGTCAGGTCGTCCACATAGGCCTTGCCCGCCTTGATCAGCTCGACCGCCCAGTCGTGCAACTGGTCGAAATACTGCGAGGCATAGCGCACTTCACCGGACCACTGGAAACCCAGCCACTTGACGTCGCTTTCGATGGCGTCGATGTATTCCTGGTCTTCCTTGGCCGGGTTGGTGTCGTCGAAACGCAGGTGCGTAACGCCACCGAACTCCTGGGCCAGGCCGAAGTTCACACAGATCGACTTGGCGTGACCGATGTGCAGGTAACCATTGGGCTCAGGCGGGAAACGGGTGACGATCTGCGTGTGCTTACCCGAGTCCAGGTCCGCCTGGATGATCGGGCGCAGGAAATTGACCGGCACGGCTGGGCCGTTCTTGGAATTCGAGGCAGGGTCGACAGTGGGCTTGCTCATAGGATCCTTGGGCGTACAAGTGCGTGGCCTACATGCAGGCCGGACAAAACAAAGCGGCTATCATAGCCGATGCGGTCAAGTGCCTGACAGAGCAGGCCGGAAAACTGCTGCTTTTAATCGAACTCCAATGAAAAAACAGCCTCGAAATTCGCGCCCGGCACGCTAAACTGCGCACCTTGGCCGACGCTGGCCAAACCGGTTGGGGGCCGTGCTGCCCCGAAACCCACGAATTCCTTAAAGAGTAGCGATCATGACTCAAGTCAAACTGACCACCAACCATGGCGACATCGTCCTGGACCTGAACGCCGAGAAAGCCCCGATCACCGTGGCCAACTTCATCGAGTACGTTAAGGCCGGTCACTACACCAACACCGTGTTCCACCGCGTCATCGGCAACTTCATGATCCAGGGCGGCGGTTTCGAGCCAGGCATGAAGGAAAAGAAAGACAAGCGTCCAAGCATCCAGAACGAAGCGGACAA
The DNA here is from genome assembly GCF_014236655.1 of Pseudomonas kielensis. Lineage (GTDB taxonomy): Bacteria > Pseudomonadota > Gammaproteobacteria > Pseudomonadales > Pseudomonadaceae > Aquipseudomonas > Aquipseudomonas kielensis. Next base: position 25,862 of record NZ_JACMYG010000005.1, read on the forward strand.
CGGTCTTTCCAACGACAAGTACACCGTGGCCATGGCTCGCACCATGGAGCCGCATTCGGCTTCCGCGCAGTTCTTCATCAACGTGGCGGACAACAGCTTCCTCAACCACAGCGGCAAGAACGTGCAGGGCTGGGGCTACGCGGTATTCGCCAAAGTGACTGCCGGCACTGACGTTGTCGACAAGATCAAGGGCGTTTCCACCACCATGAAGTCCGGCCACCAGGATGTTCCAGCAGAAGACGTGATCATCGAGAAAGCCGAGATCATTGAGTGATACTGCTGATTTCAGACTTACATCTGGAAGAGGAGCGCCCGGACATCACCCGGGCGTTTCTGGATTTGCTCGCCACCCGCGCCCGCGCGGCCAGTGCGCTGTACATACTGGGCGACTTTTTCGAGGCCTGGATTGGCGACGACGCCATGAGCCCCTTCCAACGCTCCATCTGCCAGGCCCTGCGCACCTTGAGCGACAGCGGCACGGCCATCTTTCTGATGCACGGCAATCGCGACTTCCTGCTGGGCAAGGCCTTCTGCAAAGCAGCCGGCTGTACCCTGCTGAAAGACCCGAGTGTGGTGCAACTCGCCGGTGAACCGGTGCTGCTGATGCACGGCGACAGCCTGTGTACCCGCGACATCGGCTACATGAAACTGCGACGCTACCTGCGCAATCCGCTGACGCTGTTCATCCTGCGCCACCTGCCCCTGCGCACTCGCCACGCCCTGGCGCGCAAGTTGCGAAGCGAAAGCCGCACCCAGACCCGCATGAAAGCCAACGACATCGTCGACGTGACCCCCGAGGAAATCCCGCGGATCATGCAGCAATACGGGGTAAAAACCCTGATCCACGGCCACACCCACCGCCCCGCCATCCACAAACTCCAGATCGGCGAACTGGCGGCCAAGCGCATTGTGCTGGGTGACTGGGACCGTCAAGGCTGGGCATTGCAGGTGGACGACCAGGGATTCCAACTGGCCGCGTTCGACTTCCCGGTGGCTGCCTTGCCGCAGCTGTAGGAGCGAGCTTGCTCGCGATAGCAGTGGCTCAGGCACCATCGCTGTTGAATGTGCCGGCCCCATCGCAAGCAAGCTCGCTGCCACATCTATGGATAACCCCCTACAAGCAGGTCGCCAAAGCCGCCAACCGACGCGTGGCAACCCAGCTATCTTGCACCACGTAATACTTCAACACCCCTCCCTGCACATCGATAAACGACTCAGCCGACCGGGTATAAACGGTAAACCCACCACCGTCCACCGGCTCCAGATAACCGCTGGCATCCACCCCAAAGACCGCCTCATCCTGCCAGGCAAACTGCACACACTGGGCAACCACCAGGTCAGCCTTGTTCGAAGCGAGCGTCTTGTAGGGGCTCTGGGTACGGGCCTGATTCATCGTCGATCCCGCACACCCGGCCAGTAACAGCCCCGCCAGTGCCACCATACAAATACGCATCATGCTTCCTTAAATGGGAAAAACGCCGACTCTATCACCCCACACCGCCGTCTCGAAGTGCAAAGGCTCTGCTTTACTTCGAGATAAGGCGCGACAGGCCACGGTTATTCACGCACCCTATCGCGCCATTATGGGCGCCGTGCGCCACGTACTCTTTCTGGAAAGCCAATGACCCCCAACGCCGAGCTGTACAAACCATCCACCGACTACGCTGACAAACTGATCAGCCAGATCGGCCAGACCCCCTCCTGGATTGCCAAGCGCATTGGCGTGACCGATAAACGCATTCGCTACATTCTCGACGGCGAACGCACGGTAAAGGGCGAGACCACGCCGATTCAGATGACCTACACCGAACAGTTTGCCCTTGAGTGCCTGGCGGCCGAAGCCAAGGCCAACCGCAAGAAGACTTCCTGACCAGGATCAAGGCCCGGCCAGGGACTGCGCGTATACTTTCACTTTGACCAGGATGATCCATGGCTCCGATCGAATCGCAACACGAACTGGCGCTGCAACGTTTTCTCAATGCCCATCCGGCACTGCGCGAAGAACTGGACCACCTCAATCCGTTGGCCGCCCAGGCCAAAGGCGAGAGCATGGAACACTTTCGCAGCGAGCGTCTGCATGAAGCCTACGAAGCCGAGGCCGAACGCCTGGGCTTGTTTGCCTGGGAACTGACCTTGCAGTTGACCGCCGCTACCCCCGAGGACTTCGCCGCCCAACGGCTGGAGGTGCACAAGGAGGTGGCGCAGATGGCCGGCATGGACTGGCAGGAATACTGCGAACTGCACGGCCTCGAGCGCTAGCCGATGCTGCCTTCCCCTCCCCATCGCGCGCCCACCAGCGGGCTGTTGCACGTGCAGAAATGGCGTGGCCGGATCGGCCTGTGCCTGGTGGCGAGCCTATCGGTCCTGGCAGGCATGACCGACGCCATCGGCTTCATGGCCACCGGCGACTTTGTTTCCTTCATGAGCGGCAACACCACACGCCTGGCGGTGGCGATCAGCGACAGTGACTGGCAACTGACCCTGCGCCTGCTGGTGCTGGTGTTGATGTTTATCGTCGGCAACGCCCTGGGTGTGATCGTCAGTCGCATCGGCAGGCGCCACGCCCTGCCCCTGATGCTGAGTATCGCGGCCCTGCTGTGCGGCGCCGCAGCCTGGCCATTGGAAACACAATTCCCGGCATTGCTGGCGGCGATCCTGGCCATGGGCATGCTGAATGCCGCCGTGGAGCAGGTCAACGGCCTGCCGATCGGCCTAACCTACGTCACCGGCGCCCTGTCACGCTTCGGCCGTGGCCTGGGACGCTGGATGCTCGGCGAGCGACGCGCGGGCTGGCGCGTGCAGTTGATCCCCTGGACCGGGATGTTTGCCGGTGCGGTGCTGGGGGCGCTCCTGGAGCATCAGTTCGGCCTGCAAGCGCTGTACGCCAGCGGCCTGTTGGCAGCCGTGCTGGGCATTGTCTCGCTGAAGATTCCGCGTCGCTGGCATCTGGGCTACATGCCGCGCTGAATCGCCCTTCGCCGCACCGCCGATAAAGCATTATCATGGCCGCAGATTTATCGTCAGAGTTCGCCATGAAGTTTGCCATCGCGCTGTTTTCGGCCCCTCACGCCCCCTCCTCGCGCCGCGCCCTGCTGTTTGCCCAGGCCGCGCTGGCCGGCGGGCACCAGATCGTGCGGCTGTTTTTCTATCAGGACGGCGTCTACAACGCTTCGAGCAGCGTCGTCACACCACAGGATGAGCAGGACGTCGCCCAGCAGTGGCGCACCTTCGTCAGTGAGCAGCAACTCGACGGTGTGGTGTGCATTGCCGCCGCCCTGAGACGCGGCGTGCTGGACGAGACCGAGGCCAAGCGCTATCAGCGCAGCGCGATCAATGTCGACGCGCCGTGGCAATTGTCCGGCCTCGGTCAACTGCACGACGCGGTGCAGGACGCCGATCGCCTGATTTGCTTTGGAGGGCCATGAGCCGTGCCTAAATCCCTGTTGATTATCAGCCGCCAGGCCCCCTGGTCCGGCCCCGGTGCCCGTGAAGCACTGGACATCGTGCTGGCCGGCGGCGCCTTCGACCTGCCCATCGGCCTGCTGTTTCTCGATGATGGTGTGTTCCAGCTGGCCAGCCAGCAGAATGCCAAGGCCATCCAGCAAAAAGACCTTAGCGCCAACCTGCAAGCCCTTGGCCTGTTCGGCGTCGAGGACCTCTACGTCTGTGCCGACAGTGCCCACGCACGTGGCTTGCTGGCGCAGGACCTGAGCCTTGATGAGCTGCAGCTATTGGCCGCCGGGCAGATCTCGGCCGTTATTGACCGCTATGACCAGGTTATTACCCTCTGATGTCGACTTTGCATGTGTTGTCTCATTCCCCCTTCTCCGACAACCGGCTGGACAGTTGCCTGCGCCTGCTGGGCGTCAACGATGGCCTGCTGCTCACAGGGGACGCGGTCTATGCCCTGCAACCCGGCAGCGCGCCGTTCAGTCAATTGCAGGATCGGGCTGACGGCCTGTCGCTGTATGTCCTGGAAGAAGACGTCCAGGCCCGGGGCCTGCCAGTGCCGCAGTGGATCAAGCGCCTTGACTACCCGGCCTTCGTCGAACTGTCGATAACCTACGACAAGGTCAACAGCTGGTTATGAACACCCTGACTGTGGGTACACGCCAGATCGCCCTGGACAAAGACGGCTACTTGCTGGACCTGGCGGACTGGTCGGCGCAAGTCGCCGAAGCGCTGGCGGCCAGCGAAGCGCTGACGCTGAGCGCCGAACACTGGGAAATCCTTGAGCTGCTGCGCGGCTTCTACCAGGAGTTCCAGCTGTCGCCGGCAACCCGCCCGCTGATCAAGTACACCGCGCTCAAGCTGGGGCCGGACAAGGGCAACAGCCTGCACCTGAACCGCCTGTTCAAAGGCACTCCCGCCAAACTCGCCGCCAAGCTGGCGGGCCTGCCCAAACCGACGAATTGTCTATGACCGATTTCGCCCCACTGCTGACCGAAACGCCCGCCGAACACCCGTTTGCCCCCTTCGTGCGCATCCTCGGCAAAGGCAAGCGCGGCGCGCGCAGCCTGACCCGCGAGGAAGCCCGCGAAGCCATGGGCATGCTGCTGGACGACAAAGTCGAGGACACCCAGCTCGGCGCCTTCCTGATGCTGTTGCGGCACAAGGAAGAGAGCCCGGAAGAACTGGCGGGCTTCACTCAAGCCCTGCGCGAACGCCTGCACGCTCCCCCCCTGGCGGTCGACCTGGATTGGCCGACCTACGCCGGCAAGAAGCGTCACCTGCCGTGGTACCTGCTGGCGGCCAAGTGCCTGGCCCAGAACGGCGTGCGCATCTTCATGCATGGCGGTGGCGCGCACACTGCCGGACGCCTGTACAGCGAGCAACTGCTCGGCGAATTGAACATTGCGTTGTGCCGCAACTGGCAGCAAGTCGGTACGGCACTGGACAACGGTGGCCTGGCGTTCATGCCGCTGATGGACTGGGCACCACAACTGCAAAAGATGATCGACCTGCGCAACACACTCGGCCTGCGCTCACCGATTCATTCGCTGGCGCGGATTCTCAACCCGCTGGGCGCGCGCTGCGGCCTGCAAAGCATTTTCCACCCGGGCTATCAGGCTGTGCATCGCGATGCCAGTGGCTTGCTCGGCGACACGGCGATTGTGGTCAAGGGCGATGGCGGTGAAATCGAGATCAATCCGGATGCCGACAGCCATCTGTATGGCACTGCCGGCGGCGAAAGCTGGGACGAAGAATGGCCACAGCTGTCGGCGCAACGTCACGTCAAGCCGGCCTCGCTGGATATCGAGCACCTGAAAGCGGTGTGGCGTGGTGATGTGGTCGACAGCTATCCGCAAATGGCCCTGATTTCGACCATGGCACTGGCCCTGCGCGGTCTTGGCCAGCCCCGTGAGCAGGCGTTTGAAACCGCCGAACAGTACTGGGCTGCTCGCGACAAATCGATTTAACCGATCATTGACGCCCGATCTTTGCGCTTTTAGTTCGAACTCATCGGAATAGACTCGGCTCCAACGATTATTGGTTTGCGGAGTCTTGAGCATGGGTTTACTCGTTGATGGCCACTGGCAGGACAAGTGGTACGAAAGCAGCAAGGACGGCGCGTTCCAGCGCGAACAGGCGAAGCGCCGCAACTGGGTCACGACTGACGGCCAGCCCGGCCCCAACGGCGAAGGCGGTTTTGGCGCTGAAGCCGGGCGTTATCACCTCTACGTTTCGCTCGCCTGTCCGTGGGCGCATCGCACGTTGATCCTGCGCAAACTCAAAGGCCTGGAAGGTCTGATCGACGTTTTGGTGGTCAGTTGGTTGATGCTGGAAAATGGCTGGACCTTCGACACCACTCTCGGATCAACCGGCGACTCACTCGATCACTTCGACTTCATGCACCAGCGCTACACCGCCGACACGCCCGACTACACCGGTCGCGTCACCGTGCCGGTGCTGTGGGACAAAAAGCTCAAACGCATCGTCAGCAATGAATCGGCGGAGATCATCCGCATGTTCAACAGCGCGTTCGATGATTTGACCGGCAATGACCTGGATTTCTACCCGGCACCGCTGCACGGTGAGATCGATGCGCTGAATGAGCGGATCTATCCGGCCGTGAACAATGGTGTGTATCGCGCCGGGTTTGCCACGTCGCAACAGGCTTATGGCGAGGCGTTCGATGAGGTGTTTGCCGAGCTCGATCACCTGGAGCGTGTCTTGGGCGCAAACCGCTATCTGACGGGGGAGTACCTGACTGAAGCAGATGTGCGCTTGTTCACCACGATGATCCGGTTCGATGCGGTGTACCACGGTCACTTCAAGTGCAACCTGCGGCGGATAGCCGATTACCCGAACCTGTCGAACTGGCTACGCGAACTGTATCAATGGCCGGGGATTGCCGAGACAGTGGACTTTACCCACATCAAGAATCACTACTACGTCAGCCACAAGACCATCAATCCGACGGGGGTGGTGCCAAAAGGACCGCAGCAGGATTTCAACGCGCCCCATGATCGGCAGCGCTTGAATGGCCAGGGGGTTTGGCGCAAGGCCTGATGTTGCGGTTTTTTTGAAGGCCCTATCGCGGGCAAGCCCGCTCCCACAGGGGATTTGTGTCCAGCACAAGTCATCTGTGGGAGCGGGCTTGCCCGCGATATTGGCAACGCGGACTTCAGACTTGCGCCTGCGCCCCTTCAAACCACGCCAGTTTCTCACGCAGTTGCACCACTTCGCCCACGATCACCAGGGTCGGCGCATGCACCTCATGCTCCGCCACCAGGCGTGGCAGGTCGGCCAGGGTGCCGGTGAAGACTCGCTGATTGGCGGTGGTACCCTGCTGGATCAACGCCGCTGGCGTGTCCGCGCCACGGCCGTGCTTGATCAACTGCTCGCAGATCATCGGCAAGCCCACCAGGCCCATGTAGAACACCAGGGTCTGGGCCGGTGCCACCAGGTCGCTCCACGGCAGGTCGCTGGTGCCGTCTTTCAGGTGACCGGTGACGAACCGCACGGACTGTGCGTAGTCACGGTGAGTCAACGGAATCCCGGCGTAGGCCGCACAGCCGCTGGCAGCGGTAATGCCCGGCACCACCTGGAACGGGATGCCCTGGGCCGCCAGCTCTTCGATTTCTTCACCGCCGCGCCCAAAGATGAACGGATCGCCCCCCTTGAGTCGCACCACACGCTTGCCTTGTCGAGCCAGATCCACCAGTTGCTGGTTGATCTGGTCCTGGGGCACGGCGTGATCGGCGCGGCGCTTGCCGACGTAGACCCGCTCGGCGTCGCGCCGACACAGTTCGAGAATGGCCGGCGCCACCAGGCGGTCGTACAACACCACGTCCGCCTGCTGCATCAGGCGTAGGGCGCGGAAGGTCAACAGGTCCGGATCGCCCGGCCCCGCGCCCACCAGATACACCTCGCCGGTGGTCACGCTGGCTTTACCGGCCAGCTTGGCTTGCAGCAGTCGCTCGGCTTCAGCGCCCTGCCCGGCCAGTTGCCGGTCGGCTATCGGGCCCTGGAACACGTCTTCCCAGAAGCCACGGCGTTGCTGCACGTCCGGGAACAGGCCTTTGACCTGGTCACGGAAACGCGCCGCCAACCCCGCCAACTGGCCGTAGGTCGACGGAATCCAGGTTTCGATCTTGGCCCGGATCAGCCGCGCCAGTACCGGTGCATCACCGCCGCTGGACACCGCAATGATCAGCGGCGAACGGTCGACGATCGCCGGGAAGATCACGCTGCACAGGGCAGGCGCATCCACCACATTGACCGGCACGCAACGCCGATGGGCATCGGCGGAGACTTGCGCGTTCAAGGTTTCGTCATCGGTAGCGGCAATGATCAGCCCGCAACCGTCCAGGTCAGATTCCTGATAGCCGCGCCCCAGCAGTTCGCCGCCACTGTTTTGCACCAGCTCACGCAACTGGACTTCGATCTCGGGTGCAACGACCCGCAGCAGTGCACCAGCGTCGGCCAGCAGGCGGGACTTGCGCAAGGCAATCTCCCCCCCACCGACCACCAGCACATGGCTGCCGCGCAGGTTGTGAAACAGCGGCAGATATTTCATTTAGCCGATGACCTCAAGGCCACCCATGTAGGGTTTCAGCACGTCCGGCACGCGGATCGAGCCGTCGGCCTGCTGGTAGTTTTCCAGCACCGCCACCAGGGTCCGACCCACCGCCAGGCCAGAGCCGTTCAAGGTGTGCACCAGCTCAGGCTTGCCGGTTTCCGGGTTACGGAAACGCGCTTGCATGCGCCGGGCCTGGAAATCACCGCAGTTGGAGCACGAGGAAATCTCGCGGTATTTGTCCTGGCTCGGGATCCACACTTCCAGATCGTAGGTCTTGACGGCGCTGAAGCCCATGTCGCCGGTGCACAGCGCCAGGGTGCGGTAAGGCAGTTCCAGCAGTTGCAGGACTTTTTCGGCGTTGGCGGTGAGGCCTTCGAGGGCCTCCATCGAGGTCGACGGCTCGACGATCTGGACCATTTCGACCTTGTCGAACTGGTGCTGGCGAATCATCCCGCGGGTATCGCGACCCGAGGCACCGGCTTCACTGCGAAAGCACGGCGTGTGCGCGACGAATTTGATCGGCAGCAGCTTGGCATCGACGATCTCGCCGGCAACGATGTTGGTCAGCGACACTTCGGCAGTCGGGATCAGGTACAGATCGGCCTCGCCTTCGCGGGTGATCTTGAACAGGTCTTCCTCGAACTTCGGCAACTGGCCAGTGCCTTGCAGGGCCGGCGCTTGCACCAGATAAGGGGTGTAGGCCTCTTCGTAGCCGTGTTCGGTGGTGTGCAGGTTGACCATGAACTGCGCCAGGGCGCGGTGCAGACGGGCAATCGGCCCACGCAGCAGGGCAAAACGGGCGCCGGACAGTTTGGCGGCGGTTTCGAAATCGAGCCAGCCGAACTTCTCGCCGAGGGCGACGTGGTCCTTGACCTCGAAATCAAAGGTGGCCGGGGTGCCCCAGCGACGCACTTCGACGTTGCCGTCTTCGTCTGCGCCCACCGGCACCGACTCATGGGGCAGGTTCGGCAGGCCCAGCAGGATGGCATCCAGCTCGGTCTGGATCGCGTCCAGCTCAACCTTGCCGGCCCCCAGTTCGCTGGCCATGCGCTCGACGTCCGCCATCAACGGCGCGATGTCTTCGCCGCGTTGCTTGGCCTGACCGATGGATTTGGAGCGCGCATTACGTTCAGCCTGCAGTGCTTCGGTGCGGGTCTGGACGGTCTTGCGCTGTTCTTCCAGCGCTTCGATGCGCGCAACATCCAGCACAAAACCGCGGGATGCCAGGCGGTCCGCTACGTCCTGAAGGTTGCTACGTAACAGTTTGGAATCGAGCATGTCGGTCTCTCGTTTATCAAAGTTTGGTCAGGGACAGGCCAGCCCAGGTCGCGAGCAGCCCGCCGAATACGCTGATGGCCGCATAGCCCAGGGCCAGCGGTACTTGCCCGCTTTCCAGCAAGCGCACCGTATCCAGTGAAAAGGATGAAAAAGTCGTCAGGCCGCCAAGAAAGCCAACCATCAACCCGGCGCGCACCTCCAGGGGTACTTCCGGGCGAGTCAAAAACAGGCCGTACAAAATGCCGATCAGCAGACAGCCCACGATATTAACGGCCAGCGTCGCGCTATAGAAGTGCCGCGGCCAATTGGCGTTGATCCAGTTGCCGGTGGCAAAGCGCAGCAAGGTGCCGGTTATACCGCCCAACGAGACGGCGGCGATCAGGGCAATCATGTTTTTCTCCGCTGCCGGGGGCTCAGGCGGTCGAGCTGCGCCAGGTGATTGAGCTTCTCGCCGATCTTCAATTCCAGGCCGCGCGGCACCGGCCGGTAGAACGCCTGGGGCTCGAGGGCGTCGGGGAAGTAGTCTTCGCCAGCGGCGTAGGCATCCGGTTCATCGTGGGCGTAACGGTACTCGTCGCCGTAGCCCAGCTGCTTCATCAACTTGGTCGGGGCGTTGCGCAGGTGCAGCGGGACTTCCAGCGAGCCATGCTCGGCGGCACTGCGCATGGCGGCCTTGAAGCCCATGTACACCGCGTTGCTTTTCGGCGCACACGCCAGGTAGGTAATGGCCTGGGCCACCGCCAACTCGCCCTCGGGACTGCCGAGGCGCTCCTGCACATCCCAGGCCGCCAGACACAGGCTCAGCGCCCGCGGATCGGCATTGCCGATGTCTTCGCTGGCCATCCGCACCACGCGCCGGGCCAGGTACAGCGGGTCGCAGCCACCGTCGAGCATGCGGGCGAACCAGTACAAGGCACCATCGGGATTGGAGCCGCGTACCGATTTGTGCAGCGCGGAAATCTGGTCGTAGAAGGCCTCGCCGCCCTTGTCGAAGCGGCGCCGAGTGTCACCCAGCAGGCTTTGCAGCAGGTCGACACCGATCTCGCTGTTATCTTCGGCCAGGTCGGAGGCGTTCTCCAGCAGATTGAGCAAGCGTCGGCCGTCGCCATCCGCTGCCGACAGCAACATCTGGAAGCCCTCGTCGCTGAGGCTCAGTTGACGTTTGCCAAGGCCGCGTTCTTCCGTCAGCGCGCGCTGTACCAGCTTGTTCAGCGCCACCTCGTCGAGGCTCTTGAGCACGTAGACCCGGGCCCGGGACAGCAAGGCGTTGTTCAGCTCGAAGGAGGGGTTCTCGGTGGTCGCACCGATGAAAATCAGCGTGCCATCTTCCACGTACGGCAAGAAGGCGTCCTGCTGCGACTTGTTGAAGCGATGCACTTCGTCGACGAACAGGATGGTGCGGCGGCCGTATTGCCCAGCCTGCTGCTTGGCCACTTCCACCGCCTGGCGGATCTCCTTGACCCCGGCCAGCACCGCCGAAACCGTTTCAAAGTGAGCATCCGAGACTTCCGCGAGCAAGCGCGCCAGGGTGGTCTTGCCCACGCCCGGCGGCCCCCAGAAGATCATCGAATGCAGGGCACCCTGCTCCAACGCCTCGCGCAAGGGCTTGCCGCGGGCCAGCAGGTGTTCCTGGCCGACGTACTCATCCAGGTTCGCCGCGCGCAAGCGAGCGGCCAGTGGCTGAGCGATCGGGGCACTTCGAAACAGATCCATGACTACGTTTGAAACCTCACTGGGGCCTGACGTCGATGTGCTTAACAACACAATCCCTGTAGGAGCGGGCTCGCCCGCGAAAGCGGCGCATCAGTCACATCAATGCTGGATGTGCCGACGCCATCGCGGGCGCTTTGCGGCTGGTTATTCCTGGATCACATCGGCACCCTTGGGGATGTCGAACTTGAACTTGGACGCCGGGATCGGTTCGTTGGCTTTCACGCCAGTGAACAGGATGTTGGTGCGCTGGCCGACGCTGTCGATCAGTTGCATGTCGTTGACCAGGCCGTTACGGAACGACAGGCGCAGATTGTCGAACAGGGTGTCCTTGGTTTTCGGCTTGAGGGTGAAATCGATCACGCCGCCGGCTTCCTTGGCACTGATGTCGAAACTCTGGCTGATCTTCGACACATCACCGGAGAGCAGCAGCGCCGGGGTCTGGGTCAGGCGCTGGTCGAGGGTCTTGATGGTGACCTGCTCCAGGTCCGGGTCCCACAGGGAGACCTTCTTGCCATCGGAGACCATCAACTGCTCCTGCGGCGCATCGGTGTGCCAGTAGAACAGGCCCGGACGCTGCAGCGACATCTGGCCGGTGGTTTCCTGCAACTGGGTACCGCTGCCGTCGAGGGTCAGCTGGGAGAAACGCGCGCTCAGGGTCTGGGACTTTTCCAGCAGTTGAGTCAAACGCGCCACGTCCTTTTCATCGGCATGGGCCGAGAGGGTGGTGAAAGCCAGTACCGGCAACAGCAACATGCGGATAAGACGCATGGGAGTCCTCATAGAGATTCGTTTGAATGACGCGCCGCGTGAGGTCACGCGGCACTGATCAGTCGCGCACCGGGCCAGGGGCCAGGACTTCACGCGAGCCGTTGGTATTCATGGAGGTCACGACCCCGGCCATTTCCATGGCTTCGATCATGCGCGCCGCGCGGTTGTAGCCGATCTTGAGTTTGCGCTGCACCGCCGAGATGGAGGCGCGACGGCTTTCGAGCACGAACTGCACGGCTTCGTCGTAGAGCGCATCGGTTTCGGCGTCATCGTCACCACCGCCGCCACCATTTTCAAAGCCGCTGCCGGCTTCTTCGACACCGGCGAGGATGTCGTCGTTGTATTCCGGAGCGCCGCGCAGTTTCCAGGCCTCCACCACCCGGTGAACCTCGTCATCGGAAACGAACGCACCGTGCACCCGGATTGGCAGGCTGGTGCCAGGCGGCATGTAGAGCATGTCACCGTGGCCCAACAGTTGCTCGGCGCCGCCCTGGTCGATGATGGTCCGCGAGTCGATCTTGCTCGACACCTGGAACGCCATGCGCGTCGGGATGTTGGCCTTGATCAGACCGGTGATCACATCCACCGACGGACGCTGGGTCGCGAGAATCAGGTGGATACCGGCCGCCCGGGCTTTCTGCGCGATACGGGCGATGAGTTCTTCAACCTTTTTGCCGACGATCATCATCATGTCGGCGAATTCGTCGACCACCACCACGATGGTCGGCAGCTTGGTCAGCAGCGGTGCTTCGTCGTGAATGCTTTCGCGGTTGTACAACGGGTCGGTCAACGGTGTGCCGGCCTCTTGCGCCTCGCGCACCTTCTGGTTGAAGCCGGACAGGTTACGCACCCCCATCTTGGCCATCAGCTTGTAGCGCCGCTCCATCTCGGCCACGCTCCAGCGCAGGGCGTTGGCCGCGTCCTTCATGTCGGTGACCACCGGGCACAGCAGGTGCGGAATGCCTTCGTAGATCGACAACTCGAGCATTTTCGGGTCGATCATGATCAGTTTGGCGTCTTCCGGGCCGGACTTGAACAGGATCGACAGGATCATCGCGTTGACCCCCACCGACTTACCGGAACCGGTGGTACCGGCCACCAGCAGGTGAGGCATTTTTGCCAGGTCGGTGATGATCGGCTTGCCGCCGATGTCGTGGCCCAGGGCCAGGGTCACTGGCGACTTGAAGTTGTCGTATTCCGGGGTCGACAGCACTTCGGAGAAGCGCACGATCTGCCGGTCTTCGTTGGGAATCTCGATACCGACCGTGGTCTTGCCCGGAATCACTTCCACCACCCGCACACTGGTCACTGCCAGCGAACGCGCGAGGTCTTTGGCCAGGTTGGAAATACGGCTGACCTTGACCCCCGCCGCGGGCTGGATTTCGTAGCGGGTAATCACCGGGCCCGGGTGAATCGAGTCCACCGAGACCTCGACCCCGAATTCCTTGAGTTTGATTTCCAGCAGATGCCCTACCGCCGCCAGCGATTCAGGCGAATAGTTGAGTTGTTTCTTTTCCGCCGGGTCGAGGATCGAGATCGGCGGCAAGGTGCCTTCCACGGCGCTGTCGACGAACAACGGCGCCTGTTTCTCTTTCTCGACGCGCTTGCTCGGGGCAGCGGGTTTCGGTGGTGCCGGGGCGATGACTGGCGGGACCTGTTTCTCGCGTTCGGACATGTGCTTGCTCAGGGCCTGCTCGCGCTCGATCAAGCGCTCCTTGACCTTGGCCTGCTCGCGTTTGTCGGTCACGGTCGGTGCCACTACGTCATGCACCCGATCATCCACTTCACGCAGTTGTGCAACCAGTTGCTTGCGCTCGGTACGCGCGGCCCACCAGCGATTGGCGGCGCCCTGGAACAGTTCGAACAGGTCGAGGGTGATCTTGCCGGTGAGGTCCATCACCTTGAACCACGACAGGTCGGTAAACACGGTCAGGCCGAACAGGAACAGGGCGATGAACATCAGGGTGCTGCCCTGGATGTTCAGTGCATTCTTGGCCAGGTCGCCCAGGCTTTCACCCAGCGCGCCACCCGCACCAGCCGGCAAGCCGGTGGGGGCATGGAAATGGATGTGGGCCAGGGCCGCGCCCGACAACACCAGGAACACCAGGCCGATCAGGCGCCAGGAGAACAGCCAGCCGCTCCACTCCCACGGATCGTGGCGCTGGCGGAAGATCTGATAGGTCTTGATCGCCAGCAACAGCGGGAAGATATAGGCGAAATACCCCAGCACCATGAACAGGATGTCGGCGCTGTAGGAGCCCGCCGGGCCGCCGAAGTTCTGCACGTCGTCGATCTTGCTGTTGTGGCTCCAGCCCGGATCGTCCTTGCCGTAGGTCAGCAAGGCCATCATCAGGAACAGGCACAGGGCCCCGATGGCAATCAACGCACCTTCCTTGAGTCGGTAGTGCAGGTGTTGACGCCAAAGCGGAACGACTGGTTTAGGTGCTGCGGTGGATTTCTTCAAAACGCTTCTTTTCCTGCGCCAGGGGCGCGTCCATCTGTTGAATGACTATAAAAAACTGCCCAATCCAGGCAGGTAAAAAAGTGTACAGGCGCAACTGGGACTACTTTTAACACTGCGCCCGGGTTTTTATAAACACGGCACGCTGTGCTTTTTTGCGTAAGACATTGTTACAGCGTTGCATTGTACGGGTTTGTACGGCCGATGACATGCTTCAAGTCCATGGCTACAGCATAGCCAGAAGTCTCTGGCGTGCGATTCAATTTGAGCATGCATTGTCTTTTGTGACAAAGGCTTATGAGGTGTTTTTATGAGCGATGCGAAGCATTCACGCCTGATCATTCTGGGTTCCGGTCCTGCCGGTTACAGCGCTGCCGTTTATGCCGCCCGCGCCAACCTCAAACCCGTGGTTATCACCGGTATGCAGGCCGGTGGCCAGCTCACCACCACGGTCGAAGTCGACAACTGGCCCGGTGACGTCGAAGGCCTCACCGGCCCGGCACTCATGGAGCGCATGCAAAAACACGCCGAGCGTTTTGATACACAGATCGTCTACGACCACATCCATACCGCCAAGTTGCAGCAGCGCCCGTTCCAGCTGATTGGCGACAGCGCCACCTATACCTGCGATGCGTTGATCATCGCGACTGGCGCCTCGGCGCAGTACCTTGGCCTGCCGTCGGAAGAGGCCTTTGCCGGCAAGGGGGTCTCGGCGTGCGCGACCTGCGACGGGTTCTTCTACCGCAACCAGGTGGTCGCCGTGGTGGGTGGTGGCAATACGGCGGTTGAAGAGGCGTTGTATCTGTCCAACATTGCAAAGGAAGTGCACCTGATTCACCGCCGCGATAAGTTGCGCTCGGAAAAGATCCTCCAGGACAAACTGTTCGAAAAAGCCGCCAACGGTAATATCCGCCTGCACTGGAACCAGAACCTGGACGAAGTCCTCGGTGATGCCAGCGGCGTGACCGGCGCCCGCCTGCGGGACAGTCTCACCGGGCAAACCCGCGAACTGCCCCTGGCCGGGGTCTTCATTGCCATTGGCCATAAACCCAATACCGAGCTGTTCCAGGGCCAACTGCCGATGCATGATGGCTACTTGAGGGTCGAGGGTGGAAGTGAAGGTAACGCCACCGCCACCGCGATTGCCGGGGTGTTTGCCGCCGGCGATGTGGCCGACCATGTGTACCGCCAGGCGGTGACTTCTGCCGGCGCGGGTTGCATGGCGGCGCTGGACGCTGAAAAATACCTCGACGACAACTGACTCGGATGATGGGCGGCAGCCCGGCGCTGCCGCTGCCCTCCCCTACTGCAAGCTGGATACCATGCTGACCTGGTTACAACGCGACTCCCTGAATTTCCCTCCGCTGGAAAAAGCCATGCGCGAGCCCAACGGCCTGCTCGCCGCCGGGGGCGACCTGTCTGCCGATCGCCTGGTCCAAGCCTACCGTCACGGTTGCTTCCCCTGGTTTTCCGAAGGCCAGCCGATCCTGTGGTGGTCCCCGGATCCGCGCACGGTGTTGTTTCCCGACGAACTGCATATCTCGCGCAGCCTCGGCAAACTGCTGCGACAACAGCGCTACCGGGTGACGTTCGACCAGGACTTCGCCGCGGTGATCAGCGCCTGCGCAGCGCCCCGGGACTATGCCGACGGCACCTGGATCACCGGCGCCATGCAGGACGCCTACCGGGAACTGCATGCCCGTGGCCACGCCCACAGCGTCGAAGTCTGGGACCAGGACATGCTGGTGGGCGGCTTGTACGGCCTAGCCATGGGCCAGCTGTTTTTCGGCGAGTCGATGTTCAGCCGCGCCGACAACGCCTCCAAAGTGGGCTTTGCGAGCCTGGTGCAGCACCTCAGGGAGGCAGGTTTTGTCCTCATCGACTGCCAGATGCCCACCGACCACCTGCACAGCCTGGGAGCCCGCTCGATCCCGCGCCGGGAGTTTGCCGATTATCTGGCCCGCCACCTCGATCAGCCCAACCGCGCCACATGGGTTTATCAGGCGACTTTGACGCCTGTGGCTTACACTTAATTGAACGGCTTACCCCCGAGGGTTGATCCATGACCGAGTTGGCGCGTCTCAAGTTTTATGCCACTCAACCCCATTCCTGCAGTTATCTGCCGCAGGAGCAGGCGACCACGCTGTTCCTCGATCCTAGCCAGCCCATGGATGTGCATGTCTACGCAGACCTGTCGGAAATGGGTTTTCGGCGCAGCGGCGATCACCTGTACCGGCCCCATTGCCAGAACTGCAATGCGTGTGTGCCTGCGCGCATCCCGGTGGCGCAATTTACCCCCAACCGGCAGCAGAAACGCATTTTCAAGCGCAACGCCGATTTGCAGGTACGCCCAGCCAAACCAGGGTTCAGCGAAGAATACTTCGACCTTTACCAGCGCTACATCGAACAGCGGCATGCCGATGGCGACATGTACCCACCCAGTCGCGATCAATTTTCCACCTTCCTGGTGCGCGACCTGCCCTTTTCCCGGTTCTATGAGTTCCGCCTGGAGGGCCGACTGCTGGCCATTGCCGTGACCGACCTGCTGCCCAACGGTTTATCCGCGGTCTACACCTTCTACGAACCTGCAGAAGAGCGCCGCAGCCTGGGGCGCTACGCGATCCTCTGGCAAATCGGCGAAGCCAGCCGCCTGGGGCTGGATGCGGTGTACCTGGGGTACTGGATCAAGAACTGCAAAAAAATGAACTACAAGACCCAATATCGCCCCATAGAGCTGCTGATTAATCAGCGCTGGGTGGTTCTGAACTAGGGTCAACCCTAAAGCCCTTGGCTTAAACCCCATTTTTCGGGCACAATGCACGCCGCTTTTGCCTGGCGCAGTTGCACCGGGCCATTCATTGGACACCGAGGGCTTTACTGCATGTCGAAAGAAGACAGCTTCGAAATGGAAGGCACTGTCGTCGACACCCTGCCCAACACCATGTTTCGTGTGGAGTTGGAAAATGGGCACGTCGTAACCGCGCATATCTCCGGCAAGATGCGCAAGAACTACATTCGTATTCTTACCGGTGACAAAGTGCGCGTCGAGCTGACGCCCTATGACTTGAGCAAAGGGCGCATCACTTACCGCGCTCGCTAATCAAGTCAATACAAAACGCCCGGTTTATGCCGGGCGTTTTTGTTTGCGCCTTGTTTGTCTTTAGCTTTTTGAGCATATCCGTTGCTGCGGTTAAGGCCTCTGGTGGGTTCGCTTCTACAGCGACTCACTTTTCCAGACGCCGAAAAGCAAAAAGGCGCCTCCCGGCGCCTTTTTGCTTTACCACAATCAACCGTCAGGCCATTTCCGCCGTGGTCTCGAAATCGAAGGTCAGCTCGCCGTCCTTGATATCGATATGCACCACCCCACCATGATCGGCCAACTCACCAAACAGGATCTCCTCCGCTAGCGGACGCTTGATCTTGTCCTGGATCAAGCGAGCCATTGGACGAGCGCCCATTGCCGAGTCGTAGCCACCTGCCGCCAACCAGCTGCGTGCGGCATCGGTCACTTCCAGCTGCACGCGCTTGTCTTCCAACTGCGCTTGAAGCTCGGTAAGGAACTTGTCCACCACACTTTTGATGACCTCATGACTGAGGCGACCAAACTGGATAATGGTGTCCAGACGGTTACGGAACTCCGGCGTGAAGCTCTTCTTGATCACTTCCATCGCATCGGACGAGTGGTCCTGATGGGTGAAGCCGATCGACGCACGGGCTGCAGTTTCGGCGCCGGCGTTGGTCGTCATGATCACGATCACGTTGCGGAAGTCAGCCTTGCGCCCGTTGTTATCGGTGAGCGTACCGTGGTCCATGACCTGCAGCAGCAGGTTGAAGACTTCCGGGTGCGCCTTCTCGATCTCATCGAGCAACAACACGCAATGCGGCTGTTTGGTGATGGCTTCGGTCAACAGACCGCCCTGGTCGAACCCGACGTAACCCGGTGGCGCACCGATCAGACGCGATACGGTGTGACGCTCCATGTACTCGGACATGTCGAACCGCACCAGCTCGATCCCCAGCGCCTTCGCCAGTTGGCGAGCCGCTTCGGTCTTGCCGACACCGGTCGGACCTGCGAACAGGAACGAACCCACTGGCTTGTCCGGCGACTTGAGACCAGCACGGGACAGTTTGATCGCAGTCGACAGCGAGTCGATCGCGGCATCCTGGCCAAATACCGTCAGCTTGAGGTCACGCTCAAGGTTGCGCAGCAGCTCCTTGTCGGAACTGGTGACATGCTTGGGCGGAATCCGCGCGATTTTCGCCACGATGTCCTCAACCTGAGGCACTTCGATGCGTTTTACGCGCTTCTCGACCGGCTGCAGACGCTGGTAGGCGCCCGCCTCGTCGATGACGTCGATGGCCTTGTCCGGCATGTGCCGGTCGTTGATGTAGCGCGAGGCCAGTTCGGCAGCGGCGCGCAAGGCTTCATCACTGTATTCGATGTTGTGGTGCGCCTCGAAACGCCCCTTGAGGCCGCGCAGGATGCCAATGGTGTCCTCCACCGAAGGCTCCGAGACATCGACCTTCTGGAAACGTCGTGCCAGGGCGCGGTCTTTTTCGAAGATCCCGCGAAATTCCTGGAAAGTGGTCGAACCGATGCAGCGGATATCACCCGACGACAGCAGCGGCTTGAGCAGGTTCGAAGCGTCCATGACGCCGCCAGAGGCAGCACCCGCACCAATGATGGTGTGGATTTCGTCGATGAACAGAATGGCCTGTGGACGTTTTTTCAGTTCATTGAGCAGCGCCTTGAAACGCTTCTCGAAATCGCCGCGGTACTTGGTACCGGCCAGCAGTGCACCGAGATCCAGGGAGTAGACCACGGCATTGGCCAACAGATCAGGTACCTGGTTATCGACAATGCGCTTGGCCAGGCCTTCGGCAATCGCGGTTTTACCCACGCCTGCCTCGCCCACCAACAACGGGTTGTTCTTGCGCCGGCGCGCGAGAATCTGCGCCACTCGCTCAACTTCCATTTCACGCCCGACCAGCGGGTCGATACGACCCTGGCGTGCCAGTTCGTTGAGGTTGCTGGCATAAGCGTCCAGCGGATTGCTTGAAGAAGAAGATTCACCACCCTCTTCGTCCTGCATATCTTGCTCACCTTCAGAGTGATCGCCATGCCCTGGCACCTTGGAAATGCCATGGGCGATGTAGTTGACGACATCGATGCGGGCAACGCTCTGCTGTTTCAGCAGGAACACCGCCTGACTCTCTTGCTCACTGAAGATTGCGACCAGCACGTTGGCGCCGGTCACTTCACGCTTGCCCGAGCTCTGCACATGGAAGACAGCACGTTGCAGCACACGCTGGAAGCCCAGGGTTGGCTGGGTTTCACGATCCTCGTCATGAACGGGGATCAAAGGCGTGGTGGAGTCGATGAACTCCTGCAGGTCGTGCTTGAGTTTGTCGAGGTTTGCGCCGCAGGCACGCAAAACGGTGGCGGCTGCCTCATTATCCAATAGAGCCAACAGGAGGTGTTCGACGGTCATGAACTCATGACGTTTCGAACGCGCCTCCTTGAAGGCGAGATTGAGGGTGACTTCGAGCTCGCGGTTTAACATAGCTTCACCTCATACCCAAGTGGTCGGCGTTAACCGTCCTTCTCGATTTCACAGAGTAGCGGATGCTGGCTTTCCCTGGCGTACTGGTTGACCTGCATGGCCTTGGTCTCGGCGATGTCGCGGGTAAACAATCCACATACTGCCCGTCCTTCTGTGTGGACGGCCAGCATTACCTTGGTCGCCAGCTCACGATTCAGGTTAAAAAACACCTCGAGCACTTCGACGACGAAATCCATCGGTGTGTAGTCATCATTGAACAAAACCACCTTGTACATCGGCGGTGCCTGTAAGGCAGGCTTTGCCTCCTGTACAGCAATGCCTGCGGAATCGTCGTCGTGTGAATCCGGGCGATCCTGATTGAATGTTAGTCGAATCTGGCTGATTGCATGCATGGAAAGAAAGGTTCGTCAGTTGAGCTGAATACAGTGGTGGGGGCGGTCCCAGAGCTTTTCAACTCTGACTGTCCGGTCGCCTTGACTATCGGCAAATCAGTGTTACAACCAATAGAGCCCACAGTGGGTAAAAAAGGTCCGTGCCGTCAAACCCTATTTGCAGGATTTGACCAGGATCAACTGGATGATACTCCAGTGATGGAGTCTGTTGCAGAGGGAGTTGGGTATGTCAGGCGTCAAGATCAATGGCAAGGTCAAGTGGTTCAACAATGCCAAGGGTTACGGTTTCATCATCGAAGACGGCAAAACGGAAGATCTGTTCGCCCACTTCTCGGCGATCCAGATGGAGGGCTACAAGACCTTGAAGGCCGGCCAAGCGGTGAGCTTCGAGATCATCCAGGGCCCCAAGGGCCTGCACGCCGTGAATATCGGCGCCGCCACAGAAACCAGCGCAATCGACACCTCCCCGCAGGAACACCCCGTTACCGCCTGAGACCCCTACCGACTGCAGGTTTCCCACAAAAAAAACCGGCCGGCTCAATCACTTGAGCCGGCCGGTTTTGTGTTTAATGCCGCTCAGCTCACATGTGCGAGATCAGGGCATCACCAAACGCCGAAGAAGACAGCAGCTTGGCGCCTTCCATCAGGCGTTCGAAGTCATAGGTCACGGTCTTGGCCGAGATGGCGCCGTTGGTGCCCTTGATGATCAGGTCGGCCGCTTCGGTCCAGCCCATGTGACGCAGCATCATTTCTGCGGAAAGGATCAGCGACCCCGGGTTGACCTGGTCCTTGCCGGCGTACTTGGGTGCGGTACCGTGGGTGGCTTCGAACATGGCCACGGTGTCGGACAGGTTGGCACCTGGCGCGATACCGATACCGCCGACTTCAGCCGCCAGAGCGTCGGACAGGTAGTCGCCGTTCAGGTTCAGGGTCGCGATCACGTCGTATTCCGCCGGGCGCAGCAGGATCTGCTGGAGCATGGCATCGGCGATGGCATCCTTGACGATGACGTTCTTGCCGGTTTTCGGGTTCTTGAACTGCATCCACGGACCGCCGTCGAGCAGGGTCGCGCCGAACTCTTCGGCCGCCACTTCGTAGGCCCACTCCTTGAAGGCACCTTCGGTGAACTTCATGATGTTGCCTTTGTGGACGATGGTCAGCGAGTCGCGATCATTGTCGACCACATATTGCAGGGCCTTGCGCGCCAGACGCTTGGTGCCTTCCAGGGAAACCGGCTTGACGCCGATGCCGCAGTTTTCGTCGAAACGAATCTTGGTGACACCCATTTCCTCTTTCAGGAACTTGATGACCTTGGTCGCTTCCGGCGAACCGGCTTTCCACTCGATACCGGCGTAGATGTCTTCCGAGTTCTCACGGAAGATGGTCATGTCGACGTCACCAGGCTTTTTCACCGGGCTCGGTACACCTTCGAACCAGCGCACCGGGCGCAGGCACACATACAGATCCAGCTGCTGACGCAGTGCAACGTTGAGGGAACGGATACCGCCACCGACCGGCGTGGTCAGCGGGCCCTTGATGGAAACCACGTAATCCTTGACTGCGTCCAGGGTTTCCTGAGGCAGCCAGGTGTCCTGATCGTAAACCTGAGTCGCTTTTTCCCCGGCATACACTTCCATCCAGGAAATCTTGCGTTCGCCGCCGTAAGCCTTCTTAACAGCAGCATCGACAACCTTGATCATGACCGGGCTGATATCAACACCAATACCATCACCTTCAATGAAAGGGATGATCGGGTTGTTAGGAACATTGAGAGAATGGTCTGCATTGACGGTGATTTTGTCGCCGACTGCTGGAACCTGAATCTTCTTGTATCCCATGCTGAACTCCGTTGTGTGGATTGAACATCTGGCTGCGTTCGAGCGTACCCCAGTTGAATCTGCACGGGAACCTCATGTTCCACTGATCTGCCGCCAAGCTACCCAGTTCGCGGCCTACAAGCATGAAAGCAAAGGGGAAACTGCCAAACTCAAGCACGTGGAGCGACTCTACGCCGCAGCACCGGGTGCGACCTTTAGACCAATGGACGAGACCAGAGGTGTATGAACCATCGGCGTTTTGCCAGCTACCTATGTATAATGCCGCCGCTGACCACAGAGTCACGACGGCCGAGCCCTCTACTACAAGAGTTTCGGCCCGAAAAGCCGGGTTGTTACCGCAACCCGAGCGCTTGACGCTCGACTGATGCACCCAACATCACCGCGACGAAATCTCGACATTCGGCTCATGGATGACTTTGAACGAACGCGCTTACCCGGCGCCCCTCGAATTTCCGCGCACGCTTTTAGCAAAGAAGAGAGTTAATCCGAATATGCCCACCCGCTCGAAGATCATCTACACCTTCACCGACGAAGCTCCCGCCCTCGCCACCTATTCCCTGCTCCCGATCGTAGAAGCCTTTACCGCTTCCGCCGATATTGCCGTGGAAACCCGCGATATCTCCCTTGCAGGGCGCATCCTGGCAAGCTTCCCCGAGCAACTGGGTGACAAAGCCGTAGCCGACCACCTCGCCGAACTGGGCGCCCTGGCCGTTACGCCTGAAGCCAACATCATCAAGCTGCCGAACATCAGTGCTTCGGTACCGCAACTGCAAGCCGCGATCAAAGAACTGCAAGCCCAGGGCTATGCACTGCCGGACTACCCGGAAACCGTGACCAGCGATGCCGACAAAGACGCCAAGGCTCGTTACGACAAGGTCAAGGGCAGCGCGGTAAACCCGGTTCTGCGCGAAGGCAACTCCGACCGCCGCGCGCCGCTGTCGGTCAAGAACTACGCTCGCAAGCACCCGCACAAGATGGGCGCCTGGGCCAAGGACTCCAAGTCCCACGTTGCGCACATGAGCACCGGCGATTTCTACGGCAGCGAAAAGGCCGCCCTGATCGACGCCGCTGACGCCGTGAAAATCGAACTGATCGCCCAGGACGGCACCTCCACCGTCCTGAAGGCAAAGACCACCGTACAAGCCGGTGAGATCCTCGATTGCGCGGTCATGAGCAAAAACGCCCTGCGCAGCTTCATCGCCGCCGAGATCGAAGACGCCAAGGCCAAGGGCGTGCTGCTGTCGGTCCACCTCAAAGCCACCATGATGAAGGTTTCCGACCCGATCATGTTCGGCCAGATCGTTGCCGAGTTCTATAAAGACGCCCTGGCCAAGCACGCAGACGTGCTGGCACAGATCGGCTTCAACCTGAACAACGGCATCGGCGACCTGTACGCTCGCATCAAGGCCCTGCCGGCCGACCAGCAAGCGCAGATCGAAGCCGACATCCAGGCGGTCTACGCCGCTCGCCCTTCCCTGGCGATGGTCAACTCCGACAAAGGCATCACCAACCTGCACGTGCCAAGCGACGTGATCGTCGACGCATCGATGCCGGCCATGATCCGTGACTCCGGCAAAATGTGGGGCACCGACGGTCAACTGCACGACACCAAGGCCGTGATCCCGGATCGCTGCTACGCCACCATCTACCAGGCAGTGATTGAAGACTGCAAGTTCAATGGCGCCTTCGACCCAACCACCATGGGCAGCGTGCCAAACGTTGGCCTGATGGCGAAGAAAGCCGAAGAGTACGGCTCCCACGACAAGACCTTCCAGATCAAGGCTGACGGTGTGGTTCGTGTTTCCGACAGCGCTGGCCGCACCCTGCTGGAGCAACCGGTTGAAGCCGGCGACATCTTCCGCATGTGCCAGACCAAGGACGCGCCGATCCAGGACTGGGTCAAACTGGCCGTGAACCGTGCCCGCGCCAGCGCCACCCCAGCGATTTTCTGGCTGGACCCAATGCGCGCCCACGATGGCGTGGTGATCGAGAAGGTCCAGGCTTACCTGAAGGACCACGACACCGCCGGCCTGGACATCCAGATCATGGCACCGGTCGACGCCATGAAGTTCACCCTGCAGCGCACCCGCGAAGGCAAGGACACCATCTCGGTGACCGGCAACGTGTTGCGCGACTACCTGACCGACCTGTTCCCGATCATGGAACTGGGCACCAGCGCCAAGATGCTGTCGATCGTGCCGCTGATGAACGGTGGCGGCCTGTTCGAAACCGGCGCTGGCGGTTCGGCCCCCAAGCACGTGCAACAACTGCTGGAAGAAAACTTCCTGCGTTGGGATTCGCTGGGCGAGTTCCTGGCCCTGGCCGCGTCCCTGGAACACCTGGGCGTAACCTACAACAACCCTAAAGCGTTGGTGTTGGCCAAGACCCTGGACCAGGCTACCGGCCAGTTCCTCGACAACAACAAGTCGCCATCGCGCAAAGTCGGCAACATCGACAACCGCGGCAGCCACTTCTACTTGGCGCTGTACTGGGCACAAGCACTGGCCGCCCAGAGCGAAGACACGGCCCTGCAAGCGCAGTTCAGCCAACTGGCCAGCACCCTGACCGAGAACGAGGCAACCATCGTTGCCGAGCTCAACGCCGTCCAGGGCAAGCCAGTGGACATCGGCGGTTACTACCACGCCAATGCCGAGCTGATCAGCCAGGCCATGCGCCCGAGCAACACCTTCAACGCGGCGATTGCTGCGCTGGTGTAAGGTTGTAAGGATGCAAAGAAGCCCCGGCCTAGTGCCGGGGTTTCTGTTTGTGGCGATGACACCTATCTATTTGCCAAAACCGAACCAATGTGGGAGCGAGCTTGCTCGCGATAGCGATATATCATTCAGCATTGGTGTGAACTGATCCGCCGCAATCGCGAGCAAGCTCGCTCCCACACTGTTTTTTATTCCAATACCAGAAACCGAGGAAGCTGCATGGATTGGCTACCCCACATCACCGTCGCCACCATCGTCGAGGACAACGGCCGTTTCCTCATGGTTGAAGAGCACAAAGCCGGGCGCAACGTACTGAACCAGCCCGCCGGCCACCTGGATCCGGATGAGACCCTGACCGAAGCCGCCGTACGCGAAACCCTCGAAGAGACCGGCTGGGACGTCGAGCCGACCGGCGTGGTAGGCATTTATCTCTACACCGCCCCCAGCAACGGCGTGACCTATCAACGGGTCTGCTTTATCGCCAAAGCCATCAAGCACCACCCCGATTACCCACTGGACGACGGCATCGTCGGCGCCAAGTGGCTGACTCGGGACGAATTGCTAGCCCAGCGCGAAAGCTGGCGCAGCGAGCTGATCATCCGCTGCATCGACGATTACCTGCAGGGAAATTGCTTCAGTCTCGAACTGATCCGTCCTTCTCTTTAGCCTTGCGGGCGCCAGCCTGTTAGAATCGCGTCCTTTTTCAAGACACTCATTAAATTCCCATGCGTGATCCAGCCCCTTCTGACACCCAATCGAAGCGCGTCAT
This sequence comes from Pseudomonas kielensis, assembly GCF_014236655.1. Classification (GTDB taxonomy): domain Bacteria; phylum Pseudomonadota; class Gammaproteobacteria; order Pseudomonadales; family Pseudomonadaceae; genus Aquipseudomonas; species Aquipseudomonas kielensis. The sequence continues at coordinate 51,385 of NZ_JACMYG010000005.1, forward strand.
TGTCGGCATGTCCGGCGGCGTGGACTCTTCCGTTTCCGCCCTACTGCTGATCGAGCAGGGTTACCAGGTGGAAGGCCTGTTCATGAAGAACTGGGAAGAGGACGACGGTACGGACTATTGCACCGCCATGGATGACCTGGCCGACGCCCAGGCCGTGTGCGACAAAATCGGCATCAAGCTGCACACCGCCAACTTCGCCGCCGAGTACTGGGACAACGTGTTCGAGCACTTCCTGGCCGAGTACAAAGCCGGTCGCACCCCGAACCCGGACATCCTGTGCAACCGTGAGATCAAGTTCAAGGCGTTCCTCGACTACGCCATGATGCTCGGCGCCGACCTGATCGCCACCGGCCACTACGTGCGCCGCCGCGACATTGATGGCCGCACCGAACTGCTCAAGGGCCTGGACCCGAACAAGGACCAGAGCTACTTCCTGCACGCCGTCGGCGGTGAACAGATCGCCAAGACCCTGTTTCCGGTCGGCGAACTGGAAAAACCGCAAGTGCGCGCAATCGCCGAGAAACACGACCTGGCCACGGCCAAGAAGAAAGACTCCACCGGCATCTGCTTTATCGGTGAACGGCGCTTCAGCGACTTCCTCAAGCAATACCTGCCGGCCCAGCCAGGCGAAATCAAGACCACCGAAGGTGAAGTGATCGGCCGCCACCACGGCCTGATGTACCACACCATCGGCCAACGCCAGGGCCTGGGCATCGGCGGCTTGAAAGACGCCGGCGACGAGCCCTGGTACGTGCTGGTCAAGGACCTTGAGCACAACGAGTTGATCGTTGGCCAGGGCAACAACCACCCATGGCTGTTCTCCGGCGCCCTGCTCGCCTCCGAGATCTACTGGGTCAACCCGGTCGACCTGAGCCAGCCGCGCCGCCTGACCGCCAAGGTCCGCTACCGCCAGAACGACCAGGCCTGCACCCTGGAACAAACCGCGACCGGCTATCGCGCCACCTTCGATGAGCCGCAACGCGCCGTCACGCCTGGTCAGTCCGTGGTGTTCTATGACGGTGAAATCTGCCTCGGTGGCGGCGTCATCGAAGTTGCAGAACCCTGGAGCAGCAAGGCATGAGCCCCACTCAGGAGCAATTGACCGCGCTGGGCGGGGTCTTCCTGGCCGCCGTGCTGGTGGACAAGATCGCCAAGACCGGCCAGGTCAGCGAAGCCGGCCTGACCTGCATGCTCGGCAGCCTGCTGATCCGCGACCCCAAGGACACCCTGGAAGTCTACGGCGGCGACGACCTCAACCTGCGCGAAGGCTATCGCGCGTTGATCGGCGCCCTGGAGCGCGACCCCAGCACCCTGCAACGCGAGCCGCTGCGCTACGCCCTGTCGATGCTCGGCCTTGAGCGTCAACTGGCCAAGCGCGAGGACATGCTCGCGGAAATCGGCAAGCGCCTGCCCCAGATCCAGTCCCAGGTTGAACATTTCGGCCCGGCGCACGAGAACGTGATTGCCGCCTGTGGCGCTTTGTACCAGGACACCCTGAGCACTCTGCGCCAGCGCATCCAGGTACACGGCGACATGCGCAACCTGCAGCAGCCCAGCAACGCCTCGAAAATCCGCGCCCTGTTGCTGGCCGGGATCCGCTCGGCACGCCTGTGGCGGCAACTGGGTGGGCACCGCTGGCAGTTGGTGATCAGCCGTCGCAAATTGCTCAAAGAACTTTACCCATTGATGCGCAACGAATAAGTCGCATCAAGGGTCCTGTACACCGTGTTAGGCGTAATACGCTGGTCAGTTGGCAACGGACCGGCGGATTTTTTCATGTATGATACGCGCCCCATTTCGTTGCCCGACTGTCCGAGAACACCCCATGCAGCTCTCTTCGCTCACTGCGGTTTCCCCTGTTGACGGCCGCTACGCCGGCAAAACCCAGGCCCTGCGGCCGATTTTCAGCGAATACGGCCTGATCCGTGCTCGCGTCCTGGTGGAAGTGCGCTGGCTTCAACGCCTGGCCGCTCACGCCGCCATCCCTGAAGTGCCCGCCTTCTCCGCGCAAGCCAACGCCGTTCTCAATGAACTGGCCGAGAACTTCTCGCTGGAGCACGCCGAGCGCGTCAAAGAGATCGAGCGCACCACCAACCACGACGTCAAGGCCATCGAATACCTGCTCAAAGAGCAAGCGGCCAAGCTGCCGGAACTGGCCAACGTCAGCGAGTTCATCCACTTTGCCTGCACCAGCGAGGACATCAACAACCTGTCCCACGCCCTGATGCTGCGCGAAGGCCGTGATGACGTGATGCTGCCGCTGATGCGCCAGACCGCTGACGCCATCCGTGAACTGGCGATCCGCTTCGCCGACGTGCCGATGCTGTCGCGCACCCACGGGCAACCGGCTTCGCCGACCACCCTGGGCAAAGAGCTGGCCAACGTGGTGTACCGCCTGGAGCGCCAGATCGCCCAGGTCGCTGCCGTGCCACTGCTGGGCAAGATCAACGGCGCCGTAGGCAACTACAACGCGCACCTGTCGGCCTACCCGCAGATCGACTGGGAAGCCAACGCCCGCGCCTTCATCGAAGACGAACTGGGCCTGGGCTTCAACCCGTACACCACCCAGATCGAGCCGCACGACTACATCGCCGAACTGTTCGACGCGATTGCACGCTTCAACACCATCCTGATCGACTTCGACCGTGACATCTGGGGCTACATCTCCCTGGGTTATTTCAAACAGCGCACCATCGCTGGCGAAATCGGTTCCTCGACCATGCCGCACAAGGTCAACCCGATCGACTTCGAAAACTCCGAAGGCAACCTGGGTATCGCCAACGCACTGTTCCAGCACCTGGCGAGCAAACTGCCGATCTCCCGCTGGCAGCGCGACCTGACCGACTCCACCGTACTGCGCAACCTTGGCGTGGGCTTTGCCCACAGCGTGATCGCGTACGAAGCCAGCCTCAAAGGCATCAGCAAGCTGGAGCTCAACGCGCAGAAAATCGCCGCTGACCTGGACGCGTGCTGGGAAGTATTGGCCGAGCCGATCCAGACCGTGATGCGCCGCTACAACATCGAAAACCCGTACGAAAAGCTCAAAGAATTGACCCGCGGCAAGGGCATCAGCCCTGAAGCGCTGCAGACTTTCATCGATGCACTGGACATGCCTGCCGAGGCCAAGGCCGAGCTGAAACTGCTCACCCCGGCCAACTACATCGGTAACGCAGTCGAGCAAGCTCGACGCATCTGATCGACCGCTTGACCCGTTTGAGACGCCCGGCAGCGCCGGGCGTTTTTATTCCCGTCTGAAAAGTGCTTTTTTTCAATAGGTTACACATGAATCCTGATATTCCTCTGCAACTTCTGGGCGGCATCACTGCACGCGAGTTCCTGCGCGACTACTGGCAGAAAAAACCGCTGCTGATCCGCCAGGCAATCCCTGACTTCGAAAGCCCGATCGACGCCGACGAACTGGCCGGCCTGGCCCTGGAAGAAGAAGTCGAATCGCGCCTGGTCATCGAGCACGGCGAGCGCCCTTGGGAATTGCGTCGCGGCCCGTTCGCCGAAGACGAGTTCAGCAAGCTGCCGGAGCGTGACTGGACCCTGCTGGTGCAGGCTGTCGACCAGTTCGTACCAGAAGTCAGCGAACTGCTGGAAAACTTCCGCTTCCTGCCGAGCTGGCGCATCGACGACGTGATGATCAGCTTCGCCGCCCCAGGTGGCAGTGTTGGCCCGCACTTTGACAATTACGATGTGTTCCTGCTGCAAGGCCATGGCCAGCGCAACTGGAAAATCGGCCAGATGTGCGACTCCGAGAGCCCGCTGCTGCAACACGCCGACCTGCGCATCCTGGCCGACTTCGAAGCCACCGACGAGTGGGTCCTGGAGCCGGGCGACATGCTCTACCTGCCGCCACGCCTGGCCCACTGCGGCGTCGCCGTGGATGACTGCCTGACCTACTCGGTAGGCTTCCGCGCGCCGAGCGCCGCTGAAGTGCTGACCCACTTCACTGACTTCCTCAGCCAGTTCCTGCCTGATGAAGAGCGCTACACCGACGCCGACGCACAACCGGCCGCCGACCCGCACCAGATCCAGCATGACGCACTCGACCGCTTGAAAGGCCTGCTGGCCGAGCACATGAGCGACGAGCGCCTGTTGCTGACCTGGTTCGGCCAGTTCATGACCGAACCGCGCTACCCTGAGTTGGTCGCAGGCCCGGAAGACGTGACCGAGGACGACTTCCTTGGCGCCCTGGAACAAGGTGCGGTGCTGATTCGCAACCCGAGCGCGCGCCTGGCCTGGTCCGAAGTCGACGACGACCTGCTGCTGTTTGCCAGCGGCCAGAGCCGTTACCTGCCGGGCAAGCTGCGCGAGCTGCTGAAAATGATTTGCGCCGCCGACGCGCTGCACGTCGACAACCTCGGCCATTGGCTGAGCGACGAAGACGGCCGCGGCCTGCTGTGCGAACTGGTCAAGCAAGGTAGCCTGGGGTTTGCCGATGAATAAGATTCGCGTACGTGTCGCAGACTGGCAAAAGGATAACGCCGAGATCCGGCGCATTCGTGAAGCGGTATTCATCGCCGAGCAATCGGTTCCACCCGAGCTGGAATGGGATGCCGACGACGCAAGCGCCGTGCATTTCCTCGCCCTTGAAGGCGACTTTCCGATCGGTACCGCCCGCCTGCTGCCCGACGGCCACATTGGCCGGGTCTCGGTGCTCAAGGACTGGCGCGGCCTGAAAGTCGGCGACGCCTTGATGCAAGCGGTAATCGGCGAAGCCGAGGCGCGGGGGCTCAAGCAGCAGATGCTCAGCGCCCAGGTGCAGGCCACGGCGTTCTATGAGCGCCTGGGCTTCAAGATTGTCAGTGAAGAGTTCCTGGAAGCCGGGATTCCTCATGTCGACATGGTGCGTGACTCGGCCTGAAACCGGGCTGTGGCCATCGCGGGCAAGCGGAGCGCCGCCCGGCCCGCGATGGCACTATCAAACCACTCAAAACGCCCCGCCATCCACCGATGCCGGGGCGTTTTGCTGCCTACGATTCAACTTGCTCCACCGCAGGCCGACAAACTGGCACTATCAAGACACTTGAATGCGGAGATAACGGATATGTCCCTACGCACCCTGCTGACCACCCTGCTGCTCGGCTGCAGCTTTGCGGCCACGGCGGCGACCGAAGTGGTACCGCTCAACCACCGCACCAGTGCCGACCTGCTACCCGTGGCGCAGCATTTCATCGGCAAGGACGGCACCGTCAGCGCCTATGGCAATCAACTGATCGTCAACGCAGATCCCACCAGGATCGACGAACTTAGGACCCTGCTCAGCCAGCTCGACACTGCGCCAAAACGCCTGTTGATCACGGTCGACACCAACCAGAACCCCCCACAGGACAGCGGCGACCAGCAGACTCAGATCATTAGCTACGGCACCGCCAGCCGCGAGGGTGGCATCCAGCAGATCCAGGCCAGTGAAGGCGTGCCGGCGCTGATCCAGACCGGCCAGAGCGTCCCGCTCACCAGCACTGGGACCGACACCTACGGCCGCCTGCAAAGCCAGACCGAATACCGCAACGTCACCCAGGGTTTCTACGTGACTGCCAGCGTCACCGGCGAAACCGTGCACCTGGCCATCAGCACCAACCGTGACCGCATGAGCCAGGAACGTGCGGATGTAGTGAATGTGCAAAGCACCGACACAAGTGTCAGCGGTCGACTGGGCCAATGGATCACCCTGGCGGGGATCAGCCGCCAGACCCAGGCCGATAAACAGGGCATGACCCGTACCTATGGGACCCAGGGCCGGGATGACCTGACCTTGCGGGTGAAAGTCGATACCTTGGACTAACTCACCGAAAACTGACTGATTAGTCGTATTAGACCAAAGATGTAGTGCCTGAAAAAAAGCACTACAAAACGTTTGACGAGGCAAAAAAGCAAAGGCATGATGGCCTCGCTCCCGCTAATCAGAGGCCCTGGCAAGGGCCTTCGAAGCGTTGCTTGCAACTACCCTGCGAGCCGTTTCGTGTCTGTACCGCCCACAAGGTGTGTTTGACGAGGTTGCCGACTGGAACGAAGTTGTCCCGAGGGACGGAAGCGTAATTAGGTAACCCGGCACACCACTGATGTTCGCACCAGGCCCACGACGCCCGAATGCGCCCGACAGCTCGCCCTTACCTGCTCAGCCTCCACCCTCGAGCCCATCGTTCATCCCGTCGCCACCCCCGCCAAATCCGCCTTGACCGGCAAGCTTCTGGTCAGCGAGCAGCCTGTTACGCCTATTGACACGCGTACCCGGCAAACGGAATTTTCCACCAAGACCTATGCGACGAGGTTTATCTCCATGGCACTGACACGCGAACAGCAAATTGCAGCCCTCGAAAAAGACTGGGCTGAAAACCCACGCTGGAAAGGCGTGACACGCGCTTACTCCGCTGCTGACGTCGTCCGCCTGCGCGGCTCGGTTCAACCTGAGCACACCTTTGCAAAACTGGGCGCCGAGAAGCTGTGGAACCTGGTGACCCAGGGCGCCAAGCCGTCCTTCCGCCCTGAGAAAGATTTCGTCAACTGCATGGGTGCCCTGACCGGCGGCCAGGCTGTGCAACAAGTCAAAGCCGGCATCCAGGCGATCTACCTGTCGGGCTGGCAAGTGGCCGCGGACAACAACTCCGCCGAATCGATGTACCCGGACCAGTCGCTGTACCCGGTTGACTCGGTACCCACCGTCGTCAAGCGCATCAACAACTCGTTCCGTCGTGCTGACCAGATCCAGTGGAAAGCCGGCAAAGGCCCGGGCGATGAAGGCTACATCGACTACTTCGCTCCAATCGTGGCTGACGCCGAAGCCGGTTTCGGCGGCGTACTGAACGCCTACGAGCTGATGAAGAGCATGATCGAGGCAGGCGCTGCCGGCGTTCACTTCGAAGACCAACTGGCTTCCGTGAAGAAGTGCGGCCACATGGGCGGCAAGGTACTGGTTCCTACCCAGGAAGCGGTACAGAAGCTGACCGCTGCTCGTCTGGCAGCTGACGTTGCCGGTACACCGACCATCATCCTGGCCCGTACCGACGCCAACGCCGCTGACCTGCTGACTTCCGACTGCGACCCGTACGACCAGCCATTCGTGACTGGCGAACGTACCCAGGAAGGTTTCTACAAAGTGCGCGCCGGTCTGGACCAGGCCATCGCCCGCGGCCTGGCTTACGCGCCATACGCCGACCTGATCTGGTGCGAAACCGCCAAGCCGGACCTGGACGAAGCTCGTCGCTTCGCTGAAGCGATCAAGAAGGAATACCCGGACCAACTGCTGTCGTACAACTGCTCGCCTTCCTTCAACTGGAAGAAAAACCTGGACGACGCGACCATCGCCAAGTTCCAGCGCGAACTGTCCGCCATGGGTTACAAGCACCAGTTCATCACCCTGGCCGGCATTCACAACATGTGGCACAGCATGTTCAACCTGGCGCACGACTACGCCCGCAACGACATGACCGCCTACGTGAAGCTGCAGGAGCAGGAATTCGCTGACGCCGCCAAGGGTTACACCTTCGTGGCTCACCAGCAGGAAGTGGGCACCGGCTACTTCGACGACATGACCACCGTGATTCAGGGTGGCTCGTCTTCGGTTACCGCACTGACCGGCTCCACCGAAGAAGAACAGTTCCACTGATCGACTTCGCCTTGAGCACACGGCCATCGCAGACCTGGTAGAAAGCTAACTGCAATGCCGAAAATCTGACGCCCCGACTGGTTCGGGGCGTTTTTTTGCGTGGCATTTCTCAGTAACACAGCCCCCCTGTAGGAGCGAGCGCCCGCTTGCGGCTTGCTCGCGAAGGACTCCAACGATAATGCGCCCTGCTTGAACGACCGCGTTTTCCGAAGGCTTTTTTTTCCGAAGGCTTTTTCGCGAGCAAGCACACGCCTACAGGAGACCGTGGCGCATGAAGCAAAACATTGATCCAGAGCGGTATCGACAATGGCCAAAACGGTTAAAAACTGCGCCCTGGCAACTTGCTGTAGCACGCAAGTAACCGTAACTTAGCCGCTACCCGACCTTGGAATAGTTTAAAAACCACCCCAAATAATATTGATTATCATTTAGCTCGAACTATATTCATTGCAACCGCCACAAAACATAATTAACAAAACCCCGGCTAATGCCCGTACCGCACGGGCTGCAGGGCCTCGCAGGTGCGCTATGTCCTTATTCCTATAAATAATTTCGCTATAGGAATTTTACTTGCACGGTGTTTAGCCATAAAATCACCGCGATTGATTGCGCTGCGACATATCGTCACTGCTTTATTTCTTTATCAAGCTCAGAGACCCTTGCTCTCTGTTAAGGATTACCAGCATGCCCGAAGCGACAGGACTCATGGCCCACAACTGGGGCTTTGCCATTTTCCTTCTGGGTGTCGGCGGCCTTTGTGCCTTCATGCTCGGCGTCTCCAGCCTCCTCGGGTCAAAAGCCTGGGGCCGCAGCAAAAACGAACCGTTCGAGTCCGGCATGCTACCTACAGGTGGCGCCCGCTTGCGGCTCTCAGCCAAATTCTATCTGGTCGCGATGTTGTTCGTGATCTTCGATATCGAAGCCCTCTTTCTCTTTGCATGGTCTGTGTCCGTCCGCGAAAGCGGCTGGACCGGATTCGTCGAAGCTCTCGTTTTCATAGCAATTCTGTTGGCAGGTCTTGTCTACCTATTTCGAGTGGGCGCCCTTGACTGGGCTCCGGAAGCTCGTCGTAAGCGGCAGGCGAAGCTGAAACAATGAGGCTTTGGCAATGCAATACAATCTCACCAGGATCGACCCGGATGCTCCTAACGAGCAGTACCCGATCGGCGAGCGGGAAACCGTTTCCGATCCGTTAGAAGATCAAGTCCACAAAAACATCTTCATGGGCAAGCTCGAAGACGTGCTGAGCGGTGCAGTCAACTGGGGGCGTAAAAACTCCCTGTGGCCGTACAACTTCGGCCTTTCGTGCTGCTACGTGGAAATGACCACTGCCTTCACGGCGCCCCACGACATCGCGCGCTTTGGCGCCGAGGTTATCCGGGCATCGCCGCGCCAGGCGGATTTCATGGTTATCGCCGGTACCTGCTTCATCAAGATGGCGCCGATCATTCAGCGTCTCTACGAGCAAATGCTCGAGCCGAAGTGGGTCATCTCCATGGGCTCGTGCGCCAACTCCGGTGGCATGTACGACATCTACTCCGTGGTTCAGGGAGTGGACAAGTTCCTGCCCGTGGACGTCTACGTGCCTGGCTGCCCGCCCCGCCCTGAAGCTTTCCTGCAAGGCCTGATGCTGCTGCAGGAGTCGATTGGCCAGGAGCGTCGCCCGCTTTCCTGGGTCGTCGGCGATCAAGGCGTGTACCGCGCCGAGATGCCTTCGCAAAAGGAACAGCGCCGCGAACAGCGAATCGCAGTCACCAACCTGCGCAGCCCCGACGAAGTCTGATCCAGATCTGTTCCTGCAAAGAAACCGAAAGCTGGCTTCATTCTTTACGTTGACCGAAAGCGATAAATAACCATGACTACAGGCAGTGCTCTGTACATCCCGCCTTACAAGGCAGACGACCAGGATGTGGTCGTCGAACTGAACAACCGTTTTGGCCCCGAGGCATTCACTGCCCAGCCTACCCGCACCGGCATGCCGGTGCTTTGGGTTGCCCGTGCCAAACTCGTCGAAGTCCTGACCTTCCTGCGCAACCTGCCCAAGCCGTACGTCATGCTCTATGACCTGCATGGCGTGGACGAGCGTCTGCGCACCAAGCGTCAAGGGCTACCAGGCGGCGTCGACTTCACCGTGTTCTACCACCTGATGTCGATCGAACGTAATAGTGACGTAATGATCAAGGTCGCCTTGTCCGAGAGCGACCTCAGCGTGCCGTCCGTCACCAGCATCTGGCCCAACGCCAACTGGTACGAGCGTGAAGTCTGGGACATGTACGGCATCGACTTCAAAGGTCACCCGCACCTGTCGCGCATCATGATGCCGCCGACCTGGGAAGGTCACCCGCTGCGCAAGGACTTCCCGGCCCGCGCCACCGAGTTCGACCCGTTCAGCCTGACCCTGGCCAAGCAACAGCTCGAGGAAGAAGCCGCGCGCTTCAAGCCTGAAGACTGGGGCATGAAACGCTCCGGGGCGAACGAGGACTACATGTTCCTCAACCTGGGTCCCAACCACCCTTCGGCTCACGGTGCGTTCCGCATCATCCTGCAGCTGGACGGCGAAGAGATCGTCGACTGCGTACCGGACATCGGCTACCACCACCGTGGTGCCGAGAAAATGGCCGAGCGTCAGTCCTGGCACAGCTTCATCCCGTACACCGACCGTATCGACTACCTCGGCGGCGTGATGAACAACCTGCCGTACGTGCTCTCGGTCGAGAAGCTGGCCGGCATCAAGGTGCCCGAGAAGGTCGACGTCATCCGCATCATGATGGCCGAGTTCTTCCGGATCACCAGCCACCTGCTGTTCCTGGGTACCTACATCCAGGACGTCGGCGCCATGACCCCGGTGTTCTTCACCTTCACCGACCGCCAGAAGGCGTACACGGTGATCGAAGCCATTACGGGCTTTCGCCTGCACCCGGCCTGGTACCGCATCGGTGGTGTCGCCCACGACCTGCCACGCGGCTGGGAAAAACTGGTCAAGGACTTCGTTGAATGGCTGCCAAAGCGCCTCGACGAATACACCAAGGCCGCCCTGCAGAACAGCATCCTCAAGGGTCGGACCATCGGCGTCGCCGCCTACAACACCAAAGAGGCCCTGGAATGGGGCGTCACCGGTGCCGGCCTGCGTTCCACCGGTTGCGATTTCGACCTGCGCAAGGCGCGTCCGTACTCCGGCTACGAGAACTTCGAATTCGAAGTACCGCTGGCGGCCAATGGCGATGCCTACGACCGCTGCATGGTGCGCGTCGAAGAAATGCGCCAGAGCATCAAGATCATCGACCAGTGCATGCGCAACATGCCGGAAGGCCCGTACAAGGCGGATCACCCGCTGACCACGCCGCCGCCTAAAGAGCGCACGCTGCAGCACATCGAGACCCTGATCACGCACTTCCTGCAAGTTTCGTGGGGCCCGGTCATGCCGGCCAACGAATCCTTCCAGATGATCGAAGCGACCAAGGGCATCAACAGTTACTACCTGACGAGCGACGGCGGCACCATGAGCTACCGCACCCGGATCCGTACTCCAAGCTTCCCGCACCTGCAGCAGATCCCTTCGGTGATCAAAGGCAGCATGGTCGCGGACTTGATTGCGTACCTGGGTAGTATCGACTTCGTTATGGCCGACGTGGACCGCTAAGCATGAACAGCACGCTTATCCAGACAGACCGTTTCACCTTGAGTGAAACCGAGCGCTCGGCCATCGAGCACGAGTTGCATCACTACGAAGACCCGCGCGCGGCGTCGATCGAAGCCCTGAAGATCGTCCAGAAGGAACGTGGCTGGGTGCCCGATGGCGCCCTGTACGCCATCGGCGAAATCCTCGGCATCCCGGCCAGCGACGTTGAAGGCGTGGCGACGTTCTACAGCCAGATCTTCCGCCAGCCAGTGGGCCGCCACATCATTCGCGTCTGCGACAGCATGGTCTGCTACATCGGCGGCCACGAGTCGGTGGTCAGCGAAATCCAGAGCAAGCTGGGGATCGGCCTGGGCCAGACCACTGCCGACGGTCGCTTCACCCTGCTGCCAGTCTGCTGCCTCGGCAACTGCGACAAGGCGCCGGCGTTGATGATCGACGACGACACTTTCGGTGACGTACAGCCTGCTGGCGTTGCCAAACTGTTGGAGGGCTACGTATGACCCTGACTTCCTTCGGCCCGGCCAACCGCATCAAGCGCTCGGCAGAGACCCATCCGCTGACCTGGCGCCTGCGTGACGACGGCGAGGCTGTGTGGCTCGACGAGTACCAGGCCAAGAACGGTTACGCGGCCGCTCGCAAGGCCTTCGCCGACATGGCCCAGGACGACATCGTCCAGACCGTGAAAGACGCCGGCCTCAAGGGGCGCGGCGGTGCAGGCTTCCCCACGGGCGTGAAGTGGGGCCTGATGCCCAAAGACGAATCCATCAACATCCGCTACCTGCTGTGCAACGCGGATGAAATGGAGCCCAACACCTGGAAAGACCGCATGCTGATGGAGCAACTGCCCCATCTGCTGATCGAAGGCATGCTGATCAGCGCCCGCGCGCTGAAAACCTACCGTGGCTACATCTTCCTGCGTGGCGAGTACACCACCGCCGCCAAGCACCTCAACCGTGCCGTGGAAGAAGCCAAGGCCGCTGGCCTGCTGGGCAAGAACATCCTCGGCTCGGGCTTTGACTTCGAGCTGTTCGTGCACACCGGCGCCGGGCGTTACATCTGCGGTGAAGAAACCGCACTGATCAACTCCCTCGAAGGCCGCCGCGCCAACCCGCGCTCCAAGCCCCCCTTCCCTGCCGCCGTAGGCGTGTGGGGCAAGCCGACCTGCGTGAACAACGTCGAAACCCTGTGCAACGTGCCGGCGATCATTGCCGACGGCGTGGACTGGTACAAGTCGTTGGCCCGTGAAGGCAGCGAAGACATGGGCACCAAGCTCATGGGCTTCTCCGGCAAGGTCAAGAACCCGGGCCTGTGGGAGCTGCCGTTCGGCGTGACCGGCCGCGAGCTGTTCGAAGACTACGCTGGCGGCATGCGCGACGGCTTCAAGCTCAAGGCCTGGCAGCCAGGCGGCGCCGGTACCGGCTTCCTGTTGCCAGAACACCTGGACGCACAAATGTACGCCGGCGGCATCGCCAAAGTGGGCACCCGTATGGGTACCGGCCTGGCCATGGCGGTGGACGACAGCGTGAACATGGTGTCCCTGCTGCGCAACATGGAACAGTTCTTCGCCCGTGAGTCGTGCGGTTTCTGCACCCCTTGCCGCGATGGCCTGCCATGGAGCGTCAAGCTGCTGATGGCCATCGAGAAAGGCGAAGGCCAACCCGGTGACATCGAGACCCTGCTGGGTCTGGTCGGCTTCCTCGGCCCAGGCAAGACCTTCTGTGCTCACGCACCGGGTGCCGTGGAGCCATTGGGCAGCGCAATCAAATACTTCCGTCCAGAGTTCGAAGCCGGCATCGCGCCTATCAGCGCCGCTGTCCCGCCTCTGGCAAGGCCGATCGTAGTCGGCGCGTAACGCTTAACAAGGCGAAGGGTCCGTGCCCTTCGCCTTCTCGTGTGATGACGCCGCCCGCGGCTGTTTTGACTCACGCGAATGACAAGATTCCATTAGCCACGCCCGCTGACACCGGGCCAACGAAGAACTTTGAACCATGGCCACTATCCACGTAGACGGCAAAGCGCTCGAAGTCGACGGGGCAGACAACCTGTTACAGGCATGTCTGTCGCTAGGCCTCGATATTCCTTACTTCTGCTGGCACCCCGCCCTTGGCAGCGTTGGCGCTTGCCGCCAGTGCGCGGTCAAGCAGTACACCGACGAGAACGACACCCGTGGTCGTATCGTCATGTCCTGCATGACCCCTGCCACCGATGGCACCTGGATCTCCATCGACGATGAAGAGTCCAAGGCCTTTCGCGCCAGCGTTGTTGAATGGCTGATGACCAACCACCCTCACGACTGCCCGGTCTGTGAGGAAGGCGGTCACTGCCACCTGCAAGACATGACGGTAATGACCGGCCACAACGAGCGCCGTTACCGCTTCACCAAGCGTACTCACCAGAACCAGCAACTGGGCCCGTTCATCTCCCACGAGATGAACCGCTGCATCGCCTGCTACCGCTGCGTGCGCTTCTATAAAGACTACGCCGGCGGCACCGACCTCGGTGTGTTCGGCGCCCACGACAACGTGTACTTCGGTCGCGTTGAAGACGGCACCCTGGAAAGCGAGTTCTCCGGCAACCTCACCGAGGTCTGCCCGACCGGTGTGTTCACCGACAAGACTCACTCCGAGCGCTACAACCGCAAGTGGGACATGCAATTCTCGCCGAGCATCTGCCATGGCTGCTCCAGCGGTTGCAACATCTCCCCGGGTGAGCGCTACGGCGAACTGCGTCGCATCGAGAACCGTTTCAACGGTTCGGTGAACCAGTACTTCCTGTGCGACCGTGGCCGTTTCGGCTATGGCTACGTCAACCGCGAAGACCGCCCACGCCAGCCACTGCTGGCCAATGGCGCCAAACTGAGCCTCGACGAAGCACTGGATAAAGCCGCCGACCTGCTGCGCGGTCGCAACATCGTCGGTATCGGTTCGCCCCGCGCGAGCCTCGAAAGCAACCACGCGTTGCGCGAACTGGTCGGCGCCGAGCACTTCTACAGCGGTATCGAAGCCGCTGAACTGGAGCGTATCCGCCTGGTCCTGCAGGTGCTCAAAGACAGCCCGCTGCCAGTGCCGAACATGCGCGACATCGAAGACCACGACGCGATCTTCGTCCTCGGTGAAGACCTGACCCAGACTGCCGCCCGCATGGCCCTGTCCCTGCGCCAGTCGGTCAAGGGCAAGGCCGAAGACATGGCCGACGCCATGCGCGTCCAGCCTTGGCTCGACGCCGCGGTGAAGAACATCGGCCAGCACGCGCTGAACCCGCTGTTCATCGCAAGCATCGCTGAAACCAAGCTCGACGACATCGCCGAAGAGTGCGTACACGCCGCTCCCGACGACTTGGCCCGCATCGGTTTCGCCGTGGCTCACGCCCTCGACGCCAGCGCCCCAGCCGTTGCCGGCCTGGACAGCGAAGCCCTGGCACTGGCCCAGCGCATCGCCGACGCCCTGCTGGCAGCCAAGCGCCCACTGATCATCGCCGGCACTTCCCTGGGCTCCAAAGCCTTGATCGAAGCCGCCGCGAACATCGCCAAGGCGTTGAAGCTGCGCGAGAAGAACGGTTCCATCAGCCTGATCGTCCCAGAGGCCAACAGCCTTGGCCTGGCCATGCTCGGTGGCGAATCGGTTGACGCTGCCCTGCAAGCGGTCATCGACGGCCAGGCCGACGCCATCGTCGTACTGGAAAACGATCTGTACACCCGCACCGCCAAGGCCAAGGTCGATGCAGCCCTGAACGCCGCGAAAGTGCTGATCGTCGCTGACCATCAGAAGACTGCCACCAGCGATCGCGCGCACCTGGTCCTGCCAGCTGCCAGCTTCGCCGAAGGCGATGGCACCCTGGTCAGCCAGGAAGGTCGCGCCCAGCGCTTCTTCCAGGTGTTCGATCCGAAGTACATGGACGCCAGCATCCTGGTCCACGAAGGCTGGCGCTGGCTGCATGCCCTGCGCGCCACCCTGCTGAACCAGCCGATCGACTGGACCCAGCTCGACCACGTGACCGCTGCCGTCGCTTCCAGCACGCCGCAACTGGCGCGCATCGTCGATGCCGCCCCGTCCGCTGCGTTCCGCATCAAGGGCATGAAGCTGGCCCGTGAGCCGCTGCGTTACTCCGGCCGGACCGCCATGCGGGCCGACATCAGCGTGCATGAACCGCGTACCCCGCAAGACAACGACACCGCGTTCGCCTTCTCCATGGAAGGTTACTCGGGCTCGGTCGAGCCGCGTCAGCAAGTGCCATTCGCCTGGTCTCCGGGCTGGAACTCGCCGCAAGCCTGGAACAAGTTCCAGGACGAAGTCGGTGGTCACATCCGCGCTGGCGACCCGGGCACCCGCCTGATCGAAAGCACCGGTGATGCGCTGAACTGGTTCGCCAATGTGCCTCGCGCCTTCAACCCGGCCCAGGGCACCTGGCAGGTCGTGCCGTTCTTCCACCTGTTCGGCAGCGAAGAGAACTCTTCCAAGGCCGCGCCGGTACAAGAGCGCATTCCGGCCGCCTACGTGGCGCTGGCCAAGTCCGAAGCCGATCGCCTGGGAGTCAACGATGGCGCCCTGCTGAGCCTGAACGTGGCCGGCCAGACCCTGCGTCTGCCGCTGCGCATCAATGAACAGCTGGGTGCTGGCCTGGTGGCCCTGCCTGTCGGTCTGGCGGGCATTCCACCGGCGATCGCAGGCTTTTCCGTTGACGGTCTGCAGGAGGCAGCGCAATGACCTGGTTCACCCCTGAAGTGATCGACACCATCATCGCGGTCGTCAAGGCCCTGGTGGTGATGCTGGCCGTGGTGGTCGCAGGTGCCCTGCTCAGCTTCGTCGAACGTCGCCTGCTGGGCTGGTGGCAGGACCGTTATGGTCCGAACCGCGTTGGCCCGTTCGGCATGTTCCAGATCGCCGCCGACATGCTCAAGATGTTCTTCAAGGAAGACTGGACCCCGCCGTTTGCCGACAAGGTGATTTTCACCCTGGCACCGGTCGTGGCCATGAGCGCCTTGCTGATCGCCTTCGCGATCATCCCGATCACCCCGACCTGGGGTGTGGCGGACCTGAACATCGGCCTGCTGTTCTTCTTCGCCATGGCCGGCCTGTCGGTCTACGCGGTGCTGTTCGCCGGCTGGTCGAGTAACAACAAGTTCGCCCTGCTGGGCAGCTTGCGTGCCTCGGCCCAGACCGTGTCCTACGAAGTGTTCATGGGCCTGGCGCTCATGGGCATCGTGGTCCAGGTCGGCTCGTTCAACATGCGCGACATCGTCGAGTACCAGGCGCAGAACCTGTGGTTCATCATTCCGCAGTTCTTCGGTTTCTGTACCTTCTTCGTTGCTGGCGTCGCCGTGACTCACCGTCACCCGTTCGACCAGCCGGAAGCGGAGCAGGAACTGGCCGACGGTTACCACATTGAATATGCCGGCATGAAATGGGGCATGTTCTTCGTCGGCGAGTACATCGGCATCATCCTGATCTCGGCGCTGCTGGTCACCCTGTTCTTCGGTGGCTGGCACGGTCCGTTCGGCATCCTGCCGCAACTGGCTTTCTTCTGGTTCGCATTGAAGACCGCGTTCTTCATCATGCTGTTCATCCTGCTGCGCGCTTCGATTCCGCGCCCGCGTTATGACCAGGTGATGGATTTCAGCTGGAAATTCTGCCTGCCACTGACCCTGATCAATTTGCTGGTGACCGCTGCGGTTGTGTTGTTGAACACGCCTGCGGGCGCGGTTCAGTGAGGATTTGACCCATGTTCAAATATATTGGCGACATCGTTAAGGGTACTGGTACCCAGTTGCGCAGCCTGATCATGGTTTTCGGCCATGGCTTTCGCAAGCGCGACACCCTGCAATACCCGGAAGAGGCGGTGTACCTGCCGCCTCGCTACCGTGGCCGTATCGTCCTGACCCGCGACCCCGATGGTGAAGAGCGTTGTGTAGCCTGCAACCTGTGCGCCGTGGCCTGCCCGGTCGGCTGCATCTCGCTGCAGAAAGCTGAAACCGAAGACGGTCGCTGGTACCCGGACTTCTTCCGTATCAACTTCTCGCGCTGCATTTTCTGCGGCCTGTGCGAAGAAGCCTGCCCGACCACCGCAATCCAGCTCACGCCGGATTTCGAAATGGCCGAGTTCAAGCGTCAGGACCTGGTTTACGAGAAAGAAGATCTGCTGATCTCCGGTCCCGGTAAAAACCCTGACTACAACTTCTATCGTGTTGCAGGTATGGCCATTGCCGGTAAGCCAAAAGGCTCCGCGCAAAATGAAGCCGAGCCGATCAACGTGAAGAGCTTGCTGCCTTAAGGAAGAAAGATGGAATTCGCTTTCTATTTCGCATCGGGTATCGCGGTGGTGTCCACGCTTCGTGTGATCACCAACACCAACCCTGTGCACGCCCTGCTCTACCTGATTATTTCGCTGATCGCCGTGGCGATGACCTTCTTCAGCCTCGGTGCGCCATTTGCCGGGGTCCTGGAAGTGATCGCCTATGCCGGCGCCATCATGGTGCTGTTCGTGTTCGTGGTGATGATGCTGAACCTGGGCCCGGCCTCGGTTCAGCAGGAACGCGTCTGGCTCAAGCCCGGTATCTGGCTGGGCCCGGTCGTGCTCGCCGCGCTGCTGTTGGCTGAACTGCTGTACGTACTGTTCAGCCACTCCAGCGGCGCTGCCATTGGTCTTACCACCGTGGACGCCAAGGCCGTGGGCGTCAGCCTGTTCGGTCCTTACCTGCTGGTGGTCGAACTCGCCTCGATGCTGCTGCTCGCTGCAGCCGTCACGGCGTTCCACTTGGGCCGCAACGAGGCGAAGGAGTAATTCATGCCTGCTATCCCTTTAGAGCATGGACTGGCCGTCGCCGGCATCCTGTTCTGCCTCGGCCTGGTCGGCCTGATGGTCCGCCGCAACATTCTTTTCGTGTTGATGAGCCTGGAAGTGATGATGAACGCCGCTGCCCTGGCATTCATCGTTGCCGGTGCACGTTGGGGCCAGCCGGATGGACAAGTCATGTTCATCCTGGTGATCAGCCTGGCAGCCGCCGAGGCCAGTATTGGCCTGGCGATCCTGCTGCAACTGTATCGCCGCTTCCACACGCTCGATATCGACGCTGCCAGTGAGATGCGCGGATGAACCTACTCTTCCTGACTTTCGTATTCCCCCTGATCGGGTTCCTGCTGCTGTCGTTCTCCCGCGGACGCATCTCGGAAAACCTCGCGGCGCTGATCGGCGTCGGCTCCATCGGCCTCTCGGCGATCGTCACTGCCTACGTAATCTGGCAGTTCAACGTCGCACCGCCTGAAGGCGGCCACTACACCCAGGTGTTGTGGCAGTGGATGGCGGTGGAAGGTTTCACCCCCAACTTCGCCCTGTACCTGGATGGCCTGTCGGTCACCATGCTCGGCGTCGTGGTGGGTGTGGGCTTCCTGATCCACCTGTTCGCGTCCTGGTACATGCGCGGTGAAGCCGGTTACTCGCGCTTCTTCGCCTACACCAACCTGTTTATCGCCAGCATGCTGTTCCTGGTGCTGGGCGATAACCTGCTGTTCCTGTACTTCGGCTGGGAAGGCGTGGGCCTGTGCTCCTACCTGTTGATCGGTTTCTACTACAGCAACCGCAACAACGGTAACGCGGCACTCAAGGCGTTCATCGTCACCCGTATCGGCGACGTGTTCATGGCCATCGGCCTGTTCATCCTGTTCCAACAGGTGGGCACGCTGAACATCCAGGAACTGCTGGTGCTGGCACCGCAGAAATTCCAGGCCGGCGACTTCTGGATCGTGTTGGCGACCCTGATGCTGCTGGGTGGCGCGGTCGGTAAATCGGCCCAGCTGCCGCTGCAAACCTGGTTGGCGGACGCAATGGCCGGCCCGACCCCGGTTTCGGCACTGATCCACGCCGCGACCATGGTCACCGCCGGTGTCTACCTGATTGCCCGTACCCACGGTCTGTTTGCCCTGGCGCCGGACATTCTGCAACTGGTCGGCATCGTCGGCGGTGTGACCCTGGTGCTGGCGGGTTTCGCAGCCCTGGTCCAGACCGACATCAAGCGTATCCTCGCCTACTCGACCATGAGCCAGATCGGCTACATGTTCCTGGCCCTGGGCGTCGGTGCCTGGGACGGCGCGATCTTCCACCTGATGACCCACGCCTTCTTCAAGGCGCTGCTGTTCCTCGCGTCCGGTGCGGTGATCGTGGCCTGCCACCACGAGCAGAACATCTTCAAGATGGGCGGCCTGTGGAAAAAACTGCCACTGGCCTACGCCAGCTTCATCGTCGGCGGCGCGGCCCTGGCGGCCCTGCCACTGGTGACCGCAGGTTTCTACTCGAAAGACGAAATCCTCTGGGAAGCCTTTGCCAGCGGCAACCACGCCCTGCTGTACGCAGGTCTGGTGGGTGCATTCATGACCTCGCTGTACACCTTCCGCCTGATCTTCATCGCGTTCCACGGTGAAGCGAAGACCGAAGCCCACGCCGGCCACGGCATTGCCCACTGGCTGCCACTGTCGGTGCTGATCGTGCTGTCGACTGCCATTGGCGCGATGATCGTGCCGCCGCTGCACGGTGTCCTGCCGCAAAGCGTCGGGCATGCCGGTGGCGAAGCCAAGCACAGCCTGGAAATCGCCTCGGGCGCCATCGCTCTGTCCGGTATCCTGCTGGCCGCGCTGCTGTTCCTGGGCAAGCGTCGGTTTGTCACGGCCATCGCCAACAGCGGCATCGGCCGTCTGCTCTCGGCCTGGTGGTTCGCCGCCTGGGGCTTCGACTGGATCTACGACAAGCTGTTCGTCAAGCCGTACCTGGCGATCAGTCACCTGCTGCGCAAAGACCCGTTCGACCAAACCATCGGTTTGATCCCGCGTCTGGCCAAAGGGGGTCACAACTCCCTGAGCCGCACCGAGACGGGTCAACTGCGTTGGTACGCCGCCTCGATGGCTGCTGGTGCTGTGCTGGTTATCGGCGCCATCGTGCTGGTAGCGGTCTGATATGAACCTTGCGAATTTGCGAAAGGAAACGAGCCCGTCATGATTCTGCCTTGGCTAATCCTGATCCCCTTCATCGGCGGCCTGTTGTGCTGGATGGGTGAGCGCTTCGGCGCCACCCTCCCACGCTGGATTGCGCTGTTGACCATGACCCTGGAACTCGCCCTCGGCCTCTGGCTGTGGGCCCACGGTGACTATTCATTTGCTCCGGCACCTGGCGCCGATCCGACTTGGGCGCTTGAGTTCAAGCACGTCTGGATCGAGCGTTTTGGCATCAACGTGCACCTGGCCCTCGACGGCCTGTCGCTGTTGATGATCCTGCTGACCGGCCTGCTGGGTATCCTCTCGGTACTCTGCTCGTGGAAAGAGATTCAGCGTCACGTGGGTTTCTTCCACCTGAACCTGATGTGGATCCTGGGCGGCGTTGTCGGCGTGTTCCTCGCGCTGGACCTGTTCATGTTCTTCTTCCTCTGGGAAATGATGCTGGTGCCGATGTACTTCCTCATCGCGCTCTGGGGTCACAGTTCTTCGGACGGCAAGAAAACCCGGATCTACGCGGCGACCAAGTTCTTCATCTTCACTCAGGCGTCCGGCCTGATCATGCTGGTGGCGATCCTCGGTCTGGTACTGGTCAACTTCAACAGCACAGGCGTGATTACGTTCAACTACGCCGACCTGTTGAAAACCAAGATGTCGATGACCACCGAGTACATCCTGATGCTCGGCTTCTTCATCGCCTTCGCGGTCAAGCTGCCCGTGGTGCCGTTCCACTCCTGGTTGCCTGACGCTCACGCCCAGGCGCCGACCGCAGGCTCCGTCGACCTTGCCGGTATCTTGCTGAAAACCGCGGCCTACGGCCTGCTGCGTTTCGCCCTGCCGCTGTTCCCGAACGCCTCGGCCGAGTTCGCGCCGATCGCCATGGCCCTGGGCCTGGTCGGGATCTTCTACGGTGCGTTCCTGGCATTTGCCCAGACCGACATCAAGCGCCTGATCGCGTTCTCCAGCGTCTCGCACATGGGCTTCGTGCTGATCGGTATCTACTCCGGCAGCCAGCTGGCCCTGCAAGGCGCCGTGATCCAGATGCTTGCCCACGGCCTGTCCGCGGCGGCACTGTTTATCCTCAGCGGCCAACTGTACGAGCGCACCCACACCCGCGACATGCGTGAAATGGGTGGCCTGTGGTCGAAGATCGCCTACCTGCCGGCCATCAGCCTGTTCTTCGCAGCCGCTTCCCTGGGCCTGCCAGGTACCGGCAACTTCGTCGGTGAGTTCCTGATCCTGATCGGCACGTTCGCCAGTGCGCCATGGATCACCGCGATTGCCACCTCCGGCCTGGTGTTCGGTTCGGTCTACTCGCTGATCATGATCCACCGTGCCTACTTCGGCCCGTCCAAGTCGGACGCGGTGCTGCACGGTATGGATGCTCGCGAACTGATCATGGTGCTCGGCCTTGCGGTACTGCTGATCTACCTCGGCGTCTACCCGCAACCGTTCCTCGATACCTCTGCTGCGACGATGCATGGTGTGCAGCAATGGCTCGGTACCGCCTTCACTCAACTCGCTTCGGCCCGGTAAGAGCGCTATGGAATTCACGATTCAACACTTTATCGCGCTAGCGCCACTGTTGATCACCAGCCTCACCGTGATTGTGGTGATGCTGGCTATCGCATGGCGCCGCAACCACTCACAGACTTTCCTGCTCTCGGTGGCGGGTCTTAACCTGGCCTTGCTGTCTATCCTGCCGGCACTCAAGGTCGCGCCGCTGGTCGTCACCCCGCTGATGCTGGTCGACAACTTCGCGCTGCTGTACATCGCACTGATCCTTGTGGCGACCCTGGCCTGCGTCACCCTCGCCCACGCCTACCTCGGCGAAGGCGGCACTGGCTACCCGGGCAACCGCGAAGAGCTGTACCTGCTGATCCTGCTGGCTGCGGCCGGCGGTATCGTGCTGGTCAGCGCGCAACACCTGGCCGGCTTGTTCATCGGCCTGGAGCTGCTCTCGGTACCGGTCTACGGTCTGGTGGCCTACGCCTTCTTCAACAAGCGCTCCCTGGAAGCCGGCATCAAGTACATGGTGCTGTCGGCTGCCGGTTCCGCGTTCCTGTTGTTCGGCATGGCGCTGCTCTATGCCGATGCTGGCAGCCTGAGCTTCAGCGGTATCGGTCACGCCCTGGCCGCCAGCGGCGCGGCCAGCCCGCTGGCGCAACTGGGCATGGCGATGATGCTGGTGGGCCTGGCGTTCAAACTGTCCCTGGTGCCTTTCCACTTGTGGACGCCGGACGTGTACGAAGGTGCTCCGGCCCCTGTCGCCGCGTTCCTGGCGACTGCCTCGAAAGTTGCAGTGTTTGCGGTCATGGTGCGTCTGTTCCAGATATCCCCAGCCGCCAACACCGCCGTGCTGAGCAACGTCCTGACCGTGATCGCGATTGCCTCGATCCTGTTCGGTAACCTGTTGGCACTGACCCAGAGCAACCTCAAGCGTCTGCTGGGTTACTCCTCCATTGCCCACTTCGGCTACCTGCTGATTGCCCTGGTGGCGAGCAAGGGCCTGGCCCTGGAAGCCATCGGCGTGTACCTGGTCACCTACGTGATCACCAGCCTTGGCGCGTTCGGCGTGATCACCCTGATGTCCTCGCCATACAAAGGCCGTGACGCCGACGCCCTGTACGAGTACCGCGGCCTGTTCTGGCGCCGTCCGTACCTGACCGCCGTGCTGACCGTGATGATGCTGTCCCTGGCCGGCATTCCGCTGACCGCTGGCTTCATCGGCAAGTTCTACATCATTGCCACCGGTGTCGAAGCGCACCAATGGTGGCTGGTCGGTTCGCTGGTGCTGGGTAGCGCCATCGGCGTGTTCTACTACCTGCGCGTGATGGTTACCCTGTTCCTGATCGAGCCTAACCTGCGCCGCGTCGACGCACAGCTGCACTGGGAGCAAAAGGCAGGTGGCGTAATGCTGCTGGCCATCGCCGCCCTGGCGTTCTTCCTGGGCGTCTACCCGCAACCGCTGCTGACCCTGGTCCAGCAAGCCGGCCTGGCGGGCTGATCGCTCAAGCGAAACGCAGCAACAAAAAAACGGCACCCTCGGGTGCCGTTTTTGCATTCCATCAATCCGTTCAGGCGGGGACGTGCAACGCTGGACCGTAGCCTTCGATGAACTCGGCGGGCATGCGCTTGGGCCTGCCGCTGGACAGTTCGATACAGACAAAGGTGGTTTGCGCGCGCAGCAGGGTCGCGTTGTCGCTGGGGCGAACCAGCTGGAAATGCCGGGTCATTTTCAGGCGCTGGTCCCAGTCGACGATCCAGGTCGCCAACTGCAGCTCGTCACCCTCATAGGCCGCCGCCAGGTAATCGATCTCGTGGCGGACCACGGCCATGGCCCGGTCCAACCGTCGATACTCCACCAGGTCCAGCCCAAGGCGCTGTGAGTGGCGCCAGGCGCAACGTTCGAGCCAGGTGACGTACACCGCGTTGTTGGCGTGTCCCAGCCCGTCGATGTCCTCTGCGGCCACCTGCAGGTCAATCACAAAGGGTGTTGCCCGATCCCAGCCCATGCCTCGCTCCCGGTCCGATTATTCGACCGGGAGCAGTGTAACGGATGATCAGGCCGATTGCCGCGTCTGCAGGCTGCGACCCGCGAGCAAGCCCAGCACCCCGTCGATCACTCGCGAGTCGGCCAGCACCCGCTGATGTCCGCCCTGCTCCAGGCGCAACAGACGACTGTCGAACCAGGCCTCGTGGATCAGTTGCGACTCGCTCACCGGGACGAAGATATCGTCCTCGGCATGTACGATCAGCCCGGGCATATCCAGCTGATAGTGGGCGACATCGAGCCTTGAAGCCGAAAACCCCACATCCTTTTCAATTTGCCGGATAAACGCCGAGCGCGCCCTGGGCGGCATTCCGACGTAGCGGGCAAAACCACGCAGCACGCCCAGAATCCGCGCCGGTGCCGCGATACTCACCAGGGTTTCGGTGCGCAGCCCCAGTTGCACTGCCAGCATCGCACTGGCGCCGCCCATGGAGTGACCGATGACCCCTTGCAGGGGCGGCAACTCGGCCGCGGCTTCGAGCATGGCGCGGGCGAACATCACGACGTTGGCCTCGCGCCCCGGCGAACGGCCGTGGGCAGGACCGTCCAGGGCGACCACCGTATAACCGGCGTCCACCAGGGCGGTGATCAGGCTGGCGAACTGGGTCGGCCGCCCTTCCCAGCCGTGCATCAGTAACACCACCGGGCCCTGCCCCCAGCGCAAGGCCGAGAGCCCAAAGCGCAAGGTGATGCGCTCGGCGCTGGCCAGCAGCGGCATTTCCCAGTCACGGGGCGGCAATTCACGGGGCGTCATGAACACCTGCCGCATCTTGCTCGCAATCAACTTCGGCGCCACCCAGCCCAACGTGCCGTTAACGCCGCGAACCCAACTCAAGGTGCTCATCGCTCATCTCCAAAGGCCAACGCTTCAGGTCACAGCACCGCCGACTTGGCGGCACGCAGCAATCGATCAGACAACTCACCGGCTCCCAGCGCTCGCGCCAGAGCCAGACCTCCCACCATCAGCGCCAGGTCCGCCAGGACCTTGTCGGCGTCTTCCGGGCTGTTGGCCAACTGCGCGACCATCAGCTCGACGTGCTCGTTCAAGGCCACCCGGAAGTCATCCGGCAGGCGGCCCAGCTCCCCCACCGACGCCGGAATCGGGCAGGCGTTTTCGGTGGAGTCGCGGTGTTTGCGCGACAGGTAGAACGCCGCGACCAACGCCCGGCGCTCTTCCCCGGTCAGCTCGGCATCCATGTCGGCGATCAACGCCCGACGCTGGCCGAGCAACTGGGTGAAGGCTTCCAGCATCATCGCGTCCTTGCTTTCGAAGTGCGCATAGAAGCCGCCGACAGTCAGGCCGGCCGCACCCATCACTTCGCCCACGCTCGGTTCCGCCGGGCCACGTTGAATCAGCGCAGAGCTGGCGGCCTGGAGAATGCGTTCACGGGTTTGAGCTTTTTTGTCGTTCATCGTTACCTCCGAATATTACGATGGAAATATTATTCTCATAATAAATTTACGCAAGGGTTGGATTTGACCGTTGGTCAGAAGAGCAGAGGGGGAATTGGGGAATTGGCCAAACGCCAGACAAACAAAAGGGCCATTCAATAATTGAATGACCCTTATAAAATCCCGCAGAGCGGGTAATCGTGGCGTCCCCTAGGGGACTCGAACCCCTGTTACCGCCGTGAAAGGGCGGTGTCCTAGGCCACTAGACGAAGGGGACGCAAACCCTTCTATACACTGATCAGCGCTGAGTACTGATCGCTTCAAGGCCGGTGTGGCCAGACCTTGAAGTGTAAAATTGGTGGAGCTTAGCGGGATCGAACCGCTGACCTCCTGCATGCCATGCAGGCGCTCTCCCAGCTGAGCTAAAGCCCCAGATTTTTCGCCTCGCGGCGGAGTGACATCTTGCAACATCACTTCTGTAAAACTGGCGTCCCCTAGGGGACTCGAACCCCTGTTACCGCCGTGAAAGGGCGGTGTCCTAGGCCACTAGACGAAGGGGACACAAACCTTCTATACAACTGATCAACGCTGAGTGTTGATCGCTTCAAGGCCGGTGTGGCCAGACCTTGAAGTGTAAATTGGTGGAGCTAGACGGGATCGAACCGTCGACCTCTTGCATGCCATGCAAGCGCTCTCCCAGCTGAGCTATAGCCCCTCATCGTTGATGTCATCGCTGAGGACGGGGCGAATCTTAAGGGCGTATCGGATGCCTGTCAAACTTATTTTTCAAAAAATTTAAAATTTTTTGCCGACATTACAATCACTTACCGCCCTCCCCCCGGAAATCCGGGGGTTTGGCGCAGGCCAAAGGCCTGGCAGGAGCTGCTGCTGGGAATCAGGCGATCGCGGCCAACAGCTTTTCCCACTCCTTGTTTTCCTTCTTCGACACGCCACCGAGCAGGTCGATGGCCTGGCGCAGACGGAAACGGGTCAGGTCCGGGCCGAGGATTTCCATGGCGTCGAGCACCGACACCGAGCTCGCCTGACCGGTGATCGCGGCGAACATCAACGGCATGGCATCGCGCAGCTTCAGCTCAAGGGATTCGACGACCGCCTGAATCGTCGCGGTGATGTTGTCCTTCTGCCACTGGCGCAGGCTCTCCAGCTTCCACAGGATCAACTGCATCAACTGGCGCACCTGGTCGCCCGAGAGCTTCTTGGATTCGAACAGCTTGGCATCCGGGTTGACGCCACCGGCGAAGAAGAACCCGGCGAGCGGTGCTACCTGGCTGAAGGTTTCCACACGGCCCTGCACGTGGGGCGCGATCTTCATCATGTACTCAGGGTTCAGCGCCCAGGTCTGCAGGCGGCTGGCGAACTCTTCCACCGGCAGGTCACGCAGCCACTGGCCGTTGAGCCAGGACAGCTTCTCGATGTCGAAGATCGGCCCGCCCAGGGACACGCGCTTGAGGTCGAAGTTGTCGACCATCTCTTGCAGGGAGAACTTCTCGCGCTCGTCCGGCATCGACCAGCCCATGCGCCCCAGGTAGTTGAGCATCGCTTCCGGCATGAAGCCCATGCGCTCGTAGAAGGTCACCGAGGTCGGGTTCTTGCGCTTGGACAGCTTGCTCTTGTCCGGATTGCGCAGCAGCGGCATGTAGCACAGCTCCGGCTGCTCCCAGCCGAAGTATTCGTACAGCAGGATCAGTTTCGGCGCCGATGGCAGCCACTCTTCGCCGCGCAGGACGTGGGTGATGCCCATCAGGTGGTCATCGACCACGTTGGCCAGGAAGTAGGTCGGCAGGCCGTCGGTCTTCATCAGCACTTGCATGTCCATGCGATCCCACGGGATCTCGACGTCGCCACGCAGCATGTCCGGCACCACGCAGACACCTTCGGTCGGCACCTTCATGCGGATCACGTGGGGTTCGCCAGCGGCCAGGCGGCGCGCCACTTCTTCCTTGGACAGCAGCAGCGCCCGACCGTCGTAGCGCGGGGTCTCGCCGCGAGCCATTTGCTCGGCGCGCATCTGGTCCAGTTCCTCGGCAGTGCAGAAGCATGGGAACGCATGCCCCATGTCTACGAGCTGCTGGCAGTACTTCTGGTAGATCTCGCCCCGCTCGCTCTGCCGGTACGGGCCGTGCGGGCCGCCGACGTCCGGGCCTTCAGCCCAGTCGATGCCCAGCCAGCGCAAGGCATCAAAAATCTGCTGTTCGGACTCGCGGGTCGAGCGCAACTGATCGGTGTCTTCGATGCGCAGGATGAACTCACCGCCATGCTGCTTGGCAAAGCAGTAGTTGAACAAAGCGATGTAAGCGGTGCCGACATGGGGATCGCCGGTAGGCGATGGCGCGATGCGAGTGCGGACGGTGGTCATGGCGTGTCTCGAAAGATGATGAAAAGCGGAGATGAAACAAAGGGCGAATGGTAACAGGCGACACCCGCCCGGCTCCAGTGAGCAGGGCATATAAGCCAAGATTGAGGCCACAAAAGGCGCTAACAGCGGCAAATGCCTGAATATCAATGGGTGGCATTTACCACCTGTCGGCTATGTGCCAGATTCACCAGCTGTTAAATTTCCTTACACTTTATCGACTACAAGCTGCCCATGCCTGCCCAACTCAAGCGTCGCCTGTTTATCTTCCTGTTTATCGTCCTGCTGGTCGCCGGCGGCTTTTTTGCCGAGTGGTTTTTCAAGGGACGGTTTTACGAAAGCACCGATAACGCCTATGTGCAGGGTGAAATCACCCGCGTTTCCAGCCAGTTGAGCGCGCGCATCGACGAGGTGCTGGTGCAGGACAACCAGCACGTGGAAAAAGGCCAGTTGCTGATCCGCCTCGAAGGTGAGGACTTCCGCCTTGCCGTCGACCGCGCTGCCGCTGCCCTCGCCACCCGCCAGGCCGAGCGCCTGCAAGCCCAGAGCAAACTGACCCAGCAAGCCAGCCTGATCGCCTCCAGCGAAGCCCAGGTCGCCTCCAGCCAGGCCAGCCTGGGGCGTTCGCAAATTGATCTGTCCCGCGCCGAAACCCTGCGCAAGCCCGGCTACGTCTCGGAAGAGCGGGTCACCACCCTGTCGGCGGAAAACCATATCGCTCGCTCCCAGGTCACCAAGGCCCAGGCCGACGCCCAGGCACAGCGCCAACAGGTCAACGCCCTGAGCGCCGAGATCAAGCGCCTCGACGCGCAGATCGCCAATGCCCAGGCCGACCTGGCCCAGGCCGAGCTGAACCTGACCCGCAGCGAGATCCACTCGCCGATCAGCGGCCTGGTCGGCCAACGCGCAGCGCGCAACGGCCAGGTGGTGCAAGCCGGCGCGTACCTGCTGTCGATCGTCCCGGACCAGGACATCTGGATTCAGGCCAACTTCAAGGAAACCCAGATCGGCCACATGCAGCCTGGGCAAAAGGCCGAGTTGATTTTTGATGCCTACGGCGACACCCCGATCGACGCCCGGGTCGACAGCCTGTTCGCCGCCTCCGGCGCCCAGTTCAGCCTGCTGCCGCCAGACAATGCCACCGGCAACTTCACCAAGGTGGTGCAACGGATTCCGGTGAAGCTGACGTTTGCCGCGGATAACCCGCTGCACGGCAAGATCCGTCCGGGCATGTCGGTCACCGTCAAAGTGAACATCAAAGACCCCGTCGATGGCCGGTGATCAACTGATCCGCCCGGTCGGCGAACCGACCCGGCGGGACTGGATTGCAGTCATGAGCGTGATGCTCGGCGCCTTCATGGCGGTACTCGACATCCAGATTACCAACTCCTCGCTCAAAGACATCCAGGGCGCGCTGTCGGCGACGCTTGAGGAAGGCTCGTGGATTTCCACCTCCTACCTGGTGGCGGAAATCATCATGATCCCCCTCACCGCCTGGCTGGTGCAGTTGCTCTCGGCTCGCCGCCTGGCGGTCTGGGTCTCGGTCGGTTTCCTGTTCGCCTCCCTGCTCTGCTCCATGGCCTGGAGCCTGGAAAGCATGATCGTGTTCCGTGCCTTGCAGGGTTTTACCGGCGGCGCGCTGATCCCCCTGGCGTTCACCCTGACGCTGATCAAGCTGCCTGAACACCATCGCGCCAAAGGCATGGCCATGTTCGCCATGACCGCCACCTTCGCCCCCTCCATCGGCCCGACCCTGGGTGGCTGGCTCACGGAAAACTGGGGCTGGGAGTACATCTTCTACATCAACATCCCGCCCGGCCTGATCATGATTGCCGGCCTGATGTATGGCCTGGAGAAGAAAGAGGCGCACTGGGAACTGCTCAAGAGCACCGACTACACCGGCATCCTCACCCTGGGCGTCGGCCTGGGCTGCCTGCAGGTGTTCCTCGAGG
Source organism: Pseudomonas kielensis (assembly GCF_014236655.1). Classification (GTDB taxonomy): domain Bacteria; phylum Pseudomonadota; class Gammaproteobacteria; order Pseudomonadales; family Pseudomonadaceae; genus Aquipseudomonas; species Aquipseudomonas kielensis. The sequence continues at coordinate 80,883 of NZ_JACMYG010000005.1, forward strand.
AAGGCCATCGCAAGGACTGGCTGGAGTCGAGCCTGATCGTCACCCTGGGCAGCATTGCCCTGGTCAGCCTGATCACCTTTGTCATCGTCCAGGTGTCCAAGCCCAACCCGCTGATCAACCTGGGCATCCTGCGCAACCGCAACTTCGGCCTGTCGAGTATCTCCAGCCTGGGCATGGGGGTGGGGCTGTATGGCTCGATCTACCTGCTGCCGCTGTACCTGGCGCAGATCCAGAACTACAACGCCCTGCAGATCGGTGAAGTGATCATGTGGATGGGCGTGCCCCAGCTGTTCCTGATTCCGCTGGTGCCCAAGCTGATGAAGTACATCTCACCGAAGTGGCTGTGTACCCTGGGTTTTGGCCTGTTCGGCCTGGCGAGCTTTTCGTCGGGGGTGCTGAACCCGGACTTTGCCGGGCCGCAGTTCAACCAGATCCAGATCATCCGGGCACTGGGGCAGCCGCTGATCATGGTCACCATCTCGCTGATCGCCACCGCCTACATCCTGCCCGAGGATGCCGGCTCGGCGTCGAGCCTGTTCAACATCCTGCGCAACCTCGGTGGCGCCATCGGCATCGCCCTGCTCGCCACCCTGCTGGATGCCCGGACCAAGACCTACTTCGATTACTTGCGCGAAGCCATCGTGCCAACCAACCCGCAAGTGGCCGAGCGCCTGGCCAGCCTGACCGACCGCTTTGGCAGCGAGACGGCCGCGCTGGGCAAGCTCAGCGAGATCGCCCATCAGCAGGCATCGATCATGGCGTACAACGACGCCTTTCATTTTGTCGGGATTGCGCTGGGGGTGAGCATGCTGGCGATTCTGCTGACCAAGGCGTTGCCGGCGGGGATCAAGGTTGGAGAGGCGCACTAGTTGAATTTATAGCGCACTGGCGGGCTTGCCCACATGTAGGAACGGGCGCCCGCTTGCGGCCTGCTCGCGATGGACGTAAACGATGACACGTACTGTCTGGATAAACCCGTCGCGCTCAGGTTTTTCGCGAGCAGGCCGCAAGCGGGCGCCCGTTCCTACAAGTGGGCTTGCCCGCGATGAGGCCCTGTCAGGCGCCGAGGATCAGACCGCCAGCAACCGCTCGCGCATCTTGGCGATTTCGTCGCGGGTCTGGGCTGCGGCTTCGAACTCCAGGTCGCGGGCGAGCTGGTACATCTTCTCTTCCAACTGGCGAATGCGCTTGGTGATCTCGCTCGGCGAGCGCAGTTCGTTTTCGTACTTGGCGCTTTCCTCGGCCGCCTTGGCCATGCCCTTGCGCTTCTTGCTGCGCGAACCCGGCACGGTGGCGCCTTCCATGATGTCGGCAACATCCTTGAACACCCCTTTGGGGGTGATGCCGTTGGCCAGGTTGAACGCGATCTGCTTGTCACGACGACGTTCGGTCTCGCCGATCGCCCGCTCCATCGAACCCGTGATGCGGTCGGCATACAGAATCGCCCGGCCGTTGAGGTTACGCGCGGCGCGGCCGATGGTCTGGATCAGCGAGCGCTCGGAACGCAGGAAGCCTTCCTTGTCGGCATCGAGAATCGCCACCAGCGACACTTCCGGCATGTCCAGGCCTTCACGCAACAGGTTGATCCCCACCAGCACGTCGAAAGTGCCCAGGCGCAAGTCGCGGATGATCTCCACCCGCTCCACGGTGTCGATGTCCGAGTGCAGATAACGCACGCGCACACCGTGGTCGGCCAGGTAGTCGGTGAGGTCTTCGGACATGCGCTTGGTCAGCGTGGTGACCAGCACCCGCTCCTCCAGCGCTACCCGTTTGGTGATCTCCGACAGCAGGTCGTCGACCTGGGTCAGCGCCGGGCGGATTTCGATCTGCGGGTCCACCAGGCCGGTCGGACGCACCACTTGCTCGACCACGCGCCCGGCGTGTTCGGCTTCGTAGTTGCCCGGGGTGGCCGAGACAAAAATCGTCTGCGGGCTAATGCTTTCGAACTCATCGAAGCGCATCGGCCGGTTATCCAGCGCCGAGGGCAGGCGGAACCCGTACTCCACCAGGGTTTCCTTGCGTGAACGGTCGCCCTTATACATCGCACCCACCTGCGGCACGCTGACGTGGGACTCGTCGATCACCAGCAAGGCATCGGCCGGCAAGTAGTCGAACAAGGTCGGTGGCGCCTGGCCAGATTCCCGGCCGGACAGGTAGCGCGAGTAGTTTTCGATGCCGTTGCAATAGCCCAGCTCCAGGATCATCTCCAGGTCAAACCGGGTGCGCTGCTCCAGGCGCTGGGCTTCCACCAGCTTGTTGTTGGTGCGCAGGTAGTCGAGACGCTCCTGCAGCTCGACCTTGATCCCCTCGATGGCGCCGAGCAGGGTTTCACGGGGCGTCACGTAGTGGCTCTTGGGGTAGAAGGTAAAGCGCGGCAGCTTGCGGATCACCTCCCCGGTCAGCGGATCGAAGGCCGAAAGGCTTTCGACTTCGTCATCGAACAGCTCGATGCGGATCGCTTCCAGGTCCGATTCCGCCGGGTAGACATCGATCACGTCGCCGCGCACGCGGAAGGTGGCGCGGGCGAAATCCATGTCGTTGCGGGTGTATTGCAGGTCGGCCAGACGGCGGACCAGGGCACGCTGATCGAGTTTGTCGCCACGATCGATGTGCAAGACCATCTTCAGATAAGTTTCCGGGCTACCCAGGCCGTAGATGCATGACACCGTGGTGACGATGATCGCGTCCTTGCGCTCAAGCAACGCCTTGGTCGCCGAGAGGCGCATCTGTTCGATGTGGTCGTTGATCGAGGCATCCTTCTCAATGAAGGTGTCGGACGACGGCACGTAGGCTTCCGGCTGGTAGTAGTCGTAGTAGGAAACGAAGTACTCGACAGCGTTGTTGGGGAAAAACGCCTTGAATTCGCCATACAACTGCGCGGCCAGGGTCTTGTTCGGCGCCAGCACCAGGGTCGGACGCTGCACCTGAGCGATCACGTTGGCGATGCTGAAGGTCTTGCCGGAACCTGTCACACCGAGCAGCGTCTGGTGCGCGAGCCCGGCCTCGATGCCCTCGACCATCAGGCGGATGGCTTCCGGTTGATCGCCGGCAGGCTCGAAGCGGGTGACTAGCTGGAATTCGGACATACCTACCTCTGGTTTTGCGCGGCGCGCACGCCCGCCTGAGCGGGGGGGCCAGGCAGCCACGATGAACAGCGCTGACGACGGATGTCGCGGGGAAAAATCATGATAACCGTTGATGTGGTGGCGAATACCTGTAGTTTCAAGGTAATCGTCCTACATGCCCCGTAATAGACCGTCATGACAATAAGACTAACGGTTGGCAAATAAACCGAAAAACTTGCCGGAAAAGGTCAAACGCCTGTCGCCCTGCCCGGTGATGGCCTCTATACTAGCTCCCCGTTTGTGCACCGCTCTAGTGCATTCGGCTGGAGCGCCACACGTCCCTCCACATTCCATTCAGAGCCGCCGCAATAATGAGCCTGTTCTCCGCTGTCGAAATGGCACCACGCGATCCAATCCTGGGCCTCAACGAAGCATTCAACGCTGACACCCGAACCAACAAGGTCAACCTGGGGGTCGGTGTTTACTGCAACGAGGAGGGGCGAATTCCACTCCTGCGCGCCGTAGTCGAAGCCGAGACAACTCGCGCCGCTCAACACGCTTCCCGCGGCTACCTGCCGATCGACGGCATCGCTGCCTACGACCAGGCCGTGCAAAAGCTGCTGTTTGGCGCTGATTCGCCGCTGCTGGCCGCTGGACGCGTGGTCACCACCCAGTCCGTGGGCGGTACCGGCGCGCTGAAAATCGGTGCCGACTTCCTCAAGCAACTGCTGCCGGACGCCGTCGTGGCCATCAGCGACCCGAGCTGGGAAAACCACCGCGCGCTGTTCGAAACCGCCGGCTTCCCGGTGCAGAACTACCGCTACTACGACGCCGCCACCCATGACGTCAACCGCGTCGGCCTGCTGGAAGACCTCAACGCCCTGCCTGCCAACTCCATCGTGGTGCTGCACGCCTGCTGCCACAACCCGACCGGCGTCGACCTGAGCCCGGCGGACTGGAAAAACGTCCTGGAAGTGGTCAAGGCGAAAAACCTCGTGCCGTTCCTCGACATGGCCTACCAGGGCTTTGGCGACGGCATCGACGAAGACGCCGCTGCCGTGCGCCTGTTCGCCGAGTCGGGGCTGAACTTCTTCGTTTCCAGCTCGTTCTCCAAATCGTTCTCGCTGTACGGCGAGCGCGTCGGCGCACTGTCGATCGTCAGCGAATCGAAAGAAGAAAGCGCGCGCGTGCTGTCGCAAGTCAAACGCGTGATCCGCACCAACTACTCCAACCCGCCGACGCACGGCGCGGCAGTGGTTGCCGCCGTGCTCAACAGCCCGGAACTGCGCGCCCAGTGGGAGCAGGAACTGGCCGAGATGCGCCTGCGCATTCGTGGCATGCGTACCCAGATGGTGGACCTGCTGGCCCAGCACGCCCCAGATCATGACTTCAGCTTTGTCGGCCGCCAGTGCGGGATGTTCTCCTACTCCGGCCTGACCGTTGAACAAGTGACCCGCCTGCGCAACGAGTTCGGCATCTACGCCCTGGACACCGGCCGCATCTGCGTGGCCGCGCTGAACCAGAACAACATCGCAGCCGTGACCCAGGCCATCGTTCAGGTGATCTGAAGCTCAGCTCGATAAAAAAGGGGAAGCCGCTTGGCTTCCCCTTTTTGTTTGCGAGCAGATAATACCCAACGCCAAGGCTCCACACTCTAGACTCTAGAGCGCCTCACTGTGGAGGCGAGCCGGGCGGCGCTCCGTCTGCTCGCGAAGCGCTCTGCCACAGACACAGCAAAACTTCGAAACCCTTGAGAGCCGAGATGAAAAACGACAATTTACGCGCCGACCGCGATGACGACCTGGATCACTTCGCCCCTCGCCCTGCGACCAAGCGTGGCAACAGCCTGGTGCTGCAAGTGGCAAGCGGGGTGTTTCTCGGCGGCCTGGCCCTGTGGCTGGTGCAACTGGCCGCCACTTCGCTGTATGCCAAGCTCATGCTCGGCACCGTGACCTTCGGCGGTTGACGGTTCAGCCAGCCAGCTGGCTCGACCGCTGACTGGCGGCATCGTCATAGGCCACGTACAAGGCCTCGGCCACCTGGCTCTTGATCGCCTTGGCGCTTTCCAGCCCCAGCACAAACCCCTCGGCCTTGCCCCCGGCACGATTGAGCTCTTCAGCGGTGCCGGCCTGGGTGATCGCTTCGAACAGTTTTTCGGCGGGCGCACCCACGCCTTTGGGCAGGCTGATCTGGGCAATGCTCATGCGTGCACCCCGCACGCCAGGATTTGAGAGAACAGCGGTTGTTGAGTCATGACGCCTACCTTGTGGGCTAATGGCCGACAGCGCGTGAAACCACGCCCGGGGGCCCATGGTAGACCTCTACTGCGTTTCTGGTAACCGCCAATGACCGCCGACTGCCCACCCCGCAACGAATCGACACCACTCACCGGAAAAAACCCTGCAGATTCAATTTTTTGTTGACTTGTTCTTTTTAATCAGTAACATACGGCGCATTCCGCGATAGCTCAGTTGGTAGAGCAAGTGACTGTTAATCACTGGGTCCCTGGTTCGAGTCCAGGTCGTGGAGCCAGACAGCAAGATCAAAAAGCCCCTGAATCGAACGATCAGGGGCTTTTTTGTGGGCGAGAGAAAAGCCCGGCGGGCAGGCCTACTAAATACGCCACGCCGAAGCGATAGGCTCAAGGGTTTTGTGCAAGGCGACGCCTTGCGCTGTAATCGCACTCAAACTCTCAAGAGGGGTGTGCGGCGGCAGATCAAACGCGGTGACAAAACCACCGATCTGCCTAGCCAGCAACTGAGCCTCCCGCACGTAATCGAGCCGTACCGCATCAAGCCGAGTGACCCGACTCAAGGCTTGCGCCTGCTTGATCGAGTCCGTCAACAACCTGGTCAACTGGTCTTTTTGATCCAGGTAGTGCTGACGCTTTATCCTCAGGTCATTCCTGAGCTTCACCATGTCGACGTAGCGGATGTATTGCGACGCATGTTCGACCAATTTCCTGAACAGGCGTACACCACGTTTCACCATTTCAACTTGCGGGGCGCTTAAATCAAGCCCATCCAACTCTTCATCACTCGCGATCCAGGGCAATAGGTAATCGAACAGGTTCTTGTCATCGATCACCCTGATGCACTCGTCAATGTCCTTGCGCTGCTCATCCAATTCAAGCAGTCGCGTATCCAGATCCTGCAGAGCCAATCGAATGCCATTTTCCAGGTTGACCGAGTTCGTGCTGCCCGCCTCGTCAGTGGGCAATACCTCAATGTCGTCGACTTGATTGATCGCCGTAGTCATGCCAAGCCAGAAACCCCGGACACGCCGCATGTCGGCATTGACACTGCTTATATAGTCCTCTCTCAACTCTTCCTTGGCCCGCTGCCGCGCCTGCTCATCCAATTCCTGAGCGCTCTCCAGCCGATCGAGTTCAGCGTTCAAGCTTAAAAAATTGGCATTTCTCAACAACGGCATCATGGCGACCGTCGATTGCAAAATGCTTGAATGCGCGTCATTGAGCGCTGCATTGAGACGCCCAAGCCTGGCCTGCAGATACTCGGCAAACCCCAGGGAAATCTCCGAAACGGCCATGTTTATTGAGTATTTGCTTTGCTTCATCAGCGCGTAATCTGGCTGGCGCTGCTCTTGAGTGGACATCCTGTCTATCTCGTTCATACACCTTCCCTCGGTTAACTTGCGAACTGCTGTTTATTGAAGTCTTCAATGGCCTTGTTTAGAGACTGCAACAGTGACTCGGCCAGCGCTTTGACGTTCTCCCACGGCTCAATACCGCGGATAAAACTTTGCTTGAAACGTATCAAGCTCACGCCCTCCTTGATCAGCGAAAGCTCGCTCGCAGACTTATCTATTTCTGCCAATACCGAATCCCACACCATCACCAAGGCTTCTGCAGCTGCAGACGCCGCTCGCATGAAACCGTAAATATTGTCCAACGAGTTACTGTGAGACAGTATCAAACTAGGCAACTTTTCCTGACCGTCGATCATCGCGATAAGGCTGCGCCGCTTTTTCTCGAAAGTTCGCAACTTTTTCATCGCCTCAGCCCCACCCCGCCCCATGAGCGCTTCCTCCGGCCCGACCAGGATAAAGTCCAGCAGAACAGCAACAGGATTCAATCCCTTCAGCACACTGGGGATCGCCAGCGTTCTGACTTCTTTTTCTGCTTGAGCAATATCACGCTCGATCTCTGCAAGTGATTCGCGAAACCGGATCAGGTCCACCGCAAAGTCGATGGTATTGAGCTTGTTTCTTTTCAGCTTGACCGAGGGCACTAGCTGTTCGCTCAGCTCCCGGTGAAAACGCTCAATGGACTCTTTCAATTCGACCGTAGGCGCACGGCTCAGATTGACGCTCTCCTTCAGGTCCTGAAACATCCCTTCAAGCTCTCCGTACACAGCCCGGTCAAGCTGATCAAACGGAATGAAGGGCGTTTCATCCACTGCGATAGGACCGTAGTTCTTGACCCGTTCACTGATCGGCATGGCTTCGATTTGCTGCACAAGGTCTGCGGCAAATTTGCCCTGTGTTTTTGCAAACGCACCTAAATTACCTCCCACCAGCAACAACTTGCTTTCAATCGGCAGCCACGTTCCAGCATGGACCTTGATCTTTGTGTGCAGCTCCTGAATGTCCGTCCACTGGAAATCCGGATGATCAATAATCCCACCCAGTGCGAGTTCGATCCCCTCACGATCCGTCGGAAGAAACTTGCCCTGCTCCACATAAAGTTTTATTTGCAACAGCTGATCTGAAGTCACGATCAACCGTCGCCCCTCAACACCTCCAGCTGCCTTTAGCGCCTGCTCGCTCGTGTCGGAGCGATCAGCCCCGTTAAAACTGCCCACATCTTCCATAACGTTGACTTCCATTCGTTAAACAACTCGGCAATTCAAGAAAACGCATCAACAACCTTGCGATTATTAAACGTCGAGTGCCGATGGTAGCCGAACTTAAAAGACAACAAAGTCGCAACGTTCAGCTTATACCGTAGGAAGCCCCCATCACTTAATGTACGTCGCACCTACCCACAACACAGCCATCCAACACCACAAAAAAGGCCGAGCTGTTTATTCAACAGGTCGGCCTCTATTATCGCCAGCAACTGCGGTCAGACGTGCTCGCTACTCTTGATCTGCGCAGGTCGATGTTCCGGCGCGTCATGGCCATGGCTCTCCACCACCACGGGCACTTCATTGCCATCGCAGTCATGCAACTTGCCATCGCTGAAGTAGTCGCCTTCACGCAGCGCAGCCAGGTCCTGGAAGCGCAGGGTGCGCTCGGTACCGGCGGCAAATACCGACTGTTGGTCGGAGTTGCCGGTGGTGAAGTGGTTGAAGGTCAGGTTTAGCGCAATGGCCATGATTGCCGACGAACTGATACCAGAATGGAAGATCGTGGCGAACCAGCTTGGGAAGTGGTCGTAGAAGTTCGGCGCAGCGATGGGGATCATGCCGAAGCCGATCGAGGTGGCGACGATGATGAGGTTGACGTTGTTACGGTAGTCGACCTTGGACAAGGTACGAATGCCGCTGGCGGCCACGGTGCCGAACAGCACGATACCGGCCCCACCGAGTACCGACGTCGGCACCGCGGCAATCACCCGCCCCATGAAGGGCAGCAGCCCGAGGATCACCAGGAACAATCCACCCGTGGCCACCACATAGCGGCTCTTGATCCCGGTCACTGCCACCAGCCCGACGTTCTGGGCGAAGGCGCTCTGGGTGAAGGAGCCGAAGATCGGCGCGATCATGCTCGACAGCATGTCGGCCCGCAGGCCGTTGCCCAGGCGCTTGGAGTCGACCTTGGTGTCGATGATCTCACCCACCGCAAGGATGTCCGCCGAGGTCTCGACCAGGGTCACCATGACCACGATGCACATCGACAGAATGGCGGCGAAGTGAAAGGTCGGCATACCGAAGTGGAACGGCGTCGGGAAGCCGAACATCGGCCCTTCGCCGACGTTGGAAAAGTCCGCCATGCCGAGGAACACTGCAATCAGGGTCCCGATGACCATGGCCAACAGGATCGACAGACGAGAGATGGTGGCACTGCCGATCTTGCTCAGCAGCAGCACTAACACCAGGGTCACGGCCGCCAGGCCGATGTTGGCCATGCTGCCAAAGTCTTCGGCATGGCTGTTACCGCCCATGGCCCAGCGCGCGGCCACCGGCATCAGCGTCAGGCCGATGGTGGTGATGACAATCCCGGTCACCAGCGGCGGGAAGAACTTGGTGATCCGCGAGAACACCGGGGTGATCAACAAGCCGATCAACGAGGCGGCAATCACTGCCCCCAGGATCGACTGGAAGCCGCCCTCACCGCCACTGCTGACAATCGCCACCATGGTCGCGACACCGGAGAACGACACGCCCTGCACCAGCGGCAACTGACAACCAAAGAACGGTAGGCCCAGGGTTTGCAGCAGCGTTGCCAACCCGCCTGCAAACAACGATGCCGCGATCAACAGACCAATGTCTGCCGGAGAAAGCCCGGCCGCCTGGCCGATGATCAGTGGTACCGCAACGATACCGCCATACATGGTCAGAACGTGTTGCAGGCCGTAAGCCATATTCGCGCCGACCCCGAGGTTTTCATCCTCGGGCCGTTGGTGTGAAACAGAGGGCGTTTTCATCGTGGGGGGTTCCCTGGGTTTTTGTTATGCGCACACTGTATTCAACACCCAAGACAAATGTCCATAGAGTTGTATACAACTTATCAGTCACATAATGGACAAGCATCCACCCCAGCTCGCTTCCAACCGTCTAGCCCGCACGTTTCTGGCTTTACCGCCGGTCGAAAAATAGCTGATCGATCGATCAGCTTTTTTTCGCGTGTCGGTACTTATTGCTCAGCGGCGATCAATCTCGCCAGGGTCGCCAGCAGTGCCGGATGCTCGGGCACCTGGAGCGAGAATTCGCTGCGCAGCACGTCGATCAGCGCCTGCACATCGCTGATCTCGCGCCGCTCGCTGGGGCACCCCAGGCGATGCACAGCATAGCTGCCATTGTTCAGGGTGTGGCGCACGCCCTCCCCGGTCCGCGCCACCATCAGACGCTGCAGGAACGGCGATTGGGGATGAGTCGAGACATACCAGTTGCCGATCTCGTAATCGATATCGCCCTGCCGCTGCAGGTCAAAGACATACATTGCCCGCCACTCGTCCGCGACCTTGGCGCGCAAGGTGTAGCTCTCGTCTTCGCGGGTGATGCGATAGGGCTCATGGGGCGTTGCCTGCTCCTGCTCGGTGTCGAGCAGCAGCGGCGCCGTCGGTACCATGCCGCCAAACCCCACATCGGTGATGTAGCGCACGCCATTGAGGGTCACCAGCGTCAGGCGATGGGTACGCGCCGCCCAGGCGTCCTGCGGGGCGTTCATCACCACGCGCCCGGTGATACCACGGACCTGGTACCCCAGGTGCTCCAGCAGGGTCATGTATAGATTGTTGAGCTCGTAGCAATAGCCGCCACGGCCCTCATGCAGCACTTTGTGCTGGACCGAGGGCAGGTCGAGGGGCACCGGCAATCCGGCCAGGGGCGAGAGATTTTCGAAGACGAAAGTGCTGGTGTGCCTTAGCTGCAGTTCAGCCAGGGTTTCCAGGGTGGGTGCGGGCGGCGTGGCAAAACCAAGACGCTGAAGGTACAGGTCGATGTATTCGAGCGCAGTTGGGGTCATGAGCGATTCCTTGGACATGAAGGCGCACCGGAGCCAGCGCGGTCGAGTGCCGTGCCGATGGGCAAAAGTTATACGACAGCCACCAGTGGCCACGACAATTGATTTCCCTCATCGGCCCGCTGAAGAAAAAGGCGACGCCCGGCCTGACCATCAAGCAGACCATCAAGCAGACCATCGAACGGCAACGCCAGGCCTTCAGCCCCGACTATGGGTATCGCTTGAACGCCTCTCCCGAGAGGCCACCTGCGTGCGATTCCTGCCGAAGTTCTTGGCCTGGTACAACGCCGCATCCGCGCACTCGATGAGCCACTCAATGCTGTCGCCGTCCTTGGGCACGAAGGCATGGCAGCCGAGACTGACGGTCAACTGCCCCGAAGGTGCGCCGCTGTGGAGAATATTGGCGTCCCGGACGCTGTGCCGAATCCGCTCGGCAATGGCGACTGCACCCTCGATATCGGTATCCGGCAACAGCACCGCAAACTCTTCCCCACCGTAGCGCACCACCAGGTCAGACGGGCGCTGGCAGCAGCCTTTGACCACGCCGGCGACCCGCGCCAGGCACTGGTCACCGGCGACGTGGCCGTAGCTGTCATTGAAGCGCTTGAAGTAGTCGATATCGAGCATGATCAGGCTTAGCGGACTTTGCTGGCGCAGGCCCCGGGCAAACTCGACCTGCAACGCCCGCTCGAACAACCGCCGGTTCGCCAGACCGGTCAGGCTGTCATGGGTCGCGATCACTTCCGGGCGCTCCTGGGCCGCACGCAGGTCTGCCTCGATGCGCTCACCATTGCGCACCTGCAGCACAAACACCCAACCGAACAGACTGACGCCGAGCACCACCAGGGCCACGATGACACTGGACTGCACCGCGTTGGCGTACCAGCCACGCAGCACCACGGCCTCCGGGGTGGCCGACGCCACCACCAGCGGATAAGCGTCCAGTTGCTGGTAGCCGTACAGCCGCAGTTCACCGTCCACCCGCGAACGAATCATCGCGGTGCCCGAGGGCGCATTCGGCAAGTAATGCCGGAAGATCTCCCCTTGCGCCAGCGACTCCCCAATGCGCAACTCCGCACCCGGCCGCCGCGAAAGCAAGGTGCCGTCCGCCAGGGCCAGAAACATCAAGGCGCGGTCGTCCAGACTGAAGCTTGTGAAAAACCGGTCGAAATACTCCATGCGGATCCCTGCCATCAGTACGCCCTGGAACTGACCATTGCGGTCATTCACTCGCCGCGACAACGGGATGATCCACTCACCGTTCTGCCGACTGCGGATCGCCGGGCCGATATGGGCCTGCAACGAAGCGTTCTGTTGATGGAACTTGAAATACTCGCGATCGGCGACGCCCTGCCGGGTTGGCAACTCACCAAAGGACGTCACCACCCACTGCCCTTGGCGATCGAACAGAAACAGCCCATGCAACTGCTGCAGGGCCTGCACCCGACGGGCAAAGGTGCGCTGCAAACGCGGGGTCAACGCCACGCCGAAGCCGTCGGCCTGAATCCAGTCGGCCAGGCTGGTCACCACCAGGTCGGCAGCCACGAAGGTATCCTCAGCCTGTTGCGCCATCGCCCGCGTGAGGTTCACAGAAGCGATTTGCGCCTGGGACAAGTCGTGCTCTCGGGATTGCTCAAGCTGCAGGTACAACAGGCCGCACAGGCTCAGGCACACCGCCGCAATAAAGATCACCGCCGCCTTGCGCAGGGGTAAACGCTTCAGTGGGCCGCCGAGCGTATCGTGGGGGTCGTGAATGGGGGTTGGCAAATGCATCATCCTTGAAGGGTAAAGCGCGAGCAGATGCCCGGATCCCTCGATCGGCGAAGCTTAGCCTACGCCGGTGACGCGGGGCAAACCACGACAACGCGATAACACCTGGAAACACTTGCCGCGCAGCCAATGCCGGCAGTCCCTCCATGGGCTCTGCTAGGCTCAACCCTTCACTCTGATCGGTAGCCCATGGAGGAACGCATGAATCATCAGGACCTTGTGCCCAACATCAACACCGTGGTCTTCGACCTGGGCAATGTGCTGATTCGCTGGAACCCGAGAAACCTCTACCGCAAGTTGTTTGGCGATGACGAGCAGGCCATGGAGACCTTTCTGTCCGAGGTCTGCAGCACCGACTGGAACGAACGCCAGGACGCCGGGCGCTCATGGCAGGAAGCGATCGACGAAGCCATCGCCCGCCACCCGACGCAAGAGACACTGATTCGTGCCTACCGCGAACGCTGGGAAGAGATGCTCGATGGCGCACTGGAAGAAACCGTCGAGATCCTCGAGCAACTGCACGCCAAGAAAGTTCGCCTGCTGGCCCTGACTAACTGGTCGGCGGAAACCTTCCCCATTGCCCTTGAGCGCTTCGCCTTCCTGAACAAATTCGAAGGCATCCTGGTCTCGGGCGTCGAAGGTATCATCAAGCCCGCACCACAGATCTTCCAACTGCTCAAATCGCGCTACCAGTTCGAAGCTCACCACGCCGTGTTTATCGACGACCACGCCCCCAACATCGAAGGCGCCCGCCGCGAAGGTTTCCATGCGCTGCAGTTCAGCAACGCCGGACAACTGCGCAAAGACCTCGCCGCCCTGGGCCTGCCCCTATAAAAATGGTCGTGTCGAGCAACTGTGCACTGCCAAGCACCTGTAGCAGCCGCCTCGCTTCGCTCGACAGCGGCTACAAAAACCGCACCCAGACCCTCAACGCATCGGCGGCACTCGAATATCACCCGAGCGACACTGATTTTTCACCCCCTTGCCGCACGCCTGGAAGGACAGGTCCTTGGCCATGCACACACGCACCTCCGACAACTCAGGGCCTCGACAGATCACTGCAATACCGTCTGACGGTATCCCGGGGTTGCTGCGGCGAAACATCTGCGTGATGTCCTGGGCTGAGAAGTACACCTCTTTGCTCAACGGCTGCAGCGGCTCAGGAACTTTCACCGCGCCAAGCGCCTTGTCCGCAGCCGCCAGGTAGCCCATGGCACCCAACCCGCTGCAGGTACCGTGCTTGGCCCACTCATGCTTGAGCAAGGCCGGCGTGACAAACAACGTCAGCCCCCGCGCCCGCTCGGCCGCCGACAACCGCGCATTCGGCGCGCAGGACTGCGGCCAGCCACCCTTGGCGTATTGCGGCCAAAGCCCGTGCAACACAAACCCGTAGCCCTTGCCCGAACACTGGGCATTTTCCGGGCGCGTCAGGCAAAAGGTCGGCGACCAGGACAACGCCAGCAGGTAATAGTCTAACACCCCCGACGCCGACTCGTTCTGCGGTTTGTTGCGCGAGGATTGCGGCGTATTGTTCAGGACCACACTGCCAATCGCCAGCACACCAAACAGGACCCATACAGACAGTTTTTTCATTCACACACCTGAAAGCGGAACATCCAATGGGCCTATTGTGAGGGCTGGCAGCGCATGAGCAGAAGACATTCTTCTCCAACCCGCATCAAGGGAGTGCCGGCGACTGGCAATCACTCGGCCAAGTGCAGTACCTTGAAAACGCAGACCACTCTGAACACACGATAGGGAATCGAAATGAGCAAGGCAGACGAACTCGCCACGAAACTGAAGCAAAAACAAAAAACCCGTGTGGACGCCGAGGCCCGCGCCGACCTGGCCATTGAGCACTGGCCAAGCCAGGTCTATGACATGTACCACCAACTGGAAACCTGGTTGGAGCCGCTGACCCACGCCGGCCTCAACATCCGCCGAGTACCGACCCGCGTGTTCGAGCGCCTGCCATCCGGCGAGACCTTCAACTACGCCATCGACCAGTTGCAGATCGAGGGCAACCACAACACCATTACCCTCGACCCCATAGCCCGCTTCACCATCGGCGGTACGGGCCAGGTCGACATCCGTGGCAAAGGCCAGGCGCTGTACATCCGCCGCACCGAGAACGACATGGCCGAGCCCGTATGGCAAATCCAGCCCGTGCCCCGCACCGGACAACCACGCCCCACGCCGGTGGCGCTGGACGAACTGAACTTCCTCTCAGTGATCGAGCAAGGGCTGGAGCTCTGACGCCTCCCACCACTGCACAAGCGCGGGCGACCCACCAAGGTCGCCCTTTTCGTATCAGCCGACGGCGCACCATCGATAAAGATCCACCTCCGCGCTTTACCTTGTATTCGATAATCCATCTGTAGCGCCGGTCATGATCACGGCGTACGCACCATAGAGAAGATGCAATGGCCAGAAAGCCAGGCCGTGATGCAAGTCTCCGGTGGTTCCCTGCCCTCCGCGCCCAAAGCCTTCCTCGAATTCGACGAGCACAACCGCATGAAACCCTCGACGTTCTATGACCGAGTGGTGGATGTGATGGAAGAGTTGGTGAAGTTCATGTTGCTGCTGCGCGATCGAGCGGATCCGGTGGATCGGTATTCGGAGCGTTGGGAGACTGCGCGGGAGTTGAGTGGGCGGGTTAATCAGCGGGGGATTTAGGGACAAGATAGCAATTGGATTAAGCAAATCACCTGCTCGTAGTAGGAGTCAGTATATATAGAGGGCTATTGCTTGAGCGCCAATACGAGTGTCGCCCCTATATTCGGTCCATCACTGCACCCGTATTACTCGCCAAGACTGCGCAAGCACACTCCGCGCCTCTGAAAGCCCCAGGATAGAGAAACGACAACCGCAATGGTACAAGCGTCCCAACTTCACTTAAGACATATCAGCATTTCAATTGCACAGAGACTTGAATGCCCAGCCGGACTACAGCTGCAAATCGCCTCCCCCCTCCGATAAATCAATCCCTCCCGGACGCGGGCTGCCTGGGTGATCGAATCATCGAATCGACCCGATGACTGATCGAGCAGACTGCCAAAATGATGCAATGAACCAGGCTCCCACGATGGTCAGCGGGCACCATCACAGGCCAGGAATTCGGGAATTTTTCCGCTTGCACGACCATATGAATCAAGCTTGTTCGCGGTAGACGTATCCAATCCTCCACCGCAGCTGTAAACAATGCCTCTAATGAGTTGATGTATATAAAGCTCACTCACCCTTGTACAAGTTCCAAGCCCGGTACAAATAATTGCGAACAACAGCCAGGTAGTAGCCTAGTGATATCACCGAAGGGCCTAATATCAAACTGTCATTTGTCGGACCTATGCTGATTCAATACAGGCTACATCTGAGGCGGACGTAAGAATTATGCGCAGGGAATAGGACTGTGAATGTAGGAAATAGAGAAGGATTCTTACTTGACGCTAAGACCGCCCAGCGATTAATCTCCCGCCCTTAGAGCACGGAAGCCGCCCAAATCCCCATATCAGCGCGCGGGACCCGGGCATTTCCTGAAATGAATTCACCGGCGCGCCCAATCGCGCCGCTTTGCTGTGCGGTAAATATCTTGAAGCCTCGCTCCTCCTTCCAGATTCAAAAATCGGTCATCTTTGCCCTGGTGCTACGCGAAGCCCGAGCCCGTTTTGGTGAGCGGCGCATGGGGGCGGTTTGGACGCTGATCGAGCCGATCTGCCATCTACTAATTTTTACCCTTCTGTTCTCGCTGATTCGTGGCCGCACCGTGGCAGGCGTTGATTATCCGGTGTTTGTCCTCGTAGGCATGGCCCCCTTCCTGCTCTACCGCAACATTGCACTTCGCCTAATGGACAGCCTGCGAGAGAACCGGTCGTTATTTGCCTATAAACAGATCAAACCACTGGACACATACGTAGCGCGCGCGCTGGTGGAAGCCTGCATCAGCGCTACGGTCTATGCCATTCTACTGTTCGGCTTTGCCTGGTTTGGTTTTGACATGACGGTAAGCGATCCAATCCAGTGGGCGGCGACCCTGGGCTTGGGACTGTGCTTTGCCTTTGGTCTGGGCATGTTGCTCGCACTGATAACCCATGCCATGCCTAGCCTCAAGCTCGTCGTACGCATGGCATTTTTTCCACTGTACTTCATCTCAGGCGTACTGATGCCCGCGGCCTACCTGCCGCAAGCGATGATGCCATTGTTGCTGCTCAATCCGTTCCTACATTTGGTCGAATTGATTCGCGCCGAAGTTCTGCCCCACTACACCCCAGTTGATGGCGTCTCTGAAGCGTATGTAATTACGTTCACGGTGGTTTTGCTGTTCATTGCCTTGGGCAGTTACCGCGCCCGTCGTTTGCACCTGATTTCCACGAAGAACGGATGAGTACAGGCCCGTGTTCGAGCTTAAGAACGTCACCAAATCCTACCTAACCCCCAAAGGGCGTCGGTATGTGTTTCGCAACCTGTCGCTGTCCATTCCGCCAGATAAAAATATTGGTCTTATCGGCCGAAACGGTGCGGGCAAGTCAACACTGATGCGCCTGCTAGGCGGTGCCGACATCCCAGACTCAGGCTCCATCGTGACCGACAAAAGCATTTCCTGGCCTGTGGGTTTGTCGGGAGGTTTTCAAGGCAGCATGACCGGCCGAGACAACATAAAGTTCGTCTCGCGGATCTACGGAGCTGAAGGCGAAGCCATGCGCGAGAAGGTTCGTTACGTCCAGGAGTTTGCCGAAATTGGCGACTGGATCGATGAACCGATCAAGACTTACTCATCTGGGATGAGGTCTCGCGTGGCCTTTGGCCTGAGTATGGCTTTTGACTTCGATTACTACCTGATCGACGAAGTAATGTCGGTGGGTGACGCCCAGTTCAAGCGCAAATGCGCAGAAGTATTCCAGCAAAAACTGCAGCAATCGAAAGTCGTACTGGTTTCCCACACCATGCCGGAGATCGAAAAGCTTTGCGACATAGTCTTGCTGGTACGCGATGGCGGCATTCAGATCTACGAAGACGTCGCCGAAGGCATCAAGGCCTATAACACCTGATAACCCCCTTATATAGCAGCACCGTTCCACTTCAAGGATGCATCACATATGAGCAGTACGGGTAAACTCAAGGGCTGGCGCCTGGCAATCGGTCTGGTGATCCTGCCACTGGCCTTGGCAGCCATTTACTACGGCGTGTTCGCCACTGACCGCTACGTCAGCTCCGCCCAGGTAGTCGTCCGCCAGGACGGTGGCAATCAAGGCGCTGCAGTGCCGGGGCTGGCTACTCTACTCACCGGCACCAACCCGGCCTCCCGGGAGGAAACCCTCTACTTGCGTGAATACATTGTGTCGATGGACATGATGCTGCTGCTCGAAGAGCGCCTGCACTGGGTCGAACAGTACGCCGCCCAGCGCAGCGACATCTTCTTCTGGCTGAACAAGGACGCAGAGCGCGAAGACCTGCTCAAGTACTACCAGCGCATGGTTTCAGCTCACTACGACGAAACCACCGGCCTGCTGCGGGTTGAGGTGCAAGCTTTTACCCCGGAACTCTCGGAACAGATGCTGCGCACCATCCTCGAGGCCAGCGAGCACTTCGTCAACGAAGTCAGCCACAGCATTGCCCGTGAGCAAATGACCTTTGCCAAAGGCGAGCTGGAAACCGCGCGGATCAATTACGCCGAGCGCAAGACAGAACTGCTGGACTTCCAGAACGTAAACAAAGTACTGGACGGTGCCAACACCGCACAGAGCCGCGCCACCATCATTGCCGACCTGGAAAGCCAGTACACCAAAGAGCAGGCGATCCTCACCGAAATGCAGTTCAAGCTGCGCCCTGACTCGCCTCAAGTGAAACAGCAAAAGCAAAAGGTCAATGCCATCACCCAGCAACTGGCCAAGGAAAAACGCCTGCTGGTCTCGTCACCGGGCGGCTCACAACTGAACGTCGTTGCCTCGCGCTTCCAGCAATTGACACTGGACGCCGGCATTGCCGAAGAAAGCTACAAGACCGCGGTAGCCGCCCTCGACAATGCCCGCATCGAGGCCAGCAAGAAGATCCGCACCCTGGTCACCGTAGTCAGCCCGAACACGCCACAACTCGCCCTGTACCCAGAGCGCTTGTATAACCTGGCAACGATCTTGCTTGGCCTGCTCATGCTGTACGGCATTACCCGCTTCATCCTGGCTTCGATCGAGGATCATCGTGATTAAATCCCTTGCTGTCCCACCAAAATTCAAACTGAAGCTGGCGGCGCTGGCCCTGGCAAGCCTGGGCCTGGCCGGATGCGGCGGCACATTGTCGGGCGCAGGCCCGTACAAGGGTGATATCGAAACCAAGAATGAGTCTTACAACCTGGTCGAAATCAACGCCAACACCATCGGCCCGTACATGCGTGGCGCCGTGCGTCCGGTGCAAGCCTCCATCGCCAAGCCAGTTGCGCCCTCCGCGCGCCTGATGGCGGGAGACATCCTGAACGTACTGATCACCGACAACGCTCCAGAAGGTTCGGCATTGTTTGCCCCGCTCTCCAGCGGCGGCACCCAACTGAAGACCCGCATTGATGACCAGGGCATGATCTCCCTGCCTTACGTGGGTCGTCAGTTCGTCGCCGGCATGACCCTCAACCAGGTTGAGGAGATGATCCGCAAGCAACTCAAGGGCGTGACCACCGACGTGCAGACCCATGTCGAACTGGTGGGCGACCTGTCGGGTTCGGTACTGGTAGCCGGCGCCGTCAAATCCCCCGGTCGATTCAGCACCTTGCAGGGCCCCCTGACCTTGTTGGATGCGGTTAACCAAGCGGGTGGCCCGGTGATGGAGCCGCACCTGGTAAACGTCACCGTGCGCACCGGCAGCCAGGTACAGCAGTTCAACTACGAAGACGTACTGGCCGGCAACAACATGGTGCTGCGTCCAAACTCGGAAGTTGTCCTGGACCGTGCCCGCCAACGCTTCGTTGCCATGGGTGCTGTCGGCGAACCCGGCCTCAAGGACCTGCCAGCGCAAAACACCAGCTTGCTCGATGCACTGGGCAGCGTCGGCGGCCTGAGAGAAGCCAATGCCAACCCGGAAGGTGTGTTTGTTTTTCGCATGGGCGAAGGAACCAATCCGAAACCCACGGTCCTACGTCTGGACATGCGTGACCCGGCAGCCGTTTTCTACGCCCGCCAGATCATGATCAAACCAGACGACACCATTTACGTAACCAACGCAGCGATCTACGAATGGCAAAAGGTTATCTCGCCAGTCGTGCAGACCATGCTGTTGGGTCGCGCCACAGGCGCATACAAGTAACTCTTTCAACTTGATCAGCGATAGGGAAATTACATGATCCCGGTAATTCTTTCCGGCGGCTCCGGCTCCCGACTTTGGCCTCTTTCTCGTGCTATGCACCCGAAGCAGTTCCTCACACTCAGTGGCGACCAGTCACTGTTCCAGAGCACGCTTTCGCGTCTTGCTGGCATTCAGGATGGACCACTGACACCCATTGTGGTCAGCAATGAAGATCATCGCTTCCTGGTTGCCGAACAGTGCCGTGCGCTAAATATCAATCCACAGGCCATTTTGCTTGAGCCCATCGGTCGTAACACTGCGCCTGCTATCGCCGCCGCGGTTGTTAAGGCACTCGCTACCGGCAAGGATGAATTGCTGCTGGTACTGCCTGCCGACCACGTCTTTGATGATCTGGACGCGCTGCGCGAAGCTTTCGAAAAAGGCGCTCCGGCAGCCCGTGACGGCCGAATCGTGACCTTCGGGATCGTGCCAAACAAAGCAGAAACCGGTTACGGCTACATCCGTGTCGCTGATAAGTCCAACGAAATTCAGCCTGTTCAAGCGTTTGTCGAAAAGCCCGACCTCGCCACCGCGGAGCAGTATGTGGCCGACGGCCGCTATTACTGGAACAGCGGCATGTTCCTGTTCCAGGCGTCGAGCATGCTCGCCCAGTTGCGCGAGCACGCTCCTCAAGTGCTGGCAGCGGTAGAAGCTGCACTGAGCAATGCCAAAGAAGACATGGATTTCACCCGCCTCGACATGCTGAGTTTCGCGGCCGCTGAAAACATCTCGATCGACTATGCCGTGATGGAGCGCTCCGACCAAGTATCGGTGGTGCCTCTGGATGCTGGCTGGAACGACGTGGGCTCGTGGTCGGCGGTCTGGGAGATCGCAGACAAAGACGCGCAAGGTAATGCCTCTCGTGGCGACGTCATGCTTGAATCCACCAGCAATGCCTATGTTCACGCTGAACATCGTATGGTGACAGTCCTGGGACTCGATGACGTGATCGTGGTGGAAACCGCAGACGCCGTGATGGTCGCCGCCAAAGACAAGTCCCAAGACGTCAAGCTCCTGGTTGATCGCATCAAGCAGAGCGCTCGCACTGAGGCAACCAACCATCGCAAGGTATATCGTCCATGGGGTGCCTACGACTCCATCGATAACGGACCTCGCTACCAGGTGAAGCGCATCACTGTTTCCCCAGGACAGAAACTCTCGGTGCAGATGCACCATCACCGAGCAGAACATTGGATAGTCGTTACCGGCACAGCAAAAGTTTCTTTAGGGGATAAAGAACTACTACTGACTGAAAATCAATCGACCTACATTCCGGTGGGCATTGTGCATGCCCTTGAAAACCCGGGGAAAATACCACTCGAAATGATTGAAGTTCAATCAGGCACGTATCTCGGTGAAGATGACATTGTACGATTTGAAGATCGTTACGGCCGTCTAGTCGCCGAAAAAGCCTGCTGACCTGCCTGAAACTTAGCGACTAACGTTGACCAAAAAATGAAAACTCTGAAAAAAATCCTAGTCCTCGCCCCAGAAATTCCATTTCCAGTATTTAAAGGCAACCAAAGCAGAATTGATCAGACACTAAAAGTACTGATTGAAGCTGGACACGAAGTATCTATTGCCGTCCTAAATAGCAATCAGGAGAAGCGCGCTTCAGTTGATATCCAAAACGATCTGAAAAGCGCATATCCTCAACTCAAAGAAATCGGAATTAGGCGCCACCCTAAGTTCTCCCCATCAAAACCTAACCTTCTATCCAAAATCAATATCTTTCAGAAAAATAATCTAATTTCTGATGCCGAGTCGTGCCCTGACAACTTCAAAAAACTTGTCGGCGAGATGATAAGAAAAAACAAGCCCACTCACATTCTTACGAACTATGTAAAACTTGATCGCGCAATACCATCAAGCTATCGCGGCACTAAAATTGTCGACACTCACGATATTCAAACGAACATTTTGAGAGCAGCAATTAATGCTGGGACCAACAAACGAAAAGTCGACGTCGACACGTTTGAGATGCACGAGTTTGAACTTCTGAAAAAGTACGAGTACATCATATCCATCAACTCTAACGAAACAAAACAGATACGCCAGAAACTCCCAAATAACAAAGTTTTTACCATCCCAGCTTTCAACGACTTCCAGATCCGGCAAAATCATGGAAACAAAAAGTACGATATTTTGTTCGTAGGCTCTGCTTCGCCGTTTAACGCGGAGGGAATAAAACTATTCATTCAAAAATCTTTCCCCGCGATAAAGAAGGCCTATCCAAAAGTAACTTTAGCCATTGCCGGCGACGTAAGTAACGTAGGATCAGTTCGCTCTCTTAACGGACCGAATATCGTTTACCTTGGAAGAGTTCCAAACCTTTCTTCGACCTATGCTGATTCAAGTATTGTAGTATCACCCATTATCAGTGGCGCCGGAATGAAGGTGAAGAACATCGAGGCTTTGTCTCATGGCATGCCCATCGTTGCCACTTCTTTCTCAATGGATGGGATCGACGTCACTGATCGTAAAAACGCGCTAATCCAAGACGACTGGAGTGCATTTGCCCGCGCCGTTATTGAACTACTAAAAAATCAGCAACTCCGATCCACAATCGCTGAAGGCGCGTACAATCTTGCTCGCTCCAATTACAGCAAGGATACCGCAAGTAGAAACTATGACGCGATAATCGACAATAATTTCAACTTCACTAATGATGTCGTAGAGAGCTTCACACCCCAGACAAACAGAAATCTAAAAAGAACAAAAGCACTCATTTATAGTACCGATGCCGAGTATCTAATCGGCTACAACATCTCTATCGCAGAAGAACTGAGAAAGCTGGGCGTTTACTCCGAGTTTATCAAAATGGAGTGCACTCGCGAGAACCGTTTCTTAGCAAACGGCTTTTTGGTCCACACTGTAAGGCAAGACATTTCTAAAACCAGGCGACAAGAAATTAGAAAGGAACTGTCAGGTCAGCACAACGAAGACAGTCTAGGAAAAGTGGTAATTCAAGGCATAGATATTTCTGAGGATATCGATGTCTACAGAGAAATGTTTCCGGTACATTTTGCTGGAAAAAAATCAATCGACGTCGTGACTCAGGCACTATTGATACTAGAATCAATTCTTTCTAAAGTTGATAAATTTACGCCAGATTTCTTAATAGGCTGGAATGGGAATGGTCCGCACTTTATATTCCTTATGAAGGTCGCGGCAAAAATCAAAAATCTCCCAATTTTCCACATTGAGCGAGGGCTTCTTCCCGACACACTCGTATTTGACCCTCAAGGTGTTAATTATAAAAGCACTATCGCCGGAAGCTACTTGCCTCTGATCAATAGCGACGAGCGAATTATTGCCGCACAGTATATTAATGATTTCGCATCTCACGGAAAGACAATTGTAGCGACTCAGGCAAGCAACATTTCCAGCCGCAAAGAAATTCTGCAAGAAATCACACTTTCAGAAGATGATTGCTACGTATTTTTTCCTTTACAGATTGAAGGAGACTCTAACATAGTACTTAACTCCCCAATCTATAAAAAAATGCAGCATGTCATAGAAGACCTAATAGAAGTCACAAGAGACCTGAACGTTCATCTCGTTTGCAGACCGCATCCAGAAAACAACATCTCTATAGAAGAACTACGAAGTAGCTATCCGAGCGTAATATTCGATAACAAACTCCACTTGCACTCAGCACTAAAGAACTCTATTGCCAACGTGGTAATTAACTCTACAGTGGGTCTGGAATCGATAATCTTAGGAACTCCAACTATCGCGCTTGGTCACAGCACCTATAGTGGAAAGGGAATCACTTATGATGCATTCCACAAAGATCAAATCAAAGATCATCTTTCAGCAATACTGAAAGGTAGCCATGACTATGTACGCTGCAAACAAAAAACAGAATGTTTAGTCCATCTTTTATTCTCGAGCACGCTATTTAAACTAGCAGAGTCTAAGTCCAATGGTGCGATGCTCAAGTCTACCTTATTGAAGAACGGGGTAATCATCAACGCGGACATGCCTCCTCCGTTACCACCGAAATATGCTCGAAACTACATGAGCAAGAATACGGAGTTCCTCCGAAATCTGCGCAGTGCAGGAAAAATTAAAGTTATCAACAGCCTTGCCGACAACACTACACAATGGCTCAACGGCAGCAACAAACCGTTTGTGACAAACGATTTAATCGTTAAAAAGTTATCAGAACTTACTGATGCAAAAATAGAAATCAACAATGATGCAAGTATTAAACAACTCCAGACAGACAAAAATGATGGACTTGTTATTTACATTAAGAACTCTACCGATCTGAGTGAGCCAGGACGAGGCAGTTCGACGGATAGCTACACACTGGACGAATATTTTTACCTAGCTTAAGAAGGCACAAATGAACAAGCTCGAAGTTAAAAAATCAACAGAATTCGCTTTGGAGCACCACTGCATTTCCACCTTACTCGAAAGCAATGAAAATGGTTTTTTTAAGTACTTCTCAAGAAGTACCATAAGCTTCGATGTCGCAATTATCTCAAAGGGACGGAAGCACTACAAAAATGAAAAAATCGAGCTTCCCGACCTACATATTTGCAAAGTAAAAAATGCCGTCGTGACTGGCAAGTGTGGAGTACTACAAGGTAGCACTCTGATTAAAGATTCTCTTCCGCCATGGATGACTCAAGACAATATTTTTAAAAACAGAGAACTTCTTAAAAGGGCTTATCATTTGGAAGCACCAAATGATAAGGATGAACTATTTACTCATCCGGAAGCTGAATTCGATGAAATCTCTGAGCCCGTCGTTGTACTCGCATCTTGCACCGACAACGCTTTCTCACACTACCTATTCGAAAGCTTCGCGAAGCTTCACATAATGCTGAATGTAGATCTGAATAAATTTAAGTGGGTGGTTTCCTCATCAATAAGAAGCTATCAATTAAATCTTCTGTTGGACGCAGGAATTAAAGCTGAGAATATAATAAAAAAACCTCACAACACCTATCTAAAAGTTCCATTTGCAATCGTAATTGAATCGCCATCGCACAATAATTTGTGGGCAACTCCCGCAAGCTTACTTTTTATGCGCAGTTTTTTCAAAGGTTTGATAAATAAAAACCCAATGATGAAAGCAACAGCCAAACGCATTTATCTCGATCGTGCAGATGAGCGTGCCGCGATGCGCAAAATTGTCAATGAAGTAGAGATAGTTGACATTGCCAAGAAGAATGATTTTTCCAGCTATACACCTGGCGCATTGAGTTTTAGCGGTAAAATAGATGCCATTAGTAACGCGGAATACATTATCGGTCAGTATGGCGGTGGTTTACAGCTATGCTTTTCTGCGCGCCAGGGCTGCAGAATAGTGGTTCTTCAATCGCCTCATTTCTTTAGGGCATTTATTAGTTTCATGTCCGTTTTTTTTGGATTTGAAGTTATCAATATTATGGGACAGTCCACTGCCACCTCAGAACCAAAACATAATAATTCTGAGCTACTCATCGACCAAGCTGACTTCGAAGAGTCACTAACACAAATACTGTAAATTTAAACCGCCGTAAGGACTACTTCCAATGATCATTATTACCATGGCGGGCGCCAGTAGCCGATTCTTCAGAGCAGGCTATAACATCCCAAAATACCAACTCGAAATAAACGGAAAATCTGTTTTCAAGTACTCCGTAGAGTCATTTTCAAATTACTTCAAGACCGAAAACTTCATCTTCGTCATTCGCGACATTTACAACACACGCGAGTTCATTGAGCGCGAAGTACAAGAGCTTGGAATCTCCGAGTACAAGATCTTGACTTTAGAAGGTGAAACTCGGGGTCAGGCCGAAACAGCATACCTTGCTACAACTCAGTACACCGACGACTTCCCAATTTATATTTTTAATATC
The DNA here is from genome assembly GCF_014236655.1 of Pseudomonas kielensis. Lineage (GTDB taxonomy): Bacteria > Pseudomonadota > Gammaproteobacteria > Pseudomonadales > Pseudomonadaceae > Aquipseudomonas > Aquipseudomonas kielensis. The sequence goes on from NZ_JACMYG010000005.1 coordinate 106,546, forward strand.
GATACCTTCCGCCACAACTATATAAAGCCAGAATTCATCGATGATTGCGATGGATACCTTGAAGTATTCCGAGCAGACGGTGAGCACTGGTCGTTTATACTAGCAGACAGTCACGGCAACGTATGCCGCACAACGGAAAAAGATAGAATCTCGGACCTATGCAGTGACGGACTATATTACTTCAAGAGCAAAAAAGATTTCGAAGCCGTTTTCAAAGATGCTCTCGAGCACGGAAAGTCGGTTAAGGGCGAGCTTTACATCGCCCCACTATATAACGAACTAATTTCACGCGGAAAAATCATTAAATACGCAGAAATATCTTTAGACCAAATTGATTTCTGTGGAACACCTGAAGAGTACGAGATTCTGCTAAATAAATTTGGCCAAAACTAATTAAAACCTGGCGGAAGTGTTATATGAAAAGAATTATTATGGACTTGGATGATACTATTTGCTCAACCAAAGACGGCGACTACGCAAAGTCCACGCCGAAGCCAGAAATCATCGCAAAACTCAGGGACTACAAAGCTCTAGGATTTGAGATCATCATTAGCACAAGTAGGAACATGAGGACATACTCCGGCAATGTGGGCAAAATCACCGCCAATACGCTGCCTATTATTCTCGAGTGGCTAAAACAGCATGATGTGCCATATGACGAAATCTATGTGGGTAAGCCGTGGTGCGGCAATGAAGGCTTTTACGTCGACGACAAAGCCATCCGCCCTGATGAGTTTGCTGCTATGAGTCATGAGCAAATTAAATCATTGACGGGCATAAAATAATGATAGTAATCAATTCGGCAGCCTACGTAATCCCAGAGTTCAGGACGGAGTTCGGAAGCATCCCTCCATGCTTACTTCCTATCGGAAATAGAAAACTAATAGAACTCCAAGTTCCATTGCTTCGAAACACTTATGATGAGCGTATAATTGTTTCACTGCCTGACGGCTACGAATTGACGATTGATGAGAAGGCGCTATTTTCTAACTTAGAAATAGAAGTTGCACATGCCCCCACCGGCTTCACGCTGGCGGAAGCACTACTATATGTACTTAATACCATCGGTGACATTTCCTCCCCCAACGAACCACTTCGACTCCTTCATGGGGACACGCTATTAGACTGCATACCTACTGGAAGCGACATTGTAGCAGTTTCTCAAACTGAGTATGACTACAACTGGGAGCATGAAGTTGGCGGGGACGGTTCTCGCGTTGCCTGGTGCGGCTACTTCTCTTTTTCCTCAACAAGAAACTTTATTCGCGCGCTTGCTCTTTCTCAGGGAGACTTTGTTAGAGCAGTAAGGAGCTATTCTGACGAAAACATAGTCACCTTCCCTAAAATTTCCGGGTGGCATGACTTAGGTCACGTGAATACATATTTTGCATCTCGTTCCCAGATAACTACTCAGCGAATATTTAATTCGCTTCGTATTCAAAACGGCACCGTTTGGAAGTCAGGAACTCCTGCAAACAAAATTATTGCCGAGAGTCAGTGGTTCAAAACCCTTCCAGTCTCATTGAAGCGTTACACCCCACAATTAATCGACAGCGGTGTAGATACTGAGACCGGGTCACCTTATTACATGTTGGAATATCTACCATGTAGTCCATTGAACGAAGTTTTCGTCCATGGACGAAACCCCGACTTTTTCTGGCAACGCATTTTTAAATTGATGGGTGAGTTCTTGACGGATGCCCGCCACTGCCTGACAATTTGTGAAAGCGATAATAGTTACAACGAAATACGATTAGACGCTAACGATCTTTACGAAAACAAAACCTATGCCCGCCTTGAAACATACTCCGCAGCCTCAGGAGTTGACTTAAACATTCCAACCGGCTATGGAAAAATCAAACTGCCGAGCTTACGAGATATAGCCGGCGACTGCATAAAAAGAACACTAAGCCTTTCTTTTGTGCCAACAATACTCCACGGGGATTTTTGCTTTAGCAACATTCTATTTGACTCTCGAGGCGGGGCCATAAAAGTTATTGACCCTCGTGGCTTGAATCAAAATCAGGAACTGACCTCACTTGGTGATCAAAAATATGATTTAGCCAAGGCATGTCACTCAGTTATTGGGCTATACGACTACATTATTGCTGGCCGCTATCAAATTGATCGCACCGATAGCTTCTTTCCAACAATCCGATTCCTTGCGGATGAAAGACTATTAAGCATTCAAAGAGCTTTCATGGATAGTGACCTATTGCCAAATATTAGTGTCAAAGAGACTATGCCTCTGACTGTTTTGTTGTTCCTCTCTATGTTGCCACTGCATTCAGATCGCTCCGACCGCCAAGATGCCATGCTGATCAATGCGTTACGGCTCTACACCGAGTATGTGATTTAGCACCGTTTTTATGCCAGTACATGAGGTTTACTCTTTGAAAATCACCCCAACCATCGAATGCTCCAACAACGCCCCCTTCGTCCTGTTCGGCGGCATCAACGTCCTGGAATCCCTGGACCTGGCCCTGACCGCTTGCGCCGAATACGTGCGCGTCACCGAGAAGCTGGGCATTCCTTACGTGTTCAAGGCCAGCTTCGACAAGGCCAACCGCTCTTCGATCCACTCCTACCGCGGTCCAGGCATGGAAGAAGGCCTGCGTATCTTCGAAAAGGTCAAAGCTGAATTCGGCGTGCCGGTGATCACCGACGTCCACGAGATCTATCAGTGCGCTCCGGTTGCCGAAGTCGCCGACGTGCTGCAACTGCCTGCGTTCCTGGCGCGCCAGACCGACCTGGTAGTGGCCCTGGCCAAGACCGGCAAGCCGGTGAACATTAAGAAGCCGCAGTTCCTGAGCCCGTCGCAGATGCAGAACATCGTGCACAAGTTCAAGGAAGCCGGTAACGACCAGTTGATCCTGTGCGACCGCGGCACCTGCCTGGGTTATGACAACCTGGTGGTGGACATGCTCGGTTTTGGCGTGATGAAGCGCACTTGCGAAGACTTGCCGATCATTTTCGACGTGACCCACGCCCTGCAGCAACGCGATCCATCGGGTGCTGCGTCCGGTGGTCGTCGTGAGCAAGTGGTCGAACTGGCGCGTGCTGGCATGGGCGTTGGCCTGGCCGGTCTGTTCCTGGAAGCTCACCCAAATCCGGACCAGGCCAAGTGCGATGGCCCAAGCGCCCTGCCGCTGGACCAACTGGAGCCGTTCCTGGCACAGATCAAGGCCCTGGATGACCTGATCAAATCGTTCGCACCGCTGAACATTGCCTGAAACAGCGGCTCTTGAAGCAAGGATTGTGAACATGGCAAGTACAGAACAACGGGTCGCGATCGTCATTCCGGCCCGCTATGGCTCTACCCGCCTGCCGGGCAAGCCGCTGGCCGACATTGCTGGCAAGCCGATGGTGCAGCACGTTTACGAACGCGCCCTGCAAGTGGCCAACGCCCAGGTTGTGGTGGTGGCCACCGACGATGAGCGGGTCGCGCAAGCGGTGCGTGCTTTCGGTGGTGAATGTGTGATGACCTCGCCGGACCATCCGTCCGGCACCGACCGCCTGGCCGAAGTCATGGCCCAGGTCGATGCGGACATCTACATCAATCTGCAGGGTGATGAACCGCTGGTACGTCCGGCCGACATCGAAGCCCTCGCCGCTGGCATGCTCGCCGATGCACACGTGAAGGTCGGCACCCTGTGCCACCCGATCGATGCGCACGAAGCCGGCAATCCGAACACCGTGAAGGTGGTGCTGGCCAATAACGGCAACGCCCTGTATTTCAGCCGCTCGCCGATCCCCTACCAACGGGATGGCGAAGTCGCGCACTACCTCAAGCACGTAGGTGTGTATGGCTATCGTCGCGAAGTGCTGGCCGACTACAGCGGCCTGCCACAACCGATGCTCGAGCACGCCGAGAAACTCGAACAACTGCGACTGATGGCGGCCGGTTATTGCATTCGTGCATATCTGGTTGAACCGACCGGCCCGGGTGTCGATACGCCGGAGTGCCTGGAGCAGGTGCGGGCAATCATGAGTGGCCAGGCGCCAGCGCCACAGCCTACCCTCAACGATGTGCGCCTGGTGATCACCGACGTCGATGGCGTGCTGACCGATGGCGGCATCTATTACGATGCCACCGGCGAATGCCTGAAGCGCTTCCATGTGCGCGACGGCATGGGCATGCGCCTGCTGGAAGAGAATGGTGTGCGCGTGGCGGTGCTGTCCGGCCGCGACTCGGCGACGCTGCGCAAGCGCGTGGCTGACCTGGGCATCACCCTCTGCCAGTTCGGCGTCAAGGACAAGCAGGCCGCCTGCAATCAACTGATGGCCGAAGCCGGCGTCAGCGCCGCGCACACCGCGTGCATCGGCGACGACTGCATCGACCTGCCTGCCTTTGCAGCCTGTGCCCTGTCCTTTGCGGTGGCGGATGCGCCGGTGTACGTGAAGGCTGCGGCCACCCACACCCTGAACGCAGCAGGCGGTGCTGGCGCGTTCCGTGAAGTCGCGGACGCCATTCTGTTTGCTCAGGGCAAGGATGCCGTGCTCGGCACTGCGGCAGGTTATGCGCAGGTGATGGCGAAGATGGCACAGTAGTGGATGAACGAGCGGAGTCGAGCAATAGCTCGATCAACTCGCTGAAACGAAAAAAACGGTAGGAGCTGGCTCCTACCGTTTTTTTTGGACGCCCGATAAGGCAGTTGGGGGCCGTGTCGACCCCGAACTTTGCACCGGCGACACGATCAGTCGAAGATTTCGACCACGCCAACTACTGCGTCTTCGTGATTGGTCACAGCCAGGGCACGGATCTTGTTATCAAGCATGTAGGCTTCGGCTTCGGCCAACTGCGAATCATCCTTGATGGTGTGCGGCTTGGCGGTCATGAAGTGACCTACGGTGGTGTGGATCACCCCTTCGTCTTCCAGCAGCGCACGACGCAAGTCGCCGTCGGTCACGATGCCGACCAGAACACCGTCGTCCATCACAACCGTCAGGCCCATGCGGCTTTGGGTCATGACCATCAGGCAGTCGTGAAAGCTGGTGGTCGGCGTCACGATCGGTGCCGGTGTGTGCATCACGTCGCTGACGCGGGTCAGCAGTTTACGGCCCAGGCTGCCGCCGGGGTGGTAGCGTGCGAAGTCCATCGGCTTGAATTGCAGGGCCTCAATCAAGGCAACTGCCAGGGCATCGCCCATGGCCATGGTTGCCAGGGTCGAGGTGGTCGGCGCCAGGTTGTTCGGGCACACTTCGCGCTCGACGGAGATATCCAGCCAGATGTCGGCATGCTTGGCCAGGCTCGATTTACCGTTACCGGTCATCGCAATGATTTTATTACCGAAAGACTTCAGGCTTGGAATCAGCTTGATCACTTCTTCGGTTTCGCCGCTGTAGCTGATCAGGATCACCACGTCGATCGGCTTGAGCATGCCCAGGTCGCCATGAAAGGCTTCGGCTGGGTGCAGGAAAAAACTCGGGGTGCCGGTGGAGGCGAAGGTGGCAACCATTTTCTGCCCGATCAGGCCGGATTTGCCCATACCACAGACCACGGTACGACCTTTACAACCTAAGATCAGCTCGACGGCATTCTGGAACTCACCATCCAGGCGAGCAGCCATCTGAGTGACAGCCTGCGCCTGGGCAATAAGGGCTTCTTTAGCGATAGCGAGGTGATTCATGTTTGACTTTCGTCCCTGAAAACTACGTAGTGTTAAGCGGCGAATTTTAAGGTCTTTGCAACATTTAGCAAAGTCCCAATCCTGCACAGCGTGGGATTTAACCAGTTTAATGCCGCCCCAAGCCACAGCGGCGGCGTTTTTAGTAAACTTTTCGTTGAATCAGTGATCTGTATCACGCAGCATATTGTTACCAAAACCGCTACAAATCGGACATATGGCACTTGCCTAAGTTGAAGTTATGAATCTGGATCTACACCCCCTGCAAGGCCGCAGAACCCTCTACCGTTGGCAACAAGGCACTCTGGAGCAACACTTACGCGCCTTACTGCCCCACTGGGGCAACGAGCCACTCTCCATCAGCAGTCAGGACCTGGACTCCAACGCCTCGTTCGTCAATTACGTGCGCCACCATCGACTGGTGGATCCAAGCAGTGGTCAGACCCTGAATCTGGTGGAAAAGTCCATTCGCAAAGTGGCTTTTATTGGCAGTCAGGAAGCGCGCTTCTATCGCACCGCAGATATGCTCCAAGGCAGCGAGCATTTTCAGTACCCGGCCTGCCTGGGGATAATCGAAACGCCGTGGGAAAGCCTGGTCTTCACCGACTTCGTGAGCGGTAAACCGCCGCGCATGCACGCTATCGCCCCCCAACTGGCCCGGGGCATTGCTGAACTGGAAAGCCTGAGTCACCGCTTTCTCGAATCCCGTCCGCTGCATCAAGCGCCCCTCTATTGGAGCATGGACTTCTACCGTCCCTGGTTCTTGCTGCGCCCGCGCTTCAACTTCGCCCGCTGCCTGCCCGAGCTCGAACGCCTGGCGCAGAGCGATGAGCGTTTCGCCGGCCTGGCCGATTCATTCAAGGCGTTCGAGCCGCTGCTGGCCCGTCTTGGCCGAGCCGCGCGCCGCAGCCCACGCTGCATGAGCCACATGGACTACCTACGCAAGAACCTGTTCGTCGATGGCGCAAAACTGCAGTTGATCGACTGGAGCGAAGTCAAGGTCGGACGTGTGGGTTTTGATGGCGGAGCCTATTTGGGGAGCCTGTTCCGGCGTAAGGACATGTCACTGTTTCTCGCTGCACAAAAGCAGTTCATCGAGACTTATAGCAACGCATTGCCAGCAGAGTTCGACGCCGACGAGGCGCTGCGTAATCTGCACTATATGTTCCTGCTCAATGCGCTATTCCATTGCCTGCGCCCGGAGACTATCGCCGAGTACCAGGACAAGGAACGCATGCCCCTGCTTCGGCAGAAATATGATTACTTGCTCAGCTTGCTCTAACGCCTTGGCGAAAATGGTGGCACACTGTCATCAATGATTTTATTGTTCTTGGCTATGTATTCGTCCGAAAGACCGCTCTCAAATTATTAAATTGTATTAACATCCTCGCGAAATTTGTTAACGGTGGGATCTTCCAGCGTTAACACCTCCACAGCACTCACTCGAATGGACCTGCGCTCCACGTTTATGGATGACGTTTCTTCCCGCCCGCGTTTGTTGGTCCTCTCCAAGGGTGCCCAACGCATCGTCACGCTGCCCTCCTTGCTGCCCGAGTACGCGCTGCATAACGGGAGCGTGGGCGACATTAACCAGGTCGACTGTGTGATGGCCTGGGGCCGTAAACCCAGTGCATTGAAAGCAATTTCCCACGCTGCACAAGCGAACTTGCCGATCCTGACATTGGAAGATGGATTCATTCGTTCGGTAGGCCTGGGTGCCGATGAGCCCCCGCTCTCCCTGATTGTCGACGACATGGGCGTCTACTACGATGCCTGCGTCCCTTCACGGCTAGAGCAATTGATCGCCGAACCACTGAGTGACGCCCAGACCGAACGCGCCGTTGCACTGCAACAACTGTGGCAGCAACAGCGGGTATCTAAGTACAACGACGCGCGTATCGAACACCCCGAACTGCCCGATGACTGCGTGCTGGTTGCCGACCAGACCTTTGCCGATGCGTCCCTGCAAGGAGCCACTGCCGCCGATTTCAGCGCCATGCTCGAAGCAGCCCTGGCGCGTTTCCCCGCCAGTACCATTGTGCTCAAGGTCCATCCGGATGTGGTCGCCGGACGCAAGCGCGGGCATTTCGACCTGGCAGCACTGGCCAACCATCCGCGAGTGCAAGTGCTGGCACAAAATGTCCACCCCGCCGAACTGCTGCCGCGTATGCGCGCCGTGTATGTGATGACGTCACAACTGGGCTTCGATGCCTTGCTGTGGAATGTCCCCGTGCACACCTGGGGCATGCCGTTCTACGCCGGCTGGGGGCTGACCGAGGATCGTCTGCCTGCACCATCACGGCGCCAGCCAGTCAGCCTTGCGCAATTGATACACGCCAGCCTGGTGCGCTATCCGCGTTATATCAGCCCTGAAACCGGCCAGCCTTGCACACCTGAAGTGCTGATGAACTGGCTCGGGCTACAGCGTCGCCATCGCAGTGCGTTGCCGGAGTCCATTCAAATGCTCGGGTTCAGTCGCTGGAAAGAACCCTTGGTAAAGCTTTTCTTTAACGGTTCGTCAATTCGCTTCGTAAAACCCAAGAGGATACCAGCCCCTCATTTGGTGGTAGTTTCCTGGGGTTGCAAGCATGACACCTACCTCACCACACACTCCCGGCCGGTGATTCGGGTCGAGGATGGATTCTTGCGCTCCGTGGGCCTCGGCGCCGGCAAGGCCCGACCGCTTTCCTGGGTCGTCGATGACTTGGGCATCTATTACGACGCCACGCGCACCTCGCGCCTGGAACGTATCTTGCTCGATGAAAGCTTTGATAGAACCCTGATGACTCGGGCGCGGATTCTGCGCGAAGCCATCTGCAGCGCCGGGCTGACCAAATACAACTTGCCCGGCAATGCCTGGCAGCGCCCCGCGGCAGCACAACGAGTGATCCTGGTAACCGGCCAGGTGGAGGGCGATGCGTCCATTCGCTTTGGCGCGAATCGCATCCGCAGCAACCTGCAATTATTGCAGGCGGTGCGCGAGCAGAACCCCGGCGCCTGGGTGCTGTACAAGCCGCACCCCGAAGTACTGGCCGGCACCCGTGCCCGTGGCGACGACGAAGCCCAGACCGTCAACTGGTGCGACGAAGTGATTGGCGATACACCGCTGCAACAACTGCTGGAGTTGGTCGACGAGGTTCACGTGCTGACCTCGCAATCGGGTTTCGAAGCCTTGCTGCGCGGGGTGCCGGTGACCACCTATGGCCAGCCGTTCTATGCCGGCTGGGGGTTGACCCGGGATCAGGACTTGCAACCCGAAGTACAGGCCAGGCGCATGCGCCGGCTGAACCTCGATGAACTGGTGGCCGGCACCTTGCTGCTCTACCCCACCTATGTCAGCCGCATCACCAACCGCTTTACCACCGCTGAACAGACTCTTTACGAATTACAGAATTGGCACGCTTTACCGCAGCCAGGAGCACCATCCAGATGGCAGGAATTGAAACAGCGCTTGAGCAGTTTATTAGGCATCAGTCGCCTGAGAAGCTGAAGGCGCAGGCGCCCCATCGCCCTCTTCCGCCTCAGCCGCACAACAGCTTCTTGTTCCTGCAGGGCGTCAGCTCGCCGTTCTTCGCGCGACTGGCGAAGGCCCTGCGGGCGATCGGCCAACGGGTGCACAGCATCAACTTCAACGTCGGTGATGTGCTGTACAGCGCCGGCTCGCGCCATGGGTTTTCGGCGCGCCCCGACGAACTCGAATCGTTCTACAGCCAACGCTTTCACGACCTCAACATCACCGACCTGGTGCTGTTCGGTGACTGCCGCCCGGTGCATCGCCCCGCCATCGCCCTGGCTCGGCGCCTGGGTATTCGTGTTCACGTGTTCGAAGAAGGCTACTTCCGCCCCTACTGGATCACCCTTGAGCGCGATGGGGTCAACAACAACTCCCTGCTGCCCCGCGACCCGGACTGGTACCGCGAGGTCGGCAAGAACGTCCCGCGCTATGACAATGGCAATCCGTTCAAGTTGTCGTTTGTCGCCCGTGCCGCGCATGACGTGCTTTACCACAGCGGCGGCGCGCTGAACAAACTGTGCTTCCCCCATTACCGCACCCACGCCCCGTTCAATGCGGCCAAGGAATACGCCGGCTTCATTCGCCAGGGCGTGCGCCTGCTGTTCGCCGGGCGGCGTGACGACGCGCTGGTGACCGAAGTCGCCCGTGAACGCCACCCGACCTTTTTGCTGCCGCTGCAACTGGACAGCGATGCGCAAATCAAGGATCACTCGGCGTTCGCCAACATGTTTGAAGTCATCGACCATGTCATTGCTTCGTTCGCCGCCTTTGCCCCCGGCGAGGCACGCTTGCTGGTGAAGAACCATCCACTGACCCCCGGCCTGGTCAACTATCACCGCATCACCCAGGCACTGGCCAAGCAGTACGGCGTGGCCGACCGGGTCGACTTCCTGCAAAGCGGCCACATGCCGACTCTGCTGTCGCACATCGCCGGGATGATCACGGTCAACAGCACCGCAGGCGCCTCGGCGCTGCTGCACAAGCGCCCGACCTACACACTCGCCAACCCGATCTACGCCATGCCGGGATTGACCCAACAGGGCAGCCTCGACGACTTCTGGCGCCATCACGAAGCGCCTGACATGGCGCTGTTCCGGGATTTTCGCAATACCGTGATCCACACCACCCAGATCAATGGCGGCTTCTACACCGGCTGCGGGATCGACATGGCGGTGAACAACTGCCTGGACGTGTTGCTGGCTAAAACTTCGAGAATCGAAAACTTCTTATGACGCACCCGTCTTCACCCCGCTGCATCCTCATCACCGGCGCCACGGGCGGCATCGGCGGCGCCCTGGCGCCCGCCTACGCGGCGCCGGGCGTGACCTTGATCCTGCAAGGCCGGCGCATGGACCGCCTTGAGGAGATGGCCAGCGAATGCCGCGCCCTCGGTGCCCGGGTACTGCTCGAAGCCCTCGACGTACGTGATCTGGACGCTTTGCGCGCCATGGTCCGGCGGGTCAGCGAGGCCGAGCAACCGGACCTGGTGCTGGTCGGTGCCGGCCTCAACACGGCTGTCGGCAGCAATGGCGAAGCCGAGTGCTGGGACGACAGCCGCGCCCTGCTGGAAGTCAACGTAATGGCCGCCCTGGCTACCGTGGAAGCGGCGTTGCCGGCCATGCGGGCGCGCGGTAACGGCCAGATCGCCCTGTTCAGCTCCCTGGCCGGCTGGCGCGGCTTGCCGGTCACCCCGACCTACAGCGCCAGCAAGGCAGCGATTCGGGTCTACGGCGAGGCCATCCGCGACTGGCTCGCGCCAGAGGGCGTGCGGATCAACGTGATCCTGCCGGGTTATGTCGAATCGAAAATGTGCTTTGAGATGCCCGGCCCCAAGCCGTTCCTGTGGACCGCCGAAAAAGCCGCACGACGCATCAAGCGCGGACTGGCCGCCAACCAGGGGCGCATCAGTTTCCCGTTCCCGCTGAACCTCGGCACCTGGTTGCTGGGGGTGATTCCCCAGCGCCTTTCTTCGTTCATCCTGCGTGGTCTGAATTACAGTGAGTGAATTGTCCATCCTTCAGGCTGCGGTAGTCGGCCTGCTCCTCACCGTGTTCATCGAACGCCTGCTGATCCCCCGCCCGAACCTGCGCCGACCGCTGGGCAACTGGTGGCTGCACGCCGGCCTGTGGTGCGTGAGCCTGGCCGTGCTCTACGCCCTGACCGCTCGCCCGCTGTTCAGCGCAATCAACGTCCTGCTGCTGTGGCTGTTGATCGTGATGGTCAGTAACGCCAAGTACCACTCCCTGCGCGAGCCGTTCGTGTGCGCCGACTTCGAGTACTTCAGCGATGCCGTGCGCTTCCCGCGGCTGTACCTGCCGTTCTTCGGTGTCGGCAAGGCCGCGTTGCTGGCAATCGGTTTCCTCGTATACCTGTGGGCCGGGCTGACGTTCGAGCCCGAAGTCGCGGGGGGGCGTAGCAGCGCGCTCTGGCTCGGATTAGCCGGGTTGCTCCTGCTGCACCTCGGCCACCGCCGCCGTAGCGCGCCGACTTTCGACGCCGAAGCCGACGTGCGACGGTGGGGCTTGGCAGGAAGCCTATGGGGCTACTACTGGGCCGCCCGCGCCACCGTCGATCCAGCCACCCTGGGTTCGCCATTCAGCAAAGCCCCTTCGCCCACACCCGCGACTGCCCTACCCGACCTGGTATCGGTGCAAAGCGAATCGTTTTTTGACGTGCGCGATTTGTGGCCCGGCGTGAAAACCCAGGTGCTCAGCGAGTACGACCGCCTCGCCGGCGAATCCCTGGCCCGCGGCAAACTGCAAGTCGCCGCCTGGGGCGCCAACACCGTGCGCACCGAATTTGCCTACCTGACCGGCATTCCCGGCGACCGCCTCGGCGTGCACCGCTTCAACCCGTACCGGGTGCTGGCCCGCCAGGGCCTGCCGAGTATTGCCGCCCACCTCCAGGCCCAGGGCTATCGCACTATCTGCGTGCACCCTTACGACGGCAGCTTCTATGGCCGCAACAAAGTGCTGCCGGCCCTGGGTTTCGACGAATTCATCGATGTCCGCGCCTTCAACGATTCGCAAAAGGCCGGACCGTTCATTGGCGATTGCGCAGTGGCCGACAAGATCCGCGAACTGCTCGATGACCCGGCGCGCACCCAACCCTTGTTCATCCACGCAGTGACCATGGAAAACCACGGACCGCTGCACCTGGAGACCGTCGAAGCCAGCGAACTGCCGAACTGGTTCGACCGTCCGCTGCTGGCCGGCATGGACGACCTGGCCCCCTACCTGCGGCACATCAGCAATGCCGACCGCATGCTCGGGCAACTGCGCACCACCTTGCTCGAGCAGCCGCGCGAGGCGTTGCTGTGTTTCTTTGGCGACCACGTGCCGATCCTGCCCCATGTGTACCAGGCCGTTGGCGCGCCAGCGGGCGACACCGACTACCTGATCTGGTCCAACCGTCACCAGAGCAGTGCCAGTCCCAGGACGATCCGTGTCGATGCGCTGTCCAGCCAACTGCTCGCTTGCGCCCATCAGGCCCGCACGCCGACGGTTGCGGCGCAGGTGCTCTGAGTCCGTGGCCAAGATCGTTCTAGGCAGCGACCTGACGCCTGAGGCGCTGGCGAATCCGCAACTGGCGCACCTGGTCACGGGTGGGCGCGGCTCCCTGGCATTCCTGATCGGCGACAATGCCTGCCGCGAGCGGCTGCTCGGCACCAGCATTCACTGGGACCGCGTGCTATTGGCCTTCGAAGACGGCGCCGCTGTGGGTTATGTCGCCTTCAAGCACCATCTGCGCGGCCCCTTCGCGCTGCGCCCGCAACCCTTTGTCCGTGAGTTCGGCTGGCCGATGGGCTGGCTGCGGTTTGCCGGATTCTGCCTCAGTGAACTGCGGGAGTGGCGCTATCCGTTCCTGCTGTATGGCTTGCGCGTGAGCAAGACGGCCCGCCACCACGGCATTGGCTCGGCGCTGGTCCAGGCCTGCTGCCAACAGGCCGCGGCCCGTGGCTTCAAGGAGGTGTTTCTGGAAGTGCCGCTGGACAACGATCGCGCCCGTGCGCTCTACCTGCATAACGGTTTCCGGTTGCTGCGCAAGCGCTGGGTGCCCTGGCCACCGGTGCGCAGCATGCAGCGGCGCCTGGAGGCGGTCCTTTGAACGGCCTCGAATCGCCACCGATCAAGCTGGCGCCGCTGGTAGAAGGCCCGGGCTGGGTCGGCATCATGCAGCAGTGGGTGGCGTGGAATGTCCTGCACTTACCGCAGTTCCTCGGTCCGGAAGGTTCGCCCTTCTGGTTGTGGCGCCGTGGGCGGCATGCACCCAAGGGCCTGAAGGCCATTGCCGGGATCGGCTACAAGGACTCCTCGGCCCAGGCGCGAGTGCTGTGCAAGCGCTGGGGCCTGCCCTACATCGCCATCGAAGACGGCTTCCTGCGCTCCTCATCGCTGGGCATCGAGGGCGACACACCCATGTCCCTGGTGGTCGATCCGGTGGGCATCCACTACCTGGCCGACCGACCTTCGCTGCTGGAAAACATCCTCCAGGATCCCGCCAGCCTGACCGCTGCGGAACTGGACAGCGCGCGACAACTGATCGCCCTGATGCGCAGCAGTGGCATCGGCAAGTACAACAACGCCCCGGACCTCGACCCGAATGACCCCTTGGGCCGCGAGCGTCCATTGGTCTTGGTGGTGGACCAGACGGCCGGCGACTACTCGATCCCCGGTGGCGGTTTGTGTGAGGCCGACTATGTGCGCATGCTCGACGCAGCCCTGGCGGAAAACCCCGATGCCGAGGTGCGCGTACGCATTCACCCGGACTGCGTCGGCGGCCAGAAACCCAGTTGCCTGCTGGCGGCGGCCACCGAGCGCGGCGTCACCCTGGAAGCGCGCCCGGTGTCCTGGGCCTCACTGGCCCGACGGGCCCGGCGGGTCTACATCGGCACCAGCCAGGCGGGACTGGAGGCCTTGATCCAGGGTGTGCCGGTGACCTGTTTTGGCCTGCCGTTCTATGCCGGCTGGGGCCTGACCGACGACCGCATGCCGATTGCCCGGCGCCAGGCGCGACCGGACCTGGTGCAACTGGTGGCAGCGGCCTACGTGCGCTACTGCCGCTACGTCGACCCGCTGACCAGCCAGCCCACCGACGCCCTGACCGTGGCCCATCAACTGGCACGCCAGAAGGCCCGGGATAGTGAGTTTGCCGGGCACTTCACGGTGCTGGGGGTCAAGCGTCACAAACAGCACAACGTCCGCCGCTTTTTCAGCAGCCGCTGGGGTCGCCTGGACTTCTGCGAAGACCGCCCGGCACTGGTCACGGACGTCGCGGCCAAAGGCGGCAAGCTGTTGGTGTGGGCGGCGCGTGAGCCGGCCGATCTCAAGGCTCGCGCCAGCCGTCATGGGGTCGCCGTGTGGCGAATTGAAGACGGCTTTCTGCGCTCCAACGGGCTCGGCGCACTGAATGCACCGGCCCTGTCGCTGGTGCTCGACCGCAGCGGCATGCACTTCGATGCCAGCGCCAGCAGCGACCTGGAGTCGCTGCTCCAGCACGAGGAGTTCGATGAGGCCACGCTGGCCGAGGCCGCGCGCCTGCGTGAGCGGATCGTGACCCTGGGGGCCAGCAAGTTCAATCTCAAGAGTGACCTGGCCGGCCAGGTCTGCGCCCGTCCCGGACAACGCCGGATCCTGGTGCCCGGCCAAGTGGAGGACGATGCCTCGGTGCGCTGCAGCGCCGGCCCCCTGCTCGACAATTTCGAGCTGCTGAAACAGGTACGACTCAACGCTCCCGATGCCTGGATCGTCTACAAACCGCACCCGGATGTCGAAGCCGGCAAGCGCCATGGCGCGGTGTCGAGCGATCGCCTGCTGGGCCTGGCGGACCAGGTGCTGCCAGGGATCGATATCGCCCGCCTGTATGGGCAGGTCGATGAAGTGCACACCCTCAGTTCCACTGCCGGTTTCGAAGCGTTACTGCGCGGCCTCACAGTGGTCACCTATGGCACCCCGTTTTATGCCGGCTGGGGCCTGACACGTGACCAGCAGCCTTTAGCGCGCCGCACCCGGCGCCTGACCCTGGACCAGTTGGTAGCCGGCGCCCTGTTGCGCTATGCGCGCTATGCCGACCTCCAGCAAGCTATGCCCTGCGATGCCTGGCATGCCCTGACATGCCTGTCGACCCCGAGGCCGCCGCGCCTGACGCTCCCTGCGCGTCTGCTGCCGCTGCGCAACTACACCCGGACCATGCTCGGCTGCGACCGTGCATCAGTCCCACTCAAGGATTAGACCATGCCTGCATCACTGAAGGACCTGGGCCGTTATGCGGCACTTCCCTGGCATTGCCTGCAATTGCTGACCCACGCCAAATCGTTCGAGAACAACCCGGTGCTGGGCAGCGCCCGGCTCAACGCCCTGGGCTTGCATGTACAGCGCCGCCAACTGGCCATGGGCATGGCCGCCATGCGCCGCCGGGCCCTGGCGCCACGGCTGGATGGCGCAGAGCTGGCGAGCTTCGAGGAACAGGGGTTTTTCGTGCGCGAGAACGCCCTGCCCGCCGAGCAGTTTGCCGCCTTGCGCGCTGAATTGGGCGACCTGCGCAGCACCGGCTGGGAGATGCGCCAGGGTAAGGCGGTGACTCGGCGAGTCAGCCTGGACCAGGACGTGCTGGCGAAAAACCCGGCCAGCGCCGCCTTTGTCGCTGACCGGAGCGTGCGCGACCTGATTGCGTATGCCTCGTCGAACACCGGCGGAATCACCTATCAACTGCAGTCGATCGTGATCGATGGGGTGAACGCCGAGCAGGACCCGCAAACCCGCCTGCACGCCGACACCTTCCACCCAACGGCCAAGGCCTGGCTGTTTCTCGATGATGTGGCCGACGACCAGGGGCCGTTCAGTTACGTACCCGGCTCCCATCGCCTGACGCCGGAGCGCCTGGCCTGGGAATATCGCCAAAGCCTCGGCGCGGCACGCTCCCACGAGCAGATGCACCGCGAAGGCTCGTTCCGCATTCATGAACACGAATTGGCCGAACTGGGCTTGCCGGCACCCCGACGCTTCTCGGTCCCGGCCAACACCCTGGTGGTGGCCGACACCTCGGGCTTCCACGCCCGCTGCCCGAGCCTGCGCCCCAGCCATCGCGTGGAAATCTACGCCAGCCTGCGCCGCAACCCATTCATCCCCTGGCGCGGCGCCCACCTGTTCGCCCTGCCCTGGATCGCCAACCACCACATGCGCTGGGACATCCGCCTCAAGCGCCTGATGGGCTTCGACAAACGCAGCCACTGGCGCTTCATCGAACAGCTCAACGCCTACGAAAAGCCGTACATCTGAGAGAGCGGTTTGCAGGCTTGCCCGCGGCGTTCTCCAGACCATCGCGAGCAAGCTCGCTCCTACAGTTTTATCGGGGGTGATTCTCGGTAGAGATGCCGCCTGGGCTCAACCGATCTTGGCCAGCTCTTCGGCGACGATGGCCACGGTCTGGATGATTTGCTCTTCAGTGTGCTCACACGAGACAAAGAAGCGCACTCGCGCGACGTGCTCGGGAACCGCCGGGTAAAGAATCGGCTGGGCGTTGATCCCGCGGTCGAACAAAGCGCTGGACAGTCGTCCGGCCTTGAACGAACTGCCGGTGATCACCGGGATCACGGCCAGGCCGGTGCTGGTGGCGGTGTTCAGGCCAGCGGCCTTGGCCAGGCGCAGGAACAGCTCACCTCGCGCCTGCACCGTCCGCACCCGATCACCGTCGTTGGCCAGGCAACGCAACGCTGCCAGTGCCGAAGCCGTCACCGAAGGTGGCATGCCGACGCTGTAGAGGAAGCCTGGAGCGAGAAACTTCAAGTGCTCGACCAGCGCCGTGCTGCCGGCAATGTAACCACCGCAACTGGCCAGGGCCTTGCTCAGCGTACCCATCCAGATATCGACGTCATCTCCGGCCAGGTCGAAGTGCTCGCGAATGCCTTTGCCGGTCGCCCCCATCACTCCCAGCGAATGCGCTTCATCGACCATCAGGAAGATTTTGTGCTTGTGCTTGAGTTCGACGAAACGCGGCAGGTCCGGGTAGTCGCCGTCCATGCTGTAGATGCCTTCGACCACCACCAGCACCCGCTCGAAGTGCTGGCGCTGCTCACCGAGAATCCGGTCCAGGGCCTGCCAATCGTTGTGGGCGAAGCTCAGGCGTCGCGCACCGGACAACTGGATGCCTTGCAGGACACTGTTGTGGATCAACTCGTCGTGCAACACCAGGTCTCGGGGGCCGAACAGATGGCCGATGGTGGTGACGTTGGTGGCATGGCCGCTGACGAACACGATCGCATCGTCGACCCCGTACAGATTGGCCAACTCTCGCTCCAGTTCGCGGTGCAGCGGACGATCGCCGGACACCAGCCGGCTGGCCGACACCGAGGTGCCGTAACGGTCGATGGCCGCCTTGGCCGCTTCGGCCACCGCCGGGTGACCGGAGTAGCCGAGGTAGTTGTAGCTGGCGAAGTTGACGTATTCCCGGGCACCGATAGAGGTCTCGGCGCCCGCCAGGCCTTCGTGCAAACGAAAGAACGGGCTGCTCAGGCCCAGGCGCGCCGCGCCTTGTTGCATCACGCGCAACTGCTGATAGCCAGGGTGCTGGTCGAAGCGATAAAACGCTTCCGGCACCTTCAGCGCCGCCTGTTGCGCTTGCTCCAGGGTGGCGCCAACGGCCGCGTCGCCCGCCTCGCTGCGACGGCGCTCCAGCGCTTGCTGGATCAACCGTTGCTTGATCCCGACACTCAGGCCGGTGGGCGTTTTTGCAGTCATCGCACTATCACTCAATCAAACATCACTCAATCAGACGGTTAGGTGCCGCAGCGCTGTCAGCCAGTTCGGCGTTCAGCTCGGCCATTTGCTCGCGGCTCAATTCACTGCCGTGGCGGGCCAATACGTTTTCCGCCAGGGCTGCAGGCGCCGCCGTGTCATTGGCCCCCGCTTCGCCACGCAGCAGCTCAAGGATGCGCACGCTGAGCTTATCGATGCTGGAACTCTCGCTGAGTTCCATCACCGGCAGGCGAATGCCGAAGCGTTCTTCCAGCGCCACCACCAACTCGACACTCATCAACGAGTCCAGGCCCAGTTCCTGCAGAGGACGCTGGGTGTCCAGGCGCGCGGCCGGCAAGCGCAGAATCTCGCAGACTTCGTGCTTGAGCAGTTCGACGAAACGCTCCAGCAGTTGCTCGTCATCAAGCTCGGCGAGCATGCGCTGGATGTCCTCGGCGTCATTCTCGTCGTCCTGGTCGCCGCCATGGGCGCGGACCAGTTCGAGGAAGCGCGGGGTCGCAGCGCTCGGCAGGAAGCGCGACAGGGCTTTCCACTCCAGCTCCAGCACGCCGATCCCGTCGTCACCCTTGAGCAGCATCTGCTCCAGGTGCGCCAACGCCACTTCGGCGCGCAACGCGGCGCCCCCCATGCGGCTTTGCAGCGCATCCTTGATCTGCTCGTTGCGCGCCAGGAAGCCAACGTCGTCGATCGCCCCCCAGAGCACGGCGGTGGCAGCCAGGCCGTGACCACGACGATGCCGAGCCAACGCTTCGAGCCAATAGTTGGCAGCCACGTAGTTGGCCTGGCCCGGGTTGCCGAACAGGGTGGTGGCCGAGGAGAACATCACGAAGAAGTCCAACGGCAACTCACGGGTCAGCTCATGCAGGTATTGCGCGCCCTTGGCTTTGGGCTCCAGCACGCGCTGCAGTTGTTCGGCATCAAGGTTGCGAATCAGACTGTCGTCGATCACTGTCGCCGCATGCACCAGGCCACGTAACGGATACGGGCTGGCGGCAATGCGCTCGAACACACCGCGCACCTGCATCACATCGGTGATGTCGCACGCCAGCGCTTGCACGTCGATACCCTGCGCCTGCCAGGCGGCCAGGCACGGCTGCGCCTCGACACTGGCCGGGCCACGACGACCGAGCAGCACCAGGTGCCGCGCGCCCTTGTCCACCAGCCACTGTGCCGTGCGCAGGCCGAAGCCGCCCAGGCCGCCCGTGACCAGGTAGGTCGCCTCGGCGCTGAGTTGCAACGACTGCACTGGCTGTTCGCGGGTTTCCACCAGGCGTTCGATCGGGTTGCCATAGGTCACCACGATCTTGCCGATCTGCCGCGCCTGCTGCATGTAGCGGAAGGCCTCGGTCACGTGGTTGGCGTCGAATTCGCGGAACGGCAACGGGTGCAGGATGCCCTGCTCGAACAGTTCCATCATTTGCCCGAACAGACGACGGGTCAGGTCCGGACGCTCGCTCATCAACTGGTCGGCGTCGATGCCGAAGTAGCTGATGTTGTTGCGGAACGGACGCAGGCCGATGCGGGTGTTCTGGTAGAAGTCACGCTTGCCCAGTTCCAGGAAGCGGCCGAACGGCTTGAGCACCTGGAAGTTGCGGTTGATCGCTTCGCCAGCCAGGGAGTTGAGCACCACGTCAACGCCACGCCCGTCGGTCAGGGCCAACACCTCATCGGCATAGGCCAGGGAACGCGAATCAAAGACCTTGTCGACCCCCAGCAGACGCAGGAAGTCGCGCTTCTCATCGTTGCCGGCGGTGGCATAGATCTCGGCACCACACCACTTGGCGATCTGGATCGCGGCAATCCCGACACCACCGGCGGCGCCGTGGATCAGCACCTTCTCGCCCGGCTCCAGACGCGCCAGATGATGCAGCGCGTAATACACGGTGAAGAAGGTACTTGGAATGGTCGCCGCCGCCTCGAAGGACATGCCCTCGGGGATGCGAGCCACGGCATTGGCGTTGGTCACCAGGCGGTTGGCGAAACTGCGCGGACCGAAGCCCACTACGCGGTCGCCCGGGGCGAAGTCGCCGAACACCGCAGACCCTTTGCCGTGCACCACACCGGAAAACTCAAAGCCCATGGTCGGCCCGGAGAAACCATTTTCGATGGCCTCATCGGACAGCAGGCCGAGGGCAAACATCACGTCACGGAAGTTCAGGCCAGTGGCGCGCACTTCAATGTCCAGTTCGTCCGCCGCCGGCGCGGTCAGCTCGCGGGCTTCCCAGCGCAGGTTACGCAGTTGCCCCGGCAGGTCGAAGCCCAGGCTGATGCGCGTGTTGCCGTCGGCACTGGCACCGTTTTGTTCGTGCAGGACACGCAAGCGCGGCACATAACGCTGGCCGTCGGCGCTGATCGCCACTTCGGTCTCGGCGTCGGCGTGCAACAGGGCCGCGACCAGGCTGGCGACAGGCGCAGCGAAGGCCAGGTCGAGCAGACGGATCCGGCAACTGGCAGATTCGTTCGCCAGAGTCCGGCCGAAGCCCCAGAACGCCGCATCGGCAATGGCATCGACAGCGCTGCTTTGATCGGCAGCGTACAGGTGACCCGCCGCGCCACGGGTCAGCAGCCAGCACTGTGGCGCGATCGCCAGCGACTCGCAGGCCTGGACCAGCGCCGCAGCCAGCATGCACCGCGCGCCCTGGCCATCGAGCCCTTGGCTGCTGTCAAAACCGGCCAGGTGCAACACGTGCTCTGGCGCTTGATCCAACGCCGCAAGTTGTTGCGCCAGGGACTGCGCATCGCCAGGCTGCAACAGGCTGACCTGCTGGCCTTGCTCACGCAGGGCCTGGGCCAGTTGCTCGGCAGCCGCCTGCCCGGATTCGGCCAGCAACGCCCAGCGTTGCACGGTGACCCCCGGCAAAGCGGCCGCTGCATTCACGCCATGGCCGGCCAACAGCAGGTAACTGCCGCAGGCATTGCCCGGCAATGCTTCCAGGGTGTGGCTGACGCTCAGGCCGTGACGCTGCAACTCATGCAGCCAGAACTGCGGCCGCTGTTGACGCGACAATGCTTGCTCCGGGCCGGCCAGCCACCAGTCGGCCTGGGCACCGAACACGAAGTCGGCCCAGCGCGTCGGGTGTTGCGCCAGCACGGCCAACTGCCCGTGCGGGTTGAGGTGGCTGGCTGCCTGGCGCAGCGCTTCGCCAATGTTGTCCAGGGCCGCCAGGTCGGTCGGCAACAGCACCCAGTCGTAACCTGCGGCGCCGCTCAGTTGTGCAAAATCGATGACCTGCAGTGCCGGGCAATCATCGCCGAGCATCTGTGCCAGCTCGGGTTCTGCGACGCAGTAGCTGTAGTCGACGCGATCAAAATCGATTCCCGCGTACAGCGATTCGGCAAAGGATGAACCGCCAAAACCAAACTCCAGCACCCGCAGGCGCTGCCCGGCCGGCAACGCGGCGAGGCGCTGGGCCAGGGTTTCGCGCAGGCCGGCGAGCAGCCGCTGCTGACCTGCGGCACCCAGCACCAGGCGCGACAGATTGGCACCGCTGGTTTCCCGTGGCAGCAACTGCTCCAGGGTCTGGCGAGCATCGAGCAGGGACAGCAGGTGGCGACCGATGCGGCCCACCGAATGGATGATCTGGAAGTGCTCCGGATAGCTCTGGAACAGCTCCTGCCAGATGGCTTCGGAAGCCGGACGCTCGTCCACCTCGGCGACGCACCAGTTGCCGTCGGCATCGCAATCCAGGCTGCCGTCTTCCAGGCCCTGGCGCAGCAAGGTCGCCAGGTAATCGCTCGGCACACCGTCCTGTTGCGACCACAACGCAACCTGTTCGGCGCTCAAGCGGCCACCGGCCTGCTCGATCAGGTTCTGCACGAAGCTCGCGCACAGGGCATCGAGCAACGGCTCGACTTCGTTGAGATAACGCTGCTGCACCGGCTCATCGGCCAGCCCCTGCAGGTGTTCAACCAGTGGCGTGGTGCTGCTGGCCGCACGCAGCACGGGCACCACCTGACCTGGCGCGGCGAGGCCAACGTGGGCCAGGCGCTTGATGTCATGGGAGCGGTCGCGTTGCAGGCGCACGCCACGGAAACGTGCGTCCTTGATGAACAACACCGCTGCGCCGCTCGCGTCGTACAGCGTGAAATCCACCAGCAACGAATGCTCGGTACGCTTGAGCTGACGCACTTGGGCCAGGCACGGCACGCCGCCGGCCTTGGCAAAGGCAACACGCCCCAGCTTGACCGGGATGAACGCCAGGCCCTTGTTGCTGCCCGGCTGACCGACCAGCAATTCGGTGATCAACTGGAACGCGCCGTCGAGCAAGGCGGGATGCAGGTGCAGGGTCGCCAGCTCTTGGCTGATGGCCTGGGGCACGCTCAATTGCGCCAGGATGTGCGCCGGTTCGACCCACACCGCCGCCACGGCCTGATAGGCCGGACCATAGTTCAGGCCCACCGCCCGGGTCAGCGCCAGATGCTGTTCGCCGGTGAAGTCGGCCGGGCGTTGCGGCAGGGCCGGAGCACGGGTGCCGAGCAATACGCCACGGGCTTCGCCGGGCAGGCGCGCGACCACGTGCTGGACCCACTCTTCACGTTGGGCCAGGCTGCGCGAGGTGATCCGCAGGGTGCCGTCGGCCTCCTCGATGTTGACCCGGATCTTCTTGCTGCCTTCGTTGCCGAGCAACAGCGGGTTGTGAATCTCCAGCTCTTCGATGTCGACGAACTCGCCCGGCTGATGCAGCAAGGCCACGGCCAGCGCCAACTCGGTGAAACCGGCGCCAGGGAACAACACCGCTTCACCGACCTTGTGGTCAGCCAGGGTCGGGAACAGTTGCGTGTCGAGACGGTTTTCCCAGGTCAGGGCACGGTCGGCCAGCGGGTAGCCCAGCAATGGGTGCACACGTTCGCGCGCCAGCACGCCGAACGACTCGGCGCTGACCGGCAGTTCAAAACGTTCGCGCTGCCAGGCGTAGTTGGGCAGGCGCAGGTTGCTGCCGGCCACCGGGAATTGTTGCTGCCAATCCGGCTCGGCACCGGCGATCAACAGCCGCGCCACGCAACGCTCAAGCAGTGCCGCACTGTCGTCCTTGCGCAGCAAGGTAGCGAGCACCTGACCGGCCAGCTCGCGCTGGGTCAAGGCATCGCTGACGTAGGAGCGCAGGATCGGGTGCGGACCGACCTCGACGAACAGGTTGAAACCCTGCCCGACCAACTCGTCCATCGCGCCCTGGAACAGCACCGGGAAGCGAATGTTCTGCCACCAGTAACGGCTGTCCAGACGTTGACCGTCCAGCTCGCCGCCGACCACTGTGGAATAAAACGGAATCTTCGCACTGCGCGGGCGGATGTGCGCCAGATCGGCAATCACTTGCTGCTCGATCGGGTTCATCGCCGGGGAGTGGAAGGCATAGTCCAGGTCCAGCAGACGAACAAATACCTGGCGTTCGGTCAGGGCCTGTTCGAGTTCGCTGAGGGCATCGACAGGGCCGGCCACCGTAGCGCCTCGCGCACTGTTTTCGCCGGCCAGAACCACCTGATCGTCCAGCCCCAGTTCCACCAGCAATATCGCCGTGGCCTCGCCACTGAGACCAACGGCAGCCATTTTCCCGGTGCCGCGGGTCGTGCCCTGCAAACGGCTGCGATGGAAAATAACCTGGGTCGCGTCTTCCAGACTCAGTGCACCACTGGCCCAGGCCGCGGCGACTTCGCCCACGCTGTGCCCGATCACTGCCGCCGGATGGAAGCCCTGGGCGGCCAGTACGCGAGTGACCGCCACCTGCAGGGCGAACAAGGCCGGCTGAGCGATCTCGGTGCGCGCATAACGCCCCTCGCCATTTTCACCCAACAGTTCAGCACGCAATGAATAGCCGGCCAGCGGCTGGAACAGCGCATCGACTTCGGCCACTGCAGCGTCGAACACCGGCTGGCCGAGCATCGCCCGGCCCATGCCTTGCCATTGCGAACCATTGCCGGAGTACACGAACACCGGGCCTTGGACTTTATCCAGGGCCTGGCCCACCTCAAGCACCGAGCTCAGCTCACTGAGGCTCGGGTCCTGGGCATAGTCGGCCAGTGCCTGCGCGGCCTCGGCCGGGTCGGCCGCGATCAACAGCAAACGATGGGGGTGGGCATCGCGGCGGAACATGGCCTGGTAGGCCACATCGTAATAATTGCCCTGCGGGTGGGCGGCCAGGTACTCGGCAAACCCCTCGGCCGTCGCACGCAGGCCTTCGGCATCCTTGGCGCTGAGCAGCAGCGGCACACGCCGGGTGTTGCCGGCAGTGGTGGACGCCGGCAGTGGCTCGGCACTTTGCAGGATCACGTGGGCGTTGGCGCCACCAAATCCGAAGGAGTTGATGCCGACGGTCAACTGCCCCTCAGCTTTCAGCGCGCGGCTTTCGGTGACCACCTGCAGGTTCAGGTCGGCAAACGGGATATTCGGGTTGAGTTCTTCAATGCCGATGGTCGCTGGCACTTCCCGTTCGATCAGGCAATTGAGGGCCTTCATCAGGCCGGCAACGCCGGAAGCTGCCTCGAGGTGACCGAGGTTGCTCTTGATCGAACCGATCGGCAACGGGTTGCCGGCCTTCCGGGCCTGGCCCAGGGCCTCACCGATGGCGCGGGTCTCGATCGGGTCGCCGACGGCCGTGCCCGTGCCGTGGGCTTCCAGGTAGTCGAGCTGCGACGGATCGATCCCGGCCTTGGCATAGGTGCGCTTGAGCAGCGCCGCCTGCGCATCGGCACTCGGCAGGGTCAGGCTCGACTTGCGTCCATCGGTGTTGACCGCACTGGCCGCAACCACCGCAAGAATCGGGTTGCCATCGGCCAGCGCCTGATCGTAATCCTTGAGCAGGAACAGACCACCGCCCTCGGAGCGCGCATAACCGTCGCCGCGCTCATCGAACGCCTGGCAGCGCCCGGTGCGCGAGAGCATCGAGGCCTTGGCGAAAATCATGAAGCCGAAGGGGTGCATGTGCAGGCTGATGCCGCCCGTCACGGCCTGGTCGATATCACCGCTGATGATCGCCTGGCAGGCCTGGTGGAAAGCCACCAGGGACGACGAGCACGCGGTATCGATGGCCATGCTCGGCCCGCGCAGGTCATAGAAAAAGGACAGACGGTTGGCGGCAATGCTCATGGTATTGCCGGTGGCGGTGGCCGCATCGATCGAGGCCAGGTCTTCGACCAGGCGATAGGCCTGCTCGACGCCAGCAATGCCCAGGTACACCCCGCAATTGCTGCCACGCAGGCTCGACGGCTTGACGCCGGCGTTCTCGAAGGTTTCCCAGCACATCTCCAGCAGGATGCGCTGCTGGGGGTCCATCACTGCCGCTTCACGGGGCGAAATATTGAAGAAGCCCGCGTCAAACGCACTGATGTCGCCCAGCGATCCGGCGGCGAAGGTGTAGCTGGTGGCAGGGTTGGCCTTGTCCGGGTGCAGGAACTCGGCATGGTCCCAGCGCGAGGCATCGACCTGGGTCACCAGGTCCTGCCCCGTCATCAGGTTCTGCCAGAAACTGCTGGTTGTGGAACCGGGGAAACGAAAAGAACAACCAACAATTGCTACCTGTCTACGCTTTGTCAAAACCCATTCCTTTAAAACGCTACCGGACACCGTCCCATCCTGCGGACAGCCGCATGCCTGGCCGATATATTTTTTGGCAAGTCGCTAAACGTCACCTGAGGATAATCTTTTTCATCTGGAGGTTGCCTTGCATAGCACGCCGGGGGGCGCAAGGCTGATGACCTGACGGTTACACGCAGGTAATCTTCAGACATATTTGTGGGAATAATACGCGGTCTCGACGGTCAGGGAAAACCCTAAGCGATGGTTGTTGGGTTAAATGTTCGAATTGGTTCACTGCGAAGAGAGACTCGGTTAGATGCTGTCTATAGGCCACTTCCTGAACAGCTCAACTGTCACTTCGCAGTATCCGCTCAGCTAGACTGGGTTCACGGGCAACTTGGTCGCCGCCCTTGCACAACATGATCGGGAGCAATACGTACTCACCTTGAGCGTGGCTACTATGACCTGAACAATCTGACGAGGAATCGATATGAACAAGGCAGACGAGCTGGCGGCAAAACTCAGGAACCGCCTGCAACGAACCGACGAGACCGAGATCTGCACCGACACGGCTATCGACCACTGGCCGACCCAAGTCAACGACCTCTACCACCAGGTCGAAACCTGGCTGGCCCCATTGATCGAGGCAGGCCTTGGCATCCGCCGCAACCCCACTCACGTGTTCGAGCGCCATCCGAGCGGCGCCACCTATAACTACGCGATTGACCAGTTAGTACTCGAAGCCCTGCACCGCACCATCACGTTCGACCCGATAGCGCGTTTTTCAACCAAAGCCGACGGCCTGGTCGAAATTCACCTGCCGGGGAAAAACCTTCGCGCACTGCGTAGCATCGATGAGCACGGAGAGTCGCAATGGACCCTGCAGAAAATCCCGCCTCTGGGACAGGTCGCTCAAGCCCCGGTAGCCTGGAATGAAGAAAATCTACTGTGGATCGTAGAGGAAGGCCTGGGACTGTGACCCGGTCGATTGCCGCGCCGGCGACCGAGCACTATGGACACTTCGGCACAGCCCCCATCCGCTGACGCATGCCGGCGCTCGCCGCCGGCCCCGCCTGCACCGTGCATTGCGCCAATGGCACCAGATGCCCGTCAGCCATATCCGCCGTCATCAACTGCACTGGTCTGCCGGTCTCTCGCTCGACAATCTGCACGCTCTCCCCTTCCGGCGCAAAGTGCCTGTTACCCCACGCCACAAAAGCCATGAGCACCACGCGAAAGTCCTCCCCACGAGCAGTTGGCACGTATTCATAACGCAAAGGCCGCTGACTGTAGGCGTGGCGCTCCAGCAACCCATCCTCAACCAATGAGTTAAGGCGGCGAGTGAGCATGTTCGGCGCAATGTCCAAGCTGCGGGAAAACTCGTCGAATCGGCGCAGCCCGTGCAAGGCATCACGCATGATCAAGATACTCCACCACTCACCGACCCTTTCCAGGCTGCGGGCGATCGGGCATTCGGCGTGGGCCAGGGTTTTGCGTTGCATGACGGCTCCTTGGGTGATGCGCTCGGACATTTGTCGTTCGAGCATGTTACTTTCATGATGATAGTTACGTCCACACATCACTATCCCCGACAAATCTGAAGGAGTTGGACCGTCATGAGCAAACGCATTGTTGTCACAGGCATGGGCGCACTGACCCCGCTGGGCTGCGGAGTCGAACCGGTTTGGCAACGCCTGCTGGCGGGACAATCCGGCATTCGCCGACTTCCAGAATCGCTGATTGGCGACCTGTCGATCAGCATCGGCGGCCAGGTTCCCGATCGGACGCAGGACCCTGAAGCCGGCTTCGATCCCGACCAACTGTTGGCGGCGAAAGAACAACGCAAAATGGATCGCTTCATTCTGTTTACCCTGGCCGCCGCCCATGAAGCCCTGACACAAGCGGGCTGGGCGCCGCAGACCGCGGAGGAGCAGGAGCGCACTGCGACCATTATCGCCTCGGGTGTGGGTGGCTTTCCGGCGATCGCCGAGGCCGTACGCACCACGGACAGCAAGGGGCCGCGTCGCCTGTCGCCCTTCACCATCCCGTCGTTCCTGAGCAACATGGCCGCTGGCCACGTTTCAATCCAGCATGGCCTCAAGGGACCGCTGGGCGCCCCAGTGACGGCGTGCGCCGCTGGGGTTCAAGCCATTGGCGACGCCGCGCGAATGATCCGCGCCGGGGAAGTGGACGTTGCCGTTTGTGGTGGGGCTGAAGCGGCCATTCACCGCGTCAGCCTGGCCGGCTTCGCGGCGGCACGAGCGCTATCCAGCGATCACAATGAAACACCCGAACAGGCCTCTCGCCCCTTCGATACAGCGCGCGACGGTTTTGTCATGGGCGAAGGCGCCGGCCTGCTGGTGATCGAAGAACTGGAACATGCCCTGGCCCGTGGCGCCAAACCGATCGCAGAACTGGTGGGCTATGGCACCAGTGCCGATGCCTACCACATGACCGCCGGCCCGGAAGACGGAGACGGCGCCCGCCGAGCCATGCAACAAGCCCTGCGCCAGGCCGGCGTGCAAGCATCCCAGGTCCAGCACTTGAACGCCCACGCCACCTCGACCCCGGTCGGCGACAAAGGGGAACTGGCGGCGATCAAGACCGTGTTCGGCACCCACAGCGGCCTGGCGATCAGCGCCACCAAGTCCGCCACTGGCCACCTGTTGGGCGCTGCCGGAGGCATCGAAGCGATCTTCGCCATCCTGGCCCTGCGTGACCAGGTCGCGCCGGCAACCCTAAACCTACAAGACGCGGACAGCGCAGCCGACGGCCTTGACTTGGTTCGCGGCGAGGCTCGGCACATGCCGATGGAATATGCACTGTCCAACGGCTTCGGGTTTGGCGGGGTGAATGCCAGCGTGCTGTTTCGGCGCTGGGTTTAAGCGCGCAAACTGGATTCATCGAGGGCGCCCCTGGCGGTCGCCCTCGGCCTTTCCCGCCAGGAACTTTTCGCCTGATTCCCCCCTAGAGACTGACCATCAATCCGGACGCCCCCACCCTCCGCCGCCCAGCGCTTGCACCGTACACCCTCAAAACAAGCTACAACCCCCATCCCAGAGCTTTCAAACAAAAATAATGAGTGTTTTTTCGAGCGCTAGTGGTTAGTGCGCCCACGAGAAGGAGGCAATATGCCATCACCCCTTCTACACAGAGTACGTCGGGAAACCCCGCTGAAAAACGCACGAACCCTGACCACCGCCGGCATGTAGGCGCAGCAGCAACGAGCAGCATCACATTATTGACTGAACACTTGGGTGCACAATGGCAGGAGCAATAAGAAACCGGTAATGGCGTCATCAGCAACGGCACTGTTACCGATTACGAGTACATCAAGATCGGCGGCAACGTATCAGGCACATCCGCTGCCAGAACTATCTGGACAGCATGATCAAACCAGGCAACACCGTGCGACTTTCCTGCGTCAAATCCCTTGGCAAGCACACTGTTTATGCCGCCCAGGAAAGCAACGGCGAAGTGTCCAAGAACCCACTTCGGCATGCCATGATCAACTCCGGCATAGTGGTGGTGTTCTGTGTGCTGGTGCTGTTCTTCCCGGCCATCGCCCTGTATGTATCGGGCTTGTTCACCTTCTTCGGGGTGACAGGCCTGCTCACCTGGCTTGGCTCCAAGAGCCACTACCAGGCCCGCAACGCACTGGATAATCTGCCGGCACCCGCAGTAGCCAGTTAAATAGTGTCAGACGCCACGAGCCTCGTCCGGGCGCCTCGACGCAACCCCAACCCACCCTCCATTCCTGATAAACTCCTCGCCCGCCTCACCGTCCTGATTCAGATACCCATGCCTCATTCAACCGCATCGACTACTCCCCCAGTTTTTTCTCGCCGGTTTTCCGTTGCGCCGATGATGGATTGGACCGACCGCCACTGCCGCTTCTTCCTGCGCCTGCTCTCCAAACACGCCTTGCTCTACACCGAAATGGTCACCACCGGTGCCTTGCTCAACGGTGATCACGAGCGTTTCCTGCGGCACAACGAGGCGGAGCATCCGCTGGCGTTGCAGTTGGGTGGCAGTGTTCCGCTGGATCTGGCGGCCTGTGCGCGGATGGCGCAGGAGCATGGGTATGACGAGGTGAACCTTAACGTCGGCTGCCCGAGTGATCGGGTGCAGAACAATATGATTGGTGCGTGCCTGATGGGGCATCCGCAGTTGGTGGCCGATTGTGTGAAGGCGATGCGCGATGCGGTGTCGATTCCGGTCACGGTCAAGCATCGGATCGGGATCAATGGACGTGACAGTTACGCGCAACTGCGTGATTTCGTCGGTACGGTGCGCGATGCCGGCTGCACCAGTTTTACCGTGCATGCGCGAATTGCGATTCTTGAGGGGTTGTCGCCCAAGGAGAACCGCGATATTCCACCGCTGCGCTATGACGTGGCGGCGCAGTTGAAGGCGGATTTCCCGGAGCTGGAGATCATCCTTAACGGCGGGATCAAGACCCTGGAGGCCTGCCATGAGCATTTGGCGACCTTTGACGGGGTGATGCTGGGGCGTGAGGCGTATCACAATCCTTATCTGCTGGCCGAGGTGGATCAGCAGCTGTTTGGCAGCACGGCGCCGGTGATCAGCCGGGCCGAGGCGCTGACGCAGTTGCGTCCGTACATCGCGGCACACCTTGAGGCCGGCGGCGCGATGCACCACATCACTCGGCATGTCCTGGGGCTCGGCACGGGCTTTCCGGGGGCGCGCAAGTTTCGGCAGTTGCTGTCGGTGGACATCCACAAGGCCAAGGACCCACTGGCCCTGCTCGATC
The DNA here is from genome assembly GCF_014236655.1 of Pseudomonas kielensis. Taxonomy (GTDB): domain Bacteria; phylum Pseudomonadota; class Gammaproteobacteria; order Pseudomonadales; family Pseudomonadaceae; genus Aquipseudomonas; species Aquipseudomonas kielensis. The sequence continues at coordinate 136,724 of NZ_JACMYG010000005.1, forward strand.
AGGCGGCAGCGCTGCTGGAAGGCCGCTAGCCGTCGCCGCGATTGAACCTGTGGGCGGTTTTGCCATCGTAGTTAGCGGAGAGCGCCGGGCCTTTCAAACATCTGTTTTGCAGATGTTGCCGCCCAGGCCGTTGTTACGCATTTGCGCCCTTGAGTGGCTGTCAGCGCTCGGGTAATGTCAGCAGACCCACAGGATAGAGCACACCCATGACTTCCAAGCTGGAACAACTTAAACGATTCACCACCGTCGTGGCCGATACCGGCGATTTTGAAGCGATTGCCCGCGTCAAACCCGTGGACGCTACCACCAACCCCTCGTTGCTGCTCAAGGCTGCGGCCATTCCTGCCTATGCCGAACTGCTCAACGCCAGCGTTACCGACTGCAAGGGCGACGTGGGTCTGGCCAGTGACCGTTTTGGGGTCGCAGTGGGCCAGGAGATTCTCAAAGTGATTCCCGGGCGCATTTCCACTGAAGTGGATGCGCGCCTGTCGTTCGATACCGAGGCCATGCTCAAGCGTGCGCACCGCCTGATCGAGCTCTACGACAAGGCCGGCATCGGCCGTGAACGCGTGCTGATCAAGATCGCCTCCACCTGGGAAGGCATCCGCGCCGCTGAACAGCTGGAGCGCGAAGGCATCCAGACCAACCTGACCCTGCTGTTCTCCTTCGCCCAGGCAGTGGCCTGCGCCGAAGCCGGGGTGTTCCTGATTTCGCCGTTCGTGGGGCGCATCTACGACTGGTACAAGAAGGCCAACGGTACCGACTACAGTGGCGCCGATGATCCGGGCGTGCAGTCGGTGACGCGCATCTACAACTACTACAAGGCCAATGACTACAAGACCGTGGTCATGGGCGCGAGCTTCCGCAACCTCAATCAGATCGAGCAACTGGCGGGCTGCGATCGCCTGACCATCAGCCCTGATCTGATCGAGAAGCTGGCGGCCGACACCGGCAAGCTGGAGCGCCAACTGACGCCAGGCCATGCCGGCGAAGCACGCCAGAGCCTGAACGAGGCCCAATTCCGCTGGGCGTCCAACGAAGATGCAATGGCCACCGAGAAGCTGGCCGAAGGCATTCGTCAATTTGCCCGGGACCAGGAAAAGCTGGAGGCGCTGCTGCAGGCCAAATTGTGAGGTCGATCTAGCCATGCAAAAAGGGCGAACCCTGTTGGGTTCGCCCTTTTTTGTCTGCGCGGTTTGAGGCAGCGCTCGCCTTGGCTGGCCAGCCGCCAGCCGAGGGACTATGGAAGCTATCAGTGCCGCTCGAGGGCGTTTACCAGGTCATGGAACGCTTCCCGATTGGAGTCGTTGAGGCCCATGAGGATCTTGTGCGCTTCCAGCACCTTGATCCGCACCACTTCTTCGGACTGATCCTGGTCAGGCAGGTCGGTCAGACACTCCGGGCACGGCACCGGGCGGTCAACGATGTTGAACACCTGCTCGAAACCCATGGACTCCAACAGACGGGTGATGTCTTCGTGGGTGGTGACGACGGTCGGCAGCAGGCCGACCTTTTGCCGCGACATGATCGACAGCTTGGCCAACAGGCCCAGGGTGGTGCTGTCGATGCTGCGGGTTTCGGTCAGGTCGATCACGATCGCGTTGAAATTCAACGCAGTGAAGATCCGCTCGATAGTCGCATCCAACGCCGAACACAGGGTCAGGCGAACCTCACCGACGAACTTCAGGACAAAGGTGCCATCCTGCTCGGCGAACTGGATTCTACCGGTACTCATTGAAGATTCCTGCTCAACACTAACAGGGCGATATCATCCGGCATCTCCCCTAGCGTGGCCAATCCAAAAACCTGCCGCAGACCATCCAGGCTGCCGCCCGCCGATCTTACCCGTTGCGGTAAGGCGGCCTCTTTTTCTTTGAGTGTCGGTTCTGGCAAAAGGTCCAGAATGCCATCGGACATCAGCGTCAGGCTGAACACCGGTGGCAATTCGATGACGTGGTCTTCGTAGGTGGCTTCATTGAACAAGCCCACCGGCAGACCACGGCCTTCGAGGTATCCCACACTGTCTGGCGTGTACAACACTGGCAACGGCAGGTGTCCGCCGATGCTATAGGTCAACAAACCGGTCTCCTCGTCGATGACTCCACCGACCATCGTGACATGTTTGCCCAGCTTACAGCTGATCAGGCCCCGGTTGATATGGCCGAGTACCTCTGAAGGGGTGAATTCTGGCAAGGTGCCATTGCGCTTGGACTCGAACAGCAGGCGCGTGGTCATGAACTTCAGCAGCACGGTGACGAAGGCCGAAGACGCGCCATGCCCGGAAACGTCCGCCAGGTAGAACGCGACCCGGCGCTCGTCGACCCGAAAATAGTCGACAAAGTCACCCGACAGGTACAACGAGGGGATGATCTGGTGAGCGAACTTGAAGTCGTCGATGGTCCAGGGGCTCACCGGCAACATGTTCATCTGTACCTGGCGACCGGCGTTCTGGTCTTCCTGCAGCAGGTTCAGGCTGGCCTCGAGCTCACGGTTGGCGGTTTCGAGTTTGGTCCGGTAACGCTGATTCTCCAGGAGCAGGCGCGCGCGATCCAGGGCTCGGCGCACAGAGTGCTCGAGCACAGCCAGGTCTTCCAGCGGCTTGATCAGGTAGTCTGCCGCGCCCAAGCGCAAGGCTTCGACCGCGTCGTTCATGACGCCGGCACCGGACACCACGATCACCGGTGTTTGCGGCGACAGGTCGGTCACCTGGCGAATGAGCTCGAGCCCGCCCATCTGCGGCATGCGCAGATCGCAGATCACGAGATCGGGGTGGCTTTGCTCGAATACCGCTAGTCCTTGCAGTCCATTGCTGGCCTGCAGGACGCTGAACCCACTGTCTTCCAAATAGGCCGCGAGACTCGCGCGCACTACTTCGTCGTCATCGATTATCAGCAGCGTGGCACTGGTTTTTTGCATGTGGGCAAACGGCGCCAGAATTAGGTTGGCGTAGCTGGCGGGGTGATTGGCCCGGCACACACTACTGGATTCGCTTTCTAGCCTCTCTGCTGCACTGCTTTCGAGCATTTGCCCGACACACATGTTCATCAGAGGTGCCCTTCTAAGGCGCAGACGGTACTCCCATCCGCGAGGCGTTTCAAGCTCACGCCGATGGTCATCAGGCGTCTTTGCCCTGCAAATCACCGGGAGTTATAAGAACCGTAAAGTTCGCAACAAAATGTAAGGATGGAACGCCTGCCTTAAAACGAAAAAGGCGGCCCATGGGCCGCCCTCCTCTTATCAAAGCGCCGACTCAGAAGTCGTCTTCGACCTGGCCATCCTTGACCTTGAATTCGCGGTTCTGCAGGTAGGCGTTGCGGATAAAGACGTACTTGTCGCCACTGATCAGCTTCTCGGCCGACAACAGGCTGGCACGGGCATCGATCACTTCCATGCCGAGCGCCATGTTGCGCGCTGGAACGTCGTGCATGTAGCGGTAGGGTTGGGCATAGCTGTCGACGTACATGGACGGTGCGTCACGCAGGGTGCTAGGGCCGAGGAGCGGCAGCATCACGTAAGGACCGCTGGGCATGCCCCAGTAGCCGAGTGTCTGGCCGAAGTCTTCGTCATTGCGGTGCAGGCCCATCTTGGTGCCCACATCGAAGAACCCGGCCAGGCCCAGGGTGGTGTTCATCAGCAGGCGCGCCGTGTCGACGCCCGCCGCGTGGGGTTTGGCCTGCAGGATGTCGTTGGCCAGGTTGCCGACGTCACCGATGTTGCGGAACATGTTGTGAATGCCGTCTTCGAGGAACTGCGGCGTGACGAACTGGTAGCCTTGGGCCAGAGGCTTGAGCGCGTAGGTGTCCAGCACGTCGTTGAAGGTGTAGATCGGGCGGTTGATGCTTTCCCAAGGATCTTCTTCGGTGGCCGCCTGGGCGGCGAACGGAACGAACAGAACGCCGGCAAACAGACTTAGTCGAGCCAGGCAATTGCTCCAGCGCATAGCAGAAACTCCTTGGATTGTACTGGCGCGGATCGCAAAACCCGCACGGTAAGCTCGCTAGTATAAGTCGGATGCCGGCTTTCAGGGAAACGCCCTACGACACTGCCTGTTTCCCCGGCCGGTCAAGAGAATGTCATTTAACTGTCACGAGGCCGGCCTACCCTCTCTGATTATTTCAGGGATGTTGAAATGGCCCAACCTCAAGTACACCCCCAAGCCCTCCCCCAACCCACCGCCGTGCTTTTTGGCCTGAGTGGCTGCCTGGTGGATTTTGGCGCACAAACCCGGCTCTACGGCAGCGGCAGCGCACCACATGGCCAATTGACCCCTGGCGCCGAGCAGGCGTTGCTATCGCTGCGACTGCAAGGCATTCCCTGCACTTGGCTGGATGAATTACCCCACAGCCAGAGCCAGTCGCTGGCGGCCGAACTGCCTGACTGGATCACCGCCAGCCCACGCCCCCAGAGCATCGCCCCATGGCCGGCTCCCGCTGCCTGCTGGTCAGCATTGATGGCGCTGAACATCCATCGCCTGGACGGTTGTGTGCTGGTCAGCGGAGAGCCGCGCTTGCTGCAGTCGGGTCTCAACGCCGGGTTGTGGACCATTGGCCTCGCCTCCTGCGGCTCGCTCTGCGGCCTGGCGCCCAAGGAATGGCAAGCCCTGAGCCGACAGGAGCGCGAACTCATGCGCGGCAAGGCGACCTTGCAACTGTTCGGCCTGGGCGTGCATTCGGTGATCGATCACCTCGGCGATCTCGACACCTGCCTGTCGGATATCGGCCTGCGCCGGCGTAAGGGCGAGAAGCCCTGATCGATCATTCTTGATCAAGATCATGCACTTCGCTCGCCAGTGGATTAATCTACAGGTCAGACGTAGACCTTTGGATCACTGCTGCGGTCTATGCCAGTGCCTATCGATAAAAGGAAAGTAGCCATGCCTGCCCGCGAACTGCAAGAACAGCTCAATACTCTGCGCGAGCAACTGGAGCAGAACCCGCCGCTCTCGCAGGAAGAACGTGACCACCTGCTGGACCTGATGACGCAGATCGACGCGCAACTGCAACTGGAAACCGCCACCAACGACAGCAGCCTGGCGGATGGCGTCAACCTGGCCGTGGAGCGCTTCGAACTCGACCACCCCGCGCTGGCCGCAACCCTGCGCAACATTGTGCAGACCCTGGGCAACATCGGGATCTGATCCACACGAACAAAAAAAGCCCCGCTGGCGATAGCGGGGCTTTTTCGTTTCTTGACCGACACACAGTCCATGTAGCAGCTGCCGAGCTAGCGAGGCAGCTGCTATGAGGCTTCGCGTTGGCTGTGCTTACTGGCGAACCAGGCGATGGTTGGGCAATTGCACGTCTTCGGTACTGCGGTACGGGTTGATGTCCAGCCCGCCCCGGCGCACATAACGCGCATAGACGGTCAACTTCTCCGGCTTCAGCAGGCGCTGCAGGTCGAGGAAGATCCGCTCCACGCACTGTTCGTGGAAATCCGAGTGCTGGCGGAAGCTCACCAGGTACGCCAACAGACTGGCGTGATCCAATGCCGCACCACGGTACTGCACCGCCACGCTGCCCCAGTCCGGCTGGCTGGTGACCGGGCAGTTGGATTTGAGCAAATGGCTGTGCACGCTCTCCTCGACGATACGCGAGGCATCACAACGCAGCAGTTCCGGACGCGGGTGCTCGTAGTTGCTGACACTGATATCCAGGTCATCGATGCACACCCCCGGCAGGGCCACCACCCCTTCGGCCTGCACCTCGTTCAAGCTGCGAATGCGCACGCCCACCGGCTTGCCTGCAGCCGCAGACAGATCCTTGGCCAGGGTGGCTTGCAGGGTCTGGGTGTCGGCGAACGGCGTCTGGTTCAATGAGTTCAGGTACAGCTTGAACGACTTGGACTCAATGATGTTCGGCGAGTCAGCCGGGATGCTGAACTCACCGATGGCCACCACCGGCTTGCCCGACGGCAGCAGCCAGGACAGTTCGAAGCAGTTCCAGAAGTCCACGCCCTTGTACGGCAGGGTGTCGGCCGTCAGCCCCAGCTCGGCCCATTTTGCGGTGCGCGGGATCGGGAACAACAAAGATGGCGTGTACGTGGCGATGTATTCGCTGGATTTGCCCAGCGGCGAGTGTTCGGCTGCGGGATGCATGGCGGAAACCTGACTGAAGAATCAGCCGATTCTACCAGCCTTTGCTCCCGCCTTTGAGTGCTTACTGACTGACCGTCAGTTTGCCGACCATGCCCGCCTGGTAGTGACCCGGGATGTTGCAGGCGAATTCCAGGTTGCCGGCCTGCTTGAAGGTCCAGGTCAGCTCAGCCGTTTTACCCGGCTCGACGAGCACACTGTTGGGGTCATCGTGCTGCATCGCCCCATGGTCCATGCCCGCCATCGAACCGTGGCCCATGGCCGCGTGATCCATGGCCGGCGCTTTCATTGCGGTCGGGGTCAGTTGGCCGTTTTGCTGCATCTTGAGCATTTCAGCCTGGTGCTGGCTGTGCATCGCCACGTCACCCAGGTTGAATTCGTGCAGCAACTGGCCTTTGTTGATCAACACAAAACGCACGGTCTCACCGGCCTTGATCTGCAGGGCCTTGGGGTCAAAACTCATATCGCCCATGACAATTTCCACCGTGCGCGTCGCCTTGGCCGCTGGGGCAGGCTCACCGAAAGCGTAGGACTGCGCCGGCGCCGCCAGCAGCGGCGAACTCAATGCCAGCAAGCAGCCGGCCAACACCCAGGATTTACCGAAAAACATGATCACACTCCAACAAGATTAGGTTCAGCTTGTGGGAAACTCTAAGGGTGCGCCGCTGCCAAGTAGCTGACGAGTTGATTACAACTTTGTCAGGTTGAGCCGACTGCGTGCACGCCACGGTATAACGCTTGTGTCCCATCTACCCTGAGCTGCCCATGAAACTGCTGATCGTCGAAGACCAACCGAAAACCGGCCACTACCTGCGCCAGGGCCTGACCGAGGCCGGGTTCAACGTCGAACTGGTGGCCGACGGCACGACCGGCCAGCAACTGGCGTTGAGCGGGGAGTATGGGCTGCTGATTCTCGATGTGATGCTCCCTGGCCGCGACGGCTGGCAGATCCTGCAAGCAGTGCGCGGTGCCGGCCTCGACGTGCCAGTGTTATTCCTGACCGCCCGCGATGCGGTGCAGGACCGGGTCCATGGCCTGGAACTGGGCGCCGATGATTACCTGGTCAAGCCCTTCGCCTTTTCCGAACTGCTGGCTCGGGTGCGCAGCCTGTTGCGCCGTGGCAGCACGGCCCCGCAGGAAACCTGCCTGCAACTGGCGGATCTGCGCCTGGACCTGATCCGCCGTCGGGTCGAACGTAATGGCCAACGCCTGGACCTGACCGCCAAGGAATTTGCCCTGTTGGAAATGCTCCTGCGCCGCCAGGGCGAAGTGCTGCCCAAATCCTTGATCGCCTCCCAGGTCTGGGACATGAATTTCGACAGCGACACCAACGTCATCGAAGTGGCGATCCGCCGTTTGCGCCTGAAAATCGACGATGACTTCCCCAACAAGTTGATCCATACCGTACGCGGCATGGGTTATGTGCTTGAAGAGCGTCCAGCCTGATGCCCCGCCTGTCCCTGAGCAGTCGCCTGGCCCTGCTGTTTGCCGCGTGCACGGCGGTGGTCTCGCTGATTGCCGGCGTGCTGTTCAGTCGCGCCAGCGAAACCCACTTCATTGAACTCGACCAGCAACTGCTGGACGGCAAGCTGGTGGCCCTGCGCAGCGCCCTGCAAGGCGCGGACGACCCGGTGCTGTTCGCCCAGCGTAAAGCCCGTCTGCAGGAGGAAATGAGCCACCAGACCGACCTCTCCCTGCGGGTACGCGGTGCCGACGGCCACGTGTGGTTCGACAGCACAGCCAACCTGCCTGACGACCTGCCTACCCTGACCGGCTTGTCTAGCCTGCACAGCGCCGGCACCGCCTATCGGGTCTTCAACGCGCCACTGGAGCCGGGCAGAACCGACGGCGCGCAACTGACCCTGGCGCTCGACATCACCCACCACCAGCATTTCCTGCAGCGCATGCAGCATTTGATCTGGCTGACGGTCGGGCTCTCGGCCCTGGCCACGGCCTTGCTCGGGGCTTGGGCGGCGCGCAGTGGCTTGCGTCCGCTGCGGCGCATGAGTGACGTGGCGGCCGGGGTTTGCGCCAGCTCCCTGACCCAGCGCCTGCCCCACACGCAGATGCCCGCCGAGCTGGCCGAACTGGCCCAGGCGTTCAACGCCATGCTCGGGCGTCTCGACGATTCATTCCAGCGGTTGTCGGCATTTTCCGCCGACATCGCCCACGAACTGCGCACCCCGCTGTCGAACCTGCTGACCCACACCCAGGTCACCCTGACCCGCCCGCGGGACCTCGAAGACTACCGCGAAGCCTTGCACAGCAACCTCGAGGAACTGCAATGGATGGCACAACTGGTCAACGACATGCTGTACCTGGCCAAGGCTGACCACGGCCTGTTGATGCCCCGGCGTGAACCGCTGCAACTGGCGCAGGAGGCCGATGCGCTGTTGGAGTTTTATGCGCCCCTGGCCGAAGACGCGCAGGTCCGCCTGACCCGCCAGGGCGAAGCCACCATCAGCGGCGACCGCAGCATGCTGCGCCGGGCCCTGTCCAACCTGCTGGACAACGCCCTGCGCTTTACCCCACCCCAGGGCGAGGTTCAGGTGCAGATCGTGGACGGGGCGCAGGGTTTGCACCTGAGTATCGCCAACACTGGCGACGGTATTCCCCCGGCCTTGTTGCCGCGCCTGTTCGACCGCTTCTATCGGGCCGATCCGGCGCGCCGTGAAGGCAGCAGTGAACATGCGGGGTTGGGCCTGGCGATTACCCAGTCAATCATCCGCGCCCATGGCGGGACCATTCGTTGCGAATCGACCCAGGGCTGGACGCGTTTCGTGATCGAACTGCCAAAAGGCGATTGAGCCCACGCGCTAATGCCTGCACAACGCCCGTGGGAGCGAGCCGGCTCGCTCCCACGAAATCCTCGGTATGCCCCTGATTCATGGCACCCCGAGCAATGGCCGGATCAGGAATAACGCAACGCGTGCGCTGGTTCGATCTTCGCCGCGCGCCAGGCCGGGTAAACGGTGGCCAGGAAGCTCAGGATAAAACCGGCCGAGCAGATCAACAGCACATCACCACCCTGTAACTCCGAAGGCAGGTTGCTGACGAAGTAAACGTCGGAACTGAAGACGTGTTGACCGCTGACGCGCTCCACCCAGCCCACCAGCGCACTGACGTTCAGCGCCGCGACCACGCCGAGGACGCCGCCAATCAGGGTGCCGACGATACCGATCACCGTGCCCTGGACCATGAAGATCGCCATGATCTGCCGTGGCGTGGCACCAATGGTACGCAGGATCGCGATGTCGGCGCCCTTGTCGTTCACCACCATGATCAGGGTCGCGATGATGTTGAACGCCGCCACCGCGACGATCATCAGCAGCAACAGGCCGATCATGGTTTTTTCCATTTTCATGGCGCTGAACAGGCTGCCCTGGGTGTGGGTCCAGTCATCGGCCTTGTATCCAGCCCCCAGGCTGCCGGCAATCGCTGCCGACACCTGTGGCGCGGCGTACAGGTCCTTCACCGCCAGGCGCACGCTTTGCACCTGGTTGGGTGCCCAGCGCTGCATCTGCGCGGCATCGGCGACATGGATCAGGGCCATCGAACCATCCAGTTCGGCACCGACCTTGAACACCCCCACTACGTTCAGGCGCTGCATGCGCGGGGTGATGCCCCCCGGCGCGCTGCTGACTTCCGGCACGATCAGGGTGATCTTGTCGCCGACATTCAAACGAAAACGCCGTGCGGTGATTTCGCCCACCACCACCCCGAACTCACCCGGTTTCAGGTCATCCAGGCGCCCTTGCACGATGTGCTGGGCCACAATCGACACCTTGCCTTCCTGGGCCGGGTCGACGCCGCTGATCTGGATCGGCTGCATCGAGCCCTTGTAGGAGAGCATGCCTTCCATCTCGGTGAAGGGCACCGCGGCGGTCACCGCGGGATTTTTCAACGCAGCGGCAGCCACCGGCGCCCAATCGTCGATCGGCTTGACGCCAACGATGGTTGCGTGGGGCACCATGCCGAGGATGCGCGAGCTCATTTCGCGCTGGAAGCCGTTCATCACCGACAGCACCACGATCATCGCCAACACGCCCAGGGCGAGGCCGATCATCGAGGTCATCGAGATAAACGAAACAAAGCGATTGCGGCGCTTGGCGCGGGTATAGCGCATGCCGATAAAGATCGATAACGGTCTGAACATTCGCTGGGGCACCGTATAAAAATAAAAGACCCGGCGCCTGTTCAGGCACCGGGTTTCAAAGCATCAGATGGGCGTCAGGCGACCTTCCTGCAAGTGCAGTACGCGATCCATCTGCCGTGCCAGGTTCATGTCGTGGGTCACCACCAGGAACGCCGTGCGCATCGAGGTGCTGAGTTCCAGCATCAGGTCCTGGATACCTTGCGCGGTATGGGAGTCGAGGTTGCCGGTCGGCTCGTCGAGCATCACCAGCCCCGGGTTGTTCACCAGCGCACGGGCGATGGCCACGCGCTGGCGCTCGCCACCGGACAGTTCGGCCGGCTTGTGCTCCAGGCGATGCCCCAGGCCTACGCGCTCCAGCAAGGCGGTCGCGCGCTGGCGAGCCTGCGGGATCGCGGTCTTGCCGATCAACAGCGGCATGCAGACGTTTTCCAGGGCGGTGAACTCAGGCAACAGGTGATGGAACTGGTAGACGAAGCCCAACGAACGGTTGCGCAGCAAGCCACGGTTCTTTTCATTGAGTGCCGACAGTTCTTCACCGGCCAGCCAGACGCTGCCCTGGGTCGGCGTATCGAGCCCGCCCAGCAGATTGAGCAAGGTACTCTTGCCCGACCCCGAAGTCCCGACGATCGCGACGCGCTCGCCCGGGTGCAACTCCAGTTGCAGACCGGCCAGCACCTCCACCGATTCCGGACCTTCCTCGTAGGATTTGCCCAGGTTGCGGCAACTCAAGATTGCTTTTTCGCTCATGCCCAACTCACTCATAACGTAGCGCCTCCGCCGGCTGGGTGCGCGCGGCACGCCAGGCTGGATACAGGGTGGCGAGGAAACTCAGGACCAACGCCGCACCGCAGACCATCAACACATCCTGGGCCTGCAACTGCGACGGCAGGTAGTCGATGAAGTACACATCGGCGTTGAGAAACTTGTGCCCGATCAGGCCTTCAAGGGCAGAGATTGCCGCGCTGACATTCAGTGCGGCAAACATCCCCACCAGCGCGCCGATGGCCGTGCCGACCACGCCGATCACCGTGCCCTGGACCATGAAGATCGCCATGATGGTGCCCGGCGTAGCGCCCAGGGTACGCAGGATCGCGATGTCGCCCTTCTTGTCATTGACCACCATCACCAGGGTGGAAATGATGTTGAACGCCGCCACCGCGACGATCAGCAGCAACAACAGGCCGATCATGGCTTTTTCCATGCGGATGGCCTGGTACAGGTTGCCGTGGGTGCGGGTCCAGTCACGGGCGTAGAAACGGTCATCACCCAATTGTTGGGCGATGTTCCAGGCCGCGCGCGGGGCCTGGAACAGGTCGTCGAACTTCAGGCGCAGGCCCTGGATCTGGTCTGGCTTCCAGCGATGCAGCTTGGACAAATCCTGCTGGTTGGTGACCCCCAGGTAGCCGTCGATTTCACCGGCGCCGACATGAAAGATGCCGACCACGGTAAAGCGCTTCATGCGCGGGAACATCCCGGCCGGGGTCACGGTGACTTCCGGCGCGACGAAGGTCAGCTTGTCGCCGAGGCCCACCCCGAGCTTGGCCGCCGCCTTGTCGCCGATGACAATGCCGAAGCTGCCGGGCGCCAGGTCGTCGAGCTTGCCCTGCTGCATGAAGTTATCAATGATCGAGACTTGGCGCTCCAGCGCCGGGTCGATGCCATTGAGCAACACTTTGGAGACCTGGCCGTTGTGGGTCAGCAGCCCTTGCATCTGGGTAAACGGCGCGACGGCCAGCACCTGCGGGTTCTGCTTGACCTTGGCGGCCAGGCTCGGCCAGTCGCTGATTGGCTCACCGGACTCGATGGTCGCGTGGGGCACCATGCCCAGCACGCGGGTGCGCATCTCATGATCGAAGCCGTTCATCACCGACAACACCACAATCATCACGACCACGCCCAGGGCGAGTCCGATCATCGAAGTCAGGGAAATGAACGACACAAAATGATTGCGCCGCTTGGCACGGGTATAACGCGTACCGATAAATACGAAGAGAGGTCTGAACATGTCGGGGCTTGTTCGGAGGGAAAAGGAACGTCCTTGTGGCGGGGGTCGATAACCAGCTTTACACTCAGACCACCGCCGCTACCATGGGTTCGCCATGTCGACATTAGATGAAGAAGATCGCCGCGAATACTACCGTATCGAGGACAGGATCGCACTGGAAATTCAGCCCCTGACGGGCCCCGCCGCCACGGCCGAGGAAGTGTTGCAGGATGCTTCCCCGCTGTTCAATCTGCTCAGTGAACTGCACCTGAGCGAATTCGAATCCCAGCACCTGCTGCGCCAGATCAGCGAGCGCGATCGCAACACTGCGGCCTACCTGAAAGTGCTGAACAAACGCATCGACCTACTCAGTCAGGTCGTGGCGCTGACGGTCCTCGGCCAGATCGGCGAACCACAACCGGTGATCCTTTCCGAGGGCGGCATCGACTTCCAGCATCCCACCCCGCTCGCCCCCGGCAGTCATCTGTCGATCAAACTGGTGCTCATGCCCCAGGCCCTGGGCCTGCTGATGCGCGCCCGAGTCACCCATTGCGATGCCACGGACGGCGGTTTTGACGTCGGCACCCAATTCCAACACTTAAGCGACGCCCAGCGCCAACTGCTGGCACGCTATATCCTGCAAAGACAGGCCCAAGAACGCCGCCTGGCGCGCGAACACACCGAATCCGGCAATTAATTAAGGAACCACCGTGACCCTCATCTACGGCCACCGCGGCGCTAAAGGCGAAGCACCGGAAAACACCCTGACCAGCTTTCAGCAATGCCTCAAGCATGGCGTGCGTCGCTGCGAACTGGACCTGCACCTGTCCATGGACAACGAGTTGATGGTGATCCATGACTCGACGCTCAAGCGCACCACCGACCGCCGCGGCAAGGTGGTCGAGCACAAGGCAGCGGACCTGGTGACCTACGACGCGCGCAAGGGCGGACCGGGCTGGATCACGCCTTGCCCGATTCCGACCCTGGAGCAACTGTTCGAACAGTGCGACTTCGACCATTGGCAACTGGAAGTCAAAAGCGCTTCACGCACCCGCGCCGCCACCACCGTGCTGGCGATTCGCGAAATGGCCCAGCGTTTTGGCTTGCTGGACAAAGTCACCATCACCTCAAGCTCGCGGGAAGTGCTCAAGGCAGCGCTGGACCTGGTACCGGACGTGTCCCGGGGACTGGTGGCCGAATACGCCTGGCTCGACCCATTGAAGGTCGCGCAAAGCTATGGCTGCGAGATTCTGGCGCTGAACTGGACCCTGTGTACGCCGGAACGCCTGGAGAAGGCGCAGCGTCAGGGGTTGCATGTGTCGGTGTGGACTGTCAACGAGCCCGCGCTGATGCGCAGACTCGCTGACTTCGGCGTTGACAGCCTGATTACAGACTTTCCCGGTTTGGCCATTGCCACGCTCGAGAATTGCTGAAATCGGTCTCCCCGGCCGGCTCAGGCCACCGGCCGGAGCCGCTCAAAAAAGCCGGTTGAGGCCATCGTATGCCGCTACCCGATAGGCTTCTGCCATGGTCGGGTAGTTGAACGTGGTGTTGACGAAGTACTTCAGGGTATTGAGTTCGCCCGGCTGGTTCATGATCGCCTGGCCGATGTGCACGATCTCCGACGCCTGATAACCGAAGCAGTGTACGCCCAGCACTTCCAGGGTTTCCCGGTGGAACAGGATCTTCAGCATGCCTTGCGGTTCACCGGCGATCTGCGCCCGGGCCATGCTCTTGAAGAACGCCTTGCCGACTTCGTAGGGCACCTTGGCCTGGGTCAGCTCCTGCTCGTTCTTGCCGATCGAGCTGATCTCCGGAATGGTGTAGATCCCGGTCGGCACGTCGTTGACGAAACGCCAGCTGCCATTGTCGACAATGCTGCCAGCGGCCGAACGACCCTGGTCATGGGCGGCACTGGCCAGGCTCGGCCAGCCGATCACATCGCCGGCGCCATAGATGTTCTGGATGCAGGTGCGGTAGTTCTCATCGACTTCGATCTGGCCACGGCTGTTGACCTTGACCCCGATGTTTTCCAGACCCAGTTGATCGGTGTTGCCGGTCCGGCCGTTGCACCAGAGCAAGGCATCGGCCTTGATCTTCTTGCCGGACTTGAGGTGCAGGATCACCCCATTGTCCACGCCTTCAACGTGATCGTATTCTTCGTTGTGGCGCACGGTGATGTTGTTGTTGCTGAAGTGGTAGCTCAGGGCCTGGGAGATTTCCGAGTCAAGGAAGCTCAGCAGTTGCCCACGGTTATCCACCAGCTCCACCAGCACACCCAGGCCACTGAAGATCGAGGCGTACTCGCAACCGATCACGCCGGCGCCGTAGACGATCAGCTTACGCGGGGTGTGACCGAGACTGAGGATGGTGTCGCTATCGTAGATACGCGGGTGGTGGAAATCGATGTCGGCCGGACGATACGGGCGCGATCCGGTGGCAATGATAATGTGCTTGGCCACCAGTTTTTCGACCACGCCATTGGCGCAGACCACTTCGATGGTTTGCTCGTCAGCGAAGCTGCCGGTGCCAAAGAACACGTCAATCCGATTGCGTGCGTAGTAGCCGGTGCGCGAGGCGACCTGCTTGGAGATGACTTTCTCGGCGCTTTTCAGCACGTCCGGGAACGAGAACCAGCGCGGCTCACCAATGGCCCGGAACATCGGGTTGGTGTTGAACTGCATGATCTGCCGGACCGAGTGCCGCAACGCCTTGGACGGGATGGTGCCCAGGTGAGTGCAGTTGCCGCCGACCTGGCGACGACTATCGACCATCGCCACCTTGCGCCCTGCCTTGGCGGCATTCATTGCCGCGCCTTCTCCCGCTGGGCCGGAACCCAGCACCACCACGTCGTAGTTGTAGACAGCCATGCGTACTCCTCAGAACAGGCCGCGGCACCCCGTTGGCACCTGCGGCTAAATCATGCCAGCCATGCGGCATGAAGGAACAATTTGGGGTCAGTCGAAAACCCAGGAACAGTCTATAGAAGCGTCAACGCCGCGCACATTAACCCTTGGTCGCGTCGTAGGCTAGTTTTGCCTGCACTACAACGCCAGCCACACCCGGGATTGGGGCCCGGATCATGGGGCGTTTTCCCCGCTCAGACGGATAAAAGCCTGACTGCTGCGTGTGACGAAACCGCCATCGGTACGCATCACAAAAAAAGCCGCAATCGCGTGTTTTTCTGCGTACTCCATTCCACGTTCCGGCCCGAGGATCAGCAACAGGGTCGACCAGCCATCGGCCATCAGCGCCTGCGGAGCAACCACCGTCACCGCCGCCAGGTCATGCAGCACCGGCGCCCCGCTACGGGCATCGAATGTATGAGAGTAACGCCGCCCGCCCTGCTCGAAATAGTTGCGATAGTCGCCCGAAGTGGAGACGCCATAGCCATCCAGCGTCAACACCCGTTCCACCACCTGCTGGTCGTCACGAGGTTCTTCCAGGGCAATCTTCCAGGGATTGCCGTCGAGTTTTGTGCCGACCGCCTTGAGCTCACCAGTGACTTCGACCAGGAAGCTCGTGATGCCCATGCCGCCCAACGCGGCAGCTATCCGGTCGACGGTGTAGCCGGCAGCGATACTGTCGAAGTCAACCTCAACCGGCGCGTCCTTGCACAGTTGCTGTGCGTCGATCCGCAGGTGCTGGTAGCCGACCCGCTGCCGCACCTGCGCCAACGCTGGCTCACTGGGGACCTGCACGGTGCGCGCCTGCGGGCCGAAGCCCCAGAGGTTCATCAGCGGCCCGACCGTCAGGTCGTAGGCCCCCTCGCTTGCGCGCGACAACTGTTCACCGACCTCGACCAGTTGCAGGACTGGCGCCGGCATCGGCTGACAGCTATTGGCAGGCAACGCATTGAAGCGCTCGATATCGGAGTCGCTGCGGTAGGTCGACAGTTGTTGATCCACCTCGCTCAAGATGGCCTCGACCTGCTGGCGCACCTGCACCGGCCCGGGCAGGCCCGCATGGCGAACGTACTGGATCGAGTAGCGGCTGCCCATGGTCGGCCCGCCAAACTTTTCCTGGGAGTCGCCATTGCCACAGCCGGTCAGAGCCGCAACCAACAGCAGCCCGGCCGAACACCTCCACTCCCTACGTGCCATTTGGAAAGCTCCCGCCCATACCCCTTCAGCGCTCCAGCTCACCGAGAATCCGATACGCCAGGCGCACCCGCGCCTCATTGGGATAACTCTTGTTCGCCAACACCACAATGCCCTGCTTTTTCTCAGGCACAAACGCCACATAAGCCGAGAACCCGCCTGTCGATCCCGTCTTGTTGATCCAGGCAGCCGCCTTGGGTGGCTGCGGTGGGTCGATTGCGGTAACGGCATGACTGTCGTAGATCATCTTGTCGCCGTTACCCTCGATCAACGTGTCGAGCGCTACCGGATAGTCATACTGCTCCCAGATCAGGTCCTGGGTCATGGCGCCCACCTGGAAGTAACCCTTGTGGGTTTCCAGCAATGCACTGCGCCAGTTTGGCTCAACCTTGGCCACCCCCAGGTTGGCGTCGACAAACTTCAGCAGGTCACCCGCAGAGGTTTTCACCCCATAGGCTTCATCACCCAGCACCCCGGAATTCAACCGGACGGGGGCGTCCTGCTTGTTGTAGCCCTGGGCGTAGAGTGCCTGCTTGCTCGCCGGTACGTTGATGTAGCTGTTAGTCATGCCCAGCCCGGGAAACAGTTGCCCCTCCAGCGCCTGGGCGTAAGGCACTTTCATGCTGATGGCGGTGATCATGCCCAACGCGCCAATGCTCGGATTGGCGTAGGTGCGCTTGGCACCTGGCGCGTAGGACGGCTGCCAGGCCTTGAAGTACTCGAGCAACTGCTGGTTGTCCTGCACCTGATCCGGCACCTGCAACGGGAAGCCGCCCGCGGTATGGGTCGCCAGGTTCAGCAGCGACACCTGGTCGAACGGGCTGCCGGCCAGTTGTGGCAGGTACTTGCCAGGGTGGTCGGCGAGCGAGAGCCGACCATTGACTTGTGCGTAGCTCGCCAGGGTGGCGGTGAAGGTCTTGCTGATCGAGCCGACCTCAAACAACGTATCGCTGCTGACCTTGCGCTGCGTGTCCCTGGAAGCCACGCCAAAATTGTAGAAACGCTGCTGGCCGTCTACGGACAGTCCAATGGCCAGCCCGGGGATGTTGTACTGCTGCATCAGCGCTTGCGCAGCCTCTTGCACCACCTCGTCGAGAGCCGGGCGCGCAGTGCTCGCCACGGTGAGCGGCGCGAACGACGCGGCACAGGTCAGTGCAAGCAAAGCGGCACAGGGCAGTCGGATCAGGCGCATCAAAGTCGTCCTCAGTGTTCTGTCGCGAGCGAAAGCTGCCCAACCTAGCATTTTGTTTTCAACGCACAAACAAAAACGCCCCGACACTGTCGGGGCGTTTTCATCTGCAGCTAAGGCTTAGCGCGGGAAGGCTGGCGGGTTGACCCCGGCCATGTCTTCCATCACGCGAACCACCTGGCAGCTGTAACCGAATTCGTTGTCGTACCAAACGTACAGCACAACGCGGTTGTCTTGGGTGATGGTGGCTTCAGCGTCGACCACACCGGCGTGGCGCGAACCAACGAAGTCAGTGGACACCACTTCCTGCGAGTTGACGTAGTCGATTTGCTTGTGCAGATCGGAGTGCAGCGCCATGTAGCGCAGGTACTCGTTCATCTCTTCACGGGTAGCGGCTTTCTCAAGGTTCAGGTTGAGAATGGCCATCGACACGTTTGGCGTCGGTACACGGATCGCGTTGCCGGTCAGCTTGCCAGCCAGCTCAGGCAGGGCCTTGGCAGCGGCGGTAGCAGCACCGGTCTCGGTGATGACCATGTTCAACGCAGCGCTACGACCACGGCGATCGCCTTTGTGGAAGTTGTCGATCAGGTTCTGGTCGTTGGTGTACGAGTGAACGGTTTCAACGTGACCGTTGATGATGCCGAACTTGTCGTTCACTGCCTTGAGCACCGGCACGATGGCGTTGGTGGTGCAGGAAGCGGCGGACACGATCTTGTCGTCAGCGGTGATTTCAGCGTGGTTGATGCCGTGAACGATGTTCTTCAGCTTGCCTTTGCCAGGCGCGGTCAGGACCACGCGGTCGATACCCGGGCACGCCAGGTGCTGACCCAGGCCATCGGCGTCACGCCATACACCGGTGTTGTCCACCAGCAGCGCGTCTTTGATGCCGTACTGGGTGTAGTCCACCTCAGTCGGGTTCTTCGCGTAGATAACCTGGATCAGGTTGCCGTTGGCGGTGATGGTGTTGTTTTCTTCATCGATGGTAATGGTGCCGTTGAACGAACCATGGACCGAATCGCGGCGCAGCAGGCTGGCGCGTTTCACCAGGTCGTTTTCGGCGCCTTTGCGCACCACGATGGCGCGCAGACGCAGGCCGTCGCCACCACCGGTTTTTTCGATCAGGATGCGCGCCAGCAGACGGCCGATGCGACCGAAGCCGTACAGGACAACGTCGGTGCCTTTGCGGGCCGAAGCGTTTTGCTGGCCAACCACGTCAGCCATTTCTTCACGTACGAACTGCTCGGCGCTGCGGCCATTGCCTTCGTTACGGAATTTGAACGCCAACTTGCCCAGGTCTACCGAAGCCGCGCCGAGCTTGAGCTCGCTCATGGCTTTGAGCAGTGGGAATGTTTCGTGGACGGAGAGTTCGCTGTCGTCGGAAGAACGGTGGCGAGCAAAGCGGTGAGCTTTGAGAATCGCGATGACAGACTGGTTGATCAGGCTGCGGCCATAGATCGAGCTCACCACGTTGTTATTGCGGTAGAGCTGGCCGATCAGCGGAATCATCGCTTCTGCGAGTGCTTCACGGTCGATCCATTCACCAAGACACTGGTCGGGCTTCTGAGTCACGGTAACCTTCCACATGTAGGGGCAGAAAAAAGGGGCTACATTATGCCGCCGTGTCCCTCTCGTAGCAATGCGCGCTTGTCGTGCAGACAGTAACAATTTTCCCTTTGAAAAAAATAGACCCCGCTGAAGCCCAGTAAAACCGTGGCCTGCAGCGCACCCCATTTTTCATAGACAGCGCTGTCTTGTCTGTAACCCTCCGTAACACTCAGCACTTTTGCCACTACATATTCACCAAAAAAGCGCTGGTTTTTGTGATTACCACTACATTTCGCCCAACCTGCGTAATAGACACAGTCAGCAACTGACAGGCGGCACCCGGGACCGCTACAATTACCGACTTTGTCGCAACGCTTGGAGCTCAACCTTCCGTGCCCGTTCTGCGTCTACCGCTTCTCCCTGCCGCGGCAGGTAAACAGCACTGGGGCAACCTGCCCGGTGCCGCCCTGAGCCTGGCCATTGCCGAGGCTGCCAGCGCTGCCAAGCGCTTTACCCTGCTACTGACCGCCGACAGCCAAAGCGCTGAGAGGCTGGAACAGGAGCTGAGCTTCTTCGCCCCGGATTTACCGGTGCTGCATTTCCCTGACTGGGAAACCCTGCCCTACGATCTTTTTTCCCCGCACCAGGACATCATTTCCCAGCGTATCGCCAGCCTCTATCGCTTGCCCGAGCTGAGCCATGGCGTGCTGGTGGTGCCGATCACCACGGCCCTGCATCGCCTGGCGCCGACCAAGTTCCTGCTGGGCAGCAGCCTGGTGCTGGATATCGGCCAGAAGCTCGACGTCGAGCAAATGCGCACCCGCCTGGAAGCCACCGGCTATCGCTACGTCGATACCGTGTACGAGCATGGCGAATTCACCGTGCGCGGCTCGCTGATCGACCTGTTCCCGATGGGCAGCAAACTGCCCTACCGCATCGACCTGTTCGATGACGAAATCGAGACCCTGCGCACCTTCGATCCGGAAAACCAGCGCTCCATCGACAAGGTCGATTCGGTCAAGCTGCTGCCGGCCCGCGAGTTTCCGCTGCAAAAAGACGCTGTCACGCGTTTCAAGGCGCGCTTTCGCGAACGCTTCGATGTCGACTTCCGGCGCTGCCCGATCTTCCAGGACCTGAGCAGCGGGATTACCCCGGCCGGCATCGAGTACTACCTGCCGCTGTTCTTCGACGAAACCTCGACCCTGTTCGACTACCTGCCCCAGGACACCCAGGTGTTTTCCCTGCCGGGCATCGAACAGGCCGCGGAGAATTTCTGGAACGATGTGCGCAATCGCTACGAAGAACGCCGCGTCGACCCAGCGCGACCTTTATTGCCGCCTGCCGAACTGTTCCTGCCGGTGGAAGACTGTTTCGCCCGCCTGAAAAACTGGCCGCGCGTGGTGGCCAGCCAACAGGACGTCGAAACCGGGGTCGGCCGCGAGCGTTTCCCGGCCCAGGCGCTGCCTAACCTGGCGATCGAAGCCAAGGCCAACCAGCCAATGGAAGCCCTGGCCGGGTTCCTCGACCAGTTCCCCGGCCGCGTGCTATTCACCGCCGAATCGGCGGGGCGCCGCGAGGTGCTGCTGGAGCTGCTCGAACGCCTGAAGCTGCGGCCGAAAACCGTCGACAGCTGGCCGGACTTCGTCGCAGGCAAAGAACGCCTGGCGATCACCATCGCCCCGCTCGACGAAGGCCTGGTACTGGACGACCCGGCCCTGGCCCTGATTGCCGAAAGCCCGCTGTTCGGTCAGCGGGTGATGCAGCGTCGGCGCCGGGAGAAACGCGCCGACGGCAACAACGACGCGGTGATCAAGAACCTCACCGAACTGCGTGAAGGCGCGCCGGTGGTGCACATTGACCACGGGGTCGGCCGCTACCTGGGCCTCGCGACCCTGGAGATCGACAACCAGGCCGCCGAATTCCTCACCCTTGAATACGCCGAGGGCGCCAAGCTGTATGTGCCGGTGGCCAACCTGCACCTGATCGCCCGCTACACCGGCAGCGACGACGCCTTGGCACCGCTGCACCGCCTGGGCTCCGAAACCTGGCAGAAAGCCAAGCGCAAAGCCGCCGAACAGGTGCGAGACGTCGCCGCCGAGCTGCTCGACATCTATGCCCGCCGCGCAGCCCGCGAAGGTTATGCGTTCGCCGACCCGAAAGCCGACTACGCCACCTTCAGCGCCGGCTTCCCGTTCGAAGAAACCCCGGACCAGCAAACCACCATCGACGCCGTGCGCGCCGACATGCTCGCCCCCAAGCCCATGGATCGCCTGGTCTGCGGCGATGTGGGCTTTGGCAAGACCGAAGTGGCGATGCGCGCCGCCTTCATCGCCGTGCACGGCGGTCGCCAGGTGGCGATCCTGGTGCCGACCACCCTGCTCGCCCAACAGCACTACAACAGCTTTCGCGATCGCTTCGCCGACTGGCCGGTGACCGTGGAAGTGATGAGTCGCTTCAAGTCGGCCAAGGAAGTCAACGCAGCGGTGGCCGACCTGGCCGAGGGCAAGATCGACATCGTCATCGGCACCCACAAGCTGCTGCAGGATGACGTGAAGATCAAAAACCTCGGGTTGGTGATCATCGACGAAGAGCACCGCTTTGGCGTGCGGCAGAAAGAACAACTCAAGGCCCTGCGCAGCGAAGTCGACATCCTGACCCTGACCGCCACGCCGATTCCGCGCACGCTGAACATGGCCGTGTCGGGCATGCGCGACCTGTCGATCATCGCCACGCCCCCGGCGCGACGCCTGTCGGTGCGCACCTTCGTCATGGAGCAGAACAAGAGCACGGTCAAGGAAGCCTTGCTCCGTGAGCTGCTGCGGGGCGGCCAGGTCTACTACCTGCACAACGATGTGAAGACCATCGAGAAATGCGCCGCCGACCTCGCCGAACTGGTGCCAGAAGCACGGATCGGCATCGGTCACGGGCAGATGCGTGAACGCGAACTCGAACAGGTGATGAGCGACTTCTACCACAAGCGCTTCAACGTGCTGATTGCCTCGACCATCATCGAGACCGGCATCGACGTGCCGAGCGCCAACACCATCATCATCGAACGGGCCGACAAGTTCGGGCTGGCGCAGCTGCACCAATTGCGCGGCCGCGTCGGACGCAGTCACCACCAGGCTTACGCCTACCTGCTGACACCGCCGCGCCAGCAGATCACCACGGACGCGGAAAAACGCCTGGAAGCCATCGCCAATACCCAGGACCTTGGTGCCGGCTTCGTGCTGGCCACCAACGACCTGGAAATCCGTGGCGCTGGCGAACTCCTGGGCGACGGCCAGAGCGGGCAGATCCAGGCCGTCGGCTTTACGCTGTACATGGAAATGCTCGAGCGGGCCGTGAAGTCGATCCGCAAGGGCGAGCAACCGAACCTCGACCAGCCCCTGGGCGGCGGTCCGGAGGTCAACTTGCGGGTACCGGCGCTGATCCCCGAGGACTACCTGCCGGACGTGCATGCGCGCCTGATCCTGTACAAACGCATTGCCTCGGCCACCGACGAGGAAGGCCTCAAGGACCTGCAAGTGGAGATGATCGACCGCTTCGGCCTGCTCCCGGAGCCGACCAAGAACCTGGTGCGCATCACCGCGCTGAAACTG
The DNA here is from genome assembly GCF_014236655.1 of Pseudomonas kielensis. Classification (GTDB taxonomy): domain Bacteria; phylum Pseudomonadota; class Gammaproteobacteria; order Pseudomonadales; family Pseudomonadaceae; genus Aquipseudomonas; species Aquipseudomonas kielensis. The sequence continues at coordinate 159,391 of NZ_JACMYG010000005.1, forward strand.
CAGGCCGAACAATTGGGGATCAAGAAGATCGATGGCGGCCCCCAGGGTGGCCGTATCGAATTCGACTCGCAAACGCCGGTCGACCCGCTGACCTTGATCAAGCTGATCCAGAGCCAGCCCAAACGCTACAAATTCGAAGGCGCCACGATGTTCAAGTTCCAGGTGCCGATGGAGCGCCCGGAAGAGCGCTTCAACACTGTAGAGGCGCTGCTTGAGCGCCTCATCCCGAAAACTGCTTGAAGGACGCCGCATGCGCCTGTTTCGCTCACTGACCCTGTTGCTCACGCTGGTCGCCCCAACGGCGTTTGCCGACAGCCTGTACCAGGTAGAAATGATCCTGGTTCGCCAGAACGCCGTACCCGCCGTCGCCAGCCGCCCTGCGCCGGAAGACTGGGCCGCCGGGGCACAGCCGATCAGCGCGGATAGCCAACGCACCCCCGCCCTCAATGCCGAAGTGGAAAAGCTGCGCGCCAGCGCCGACTACAGCGTGCTGCTGCACAAGACCTGGCAGCAGAACCTCGGCGAGACCTCGAGCAAAGTGGCGATCAGCGACGGCGAAGAGCACTACGGGCACTTCCCGATCGAGGGCACGCTGGATCTCAAGCTGGGTCGGTTTACCGACGTCAACGCCAGCTTCTGGGTCAATCAGTTCAGCAACGACGGGCTGGTCAGCGCCAGCGAGCGCCTGCAACAGCAAAGCCACACCAAAAATGGCCAGCTGAATTTTCTCGACAATGGCCACCTGGGCCTGCTGATCAAGATCACCTCGCTGACGGCACCTGCCCGGCAACAAGCCCCTGATGTCGTACCGGACTGATTGAAGTCCCTATGTCCCCGAGCCTGAGCAAACCCCTGGCCCCCTCCTGGGTCAGTCGATTCAAGGAACAGAGCCTGGAGCGCGGCCGCCGCTACGCCCTGGAGAACCGCGTCAGGATCGTCGAAGCCGGCGACAGCACCCTCACCGCCAGTTGCGAAGGCTCTGGCGGCAATGTCTACCGCCAGACCATCACCCTGCGCGAGTCAGCCAAAAACACCTTGCTGCTGGTGGAAGCGACCTGCAGTTGCCCGGTACGGGTCAACTGCAAGCATTGCGCCGCGGTGCTGCTCAAAGTCCAGGACACCCTGGAGTACCCGGCCGCGGCCAAGGACGCCCTGCTCCTGGAAAAACTCCAGGCCGTACTGGAGAACCGCTCGCCCGCGCCCTTGCCACAGCAAGTGCTGGACAATGTGCAACCACTGCCACGCCTGTGGCTGGCCAGCGTCGAGTTCAGCGCCTTTGAACCACGCAACGGCAAGATGCAGCGCTACATCCAGCACCGTGCGGCACTGTCGTTCAGCTACCTGGACGAATACGTCAGCGGGCAGAAAAACAGCGACGTGCTGATCCGCCAGGAACACCAGACCCTGCGCATCAAGCGCCAGCCGGAAGTGGAAAAGGCCTACCGCGAACAGCTGCGCATCCTCGGCTTCAAGGTCGCAACGCGGCAAAGCAAGGCCCTGCCGGAAAGTGCCGGCGAGCTCTATGAGATGGTCAATGACAGCGCCTGGCTGACCTTCACCCTCAATGAGCTGCCCAAGCTGCGCAGCCAGGGCTGGGAGCTGCAGATCGATGAGGACTTCGGCTTCGACCTGACCACCGTCGACGACTGGTACGCCACGGTCGATGAAGCGCCGGAGCGCGACTGGTTCGACCTCGAACTGGGCATCATCGTCAACGGCGAGCGCCTGAGCCTGCTGCCGATCCTGCTGAACCTGATGCGCTCGCACACCGAGATCCTCAACCCGGAACGCCTGGCCCGGCGGCGTGACGACGAGTTGATCCTGGTGAACATTCCCCACCGCCCCAATTCCGAGCAGGGACCGCTGCAGGTGGCACTGCCATTCGGCCGTTTGAAGCCGGTATTGGCGACCCTGGGCGAGTTCTACCTGCAGGAACCCGGCGAAACCAGCCTGCGCCTGAGCAGCGCCGATGCCACGCGCCTCAACCCACTGGAAGACCTGCCACTGCTGTGGGAAGGCGGCGAGCACATCCGCTCCTTCGCCCAGCGCCTGCGGGACATCAAGGACTACAGCGCCGAGCCCCCGGTCGGTCTCAACGCGACGCTGCGCCCCTACCAGCTGGAAGGCCTGAGCTGGATGCAATCGCTGCGGCAACTGGAAGTCGGCGGGATCCTGGCGGACGACATGGGACTGGGCAAGACCTTGCAGACCCTGGCCCACGTGCTGACCGAGAAGAACGCCGGGCGCCTCGACCGACCGTGCATGGTGGTGATGCCCACCAGCCTGATTCCCAACTGGCTCGACGAAGCCGCGCACTTCGCGCCCCAACTCAAGGTCCTGGCGCTATATGGCGCCGCGCGCAAAAAACACTTCGATCACCTGGCCGACTACGACCTGATCCTCACCACCTATGCGCTGCTGCCCAAGGATGTCGAGCGCCTGGCCCGACAACCCCTGCACATCCTGGTGCTCGACGAAGCGCAATACATCAAGAACCCCACCAGCAAGGCCGCGCAAGCGGCCCGCGATCTGAATGCCCGGCAGCGCCTGTGCCTCAGCGGTACCCCCCTGGAAAATCACCTGGGCGAGCTGTGGTCACTGTTCCACTTCTTGCTGCCCGGCTGGCTGGGAGACGTCAAAAGCTTTAACCGCGACTACCGCGTACCGATTGAAAAGCACGCCAGCGAGGTCCGCCTGCAACACCTCAACGGTCGGATAAAACCCTTCCTGCTGCGTCGTACCAAGGAACAGGTGGCCACCGAACTGCCGCCTAAAACCGAAATCATCCACTGGGTCGACCTCAATGAGGCCCAACGCGACGTGTACGAAACCATGCGCCTGGCCATGGACAAGAAGGTACGCGACGAAATTACCCGCAAAGGCGTGGCCCGCAGCCAGATCATCATTCTCGAAGCGCTGCTCAAGTTGCGCCAGGTGTGCTGCGATCTGCGCCTGGTCAATGAAGCCGCCCTGCCCACCCGCGGCAGCACCTCGGGCAAGCTCGACAGCCTGATGGAAATGCTCGAGGAACTGTTCGAGGAAGGCCGAAAGATCCTGCTGTTTTCCCAGTTCACCTCAATGCTCTCGCTGATCGAGCAGGAGCTGGAAAAACGCGGCATCGCTTATGCGCTGCTGACTGGGCAGACGCGGGATCGGCGCAGCCCGGTGAAGGACTTTCAGAGCGGCAAGCGTCAGATCTTTCTGATCAGCCTCAAGGCCGGTGGCGTGGGCCTGAACCTGACGGAAGCTGACACGGTGATTCACTACGACCCATGGTGGAACCCGGCCACCGAGAACCAGGCCACGGACCGCGCGTACCGGATCGGCCAGGAGAAACCGGTGTTCGTCTACAAGATGATCGCCCGCGGCACGGTCGAGGAGAAAATCCAGCATCTGCAAAAGGAAAAATCCGACCTCGCCGCCGGCGTGCTGGATGGCCGCACCACGGGCGACTGGAAGCTGCAGAGTGATGACATTGAGGCCCTGTTTGCACCGCTGCCGGACAAGTCGAAGCTCTAGCAGACGCCGCCCAGCTCTCTCCCACAGGCTTGGTGGGTGCATGCAAAACCTGCAAGCCCCCATCATCCGTTTGTGGGAGCGGGCGCCCGCTTGCGGCTTGCCCGCGATGGGTTCAACTCGGTAAGCGCAACCGAGCCCTCAATCGATCAACTGCGCCTCCCTGAGCGCACCCAAGGCCGCCAACCAGCGCGGGTCCTGGCGATAGTCGGTGCTGGCAGACGCCTGGCCGCGCATCCGCGCAATGCGCGCAGACGGCGTGACCTTCAAGCGTTGCGCCGCTGTCAGCGCCAGCTCTGCCGCTGCACGGTCGTTGCACACCAGGCCCATGTCACAACCGGCGGTCAGCGCCGCTTCGATGCGACTGGCGGCATCCCCCACCACGTGGGCACCGGCCATCGACAGGTCGTCACTGAAGATCACCCCGTCAAACTGCAATTCGCCACGCAGGATGTCCTGCAACCAGCGGCGCGAGAAGCCCGCCGGCTGCGAATCGACCTGCGGGTAGATCACGTGGGCCGGCATCACCGCCGCCAGTTGCTTGCTCAAGCGGGCGAACGGTACCAGGTCGTGGGCGCGGATCTGCTCCAGACTGCGCTCATCATTAGGGATCGCCACGTGGGAATCCGCCTCGGCCCAGCCATGCCCCGGGAAGTGCTTGCCGGTGGCGGCCATGCCAGCCTGGTTCATACCCCGGATGAACGCTCCGGCGAGCAAGGCGGCGCGCTCCGGATCCCCCTCGAAGGAACGCGTGCCGACCACCGCACTGCGCTGATAATCCAGGTCCAGCACCGGAGCAAAACTCAGGTCCAGGCCCACGGCCAGCACTTCGGTGGCCATGATCCAGCCACACTGCTCGGCCAGGAACTCGGCGTTCGGGTTATCGGCAATTGCCCGCATCGCTGGCAGCCGTACAAAGCCCTGGCGCAGGCGCTGCACCCGACCGCCCTCCTGGTCCACTGCCAGCAACAGATCGGGACGCACGGCGCGGATCGATGCGCTCAACTCGCGCACCTGGCGGGGATGCTCGATATTGCGGGCAAAAATGATCAGGCCACCCACCTCGGGCTGACGCAACAGTTGGCGATCTTCAGCCGTCAGCCAGGTACCGGCGACGTCCACCATCAACGAGCCTTGCAGGCCAGCAGTCATAAAAATTCCTTGATCTTGAAATGCGCGCGCGGCGCGTCTTGAAAGCCCCCATCCCGGCGCAGGCGCGCAACGTGGCCGCCACAGGCAATGCCCGAAAAAAGGAGCTCGGTTGGGGAAACTGGGGACAGGGTTGAAACGGCAGTCGGCATGGGCGGCTAGCTTAGCGGATGTCCGCTGCCGCGCCCAGCCATACGCGGCTAAACCTTGGCGGCGGCCGGTACCGACTTGCTGCGTGGGCGCAGTTGCGCGGCAGCCATATTGGCGTCGGTGACGCCGGTTTCGGCGCGCATGCCAGCGGCCAGGAACGGCACCATCAGGCGCATCACCTGTTCGATCGAGGTATTGACGCCGAAATCGGTCTCGGCAATCGCACGCAGCGCCTTGATCCCGGACATGCTGAATGCCGCGGCACCGAGCATGAAATGCACGCGCCAGAACAGTTCAATAGGTGGGATACGCGGGGCGGCTTCGTTGACCAGTGTCATGTAGCGGCGGAAAACCTTGCCGTACATGTCTTCCAGATAACGGCGCAAGTGCCCCTGGCTCTGGCTGAACGCCAGGCCGAGCAAGCGCATGAAGATCGACAGGTCATTGCCGCTGCGTGGCTGGACCACCAGGGCTTGTTCGACGAGGATTTCCAGCAGTTCTTCCAGGCTCGGCTTGTTGTCCGGCTTGGCGGAACGACGCTCCAGCTCACGATCGAGGCTGGTGCAGAACGGCCCGAGAAAACGCGAGAAGACTGCCTGGATCAAGGCCTTCTTGGAACCGAAATGATAGTTCACCGCCGCCAGGTTGACCCCGGCCTTGCTGGTGATCAGCCGTAATGAAGTTTCGGCAAAACCTTTTTCCGCGAACAACTGCTCGGCAGCATCGAGAATGCGTTCTACGGTTTCCGACTGGGCCATGGCTACTCCGCCTGACAAACACTTGTTTGAAACATACGTTTCAGCTTGTGGGTTGTCAAGTCTGCCCGTCCGTTTTGGGAACGGTCAGTCAGCTATTTAACCATACAAGCCGCCGGCTGTAGCCAGTCCTACAACCCAGGCAACGGCGAACTGTCGGCAGACCGTCCGGCGGTCGCCGCAAAAAGGAGGATTGCCAAGATCATTCCACTGTATATAATCCCAGTCACTGTATAAAAAGACAGAGCGATCGAGATGCTAAAACTGACGCCACGCCAAGCTGAGATTCTGGCTTTTATCAAACGTTGCCTCGAAGACAACGGTTATCCGCCCACCCGTGCGGAAATCGCCTTGGAGCTCGGTTTCAAATCGCCCAATGCGGCGGAAGAACACCTCAAGGCCCTGGCCCGCAAGGGCGCTATCGAAATGACCCCCGGCGCCTCACGCGGCATTCGCATCCCCGGCTTCGAGGCCAAGGCCGACGAATCCAGCCTGCCGATCATTGGCCGGGTCGCCGCCGGCGCGCCGATCCTCGCCCAGCAGCACATCGAAGAATCCTGCAACATCAACCCGACCTTCTTTCATCCACGCGCCGACTACCTGTTGCGCGTGCACGGCATGAGCATGAAGGACGTGGGGATATTCGACGGCGACCTGCTGGCCGTCCACACCACTCGCGAGGCCCGCAACGGCCAGATTGTCGTCGCGCGCATTGGCGACGAAGTCACCGTCAAGCGCTTCAAGCGTGATGGCAGCAAGGTCTGGCTGATTGCCGAAAACCCCGAGTTCGCCCCGATCGAAGTGAACCTGAAAGATCAGGATCTGGTGATCGAAGGCTTGAGTGTCGGCGTCATTCGCCGATAAAGGAGGCGTTATGCAGTTCCCACACACACCACAGCCCGCTCAACTGCCGTTGTTCGAAGCGTTCATGGCCCAGCCACTGGCGCCGATCCTCAAAGACGTGGTCGAGGCGCCCTGGAGCGCGGAACCCGAAGCGTTCAGCGAGCTGTCTCTACGTGGTGCGGCCGGGAACTGCCTGAACCTGCTGGCGCCTATCCTCAGGGAGCTGAGCCAGGACCAGGACGCCCGCTGGCTGACCCTTATCGCCCCTCCAGCCAGCCTGACCCAGGCCTGGCTGCGCGATGCAGGCCTGAACCGCGAGCGCATTCTCCTGCTCCACCCGCGCGGCACGCAAAGCGCTCAGCAACTGGCCTGTGAAGCCTTGCGCCTGGGCCGCAGCCACACCGTTGTCAGCTGGCTGAACCCGCTGAACAGCAGCGCGCGGCAACAGTTGATCGGCGCCGCACGTGTCGGCGATGCACAAAGTCTGAACATTCGATTGGGCTAAGTGACAGCCAGGGCGCACGAGCTAGACGCAGGGCTTCTCCAGGGCAGAGAAGCCAATCTGTAACGAAGATCTGTAAGGATGCTTACGGAAAAAAGCCGACAGGCGGAATCAATGCAGAATCCGCGGCCCCTCTTCCTTTTCAAAATCGCCTTCAACCAGGCGCCCGGCCATCTGCACACCCACGCTCAACATCGCCTTGGCGACTTCAACGTGCTGGCCTTGCAGGAACGCCTTGGCATCTTCGGAGAAGTCCAGCGTCACCAGGGAACCCTCGTCCTCAGCCCTGCGCAGTTCAATTCGGCCGTCTGGCAGTTCGACAATTTCTAGAAAGGACGTTGGCATAAAAGTCTGTTCTCCACGAAAGGCGGGGATTATATAGGCATCGGTGATGCTTCGCTCAGGATCTTGACCGACAGCATGTAACCGAAACCATTGTTTGAGATCATCCCTGATCCGTGGCCGCTCAGCTTCCTGCGGGATGCATCAGCACTCGTTCAAGCCTTCACGGAAGCGCAGTGCCAGGCTCTTGAGGTTCTGGCGCCAGCTTTCCAGCTCTTCCCTGCTCAACTCCTCTTCGGGCTCCTCATCGAGACTCACCGCCACGATCAGCGGCTGCGTCACGTCGCCCTTGGGCTTGTGCGGTGCACGAGGCGGCTGAAACAGCGCGGTATGGGCCGCCAGCAGCTTGGCCAGCCAGGTTTCACGGTTGCGGGCCAGCTCGACCATCTCCGCCAGCTCTGGAATCGCCAGGGTCTCGAGTACCTCAGGGGTCAGCAAGAGCTCCGCCCGAGGCGCATTGGCCTGTGGCAGGCGGTAGAACCCGGCGATCTCATGGCACAAACCCAGCAATGCACCGTACAGGTGAAACAACGCTGACTCGCGCCCGGCCTGGATCAGCGCCGGGGAGTTCATTGCCCGCCCGTCTTCCGCTCGGGCCAGGGCCTCTAGCGACAGGCCGGCGAAGTAGATTTTCTGATTGGTACGGGTATAGAGCTCAAAGGCCATGACGGCAGTCTCCACAACGAAATAGGACGCGTAATGCTGGCCTGACAGTGTCACGGATCAGACAAGGCATCCGCAAGCCCAAAACAAAGGCCGCATGCCCACCCGAGGGTAAGCATGCGGCCTGTTTGTAACGCGTTGCCGGCTTACTTGGCTACGCGCTTGTCTTCAACCACCCATTTGCCACCATCGTAGAAGGCCTTCCAACCGGTTGGCTTGCCCTCGACTTCGGTCTGCACGTACTGCTCCTTGGTCTTGCGGCTGTAGCGAATCACGGCTGGCAGGCCATCCGGATCCTTCTTCGGCGCTTCACAGAGGAAGTGGTACTTGGGATCGATCTCGTCCTTGTGGGGCACGATCTCGATCACCAGCGGCGCACGGGTCTCGCGGTTCTTCGGGAACTGGCTGGCCGCCAGGAACAGGCCGGAAGCCCCGTCGCGCAGGATGTAGGTGTCGTTGACCTTCTCGCACTTGAGTTCGGGCATCTTCACCGGGTCCATCTTCGGCGGCGCCGCATCACCGCTTTTCAGCAGTTTGCGGGTGTTCTTGCAGGTGGCGTTGGTGCAACCGAAGAACTTGCCGAAACGGCCGGTCTTGAGCTGCATTTCGCTGCCACACTTGTCGCACTCCAGGCTCGGGCCTTCGTAGCCCTTGATCCGGTAGCTGCCCTGTTCGATCTCGTAGCCATCGCAATCGGGGTTGTTACCGCAGATGTGCAGCTTGCGCTTTTCATCCAGCAGGTAAGCATCCATCGCGGTGCTGCAGATCGGGCAACGGTGCTTGCCGCGCAGCACCAGGGACTCCGATTCACCCTCGTCGTCCGCGGCGATTTCGTCGCCCGGCACCAGGTTGACGGTGGCCTTGCAGCGTTCTTTCGGCGGCAGGCTGTAGCCCGAGCAACCAAGGAACACGCCGGTCGACGCGGTACGGATCTGCATCGGGCGACCGCAGGTCACACACGGGATGTCGGTCATTACCGGCTGGTTGGCCCGCATGCCGTGTTCCGGACTCTCGGCCACTTCGAGCTTCTTCTTGAAGTCGCCGTAGAACTCGTCCAGCACGTTTTTCCAGTCACGTTCGCCCTGGGCGACGTCATCGAGGTTCTCTTCCATGCCGGCGGTAAAGCCGTAGTCCATGAGGTTGGAGAAGCTCTCGGACAGACGCTCGGTGACGATGTCACCCATTTTTTCCGAATAGAAACGACGGTTGTGCAGCGCGACGTAGCCACGGTCCTGGATGGTCGAAATGATTGCCGCATACGTCGATGGGCGACCAATACCGCGTTTTTCCATTTCCTTGACCAGGCTCGCTTCCGAGTAGCGCGCCGGCGGCTTGGTGAAGTGCTGGCTTGGATCAAGCTTGATCAGCTTGAGCACGTCGCCCTGGGCCATGTCCGGCAGCACGTCATCGTCGCCCGGCTTGGCCATTTGCGGCATTACGCGGGTGTAGCCGTCGAACTTCAGGATGCGGCCCTTGGCACGCAGCTCGAAGCCGCTGGCAGCGACGCTGACGGTGGTCGACAGGTATTTGGCCGGCAGCATCTGGCACGCGACGAATTGGCGCCAGATCAGCTCGTAGAGACGCTCAGCGTCCCGCTCCATGCCCGACAGCTTGCTTGGATCGGTATTCACGTCGGAAGGACGAATGGCTTCGTGAGCCTCCTGGGCGCCTTCCTTGCTGCTGTAGACATTCGGGGTTTCCGGCAGGTACTTGCCGCCGAACTCGCCTTCGATGTAAGTACGCGCCATCGCCACGGCATCAGCCGAGAGGTTGGTCGAGTCGGTACGCATATAAGTGATGTAGCCCGCTTCGTACAAACGCTGCGCCATCATCATGGTTTTCTTCACACCGAAGCCCAGGCGGTTACTGGCGGCCTGCTGCAGGGTGGAGGTGATGAACGGAGCCGACGGCTTGCTGCTGGTCGGTTTGTCTTCACGCTTGGCGATGGTGTAGCTGGACGACTTGAGCTTTTCCAGGGCCGCCATGGCCTGGGCTTCGTTGAGCGGCTTGAAGGCTTCGCCGTTTTCACGGGCCACTTCGAAACGCACATTGGCGCCCTTGGCGGTGCCGAGATCAGCGTGGACTTCCCAGTACTCTTCGGGGTTGAACGCACGAATCTCGCGCTCACGCTCTACCACCAGCTTCACGGCAACCGACTGTACACGGCCAGCCGACAGGCCACGGGCGATCTTCGACCACAGCAGCGGCGAGACCATGTAGCCCACGACGCGATCGAGGAAGCGCCGCGCCTGCTGGGCGTTGACCCGGTCGATATCCAGCTCGCCTGGCTGGGAGAAGGCTTCCTGGATCGCCTTCTTGGTGATTTCGTTGAACACCACGCGCTTGTAACGACTCTCATCCCCACCGATGGCTTCGCGCAGGTGCCAGGCAATGGCTTCCCCTTCGCGGTCCAAGTCCGTTGCGAGATAGATGGTGTCGGCGTCTTTGGCGAGCCGACGCAGTTCTTCGATGACCTTTTCCTTGCCCGGGAGGATCTCGTACTTGGCTTTCCAGCCGTGGTCCGGATCGACACCCATGCGCGCAACCAACTGCTTGCGCGCCTTTTCCTTAGGCGACAGCGCCGGCACTTCACCAGCAGCCGCCTTGCCGCGCTTGGCGGCAGGCTCTTTGCTGGCGCTAGCCGAACCGCTGGTGGGCAGGTCTCGGATATGGCCGATACTCGACTTCACCACGTATTGGTTGCCCAGATACTTGTTGATGGTCTTGGCCTTAGCCGGGGATTCCACAATGACCAGCGATTTGCCCATGGATCAGAAAATTCCTGAATTCGAGAAGTGAAAGGCGGTTGGCGCCTGACGCGGCACCGCTATATATAGTGGCAACAAGGTGAGGTCAAGCGCAGGGTTCTGCGCGACTTGCGCTTATGGCCGGGAAAAAAGGCTGGGTTCGGCCTGCACCAAAGCAAAGCGCGGGACCTGCTCGCCGTCAACTTCGACCGACTCCAGGAACATGCTCAAAGGGCGCACCCAAAAGCCGTAATCGCCATACAGGGCTTGGTAGAAGACCACTTCCTCTTCGGTTTCGGAGTGCCGTGCAACGTTGAAAACACGGTACTGCGGACCTTTGTAATGCTGGTAGAGCCCGGGTTGGATCGGCATGCTCTGGGCCTCGTTCAAATACGTCGAAATAAAAAACAAAAAAATCTTCAGAAAAACAAAAACCGGGGCACTTGGCCCCGGCTTCCGTCAACGCAACGCTTAAACGCGTTCGAAGACGGTGGCAATGCCCTGGCCGAGGCCAATGCACATGGTCGATACACCGAAGGTGCCGCCATTCTGCTTCATGACATTGAGCAGGGTGCCGGAGATACGTGCACCGGAGCAACCGAATGGGTGGCCCAGGGCGATCGCGCCGCCGTGCAGGTTAACCTTCTCGTTCATCTTGTCGAGCACTTTCAAATCTTTCAGCACCGGCAGGGCCTGTGCGGCGAAAGCTTCGTTGAGCTCGAAGAAGTCGATGTCGGAGATGCTCAGACCCGCGCGCTTCAATGCTTTTTGTGTCGCCGGTACTGGACCATAGCCCATGATCGCCGGATCCACACCCGCCACTGCCATCGAACGGATCACCGCCATTGGCTGGATACCCAGGTCCTGGGCACGCTGCGCCGACATCACGATCATGCACGAAGCACCATCGGTGATCTGCGACGAAGTACCGGCTGTCACGGTGCCGCCCTTTGGATTGAACGCTGGCTTCAATGCCGCCAGGCTTTCCAGGGTGGTTTCCGGACGAATGGTTTCGTCGTAGTCGAACAGCTTCAGGAAACCGTTCTCGTCGTAACCCTGCATCGGGATGATTTCGTCCTTGAACTTGCCTTCCACGGTCGCCTGGTGGGCGAGTTGGTGGGAGCGCACGCCGAAGGCATCTTGCTGCTCGCGGGTAATGCCGTGCATCTTGCCCAGCATTTCCGCGGTCAGGCCCATCATGCCCGAGGCTTTGGCCGCGTACAGCGACATGTGCGGGTTCGGATCGACACCGTGCATCATGCTCACGTGACCCATATGCTCGACGCCGCCGACGACAAATACGTCACCGTTGCCGGTCATGATCGCTTGCGCGGCAGTGTGCAGGGCACTCATGGACGAGCCACACAGGCGGCTGACGGTCTGGCCTGCAGCGGTGTGCGGGATCTGCGTCATCAGGGACGCCATGCGGGCGATGTTCCAGCCCTGCTCCAGGGTCTGGTTGACGCAGCCCCAGATCACGTCCTCGACTTCGTTCGGGTCGACCTTGACGTTGCGTTCCAGCAGTTTGCTGATCAGGTGCGCCGACATGTCTTCAGCACGGGTGTTGCGGTGCATGCCGCCCTTGGAGCGGCCCATCGGAGTACGACCAAAGTCGACAATCACGACGTCTCTAGGATTCAAGCTCATAAAATTTCACTCTCGCTCAAAAGTTGGACGCTTAACCGAAGAACCGCTGGCCGGTCTTGGCCATCTCACGCAGTTTTGCGGTCGGGTGGTACAGCGCGCCCAAATCAGCGTACTGGTCAGCCAGGGCAACGAACTCGGCAACACCGAGCGAATCGATGTAGCGCAGTGCACCGCCACGGAATGGAGGGAAACCAATACCGTAGACCAGGCCCATGTCGGCTTCGGCAGCCGTCTCGACAATGCCGTCTTCCAGGCAACGCACGGTTTCCAGGCACAGCGGGATCATCATCCAGTTGATGATGTCTTCGTCAGTGACTTCGCGCTGCTCGTAAACGATTGGCTTGAGCACTTCCAGCACCGACGGGTCGGCGACTTTCTTCTGCTTGCCGCGCTTGTCGGTCTCGTAGGCGTAGAAGCCCTTGCCGTTCTTCTGGCCCAGACGCTTGGCTTCGTAGAGCACGTCAACAGCCGAACGACGGTCGTCTTTCATGCGGTCCGGGAAGCCTTCAGCCATCACGTCACGACCGTGGTGACCGGTGTCGATGCCGACCACGTCCATCAGGTACGCCGGGCCCATCGGCCAGCCGAATTTTTCCATGATCTTGTCGATACGCACGAAGTCCACACCGGCGCTGACCAGCTTGGCGAAACCGCCGAAGTACGGGAACAGGACGCGGTTGACCAAGAAGCCCGGGCAGTCGTTGACCACGATCGGGTTCTTGCCCATTTTCTTGGCATAGGCAACGGTGGTGGCCACAGCCAGCTCGCTGGACTTCTCGCCACGGATCACTTCCACCAGCGGCATCATGTGCACCGGATTGAAGAAGTGCATGCCGACGAAGTTTTCCGGACGCTTGAGGGCCTTGGCCAGCAGGCTGATGGAAATGGTCGAGGTGTTGGACGCGAGGATGGTGTCCTCGTTGACCTGGTCTTCGACTTCAGCCAGCACAGCTTGCTTGACCTTCGGGTTCTCGACCACGGCTTCAACCACCAGGTCGACATGTCCGAAGTCGCCGTAGGACAGGGTAGGACGAATGCCGTTGAGCACTTCAGCCATTTTCGCGGCGGTCATGCGACCTTTATCCACGCGACCCACCAACAGCTTGGCAGCCTCTGCCAGGCCTTGCTCGATACCGTGCTCGTTGATGTCCTTCATCAGGATCGGCGTGCCTTTGGACGCCGACTGATAGGCGATACCGCCACCCATGATACCGGCGCCCAATACGGCAGCCTGTTTCACATCCTTGGCGATTTCGTCGTAGGCCTTGGCCTTTTTCTTCAGCTCCTGATCGTTCAGGAACAGACCGATCAAGCTCTGCGCAGCAGAGGTCTTGGCCAGTTTGACGAAACCGGCCGCTTCGATTTCCAGGGCCTTGTCGCGACCGAAGTTCGCGGCTTTCTGGATGGTCTTGATCGCTTCAACCGGCGCCGGGTAGTTCGGGCCAGCTTGACCGGCGACAAAACCCTTGGCGGTTTCGAACGCCATCATTTGCTCGATGGCGTTGAGCTTGAGCTTTTCCAGCTTCGGCTGACGCTTGGCCTTGTAGTCGAACTCGCCAGAAATGGCACGCTTGATCAGCTCCAGCGCAGCTTCCTGCAATTTGTCAGCTTCAACCACAGCATCCACCGCACCGACTTTCAGTGCGTCTTCAGCACGGTTTTCCTTGCCGGCGGCAATCCACTCGATGGCGTTGTCGGCACCGATGAGGCGCGGCAGGCGCACGGTACCGCCGAAGCCTGGGTAGATGCCCAGCTTGACTTCCGGCAGACCGATCTTGGCCGTGGTGGACATGACGCGGTAATCCGCGGCCAGGCACATTTCCAGGCCGCCACCCAACGCGATGCCGTTGATCGCGGCGACGGTTGGCACGTTGAGGTCTTCGAAATCGCTGAAAATCTTGTTGGCTTCGAGGTTGCCCGCAACCAGCTCGGCATCCGGCAGCTTGAAGTTGTCGACGAATTCGGTGATGTCGGCGCCGACGATGAACACGTCTTTACCGCTGCTGACGATCACGCCCTTGACCGACGCATCTGCCTTGATGGCGTCCACGGCCTGACGCAGTTCGTTCAGGGTTAGACGGTTGAACTTGTTGACGGACTCACCCTTGAGGTCGAACTTCAGTTCGACGATGCCACTTTCAAGAGCCTTAACCGTGATGGCTTTACCTTCGTAAATCATCAACTGATCTCCACGATATGGAAGCTGAACAGTACACGTCGGACGCTGATGTCCTGGCTGGGCATAGACGCTACGGTCGATGCTAACGCCATTCCACCAGGCACACCCGCCAACGCGATAGTCGGGATTCTGTAGGAGCGCTCTGAAATACAAACGCTCAATTCATACGCCCGTTTGATTTGGGTACGCCACCTTCACGGAATTTCCGACAATTGTCAATCGCCCAAAACGCTGGTTGAAACGCGACTTTGCGGTCATTTCCGTACCACGAAGACCAGCAACACGCGGCTGCATGTGCTGTCATTCATAGAATCAATATTTAGAATCGTCGCCCTAATCTGCAGCAAGCGCTGCTTTAACAGCTACGCTGGCAGGGGCGATAGAGGAAAAATCAGCGCGCTGGGAGGGATATCCAGCGTAGGATCAGTACGACAGAACGTTTCCGGCCTGCCTGGCCAACTCCAGCCCGATGCTGATTGTCGGGCTTTTTATTGCCCGTCATTAAACGCACCGCGCTCAGGCGAGCGCCTTGAGGGTGGCATCGATCTGCTGCAGCACCTGGGGCTCGCCCTTCTCGCCCCAATACAGGGTGATCATCTGCTTGTCCGCTTCGACCTTGTAGACGTTGCCTGGCAACTTTTCGAAATGAATCAGCAAGGCCGGATCCTCGCAGGGCTCCTGCCACTGATTGACCCACAGGCCCGGGGCTTTCTGCCAGTAGCTCCAACACGCCGGCCGGTTGCCACGGCGCGGCCGGTGGTACTGCGCACACGGGCTGGGGGGCTCCGGCTGCAGCCAGTGCGGCCACTCCTGCGGCGCCAACTGCATGGCCAGGCCGATGCGTCGCGCCTCCATGCGCAGGGCCATCCTGCCGCCCTGGCGACGCGACGGGGCGAGCCATGCCAGGGGGCTGAGCATTACCGCAAGGATTGACACCACTATCCAGACCGTCATATCTGTACTCCCGATTCTTGATGGGCGCATTGATCTCTGTCGAAACCAATACGCTTGAAACCAGCCATACTTACCCTTATCGCAATCCTCAGGAGGTGCACCCCATGCCCTACCACCATATTCTGGTCGCCGTCGATCTAACCGAAGAATGCGATCCCGTGATTCACCGCGCCCGCGAGCTGGCGGTGAGCAACAGCGCCAAACTGTCCCTGGTGCACATCGTCGAACCCATGGCCATGGCCTTTGGTGGTGACGTGCCGATGGACCTGTCGCAACTGCAACAACAGCAGTTCGACCAGGCCAAGGAACGCCTCGAGCGCCTGATCCTCAAATATCCGGAGCTGACCAAGGACTGCAGCCACCTGACCTACGGCCAGCCGCGCCAGGAAATCCACCATTTCGCCAAGGAACAGGCCTGCGACCTGATCGTGGTTGGCAGCCATGGCCGTCACGGCCTGGCATTGCTGCTGGGCTCCACCGCCAATGACGTGCTGCACGGCGCGCCGTGCGATGTGCTGGCGGTTCGCCTAGTCAAAAGCTGACACCCGCTCCTACAGGGGTTCGATTCGAGCCTGCTGCATACAAAAAGCCCGGCACTCATCACTGAGCGCCGGGCTTTTTTACTGCAAGATCACTCAGGCATCCAGCTCGGCCCAACGCTCGACCATCACCTCAAGCTCAGCCTGCAACTGCTCCAGCTGGGCAATCACGGCCGCCGTCTCGGCAGCGGGACGCTGATAGAAGCTGGCGTCGGCCATTTGCGCTTCGACGGCCGCGATCTGCTGCTCCATGGCTTCGATCTGACCCGGCAGGGCTTCGAGCTCACGCTGCAACTTGTAGCTGAGCTTCTTTTTGGCCGCGGGTGCTTCCACCGCTGGCGCAGGTGCAGGCGCCGCAGCGACCACAGCCGAGTTCAGGTCAGCCTTGCCCGATTTGCTCTCGGTCACGCCCAGCAGGCGTGGCGAGCCACCCTGGCGCAGCCAGTCCTGGTAGCCGCCGACGTATTCACGCACCTTGCCTTCACCTTCGAAGACCAGGGTGCTGGTCACCACGTTGTCGAGGAATGCCCGGTCGTGACTGACCATCAGCACGGTGCCGTTGAAGGTCAGCAGGACCTCTTCCAGCAACTCGAGGGTTTCCACATCCAGGTCGTTGGTCGGTTCGTCGAGCACCAGCAGGTTGGCTGGTTTGCTGAACAACTTGGCCAGCAACAGACGGGCACGCTCGCCCCCGGACAGCGCCTTGACCGGCGTGCGGGCACGCTGCGGGCTGAACAGGAAGTCACCGAGGTAGCTCAGCACGTGGCGGCTCTGGCCGTCGATGTCGATGAAATCGCGACCTTCGGCAACGTTGTCGATCACGGTTTTTTCCAGGTCCAACTGGTGGCGCAACTGGTCGAAGTAAGCCACGTCGATGCGCGTGCCCTCTTCCACTTTGCCGCTGGTCGGTTGCAGACCGTTGAGCATCAGCTTGAGCAAGGTGGTCTTGCCGGTACCGTTGGCGCCGAGCAGGCCGATACGGTCGCCGCGCGTCAGGACCATCGAGAAATCCTTGATCAGGAATGGACCACCCGGGTGAGCAAAACTCACGTTCTCGAGGACCATCACCTGCTTGCCGGATTTGTCAGCGGTGTCCAGCTGAATGTTCGCCTTGCCGGTGCGCTCGCGGCGCTCGCTACGCTCGACGCGCAGGGCCTTGAGGGCACGTACGCGGCCTTCGTTACGGGTGCGACGGGCCTTGATGCCCTGGCGGATCCAGACTTCTTCCTGGGCCAGCTTTTTGTCGAACAGCGCGTTGGCGGTCTCTTCGGCCGCCAGCGTGGCTTCCTTGTGCACCAGGAAGCTGGCGTAGTCGCCGTTCCAGTCGATCAGCCCGCCGCGATCCAGTTCGAGGATGCGGGTGGCAAGGTTCTGCAGGAATGAACGGTCGTGCGTGATGAACAGCACGGCGCCCTGGAAATCCTTCAGGGCTTCTTCCAACCAGGCAATCGCACCGATGTCCAGGTGGTTGGTTGGTTCGTCGAGCAGCAGCAGGTCCGGCTCGGAAACCAGCGCCTGCGCCAGCAGGACGCGACGACGCCAGCCACCGGACAATTCGGCGAGGGTCTTGTCGGCAGGCAATTGCAGACGGCTCAGGGTGCTGTCGACCAATTGCTGCAAGCGCCAGCCGTCACGGGCTTCGAGGTCGTGCTGGACGTGCATCAGCTTGTCCAGGTCGGCGTCGGTGACAATGTTCTGGCTCAGGTGGTGGTACTGCGCGAGCAGCTCGCCGACACCGTCCAGGCCTTCGGCCACCACGTCGAATACGGTCCGCTCGTCGGCCACCGGCAATTCTTGCGGCAATTCGCCAATCTTGAGGCCAGGTGCGCGCCAGACGGAGCCGTCATCGGGCTTCTGATCGCCCTTGACCAGCTTCATCATGCTGGACTTGCCTGTGCCGTTGCGGCCGATGATGCACACCCGCTCACCACGGGCGATCTGCCAGGACACCTTGTCCAACAACGGCATAGAGCCGAAAGCAAGGGACACATCGCTGAATTTGAGCAGGGTCATGAGCTTCTCCAAAAACTGGGCGCGCATTCTACCTGACTTGAGGCGTCAGAAGGCTGGCATTTTCACTGTAGGAGCACTCTGCACATTAATTGTTGCGAACTTGTGCCGGCGGGCCGGCAAAGCTTTCACCCGTTGCTGGCAAAAGGCTAAGCTACAGATAATCAGTGCTGGCACCTGCTGGCACTTGTCACGATTTCTCTGCCCGGATGTCTCATGCGCAGTCGCCTCTTCAGCTTTTTATCCTGTCTGCTCCTTTCCGCCACTGCCGCTCAATCCGCCCAGGCAGTGGACCTGTCTACCCAACGCCTGTATTACGACGAAGCCAAGCGCGCCCTGGCCAAGGGTGACACCGGTCCGTATTTTCGCTACAGCCAGGCTCTCGCGGACTACCCGCTGGAGCCCTACCTGGCGTATGACGAACTGACCGCCCGCCTGAAAAGCGCGAGCAACGCCGAAATCGAGAAATTCCTCGCCGAGCACGGCGACCTGCCCCAGGCCAACTGGATGAAGTTGCGCTGGTTGCGCTGGCTGGCCGATCGCGGGGACTGGGCGACCTTCCAGAAATACTACGATCCCAAGCTCAATTTCACCGAGCTGGACTGCCTCAACGCGCAGTACCAGATCAGCCACAACCTCAAGGCTGAAGGCTACGCCAACACCGAAAAACTCTGGCTGACCGGCAAATCCCAGCCGGCCGCGTGCGACACCCTGTTCGGCATGTGGGCGGCCCAAGGCCAACTCACCGAACAGAAACGCTGGGAACGCGCCAAGCTGGCCGCCCAGGCTCGCAACTACGCGCTGGCCAACAGCCTGGTCAGCAGCATGACCACCCTGGCACCCCGTGGCCGCCTGCTGGTGGACGTGGCGCAAAAACCCGAACTGCTGAACCAGCCATCGCGCTTCACCCCGGCGGATGAGCCCATGGCCGATGTGGTCAGCCTGGGCTTGCGCCGCCTGGCCCGCCAGGACCCGGAAAAGGCCATGGCCCTGCTCGACGGTTATGCCAGCAGCATGCATTTTTCCCGCGATGAAAAAGTCGCGATTGCCCGGGAGATCGGCCTGACCCTGGCCCGCCGCTTCGACAGCCGCGCCCTGGACGTAATGACCAAGTACGACCCGGAACTGCGTGACAACACCGTGTCCGAATGGCGCCTGCGCCTGCTGCTGCGCCTGGCCCGCTGGAACGACGCCTATCAGTTGACCCAGCGCCTGCCGCAAGACCTGGCCACCACCAATCGCTGGCGCTACTGGCAGGCCCGCAGCCTGGAACTGGCACAACCGCAGAACCCGCAAGCGCAGACCCTGTACCGCAGCCTCGCCCGTGAGCGGGACTTCTATGGCTTCCTCGCCGCCGACCGCTCGCAGTCTGCGTATTCGCTGAACAACAAGCCCCTGGTGATGAGCCAGGCCTTGATCAACAAAGTGCGCAATACTCCCGGGGTGCGCCGCGCCCTGGAATTCCATGCCCGTGGGCAGATCGTCGACGGCCGCCGCGAGTGGTACCACGTCAGTCGCCACTTCAACCGCGACGAAATGGTCGCCCAGGCCAAGCTGGCCTATGACCTGAAATGGTACTTCCCGGCCATCCGCACCATCAGCCAGGCGCAATACTGGGACGACCTGGACATCCGCTTCCCGATGGCCCACCGCAACACCCTGGTGCGCGAAGCCAAGGTGCGTGGCCTGCACTCCAGCTGGGTGTTTGCCATTACCCGCCAGGAAAGCGCCTTCATGGATGACGCCCGCTCTGGCGTCGGTGCCAGCGGCCTGATGCAACTGATGCCCGGCACCGCCAAGGAAACCGCGCGCAAGTTCAACATCCCCCTGGCCTCGCCCCAGCAAGTGCTGAACCCGGACACCAACATCCAGCTTGGCGCGGCCTACCTGAGCCAAGTCCACAGCCAGTTCAACGGCAACCGGGTACTCGCCTCCGCCGCCTACAACGCCGGCCCCGGTCGCGTGCGCCAATGGCTGCGCGGCGCCGACCACCTGAGCTTCGACGTCTGGGTGGAAAGCATCCCGTTCGACGAAACCCGCCAGTATGTGCAGAACGTGCTGTCTTATTCGGTGATCTACGGGCAGAAGCTCAACTCACCCCAACCGCTGGTGGATTGGCATGAGCGCTATTTTGATGATCAGTAACCTTCCTGACTGAAGAAAAGCCCGCATCATGGGATGCGGGCTTTTTTTTGGCAGGATTTAGCTGGCCTTGGGTGCGAATCCTACCGGCCCACGGATCCCCCACAACAGCTGGACTACTAGGTCGGTTACTGGGTCGGTTCAACACCCCTAAACAGCATCCTGCCGCCCTGAGAGCGGAAAACCCGGCCCCTTCCCTTATGACACCTCATGCCCATCACTGAACTGCAACGCCGCCAGCCGTGCATACAACGCATTGCTGTCAATCAGCTGCTGATGAGTGCCCACCGCCACCAGCTTGCCCTGGTCCATCACGGCGATCCGGTCGGCGTTTTTCACTGTGGCCAGGCGATGGGCGATGACCAGTGTGGTGCGGTTTTTCATCAGGCTCGGCAGGGCCTGCTGGATCAAGTACTCGCTCTGGGCATCGAGGGCGCTGGTGGCCTCGTCCAGTAGCAGGATCGGTGCATCCACCAGCAAGGCGCGGGCGATGGCCAGGCGCTGGCGCTGACCACCGGAAAGCCCCAGCCCGCCATCACCCAGGTGGGTCTGGTAGCCGGCGGGCATCTGCTCGATAAAGTCGTGGGCGTAGGCAATCCGCGCGGCCTCCTGGACCTGTGCCAGGGTTGCCTCGGGTTTGCCATAACGAATGTTCTCCTCAACGCTGCCAAAAAACAGCGCCGGGTTTTGTGAGACCAGGGCGAAGCAGCGACGCAGGTCCTGCGGGTCGAGTAGTGTCAGGTCTACGCCATCCAGCAGAATCTGCCCCTGCAGCGGGTCATAGAAGCGCAGCAGCAGGTCATACACCGTCGACTTGCCCGCTCCCGAAGGCCCGACCAGCGCCAGCGTTTCGCCAGCGTTGATCCGCAGGCTCAAACCGTCGACGGCAAAGCTTTGCGGGCGCGAAGGGTAGCTGAAGCGCACCTCCTGCAGTTGCAGTTCGCCGCGCACCCGCTCGGGCAAGGTTACCAGGCCAGTGGGCGGCGGCTGGATGATGTTTTCCGCACGCAGCAACTCGGCAATCCGCTCGGCCGCACCGGCAGCCCGCTGCAGCTCGCCAATCACCTCGCTCAGGGTGCCAAAGGCACTGCCGACGATCAGGCTGTAGAACACGAACGCCGCCAGCTCCCCGGCGCTGATGCGCCCGGCAATGACGTCCATGCCACCGACCCAGAGCATCACCCCGACTGCGCCGAGCACCAGGATGATGACCAGGGTGATCAGCCAGGCACGCTGCAGAATGCGTTTGCGCGCGGTGTCGAACGCCTGCTCCACCGTGGCCGCAAAACGCTGCTCGTCCTGGGCCTGATGGTTGTAGGCCTGAACCGTCTTGATCTGGCCCAGGGTCTCGGCCACATAGCTGCCGACATCGGCAATCCGGTCCTGGCTCAGGCGCGACAGGCTGCGTACCCGCCGGCCGAAAATCAGGATCGGCGCCAGCACCAACGGCAGCGCCACCACCACAATGCTGGTCAACTTCGGGTTGGTGATGAACAGCAGCACGATACCGCCGATCACCATCAAGGCATTGCGCAGGAACAGCGACAGCGACGAACCGATCACCGATTGCAGCAAGGTGGTATCGGCGGTCAGGCGCGACTGGATCTCGGAACTGCGGTTGTCCTCGTAAAACCCGGGATGCAGGTAGATCAGGTGATTGAACACCTGCCGACGGATGTCCGCCACGCAGCGCTCACCAATCCACGACACCAGGTAAAAGCGGGTGAAGGTCCCCATCGCCAGCCCCACCACCAGCAGCAGGAACAGGCCAATGCTCTGGTTGAGCAGGTGCGGCGATTGGGTCATGAAGCCTTGGTCCACCAGCAGGCGGATGCCCTGCCCCATGGACAGGGTAATGCCGGCGGTGACGATCAGCGCCAGCAAGGCACCCAAGGCCTGCCAGCGATACGGCGTAATAAATTGCAGGGACAAACGAATCGCGCGACGGTGGCGGGCTGACAGCATCAGGATCATCCAAAAGGGCCAACTGAAAGAATTAACGCGGGCCAGCGTACACCGGTCAATTCAAGGGAACTTGGGTAAATCGTAATCAGTCGGATTGAATATGACCTGTAACAATAGCGCCTAGATGCTATTGGTCTAATGTCCGGCTGGAAGTTAAAGAGTATTTCTGGTGGAGTGGAGATACCGCCTGATCGCCCTGCGTAGAGCTGTCACAGTGTGGTCACCTGGCGGATTTAGAGTAAGCGCACAACCTGATGAGGAGACAGGCCATGTCCTTGCAACACAGCAGCGATGACAAGATTCAAGTGATTCGCACGCAGCCGCACCAGTCTCTGGGGTGCGCCATTATTGACGCCCAAGGCCGCGAAGTACCGATCACTGAAGACATGATCCAGAGCGCATGCCGCGAACTGGAACAGCGATTGGTCAAGCCTGCCGAACATAAGTGACATATCGCCTGATATCTTCGAACCCGGCCCGCCTAGGCCGGGTTTTTTATGGCCGCGATTGCGCTAGAGCGCCTGCGCACCCAAGGCTGCCACGATCTGACGCAACTCCGGCGACTGGCCTTCGATCTGCACGCGCAGCCCGTCAATCTCGCGGCGCTCCGGGTAGTGCTTGCGCAACAGGTCAAACGCCGTGCGCTGCTCGGCTCCGCTGACCACCAGGCTGCGCCGAAAATCCGCATCGTCGCGGCGCGGGTCGTAGACCCCACGGCAGAGCATCGCCAGCGCCCAGGCTGGATCGCAACTGGCGCTCAGGCTGACCTGCGCCAGCCAGGGAGCGGGCAGCAGTTGATCCAGCGACACGCTCGCCGGCTGACCGAGGAACTGGCACAACGCCTGATAAATCTGGGCCGTGCCACGTTGCTTGCCATCGAGGCTGTAGCCAGCGATATGGGGGGTCGCGATCACGCACAATTCGGCGAGGGCAATATCGACACTCGGCTCGCCCTCCCAGACGTCCAGTACCGCCTGCAGGTCTTCGCGCTCCAGCAGCACTTCGCGTAGCGCCTGGTTATCCACCACCGGGCCGCGACTGGCATTGATCAACCAGGCACCCGGCTTGAGCTGCTCCAGGCGCTGGCGATCAAACAGGTGCCGGGTCGACGGGGTCAAGGGGGTGTGCAGGCTGATCACATCGCATTGCGCGATGACGTGCTCAAGGCTGGCGTAATCGCCCCCCTCGGCCGCCTGGCGCGGCGGGTCGCAGACCAGCACCTTCCAGCCCAGGCCTTGCAGCACCTTGACCAGCCGCCCACCCACCTGGCCAGCGCCGACCACCCCAAAGGTGCGCTCGGCCAGCGCCACGCCTTCGATCTCGGCCAGGGTCAACAAGCTGCCCAGCACATAGTCGACCACACCACGGGCGTTGCAACCCGGGGCGCTGGACCAACCGATATTGGCCTCGGCAAAGTACTCAAGGTCCAGGTGATCGGTGCCAATGGTGCAGGTGCCGACAAACCGCACCTTGCTGCCTTGCAGCAGGTCGCGACTGACGTGGGTCACCGAGCGCACCAGCAGCACATCGGCTTGCTCGACGGTGGCGCGATCGATGGACCGGCCCGGCACGCGGCGGATTTCGCCGAAACCTTCGAAGAAGGCGTCGAGCAGCGGAATATTTTCGTCAGCAACAATCAGCATGGCAGGCTCCTTTGGCGGACCGGCAGTGTAGCGCAGCTCCCACCAGAGGCGGCGATTACAAATCCACAACACTGGAGTTTTCCTGACTGCTGCGTCAGGGCGTAGAATGCGCCGCCTTGCGCATCAAAACCCTTTGGACGCTTCGCCTGTGAACGCCGTGACTGACAGCACCACCGCTACTGTTCCACCCCGCACCACCCCGGTTCGCCTGGAGCTCAAAGGCCTGCTCGGCCTGGCCTTGCCGATCATGGTCGCGCAACTGGCCACCACGGCCATGGGGTTTGTCGATGCGGTGATGGCCGGCCGGGTCAGCCCAAAGGACCTGGCGGCAGTGGCCCTGGGTAACTCGATCTGGATTCCGGTGTACCTGTTGATGACCGGCGTGCTGCTGGCCACCACCCCCAAGGTCGCCCAACGTTTTGGCGCCGGGCAATTCGAGCAGATCGGCCCTCTGACCCGCCAGGCCCTGTGGCTGGCGTTGTTCGTCGGTCTGCTGGGCAGCGGCCTGTTGCTCAGCGCCGAGCCGATCCTGCACTGGATGAAAGTCGACCCGCAGCTGATCGACCCGAGCATGGGCTATCTGCAGGGCATCGCATTCGGTTTTCCAGGTATCGCCTTCTACTACGTGCTGCGCTGCTACAGCGATGGCATGGGGCGTACCCGCCCGAGCATGGCCATCGGCCTGAGCGGCCTGCTGCTCAACATCCCGCTCAACTATGCGCTGATCTACGGCCACTTCGGCCTGCCGGCCATGGGCGGCGTTGGCTGCGGTTGGGCCAGTGGCATCGTGATGTGGTTCATGGCGCTGAGCATGGCTGGCTGGACCCGCTGGGCGCCCTTCTATGCCCGCACCCGGGTGCTGGTGCGGATCGATCGGCCGCAATGGGCGGTGATCAAGCGCCTGATCGGCATCGGCCTGCCGATCGGCATCGCGGTGTTCGCCGAATCGAGCATCTTCGCGGTCATTGCCCTGCTGATCGGCAGCCTCGGCTCGACCGTGGTGGCCGGGCACCAGATCGCTCTGAACATCAGCTCGCTGCTGTTCATGATTCCCTACTCGTTGGGCATGGCGGTCACCGTCCGGGTCGGCCAGGCACTGGGTGCCGGCAACCCCTACCAGGCACGTTTCGCGGCGAAGGTCGGGCTGGGTGCGGCCCTGGTGTTTGCGGCATTCTCGGCGGGCCTGATCCTGCTGTTGCGCGAACCCATCGCCTCGATCTACACCCCTGACCAGAGTGTGATCCAGATCGCCTCGATGCTGATCGTGTATGCCGCGCTGTACCAGTTCTCCGATGCGATCCAGGTGATCTGCGCCGGGGCGCTACGGGGCTATCAGGACACCCGGGTGACGATGATCCTGACCCTGTTCGCCTATTGGGGCATCGGCCTGCCGGTGGGCTACGTACTGGGACTGACCGACTGGTTCGGCCCGGCCAGCGGCCCGAGCGGCTTGTGGGAAGGCCTGATCGCCGGCCTGAGCTGCGCGGCGCTGATGCTGTCGATCCGCCTGGTGCGCAGTGCCCGCAAGCGGATTCGTATTCATCAGCGCACCACCGACCCTGTAACCGCCGGCTAAACGGACTTCTTGCGAATCCAGTACAGGTAGGTGCCGCTGTCTTCATGCTGGCCGACCAGTTCATGGTCGAGAAACACGCAGAACTTGGGAATGTCGCGACGGGTCGAAGGGTCCGTGGCAATCACCTTGAGCAGGCCGCCGGGGACCAGGTCGCGAATGTGTTGGTGCAGCATCATCACCGGTTCCGGACAGTTCAGGCCGGTGGCGTCGAGGGTGCCGTCAACCGGCGTATGGATCAATTCACTCATGTCTGACTCCTGAAACGTGCCGGCATTGTCGCGCAAAGCCGGGGGCTGCGTCAGCTATGGCGTAACACCATTACTGTGGCAGCGATCCCGCTCGCAATGGGCCCCGCTCAACGGGATTTGGTTTTTTTCACATCATGCCGGCGCAAATGGCAGGTCACTTCCTCGCGGTCGTGATACAGCTGCTTGCAGCCGATATCGACCCGAATCCCGCGGGCCTTGAAACCTTCCGCGATGCGCTCGAGCAAGCGCTTCACTTCGGCATAACGCTGCTTCATCGGCAGCTTCAGGTTGACCACCGCTTCGCGGCAATGCCCGTCACCGATCCACTCTTCCAGCATCGCCGCGTTGCGCGCCGGCTTCTCGACGATGTCGCAGACCATCCAGTCCACCGGCTGCTTGGGCTTGAAGGTGAAGCCGTCGGCCATCAAGTGCTGCACCAGCCCGGTGTCCATCAGGCTTTCAGCCATCGGCCCGTTGTCGATAGCCGTGACCAGCATGCCCCGATTGACCAGTTGCCAGGTCCAGCCACCCGGGGCGGCACCGAGGTCGACGCCGGTCATGTCACTGTGCAGGCGCTCATCCCACTGGTCACGCGGGATGAAGTGGTGCCAGGCCTCTTCCAGTTTCAGGGTGGAGCGGCTTGGCGCTTCACGGGGAAACTTCAGGCGTGGAATACCCATCGGCCACATGGCCGAGTTGTTGGCTTCCGCCAGGCCCATGAACACTTCGCGCCCACTTTTGAAGGTCAGCAGCAAACGTGGCTTGTGCGGGTCTTCAACCAGCTTGCCAGCCGCCATGAGCGCCTTGCGCAGGTGGCCTTCGAATTTCTTGCAGAAGTTCGACAGTTCCTTGCCGTCATTGGTATCGACCATTTCCAGCCACAGGCTGCCGCACACCGGGAAATCCGCCAGGTGGGCGAGGATCACGCTGATGCGATCGGTTTCCGGCAGGTCGATAAAGATTCCGCGCGCCCATTGCCGCGGGAAGATCAACTGGGCAAAACGCTGGCCGCGCATCAAGCGCTCGGCGCCGTCTTCCTCGGTGCAGACGAACTCGGCGCAGGCGCTGGCGGTTTTGGCCTTGGCGTAGCCGGCTACGTTCAAACGCGCAGCATGTTCGGCGATCTCCGAGCAGACTTCACCTTCGAAGCCCGGCCGGCAATGCATAAAGAGGATGTTCATTAAATCTCCTGGGCAAGTGCGCGCAAACTTGCCCTGTAGCAAAGCCTGTCACGAAAACCGGCGCATGATAACTGACTTCGGAACCCTGGACCCGCCCATAGAGTCCAGTAATTAGCCAGCTACTTAAAACAGAGCTAGGTTTAATGCTCTGTCCGTCCCGTCAGTCCGTAGCCGTGCGGACTCAAAGGAGTCATTTCAATGCCGTCCCTCGATAGCCTGAAAACCCTTAGCACCCTGCAAGTCGACGACAAGACCTATCACTACTTCAGCTTGCCGACGGCTGCCAAAGCCCTGGGCAACCTCGACCAGCTGCCGATGTCGCTCAAGGTACTGCTGGAAAACCTGCTGCGCTGGGAGGATGGGAAAACCGTCACCGGCGCCGATCTCAAGGCCCTCGCCGGCTGGCTCAAGGAGCGGCGCAGCGACCGGGAAATCCAGTACCGCCCGGCGCGGGTATTGATGCAAGACTTTACCGGAGTACCAGCGGTGGTCGACCTGGCCGCCATGCGTGCCGCCATGGCCAAGGCCGGCGGCGACCCGCAACGCATCAATCCGCTGTCGCCGGTGGACCTGGTGATCGACCACTCCGTAATGGTCGACAAATTCGCCAGCAGCAGTGCGTTCGAAGAGAACGTCGACATCGAAATGCAGCGCAATGGCGAACGCTACGCCTTCCTGCGCTGGGGCCAGAGCGCCTTCGACAACTTCAGCGTGGTCCCGCCGGGCACCGGCATCTGCCACCAGGTGAACCTTGAATACCTCGGGCGCACGGTGTGGACCAAAGACGAGGACGGCCGTACCTATGCCTTCCCCGACACCCTGGTGGGCACCGACTCCCACACCACCATGATCAACGGCCTCGGGGTGCTGGGCTGGGGTGTCGGCGGGATCGAGGCCGAAGCGGCGATGCTCGGCCAACCGGTGTCGATGCTGATTCCGGAAGTGATCGGCTTCAAGCTCACGGGCAAGCTCAAGGAGGGCATCACCGCCACCGACCTGGTGCTGACCGTGACCCAGATGCTGCGCAAGAAAGGCGTGGTGGGCAAATTTGTCGAGTTCTACGGCGACGGCCTGGCCGAACTGCCCCTGGCCGACCGCGCCACCATTGCCAACATGGCTCCGGAGTACGGCGCGACCTGCGGCTTCTTCCCGGTGGACCAGGTAACGCTGGACTACCTGAGCCTGTCCGGGCGTCCGACTGCGGTGGTCAAGCTGGTGGAGGCCTACAGCAAAGCCCAGGGCCTGTGGCGCCTGCCCGGCCAGGAGCCGGTGTTCAGCGACAGCCTGGCGCTGGACATGGCCAGCGTCGAAGCCAGCCTCGCCGGGCCAAAACGCCCGCAAGACCGGGTCTCGCTGCCCAACGTGGCCCAGGCCTTCAGCGATTTCCTCGGGCTGCAGGTCAAGCCCACCAGCAAGGAAGAAGGCCGCCTGGAAAGTGAAGGCGGTGGCGGTGTGGCCGTAGGCAATGCCGACCTGGTCGGCGAGGCGGATTACCAATACGAGGGTCAGACCTATCGCCTGAAAAACGGCGCCGTGGTCATTGCCGCCATCACCTCCTGCACCAACACCTCCAACCCCAGCGTGATGATGGCCGCCGGGCTGGTGGCGAAAAAAGCCGTGGAAAAAGGCCTGCGGCGCAAACCCTGGGTCAAGAGCTCCCTGGCGCCCGGCTCCAAAGTGGTGACCGACTACTACAAAGCCGCCGGCCTGACCCAATACCTCGATCAACTGGGCTTTGCCCTGGTGGGTTACGGCTGCACCACCTGCATCGGCAACTCCGGCCCCTTGCCGGAGCCAATCGAAAAAGCCATCCAAGGCTCGGACCTCACCGTCGCCTCGGTGCTGTCGGGCAACCGCAACTTTGAAGGCCGGGTCCATCCCCTCGTGAAAACCAACTGGCTCGCCTCGCCCCCGCTGGTGGTGGCCTATGCACTGGCCGGCACAGTGCGCATTGATATCAGCCGCGAATCACTGGGCGACGACAAGGACGGCAACCCGGTGTACCTGCGCGACATCTGGCCCAGCACCCAAGAGATCGCCGATGCGGTCAACCAGGTCAACACCGCCATGTTCCACAAGGAGTACGCCGAAGTATTCGCCGGCGACGAACAGTGGCAGGCCATCGAGGTGCCTCAAGCGGCCACCTACGTCTGGCAGCCAGACTCCACCTACATCCAGCACCCGCCGTTCTTCGACCACATCGACGGCCCGCCGCCAGTGGTCGAGGACGTCAATCACGCCCGGGTACTGGCGCTGCTCGGCGACTCGGTGACCACCGACCACATCTCCCCCGCCGGCAACATCAAGGCCGACAGCCCGGCCGGCCGCTACCTGCGCGAAAAAGGGGTCGAGCCACGGGACTTCAACTCCTACGGCTCACGGCGCGGCAACCATGAAGTGATGATGCGCGGCACCTTCGCCAACATTCGCATCCGCAATGAAATGCTCGGTGGCGAAGAAGGTGGCAACACCCTGTACATCCCCACTGGCGAGAAAATGGCGATCTATGACGCAGCCATGCGCTACCAGGCCGCCGGCACCCCGCTGGTGGTGATCGCCGGGCAGGAATACGGCACCGGCTCCAGCCGCGACTGGGCCGCCAAGGGCACCAACCTGCTGGGGATCAAGGCGGTGATCGCTGAGAGCTTCGAGCGAATTCACCGCTCCAACCTGGTGGGCATGGGCGTCCTGCCGCTGCAGTTCAAGCTCGACCAGAACCGCAAGAGCCTGAACCTCACCGGCAAGGAAACCCTGAGCATCCAGGGGCTCAGCGGCGTGGAACTGACGCCACGGATGAACCTGCCCCTGATCATCACCCGCGAGGACGGCAGCCGCGAGAAAGTCGAAGTGCTGTGCCGGATCGACACCCTCAATGAAGTGGAGTACTTCAAGGCCGGGGGGATCCTGCACTACGTGTTGCGCCAGTTGATTGCCTCGTAAGGGCACCCCGAACGCTTTTAGGTGGGTACTCGCGCTGCCTTTTCAGCAGCGCGAGTACAAGTCCCATAGCTGCAAACCGACTCATTTCACGCCTCGTGACTTGGAAAGCCCAAGCGTGATGAGGTAACGCTCCTCTGTGGGCCGCTTATAGTCGCGAAAGCGATTAACCATGAGCATGACCTGATACTTGTCACCCGCTAGCCAGTAAGCCGTACCGCCTTTATTGACTTCGCGCAGTTGGGCACGCCATTGGGGGGTATCGGCGAACGACGGAAAGTCCCCGGCCCGATTCGGCGTCCAGCCGCCCTTGCGCCACTGCTCCTGCAGATCCAGTACGACCTTGAGGGCGTCATCGAGTAACAGGGGCTCGATTTGCGGGGACATGCGGATGCTGTGAATCAACTCATCCCGGTATATCACCGTAAAAAAACGCGCCGATGGCGTCACAAACCCGTACTGAGGGTCTGTGAATCGCAGGCGCGCATCCGACATGGGAATATTGAATGACACTTCCCCGGGGATGGCCGGAGCAATCGCAGCACTGGAGCGTTGGCGCATCGCCTCATAGGGTTCGCCAATTACCAGCGCAATCTCTGGCTCGCCGGATTGGGCATACAGGCGAATCGCCGCCAGCGCCAAAAGAATAATGACCACCTGTGCAATCCGCTGGTATTGCCAACCCAGCGTTGCGAGCCAGGTCATCGTAAGGCCTGAGCTGAAGCGATATCCCGAATCGACTGGGTAATCAGGTAGCGATCATTTCCCTGTAGCAACTCATCAAATTTCGCGGCGGCCTTGAGCACAAAGCTCATACGCTGCTTGACGTCGGACAGGTCGGCAAAGGGATTACTGCCGAATCCGATTGTGCGTCCGTCATCGACCCGCTGACACTGGCTGGCCAGCGTCAGCTCGATGGCTTGTGCGGCGCCCGAGGGGAAATTAACAACGTGGGAAAGATGATTGCCACGCAGCAAGGCGACTAATTTCAGGTCGCTGTACATTGTCGGCTGCAAGATATTGACCTGTTCGTGCGTCGCGAGAAACTTAACACCCTCGGCGATACGACCGCCCTCGATGGCCTGAAAACTTTCCAGGATTTCATCGTGGTCTGCGCCGAATGCCAGCCTTTCCTGCGCCACAGGCCACAGCACCGGATTCTGAACATTTCCATAGATGTTTTTCCGCGAAGGTAAGCAGGCCTCCAGCGCCGACATCCCCCGCTCTTGATAAAAAACATGCAACGGATACACGTCCAGGAACAGCGTGGTATTACCCATGGACAACATCTTGTACACGTGTTGGTACAACTGCTGCGCGTAGGACAGTTCGCCCTCGGGCCTGAAATCGATGCCTGGCAGCGGGTTGTTGCGCAGCGCGTGCTCGTAGTCACGTTGTGCTTGCTGGAAGGTCTGGAGTCTGGCCTGTCGCTCGCGTTCGCTGGGCTCGAGCAAGCCATAGAAGCCTGACCTGGCACTCTGTTGCAGTTGCTGCTCGGCGTCATATTCAGCCTGGATCCGGTCGATCGAATCTGCGGCATGCAGCAAGCCACAACCCACCTGTTTTGATGCGAAGGCGGCGAGGCCGGCCCACTGGAAACGCGGGTCCTGCAGCCACAGTCGGGCGTAGGCGGCGTTGATCGCGCAGTTGCGGGCCTTGGGATCGGCGATCAACTGGCCGCCCGGTGCGACGATGGACTCGGCTAGTTGCTGGTAACTGATCCAGAGATTTTCGCAGGCCCTTCCAGGTCGTTCGGTGAAGGTGGGTGTGGGGCGGCTGGGTGTTGCAGTGAAATTGGAGGAGCGCGGCCCGGTTGCAGGCTGCTGGGATGTGGCCGAAGCGGACGGCGGCGTGAAGCGCGGATCTGGTGCGAGGTCCTTGAACTCCTGGCACTGCAGGGTCTGGTTGGCGATCAGGCGTGGTGGTGGGTCGCACTTGCAGTGACAGAGGTCACCGTCCAGGGCGGTGGGGCGTCCTTGCATAAGGTCCACCAGGTGCGGGCCGTCGCAGACGATGACGCCAGTGCTGTCGCAGGCTGGACAAGCCACTTCATCGCCTTCGCGGGCGATGGGCTGGCCATCGATGGTCCAGAATTCGTAGCCGGTCATTACGGTGCCGTCGGCAGTGGTCTTGGCCCCGACGGTGATGTGGTAGCGCTTCATGCCAGATTGTTCCCTGTCGATTTGACGAAAGGACGCACGCTAGATGAGGCGCTCGCGGGAAATAAATCAGACGTTTCCTTGAGTGCTGTAGGCCCACTCCGCTAATGACGCATCGGTCGTTTTGCGACGCAGCGCCGACTTCCTGAAAAATAATTTCAATAATTCACCGGACTGGCCGAAACCCTGTCAAAGCCTTGCGGATTGAAAAAGCCATGCGTAATAACCAGCCCATCACTCAACGCGAACGGACCTTCCCGGCACAGCAACGGTTGATTTCCACCACCGATGCCAAAGGCGTGATCAACTACTGCAACGACGCTTTCGTCGAAATCAGTGGGTTCTCCCGTGAAGAGCTGATCCGTGCGCCGCACAATGTGGTCCGTCACCCCGACGTCCCGTCGGCGGTCTTCGCGCATATGTGGGGCACATTAAAACAAGGCCTGCCATGGATGGGCATTGTCAAGAATCGCTGCCAGAACGGTGACCACTACTGGGTCAACGCCTACGTGACCCCGGTGTTCGAAGGCAACCAGGTGATCGGCTACGAGTCGGTGCGGGTCAAGCCCACCGCCGAGCAGATCCGCCGCGCCGAGACCCTGTACCAGCGCATCAACCAGGGCAAGTCCGCCGTTCCCCAGCGTGACAAATGGCTGCCGGTGCTGCAGGACTGGCTGCCGTTCATTCTGGTCAGCCAACTGAGCTTCATGATCGGCGCCACCCTCAACTCGCAATGGGGCTTTGCCCTCGCTGCCGGCCTTTCGGTGCCCCTGGGCCTGCTCGGGTTGAGCTGGCAACAACGCGGCCTCAAACGTCTGTTGCGCCTCGCCGAGCAGACCACCTCCGACCCGCTGATCGCCCAGATGTACACCGACAGCCGTGGCGCCCAGGCGCGCCTGGAGATGTCGATCCTCAGCCAGGAAGCCCGCTTGAAAACCTGCCTGACCCGCCTTCAGGACACTGCCGAGCACCTGACCGAGCAGGCGCGCCAGTCTGACCAACTGGCCCACAACAGCTCCACGGGCCTGGAGCGTCAGCGCGTGGAAACCGAGCAGGTGGCCACCGCCGTCAACCAGATGGCCGCCACCACCCAGGAAGTGGCCAGCCACGTCCAGCGCACCGCAGACGCGACCCAGGAGGCCAACCGCCTGACCGGACGCGGCCGCGATATCGCCGGGGAAACCCGCGACGCCATCCAGCGCCTGTCGGTGGTGGTCGGGGAAACCGGCCTGACCGTGACCCAACTGGCCAAGGACAGCGACGAAATCGGCGGTGTGGTCGATGTGATCAAAGGCATTGCCGACCAGACCAACCTGCTGGCCCTCAACGCCGCCATTGAAGCGGCCCGCGCCGGCGAGATGGGCCGGGGTTTTGCAGTGGTGGCCGACGAAGTCCGGCAACTGGCGCAACGCACCAGCGAGTCGACCGGGCAAATCCACAGCCTGATCGCCAAGCTCCAGCAAACCGCCAGCACCGCCGTGCAAACCATGGAAGCCGGCCATCGCCAGGCAGAAGAAGGCGTGGCACGGGTCCTGGAAGCAGATCAGGCCCTGGTGGGCATCAGCGAGGCGGTGGCCAACATCACCGACATGACCACTCAGATCGCCGCCGCCACCGAGGAGCAGAGCGCCGTGGCCGAAGAAATCAGCCGCAACATCAGCAACATTTCCCATCTGGCCGACCAGACCTCGGAACAGGCGCAGAACTCGGCACTCCTCAGCGAAGAGCTGACCCGGACCGCGAATACCCAGTACTCGCTGGTGGAGCGCTTCAACCGCTGATTGCGATTGATCGCTACGGGGGATCGAGGTTAAGACAGTTGCTCCTACAGCGAGCGTTAGCTCGCCTACAGCTCTTGATCTTGATCCACCCAACTACCGCAAAAACTCCGCAATCCCCTGCGCAGCCGCCGCCAAATGCTGCTCATGACTAACCCCAGAAGCCTTCAGCGGCTTCAAGTCATGATCCGCTGCCACCAGCCACATCAGCTCGATGCAAGGCGCCAAGTCATAACCCTCCACCGTATCCCGATTGCCCAACCCATCCCGCTCACCCTGGACAATCAAGGTTCGGGTTGTTAATCCAGCCAAATGCTCCACTCGCGGCTTCTCCGGCTTACCCACTGGGTAAAACGGATACCCCAGGCACACCAACGCATCCGCACCCAACTCGTCCGCCAGCAAACTGGCCATCCGCCCGCCCATGGACTTGCCGCCAATGGCCAGGCGCCCAGCGACATGACGTCGCACCAGGCGATACACCTCTCGCCAGCACTCGAGCAGCTTCGGCGCCGGATTGGGGGGGCGCCGACCGCCGTCCAGGCGTCGCTGGGCCATGTAGGGAAACTCGAAGCGCAACACATTGACCCCGCGGGCAGCAAGGCGTGCAGCCATGTCACTCATCCAGGCGCTGTCCATCGGCGCACCCGCGCCATGGGCAAGAATCAGGGTCGCCACGGCCGGCGTCGAGGCACCATTCCACAGCCATCCCTGTTCACGCACACACCGCGCCCATTGATCCCCGTCAATACTGGCCTTGTGCTCTTTGTCCATGCTTGCCTCGCTTTTAATCTGCCTATAACTCCAGGCGAAGGGAGCGTTCGTGCCTTGCGCAGACGCCTTCACTTCGGCTGAACCGTGGATGGGGAACCATGAACACTTCTATAAGTACCGCCTATAACTACAAGGTGGTCCGCCAATTCGCCATTATGACGGTGGTCTGGGGCATCGTCGGCATGGGCCTCGGGGTTTTTCTCGCGGCTCAATTGGTCTGGCCTGAACTGAACTTCAATTTGCCGTGGACCAGCTTCGGTCGCCTGCGCCCGTTGCACACCAACGCGGTGATCTTCGCCTTTGGTGGCTGCGCGCTGTTTGCCGCCTCGTTCTACTCGGTCCAGCGCACTTGCCAGACGCAATTGTTCGCGCCAAAAATCGCCGCGTTCACCTTCTGGGGCTGGCAACTGGTGATCCTGCTGGCAGCCATCACCCTGCCGCTGGGCTACACCAGCTCCAAGGAATACGCCGAACTGGAATGGCCGATCGACATCCTGATCACCATCGTCTGGGTCGCCTACGCCATCGTGTTCTTCGGCACGCTGATGAAGCGCAAGACCAAGCACATCTACGTCGGCAACTGGTTCTTCGGTGCATTCATCATCACCGTGGCCATCCTGCACATCGTCAACAACCTGGAACTGCCGGTCAGCCTGACCAAGTCCTACTCGGTATATGCCGGTGCGACCGATGCCATGGTCCAGTGGTGGTACGGCCATAACGCCGTAGGCTTCTTCCTCACCGCTGGCTTCCTCGGGATGATGTACTACTTCGTGCCGAAACAGGCCGAGCGCCCGGTGTACTCCTATCGCCTGTCGATCGTGCACTTCTGGGCCCTGATCACCCTGTACATCTGGGCCGGCCCGCACCACTTGCACTACACCGCGCTGCCGGACTGGGCTCAGTCGCTGGGCATGGTGATGTCACTGATTCTGCTGGCGCCGAGCTGGGGCGGCATGATCAACGGCATGATGACCCTCTCGGGGGCCTGGCATAAGTTGCGCAGCGACCCGATCCTGCGCTTCCTGGTGGTGTCCCTGGCGTTCTACGGCATGTCGACCTTCGAAGGGCCGATGATGGCCATCAAGACGGTCAACGCCCTCTCCCACTACACCGACTGGACCATCGGCCACGTACACGCCGGCGCACTCGGCTGGGTAGCGATGATCTCCATCGGCGCGCTGTACCACATGATCCCGAAAATCTTCGGCCGCGAGCAGATGCACAGCGTCGGCCTGATCAACGCGCACTTCTGGCTCGCCACCATCGGCACCGTGCTCTACATCGCCTCGATGTGGGTCAACGGCATCGCCCAGGGCCTGATGTGGCGCGCCGTCAACGAAGACGGGACCCTGACCTACTCCTTCGTGGAAACCCTGGTGGCCAGCCACCCAGGCTTCGTCGTACGCCTGGTCGGCGGGGCGATCTTCCTGAGCGGCATGTTCCTGATGGCCTACAACACCTGGCGCACCGTGCGTGAGGCCCAACCAGCCGAAGTCGCCGCCGCGGCGCAGATGGCCTGAGGAGTCCACCATGAAACACGAAACGATTGAAAAAAACGTCGGCCTGCTGCTGTTGCTGATGGTCTTTGCGGTGAGCATCGGCGGTCTGACGCAGATCGTCCCGCTGTTCTTCCAGGACGTCACCAACAAGCCGGTCGAAGGCATGAAGCCCTACACCGCGCTGCAACTGGAAGGCCGCGACATCTACATCCGCGAAGGCTGCGTGCAGTGCCACTCGCAGATGATCCGGCCGTTCCGCGCCGAGACCGAACGTTACGGCCACTACTCGGTAGCCGGAGAAAGCGTCTGGGACCACCCGTTCCTGTGGGGCTCCAAGCGTACCGGCCCGGACCTGGCCCGAGTCGGCGGTCGCTACTCCGATGACTGGCACCGTGCCCACCTGTACAACCCGCGCAACGTGGTACCGGAATCGAAAATGCCGGCCTATCCATGGCTGGTCACCCAGGCCGTGGACAGCAGCAACACCGAAACCAAGCTCAAGGTCATGCGCACCCTGGGCGTGCCCTACACCGACGAGGACATCGCCGGGTCAGTCGCCACGCTCAAGGGCAAGACCGAGATGGACGCCCTGGTCTCCTACCTGCAAGTGCTCGGCACTGCGATCAAGAGCAAGAGGTGAGCCATGCCCTATGAAATATTGAGCGTAATCAGCACTGGAATGATCCGCGGCCTGGGCACCGTCGTGGTGTTCGTGGCCTTTATCGGCCTGACCCTGTGGGTGTTCAACAGCAAGCGCAGCGCGCAATTCGCCGAAGCCCGCCTGCTGCCGTTTGCCGATGAACCCCTGGCCGAAGACGCCAGCACTCAAGAACCTGCAACAAGGAGTACCCGGCCATGACCACCTTCTGGAGTACGTGGATCTGCGTACTGACCATCGGCAGCCTGATCGGCCTGACCTGGCTGCTGGTCGGCACCCGCAAGGGTGAGACCAAGGGCAGTGTCGACCAGACCATGGGCCATGCCTTCGACGGCATCGAGGAATATGACAACCCGCTGCCCCAGTGGTGGTTCCTGCTGTTCGCCGGGACACTGGTGTTTGCCGTGGGCTACCTGATCCTCTACCCGGGCCTGGGCAACTGGAAAGGCGTCCTGCCGGGCTATCAGGACGGTTGGACCCAGACCAAGGAATGGGACAAGGAAATGGCCAAGGCCGATGCCAAGTTTGGGCCGATCTTCGCCAAATTTGCAGCCATGCCCGTGGAAGAAGTGGCCAAGGACCCACAAGCACTGAAGATGGGCGGACGCCTGTTCGCCTCCAACTGCTCGGTGTGCCACGGCTCGGATGCCAAGGGTGCCTTCGGCTTCCCCAACCTGGCGGACAGCGACTGGCGCTGGGGCGGCAGCGCGCAAGCGATCAAGACCACCATCATGGGTGGGCGGATGGCAGCGATGCCGGCCTGGGGTGAAGTCCTGGGGGATGCCGGGGTGAAAAACGTCGCGGCCTATGTGCGCCACGAACTCGCCGGCCTGCCATTGCCAGCGGACAGCGGTGCCGACCTGGCCGCTGGACAGCAAGCGTACAGCACCACGTGCGTAGCCTGTCACGGCGCCAATGGCCAGGGCATGGAGCTGATGGGCGCGCCAAACCTGACGCACCCGGCGGGGTTCATCTACGGCACCAGCCTGGCCCAGTTGCAACAGACCATTCGCCATGGTCGCCAGGGCCACATGCCGGCGCAGAACGAACTACTCGGCAATGACAAAGTGCAATTGCTGGCGGCGTACGTCTACAGCCTCTCCCACGGCACCAGCGCCCAGCCGCTGCAGGCCGATAGCAAAAGCGAATAACTCGCAACCGCATTACTGTCGCACCTTCCTGGTGCGACAGTTCCCTCCCTCTTTGCGACGCATTGTCGCACCCCCAAAAGGTCTGCCTTTGCGTCCGGCAGATTCGGGTCTAAGCTTGCTGCCAAGCGGACTGGCAAAGGCTGGTCACAGGTCAACCGTTGAGGATGGGTTCGACGTTTCGGTTCGATGAAAGGCCGCAAAGGCCGGTAGATACCGGCTGTCGTCCAAGTTGCCGTCTGTCACCTGCACGCCTCGTTTGAACACACCCAGTTACAACTGACCCGACCCCCTCGCCTCTTTCCTCTGCCGGGACATTTTCCCCCTGGGCAAATTTGTCCCTACGCGGCGCATGGAAAGGCCGCAGAATCAGCTTTTGAAAGCATTGACGCAGGTCATGGCGCGTTGCAATGACCCCCCGCTTTCTCCATACTTGCGGCCGATTTTTATCCCTAATAAAACACCCAAACCGTGGAACCTTAGAATGAGCACAGCAATCAGTCCGACTGCTTATAACTATAAGGTAGTCCGCCAGTTCGCCATCATGACGGTGGTCTGGGGGATCCTTGGCATGGGGCTCGGTGTCTTCATCGCCTCGCAACTGGTCTGGCCGGAGTTGAACTTCGGTCTGCCATGGACGAGCTTTGGACGCCTGCGCCCACTGCACACCAACCTGGTGATCTTTGCCTTCGGTGGTTGTGCATTGTTTGCCACTTCTTATTACGTCGTGCAGCGAACCTGCCAAACGCGACTGATTTCCGACAGCCTCGCGGCCTTCACCTTCTGGGGTTGGCAAGCGGTGATCGTCGGCGCGATTGTTACCTTGCCGCTGGGTTACACCACCACCAAGGAATACGCGGAACTGGAATGGCCTCTGGCTATCCTGCTGGCTATCGTCTGGGTTACCTACGGTCTGGTGTTCTTCGGCACCATCACCAAGCGTAAGACCAAGCACATCTACGTCGGTAACTGGTTCTACGGTGCCTTCATCGTCGTGACGGCGATGCTGCACATCGTCAACCACGCCTCCCTGCCGGTCAGCTTCTTCAAGTCCTACTCGGCCTATGCCGGTGCGACCGATGCCATGATCCAGTGGTGGTACGGCCACAACGCGGTAGGTTTCTTCCTGACCACCGGCTTCCTGGGGATGATGTACTACTTCGTGCCGAAACAGGCCGAGCGTCCGATCTACTCGTATCGCCTGTCGATCGTGCACTTCTGGGCCCTGATCACCCTGTACATCTGGGCAGGCCCGCACCACCTGCACTACACCGCACTGCCGGACTGGGCTCAGTCCCTGGGCATGGCGATGTCGATCATCCTGCTGGCCCCGAGCTGGGGCGGCATGATCAACGGCATGATGACCCTGTCGGGCGCCTGGCATAAGCTGCGCACCGACCCGATCCTGCGCTTCCTGGTGGTGTCCCTGGCGTTCTACGGCATGTCGACCTTCGAAGGCCCGATGATGGCCATCAAGACCGTCAACTCGCTGTCGCACTACACCGACTGGACCATCGGCCACGTACACGCCGGTGCCTTGGGCTGGGTAGCGATGATCTCGATCGGCGCGATCTACCACATGATCCCGAAACTGTTCGGTCGTGCGCAGATGCACAGCACCGGCCTGATCAACACGCACTTCTGGCTCGCGACCATCGGTACCGTGCTCTACATCGCTTCGATGTGGGTCAACGGCATCACCCAGGGTCTGATGTGGCGTGCAATCAACGACGACGGCACCCTGACCTACTCGTTCGTTGAAGCGCTGCAAGCCAGCCACCCGGGCTTTATCGTTCGCGCCCTGGGCGGTGCATTCTTCGCTAGCGGCATGCTGTTCATGGCCTACAACGTATTCCGTACCGTACGTGCCTCGAACCCGGCAGAAGCCAAAGCCGCCGAACAGATTGCTGTAGTTGGAGCTCACTGATGAAGCATGAAGCAGTCGAGAAGAATATTGGCCTGCTGGCCTTCTTCATGGTCATCGCCGTCAGCATCGGCGGCCTGACCCAGATCGTCCCGCTGTTTTTCCAGGATGTCACCAACAAGCCGGTCGAAGGCATGAAGCCACGTACCGCCCTTGAACTGGAAGGCCGCGACGTCTACATCGCCAACGGTTGTGTCGGCTGCCACTCGCAGATGATCCGTCCGTTCCGCGCTGAAACCGAACGTTATGGCCACTACTCGGTAGCCGGTGAAAGCGTCTGGGACCACCCATTCCTGTGGGGCTCCAAACGTACCGGTCCGGACCTGGCCCGAGTCGGCGGTCGTTACTCCGATGACTGGCAGCGTGCGCACTTGTACAACCCGCGCAACGTAGTGCCTGAGTCGAAAATGCCGGCCTACCCGTTCCTCGTGGAAAACAAGCTCGACGGCAAAGACACCGCGAAGAAAATGGAAGTCTTGCGCACGCTCGGCGTCCCTTACACCGACGAAGACATCGCCGGCGCCAAGGATGCTGTGAAGGGCAAAACCGAAATGGACGCGCTGGTGGCCTATCTGCAAGGCCTGGGCACCATCATCAAAAGCAAACGGTGATTTAGATGGATATCGGGATGATTCGTGGCCTGGGCACCGTTGTCGTGATGGTTGCCTTTATCGGTCTGGCCTTGTGGGTGTTCAGCCCCAAGCGCAAATCCGAGTTTGAAGACGCGACCTTGCTGCCTTTCGCGGATGATCCCGAAGCCATCAAGCACGTCGAGCAAGCTTCTAGGAGTAACAAAGAATGACTACGTTCTGGAGTCTGTACGTCACAGTCCTCAGTCTGGGTACCATCTTCGCCCTGACCTGGCTGCTGCTGTCGACCCGCAAGGGCCAGCGCAGCGAACAGACAGATGAGACGGTTGGCCACTCCTTCGACGGGATCGAGGAGTACGACAACCCGCTGCCGAAATGGTGGTTCATGCTGTTCGTCGGCACCATCGTCTTCGCCCTCGGCTACCTGGTTCTGTACCCGGGCCTGGGCAACTGGAAAGGCCTGCTGCCGGGTTACAGCTACCTCGATAACGAGAAGCAGACCCCGTTCGCCAACGGCCAGTCCGGCTGGACCGGCGTTCACGAGTGGGAAAAGGAAATGGCCAAGTCGGACGCCAAGTTCGGTCCGATCTTCGCCAAGTTCGCTGCCATGCCGATCGAAGAAGTCGCCAAGGACCCACAAGCCCTGAAGATGGGTGGCCGCCTGTTCGCCTCCAACTGCTCGGTTTGCCACGGCTCCGACGCCAAGGGCGCTTATGGCTTCCCGAACCTGACCGACGCCGACTGGCGCTGGGGCGGTTCGCCAGCGGAAATCAAGGCCACCATCCTGGGCGGTCGTCACGCCGTGATGCCAGCCTGGGCTGAAGTGATCGGTGAACAAGGTGTCAGCGACGTGGCTGCCTATGTCCTGACCAACCTCGATGGCCGCAAACTGCCAGAAGGCAGCAAAGCCGACCCGGTTGCCGGCCAGAAGCTGTTCGCCGCCAACTGCGTGGCCTGTCACGGCCCTGCGGGCAAAGGCACGCCAGCCATGGGCGCACCTGACCTGACTCACCCGGGCGCGTTCATCTACGGTTCGAGCTTCGCTCAACTGCAGCAGACCATCCGTTACGGCCGTCAGGGCCAGATGCCTGCGCAAGAGCAAATGCAGGGTAACGACAAGGTTCACCTGCTGGCCGCTTACGTCTACAGCCTGTCGCACAGCGAGAAGGCAGCGGACGCCGAGTAAGGCAAACGCTTGATGCAACAACAAACGGCCCCGTCAGTCACCTGACGGGGCCGTTTGTTTTGTGGGGGCCGCCGCCCCTCAATACCGCACGTCTATCACCGACTCGACCTGACGACTGGGCCAGTTGTTGCCTTTGACGCGATGAATCGTCAGCGATTGGCGATCCGCCGCAAAACTGGCGATCAGGTAGCTCTGCTGTGAAGCCGAACCACTGAGAAACACCGGCACCTGACCGAACTCACCGGTCGCATTCCAGTACCGCCCCGAGTAGTCGTGATAGTGCCCGGCAAACACCGCCGTGACCTTGTAGGTCTCGATCATGGTTCTGAACCGGGTAATCTGCTGTTCGCTGCCGGCCCATCCCCGCGGCTTGTGCAGGTTGAGAATAATGATTCGACCCTGCTCCCGAGCCTTCTTCAGGTCGCCTTCGAGCCAGTCCAGCGCATCGTTGATTTCGAACGCCTTGGGGCTGATGAGGGGCACTCCGGAGCTGAAGTTCGCCGAATAGGTCGGCTCGTTGTGCAACTGCACCAAGTGCACATCACCCAGATTGCGTGAATACGCCAGGCTGCCGTAATAGATCTCGGTGCGCCCCGCGACCCGCACGCCGAAGTCCAGGCTGTCGACCTTGCCCCAGTAACGCTGCTTGAACGCCTCGATACTGTCGGCCGCACAGCTGTTGAGAAAACAATCGTCCACGTTGTTTTCGTAGTCGTGATTGCCCAGCCCGTAGTCGTAGAGTCCCTCCAGCCTCGCGTCAAGGATGGGCATCAGTGCCGAGCGTTGCCAGCCATGACCAAA
Organism: Pseudomonas kielensis; assembly: GCF_014236655.1. Taxonomy (GTDB): domain Bacteria; phylum Pseudomonadota; class Gammaproteobacteria; order Pseudomonadales; family Pseudomonadaceae; genus Aquipseudomonas; species Aquipseudomonas kielensis. The sequence continues at coordinate 201,599 of NZ_JACMYG010000005.1, forward strand.
GGCGGTGAGATCGCCATTGATCATCACCGGCACCCGCTGGGCACCCCCAAAGTTCCTGCGGAAATCGGCAATGTCGGCGTATTGGCTATCGATCAACCATTTCGAGCGGCTGTCGCGCTGTGAGTCTGATTCAGGCGAGCCGTCATCGGAGCTTTCGGTCCAGGGATACTGGGGGTCGGAGGTAAAGACCAGGTGCCTAGGTGATTCAGTCACCTGCGCACTGAATGCGCCGGGCGCCCAACAGAAGAGCCCGAGCACGGTGGCTAACTTGTAACAATTAATGAGCTTCATAAAATTCCATTTTCATAAAGGGCTAAGGTGAGTGAGCCAGGTCGATCCTGGCTCGCCACCAACTTACTGCCCCTTGGGAAAATGAAACAAACCCCCGGCTGCACTTAATCAAGTGCCGATGTTTCAACGCTGATGGCAACGCTACTGGCCAGGCACGAGGATCGGGAGGGGAAAATCGTCCATACTGAACAAGTCAATTGACCTGCATCATGATTTGTTACATTTGCTACACCATCCACCCTCTTTTCCCAACGCGACCAAAGGTCGCACCCTTGCGCTAGAGCTTCAGGCGTATCATTGCGCCACTGCAACAGCCTTTTTGACCGCGGTCGGCATGTACTGACCGAGGCATTTTTCCACTGCCGTGGGATGCAATGATGAGCAATCAGATTCCGGTACACGACGTTACTCCGCCTGCCAAGAACGCGAACAACAGCGTCGACCTTTACGCCTCACGAGAAAAAATCTACACCCGCGCCTTCACCGGCCTGTTCCGCAATCTGCGGATGATGGGGGGTGCCGGCCTGTTCCTGCTGTATTTCGGTACGGTGTGGCTGAACTGGGGCGGCCACCAGGCGGTGTGGTGGAACCTGCCGGAGCGTAAGTTCTTCATTTTCGGCGCCACCTTCTGGCCGCAGGACTTCATCCTGCTCTCGGGCCTGCTGATCATTGCCGCCTTCGGCCTGTTCTTCATTACCGTGTACGCCGGACGTATCTGGTGCGGCTATACCTGCCCGCAGAGCGTCTGGACCTGGATCTTCATGTGGTGCGAGAAGGTCACCGAAGGCGACCGCAACCAACGCATCAAGCTGGACAAGGCGCCGATGAGCGCCAACAAGCTCCTGCGCAAGTTCAGCAAACACAGCCTGTGGCTGCTGATCGGCTTCGTCACTGGCATGACCTTCGTCGGCTATTTCTCGCCGATTCGCGAGCTGGTCATCGACTTTTTCACCGGCCAGGCCGATGGCTGGTCGTACTTCTGGGTCGGCTTCTTCACCCTCGCCACCTACGGCAACGCTGGCTGGCTGCGCGAGCAGGTGTGCATTTACATGTGCCCGTACGCACGCTTCCAGAGTGTGATGTTCGACAAGGACACGCTGATTGTTTCCTACGACCCGCGCCGTGGCGAAGCCCGTGGCCCGCGCAAGAAAGGCGTGGACTACAAGGCTCAGGGCCTGGGTGACTGCATCGACTGCACCATGTGCGTACAGGTGTGCCCGACCGGCATCGACATCCGCGACGGCCTGCAGATCGAGTGCATCGGCTGTGCGGCGTGCATCGACGCCTGCGACAGCATCATGGACAAGATGGACTACCCCCGCGGCCTGATCAGCTACACCACCGAGCACAACCTGTCCGGGCAGAAAACCCATAAACTGCGGCCGCGCCTGATCGGCTATGCGCTGGTGCTGCTGGCGATGATCAGCCTCCTGGTGACCGCGTTCTTCATGCGCCCACTGGTGGGTTTCGACGTCAGCAAGGACCGCGTGCTGTACCGCGAGAACGCCGAAGGGCGAATCGAGAACGTCTACAGCCTCAAAGTCATGAACAAGGACCAGCGCGACCATACTTACCTGCTGGAAGCCGCCGGCCTGCCGGACCTCAAGCTGCAAGGCAAGCGTGAGATCAAGGTCGCCGCAGGGGAGATTGTCAGCATGCCGGTCGAGTTATCGAGTGCACCGGAACAACTGCCGTCGAGCACCAACGAGGTGAAGTTCATCCTCAAGGATGCCGACGACGACAGCGTCCACGTTGAAGCCAAGAGCCGATTCATCGGCCCACAAATTCGTTGAGAGAAGTCATCATGCCTGCAGCAAATGCCACCAGCCCTTGGTACAAGCACCTCTGGCCCTGGATCATCATCGCGATCCTGGCCTGTTCGGTGACGCTGACCCTGTCGATGGTGACCATCGCGGTGAACAACCCGGACAACCTGGTCAATGACAATTACTACGAGGCCGGCAAAGGCATCAACCGCTCCCTGGACCGCGAACTGCTGGCCCAGACCCTGCTGCTGCGCGCCAGCGTGCACCTGGACGGGGTCACCGGCGAAGTCGACCTGCACCTGACCGGCAACAGCCAGCCCAAGACACTGGAGCTGAACCTGATCTCGCCGACCCAGCCAGAGAAAGACCGCAAGATCACCCTGACCCGCAGCGAAACCGAACAAGGCCGCTACATTGGCCAGTTGACCGACAAGGTCGAAGGCCGCCGGTTCGTGGAGTTGCTGGGCAGCCAGGACGATCACATCTGGCGCATGTTCGAGGAAGAACAAGTCAGCCACGACAAGGACATGCTGCTGGGTGACGAACCGCTGCAAGGCGCGGAAGACCTGAAGAACTAAACACTGCGCTTCGCGCATTCGCGGGCAAGCCCGCTCCCACAGTTGATCCGCGGTCGGGCAGCCCACCAACGATCCCTGTGGGAGCGGGCTTGCCCGCGAAGAGGCCCTATCCGACGATAGCGATCCAGCGGTACTAGTGATTACTCCATGACCACCATCCCAACCCCCTGCTACCACTGTGCCCTGCCCGTCCCGCCCGGCAGCCGGTTTACCGCCGTGATTCTCGGCGAAACCCGCGAGCTCTGCTGCCCGGGGTGCCAGGCGGTGGCCGAAGCGATCGTCGCCGGCGGCCTGGAGCATTACTACAGCCACCGCAGCGAAGCCTCGGCCAACCCCGAAGCCTTGCCGGTGCAGCTAGTGGACGAGTTGGCGCTGTATGACCGTGCCGACGTGCAAAAACCCTTCGTCCGCCACGACGGCGACCTGGCCGAGACCACCTTGCTGATGGAAGGCATCAGTTGCGCGGCCTGTGGCTGGCTGATCGAGAAGCACCTGCGTGGCCTGCCCGCCGTGGCCGAGGCGCGGCTGAACCTGTCGAACCATCGCCTGCACGTGCGCTGGGTCGATAGCCAGTTGCCGCTGAGTCAGTTGCTCAGCGAACTGCGCCACATCGGCTACGCCGCCCACCCCTACCAGGCCGACCGTGCCAGCGAGCAACTGGCCAGCGAAAACCGCCTGGCCCTGCGCCAACTGGGTGTGGCCGGCCTGCTGTGGTTCCAGGCGATGATGGCGACCATGGCCACCTGGCCGGAATTCAACATCGACCTGAGCCCCGAACTGCACACCATCCTGCGCTGGGTCGCGCTGTTCCTGACCACGCCGATTGTGTTCTACAGCTGCGCGCCGTTCTTCAAAGGGGCGATGCGCGACCTGCGCACCCGCCACCTGACCATGGACGTATCGGTCTCGCTGGCCATTGGCGGCGCCTACCTGGCGGGCATCTGGACCTCGATCACCGGCACTGGCGAACTGTATTTCGACGCGGTCGGCATGTTCGCCCTGTTCCTGCTGGCCGGGCGCTACCTGGAACGCCGGGCCCGGGAGCGTACAGCGGCGGCCACCGCGCAACTGGTGAACCTGTTGCCGGCTTCCTGCCTGCGCCTGAGTAGCGATGGCCAGAGCGAACGGATCCTGCTGAGCGAATTGCGCCTGGGCGACCGGGTACTGGTACATCCCGGCGCGATCCTGCCGGCCGACGGACGGATTCTCGACGGCCAGTCGAGCGTCGATGAGTCGCTACTGACCGGCGAATACCTGCCCCAGGCCCGGACCCGTGGCGATGCGGTCACCGCAGGCACCCTGAATGTCGAGGGCGCGCTGACCGTCGAAGTCCTGGCCCTGGGCCAGGACACGCGCCTGTCAGCCATCGTTCGCCTGCTGGAGCGGGCCCAGGCGGAAAAACCACGGCTGGCGGAGATCGCCGACAAAGCCGCGCAGTGGTTCCTCCTGTTGTCACTGGTGGCCGCCGTGGCGATCGGCCTGCTCTGGTGGCAACTGGACCCGTCCCGGGCGTTCTGGATCGTCCTGGCGATGCTGGTGGCCACCTGCCCGTGCGCGTTGTCGCTGGCCACGCCCACCGCCCTGACTGCCGCCACCGGCACCCTGCACAAGCTCGGCCTGTTGCTGACCCGCGGCCATGTGCTCGAGGGCCTGAACCAGATCGACACGGTGATTTTCGACAAGACCGGCACCCTCACCGAGGGACGCCTGGCATTGCGCGCGATCCGCCCCCTGGCCAGTCTCGACAGCGACCAGTGCCTGGCGCTTGCCGCCGCCCTGGAAAACCGCTCCGAACACCCGATTGCCCGCGCATTCGGCCGCGCGCCACTGGCCGCCGAAGAAGTACTCAGCAGCCCGGGCCTGGGCCTCGAGGGGCGAGTCGGCGAGCAACGCCTGCGCATCGGCCAGCCGGCTTTCGTCTGTGCACTGAGCGGTTGTGCCGTGCCGGCCATGCCTGAAGAAGCCGGGCAGTGGCTGCTACTGGGCGATGCCCATGGCGCGCTGGCCTGGCTGGTCCTCGATGACCGCCTGCGCAGTGACGCACCCGCCCTGCTCGCCGCCTGCAAGGCCCGGGGCTGGCGTACGCTGCTGCTGTCTGGCGACAGTTCGCCGATGGTCGCCAGCGTGGCCGCCGAACTGGGCATCGATGAAGCCCGGGGCGGCCTGCGCCCGGACGACAAGCTGCAGGTGCTCAAGCAATTGCAGGAGCAAGGCCACAAGGTGTTGATGCTCGGCGACGGAGTCAATGATGTACCGGTGCTGGCTGCCGCCGACATCAGCGTGGCCATGGGCTCGGCCACTGACCTGGCAAAAACCAGTGCCGATGCGGTGTTGCTGTCCAACCGCCTGGACGCCCTGGTGCAAGCCTTCAGCCTGGCCCGCCGGACCCGCCGGGTAATCATCGAGAACCTGCTGTGGGCTGGGCTGTACAATGGCCTCATGTTGCCCTTCGCGGCCCTCGGCTGGATCACTCCGGTGTGGGCCGCGGTCGGCATGTCCATCAGTTCATTGACCGTGGTGCTCAATGCCCTGCGCCTGACTCGCCTGCCGAGCGCGCCCGCAAGCACCCCGCCACACACCCGCGCGCTGCCGGCCTGAGCCGCGCGCGCATGGAGTCCCGATGCCAGCTCTCTACGTGATGATCCCGGCGGCACTGCTGATCGTCGCCATCGCTATCTACATCTTCTTCTGGGCGGTCGACAGCGGCCAGTACGACGACCTCGACGGCCCGGCCCACAGCATCCTGTTCGACGACCAGGATCCGAACCACCAGGCAGCCATCAACGAAGCCGACGGCCACCCGACGGATCCGGCCAAGCCGACCGACAAGACCCCTCCCCATGCTTGAGTTGGCCCCCCTGCTGGTTTCGGCACTGATCCTCGGGCTGCTCGGCGGCGGCCACTGCCTGGGCATGTGTGGCGGGCTGATGGGGGCGCTGACCCTGGCGATTCCCAAGGAACAACGCAGTCGGCGTTTTCGCCTGCTGCTGGCGTACAACCTCGGGCGGATTCTCAGCTACGCCACCGCCGGCCTGCTGATCGGCCTGGCGGGGTGGGCCGTGGCCAACAGTCCGGCGGCGATGTTCATGCGCATCCTCGCCGGCCTGCTGCTGATTGCCATGGGCCTGTACCTGGCGGGCTGGTGGAGCGGCCTGACCCGCATCGAAGGCCTGGGACGAGGCCTGTGGCGCCATATCCAGCCAGTGGCCAACCGTTTGCTGCCGGTATCAAGCCTGCCGCGCGCCTTGCTGCTGGGCGCCCTGTGGGGCTGGCTGCCCTGCGGGCTGGTGTACAGCACCCTGCTATGGTCCGCCAGCCAGGGCAATGCGCTGGACAGCGCGCTGCTGATGCTCGCCTTTGGCCTCGGCACCTGGCCGGTGCTGTTGGCCACCGGGCTGGCGGCCGAGCGGGTCACCGCCCTGTTGCGCAAGCGCAGCGTGCGCATGACCGGTGGCCTGCTGGTGATCCTGTTTGGCATCTGGACCCTGCCGGGGCCGCATCAGCACTGGCTAATGGGGCACTGAACAAGGCGCCTGCTGCGCCCGTTGATGCAAGTCAACATGCCCACATGGGCAACCCCCTAGACTCGCTGACATTGCTAGCCTATCCGGGGAATGCCCGCATGCTCGACGCCATTCGTTGGGACACAGATCTGATCCGCCGTTACGACCTGGCGGGACCTCGCTACACCTCCTACCCGACCGCGGTGCAATTCCACAGCCAGGTTGGCTCCTTCGACCTGTTCCACGCCCTGCGCGAGAGCCGCAAGGCCCAGCGGCCATTGTCGCTGTACGTGCATGTGCCGTTCTGCGCGAACATCTGCTACTACTGCGCCTGCAACAAGGTCATCACCAAGGACCGTGGTCGCGCGCTGCCGTACCTGCAACGCCTGGAGCAGGAAATCCAGCTGGTGGCCTGCCACCTGGACCCACAGCAGAAAGTCGAGCAACTGCACTTCGGTGGCGGCACCCCGACCTTCCTCAGCCACGACGAACTGCGCCAGTTGATGGCGCAACTGCGCAAGCACTTCAACCTGCTGGACGATGATTCCGGCGACTACGGGATCGAGATCGACCCACGCGAGGCCGACTGGTCGACAATGGGCCTGCTGCGCGAGCTGGGGTTCAACCGGGTCAGCATCGGCCTGCAGGACCTGGACCCGGCGGTGCAACGGGCGGTCAATCGCCTGCAGAGCCTGGAAGAGACCCGGGCGGTGATCGATGCGGCGCGCACCCTGCAATTCCGTTCGATCAACATCGACCTGATCTACGGCCTGCCCAAGCAGACCGCGGAAAACTTCGCCCGCACCGTCGAGGAAGTCATCAGCCTGCAGCCGGACCGGCTCTCGGTGTTCAACTACGCCCACTTGCCCGAGCGCTTCATGCCGCAGCGCCGGATCAACAGCAGCGACCTGCCCGCCCCGGCAGAAAAACTGCAGATGCTGCAGCGCACCATCGAGCAATTGACCGCCGCCGGTTATCGCTACATCGGCATGGACCACTTCGCCCTGCCCGACGATGAACTGGCCATCGCCCAGGAAGAAGCCACCCTGCAGCGCAACTTCCAGGGCTACACCACTCACGGCCATTGCGACCTGATTGGCCTGGGGGTCTCGGCCATCAGCCAGATCGGCGACCTGTATTGCCAGAACAGCAGCGATCTGAGCGAGTACCAGAATGCCCTCGCCAGCTCCCAACTGGGCACCAGCCGTGGCCTGGTCTGCACTCAGGATGACCGGATCCGGCGGGCGGTGATCCAGCAGCTGATTTGCAATTTCCATCTGCAGTTCTCCACCATCGAGCAGCAGTTCAACCTCGACTTTCGTGGTTACTTTGGTGAGCTCTGGCCGCAATTGCAGGCCATGGCCAGCGACGGCCTGATTGAGCTCGATAGCGAAAAAATCCTGGTGCTGCCGGCCGGGCGCCTGCTGGTGCGTTCGGTCTGCATGGTGTTCGACGCCTACCTGGAACAGCAGAACCGCCAGCGCTTTTCACGCGTCATTTGACGACGTTACGGACAAATAACCTGCACTAAGTTGCCGCAGTCTGGTCTCCAGGTCCTCCCGTGGGGTACCCTTACGTCTTATGTGTGTTTTTTCCCACAAGGATCTAAGAAATGTCCGAGCCAGTTAAACTGCGCGCTCACAGCCAGGCTCACTGCAAGGATTGCAGCCTGGCCCCCCTCTGCCTTCCGCTATCGCTGAATCTGGAAGACATGGATGCGCTGGACGACATCGTGAAACGGGGCCGCCCGCTGAAAAAAGGCGAGTTCCTGTTCCGTCAGGGCGACCGATTCGATTCGGTCTTTGCCGTGCGTTCCGGTGCCCTGAAGACCTTCAGCCTCAGCGACGGCGGTGAAGAGCAGATCACCGGCTTCCACTTGCCGAGTGAACTGGTCGGCCTGTCGGGCATGGACACCGAATCCCACCCGGTGTCCGCCCAGGCGCTGGAAACCACTTCGGTGTGCGAAATCCCTTTCGAGCGTCTCGATGAACTGGCCCTGCAACTGCCGCAGTTACGCCGTCAGTTGATGCGGGTGATGAGCCGCGAAATTCGCGACGACCAGCAAATGATGCTGTTGCTGTCGAAGAAGACCGCGGACGAGCGGATTGCCACCTTCCTGGTCAACCTCTCGGCGCGTTTCCGCGCACGCGGGTTCTCGGCCAACCAGTTCCGCCTGAGCATGTCGCGCAACGAAATCGGCAACTACCTGGGTCTGGCGGTGGAAACCGTGTCCCGGGTGTTCACCCGCTTTCAGCAGAACCAGTTGATCGCCGCCGAGGGCAAGGAAGTGCACATCCTCGACCCGATCCAGCTGTGCGCGCTGGCGGGCGGCTCCGTCGAAGGCTGACCCGGCACGGTCGGTCGAGCGCAGCTGCTCGGCCGCCGTTATACTGCTGCATTTGCAGCCTGCCAGGACCTCTCGACGATGCTCATCGACGCCTTCGACATCAAATCCCTGATCCGCCCCGTGATCGACTTTCCCAAGCCTGGCGTGATCTTTCGCGACATCACCCCGTTGTTCCAGTCACCCAAGGCCCTGCGCCTGGTGATGGACAGCTTTGCCCATCGTTATGTCGAAGCCGACTTCACCCACATCGGCGCGATGGATGCCCGTGGTTTCCTGATCGGCTCGGTGCTGGCCTATCAACTGAACAAACCCCTGGTGCTGTTTCGCAAGCAAGGCAAGCTGCCGGCCGACGTGCTGGCCGAGGGTTACCAGACCGAGTACGGCGAAGCCTTCCTCGAAGTCCACGCCGACAGCCTGTGCGAAGGCGACTCGGTGCTGATGTTCGATGACCTGATCGCCACTGGCGGCACCCTGATTGCCGCGGCCAACCTGGCCCGGCGCATGGGAGCGAAGATTTTCGAAGCGGCGGCGATCATCGACCTGCCAGAACTGGGCGGCTCCCAGCGCCTGGAAGACATGGGCATCCCGACGTTCTGCCTGACGCAGTTTGCCTTGTCCGAACAGTAGGCGGTGCCGGTCCTGGCGCTATCGCGAGCAGGCTCGCTCCACACAGATTTGGGGGTGACTGCGAAATCTGCGCCTGTGGAGAGAGAATCTGCTTGGGTGGTGACCTCTGGGCCGACCGGGATTTGGATTAGAGCGAGTACATATCCATTCTTGCTGTAACGGCTGATAGGGGTTCCGCCCGGCCCGCTCCCACAGGAGGCCTGTGGGTGGCCAGATCACACTGTGGCAGCTAGCCTGCTAGCGATGAGGCTAGCCGCCATAGCGCAATCTACAGCCCCATCTGCTTGCTGATGATCTCGTTCATCACCTCCCGCGTGCCGCCGCCAATGGACAGGATGCGGTTATCGCGGTACAGGCGCTCCACCAGGCTGTCACGCATATAGCCCAGGCCGCCGAGGATCTGCACCGCGTCGTGGGTGATGCGATCCGCGGTGTCGGTGGCGAAGTTCTTGGCCATGGAAATTTCCTTGATCACACTCTGCCCGGCGGCCATTTTTGCCGCCTGGCGATAGGTGAACTCCCGGGACACCTCCAGCGCCGTGGCCATTTCCGCCAGGCGATGCTTGAGCACCTGGAACTTGCCAATGGGCTTGCCGAACGCTTCGCGCTGGCGGGCCCACTTCAGACTCTCTTCAAGCGCCAGTTGCGCGGTCATGTTGGCCATCAGCGCCAACGCCAGGCGCTCACTCTGAAAGTTGCCCATGATGCAGGCAAAGCCCATGTTCTCGGCACCGATCAGGTGGTCCACCGGTACTTTGCAATCGTCGAAGAACAACTCGGCGGTGTCCGAGGCCCACCACCCCATTTTCTTCAATTGGCGCCCAACGCTGAACCCCGGGGTGTCGCGCTCGATCAGCAACAAGCTGATGCCGCCGAACCCTGTATCGCCGGTGCGCACCGCCACCGTATAAAAGTCCGCGCGCACGCCGCTGGTGATAAAGGTTTTGCTGCCATTGACCCGGTAGTGATCACCGTCGCGCACGGCGCGGGTCTGCAGGTTGGCCACGTCGGAGCCGCCACTGGGCTCGGTGACCGCCAGCGCGCTGATCTTTGCGCCGCTGAGTACCTGCGGCACCACCCGCTCGCGCACCTCGGGCCGCGCCCACTTGACGATCGGTGGCAGTCCGATGTCCAGCGAACCCAGCCCGGCCACCAGCCCACCGGAGCCACAGCGCATCAGCTCTTCACTGGCGGCGATCTTGGCAAACAGGTCACCCTCGTGACTGCCACCCAGCGCTTCGGGGTAACCGATGCCCAGGATGCCCGCCGCGCCGGCCTTGAGGTAGAGCTCGCGAGGAAACCCTTCGGCCTCCTCCCACTGGTCGATGTCCGGGATGATCTCGCGCTCGACGAAACGTCTTACGCTATCGCGGACCAACTCATGGCTGGGATCGAAGTATTCCTGGAAGGCAGGCATCGGCGAACTCCACTGAAGGTTCAGCGAAGTTAACCGAGCGCTTGCTTGGTTTTCAACAGATTTGTGGCGATGTGGACTGCCGCAGGCGGCGATGTTTTACAACGCGATCGGCTTACGCCCGGCAAACGAATGCGCCAACGTGCCGCCATCCACCAGTTCCAACTCGCCCCCTAACGGTACCCCGTGGGCGATACGCGAGGTGATCAGGCCCTTGTTGCTGAGCAACTGGGCGATGTAGTGAGCGGTCGCTTCGCCTTCCACGGTCGGGTTGGTGGCGAGGATGATTTCGCTGAAGGTGCCGGCCTCTTCGATCCGCGCCAGCAATTGCGGAATGCCAATGGCTTCCGGCCCCAGGCCATCGAGCGGCGACAAATGGCCCTTGAGTACGAAGTAGCGTCCGCGAAAGCCGGTCTGCTCCACGGCATACACGTCCATCGGCCCCTCGACCACGCACAGCAGGCTGTCGTCGCGGCGGGGGTCGGAGCACTGCGGGCACAGTTCTTCTTCGGTCAGGGTGCGGCACAGGCGGCAATGGGCGACCCCTTCCATTGCCTGGCTCAAGGCCAACGCCAGCCGCGAGCCACCGCTGCGGTCGCGTTCGAGCAGTTGCAACGCCATGCGCTGGGCAGTTTTCTGGCCGACCCCAGGCAAGGTGCGCAGGGCGTCGATCAGTTGGCGAATCAAAGGGCTGAAGCTCATGGGCAAAGGTCCGACAAAACAACGAGACGCGGTTTATACCCGCGCCTCTGGCCAGCGTCAAATGCTCATCGGTCGGTCAGTCATTGGCCACCCGCACCACCAGCTTGCCGAAGTTGCGCCCCTCCAGCAGGCCGATAAAGGCCTCGGGCGCCTGCTCCAGGCCTTCGACCACGTCCTCGCGGAACTTCACCTTGCCGTCACGCACCCAGGGCGCCATGGCCTTGGCAAACTCGGAGTGGCGATCGCCATAGTCGTCGAACACGATAAACCCCTGCATCCTCACCCGCTTGGTCAGCAAGGTGCGCTGCAGCAGCGGCATGCGGTCCGGGCCCGGCGGCGCCTCTTGCGCGTTGTATTGGGCAATCAGGCCGCACACCGGGATCCGCGCCTTGGGATTGAGCAATGGCAGGACCGCGTCGAACACCTTGCCACCAACGTTTTCAAAGTAAATGTCGACACCCGCACCGCACGCCTGCGCCAGTTGTTCGGCAAAATCCGCACGCTTGTGATCGATGCAGGCATCAAAACCCAGCTCATCGACCACGTAGCGGCATTTATCCGCGCCACCGGCGACGCCGACCACCTTCAGCCCCTTGATCCGCGCCACCTGACCCACCACCGAGCCCACGGCGCCGGAAGCAGCCGCCACGACCAAGGTCTCCCCTTCCTTGGGCTGGCCGATGTCCATCAACCCCATGTAGGCGGTCATGCCCGGCATGCCGAGTACGCCCAGGGCCATGGATGGGCTGGGCAAGCCGGACGGCACCGGGATCAGGGCCCGACCGTCGCTGATGCTGTGGCTCTGCCAGCCAGTGGCACCGACCACCAGGTCACCTTCGTGGAATTTCGGGTTCAGCGAGCGCTCGACCCGACTGACGGCACCACCGGTCATGACCTCGCCGATGGCCACCGGGGCGGCGTAGGACGGTGCGTCGCTCATGCGTCCGCGCATGTAGGGATCGAGCGACAGGTACAGGGTCTTGAGCAGCACCTGACCTTCGGCCAGGTCGGGCAAGGCTTCGCGCTCGAGCCGAAAGTTCTCCGGGGTCGGCGCGCCCACCGGGCGCGACACCAGCACGATGCGTTGGTTGAGGGTCAATGCGTCTGGCATGTGAGCGTCTCCTTGAGCGAAGGTTTAAGGGGCTATAGCAGCAGACCCTGGGAAACAGCCGGCGTTCGATGTTTTGCAGCGCACCCCGTGCACCAAAAACAAAAATGCCAGGCTAGGCGCCTGGCATTTTTGTAGTCCATCCGACGCGTCAACGCGAATCAGAATGGCAGCTTCATGCCCGGTGGCAGTTGCATGCCGGCGGTCATGCCGGACATCTTGTCCTGGCTGTTGGCCTCGATCTTGCGCACGGCGTCATTGACCGCAGCCGCGAACACGGCTTCGAGCATCTCTTTGTCGTCTTCGCTCAGGCCTTCCACCAGGCTTGGGTCGATGGTCACGCGCTTGACGTCGTGACGACCGGTCATGACCACGGTGACCATATCGCCACCCGCTTTACCGGTGACTTCGGCGTTGGCCAGCTCTTCCTGCATCTTGGCCATTTTTTCCTGCATCTGCTGCGCCTGCTTCATCAGGCCGGCCATGCCACCTTTCATCATGGGAATCACCTCAAAAGTACGTGGATCAAAACGGTGCCCGGCCCAGTGGACCGGGCACCTTCAGTTTGTTAGCCCTGGCTGACCAGGGCCTCGACAGGTTCAATAGTATCGTTACGGATCACTGCGCCGAACTGTTGCATCATCTGCTGGATGAACGGATCGCCGTGGATCGAGTCCTCAGCCTCGCGCTGACGGTTGGCGCGCCGCCGGGACGATGCCTGGGCCGGGGTTTCCTGCTCGGGCTTGATCAGCTCGATGCTCACCGTCAGGGTGCGCTCCAGCAGTTGGTTCAGGGCATCGTTGAGCCGCCGTTGCTGGGTGGCGTTGAACAGCGCGCTGTGGGCCGGGTCCAGGTGCAGCAACCACTGGTCGCCGTCCACCGCGATCAGCGTGCAGTTGGCGGCGATGCTGCCGGTCATGCCGGAAATCGGCAGTTTCGGGAACAGCTCCAGCCACTGCAGGGCCAGGCCGGTGGCCGGCATCGCTGCGGGCTCCGGTTCCGGCGCAGGCGCAGGCTCGGCGGTGTGCTCGCTGGCCAGTTCATCAAGGTAGCTGTACGCCGAATCCATGTCTGGCTCGATGTAATCCTCGTCCAGCGGCGGCTCATCATCCAGGTCCATGTCTGGCGTGGCGGCGTCCACCTCGGCCACCGAAGGCTCGGGAATCGGCGCGGCGGCCCATTCCGGCGCATCCGGCACCACACTGTCGGGCACCGGCACGGGCATCGGGGTCAGGTCTGGCTGTTCGGCGACGGTCTCGAGCACCGGCTCGACCGCCGGTTGCAGCTCGGCGGCCGGCTCTACCGGGTCGTTCCAGGGCAGGTCGACGACCTCCTCGACAACGGCTGCCGGCTCAGGTGCGACGTACACCTCAGGTTCAGGCTCGACCACCGGCGCCACAGGCGCAGGGGTGGGTGCAGGTGCCGCAACAATCGGCGCAGCGGCCACGACCGGCGCAACAGGCAACGCGCCAGCCACTGAGTGAGCGGAATCAACTGTGGCCTGGCTGATCCCCACTGGCTTTAGCGGCTGCCTCGGCGCATCGGCGGTGTCTGCCGGGCGGAAAGCCAGCATCCGCAGCAGGACCATTTCAAAGCCGCCCCGCGGATCAGGGGCCAGCGGCAGATCGCGCCGACCAATCAGCCCCATCTGGTAATAGAACTGCACATCCTCGGCCGGCAAGGCCTGGGCCAGCGCCAACACCCGGTCGCGGTCGCCCTGACCGTTGTCGACACCTTCGGGCAGTGCCTGGGCAATCGCTACGCGGTGCAACACGTTGAGTATTTCCGAGAGCACGCCGTTCCAGTCAGGGCCTTGCTCGGCCAGGTGGCGGACGCCTTCGAGCAACGCCTTGGCGTCGCCTTCGATCAGCGCGTGCAGGACGTCGTAGACCTGGCCATGGTCGAGGGTGCCGAGCATGGCCCGCACGTCCGCTGCCATGACCTTGCCTTCACCGAAGGCAATCGCCTGGTCGGTGAGGCTCATGGCATCGCGCATCGAACCGTCGGCGGCGCGCCCGAGCAACCACAGGGCGTCGTCTTCGAACGGCACGTTCTCCACGCCCAGGACGTGGGTCAAGTGTTCGACCACGCGCTCAGGCGTCATGTTTTTCAGGGAGAACTGCAGGCAGCGCGACAAAATCGTTGCCGGAAGTTTCTGCGGGTCAGTGGTGGCCAGGATGAACTTGACGTAGGGCGGCGGCTCTTCGAGGGTTTTCAACAGCGCATTGAAGGAATGGCTGGAGAGCATGTGCACTTCGTCGATCAGGTAGACCTTGAAGCGCCCACGGCTCGGCGCGTACTGCACGTTGTCCAGCAGTTCGCGGGTGTCCTCGACCTTGGTCCGGCTCGCGGCGTCGATCTCGATCAGGTCGACAAAGCGTCCCTCATCGATCTCACGGCACACCGAACAGGTGCCGCACGGCGTCGAAGTGATACCTGTTTCACAGTTCAGGCATTTGGCAATGATCCGCGCGATGGTGGTCTTGCCCACCCCGCGGGTGCCGGTAAACAAATAGGCGTGGTGCAGCCGCTGGCTGTCCAAGGCATTGATCAGAGCCTTGAGCACATGGGTCTGGCCGACCATTTCGCGGAACGAGCGCGGACGCCATTTACGTGCAAGAACCTGATAACTCATCGAAAACCGTCGCAACTGGGAAGCGGAAGCGGGTAATGCTAGCGGAGCAAGGGCAAAATTGCATCCGGTGTGCTCGGCTAATCTGGCTAAGATGGTGTCTGGGGGACGTTTTAATCGGCGTCGGGCGGTATTTGCTGGAGAGTTTATGCGGTCAGCCTTGGGGGCATTGTTACTGGTCAGCGCCAGCGCTCTTGCGGCGCCCAGCCCTTTGCGTTTCGCCATCACCGACAGCTGGGCCATGCCCATGGTGCAGATCGAGCACGGACGCCCGACCCAGGGCATTTTGCATGACGTGATGCTCAGCCTCGCCACCCAGGTCGGCTTGCCCGCCGAATTCCACGTCCTGGCCCGCGCGCGCGTGCAAAACGCCATGGAGCACGGGGAAATCGACGTCCGCTGCTACGCCGCGCAATCCTGGCTACCCAACCAGTCCGGCGACTATATCTGGAGCATTCCCCTGTGGTTCCAGCGCGACCTGTTGATCAGCACCCAGCACCGTCATGCGTCGGTAGTCCCGGCCAGCCAGGCCCCCCAATCCATCGGCACGGTGCTGAGCTACAACTACCCGACCCTGCAACCGCTGTTCGACAGCGGGCAACTCAAGCGCGACGACGCCCGCAACCAGGACCAGGTCCTGCAAAAGCTGCTGGCCGGGCGCAATGAGTACGGGGTGAGCAACCAGTGGACCCTGGACTGGTTCAATCAACGCTTGCTGCCGGAGCGGCAATTACGCGCCGTCGCCGTCCTGCAGGAGCTGCACGTCGGCTGCTACGTGCGCAACGATCCGGACCTGCCGGTGCAGCGCATCCTGCGGACCCTGCTGCGGATGAAAATGTCCGGTGAGATCGACGACATCATCCGCCTTTATACCGGCACTCAAGAGCCATCACCCTAGGTTCAGACAGCCTCATCCAGCGCCTGCCACTGCAGGGGCGCGACGAAATTCGCGACCCAGCCCGGCACCTCGCTGGCCGGCATCGGCCGGGCAATGAAGTAACCCTGGGCGACTTCGCAGCCCAGGGTTAGCAGCAGTTGGCCATGTTCGAGGCTCTGCACTCCCTCGGCGATCACCTCCCGACCAAACGCCCGCGCCAGGCCGATCACGGCAGTGGTCAGGGCCAGGTCGTCGCGATCATGCAGAATATCGCGGACAAAAGACTGATCGATCTTGATGGTTTGCGTGTTCAGGCGCTTGAGGTAACTGAGGGACGAGTGACCGGTACCGAAATCCCCCAGCGTGAACCTCACCCCCAGCGCCTGGCAGGCCTGCAGGCAGGCAGTGACATGCTGGATGTTTTCGATCGCCATGGACTCGACAATCTCCAGGTCCAGCAGATGGGGAGCGACCCGGGCGTGACGCTCCAGCACCTGTTTGAGCCGGTCGAAGAAGTCTGTGCGCTGGAAATGCCGGGCAGCAATGTTGACGCTGACCGGCCATTGCTGCCCACTCGCCTGCCAGCGGGACAACTGCGCCAGCACCTGGTCTATGACCCACTCGCCGATATCGACGATCAGGTCGGTTTCCTCCACCAGTGGCAAAAACTCCCGTGGCGGCACCGCGCCCTTCTGCGGATGCTCCCAGCGCAACGAGGCTTCGAAACCGACCACGACACCGCCGCGCATATTCACCTTGGGCTGGAAATGCAGGCGCAGTTCATTGCCCAGCAAGGCTTGGCGGACACGGGCGACGGTCTGGTGCGTCGCCTTGACCTCGCGATCGCGCATTACATCAAACAGGTGAAAGCGGTTTCGCCCGCTCTGCTTGGCCACGTACATGGCCTGGTCGGCATGGCGCAACAAGGTCTCGGCGTCATCGCTGTCCAGGGGAAACAGGGTCACGCCGATACTGGCGTAGACGTGAATGTCCTTGCCCTGGATTGAGTAGGCCGCCGAAATCGCCCCCAGCACCCGGTTCAACGCCGCGCGCAGCTCCGCCACATCACGCACATAGCGCAGGATCAGCACAAACTCGTCCCCGGCCAGGCGCGCCACCACATCCTCGCCACGCACAATACTGCGCAGGCGTTTGGCCACTTCCACCAGCAACAGGTCGCCACTGGCATGGCCATAGCCGTCATTGACCGCCTTGAAACCGTCCAGGTCGAGCATGCACACCGCCAGCGGCACCTCTTCGATGCGCGAGCAGTCCAGGGCCTGGTTCAGCAGGTCGGAGAGGAACGCCCGATTGGGCAAGCCGGTCAGCACGTCATGCCCGACCCGCCATTGCAGCGAATGCAGCAACTGGCGCTGCTCGCTGGTATCAAAGCCAATCGACACGTAGCGGTGCACCCGCCCCGTCGACTCGTCCAGCACCGGCAGCAGGGTACTGTCGACCCAATACAGGCTACCGTCCTTGGCCCGGTTGCACAGTTCACCCTTCCAGACATTGCCCAGGGCGATGGTGCGCCACAGCGTGGCAAAGAACTCGTCAGGGTGCAGCCCGGAATTGAGCAGCCGGTGATCGACGCCCAGCAGCTCTTCCCGGCGATATCCGGAGACCGCACAGAACCGGTCGTTGACGTAGGTGATTCGACCATCGAGGTCGGTTTCGGAAAATAGAGCGGCGGCATCCACCGCCCTGCGGTATTTCTCATCCATGAGTTTGGCCTGTGGTGGCTAGCGGTCGTACCGCTCAACCAGCGCGCAACGCTTGGAAGAGGTAGGGGGGGCGTAGTAGAACGGCTCGGCAGGTCGCAGCCCGGGGGGCAACGCAGGCAAAGTCCTTGTAATCGTGCGGGCTGGCATATTCAGATGCACATTAACACTCCATGAACAGCGGTGATGGCCCCCGAACGGGCGAAGACCAACTAGCCTTAAAGGCTTCTAATCAGTCAGACAAAAATCCGCATAGTCGACACTCAACCTGCCATCTGGTTCATTTCTTCCGCTTCCTGCACAGAAGAAACTTGCCCAATGATGGCTGTTTCACATCGCCTAAACTGCGGATTTTTAGCCACCCAATGCCCGTGTCGAGCGCCAATTCTACGAAATACATCACATATTTGAAAGCAAGGTGATGAATCATGCAGTTGTGCAATGCCAAAATCTGTCGTTAAGTTCTTGATTCTAAATGGGAATTGAGCGATGCACATTTCAAGTTTGGGTCCAGCCATCAAACGTTATCGCAAGGTAGCGGGGCTAACTCAGGCTGAACTCGGCGAAAGAACCGGTTTTGACCCCAAAACCATCAGCCGCTTCGAAACCGGCACCTATACCCCCAGTGTTGAAGCCCTGTTCATGCTTGCCAACGCAATGGGAGTGAAGCTCAAAGTGTTTTTCGCCGATTATGGCGACGAAGACGAACAGCGAGCGTATCTGTTTGGTGTCGTACACAAAGCCCCCCCAAAGGATCTGGGAAAGCTGATCGCAGCGGTTGATCACGCCTTGTCCAAGCCTTAGCGCCAGAAACAACCAACAGCAGAGGCAACGTTGATCGTTGCCTCTGCTGTGTCGTTCACGCGCCCATAGAAAAGCGCAACACGCGGGAGCGGCGCCGCCGGGGGCAGACAGCAGAAGACACCCTGGACCGAGAAACGCTCGGAGGGCAATAAACAGCAGGATTCAGGAGTAGATGCTGACAGCGCGGATGGGCTGGAAATGTCCAGCGAGGCTGTAGCACAGCGTTAAGGTGGTAACCCCACCAGCCACACCCCGGCACACAATGTTCCCGCTGTGGCTGCTTCCTTCCGGATCTGACCAGGTGGCATGCAAGCATGCTTCGCAGTTCGCTGAAAGACTCACTGCGTTTGGACTGGTGGGGTTTTGGATAGGGAATATCGCACATGAACTCAGGTGCGAATCAAGCCACTGACAAACGTCAAATCACGATGGAACGATGCTGGATCATTTTGTAGGCATCTAACGACGATTCTGGCCCCTTGCACGTTTTTGAGGTCGTCAGGGAAGTAGGCTTTCTCCTTGGGCAACATATATTCGTTCATATGTCACCATGGTATTCACCACGCCATTAATTACCCAAAAGCAGTAGCCCACCGACATATAGCTATCTGATTCGCCAGTTTCCATGCATCTGACTGCGCCTTGGCATTGCGTGAGTAACTCATTTCCGCCTGCCCATTGCTTCACCGCAACTCAGCGCTCCCCAAGTGCTGACGCCGCCATCCTTGTTTTCGTTCGCTGCTCCCTGACGGCGCCTGTATTAGATGCAGGAGAACTGGATATACCAGTAGTTGGACTGTGCCCAATAGGTACCATTCCCCGAAGTGAAGGCCGACCCGCCCTCAGGGTTACTCCCTTCGCCCTCAATCCTATATCGTCCCTTACAGGCAGCGTGCATCTGTTTGTAAGCATCTTCCCGACGCATTTTGCGAACGACATCCGCCCCATCGTTGAGGTACTTGATCACCCCCAACCGAGCGCCCTCGTTAACTGGTGCATATGCTGCTCCCGAGTCAGGTGAGGACACCATCTGAGCGCCAGTACAACCAGCGATGCTGGCCAGCATGATTCCACCCAATAGCATTTTCAGTTCACGCATCTAGGACAATCCCCTTTTTCTCTGTAGACGAGAATTTATCAATCCACCACCAGCGCCTTCACGCTACTCATCCGTCATCATCCGATGAGATAAACCCGCTGCCGCCCTGAACAAATGACTGACAACCCTCGTTGAATGATTGGGACGGCGTGTCGCACGAGTCCTCGTCATCAATGTCATTGTCTTCAGCCCAGTCATACCCAGCCTGATGCCCCGAGCAATCATCCGTACATTCGTACCCGTCGAATGTATCAGCGGAAGCGGATGTGCTACCCAGCACCGATACCAGCAGCGCCATTACAAATAACGTCTTCATGCTTAACCTCGCTGTGCATTGCCAAGTATGCGAAACGACTTCATACGACTTACCGCCAGCTTCTCAGGTGCTCAGTGCACCTCAAGAGCAGTCAATGCAGCCTCCTCTCGTCCATCAGGCGCGTGACCTTTGAATGCCATAAGACAGCCACCACGAGCCATGGCGACAGTGACGCTTACAACAAGGCTCAGCCTCATATGATCCTCCTTGGCGATTGACAGGAGTTCACGACAGGACAGGAGCAGGGCGCTCCTCCCATAGCAATGTCTCCACACCATCTTGCACTTCGACTCGAACATTACTCACCAGCCGAGCGAACAAGTGTGGGTTATTTCCGCAGAAGAGCCGACCACGCCACTGAACCCCACCAATGTCACCAAAAGACGCAGGATACGGATTCGATTTCATGTCTTTTGCGTAAGCTACCTTCTCGGAAACTGATGAAGTCTTTTCGATGTAAAGCTGCTCCATCAAGTCCTTTATGTAAGGAGCTGGACGACGGTAGTTGACGACCGCAACCACTTTATCCTCTACGGCAGCATGATCACCGAGCCATTCCCACGTGATAAGCCATGCAGTTTTCATTCACTGATCTCAACTCTTAACAATCCCAAGTTTGGAAGCTTAGCTCTCGCTTTCGCATTTCAGGCGAAAGTTTGCTCCTAAAAGCCGAAGGGAAGCCGGGATCGAACGGAGGTTTGCTGAAAGCAGATCAGAGGGACAAACAGAGGAGACCTGATGTACTAGTAATTTTCTCACACCAGCGATGCCGATCTTGCAGTGAAAAGATCAAGAGACGAGCCGACGCAGAGATAAACCTGGAGAGAAGTTAATAGCGACTTAGAATGAAAAGCACGTAAGCGCTCTCACACTTCGATATTTTTTTGACTGATAACGCGCTGATTTACAACGGTTTTCTAGATAGGTGGTAACCCCACCAGCCACACCCCGGCACACAATGTTCCCGCTGTGGCTGCTTCCTTCCGGATCTGACCAGGTTCACGGGTAATCGTTGCGGGGGGACCGATGGGGTCACCATAACGACACTCGCCAGTCGGCGAGCCGTGCCATTGTACCTATCTGAGACGAAGTTACAACCGTTCCCGCAGATTAAAAAAAATGAGCCACTTCAATGACATGCGATAGCCCTGCGAGAACAGCGCAGGTAGCAGCTGGCGCAGCCTGCGTTCGGCGGCGTCGCCGTCGTCGCCCCGACTCACTGGGTGGACCTGATTCAGCGCATGGCGGCCGCCGTGCCGCCGAACGCAGCCTCGCAGGCTCGACAGCTGCTACAGGGCCTGCACCGCCTGGTCGGCGCGGCCGCCTTCTTGCTGGATCACCAGGTGAATGAAGTGCAGCTTGCCGACGACCCCTGGCGGCAGGACGAAGGGGTAGAAGTCAGGCTGGCCCATGCTGCGCGACAGCTCGTTGAGCATGCCAGCCAATTCGATCCAGGCATTGACGAACGACAGGAACGCCGCGGCGCCCGGGTGCTGCGGGTCATAGAGCACGCTGGCAGGAAATGCCGGGTAGTCGAAATCCATCTGCCGAGCGCTCATGCCCAAGCCCAGCGCCGTGTCCACCGCATCCATCATGTGCAGGTAATGGGCCCAGGTTTCCGCCCAGTCTTCCCAGGGGTGCATGGTGGCGTAGGCACTGACGTGGCTTTGCTGCCAATCCACCGGGGCGCCTTGCTGATAATGCCGCTCCAGCGCCTCGGCATAGCTGGCGCGCTCATCGCCGAACACCTGGCGACAGCCGTCGAGCCAGGGACCGTTGGCAATCAGGCGATCCCAATAATAATGTCCGACCTCATGCCGCAAGTGTCCCAGCAGGGTGCGGTAGGGTTCGCCCATCTGCACCCGGACCCGTTCGCGGTGCGCGTCGTCGGCCTCACGGATATCCAGGGTGACCAGGCCGCTGGCGTGCCCCGTCATTGGCGGCTTGCCGTCGAGATCGATGCTGACAAAATCGAAGGCCAGCCCGTGCTCTTCGTCGATGGAGCGGTCGATAACCTGCAACCCCAGGTCGAGCAATTGCGCGACCAGTCGACGCTTGGCGATCTCCACCTTGCGCCAGTGCTCGTGGTTTTGCGCAATGGACAGATCGGGGATGGTCCGGTTCAGGCGACAGGCAATGCAGTGCGAGTGCGGATCGCCAGCAGGCAGCAGCCAGTTGCAGGCCGCTGGCGTATCGAGGTTGGCGCAGCGCCGAAACAGGCCACCTCCCAGGTCGGCGTCCAAGTGCCAGGTGTCCGGCTGTGGGCCGGGCTGCAGCGACGACAAGCGGCTTTGTTCAGGCTGATAGCCCAGGGCTGCGGTGCAGGCCAGGCACTGGCTGTTGCGAAAAAACAGCGACTGCCCACACCGGCACGGCCAGACCTTGCTGTTGCGTGAACTGTCGCCGATGAAGGGCGCGGCGATCCGCGCGCTGAGTTGCTCGAAGAAGCGGTACATGGCGATCTCTCCCTGGGGGCTGGCCAAGTCTAGATCCTGGCACCGCGTTGATCGTTCCCTCTGACTCTGAGTGTCCGGTTGTCGCCAAGGACGTCAGCGCGGGCAAGCGGAGCGCCGCCCGGCCAGCCCCCACCGTCACACGGTAATGCCGTGCCCGCCCAGGAACGCGACAAAAGCCTGTTCATCCAGCACCTTGAGCCCCAGCTCATTGGCCTTGACCAGTTTCGAGCCGGCGCCCGGCCCTGCCACCACACAATAGGTCTTGGCCGAGACTGAGCCGGCGACCTTGGCGCCCAGGCTTTCCAGCTTGTCCTTGGCGATGTCGCGGCTCATCAGTTCCAGGGAGCCGGTGAGCACCCAAGTCTGCCCGGCCAGCGGCAAGCCTTCGACGACTTTCTTTTCGCTCTGCCAATGCATGCCGAAGTCACGCAACTGCTGCTCAGCCGCCAGGGCTTGCTGGCGATTGTCCTCGTTCGCAAAAAACTCGCGCACCGCGTTGGCCTGTTTCTCCGGCAGAGCCTGGCGCATGTCCAGCCAGTCCGCCTCGATCACCGCTTGCAGCGAACCGAACTTGTCGGCCAGCTTCTGCGCCCCGCCGGGACCGACCGAAGGAATGTGCAACTTGTCGAGCAACCCCCCAAGGGTGGTGCTCGCGGCGAACTCGGCGCCCAGCTCACCCTGATCCTGAATCTCCAGGCCATGAGCCAACAGCTGCTTGATCACCTGCTGATTGTGGCTGTCGGTGAAGAAGCTGCGGATCTCGTGGGCGACCTCCAGGCCGACATCCGGCAAGTACGTCAGCACTTGCGGCAATGCCTGCTGTACGCGCTCCAGCGAGCCCAGCGAGCGCGCCAGGACCTTGGCCGTCTCCTCGCCGACATCCGGAATGCCCAGCGCATAGATAAACCGCGCCAGGCTCTGGCGCTTGCTGTCGGCAATGGCCGCCAGCAGGTTCTTGCTCGACAGTTCGGCAAAGCCTTCCAAGTCGACGATCTGCTCGAACGTCAGCCCATACAGGTCCGCCGGCGAGCTGACCAGGCCTTCATCGACCAACTGTTCGACGCTTTTTTCGCCCAGGCCCTCAATGTCCATGGCCCGCCGCGAAACGAAATGGATAATCGCCTGCTTGAGCTGCGCCCCACAGGCCAGGCGGCCGACGCAGCGGTACACCGCGCCTTCGCTGATGGTTTCGCGCCCCTTGCTGCGCTTGATCAACTGCGTGCGCTCGACATGGGAGCCACAGACCGGGCAGCTCTCGGGAATCTGCACCGGCCGGGCATCGGCCGGACGCCGCTCGGTGACCACCTGCACCACCTGCGGAATCACATCGCCGGCCCGGCGAATGATCACCGTGTCGCCGATCATCAGACCCAGGCGTGCCACTTCGTCCATGTTGTGCAGGGTCGCATTGGACACCGTCACACCCGCCACTTTCACCGGCTTGAGGCGTGCCACGGGCGTCACCGCACCGGTGCGGCCGACCTGGAATTCCACATCGAGCAATTCGGTGAGCTCTTCCATGGCCGGGAATTTATGGGCAATCGCCCAGCGCGGCTCACGGGCACGAAAGCCCAGCTCACGCTGCGCGGCAATGCTGTTGACCTTGAACACCACGCCATCGATCTCGTAAGGCAGCGCATTGCGCCGCTCACCGATATCGCGGTAATAGTCCAGGCATTCGCCGATGCCCTTGGCCAGTTTCAACTCACGACTGACCGGCACACCCCAGGTCTTGAGTTGCAGCAGGTTGCCGATGTGGGTGTCGGCAATGTCTGCCGATACCTGACCGATGCCGTAGCAGCAGAACTCCAGCGGCCGGCTGGCGGTGATTTTCGAATCCAGTTGGCGCAAGCTGCCGGCGGCGGCATTGCGCGGGTTGGCGAAGGTCTTGCCGCCCGCCTCCAACTGCGTGGCATTCAGGCGCTCGAAACCGGCCTTGGACATATAGACTTCGCCGCGCACTTCCAGGGTCGCCGGCCAGCCGCTGCCCTGCAGCTTGAGGGGAATATTGCGCACTGTGCGCACATTGACGCTGATGTCTTCACCGGTGGTGCCATCGCCGCGGGTAGCGCCGCGCACCAGCAGGCCATCCTGGTACAACAGGCTGACGGCCAGGCCATCGAGCTTGGGCTCGCAGCTGTATTCCACTTCGGCGCCGCCGCCAAACAGATCGCCGACCGGCAAGTCCAGGCCTTCGGTGACCCGGCGATCGAACTCGTGCATGTCGGTTTCTTCGAAGGCATTGCCCAGGCTCAGCATGGGCACTTCGTGGCGCACCTGGGTAAACGCCGAGAGCGCCGCGCCGCCCACGCGCTGAGTCGGCGAGTCGTGGCTGATCAGTTGCGGATTGGCCGCTTCCAGCGCCTTGAGCTCCTGGAACAACCGATCGTACTCGGCGTCCGGAATGCTCGGCTCATCCAGCACGTAGTATCGGTAGTTGTGCAGATCCAGTTCAGCGCGAAGCTCTAGAATGCGTTTTTCGGCGGCGTTCATGGGTGTTCTCTCATAAAGCAAAAGAGCAGCCGAGGCTGCTCAATCTGTTGATTCGATAAAAGCTTCGTCGGCAAACCGGCTTCTACGGGAAACCAACAATCCGTAGGAGCTGGCTTGCCAGCGAACAAGCGCTTAGCGCTTCTGGGTCAGGGCACGGCGCTCGAATTCGACGATGCGCTGGCGGTAGTGTTCGATGGTCTGTGCGGTCAGGACGCTGCGCTGATCGTCCTTGAGTTCGCCATTGAGTTCCTGGGACAACTTGCGAGCGGCGGCGACCATCACATCGAACGCCTGCTTCGGATGACGCGGACCCGGCAGGCCAAGGAAGAAGCTGACCGCAGGAGTGCTGAAGTGGTCGATGTCATCCAGGTCAAAAATACCCGGCTTGACCGCGTTGGCCATGGAGAACAGGACTTCGCCATTGCCTGCCATGCTTTCGTGGCGGTGGAAAATATCCATCTCGCCAAAACGCAGGCCGCTTTCCAGAATGTTCTGCAACAGCGCCGGGCCCTTGAAGCCACCGGCATCACGGCAGATCACGCTGATCACCAGCACTTCTTCGGCTTGCGGTTGGTCCTTGCTCGCCGCAGCGCTCGAGGCCTTGGTTTCGTCCGGGAAATCGTCGTCACGGCTGCTGAAGCTCGGGCCACCATCCAGGTCCAGGTTGAGGTTCAAGTCGCCCTGGGCCGGCTCGCTGTGACCGCGCTTGCCACGCTTGGAGCCCGACTCGCGGGGTTCACGGGCAGGCATGCTGACCGACGGCAGATCGTGCTCGTCCAGTTGCGGCTCTTTGTGGTTATCCAGCACGCGCGGCGGGCCCAGCAGTTCAGCACCGCTGTCCTCGTCCGGCAGATTGGACAGGCTGCGGTCCAGGCGAAACTTGAGTTTGCCCTTACCGCCGCGCATGCGCCGCCAGCCATCAAAAAGAATACCGGCAATGACTATGATGCCGATGACGATCAGCCACTCGCGCAGACCGATTTCCATGTAATCCCGTGCCTCTATAAAAAATGCTGAAAAATAAGGGGTTTACAAGCTGCAAACCGCTTTAAAACGTGGCGCCAACTCTATGTTCTGACAGGCGTTTTGCCCACGTACACAATAAATTGACATTAAACTAGCACGACCAAAGGTAACTTTACACCGTCTGTCACAATGGCTTCAGCGAATATGTCGATTGGCCAGCAATCCCTACCGGCGAAAATCCTTACTTCCCATAAACATATGGCTTAAACACAGGACGTCAGGCGTCCACCATCGCCATCGCCTCCTCGACATCCACGGCCACCAGACGCGAACAACCGGGCTCGTGCATCGTTACTCCCATCAATTGGTCAGCCATTTCCATGGCGATCTTATTGTGGGTGATATAGATGAACTGCACCGTCTGTGACATCTCTTTGACCAGTCTTGCGTAGCGTCCAACGTTAGCGTCATCCAGCGGGGCGTCAACTTCGTCGAGCATACAGAACGGCGCAGGATTGAGTTTGAAGATGGCAAATACCAGGGCCAATGCGGTCAGGGCTTTTTCGCCACCGGAGAGCAAATGGATGGTGCTGTTCTTCTTCCCAGGTGGACGCGCCATGATTGTCACCCCTGTATCGAGTAGATCTTCGCCCGTCAGTTCCAAATAAGCGCTGCCGCCACCGAAAACTTTTGGAAACAAGGCCTGCAAACCACCGTTGATCTGATCAAAGGTGTCCTTGAAGCGGTTGCGGGTTTCCTTGTCGATCTTGCGAATGACGTTTTCCAGGGTATCGAGGGCTTCCACCAGGTCGGCGTCCTGGGCGTCCAGATAACGTTTACGCTCGGACTGTTGCTGATATTCGTCGATGGCCGCCAGGTTGATCGCCCCCAGACGCTGAATCCGCGCGGCAATGCGCTCCAGTTCTTCTTCGGCGTCGTTCTCGTTCGCCTCGGCCACCAGGGTCGCGAGCACGCCGTGCAGGTCGTAGCCGTCTTCGAGCAGTTGCTCCTGCAGGGTTTTGCGACGCACGGTCAGGGCCTGCCATTCCATGCGCTGCTGCTCGAGCTGGCTGCGGATCAACTGCGACTGCTGCTCAGCCTGGGTGCGCCGCTTCTCGGCCTCGCGCAGCTCACGGTCGGCCTCTTCCAACGCGACCTGGGCGGTGCGCAGTTCTTCATCGACGCTCATGCGCTTGTCGAGCAACTCTTCGAGCTTGAGCCGCAATTCTTCCAGCGGCGCCTCACCCTCCTCCAGATTGAGGCTCAACTGTTCACGCTTTTCGGTCAGGCGCTCGGACTGCAGCTCCAAGCGCTCCAGGGCCTGACGCGTGGAGTCGTGTTGCGCCTTGAGCGAGCCCAGGCGCACCGCCAACTGGTGCGCATGGTCCTTGTGCTGCCGGGCTTCCTGGCGCACCCGGTCGAGGCGCTCGCGCAGGCTGTCACGCTGGGCCAGCAGCAACTCGCGCTGCTCGGTGTCCAGGGCCATGCTGTCGAGGGCGCCTTGCAATTGCAGGCGCGACTCGCCGATCTGTTCGTACTCCAGCTCGCGCTGCTCGCCCAGCTCCACCAACTCTTCATCGAGCCGGGTACGACGCAAGGTCAACTGCTCGGCCTTGGCCTTGCCCGCGGACAATTGCGCCTTCAGCTCGCCCTGTTGGCGCGCTTCGTCCTGCAGCAGGCGGCGCAAGTGTTCACGACCGTTCTCCTGTTGTCGCTGCTGGGCCCGCAGGTTCTGCAGGGTGGTCTCAAGGTGTTCGACCGTGGCTTCACGCTCCTCGCGCTCCAGGCCCAGGGCCTGGATTTCCTGGCCACGGGCCAAGACTCCACTTTCGGCTTCGCTGGCGCGGCGCACGCGCAAAAAGTGCCGGCCAATCCAGTAGCCGTCCCGGCTGATCAGGCTTTCGCCGGCCGCTAACTGGCCACGCAAGGTCAAGCCCTGCTCAAGGGTTTCCACCGGCTTGACCTGGCCCAGCCACGGCGACAGATCGATCTGCGCCTCGACCTTGTCCAGCAGGCTGCCTGCGACCCGCACACCGTCGGTACCCGGGCTGAGCAGGCGTAAATCGCCCTGGGCAAAGCCGGCCAGGTCGAAACCGGCGAAATCGTCCACCAGCACCGCTTGCAGGTCAGCCCCCAGCACGGTTTCCACCGCCAGCTCCCAGCCCGCCTGCACGCTCAAGCCCTCGGCCAGGCGCGGGCGCTCGGCCAGCTGCTGCTCACGCAACCATTGCGCCGTGCCGGTGCCCGGGTCGAGTGCGGCTTGCTGCAAGGCCTCCAGCGACGCCAGACGCCCATTGAGTCGTTGCAGGTCGCCCTGGGCCTGCTGCTGATTGTGCAGGGCCTGCTGCAACTCCTGGCGCAACTGTTCAAGGCGTTCGACCTGGGCCTGTTCGCTGGCCTGCAAGTCCTCTAGGGTCGCTTCGCTGGCGGCGAGCTGCTCGCTGAGCTCCATGATTGCCGCGTCTTCCGGGTCAGCGGCCAGCAGATCGCGCTCCTCGGCCAGGCGGCGTTGCCGCTCGGCCAAGCGTTCGACGCTGGTTTCCAACTGTTGAATGCGCGACTGCTGCACCTCGGCCTGGCGCCGGGGCTCGGCCGAACTGAGGTTGAAGGCGTCCCACTGCTCCTGCCAGCCATGCATGGTGGTTTCGGACTCTTCCAGCGCGGCGGCCGCTTCCTCGGCGGCGGCGCTGGTGATTTCCTGCTCCGGGGTCAGCATGTCCAGCTCTTCGCCCAGGGTCAGCAACAGCGTGCGGTCGTGGCCCAGGTGGGATTCGGTTTCCAGGCGCGCACGCTCGGCTTCCTTGAGATCGTCCTGCAGCTGGCGCAAGCGTTGCTGGCCATGCTGGATGCTCTGCTCGACCCGAGCGATGTCGCCGCCGACCGAATAAAAGCGCCCCTGCACCAGATTGAAGCGCTCGGACAGGTCGTGGTGACCGTCACGCAAGCGTTCGATGCTCGCATCGGCATTGCGCTGCTCGGCCACCAGGGCCTCGAAACTGATTTCCTGAGTGCCGATGATCGCTTCACGCTGGCCGACCTGCTCGTTCAGGTCCTGCCAGCGCAGGGCCGACAGCTGGGCCTTGAGCTGACGCTCCTCGGCCTTGTATTCCTGATACTTCTTGGCGGCCTCGGCCTGGCGGTGCAAACGCTCGAGCTGACGCGTCAGTTCTTCGCGCAGGTCGGTCAGGCGCTCAAGGTTTTCGTGGGTGCGACGGATCCGGTTTTCCGTCTCGCGCCGGCGCTCCTTGTACTTGGAGATCCCTGCCGCTTCCTCGATGAAGTTGCGCAGGTCTTCGGGCTTGGACTCGATCAGCTTGGAGATCATCCCCTGCTCGATGATCGAGTAACTGCGCGGGCCCAGGCCAGTGCCGAGGAAGATGTCGGTGATGTCACGGCGCCGGCACTTGGTGCCATTGAGGTAATAGGTGGTCTGGCTGTCGCGGGTGACTTTGCGGCGAATCGAAATCTCCGCATAGGCGGCGTATTCACCGAGCAAGGTGCCGTCGGAGTTGTCGAACACCAGTTCGATACTGGCCTGGCTCACCGGCTTGCGGCTGGTGGAGCCATTGAAGATGACGTCGGTCATCGACTCGCCGCGCAGGTTCTTCGCCGAACTCTCGCCCATCACCCAACGTACGGCGTCGATGATGTTCGACTTGCCGCAGCCATTGGGCCCGACCACCGCCGCCATGTTACTGGGGAAGTTCACCGTGGTCGGGTCGACGAAGGATTTGAACCCCGCCAGTTTGATGCACTTGAGCCGCACGCTCAGGCCGCCGGCAAGGCAGACAGCACCAGGTCGCAACTGCGCTGGGCGTAGGCCGAGAGCACGATGCGGATCTGTGGCAGGTCACGGGCCAGCACGGCGGCGAGCAGGCGATCGAACAGTTCGAGGAACTCGCTCATTTCCGCCTTGCGTTGTTCCAGGGCCAGGAAATACGCACGGCTCATGGCCGGCTGCAGGTTCTCGACGGTTTCCTGCAGGTAGGGGTTATCGGCGAACGGGTACGCGGCACGCATCACATTGAAGCTGTCGTCGACAAAGGTGCGGATGTCCTGGCGTTCGTAGCTGGCGTTCAGCCGCTGCTGGATCTGCACGAAGGGCGCCATGTCGGCCTGGACTTGCCAGCCATTGGCCACGGCGTTGCCCAGCAGGATGTACAGCTCGCTCATCAGGGTGCACAGGCTCTGCACCTTGTGCGCGGTGAGCTCGGTGACATGGGCGCCGCGTCGCGGCAGGATCGCGACCAGGTGGCGTCGTTCGAGGATCAGCAAGGCTTCACGGACCGAACCGCGGCTGACATTGAGCGCCAGCGTGACCTTCTGTTCCTGGATGCGCTCTCCTGGCTTCATTTCGCCGCGAATGATGCGTTCGGCGAGGTGTTGAGCAATTTGCTCGGCGAGGCTGTCCGGCGCCTTGAACGTCATGGTTTTCCTTCAAACTCTTCGATCTGTACAAGCGGCGCAGTGTAGCGCACTTGGTAGTGGATGATGCAGGGCCCGGCCAGTGGAAATTGGCACGATTCAAGCAAAAAGCGAGCTGGGCCCAGAGGGTCAATACTCAAAGCAGGGGTTGCTGATCGACAAAAGGTAATTTCCTGACCTTTAAGTCAGAAAACCATTGACCGAAAAGTCAGACCTGATAAATTCGGGTCATAACGGTTAACAACAATAATGAGTCTGCGAGGCCTTCCGTGATCCAGTTTTTACTAAACCAGGAACTCCGTAGCGAGCACGCCCTGGACCCCAACCTGACCGTGCTCAACTACCTGCGCGAGCACCTGGGCAAGTCCGGCACCAAAGAAGGTTGCGCCAGTGGTGACTGTGGCGCGTGCACTGTGGTGGTCGGTGAACTGCAACGTGACGACGACGGCCGCGAACATATTCGCTATCGCAGCCTCAACTCGTGCCTGACGTTTGTCTCCTCGTTGCATGGCAAACAGCTGATCAGCGTCGAAGACCTCAAGCATCAGGGCCAACTGCACAGCGTGCAGCAAGCCATGGTCGAATGCCACGGCTCGCAGTGCGGCTTCTGTACGCCGGGGTT
Source organism: Pseudomonas kielensis (assembly GCF_014236655.1). Taxonomy (GTDB): domain Bacteria; phylum Pseudomonadota; class Gammaproteobacteria; order Pseudomonadales; family Pseudomonadaceae; genus Aquipseudomonas; species Aquipseudomonas kielensis. The sequence continues at coordinate 232,346 of NZ_JACMYG010000005.1, forward strand.
CGTCATGTCGCTGTTTGCCCTGCAGAAAAACAGCGACCAGCCCGACGCCCACAAGGCCCATGAAGCCCTCGCCGGCAACCTCTGCCGCTGCACCGGCTACCGGCCGATTCTCGAAGCCGCCGAACAGTCCTGCTGCGCTAAACAACCCGACCAGTTCGATGCCCGTGAAGCCGAGACCATCGCCCGCCTGAAGGCCATTGCCCCCACCGACATCGGTGAACTCAACAGCGGCGACAAACGCTGCCTGGTGCCGTTGACCGTGGCTGACCTGGCCGACCTCTACGACGCCTACCCGCAAGCCCGGCTGTTGGCCGGCGGCACCGACCTGGCGCTGGAAGTCACTCAGTTCCACCGCACCCTGCCCGTGATGATCTACGTCGGCAACGTTGCCGAAATGAAGCGCATCGAGCATTTTGCCGATCGCCTGGAAATCGGTGCAGCCACCGCCCTCTCCGACTGCTACGAGGCCCTGAAGGCCGAGTACCCGGACTTCGGTGAACTGCTGCAACGCTTCGCCTCCTTGCAGATCCGCAACCAGGGCACCCTGGGCGGCAACATCGGCAATGCTTCGCCCATCGGCGACTCGCCACCGCTGCTGATCGCCCTGGGCGCACAGATCGTGCTGTGCAAAGGCAACACCCGCCGCACCCTGGCCCTGGAAGATTACTTCATCGATTACCGAGTCACCGCGCGCCAGGAAAGCGAATTCATCGAGAAGATCATTGTGCCGCGCGCCAGCGCCGCGCAGCAGTTCCGCGCCTACAAGGTGTCCAAGCGCCTGGACGATGATATTTCCGCAGTCTGCGCCGCCTTCAATCTGCGTATCGACAATGGCGTGATCGCCGACGCCCGCGTCGCCTTCGGCGGCATGGCCGCCACCCCGAAACGGGCCAAAAGCTGCGAAGCGGCGCTGCTCGGCGCGGCCTGGAACCATGCCACCGTCGAAGCCGCCTGCGCTGCCCTGGCAGAAGATTTCACCCCGCTCTCGGACTTCCGCGCCAGCAAGGAATACCGCCTGCTCAGCGCGCAGAACCTGCTGCGCAAATACTTCATCGAACTGCAAACACCGCACATCGAGACCCGGGTGACCGCTTATGTCTAATCATCACGCCGTAGAGAAGACCCAGGCCGAACTGGCTGAACTGTTCGCCAAGGACCTGACCACCGGGGTCGGCCGCAGCGTCAAGCACGACAGCGCCGCCAAGCACGTGTCCGGTGAAGCGCAGTACATCGATGACCGGCTGGAGTTTCCCAATCAGCTGCATGTCTATGCACGGTTGTCGGACCGCGCCCACGCGAAAATCATCAGCATCGACACCCAGCCCTGCTACGCCTTCGAAGGCGTGCGCATCGCCGTTACCCATAAAGACATACCAGGCCTGAAAGACATCGGACCGCTGTTGCCGGGCGACCCACTGCTGGCGATCGATGACGTGCAATTCGTCGGTCAACCCGTGCTCGCCGTGGCAGCGAAAGACCTGGAAACCGCACGCAAGGCGGCCATGGCCGCGATCATCGAATATGAAGACCTGGAGCCGGTACTGGACGTGGTCGAAGCCCTGCGCAAACGCCACTTCGTGCTCGACAGCCACACCCACCAGCGCGGCGACTCGGCCACTGCGCTCGCCACCGCCGAACATCGCATCCAGGGCACGCTGCACATCGGCGGCCAGGAGCACTTCTACCTGGAAACCCAGATTTCCTCGGTGATGCCAACTGAAGACGGCGGCATGATCGTCTACTGCTCGACCCAGAACCCCACCGAAGTGCAGAAACTGGTGGCCGAAGTCCTCGACGTGTCGATGAACAAGATCGTGGTCGACATGCGCCGCATGGGCGGCGGTTTCGGCGGCAAGGAAACCCAGGCTGCCAGCCCGGCGTGCCTGTGTGCGGTGATCGCCCACCTGACGGGCCAACCGACCAAGATGCGCCTGCCACGGGTCGAAGACATGCTGATGACCGGCAAGCGTCACCCGTTCTATGTCGAGTACGACGTCGGCTTCGACAGCAGCGGACGCCTGCATGGGATCGCCCTGGACCTGGCGGGCAATTGCGGGTGCTCGCCGGACCTGTCGGCTTCCATCGTCGACCGGGCGATGTTTCACTCCGACAACTCCTACTACCTGGGCGATGCGACCATCAACGGTCACCGCTGCAAGACCAACACCGCCTCCAACACCGCCTACCGTGGTTTCGGCGGCCCTCAGGGCATGGTTGCCATCGAAGAGGTGATGGACGCCATTGCCCGCCACCTGGGCCTCGACCCGCTGGCCGTGCGCAAGGCCAACTACTACGGCAAGACCGAGCGCAACGTCACCCACTACTACCAGACCGTCGAGCACAACATGCTCGAAGAAATGACCGCTGAACTGGAAGAGAGCAGCCAATACGCCGAGCGTCGCGAAGCGATCCGCCGCTACAACGCCAACAGCCCGATCCTGAAAAAGGGCCTGGCGCTGACCCCGGTGAAATTCGGCATTTCCTTCACCGCCAGCTTCCTCAACCAGGCGGGCGCGTTGATCCACGTCTACACCGACGGCAGTATCCACCTCAACCATGGCGGCACCGAGATGGGTCAAGGCCTGAACATCAAGGTCGCGCAGGTGGTGGCCGAAGTGTTCCAGGTGGAAATCGACCGCGTGCAGATCACCGCGACCAATACCGACAAGGTGCCGAACACCTCGCCGACCGCCGCCTCCAGCGGCGCCGATCTCAACGGCAAAGCGGCGCAGAACGCCGCAGAAATCATCAAGCAGCGCCTGGTGGAGTTCGCCGCACGCAAATATGAAGTCAGCGAAGCCGACGTGGTGTTCCACAACGGTCACGTGCGGGTCCGCGACCACATCCTGACCTTCGAGGCGCTGATCCAGCAGGCGTATTTCGCCCAAGTCTCGCTGTCCAGCACCGGCTTCTACAAGACCCCGAAAATCTTCTACGACCGTAGCCAGGCCCGTGGTCGGCCGTTCTATTACTTCGCCTTCGGCGCCGCCTGCTGCGAAGTGATCATCGACACCCTGACCGGCGAATACAAAATGCTGCGCACCGACATCCTGCATGATGTCGGCGCCTCGCTGAACCCGGCCATCGATATCGGCCAGGTCGAAGGCGGCTTCATCCAGGGCATGGGCTGGCTGACCATGGAAGAGCTGGTCTGGAACAACAAGGGCAAGCTGATGACCAACGGCCCGGCCAGCTACAAGATCCCGGCGGTGGCTGACATGCCGCTGGACCTGCGGGTCAAGCTGGTGGAAAACCGCAAGAACCCGGAAGACACCGTGTTCCACTCCAAGGCCGTGGGCGAGCCGCCGTTCATGCTCGGCATCGCCGCCTGGTGTGCGATCAAGGACGCCGTGGCGAGCCTGGGCGATTACAAACATCAGCCGAACATCGACGCACCGGCGACCCCGGAGCGGGTGTTGTGGGGCTGTGAACAGATGCGCCAGTTGAAGGCGGTGAAGCCAGTCGAAACTGAGCCTGAGCTGGCTCCGCTCTAGGACCGAAGTGCGGCCAATCGCTAGCAGGGCTAGCTCCCACAGAACTTGTGTTGAATTCAGATTCTGTGAACACCACAAAACACTGTGGGAGCTAGCCTGCTAGCGATGACGGCCGAACAGACAATGAAGATGTCGAGGTGAACATGTACAACTGGATCGACGCCCTCGCCGACCTGCAATCCCAGGGCGAAGCCTGCGTCCTGGTGACCATCATCGAAGAGCTCGGCTCGACGCCGCGCAACGCGGGCTCGAAAATGGTCATCAGCGCCACGCACACCTACGACACCATCGGTGGCGGGCATCTGGAATACAAGGCGATGCAGATCGCCCGCGAGATGCTGGCCAGCGGCAAGCAGGACACCCACCTGGAGCGCTTCAGCCTCGGAGCCAGCCTCGGCCAGTGCTGTGGCGGCGCCACCGTGCTGCTGTTCGAACCCATGGGCCAGGTGCAGGCACAGATCGCCGTGTTTGGCGCCGGCCACGTCGGCCGCGCCCTGGTTCCCCTGCTCGCCAGCCTGCCCTGCCGGGTGCGCTGGATCGACTCGCGGGACGCCGAGTTCCCGGAACACATTCCCCATGGCGTGCGTAAAATCGTCAGCGAAGAACCGGTGGACGAAATCGACGACCTGCCGGTGGGCAGCTACTGCATCGTCATGACCCACAATCACCAGCTCGACCTGGAGCTCACGGCCGCCATCCTCAAGCGCAACGACTTCGCCTACTTCGGCCTGATCGGCTCGAAGACCAAGCGCGTGAAGTTCGAACACCGCCTGCGCGATCGCGGATTCGACAACAGCACCGTGCAACGCATGCGCTGCCCGATGGGCATCGGCGAAGTCAAAGGCAAGTTGCCTGTGGAAATTGCCATCTCCATCGCCGGCGAAATCATCGCCACCTATAACGCGAATTTCGGCCAGGGCACCGCTCGCGCCGAACCCATTGCCAAACTGCTGCCCGCTTCACGCCGCAGTCAAGCCACGAACTGAGAACCACCCATGCCTTCGACTCGCAAAGCCTACCGCGCCGCCATCCTGCACAGCATCGCCGACCCTGCCGTGGTCGGGATCGAAGCTTCTTATCAGTACTTCGAAGACGGCTTGCTGGTCACCGAAAACGGCCGGATCAGTGCCCTCGGCCATGCCACCGAGCTGCTGGCCAGCCTGCCGGCGGACATTGAGGTCGTCCACCACAAAGACGCCTTGATTACCCCGGGCTTCATCGACACCCACATCCACCTGCCACAAACCGGCATGGTCGGTGCCTATGGCGAACAATTGCTGGACTGGCTCAACACCTACACCTTCCCTTGCGAAAGCCAGTTCGCCGACAAGGCCCACGCCGAGGAAGTCGCCGGAATCTTCATCAAGGAACTGCTGCGCAACGGCACCACCACCGCCCTGGTGTTCGGCAGCGTGCACCCGCAATCGGTGGACGCGTTCTTCGAGCAGGCGCAAAAGCTCGACCTGCGGATGATCGCCGGCAAGGTCATGATGGACCGCAACGCGCCGGACTACCTGACCGACACCGCCGAATCCAGCTACGAGCAAAGCAAGGCGCTGATCGAGCGCTGGCACGGCAAGGGCCGTCTGCACTACGCGGTGACCCCACGCTTTGCGCCGACCAGCACCCCGGAACAACTGACCCTCGCCGGCCAATTGCTCAGCGAGTACCCCGACCTCTACATGCAGACCCACATCAGTGAAAACCTGCAGGAGATCGAATGGGTCAAGGAACTGTTCCCCGAGCGCAAGGGCTACCTGGATGTCTACGACCATTACCAGTTGCTGGGTGAGCGTTCGGTGTTCGCCCACGGCGTACACCTGTGTGACGACGAATGTGCACGGCTGGCCGAGACCGGTTCGGCAGTAGCGTTCTGCCCGACGTCCAACTTCTTCCTCGGCAGCGGCCTGTTCAACCTACCGATGGCCGAGAAACACAACCTCAATGTCGGCCTCGGCACCGACGTGGGCGCCGGCACCAGCTTCTCGCTGCTGCACACCCTCAACGAAGCCTACAAAGTCATGCAACTGCAAGGCGCACGCCTGAGTCCGTTCAAGTCGCTGTACCTGGCAACCCTCGGCGGCGCCCGCGCACTGCGCCTGGAAGACCGTATCGGGACCCTGCAACCGGGCACCGACGCCGACTTCCTGGTGCTCGACTATCACGCCACCCCCCTGCTCAGCTACCGCCTGCAACAGGCGAACAACATCGCCGAAACGCTGTTTGTGCTGATGACCCTGGGGGATGACCGGACGGTGCTGCAGACGTATGCGGCGGGGAACCTGGTGCACCAGCGCTAAGTTTTTTTGCCTGGCAGAACGAAATCGCGGGCGATTCGACTCGCCCGCGATGGACCCGACTCGCGTCTGACTTAGAGCTTGGCGGGCGAGCGCCCTGGCTTCTTGGTCTGCAGCAGATGGGAAAACACCGCGTGTAGATCGTCCGAGGCGCTTTCTTCGTCGAGGTTGAGTTTGCTGTCGATGTGATCCATGTGATGCATCATCAGGTTCACCGCCAGGGTCGCATCGCGAGCTTCGATGGCGTCGATCAACTGAGTGTGCTCGTCGTAGGAACAGTGCGAGCGGTTGCCGCTTTCGTACTGGGCAATGATCAACGAGGTCTGCGACACCAGGCTGCGCTGGAAGCTGATCAGCGGCGCGTTTTTCGCCGCCTCGGCCAGCTTCAGGTGAAATTCCCCGGAAAGGCGGATGCCGGCACCCCGGTCGCCGCGGGAGAAGCTGTCGCGCTCGTCGTTGACCATCTGGCGCAACTCGCTCAGCTCTTCGGCGCTGGCGTGTTCGACCGCCAGTTCGGTAATCGCCCGCTCCACCAGACGCCGGGCCATGAACACCTGGCGCGCCTCCTCGACACTCGGGCTGGCAACCACGGCGCCACGGTTCGGGCGCAACAGCACCACGCCTTCGTGGGCCAGGCGCGACAGAGCGCGGCGAATGATGGTGCGGCTGACCCCGAAAATCTCTCCCAGCGCCTCTTCGCTCAATTTGGTACCGGGCGCCAGGCGCTGTTCGAGGATCGCCTCGAAGATATGCGCATAGACAATATCGTCCTGGGTTCCGCTGCGGCCGGCTTTGCCTGCTCGCGGTTGTTTCTTGAGGGGCTGCAACTGTTCGTTCATGGGCACTCGAGTCGGGAGAACTGCGACGAAGAGACCGTGACTGTAATACGTCACAGTGGATCGCTGGCAAGTATCGCGTAAAAAACACGGCACATTGTACACAACTGCAGGTGGCAACACGACTGTACGGCCATATACGCCCCCGGCTGTATTGCAACGATCAGTTACGTTTGAGTTTAGGCTTGAACCCGCAAAACGCCTTCCCGCTTCACTCGCGGCCTACAAGACTCAAGGAACAGCGCTGTCATGAACGACGCCACCCGCACCCAGCTCCGCCCGCTGGCCGACACTTCACCCTCGGCCATTGTCGCCGGGTTCATCGCAATGATGACCGGCTATACCAGCTCCCTGGTGCTGATGTTCCAGGCCGGACAGGCCGCCGGCCTGACCAGCGGGCAGATTTCCTCGTGGATCTGGGCCATCTCGATCGGCATGGCAGTGTGTTCCATCGGCCTGTCCCTGCGTTATCGCACCCCCATCACCATTGCCTGGTCGACGCCGGGCGCTGCGCTGCTGATCACCAGCCTGTCGGGGGTCAGCTACGGCGAGGCGATTGGTGCCTACATCACCTGCGCGGTGCTGGTAACCATCTGCGGCATGACCGGCAGCTTCGAACGCCTGGTCAAACGCATCCCGGCGTCGCTGGCCGCAGCCTTGCTGGCCGGGATCCTGTTCAAGATCGGCAGCGAGATCTTCGTCGCCGCCCAGCACCGTACCGGCCTGGTCCTGGGGATGTTTTTCACCTACCTGGTGGTCAAGCGCCTGTCGCCGCGCTACGCAGTGCTGGCGGCGCTGTTGATCGGCACGGCCTTGTCGGGGTTCATGGGCCTGCTGGACTTCAGCGGCTTCCACCTCGAAGTGGCGACGCCGGTCTGGACCACCCCACACTTTTCCCTCGCCGCGACCATCAGCATCGGCATCCCGCTATTCGTGGTGGCCATGACCTCGCAGAACATGCCCGGCATCGCCGTGTTGCGCGCCGACGGCTATGACGTGCCGGCCTCGCCCCTGATCACCGCCACCGGCGTTGCCTCGCTGCTGCTGGCGCCGTTCGGCTCCCACGGGATCAACCTGGCGGCGATCAGCGCGGCGATCTGCACCGGGCCGCACGCCCATGAAGATCGCAACAAGCGCTACACCGCGGCGGTCTGGTGCGGGATTTTCTACGGCATTGCCGGGGTCTTTGGAGCAACCTTGGCGGCGCTGTTCGCGGCCCTGCCCAAGGAATTAGTGTTGTCGATTGCCGCACTGGCGCTGTTCGGCTCCATCATCAATGGCCTGAGCATTGCCATGAGTGAAACCCGGGAGCGTGAAGCGGCATTGATCACCTTCATGGTCACGGCGTCGGGGCTGACGCTGTTTTCCATTGGCTCGGCATTCTGGGGGATTGTCGCGGGGGTGGTGACGCTGATGATTCTGAATTGGCGCAAAGCCTGAGCGAAAAAAAACGGCGACCCGAGGGTCGCCGTTTTTTTCAACATCAAGCTACCGGATTGATCGGCTTTTCCGGGTACCAGACGTCCAGCAACGGGCTGACGGTGACTTCGGTCAGTTCGCTGCGGCCTTTGAGCCAGGCTTCAACAGCAGCACGCTGCTCTTCGGAAACCGAGCCACGCTTCTGCAGGCAAACCAGACCGTAGTCGTCGCCGCCAACATAACCCAGACCGTTGGCTTCCATGGCTTCTTTGAGGAATGCATCGAGGAAAGCGTCAATGGCTTCATCAGCCAAATCTTCCTTGAAATCCAGGTTCAGTTCGAAACCCAGCTCTTGAAATTCATCGACGCACAGTTTTTTGCGCAGACGCTGGGAACGGTTAGTCGCCATTGGAACAATCCTCATAAGTAATATCGGGCGGCACTTTAGCATTTTAAGCCGCCAATTGCCCGACTCTCTGGACGCCGGCCTTACGACCGGTAAAAAAAATAGCCGAATAGCTCGCGTGCTTGCGGCACAAAGCGCTATACCTTGGGCATAATGCCGACAATTTCGTGACCACTGAGGGAATTTATCTTCATGCCCTCATCTTTTTTCCCCTCGGCTGTAGGGTTTTATTTCATATGATCAGATCTTTGCGTCCATTGTTGCTGGCCAGCCTGCTTGTCCCCCTGGCCTTTACGGTTTCTGCTGCGCCCGTCAATACCGCCCTGAGCCCCAGCGTCGAAAAAGCCCTGAAGGCCAGCAAGCTCCCCGACAGCGCGCTGTCGCTGGTGATGATTCCCCTGAACGGCCCGGGCACCCCGACCGTGTTCAATGCCGACGTGTCGGTCAACCCGGCGTCCACCATGAAGCTGGTGACCACCTACGCCGCCCTGGAAATGCTCGGCCCCAACCACCAGTGGAAAACCGAGTTCTACACCGACGGCACCCTCGGCGGCGGCATCCTGCGCGGCAACCTGTACCTCAAGGGTGGCGGCGATCCGAAACTGAACATGGAAAAACTCTGGCTGCTGATGCGCGACCTGCGGGCCAATGGCGTGCAGCAAGTCACCGGCGACCTGGTGCTGGACCGCGGCTTCTTCAATCAACCGCAATTGCCGCAGTTCAACGATGACGGCAATGACGACAACAAGCCGTTCCTGGTCAAGCCCGACGCGGCCATGGTCAACCTCAAGGCCCTGCGCTTCGTGGCCCGCAATGATTCGGGCCGGGTCCTGGTGTCGGTCGAACCGCCGATTGCCAGCATCCGCATCGAAAACCAGGTCAAGGCCGTCAACACCAAGCAGTGCACCGGCGGCGTGCGCTACAACCCGGTGACCCAGGCCGACGGCAGCGTCACCGTGACCGTAGCCGGCCAGTTGGGCGACGGCTGCAGCTCGCAGACCTACCTCTCGCTGCTCGACCACGCGACCTACACCGCCGGTGCCGTAAGGGCGATCTGGCAGGAACTGGGCGGCAGCATCCAGGGCGCGGATCGCCAGGGCGCGGTGCCGAAGAGCGCCAAGGTCCTGGCCCGGGCATTCTCCCCAGACCTGGCGGAAATCATCCGCGACATCAACAAATACAGTAACAACACCATGGCCCAGCAACTGTTCCTCAGCCTGGGCGCGAGATACCGCACCGACGCCGACAGCAACGACGCCATGGCCGCCCAGCGCGTCGTGCGCCAATGGCTGGCGAAAAAGGGCATCACTGCACCGCATTTGGTGATGGAAAACGGTTCCGGCCTGTCCCGTGCCGAGCGCGTCAGCGCCCGTGAGATGGCAAGCATGCTGCAGGCCGCCTGGAGAAGCCCGTACTCGGCCGAATTCGTCAGCTCGATGCCGATTGCCGGCATGGACGGCACCATGCGCAAACGCCTGAAAACCACGGCGATGCGTGGCGAAGCCCACGTCAAGACTGGCACCCTGAACACTGTCCGGGCGATTGCCGGCTTCAGCCGCGACAACAATGGCAACACCTGGGCCGTGGTGGCGATCCTCAACGACAAGGCACCCTTTGGTGCTTCGTCGGTGCTCGATCAAGTGCTGCTGGACCTGTATCGCCAGCCAAAACTGGCGACCGCCGCGTCAGTACTGTAACTCTCGAGTCAAGGCTGCGCGCAGCAGCACGGCATCGGCGCCCTCCCCGGGCGCCAGTTGACGATGCCAACACTGCCGGTGACAGCGCCCAGCACTGCGCGCGGTTCGCGGCAGGCCGCAGCTTTTCCAACCGAACACCCCATAGAGCCAGGCAGCATCAAGGCTCCATGGGGCCATTCGAACCTTAGCGCGCCATGATTTTCCAGGCACGGTGGATCTTGCCGTTACGGGCAAAGTCCGGGTCGATGGTTTGCGCGGTGATTTCCTCGACGGCGTAGCGCGTTGTGAGGTTGTCCTCGAGCTGGAACTTGCGGAAGTTGTTGGAGAAGTACAACACCCCACCCGGTGCCAGGCGCGCCATGGCCAGGTCGAGCAACTGCACGTGGTCACGCTGGACGTCGAAGATGCCTTCCATGCGCTTGGAGTTGGAGAAGGTCGGCGGATCGATGAAGATCATGTCGAACTCATCACGGTTGGCTTCCAGCCAGGCCATGACATCGCCCTGCTCCAGACGGTTCTTGTCGGAAAAACCGTTGAGCGACAGGTTGCGGCGCGCCCAATCCAGGTAAGTCTTGGACAGGTCGACGCTGGTGGTGCTGCGCGCGCCACCCTTGGCTGCGTGCACGCTGGCGGTCGCGGTGTAGCAGTACAGGTTGAGGAAGCGCTTGCCGGCCGCCTCTTTCTGAATGCGCATGCGCATCGGCCGGTGATCCAGGAACAGCCCGGTGTCGAGGTAGTCGGTCAGGTTGACCAGCAGCTTGACTCCGCCTTCATTGACCTCGACGAACTTGCCCTGGGCACTCTGGCGCTCGTACTGCTTGGTACCGCTCTGGCGCTCGCGACGCTTGACCACCACGCGGCTCTTGTCGATGTTCAGGGCCTGGGGAATGGCGGCCAGGGCATCGAACATCCGCGCCGAGGCTTTTTCCGGATCGATCGACTTCGGTGCCGCGTACTCCTGCACGTGGACCCAGTCGTGGTACAGGTCGATGGCCATCGAGTACTCAGGCATGTCGGCATCGTACACACGGTAGCAGTCGATCCCTTCGCGCTTGACCCACTTGCCCAGGGCCTTGAGGTTCTTCTGCAGACGGTTGGCAAACATCTGCCCACCCTCGCTCAGGCGCGCCTGTTCGACCACCGGTACCGGTGCCGGGGCGGGCTTGATCGGGTTGCCATTCTTGTTGTACTGGCGCTCTTGCGGTTCGACCGGTGCCTGATCGTAGATCGCCTGTTCACGCTCGGCCTGGCGCTGCTCCGGGGTCCGGCGCTCGCCTGTGACAAACTGGTCGGGCAGCACTTTGATCAGCAGCAGCTTGCACGGCAAGGCGCCGTTCCAGAAGGCATATTGCTTGTGGCTGCGAATACCCATGCGCTTGCCCAGGTCCGGTGCGCCGGTGAACACCGCCGCTTCCCAGTTCAGGCAGGCCTGACGCAGGCGCTCGCCGAGGTTCTGGTAGAGGTAGAGCAGGCTCGCCTCGTCGCCCAGGCGCTCGCCGTACGGAGGGTTGCAGATCACCAGGCCTTTCTGGTTCTGGTCCGGGCGCGGTTCGAAGGTGGCCACTTCGCCCTGGTAGATTTTGATCCACTCGCTCAGGCCGGCACGCTCGACGTTGTTACGGCCCGGCTGGATCAGGCGCGGATCAGCTTCGTAACCGCGGATCCACAGCGGTGGCTTGGCCAGGCCGGCAGCGGCACGGGCGCTGGCTTCTTCATGGAGTTTTTTCCACAGCGCCGGCACGTGGCCGAGCCAGGCGGTGAAGCCCCATTGCTCACGACGCAGGTTGGGAGCCATGTCCGCGGCAATCATCGCCGCTTCGACCAGGAAGGTACCCACACCGCACATTGGGTCAGCCAGGGCGCCGCCCTCGGCGGCGATGCGTGGCCAGCCGGAACGGATCAGGATCGCCGCCGCGAGGTTTTCCTTCAGCGGGGCGGCACCTTGCTGCAGGCGATAGCCGCGCTGGTGCAGGCTGTGCCCGGACAGATCCAGGGACAGGATCGCTTCGCCACGGTCCAGGCGCAGGTGAATGCGCAGGTCCGGATTGAGCTTGTCGATCGAAGGACGTTCGCCCGTTGGCGTGCGCAATTTATCGACAATCGCATCCTTGACCTTCAAGGCGCCGAAGTGGGTGTTGTCGATGCCCGAACCGTGACCGCTGAACTCCACCGCCAGGGTGCCGTCCGCCAGCATGTGGTCTTGCCACTCGATATCCAGCACGCCGTGGTAGAGGTCTTCGGCGTCCTTCATCGGGAAGCGCTTGAGGACAAACAGCACGCGGTTTGCCAGGCGCGACCACAGGCACAGGCGATAAGCGGTTTCCATGGTGGCCATGCCGCGCACAGCCGAGGTGTGCTCGCGCGCTTCCTCAAGGCCAAGCCCGACGGCTTCCTCGATGAGCAGGCCTTCAAGGCCTTTTGGGCAAGTGAGGAAGAGTTCGTAACGATCCGACATGGGAGTTCCAGGGCCTTTAGCAATGAGTGAACGGGCAACGCATTGACCGCTCGGTTTTCAATCAAGCGCTTTTCTAAAAGAGCGCTCGCGTGGCACGAAGGTGTGCCGTCCCACCCTGGCGGCTATGCCAGCCAACTGGCTGGAATGAGCTTAGATGCCCGGGCAGATAAAAAATTCGGTGCAACAAAATGTCATAACTCGACCCTTCGTCGAATAGTAACCGAGCGCATCGGTGGGTCATGACCTAGGAAGCATTAGCCTCATCATTCTTTGAGAGCCTGATCATAGCGGGGTTTGGCCAACCACCCGACAAAACCCTCGTTGTTTCTTATGGCCATAACACCTTTATCGTTACGTCCTTATGACAAAACGATCATTCCCTCGATGTGACGCATTGGTTAGAACTCAATACAGGTTGACGCCGCAACGACGTCAACACCTTGGCTCGCCACGCCGGCAGCGAGCCGCCATTGGCAGAGCGTTTTCTGCCTGACCTCGATAGAGGTCGACGCGATACATACAGTCAACAAGTGAGGGAAACACCCTATGAGAAGACTTAAGCGTGATCCGTTGGAAAGAGCATTTTTGCGCGGATATCAATATGGCGTTGGTGGCAAATCCCGTGAGCTTTGCCCATTTACTCTACCGTCGGTACGCCAAGCCTGGATTAACGGCTGGCGAGAAGGACGCGGCGACAACTGGGACGGTATGACCGGCACTGCGGGAATCCATAGACTCAACGAACTTCACGCCGTCGGCTAAACGGGGCACACATTCCGACACGACAACTTGATTACGTAACGACTTAACCATGCACGTCCTCTCCGGACGGCGGGCTTCGGCCCAGGGGCTCCCTTGAGGAGCCCTTTTTTATTCCTGTCTGTAGCCGCTGGCGCAGCCTGCGTTCGGCGGCGTAGCCGTCGTAAACAGGCGCGGTATCAGCGCAGGGCGGCGATGGCGTCGACCGATTCACGGATCAGCGCCGGGCCCTTGTAGATGAAGCCCGAGTAGATCTGCACCAGGCTGGCACCCGCGGCGATTTTCTCAGCCGCGTGCCGTCCTTCGGTGATCCCGCCCGCCGCGATGATCGGCAAGCGCCCTGCCAGTTCCGCCGCCAGCACCTTGACCGTGTGGGTGCTCTTCTCACGCACCGGGGCGCCCGACAGGCCACCCATCTCGTCCCCGTGCTCCATGCCTTCGACGCCCACCCGGCTCAGGGTGGTGTTGGTGGCGATGACCGCGTCCATACCGGTTTCGATCAGCGCCTGCGCCACCTGGGCGGTTTCTTCGTCCGTCATGTCCGGGGCAATCTTGATCGCCAGGGGCACATGCTTGCCATGTCGCAGGGCCAGTTCGGCGCGGCGCGTGGCCAGGTCGGCGAGCAGTTGCTTGAGCGAATCACCGAACTGCAGGCTGCGCAGGCCCGGGGTGTTCGGCGAGCTGACGTTGACCGTGACATAGCTGGCGTGGGCGTAGACCTTGTCCAGGCAGATCAGGTAGTCGTCCACCGCACGCTCGACCGGGGTGTCGAAGTTCTTGCCGATGTTGATCCCCAGCACGCCCTTGTACTTGGCCGCGGCAACCCGGGCCAGCAGATGATCGACGCCGAGGTTGTTGAACCCCATGCGATTGATGATCGCCTCGGCTTGCGGCAAGCGGAAAATCCGTGGTTTGGGGTTACCCGGTTGCGGGCGCGGGGTGACGGTGCCGATTTCGACAAACCCGAAACCAAGCTGGGCAAAACCGTCGATGGCCGCGCCATTCTTGTCCAGGCCTGCAGCCAGGCCAACCGGGTTGGGGAAGTCCAGGCCCATGACATTCACCGGCACATGGGCCGGGGCCTTGCACAGCAAGCCGTTCAGGCCCAGGCGTCCGCCCGCGCCGATCAAGTCCAGGGACAGATCGTGGGAGGTTTCCGGGGAGAGTTTGAACAGCAGTTGGCGGGCCAGGGTATACATGGGCGGGCTTGACTCGGTCGGCGGCAAAATAAGGCGGCGATTATAGCCGGGCATCGGGGTCGCAGGCGAGGCACATGTACAAATCCCTCGGCAATGGCATATGCCTTGCACCGTGAAGCCTATCCGTACTCATGCCAGCGCCGGGATGAGTCGAACGACCATGGCGTCGTCATCCGACCTGGCTTGCACAGGGGCCCGGGGCGACGCTTTTTTCTGCAAGGTGCACTCCCGATGAACGAACCATCAGTCGGCCCGCTGGCCTGGGTCAACGGCAGCGACGCGCCGGAAAAGACCTCGATCAACCTGGGCTTCATGGCCCTGAGCGATTGCGCCTCGGTGGTCGTAGCCGCCACCCAGGGCTTTGCCCAGCCTTATGGCCTGACCTTGAACCTCAAGCGCCAAACATCCTGGGCCAACCTGCGGGACAAGCTGACCAGCGGCGAACTGGACGCCGCCCATAGCCTCTATGGCCTGGTGTACGCGGTACACCTGGGCATCGGAGGCGTCGCCGCCACCGAGATGGCCGTGCTCATGGGCCTGAACCACAACGGGCAGAGCATCAACCTGTCCCACGACCTGCAACGCCTGGGCGTGACCAGTCCTGAGGCACTGGATCGGCACGTGCACCAAAGTCGCCCAAAACTCACCTTTGCCCAGACCTTCCCCACCGGCACCCACGCCATGTGGTTGTACTACTGGCTGGCCAGCCAGGGCATTCACCCGCTGCAGGATGTCACCAGCGTGGTGGTGCCACCGCCGCAAATGGTCGCGCACTTGCAGGCCGGGCGCATCGACGGGTTTTGCGTGGGCGAACCCTGGAGCGCCAGCGCGGTGCAGCAGAACCTCGGCTTTACCCTGGCAACGAGCCAGGCCATCTGGCCTGACCACCCGGAAAAAGTCCTCGGCTGCACGCGCGCCTTCGTCGAGCAATACCCCAATACCGCCCGGGCGCTGGTGATGGCGATCCTGGAAGCCAGCCGGTTCATCGAGCAAAGCCCGGAAAACCGCCGCAGCACCGCACAGTTGCTCAGCGCCGCCGACTACCTCGACACCCCCGTGGACACCATTGAGCCACGCTTGCTGGGCGATTACGCCGACGGGCTCGGCAATCGCTGGCAGGACCCGCACGCGCTGCGCTTTCACGGCCATGGCGAGGTGAACATGCCCTACTTGAGCGACGGCATGTGGTTCATGACCCAGTTCCGCCGCTGGGGCTTGCTGCGCGACGACCCGGATTACCTGGGCGTGGCACGCCAGGTCCAGCAACTGAGCCTGTACCGCGACGCGGCCGGGGCCCTGGGCATAACAGCGGACAGCCATGAGATGCGCAGCAGCCAATTGATCGACGGCAAGATCTGGGACGGTGCCGACCCGGCGGCCTACGCCCGCAGCTTCACCCTGCACGCCATGACCGATACCCCCGCCCTGCGCGCCCGGCCCTGACAGGAGAGCATGAGCATGTTGCGAATCCTGCTGATCAATGACACCGCTAAAAAAGTCGGACGCCTGAAGACCGCCCTGACCGAAGCCGGGTTTGAGGTGATCGACGAATCCGGCCTGACCATCGACCTGCCCGCGCGCGTCGAAACGGTGCGCCCGGACGTGATTCTGATCGATACCGAGTCACCCAGCCGCGATGTGCTGGAACAAGTGGTGCTGGTCAGCCGCGACCAGCCACGCCCCATCGTGATGTTCACCGATGAACACGACCCGGGCGTGATGCGCCAGGCCATCAAGTCCGGCGTCAGCGCCTACATCGTCGAAGGCATCCATGCCGCCCGCCTGCAGCCGATCCTCGACGTGGCCATGGCGCGCTTTGAAAGCGACCAGGCCCTGCGCGCCCAACTGTTTGCCCGCGACCAACAACTGGCCGAGCGCAAGCGCATCGAACTGGCCAAGGGCCTGCTGATGAAAATGAAAGCCTGCAACGAAGAACAGGCCTACACCCTGATGCGCCGCCAGGCCATGAGTCGCCAGCAGAAGCTGATCCAGGTGGCCGAGCAGATCATTGCCATGAGTGAGTTGCTGGAGTGAGCACCACGCCGAATCAGGCTTGGCGTGTCATCGGTGACGACCCTCGCGAGCCTGCTCGCGATCAGCCCGCCCTCGGCCGCACTGGTTGGCACAGATATCGCTAAGTAATCGGCACAGGTAACCAACGGCGGTTGCCCCACCAACGACAACGACGTCGCACACCCCTTTCGCGCAAGCGCAGCGGGTTGCGGCGTTTTTTCGTTTTGGCCCCACAGACCGGGGCCGGTGGTGCGGCCGTCAAGGCGCCCCACCGCCAAGCTCACGACTCCCTTCGAGACTCTTAACCGCTGAGGTGCGCGATGAATTCAAGCTTCTGGAAATCCGGTCATACCCCGACCCTGTTCTCGGCATTCCTGTATTTCGACCTGAGCTTCATGGTCTGGTACTTGCTGGGCCCCCTGGCGGTGCAAATTGCCGCCGACCTGCACCTGACCACTCAACAGCGCGGGCTGGTGGTGGCCACGCCGATCCTCGCCGGGGCCTTGCTGCGTTTTGTCATGGGCCTGCTCGCCGACCGCCTGTCACCCAAGACCGCTGGCCTGATTGGCCAGGTCATCGTCATCTGCGCGCTGTTCGGTGCCTGGAAGCTGGGCATCCACAGCTACGAGCAAGCCCTGCTGCTGGGGGTGTTCCTGGGGATGGCCGGGGCCTCGTTTGCCGTCGCCCTGCCCCTGGCCTCGCAGTGGTACCCGCCGCAACACCAGGGCAAGGCCATGGGCATCGCCGGCGCGGGCAACTCGGGCACTGTGCTCGCGGCGCTGATCGCGCCGGTGCTGGCAGCCGCGTTTGGCTGGAGCAACGTGTTCGGCTTCGCCCTGATCCCGCTGATCCTGACCCTGATCATCTTCGCCTGGCTGGCGAAAAACGCGCCGCAACGGCCCAAGGCCAAATCCATGAGCGACTACTTCAAGGCCCTGGGTGATCGCGACAGCTGGTGGTTCATGTTCTTCTACTGCGTGACCTTCGGCGGCTTCATCGGCCTGGCCAGTGCCCTGCCCGGCTACTTCAACGACCAGTACGGCCTGAGCCCGGTGACTGCCGGCTACTACACCGCCGCCTGTGTGTTTGGTGGCAGCCTGATGCGCCCACTGGGTGGCGCCCTGGCCGATCGCTTCGGCGGGATCCGCACCCTGCTGCTGATGTACGGTGTCGCGATCGTGTGCATTGCCGCCGTCGGCTTCAACCTGCCCAGCTCCTATGCGGCGCTCGCCCTGTTCGTCTGCACCATGCTTGGCCTTGGCGCCGGCAATGGCGCGGTGTTCCAGTTGGTGCCCCAGCGTTTTCGCCGCGAAATCGGCGTGATGACCGGGTTGATCGGCATGGCCGGTGGGATCGGCGGGTTTGCCCTCGCCGCCGGCATGGGGGCGATCAAACAGAGCACCGGCAGTTATCAACTGGCCTTGTGGCTGTTCGCCAGCCTCGGCATCCTGGCGTGGTTCGGCCTGCACGGGGTCAAGCGCCGCTGGAGAACCACCTGGGGCTCGGCCGCTGTGACCGCAGCGCGGGTCTGAGGCAGCGATGAGCCTGCAATTGAGTTTTGCCGAAGCCAGCGCCATCGGCCCCCGCGAGGAAAACCAGGACGCCCTGCGCCTGGTCACGCCCGCCGCAGAGCTGGCCGCGAGCAAAGGGTTTCTGTTCGCCATCGCCGATGGCGTCAGCCAATGCGCCGATGGCGGGCTGGCCGCGCGCACCACCTTGCAAGCACTGGCCCTGGACTACTACGCCACCCCGCAGACCTGGGGCGTGGCGCAGTCCCTGGACCGCCTGTTGCTGGCGCAGAACCGCTGGCTGCAGGCCAACGGTGGCGGCCTGCCGCTGCTCACCACCGTCAGCGCGCTGGTGCTGCGCGGACAACGTTTCACCCTGGCCCACGTCGGCGATTGCCGGGTGTATCGCTGGCACGCCGAGCAGTTGCAACGCATCAGCGAGGACCATGTCTGGGAACAACCGGGCATGCAACATGTGCTCAAGCGCGCCCTGGGCCTGGACCAACACCTGGTGCTGGATTTTCTCGATGGTGAGTTGCGCGCCGGCGAGTGCTTCGTGCTCCTCAGCGACGGGGTCTGGGCAACCTTGGGCGACACCACGATTGCCGGCATCCTGCGCGATCAGCCGGACCTGCACAGCGCGGCCCAGACCCTGGTCAATGCCGCGCACCTGGCCGGCAGCCAGGACAATGCCAGCGCGCTGCTGGTGCGGGTCGAGGCCCTCGGCGAGGCGAGCATCGGCGATGCCCTGATTCACCTGCAACAATGGCCCCTGCCGCCGCCCCTCAAGCCCGGCCAGCGCTTCGAAGGCTGGCACGTCGAGAAACTGCTGGGGCACAGCCAACAGTCACTGATCTATCGGGTCCACGACAGCCAGCAGCAGCCCTGGCTGTTGAAAACCCTGCCGGCGCAGTTGAGCGACGACAGCCAGGCCGCCCAGGCCCTGCTGTCAGAGGAATGGTTTCTCAAGCGCGTCGCCGGACGCAGTTTTCCCGAGGTCCATCCGGCGACCCAGCGTCAACACCTGTATTACCTGATGCGCGAGTACCCAGGGCAGACCCTTGCCCAAACCTTCACCCAGACCGGTCCGCTGCCCCTGGCGCAATGGCAAGCACTGGCCGAGCGCCTGTTGCGCGCGGTGGGCCTGTTGCACCGGCGGCAGATCCTGCATCGCGACATCAAGCCGGAAAACCTGCTGCTCAGTGACGACGGTGAGTTGCGCCTGCTGGATTTCGGCCTGGCGTACTGCCCGGGCTTGTCCGAAGACCAGGCCAACGCACTGCCCGGCACCCCGAGCTACATCGCCCCGGAAGCCTTCAGCGGTGAGGCGCCGTCTGCGCAACAAGACCTGTATGCCGTCGGCGTGACCCTGTATTACCTGGCCACCGGGCAGTATCCCTACGGCGAAATCGAAGCCTTCCAGCGCCCGCGCTTCGGTCAGCCGGTGAATGCCCAGCGCTATCGCCCGGACCTGCCGGACTGGCTGGGGCAGAGCCTGGAGCGCGGGGTCAACGCCGACCCGGCCCAGCGCTACGAAACCGCCGAGCAATGGCTGCTGATTCTCGAACACGGCGAGCGCGGCAGCTTGAGCGTGCGACCCAGACCGCTACTGGAGCGCGAGCCGGTGAAGGTTTGGCGCACCCTGGCGCTGGTGTTGCTGATGATTAACCTGGTGTTGCTGTTTTCCCTCATTCGCCACTGACCCCAGGCCCCGCAAACCCCGTCGGCGTCGCGCCATTGCTGTGCACCGCGCCTTCTATCGGTGCAAAAAGCCCGGTCGCTACCGCCCGAACACCCGGATGAGCCCGATAAAACCGTAGCCTCCACCACTTGGCACAACCACTGCATTAGCCCGTTCATCACACATAAAGCCCAGCCTTCAACGACGAAGGGTGCGCTGCCCGAGAGAACGGGACCAGGACAAAGGCGTCCTCGCTAGAGCACTAGCGGGACGCCTTTTTTTGTTTGCGCAAAATACACCGAGCCAGTCCCATCGACCCGATGACACCGGCCTGAGCTTGCGGAGAACCCGATGAAAAAATTGAAACTGGTGATGATCGGCAACGGGATGGCCGGGGTCCGCACGCTCGAGGAACTGCTCAAGCTGAGCAGCGAACTGTATGACATCACGGTTTTCGGTGCCGAACCCCACACCAACTACAACCGCATCCTGCTGTCCCCGGTGCTGGCAGGTGAACAGACCTTCGAAGAGATCGAGCTCAACGACCTCAATTGGTACCAGGAGCACAACATCACCTTGCTGCTCAACCGCACAGTGGTGGAGATCGACCGGGTCAAGCGCCGGGTCATCGCTGCCGACGGCAGCAGCGCCGAATACGACCGCCTGCTGATCGCCACCGGCTCGACGCCCTTCATGCTGCCGATCCCGGGCAACACCCTGCAGGGGGTGATTGGCTACCGTGACATCGCCGACACCCAGACCATGATCGACACCGCCCGGACCCACCGCCACGCCGTGGTCATCGGCGGCGGCCTGCTGGGCCTGGAAGCGGCCAACGGCCTGATGCTGCGCGGCATGCACGTGACCGTGGTGCACATCGGCGAATGGTTGTTGGAACGGCAACTGGACAAGACCAGCGGCCAATTGCTGCAAAGCGCCCTGGAACAACGCGGCCTGCACTTTCGCCTGGGTGAGCAAACCCAGGCCCTGCTCGACGCCGGCAACGGTCGGGTCGGCTCGGTGCAATTCAAGAACGGCGACATCATCCCGGCCGACCTGGTGGTGATGGCCGCCGGGATCCGCCCGGCCAGCGAGCTCGCGGAACAGGCCGGCCTGCCCTGCAACCGCGGCATCCTGGTCAACGACACCCTGCAGACCTATGATCCGCGCATCTATGCCATCGGTGAATGCGCCAGCCATCGTGGCATTGCCTACGGCCTGGTGGCGCCGCTGTTCGAGCAGGCCAAGGTCTGCGCCAACCACCTGGCACAGCTGGGGTTCGCCACCTACAAAGGCTCGGTGACCTCGACCAAGCTGAAAGTCACCGGCATCGACCTGTTCTCCGCTGGCGACTTCATGGGGGGCGAAGGCACCGAGACCATCACCCTGCGCGACCCGGTCGGCGGCATCTACAAAAAATTGGTGATCAAGGACGACGTGCTGGTAGGCGCCTGCCTGTACGGCGATACCGCCGATGGCGGCTGGTATTTCCGGCAGATTCGCGAACACCAGGGCATTGCCGCGATCCGTGATCACCTGATGTTTGGCGAACCGGCGTCGAGCGCGGCCGGCCACCAGGACCTGACACTGCAGGAAGCATCATGATGAAGCGTCAGACGACTGCCTCGACCTGCTGCTATTGCGGGGTGGGCTGCGGCGTCCTGATCGAGCACGACGGCGAGCAGATCCTCGGCGTCAGCGGCGACCCGACGCACCCGGCCAACTATGGCAAACTGTGCAGCAAAGGCTCAACCCTGCACCTGACCGGTGACCTGGCGGCCCGCGCGCTGTACCCACAGTTGCGCCTGGGCAAGGGCCTGGCTCGCACCCGCACCGACTGGGACAGTGCCCTTGACCACGCCGCCAGCGTATTTGCCCGGACCATCGCCGAGCACGGTCCGGACAGTGTGGCGTTCTACATCTCCGGGCAACTGCTGACCGAGGACTACTACGCCTTCAACAAACTGGCGCGGGCGCTGGTGGGCACCAACAACATCGACAGCAATTCGCGGCTGTGCATGTCGTCGGCGGTGGTCGGCTACAAGCGCAGCCTGGGCGCCGATGCACCGCCCTGCAGCTACGAAGACCTGGAGCTGAGCGATTGCGTGATGATCGTCGGCAGTAACATGGCCTACGCCCATCCGGTACTGTTTCGCCGCCTGGAGCAAGCCAGGGCCCGTCGGCCGCAGATGAAGGTGATTGTCATCGACCCTCGGCGCACCGACACCTGCGACCTGGCGGACCTGCACCTGGCGATTCTGCCGGGCACCGATGTCGCGCTGTTCCACGGCATCTTGCACCTGCTGCTGTGGGAAGACTGGATCGACCGCAGCTTTATCCAGGCCCATACCGAGGGGCTGGCCGAACTGAAGCAGCTGGTGCGCGACTACACGCCCCCCATGGTGGCGCAACTGTGTGGCATCAGCGTCACCCAGTTGCAGCAGTGCGCGGAATGGGTCGGCACCTCGCCGAGTTTTCTGTCGCTGTGGTGCATGGGCTTGAACCAGTCCACGGCCGGCAGCGCGAAAAACAGCGCACTGATCAACCTGCACCTGGCCACCGGACAAATCGGCCGCCCGGGCGCGGGCCCCTTCTCCCTTACCGGTCAGCCGAATGCCATGGGCGGGCGCGAAACCGGCAGCCTGGCCAATCTGCTGCCAGGCCATCGCGAAGCCAACAATGCCGGGCATCGCGCCGAGGTCGCCGCCTATTGGGGGGTGCCCACGCTGCCGGAAACGCCAGGGCTAAGCGCCATCGAACTGTTCGAGCAGGTCAACAGCGGAAAAATCAAGGCGCTGTGGATCGCCTGTACCAACCCGGCGCAGTCCCTGCCCGACCAACAGAATGTGCGCGCGGCCTTGCAGGCGTGCCCGTTCGTGGTCTTGCAGGAAGCCTTCAGCACCACCGAAACCGCGCCCTTCGCCGACCTGCTGCTGCCGGCCGCCAGTTGGGGGGAAAAGGAAGGCACGGTGACCAACTCCGAGCGGCGGATTTCCCACGTTCGCCGGGCCATTGCCGCACCCGGTGAAGCACGCCCGGATTGGGCGATCACCGTGGATTTCGCTCAACGCCTGGAGAAACACCTGCGCCCGGGTCAGCCCAGCCTGTTTGCCTTCGATCAACCTGGGCAATTGTTCGATGAATTCAAACAGCTGACCCGCGGACGCGACCTGGACCTGTCCGGTATCAGCCACGCCCTGCTCGACCGCCTGGGTCCACAGCAATGGCCTTTCCCCCAGGGCGCCACCTGCGGCACACCACGCCTCTACGTGGACGGGATATTTCCCACGGCCAGCGGGCGCGCGCAATTTATCGCCGAGCCATTTTGCGCCGCCAAGGAGCAACGGGACGCGCACTTTCCCCTGACCCTGATTACCGGGCGCCTGCGGGATCAATGGCACGGCATGAGCCGCACCGGCACCGCGGCGCAACTGTTCGGCCATGTCAGCGAAGCGCTGCTGAGCCTGCACCCGGATGAACTGCAGCGCCAACACTTGAATGCCGGCGACCTGGTCAGCCTCAAGAGCCGCCGCGGCAGTGTGATCGTCGCGCTCGCCAGCGATGACTCGGTACGCCCGGGGCAAGCCTTTCTCCCGATGCACTGGGGCGACCGCTTCCTCAAGGGCGGCGTGAACGTCCTGACCCAGCCGGCGTTCGACCCACTGTCCAAGCAGCCTGAGCTGAAACACAGCGGTGTGCGAATTGAAGCCGTTGAACTGCCGTGGGAGTTCTTCGCCCTGGTCGAGGGCAATGTTCAACAACATTTCGAGGCGCTGCGCCCGCTCTGCGAAGACTTTTCCTACGTCAGCCTCAGCCTTGCCGGGCGTGAGCGGCCGGCGCTGCTGATACGCGCCGCGTGCGCCCAGGCGCCGGACCCGCAACGGCTGCAGGAGATCGACCAGCACCTGGGGCTCGACCACGGCCCGGTACTGTCCTACGACGATCCGCGTCGCGCCATCGGCAAACGCGTGCGCATCGAACAGGGGCGCATCACCGCGATCCGCCTGGCCGGGGAAACACTGGCCCGGCACTGGTTGCAGAATCTTTGGCTGGAAGGTCGTGTCGATGAGCAATTGCGACCCTGGCTGCTGGCGCCCTTGAGCGCCCCGCCGGGCGCTGCCGGTGCCGCCTCTGGCGCGCAGAAAACCCTGTGCAACTGCAAGAACGTCAGCCACAGCGCCGTGTGCGCCGGCATTCGCAGCGGCCTGGATCTGCAAGGCCTGAAACAACAATTGGGTTGCGGCACGCAATGCGGCTCCTGCGTCCCGGAAATCAAGCGTCTGCTGGCCGCCCAGGTGCGGCCAAGCGCAATCACCTCGTGAGGAATGCAACATGAGCGCAAAAGTCTGGTTGGTGGGTGCAGGCCCGGGTGACCCTGAATTGCTGACCCTCAAGGCGGTACGGGCACTGAGGGAGGCAGACGTGGTAATGATCGATGATCTGGTCAATCCAGCCGTGCTGGAGCATTGCCCCCGGGCGCGGGTCATTGCCGTGGGCAAGCGCGGGGGCTGCCGTTCGACCCCACAAGCCTTCATCCATCGCCTGATGCTGCGTTATGCCCGCCAAGGCAAGTGTGTGGTGCGGCTCAAAGGGGGGGACCCGTGCATATTTGGCCGGGGGGGTGAAGAAGCACAGTGGTTGCGCGAGCGCCAGATCGAGGTCGAACTGGTCAATGGCATCACCGCCGGCCTGGCGGGCGCCACTCAGTGCGATATTTCCCTGACCCTGCGCGGCGTCGCCAGGGGCGTGACCCTGGTGACAGCCCATACCCAGGATGACAGCGAGCTCAATTGGCGCGCACTGTCCCAAGGCGGGACCACTCTGGTGATCTACATGGGAGTGGCAAAACTCGGGGAAATTCGCCAGCAGTTGCTGGACGGCGGGATGGCGCTGGATACGCCGGTGGCAATGATTGAAAACGCATCCATGCCGTGCCAGCGCGAATGCCGAAGCAACCTGACAGCGATGCAGGAAGATGCCTACAGCTTTCAGTTAAAAAGCCCAGCGATCCTTGTGATAGGGGCTGTAGCCGCCTCCGCAGCCCTGCAACAGGGACTGCCGGCGTCCGTGACACCGTTGCCATTGCCGTCCAGCGCAGCGCTGTAACGCCGGCCTGGCAGTAAATCGCAGACAAAGAAAAGCCCGGCCTAAGCCGGGCTTTTCGCGAGCTGCGAGCTAATTACTTAGCTTGAGCTTCAACCTGCGCTTCTACGCGACGGTTAACAGCACGGCCAGCTTCAGTTGCGTTGTCAGCAACTGGGCGGGATTCGCCATAACCAACGGAGCTAACGCGGCCAGCGTCGATGCCGTCTTTGACCAGAACTTGCTTAACAGCGTCAGCACGACGCTGGGACAGCTTCTGGTTGTAAGCGTCTGGACCTACGGAGTCAGTGTGACCTTCAACCACGGTGGTGGTCTGTGGGTACTGCTTCATGAAGTCAGCCAGGTTTTTCACGTCAGCGTAGCTGTTTGGCTTAACAACAGATTTGTCGAAGTCAAACTTGACGTCCAGCTCAACACGTACCACTTCAGCAACTGGAGCTTCTGGCTCTGGCTCTGGAGCCGGTGCCGGAACTGGAGCTGGAGCGACTGCGCCGGCGTTGCCGCCGAAGTTCACACCCAGACCAACCAGGGCGGAGTAGTCCCACTTGCCGTTGTCCATTGCGTAGTCAGCTTCAACGCCGGCACGAGCGAACAGGTTGTCGGTGAAGTAGTACTTAACACCGGTACCAACGATGGCCAGAGTCGACTGATCGCGACCGCTGTGACCGTCAGCTTTTACGCTGGTGCGGCTCTGGTGGCCGAAACCGCCGGAAACGTAAGGACGCAGGGAATCTACGCCAGCCTGACCGAAGTGGTAGGTACCCAGCAGGGAGCCGGTGTCACCTTTGATCTTCTGGTTGCCAGTACCGTCGTTCGAACGGGTGTGGTGAGTCTGATCGTAGTTCAGATCGATCGAAACGTCGTCGGTCAGGAAGTAACCGATGCGAGCGCCTGGATTGAAGCCGTCTTCGATGTGCTTGACGCTATCGTTGTACTGCTTCTTGTAGAACAGCTCGCCTTCAACTGCGCCTTGGCCTTGTGCCAGAACGCCGAAAGAAGTAGCGGCAATAAGAGAACCAATGGCCAAGCCCAAGGTGTTTTTCAGTTTCATCCGTTAAATCCCCATCTGGTGATTGTAAAGCAGTCCCACAAACCGGGGGACAACTCGGCGGCAAGTCTATCAGAACTTGCCTACACGTAAGAGATATTTGCGCCGAACTAAGTTTCAGCAATGCCTGCAAATTTCTCACGCAATTTATCTAGAGCGCGTTTGTACCGCATTTTTGTTGCACTCAAACCCATATGCATGATGTCTGCGATCTCCTGAAATTCCAGCTCTGCGACAAATCGTAGCACCAGAATTTCCCGGTCAATCGGGTTCACATGCACCAACCAGCGATCAAGTCCACCCTTTTCCTCAGGTTTCGGCGTCTTTTCTTCCGACGCTTCCTCGAGGGGGTCCAGACTCAAAGCGTCCATCAAGCGACGCTTACGCCGTTCCTTTCGATACTGTGTGATGCATTCGTTGTACGTGATGCTATATAGCCATGTCTTGAACTTGGATTTTCCTTCAAAGTTCTTCAGGCCGTACAGCACCTTCAACATCACTTCCTGACAGACATCGTCCGCGTCGCGATCGTTCCCAAGATATCGTGCACAGACGTTAAATAAAGTTCTCTGGTAACGCCGCATCAGCTCTTCATAAGCGCGCGTGACGTGAAACAGCTCGGTGTGCGAGCGCGCGACCAACTCCTCATCAGAGAGCTCGCGGGGGTCGTAGCGCGTGGATAGCGATTGGGGTTTATTCAAAACAAGTCGGGCCGACAGTCAGGTCAATGTCCGCCGCGGCCCAAGGGTATCGGGCATTTCGCGGCGGCATACATTAGCAGGGTTTGCCGGGTTAGCGGCTACTAACATGCTGTTCCAGGAGGATCCGATTGGAGAGTGATACTAGCTCACCCTCGTCGGTCAGCAATGTAGTTTTAACCGTGCCGATCTCTTCGATCTGACCTTCGACCTCACCAACACGCACTTGTTGCCCAACCTGATACAACTCACGCACATAGATTCCCGCAAGAATCTGACCGGCAATTTCCCGGCTACCCAATCCCATGGCCAAGGCAACTGCCAGACCAACGGTTATCAAAACGATCACGATCACATGGTTCAGCAGGTCGGTTTTGACTTCGAGCTGACTGATCGCCACCGAGATACTGATGATGATCACCAGGCCCTGGGCTATTCGCCCCAGGCCCGAAGCATAGTCCAGACCGACCCCTTCAGCGGCACCGCGCACCAGGCCATTGGCCAGCTGCGCCAGCAATACCCCTACCAGCAACACCAACGCGGCACCGAACACTTTCGGCAAATACAGTGCAAGCATATCGAGCGTAGCCGAAACTCGCTCCAAGCCAAGGGATTCTGCAGCAGAAACCAGAAAAATAAGCAAAACGAACCAGTAAACGATCTTTCCGATCAGGGTCGAGATCGGAACCTGCAGCCCTGCCCGAGACATCAACTTGGTCAAACCGGTACCGCCCATCAAGCGATCCAGGCCCAGTTTTGCCAACAATTTGGACAACAGGGTGTCCAGCAGCTTGGCCACGACAAACCCCAGCAGCAGCACGACGAGGGCGCCAAACAGATTGGGAATGAAGTTCGCTACCTTGGTCCACAACGCAGTCATTGCCGTGACGAGGCTCTGAGTCCAGAGATCAAGTTCCATATTCAATCAGCCTTATCAGCAGTGCTTGCGTTAGGTTTACGACGGGAAACCGGCGAGACATGGGCCGATCCGTTATTCAGGGCGATCATCAGTGCCGGCAGCCAGCGGCCCAGCAGACTGAACAGATCACCGGCACCCACCTGGCGGTTGGCGGTTTTCAGTACACGACCCAGGCACGCATCATCGTCACGGGTGGACGGGGATGCCTGGAGCATGTCACGTAAAGACTGTTCAAACGGATCGTGCATACGCACCTCTCGTGATATCTGTGAAAGACGCGATCAAAATTCCCCGGGTCACATGACGCCCCTTCATACCCAGCGCAAACGCCGGAACAACCACCACTGGCCCAGCGCCACCGAGACCATGATCAGGCAGGCAACCAGGAAGCCATAGGGACTCTCGGAGAACGGAATGCCACCGACATTGATGCCCAGCAAACCGGTCAGAAAACTCATCGGCAAAAAGATCCCGGTAATGATCCCGAAGCGGTACATGGTGCGGCTCATTTTCACGCTCAGACGCCGGTCTTCGGCCTCCAACACCAGCCCCACGCGCTCGCGGGTCAATTCCAGCTCTTCAAGATAGCGGGTCAGGCTGTTGTTCAATTCGTTCCAGTAGTCGCCGTCATCCTCGACAAACCAGGGCAGTTTGATTCGCGTCAGTTGTCCGAAAATATCCCGTTGCGGCGCCAGAAAACGCTTGAGTCCGGCGGCACGCCGACGGATCTGCAAAATGGAGCCGTGCTCGGGGGTATACCGTTCGTCGGCATCCAGCTTTTCCTCTTCGACATCGACCACTTCCGAGAGGTCGCCCACCAGGTCCTGGACCTTGTGAGTGAGGTACTGGGCCATGTACAGGATCAGTTCGGAAGCCGTCCGCGGCCCCTTGCCCTCGGCCAACTGCACCAACAATTCGTCGGTGGCGCGCAGTGGGCGCAGGCGCAGGGAAATGACCCGTTGGGCCGAGGCGAAAATACGCACCGAGACCATGTCTTCCGGTTCGGCACCAGGGTTGAGGTTGACCCCGCGCAAGAACAGCAGCAATTCGGAGTCCGGCAGCGCCAGCAGGCGCGGCCGGGTGTTCTCCTCCAGCAGCAGGTCACAACTGAATTCACTCAGACCGCTGGATTTACGCAGCCAGGTCTGGGTTTGCGGGTGACTGCGATCCCAGTGCAGCCAGAGGCTTTCGTGGGATTGCAGTTGCAGGTCATCCAGTTCAGTCCGGGCAATCGAACGCGCACCGCCTTTTCCATCCAGCACCAGGGCATGGACCAGCCCCCACTGCGCGTTTTCTTCCTCGAACATCCTCACCCCTGTCTGGTCGCCGTTTATTCAGGCATTTTCAACGCGGTGGGCGAAATGATCACGCCATTGTTGTCCGCATAAATGAACTCGCCCGGACGGAACGTCACACCGGCAAAGGTCACCGGCACGTTGATCTCGCCAAGACCGCGGCGGTCGGACTTCTTCGGATGGCTGGCGAGGGCCTGCACCCCCAGGTCGGTTTGTGCGATGACGTCGACGTCGCGGATGCAGCCGTAGATCACCAAGCCTTCCCAGCCATTCTTGGCCGCTTTCTCGGCAATCATGTCGCCCAGCAGCGCGCAGCGCAGCGAGCCTCCACCATCCACCACCAGCACCTTGCCGTTCCCCGGGAGTTCAGCGTGCTCCTTGACCCGCGAGTTGTCTTCGAAGCACTTGATGGTCACGATTTCACCGCCGAAGGAGTCACGGCCGCCAAAATTGCTGAACATCGGCTCCAAGACCTGTACCAGTTCCGGATAGGTATCGCACAGGTCGGGAGTGAGGTAATGATTCATCGAGAAACTCCTGTAATGAGGAAGACAATCGAGGATGTCACCTTAAAGGAAACGCGCGCTGAGGGTTGCGGTTTAAAGCCGATCTTGCGCGAACACCGCTACTGCATCGCCACGTAAAGTGACCAGAAAAGCCCAATGCGTCATATCTTAGCCGTAAGCGCACCGGAACGAAACGCCCTTGATAGAGCGATCACGTCAGTCTGCACCGACCGTGGCGAGCGCCTGCGCCTGCACGGGTGCCTGCGGATCCGTCAGCCAACGCTGGACCAATGGCCAGACTTCGATTTGCGCGGCTTTGCTCACCAGCATTTGCACATGCCCGAAGTCATCGGCAAAGCCGTGGGCGCGACCCAGGCAAATGTATTGCTTGTGCGTCGAGCCGATTTGCTCGAACAGCTTGCGGCAAGCCCAGTCAGGGTCCTGGTGATCGTTGCTGGCGCTGACGGCCAGAACCGGCACCTGCACCTCGGCCAAGCCCGCCCACCAGTCCTTGTCGGCATCACCAAAACGCCCGAACAGGCCGTACCAGCGCATGCTCTCCAGGGCCAGGCCGATCGGCTCGTCTTCCGGCCCACGCTTGAGACGAGATCCCGACAGTTGGGCAAAACGATTGAGGATGAAACGTCCGCTCCATTCCACCGGGGGAATTTTCAACGGCCAGTAGGTGCGACTCACCTGCGTGCCGAAAAATGCGGCGCTGGCGACATCGGCCTCTTCCAGGTAGTGACCACCCAATGCAGCGGCCAGGGTGATGCCACCCAGTGAATGGCCGATCCAGTGCGGTGCCTGCCCGCTCAGTTCGCGGACGAACGCGGCGATGGCCGGCAGGTCGTAGCGGGCATAGTCGGCCACCCGGTTCTTGCGGTAGTGCTGATTGCGCTGTGACAGGCCGTGCCCACGCATTTCCGCAATCCACACATCAAAACCAGCGCGTGCCAGGTACGCCCCCAGGCCCAGGCCCTTGGGGGAAAACCAGAAACGCCGGTTGGAAAAACTGCCGTGCAGCAAAATCACCGGAACCCCGCGCAGGGCGGGTTCATCGGCCATGCCCAGGCGGGTCACTGCCAGCTCAACGGTGCCGTCCGGGCTGTTGCCCGGTTTCAGGCGATAGACGTCCTCACTCAGATCGCCGCGACGCTCGGCGCTGATCAAGGCGACAGGAAACAGGTTACTGCTGCTTTGCATAATGCTCTTGCACAAAAAAGGGCGGCATCCGAAGGAGCCCGCCCTACTTGAATCTCAAAACAGATCCCTGGTTCCTGTCACTGCAGGAGCCAGGGGCCTGTTCACACCATCAAGCCGAAGCTTGACCCTCAGCCAGGAAGAACCAGGTTTCCAGTACGGAATCGGGGTTCAACGAAACGCTTTCGATGCCCTGCTCCATCAGCCACTTGGCCAGGTCCGGGTGATCGGACGGGCCCTGACCGCAGATGCCGATGTACTTGCCGGCCTTGTTGCAGGCGGCAATGGCATTGGCCAGCAGCTTCTTGACCGCCGGATTACGCTCATCGAACAAGTGCGCAATAATCCCGGAGTCACGGTCCAGGCCCAGGGTCAGCTGGGTCAGGTCGTTGGAGCCGATGGAGAAACCGTCGAAGAATTCCAGGAACTCTTCCGCCAGGATCGCGTTGGACGGCAGTTCGCACATCATGATCACGCGCAGACCGTTTTCGCCGCGGGCCAGGCCGTTCTCGGCCAACAGGTCGACGACCTGGCTGGCTTCGCCCAGGGTGCGCACGAACGGCACCATGATTTCAACGTTGGTCAGGCCCATCTCATTGCGCACACGCTTGAGGGCGCGGCACTCGAGCTCGAAGCAGTCACGGAAGGCTTCGCTGATGTAACGCGAGGCACCGCGGAAGCCCAGCATCGGGTTCTCTTCTTCCGGCTCGTACAGCTTGCCGCCGATCAGGTTGGCGTATTCGTTGGACTTGAAGTCCGACAGGCGCACGATGACCTTTTTCGGCCAGAACGCAGCGGCCAGGGTGCTGATGCCCTCGACCAGCTTCTCGACATAGAAACCGACCGGATCGTCGTAGCCGGCGATACGCTTGTCGACGCTTTCCTTGATGTCCGCAGGCAAGCCGTCGTAGTTCAGCAGCGCCTTGGGGTGCACGCCGATCATGCGGTTGATGATGAACTCCAGGCGGGCCAGGCCCACACCGGCGTTCGGCAACTGCGCGAAGTCGAAGGCGCGGTCCGGGTTGCCGACGTTCATCATGATCTTGAACGGCAGCTCCGGCATGGCGTCCACGGAGTTCTTCTTGACGTCGAAACCCAGTTCGCCTTCAAAGATGAAACCGGTGTCGCCTTCGGCGCAGGAAACAGTGACGCCCTGGCCGTCTTTCAGCAGTTGGGTCGCGTTACCGCAGCCCACTACCGCCGGGATCCCCAGCTCACGGGCGATGATCGCCGCGTGACAGGTACGGCCGCCACGGTTGGTGACAATGGCGCTGGCGCGCTTCATGACCGGTTCCCAATCCGGGTCGGTCATGTCGGAAACCAGCACGTCGCCCGGCTGGACCTTGTCCATCTCGGACACGTCCTTGATGATGCGGACCTTGCCGGCGCCAATGCGCTGGCCGATCGCACGGCCTTCCACCAGCACGGTGCCGGTTTCCTTGAGCAGGTAACGTTCCATGACGTTGGCCTGGGTACGGCTCTTCACGGTTTCCGGACGGGCCTGCACGATGTACAGCTTGCCGTCGTCACCGTCCTTGGCCCACTCGATGTCCATCGGGCACTTGTAGTGCTTCTCGATGATCATCGCTTGCTTGGCCAGCTCGCTGACTTCCGCGTCGGACAGGCAGAAGCGCGCGCGCTCGGCCTTGTCGACGTCCACGGTCTTGACCGAACGACCGGCCTTGGCCTCGTCGCCGTAAATCATCTTGATCGCTTTACTGCCCAGGTTGCGGCGCAGGATCGCCGGGCGACCCGCGGCCAGCGTGCCCTTGTGGACGTAGAATTCATCCGGGTTGACTGCGCCCTGGACCACGGTTTCACCCAGGCCGTAGGCGCCGGTGATGAACACCACGTCACGGAAGCCCGACTCGGTATCGAGGGTGAACATCACGCCGGCAGTGCCGGTTTCCGAACGCACCATGCGCTGCACACCGGCCGACAGGGCCACCAGCTTGTGGTCGAAGCCCTGGTGGACGCGGTAGGAAATGGCACGATCGTTGAACAGGGAAGCGAACACTTCCTTGGCTGCACGAATGACGTTCTCGACGCCACGAATGTTCAGGAAGGTTTCCTGTTGACCGGCGAACGAGGCGTCCGGCAAGTCTTCGGCGGTGGCCGAAGAGCGCACGGCCACGGCCATGTCCGGGTTACCGGCCGACAGGGTGGCGAACGCGGTGCGAATCTCGGCGTTGAGCTTCTCCGGGAACTCGGCTTCCATGATCCATTGACGAATTTGCGCGCCGGTACGGGCCAGCGCGTTCACGTCATCCACGTCCAGCGCATCCAGCGCGGCGTGGATCTGGTCGTTCAAACCACTTAATTCGAGAAAATCACGATAAGCCTGAGCTGTCGTGGCAAAGCCACCCGGGACCGATACACCGGCACCCGCAAGATTACTGATCATCTCGCCGAGGGATGCGTTCTTGCCCCCCACATGCTCTACATCATGGACGCCGAGCTTATCGAGGGAAACTACGTACTCTACCAAGGTGATCTCTCCACTAACTGTGTTGGAAAAGCTCAGGTTACTGGCCGCTCAAGGGAGCATTTGCCAGCTGTATGGCCTGGACCTGGAAAATAAGTGAGAATGCCGGCCAATCCGGGCCGCCAAATCGCGCCTATCATATCCAAGAATCGTCACTAGTGTCCTGTGTCGCAGATGCGTGTTTTTTGGGCGAGTGACTGTTGTTGCCAGACAAGGCGCCGCGACAAGTCATAGCTGGCTATGGCGAGGAGCGGCAACGTAGTATGGCAACAACAGGCGCCGCCTAAAAGGCACGCATTTGTGATACAGGACACTCACTTAAGGCCCAAGGCGCAAATGAAACGATCTGCTTTCTTTATCTCCGACGGCACGGGCATTACGGCCGAAACCCTGGGTCAAAGCCTGTTGGCGCAGTTCGAAAACATTACCTTCAGCAAATTCACCCGACCGTACATCGACAGCGTCGATAAAGCGCGGGCCATGGTACAACAAATCAACACGGCCGCCGAAAAGGACGGCTTTCGTCCGATCATCTTCGACACGATCGTCAACCAGGACATACGTGAGATTCTCGCCACGTCCAATGGTTTCATGATCGACATTTTCTCGACCTTCCTCGCCCCGCTGGAGCTGGAACTGAGCGAGCATTCGTCCTACTCGGTCGGCAAGTCGCACTCCATTGGCCACAACTCCAACTACATGGAGCGCATCGAGGCGGTGAACTTCGCCCTGGACAACGACGACGGTGCGCGCACTCACTACTACGACAAGGCCGACCTGATCCTGGTGGGCGTGTCGCGGTGCGGCAAGACACCGACCTGCCTGTACATGGCCATGCAATTCGGCATCCGCGCCGCCAACTACCCGCTGACCGAGGACGACATGGAGCGCCTGCAACTGCCAGCCGCCCTGCGCGCCCACCAGCACAAGCTGTTCGGCCTGACCATCGACCCGGACCGCCTCACCGCCATCCGCAACGAGCGCAAGCCCAACAGCCGGTATTCGAGCTATGCCCAGTGCGAGTTCGAGGTGCGCGAAGTGGAAAACCTGTTCCGCCGCGAAAACATCCCGAACATCAACTCCACGCATTTTTCCGTGGAAGAAATTTCCGCCAAGATCCTGGTGGAAAAAGGCGTCGAACGCCGATTCAAGTAAGGCGCAGTTGAACAGCAAGCCGCAAGCAGGAGCCTGCTCAGACCGCTCCTGCCTGCGGCGTGCAGCTTGCCGCGACCGCCGCAATCCCCTCCCGCAATAACCGATCATCCCCCACCGAATTGCACACGCTCACCCGAATAGCCTGCGGCACGGCCCCATGCCCCACCGCAAACGCTTCAGCGGTGGCAATCAGGTAGCCACTGCGCTTGAGCTCGGCTTCAACCTGGGACGCGCGCCACGGCTCGGGCACGTCGATCCAGAAATGCGGGCTGTGGTCGTGCGTGCGGTACTGCAAGCCCTGGAGCAGGTCCTCGACCAGGGCCTTGCGTCGGCGAATCTCAATGATTTGCTGCCCCAGCAATTGCTGGGCGACGCCGTTTTCAATCCACTGCGTGGCCAATTCCAGGGCCAGGGGCGTGGCCATCCAGCAGGAGGCGCGTACCGCTGCCGACAAGCGGCTGAGCAATGCCTGGGGCGCATACAGATAGCCGACCCGCAAGCCCGCCGACACCGCCTTGCTCAGGCTGGCGATCAGTACCGTACGCTCCGCAGCAAAATGGCTCAGCGGCAGTGGCCGCTCCTGGACCAGCACGGCGTGGGCCTGGTCCTCGATGATCAACAGATTGTGCCCACGACAGACCTGCGCCAGGGCCTCGCGGCGCGCCGTGGACATTACCGCGGCCGTGGGATTCTGCAGAGTCGGCGTGCAGTACAGCGCCGTCACCCGGTGTTGGCGACAGGCCTCGTCCAAGGCCGCTGGCAATAACCCTTCGGCGTCCATCGCCAGGCCGATCAGCTTGATCCCCAGATTACGCGCCACGCTGATCAAGCCGGGGTAAGTCAACTGCTCGGTGACCAGCGTATCGCCCGCCTTGAGCAGCGCCATCAGGGCACACAGCAAACCGTGCTGGCCGCCGTTGACGCAGATCACCTGCTCGGCATGGGCGACGAATTCGCCGTGCCCAAGCCACTGCGCACCCGCCGCCCGATACTCCGGCAGACCGGCGTCCGCGGTGTAACCACTGATGCGCTGCATGGCCCGGGAATCTCCCGCCAGGGCCTGCAGCCCCTGGCTCAGCCACTGCGCCTGACGCCCGGGAATTGGCTGATTGCGACTCATGTCCAGGCACGGCGGCGGTTGCTCACTGACATTGCGGAACCCGCCGTCGCGCGGGCGCTCCATGCCCTGCTCCCGGACATAGGTGCCGTCACCGACCCGGGCGACCACCTTGCCCAGACGCTCCAACTCGGCATAGGCGCGACTGACGGTGCCCACCGTGACCCCGAGGCTGTCCGCCAGCAGGCGATGGGGCGGCAATTTGCAGCCGGGCGCAAGCACGCCGTCTGCCATGCCCTGCTCAACCCCGTCGCTGAGGCGCTGGTACTTCATGCCGGTTCCATGGCGTAGGGCATCCCGCAGGATTGACACCATGGCAATACTTACTTTGACAGCCATTACCACCCCGAATAGCGTGCTGAAAACAGGTTCAATCAGGGATAGACCTTTTCCATGACCCGGTCAATTCCCCTCACACCCAGGTGCCCGAGCATGCCCACTGCCATCGCCGTCGATACCCCCCAAAGACACCCCCGCCGCTGGCTGGCGGGCTTGATCACCAGCGTGCTGTTCCTGATTGTCTGCCTGAGCTGGGGCACCACCTGGCTGGGGATCAAGATCGCCGTCGAAAGCGTGCCGCCGCTGACCGCTGCCGGCCTGCGTTTTCTGATCGCCTTCCCGCTGTTCCTGAGTTTTGCCGCCTGGCGCCGCGAACCCTTGCTGTTTCCCAAGGGCAGTCGCTGGTTCTTCCTGTTCGTCACCCTTTCGTATTTCAGCCTGCCGTATTACTTGCTCAACTATGGCGAGATGCACGTTTCGTCAGGGCTCACCGCCCTCCTGTTCAGCTGCATGCCGGTGTTTATCCTGCTGTTCTCGGCGCTGTTCCTGCGGGAAAAAATCTATGCCTCCCAGGTCCTGGGCATCGCCATCGGCTTTGCCAGCCTGTTCATGATCATCCGCAGCCAGGGCTTGCACCTGGACCATGCCGAACTGTTCGGCGTGCTGGCGATTCTCACGGCGGCGATCCTGCATGCGCTGTGTTACGTGGTGACCAAAAAACACGGGAGCGCCATCAGCGTCATCACCTACAACACCCTGCCGATCGGTATCGCCGGGCTGCTGTTGTTTGTGGCGGGACTGACGGTCGAGACCCCGGCCTTCGCGACCATCAGCGCGCGCTCGTGGGGTGCCCTGCTCTATCTGGGGCTGGTGGCGTCGGTGGGCGGGTTCATCGTGTACTTCGTCCTGCTCAAGCGCTTGAGTCCGATCATCCTGTCCTTCGTGTTCATCATTTTCCCGGTGTTCGCGGTGATGATCGGCGCCTGGTACGAGGGACAGGTGATTTCGCGGGAACTGATCGGGTACTCGGCGGTACTGCTGATGGGGTTTGCGATCACCAAGTTGCCCGTGGAGAAGTGGCTGGCCAAGTAACCGCCAGCCACGACATCCCCTGCGGCAGGGCTATCGGTCAGATCACGAACAGGTCCATGAAGCGGTTCACCGGTGTCGCTTCAAGGGCCGCCTGATCCTTGCACAGGGCAAAGATCTGCGCCGTGCGTTGGGCGGTGAAACGCGTGGCGAGGTTGGCCTTGAACTTGTCCTCGAGCAACGGAATACCCTCGGCGCGCCGCCGGCGATGGCCGATCGGGTACTCCACCAGCACTTTCTCGGTGCTCGAGCCGTCCTTGAAAAACACCTGCAGGGCATTGGCGATCGAACGTTTGTCGGCCTCCAGGTACTCGCGGGTGAAACGCGGCTCCTCGACGATGACCATCTTCTCGCGCAACACATCGATGATCGGGTGCGCGGCATGGAACTGATCTTCGTAGTGCTCGGCCACCAGGTTACCGAACGCCAGCGGCACGGCGGTCATGTACTGGATGCAGTGATCGCGGTCGGCGGCGTTGGCCAGTTGCCCGACCTTGGAGATGATGCGGATGGCCGATTCGTGGGTGGTGATGACAATCCGGTCGATCTCATGCAGGCGATTACGCACCTGCGGATGCAGGGTCACCGCCGCCTCGCAGGCGGTCTGCGCATGGAACTCGGCCGGGAAGCTGATCTTGAACAGCACGTTTTCCATCACGTAGCTGGCGTAGGGCTGGGAAAAACTGAACGCGCGCTGCTCCGCCGGCTTGAGCGCCAGGTCCTTGTTGGTATGGCTGAACAGTACGTCGTAGAAGCCCCATTGCGCGGCAGTCAGCGCGCCGGGAATGCCCATTTCACCGCGCAGGGCGATGTCCGCCAGGCGCACCCCGCGACTGGACGCGTCCCCCGCTGCCCAGGATTTGCGTGAGCCGGCGTTCGGCGCATGCCGGTAAGTGCGCAGGGCCTGGCCATCGACAAAGGCGTGGGACAGCGCCGCCAGCAATTGCTCGCGGCTGGCGCCGAGGAGTTTGGCGCTGACCGCGGTCGAGGCGACCTTGACCAGCAGCACGTGGTCCAGGCCGACCCGGTTGAAGGCGTTTTCCAGGGCAATCACCCCTTGAATCTCGTGGGCCATGATCATGGCGTCGAGCACCGCGCGCATGGTCAGCGGCGCGTCGCCATTGGCCAGGCGCTTCTGGGACAAGTGATCAGCCAGCGCCAGGATTGCTCCCAGGTTATCCGAGGGATGACCCCATTCCGCGGCCAGCCAGGTGTCGTTGTAGTCGAGCCAGCGGACGATGCAGCCAATGTCCCAGGCCGCCTTCACCGGGTCCAGGCGAAAATGGGTACCGGGCACCCGTGCGCCAAAGGGCACGATCGTGCCTTCGACCATCGGCCCAAGGTGTTTGGTGCATTCGGGAAAACGCAGGGCCAGCAGGCCGCAACCGAGGGTGTCGAGCAGGCAGTTGCGGGCAGTGTCCAGGGCCTCTTGGGACTCGATCCGGTAGTTCAGGACGTAGTCGGCAATGTCCTGCAGGACCAGGTCATAGTCGGGACGGTTGTTAAGGTCAACGTTGGCGCTCATGTTCGATTCACTCGGGCAGTGGTTCGTAAATGGGACCTCGGTTCAGGACTGATACGGCTGGGTAACCGATATTTTCTTGTAGGAATGGGCTCGACTGTGGGAGCGAGCGCCCGCTTGCGGCGTGCTCGCTCCCACAAGGGGCGATGTTTCAAGGTTAGAACGAATCCCCCGGGACCCGCACCCAGCCTTCCATCAGCACTCGCGCGCTGCGGCTCATGATGGCTTTGGTCACGGTCCATTCGCCGTCCACCAGGTTAGCCTCTGCGCCGACACGCAAGGTGCCGGACGGATGGCCGAAACGTACCGCGTTGCGCTCGATGCCGCCGGCCGCCAGGTTGACCAGGGTCCCGGTGATGGCCGCCGCTGTGCCGATGGCCACTGCTGCGGTGCCCATCATTGCGTGGTGCAACTTGCCCATGGACAGCGCCCGCACCAGCAGATCGACATCGCCGGCTGCCACGGGTTTGCCGCTGGACGACAGGTAATCGCCAGGCCGCGCGACGAACGCTACCTTGGGGGTGTGTTGGCGCTTGGCCGCTTCGTCGAGGTTGGCAATCAAGCCCATGCGCAAGGCGCCATGGGCGCGGATGGTCTCGAACATGGCCAATGCCTTGGGATCGCCGTTGATCTCGCCCTGCAATTCGCGGCCGGTGTAACCGATATCCTCGGCATTGACGAAAATCGTCGGGATGCCGGCATTGATCATGGTCACCTGCAAGGTGCCAACACCCGGCACGTGCAGCTCATCCACCAGGTTGCCGGTGGGGAACATCGAACCGCCGGCGCCCTCTTCCTCGGCCGCTGGGCTGATGAATTCCAACTGCACTTCAGCGGCCGGGAAGGTCACGCCGTCGAGTTCGAAATCACCGGTTTCCTGCACCGCGCCCTGGGTAATCGGCACGTGAGCGATGATGGTCTTGCCGATGTTGGCCTGCCAGATACGCACCACGGCCACGCCGTTGTCCGGCACACGGGCGGGATCGACCAGGCCGCTGCTGACGGCGAACGAACCGACCGCGGCCGACAGGTTGCCGCAGTTACCGCTCCAGTCGACAAACGGCTTGTCGATGGAAACTTGGCCAAACAGGTAATCCACATCGTGATCGGCCTTGATGCTCTTGGACAGGATCACCGTCTTGCTGGTGCTCGAGGTCGCGGCGCCCATGCCGTCGATCTGCTTTTCGTAAGGGTCGGGGCTGCCAATCACCCGCAGCAGCAGCGCATCGCGCGCCGGGCCAGGAACCTGCGCCGACTCGGGCAGATCCTGGAGGCTGAAGAACACGCCTTTGCTGGTGCCACCACGCATGTAGGTGGCGGGAATCTTGATCTGAGGTGCGTGAGCCATGATGGTCCTTAGTGGGCCGACGCGGGACTGACGCCCCGCGCGGCACGTCGTGTTAAACGGCGACAGCCGATTCGAGGAAGTCCTGGGCAAAGCGCTGCAACACGCCGCCCGCTTCGTAGATCGACACCTCTTCAGCGGTATCCAGGCGGCAGGTGACCGGCACCTGGACCTGCTCACCGTTCTTGCGGGTGATAACCAGGGTCAGGGTTGCACGCGGGGTGCGATCGCCCACCACATCGTAGGTTTCGGTACCGTCAATACCCAGGGTCTTGCGGTCGGTGCCCGGCTTGAACTCCAGCGGCAACACGCCCATCCCTACCAGGTTGGTGCGGTGGATACGCTCGAAGCCTTCGGCCGCGATCGCCTCCACACCCGCCAGGCGCACGCCCTTGGCCGCCCAGTCGCGGGACGAACCCTGGCCGTAGTCGGCACCGGCAATAATGATCAGCGGCTGCTTGCGTTCCATGTAGGTTTCGATGGCTTCCCACATGCGCATGACCTGGCCTTCCGGCTCGACCCGCGCCAGCGAACCCTGCTTGACCTTGCCGTTTTCCTGGACCATTTCGTTGAACAGTTTCGGGTTGGCAAAGGTCGCGCGCTGTGCGGTCAAGTGGTCGCCACGGTGGGTCGCGTAGGAGTTGAAGTCTTCCTCCGGCAGGCCCATTTTCGCCAGGTATTCGCCGGCGGCGCTGTCGAGCATGATCGCGTTGGACGGCGACAGGTGATCGGTGGTGATGTTGTCCGGCAGCACGGCCAGCGGGCGCATGCCCTTGAGCGGGCGGGCCCCGGCCAACGCGCCTTCCCAGTACGGCGGACGGCGGATGTAGGTGCTCTGCTCGCGCCACTCGTAGAGCGGCGCGACTTTCGGGCCGGTGTCTTCATGGATGGCGAACATCGGAATGTACACCTGGCGGAACTGCTCCGGCTTGACCGAGGCCTTGACCACGGCGTCGATTTCTTCGTCGCTTGGCCAGATGTCCTTGAGGCGGATTTCCTGACCGTCGACCACGCCCAGCACGTCTTTTTCGATGTCGAAGCGGATGGTCCCGGCAATGGCATAGGCCACGACCAGCGGCGGCGACGCGAGGAAGGCTTGCTTGGCGTACGGGTGAATCCGCCCGTCGAAGTTGCGGTTACCCGACAACACGGCGGTGGCGTACAGGTCGCGATCGATGATCTCTTGCTGGATCACCGGGTCCAGCGCACCGGACATGCCGTTGCACGTGGTGCAGGCAAACGCCACGACGCCAAAGCCCAATTGCTCCAGCTCGTCGGTCAGGCCGGCCTCGTCCAGGTACAGGGCCACAGTCTTGGAGCCCGGTGCCAGGGACGACTTGACCCATGGCTTGCGGGTCAGGCCCAGCTTGTTGGCGTTGCGCGCCAGCAGGCCGGCGGCAATCACGTTGCGCGGGTTGCTGGTGTTGGTGCAACTGGTGATGGCCGCGATGATCACCGCGCCGTCAGGCATTTGCCCAGGCACGTCATCCCATTGCCCGGAGATACCCTTGGCCGCCAGGTCCGAGGTCGCGACACGGGCGTGCGGGTTGCTCGGGCCGGCCATGTTGCGCACCACCGAAGACAGGTCGAAGCTCAGGTTGCGCTCATACTGCGCGCCCACCAGGCTGTCGGCCCACAGGCCCGTCTGCTTGGCATACTGCTCCACCAGACGCACCTGCTCGTCTTCGCGGCCGGTGAGTTTCAGGTAGTCGATGGTCTGCTGGTCGATGTAGAACATCGCCGCGGTGGCGCCGTATTCCGGGGCCATGTTGGAAATGGTCGCCCGGTCGCCCAGGGTCAGGCGCGATGCACCTTCGCCGAAGAACTCCAGCCAGGCACCGACGACCTTCTGCTGGCGCAGGTATTCGGTCAACGCCAGCACCATGTCGGTGGCGGTGATACCCGGTTGCAGCTTGCCGGTCAGTTCAACGCCGACGCTTTCCGGCAGGCGCATCCAGGAGGCACGGCCGAGCATCACGCTTTCAGCTTCCAGGCCACCGACCCCAATGGCGATCACGCCCAGGGCATCGACGTGCGGGGTATGGCTGTCAGTGCCCACGCACGTATCCGGGAACGCCACGCCGTCACGCACCTGGATCACCGGAGACATTTTCTCCAGGTTGATCTGGTGCATGATGCCGTTGCCCGGCGGGATCACGTCGACGTTCTTGAAGGCTTTTTTGGTCCAGTTGATGAAGTGGAAACGGTCTTCGTTGCGCCGGTCTTCGATGGCGCGGTTCTTCTCGAACGCCTCCGGATCAAAACCACCGCGCTCGACGGCCAGGGAGTGGTCGACGATCAACTGAGTCGGCACCACCGGGTTGACCTGTGCCGGATCGCCACCTTGCAGGGCAATCGCATCCCGCAGGCCGGCCAGGTCCACCAGGGCGGTCTGGCCGAGAATGTCGTGGCACACCACCCGCGCCGGGAACCACGGGAAGTCGAGGTCGCGCTTGCGTTCGATCAGTTGCTTGAGCGAGTCGGTCAGGGTCGCCGGATCACAGCGGCGCACCAGGTTTTCCGCCAGCACACGGGAGGTGTACGGCAGGGTGGCATAGGCGCCCGCCTGGATCGCATCGACCGCCGCGCGCACGTCGAAGTAATCCAGATGGCTGCCGGGAAGCGATTTGCGAAATTCAGTGTTCATCGTCAGGACTCGGTCACGGTAGTTTCAAAGGGTGGGGCCTGGCGCCAGTTTCGAAATCAACACAATCCACTGTGGGATCTGCGTTGAGCTCAGATCCCGGTACCGGCCCTCACCATTCAGCGTTGTTCGATTGGCACGAACTTGCGCTGTTCGACGCCGGTGTACTCGGCGCTCGGGCGGATGATGCGGTTGTTGGCGCGCTGTTCGAACACATGCGCCGCCCAGCCGGTCAGGCGCGAGCAGACGAAGATCGGGGTGAACAGCTTGGTCGGGATACCCATGAAGTGGTACGCCGAGGCATGGTAGAAGTCGGCATTGGGGAACAGTTTCTTCTGCTCCCACATGGTCTTGTCGATGGCTTCGGAGACCGGGAACAGCACCGTGTCACCGACTTCGTCCGCGAGTTTTTTCGACCAGCCCTTGATCACTTCATTGCGCGGATCGTTGTCTTTGTAGATCGCGTGGCCGAAGCCCATGATCTTGTCCTTGCGCTCAAGCATGCCCAGGGTGCCCTTGATCGCGTCTTCAGGCGACGAGAAGCGCTGGATCATTTCCATCGCCGCTTCGTTGGCGCCACCGTGCAGCGGGCCACGCAGCGAACCGATGGCCGCCGTGATGCAGGAGAACAGGTCCGACAGGGTCGAAGCGCAGACCCGCGCGGTGAAGGTCGACGCGTTGAACTCGTGCTCGGCGTAGAGGATCAGCGACACGTTCATCACCTTGACGTGCAACTCGCTTGGCTTCTCATCGTGCAGCAGGTGCAGGAAGTGACCACCGATGGACGGCTCGTCGGTGACGCAATTAATGCGCTTGCCATCGTGGCTGAAGCGGTACCAGTAGCACATGATCGCCGGGAAGGCGGCCAGCAGGCGGTCGGTCTTGTCGTGTTGTTCGCTGAAGCTGTGCTCCGCCTCCAGGTTCCCCAGGAACGAGCAACCGGTGCGCATCACATCCATCGGGTGGGCGTCGGCCGGAATGCGCTCAAGCACTTCCTTCAAGGCTTGCGGCAGGTCGCGCAGTTGGCTCAGCTTGGCGACGTAAGCGTCCAGTTGCGCCCGGCTCGGCAGCTCGCCGTACAGCAGCAGGTAGGCCACTTCCTCGAACTGCGCATCCGCCGCCAGTTCGCGCACGTCGTAGCCACGGTAAGTCAGGCCTGCACCTTCCTGCCCAACGGTGGACAGTGCGGTTTGCCCGGCAACCTGACCACGGAGCCCGGCGCCACTCAATACTTTTGCTTCGGCCATTGCTGTCTCCAATCTTGAATTTTTTAGGGAATCGGCAAGTTCTTTCTGATTAACAACGTATATGTGTAGCAGCTGGCGAGTCCTGCGGACTCGAACGCAGCCTCGCGAGCTCGACAGCGGCTACAGGGCTTGCCTTATTTCTTTGCCGCGAACAGCGCATCGAGCTTCTGCTCGAAGGTGTGGTAGTCGATGCGATCGTAGAGCTCCATGCGCGTTTGCATGGTGTCGATGACGTTCTGCTGCGTGCCATCGCGGCGGATCGCGGTGTAGACGTTCTCGGCGGCCTTGTTCATGGCACGGAACGCCGACAGCGGGTACAGCACCAGCGACACGTCGGCCGCCTTCAGTTGCTCGGTGGTGTACAGCGGCGTGGCGCCGAATTCGGTGATGTTGGCCAGGATCGGCGCTTTCACGCGGCTGGCGAACAGCTTGTACATTTCCAGCTCAGTGATGGCTTCCGGGAACACCATGTCGGCGCCGGCCTCGATGCAGGCAGCGGCACGATCCAGGGCCGACTCCAGGCCTTCGACAGCCAGGGCGTCGGTACGGGCCATGATCACGAAGCTGTCATCGGTGCGCGCATCCACGGCCGCCTTGATGCGGTCGACCATTTCCTGCTGGGTCACGATTTCCTTGTTCGGACGGTGGCCGCAGCGCTTGGCGCCCACCTGGTCCTCGATGTGGATCGCCGCCGCGCCGAACTTGATCATCGACTTGACGGTACGAGCCACGTTGAAGGCCGAGGAGCCAAAGCCGGTGTCGACATCCACCAGCAACGGCAGGTCGCAGACATCGGTGATCCGACGGACGTCGGTCAGCACGTCATCCAGCCCGGTAATGCCCAGGTCCGGCACGCCGAGGGAGCCGGCAGCCACCCCGCCACCGGACAGATAAATAGCCTTGAAACCGGCGCGCTTGGCCAGCAGCGCGTGGTTGGCGTTGATCGCGCCGACCACTTGCAACGGCTGCTCGCTGGCAACCGCATCACGGAAACGCTGGCCTGGTGTGCTCTTGTTGGAACTCATGACTCACCTCGTGGAGTGACTGTCTGATGGGCGCCGTCCTGATAGTGACGGGCGATGTTGCGTTTTGAGGCGCCGATGTGCCGACGCATCAACAACTCGGCCAATTCACCGTCACGGTCGGCGATGGCATCGAGAATTCGGTGGTGTTCGGCGAACGCCTGGCGCGGCCGATTGGGGGTGGCGGAAAACTGGATGCGGTACATGCGCACCAGTTGATACAGCTCGCCGCAGAGCATTTGGGTCAGCGTACGGTTGCCGCTGCCCTGGATGATCCGGTAGTGGAAGTCGA
This sequence comes from Pseudomonas kielensis, assembly GCF_014236655.1. Classification (GTDB taxonomy): domain Bacteria; phylum Pseudomonadota; class Gammaproteobacteria; order Pseudomonadales; family Pseudomonadaceae; genus Aquipseudomonas; species Aquipseudomonas kielensis. The sequence goes on from NZ_JACMYG010000005.1 coordinate 277,079, forward strand.
AATCGCCTTCCTGCTGGTAGTAGCCCACGCCAGCCTGGAATGCCTCGTCGCGCTCATGGGTTTCCAGGACCCGGCGCAGCTCGTCGATCTCTGCGCTGCTCATGCGCTCGGCGGCCAGGCGACAGGCCATGCCTTCCAGCGACTCGCGGATCTCATAGAGCTCGATCAATTCGGCATGGCTCAGCGATACCACTCGGGCCCCGACGTGCGGCACGCGCACCAGCAGGCGCTGACCCTCAAGGCGGTGAATGGCCTCGCGCAGCGGTCCACGGCTGATGCCGTAGGTGCGCGCCAGCTCTGGCTCGGAGATTTTGCTGCCCGGGGCGATGTCACCTTTGACGATGGCCGCCTGGATACGGCGAAAGACGTTCTCGGAAAGGGTTTCCGAATCGTCCGAGGCCAGCACCGGGGGATCGAGTTGATCCAGCATATTGTCGACACCTTGTGAGTCAATGCGCCATAAACTAGCCAATACCAGTCTTCCAGTCAAAGGAAATAGAGTGATTGTCGACAATCGTCTAATAAACCCTTTGGATAAATCGAAATCGAAGGACCACCTCGGCGCTGGCACCAGAAAACCACCGTGCTAGAATGCCGCCCGCATTTGCCTGTCATCTTTATATGGCAGGCATACGAGGCGCTTGTGCAGCAATGCCAGTCACCTTGAACTGAAGAATGGACAGCAACGCGCCAGGATTTATGAGACTCAAGCACCTCCCTTTATTGCTCTGCCTGTTCTGCCTGCCGGGCCTCGGTTACGCGGGCGAAAAGACCGTGTACGGTCTCAACGAATACGCCCAGCTGTCAGGCATCGACCTGGAAGTCGCGGCCAAACTCGACACCGGGGCCAAGACCGCCTCCCTCAGCGCCCGCGACATCAAGCGTTTCAAACGCAACGGCGAATCCTGGGTGCGCTTCTACCTGGCCATCGACACGGCTCATTCGCACCCCATCGAACGCCCGCTGGCCCGCGTCAGCAAGATCAAGCGGCGCGCCGGCGACTACGATCCCGAAGAGGGCAAGAAGTACACCGCGCGCCCGGTCATCGAGCTGGATATCTGCATGGGATCGGCTTTGCGCAGCATAGAAGTGAACTTGACCGACCGAAGTGCATTCCAATACCCGCTCCTGATCGGCTCCGAAGCCTTGAAACGCTTCGATGCACTGGTCGACCCCAGTCTTAAATACGCTGCTGGCAAACCCGCCTGCGCCACCGACGCTCACACCGCAGAGTAATACCCATGCGCTCTCTTACCCTCCATCTGAAACTGCTGATCGCCATCCTGGTGGTGCTGGGCATTTCAGTTACGGCCTATCAGATTTTCGTGCTGGGCATCCCGGTGACCGAAGACGCCACCGACGACCTGTGGAACATCGACGCCAAGGTCGAGTTTGTCGCCAGCGCCAAGGACCCGGTGAAGATCCAGATGTTCGTGCCGCCCTTGAGCCGCGACTACGTCAGCCTCAATGAAAGCTTCATCTCCAACAACTATGGGGTGGCGGTCAACCGCGTCGACGGCAACCGCAAAGTCACCTGGTCGGCCCGCCGCGCCAAGGGCAACCAGACCCTGTACTACCGCCTGGTGCTGACCAAGCGCTACACCGCCGAAAAACCCAAGATCAAGGGCCCGACCTTCCGCGACAGCATCGCCATCGAAGGCCCGGAGAAAATCGCCGCCGAAGCCCTGCTCGCGCCGATTCGCCAGCACTCGGCCGACGTCGAGACCTTCATCAGCGAAGCGATCAAGCGGGTCAACAACAGCAACGACGACAACGCCAAGATGCTCCTGGCGGGCGACCCGACGCCGGCGCACAAGGCCAAGATCGTCGAACTGCTGCTGTCCATCGCCCACGTGCCGGTGGAAAAGGTCCACACCATCCGCTTGGTGGCCGACCAACCCCAGTCCCCGGAACTCTGGCTGCGCAGCTTCAACGGTACCGACTGGCTGTACTTCAACCCCGAGACGGGCGAGCAGGGCCTGCCGAGCGACCGCCTGCTGTGGTGGACCGGCGATGACAACCTGATCACCGTGGACGGTGGCAAGAAAGCCACCGTGACCTTCAGCCTGAACAACAGCGAAATGAACGCCATTCGCCTGGCCAAGCTGACCGACGAAAATACCGATGCCAACTTCCTCGAGTACTCGTTGTACGGCTTGCCCCTGCAAACCCAGCAGACCTTCATGATCATGGTCATGATCCCGATTGGCGTGCTGGTGATCCTGGTCCTGCGTAACCTGATCGGCCTGCAGACCCTGGGTACCTTCACCCCGGTGCTGATCGCCCTGGCGTTTCGCGAAACCCAACTGGGCTTCGGTATCGTGCTGTTTACCGTGATTACCGCCCTGGGCCTGTCGCTGCGTTCCTACCTTGAGCACCTGAAACTGCAGATGCTGCCGCGATTGTCGGTGGTGCTGACGTTCGTGGTGGTGCTGATCGCCGCCATCAGCCTGTTCAGCCACAAGCTGGGCCTGGAACGCGGCCTGTCGGTGGCGCTGTTCCCGATGGTGATCCTGACCATGACCATCGAACGCCTGTCGATCACCTGGGAAGAGCGCGGCGGTGGCCATGCCATGAAAGTGGCGATCGGCACCCTGTTCGCGGCCTCCCTGGCGCACCTGATCATGAGCGTGCCTGAGCTGGTGTATTTCGTCTTCACCTTCCCGGCGATCCTGCTGATCCTGGTGGGCTTCATGCTGGCCATGGGGCGTTATCGCGGCTACCGTCTGACCGAGCTGGTGCGTTTCAAAGCCTTCCTCAAGGCTGATTCGTAATGTTCGGCTTCTGGAAGACCTGGAAGGCCCTGGAAGCGCGGGGCATCATGGGCATCAACCGGCGTAACGCCGACTACGTGCTCAAGTACAACAAGCGCAGCCTGTACCCGATCGTCGATGACAAGATCATCACCAAGGAACGGGCAATCAAGGCCGGCATCCACGTGCCGCAGATGTACGGGGTGATCTCCACCGAGAAGGAAATCGACAAGCTCGGCGAGATCATCGACGGGCACAGCGACTTCGTCATCAAGCCGGCACAGGGTGCCGGCGGCGATGGCATCCTGGTGATCGCCGACCGTTTCGAAGGGCGCTACCGCACCGTGTCCGGGAAGATCATCAGCCACGAGGAAATCGAGCACCAGATTTCCAGCATCCTCACCGGCCTGTACTCCCTGGGCGGCCACCGCGACCGCGCACTGATCGAATACCGGGTGATTCCCGACCAGATCTTCAAGAGCATCAGCTATGAGGGCGTGCCGGACATCCGCATCATCGTGCTGATGGGTTATCCGGTGATGGCCATGCTGCGCCTGCCGACGCGTCAGTCCGGCGGCAAGGCCAACCTGCACCAGGGCGCCATCGGCGTCGGTGTCGACCTGGCCACGGGGCTGACCTTGCGTGGCACCTGGCTGAACAACATCATCACCAAACACCCGGACACCACCAACGCGGTGGACGGTGTGCAACTGCCCTACTGGGACGGCTTCATGAAGCTTGCCGCCGGTTGTTATGAACTGTGCGGCCTGGGCTACATCGGCGTCGACATGGTGCTGGACCAGGAAAAAGGCCCGCTGATTCTCGAGCTCAACGCGCGCCCGGGGCTGAACATCCAGATCGCCAACGACTGCGGGCTGACCTTGCGCACCCACGCGGTGGAAGCGCGCCTGGAAGAACTCAAGGCCCAGGGCATCAGCGAAACCGTGGAGGAGCGCGTGCGGTTTGTCCAGGACAGGTTCGGGCATATTCCTGCGGTCGAGGGCTGATCGCCAAACGCTGCACCTATCGCCAGCAGGCTGGCGCCCACAGTGGGTCTGTGGGCAGGCCAGCCTGCTGGCGATAGCCAATCCCCTCTAGGAGCATTTCCTGCAGAGGACTACAATCGCCACCCCGCCTCGATGGCTGATCTACCCCGCTCATGTCGACCTGTTCCGTATACCCGCTGCCCTATCACGCCAATCCCGCCGAGTATTTCGCGGCGATCCGTCATGCCCCCGGCAGCGTGCTGCTCGACAGTGGCCGGCCCAGCGCCGAGCGCGGGCGCTATGACCTGCTCAGCGCCTGGCCGCTGGCGACGCTGGCGGTCGCGCCGGACGAAAGCGGCACCGCATTCCTGCAACGCTTGCGCGCCACCCTTGGCCAATTGGGCGAAGCGGCGATCCCGGCGCCCCTGGAGTTGCCGTTCGCCGGCGGCCTGATCGGCTACCTCAGCTACGATTTCGGCCGCCACCTTGAAGCCCTGCCCCACCAGGCGCAGGACGATCTGCAACTGCCCGATGCGCGCTTCGGCCTGTATGCCTGGGCGCTGATCAGCGACCACCTGCTGGGCACCAGCCAATTGGTGTTTCACCCCACGATCAGCGAAGCCGAGCGCCAGCGCCTGTGCGAGGTGTTCAGCCAACCGGTCGCCGCGAACAGCGCGTCCTTCAGCCTCAAGGGCCCCATGCAGCCCGACCTCAGCCCTGAAGACTATCGGCAGGCATTCGAGCGCATCCAGCACTACATCCAGGCCGGTGACTGCTATCAGGTCAACTTTGCCCAACGGTTCCGCGCCCAATGCCAGGGCGACGCCTGGACGGCCTATTGCGCACTGCGGGCGGCGTGCCCCACGCCGTTCTCGGGCTTCCAGAGCCTGCCCGACGGCGGCGCGGTACTGAGCCTGTCACCCGAACGCTTTGTCAAAGTCAGCCAGCGCCAGGTGGAGACCCGCCCGATCAAAGGCACCCGCCCACGGGGACGCGATGCCGCCGAAGACGCGGCCAACGCCGCCGAATTGCTGGCCAGCCCCAAGGACCGCGCGGAAAACCTGATGATCGTCGACCTGCTGCGCAACGACCTGGGCCGCACCTGCCGTATCGGCTCGGTGCGTGTGCCGCAATTGTTCAGCCTGGAAAGCTACCCCAACGTGCACCACCTGGTGAGCAGCGTCACCGGCGAGCTGGCAGCCGACAAGGACGCCCTCGACCTGATCGCCGGCAGCTTCCCCGGCGGCTCGATCACCGGCGCACCGAAAATCCGCGCGATGCAGATCATCGACGAACTGGAACCCACCCGTCGCGGCCTGTACTGCGGCTCATTGTTGTACCTGGACGTGCGCGGACAAATGGACAGCTCGATCGCCATCCGCAGCCTGCTGGTCAAGGACGCCCAGGTCTGCTGCTGGGGCGGCGGCGGAATCGTCGCCGACTCGCAGTGGCAGGCCGAGTATCAGGAGTCGATCACCAAGGTGAAGGTGCTGCTCGAAACCCTGCAGAACCTATAAAAACATCGCGAGCAGGCTCGCTCCCACAAGGGGGTCACATTCCATTGTGGGAGCGAGCCTGCTCGCGATGGCGTCCTCAAGGACGGTTACAGGCTCAACTCCCGGTTGGAAGCCTTGATGAACTCCTGCTTCAACTCGGCAAACGTATGCACCGCCGGGAACTGCGGGAACTCGCGGATCACGTTGTCGGGCGCATGGAACAGAATCCCGGCATCGGCTTCGCCCAGCATGGTGGTGTCGTTGTACGAATCACCGGCGGCAATCACCCGGTAGTACAGGCTCTTGAAGGACAGCACGGACTGGCGCTTGGGGTCTTTCTGGCGCAACTGATAACCGGTGACCCGACCCGTCTGGTCGGTGACCAGGCGATGGCAGAGCAAGGTCGGGAACCCCAGCTGACGCATCAGCGGCTGGGAAAATTCGTAGAAGGTGTCGGACAGGATCACCACCTGGAAGCGCTCACGCAGCCAGTTGACGAACTCGACGGCGCCCTCCAGCGGCTTGAGAGTGCCGATGACTTCCTGGATATCGGCCAGCTTCAGGCCGTGCTCGTCGAGGATGCGCAGGCGCTGCTGCATCAACACGTCGTAGTCGGGAATATCCCGGGTGGTTGCCCTGAGGGATTCAATCCCGGTTTTTTCGGCAAAGGCGATCCAGATTTCCGGGACCAGGACACCTTCCAGGTCGAGACAGGCAATTTCCACAACACACTCCCATTTGTACTGATTATTGAGTTGAGCGAGCAAAAGGACTGCCGAACTCTAGCGAGTCGTCACCGGCTGTGCAACGCAGACAAGCGCGCCAACGGGCCCGGGTTTTTGCTAACATCGCCTCCCTATAGAGCGCTTAGCGCCACCGACCTGTAGGAAACCGCCCTGATGAGCCCATCGTTCGACGTCACTGAACTCGCCGCGACCTATGCCAACAAATCCGCCCAGGACATTCTCAAACTGGCCTTTGCCGAGTTCGGGGATGACCTGTGGATCTCCTTCAGCGGCGCCGAGGATGTGGTGCTGGTGGACATGGCCTGGAAGCTCAACAAAAACGTCAAGGTCTTCAGCCTCGACACCGGTCGCCTGCACCCGGAGACCTATCGGTTCATCGACCAGGTGCGCGAGCACTACAACATCCCGATCGAACTGGTGTCGCCGGACCACAGCAAGCTGGAACCTTTCGTCAAGGAAAAGGGCCTGTTCAGTTTCTACAAGGACGGTCACGGCGAATGCTGCGGCATCCGCAAGATCGAACCGCTGCGCCGCAAGCTCTCCAGCGTGCGCGCCTGGGCCACCGGCCAACGCCGCGACCAGAGCCCGGGAACCCGCAGCCAGGTGGCCGTGCTGGAAATCGACGGCGCGTTCTCCACCGCCGAACGCCCCCTGTACAAGTTCAACCCGCTGGCGCAAATGAGCAGCGAAGAGATCTGGGGCTACATCCGCATGCTGGAGCTGCCCTACAACAGCCTGCACGAACGCGGCTTCATCAGCATCGGCTGCGAACCCTGCACCCGTCCGGTGCTGCCGAACCAGCACGAGCGCGAAGGTCGCTGGTGGTGGGAAGAAGCCACCCAGAAAGAATGTGGCCTGCACGCCGGCAACATCATCAAGAAAGCCTGATCCTGAAGGAGCGAGGGCCGGCACTGCCCTTGCTCGCGAATCAGACCGCGCTGAATCGCGCAGCCCACTGCTGCTGCGCGAACTGCTCAATGATGAAATCGACAAACGCCCGGGTCTTGCCCGGCAGCAGTTTGTGCTCGGCGTAATAGATGGAAATGTTGCCGTCATCGACATACCAGTCCGGCAACACCCGCTGCAACGTTCCCGCCTGCAGATAACCCAGCGCAAACGGCAGGCTCACCAGCGCGATGCCCAAGCCCTGGGTCGCCGTGGCACAGGCCGCCTCCGAGTCACTCAGGGTCATCCGCACCCTGAGATTCAGCGGGCTGTGTTGCTGCTGGCGACTGGTTAACTGCCAGGAGCGCACGCGGCCGGTCTGCGGCGAGCGAATCAGGATGCCGTCGTGGTGCCGCAGATCATCCGGTTCAATCACCGGCGGTTGGTGTGCCAGGTACTCCGGCGACGCCACCAGCACCCGATGGGCCGGGGTCAGTCGCCGGGCAACCACCCCCTGGGGCAACTCGAAGCCACCGCCAATCGCCGCGTCAAAGCCCTGGCCGATCAGGTCGACCTGGCGGTTATCGAAATGCCAGTCCGGGTTGATCGCCGGATAGCGCCCCAGGAACTCCCCCAGCAACGGCACGATGTACAGTCGGCCGAACACCGTGCCCATACTGACCTTGAGGGTCCCGGCCGGACGCCCTTCGGCACTGGCCAGGTTGGCCACCGCATTCTGGATCGTATGCAGGCTGGCGCTGACCTCGCCGAGAAACAACTGACCGGCCTCGGTCAGCGTCAGGCGTCGGGTGCTGCGCTGAAACAGCCGCACGCCCAGGCGCGCCTCCAGCTTAGCGACACTCTTGCCCACCGCCGCCGGGGTCAGGCTCAAGCGTCGCGCCGCCTCGGCAAAGCTGCCGACCTCGGCACTGCGGACAAAGCATTCGATACTGCTGAAGGTTTCCATGATCGCCACTATAAACTTCTGGTTTACACAGACTATCGCAATCAGGGTCTACTCAGGGAGTAATGGGAAATCGATACTAGGCTCCATCAACCGGGACACTTCGCCCCGGGACTTTGGAGATCGATATGACCACTCAACCTTTGAGCGGCAAAGTAGCGCTGATTCAGGGCGGTTCCCGTGGTATCGGCGCGGCCATCGTCCAGCGCCTGGCTGCTGAAGGCGCCGCCGTTGCCTTTACCTACGTCAGTTCCACCGCCAAGGCTCAGGCACTGCAGGACAGCATCATCGCCGCAGGCGGCAAGGCCCTGGCGATCCAGGCCGACAGCGCCGATGCCGCCGCCATCCGCCAGGCGGTCAATAGCACGGTGCAAACCTTCGGTCGGCTGGACATCCTGGTCAACAACGCAGGCGTGCTGGCCGTTGCTGCGCTGGAGGATTTCACACTCGAAGACTTCGACCAGACACTGGCCATCAACGTGCGCAGCGTATTCATCGCCAGCCAGGAAGCTGCACGGCACATGGGCGCAGGCGGTCGCATCATCAACATCGGCAGCACCAACGCCGACCGCATGCCCTTCGCTGGGGGTGGCCCGTATGCCATGAGCAAGGCGGCACTGGTCGGCCTGACCAAGGGCCTGGCCCGCGACCTGGGTCCACGGGGCATCACCATCAACAACGTGCAACCCGGCCCGGTCGACACCGACATGAACCCGGCCCACGGCGAGTTTGCCGAGAGCCTGATCCCATTGATGGCTGTGGGCCGTTATGGCACCGCTGGCGAAATCGCCAGCTTCGTCGCCTACCTGGCCGGTCCGGAAGCGGGATACATCACCGGCGCCAGCCTGACCATCGACGGTGGTTTTGGCGCCTGAGCCCTTTACAGGTACAAAAAAACGCCGGGCAACCCTGCACAGGTTACCCGGCGTTTTATTGTGCCTGGCTCAGCGCTCAAGCCGTTTCGAGCGCCGGCAAGCCATAGGATTGCAGGGAAAAAGCCTTCAGCGAACGCAAGATGCTGTCGGCATGGGCATACTTTTCGTCAGCCATGGCGGCGTCCGGCACCGCCACCGCGGTCATCCCCGCCGCTTTCGCCGCGGTGACACCAAACGGCGAATCCTCGAACACCAGGCAATCCTCAGGCGCTACGCCCAGGCGGCGCGCGGCGGTGAGGAAGATGTCCGGGGCCGGCTTGGCGGCGCCGACTTCAGGGTCGTCGGCGGTGACGATGGTGTCGAACAGCGCGAACCAGTCACGGTGCAACGTGGTTTTCTGCGCGAAGGACTGACTCGAAGAACTGGTACCCACGGCAATCGGGATGTTGTTGGCCTGCAAATGCTCAACCAGCTCCCGCGCCCCTGGCATCGCCAGCGCAAGGGGGAACCGCTCCTGCATCAAGGGTTCGCGAACCCGCAGGAATTCCTCGGCACTGATGGGCAACTCCAGCGCCTGCACCACGTAGCGCGCCAGGTCGGCGGCGCCACGGCCAATGATGTTCTGCTTGATGCTCCAGTCGAACGTACGGCCATAACGTTGCGCGATGATCTGCGTGACCTCGGTGTAAATGCCCTCGGTATCCAGCAACAGACCATCCATATCAAAAATCACGGCCTTGATCGGGCCCAACTCCAGCTGTGCACTCATCGCATCTGTCCGTTATCAACACAACATTCCAGGAACGGCTCAGGGGCGGCCATGGCCCTCATCGACCGCGCAACGGTCGATGAAAGGGTTCAGCAGCATAACGAGCCTGGATTACATGGGGCAACCATTTGCCCGTCGCGACATCGGCAGCAGGGCCTTCGGCATCCGCGCCGATCATCTGGAGCTGTAAACCCTGATGGTGTGCGACCAGCACAAACAAAGAAGCCCGACCATAGGGCCGGGCTTCTCTGGTGCATCGCCGCGAAGGATCAGTGACCCTTCTTGCCCATGCTGTTACCCACCGCGCCACCGGCGGCACCGCCCAGGCCGGCGCCGATGGTCGCACCATTCTTGCCGCCCAGTGAACGCCCGATGACCGAACCACCGGCCGCGCCGCCCCCCCCACCAATGGCGGCCTTGGTGCGATTACCCTTGTGTGCGCCCGCAGCACCACCGGCAGCGCCGGCGACACCCGCGCCAATGGTCGCACCGGTGCTGCCACCGAGCTTCTGACCAACCACATTGCCCAACGCGCCACCCAGGCCGCCACCCAACGCCGCGGTGCCATCACCGGCAGCCATTGCACCTTGAGCGACCAGAAGCCCCAGAACCAAAGCAGGCAGAGTTAAACGCATGACATAAACCTCAAACAGAATATTGAATCGTAGAAATGGGCTGCTAATGAAGGGGCTGTCCACACGGGGACGCCGCCAACCTTCCTGTGCGCGAGGGTTGGACAGCAATTGGCCGAAGAGTTTTATCGCGGGCAA
>NZ_JACMYG010000050.1 GCF_014236655.1 Pseudomonas kielensis
AAACGTCTGCGGCGGTGAGCTCACGGTCTATGAACGAGCCCTCAGCGACGGCTCAACCCCGGGCACGCCGGCACTGACCCAAAGCGGCACCTTCACCGTCACCGCGCTGGATGGGGTGCAGACCCTGACAGTAGGCGGGATCAACGTGGTGACCGCGGGCGTCACCGCCGGTTTCCCGCAAACCTTCACCACCGCACTGGGCAACACCCTGACCATCACCGGCTACGACGCGGCGAGCGGGGTGGTGAGTTACAGCTACACCCTCAACGACAACGAGGACCACCCGACGGCCAACGGTGCCAACAGCCTCAGCGAACACTTCACGGTGACCGTGACCGACAGCAATGGCACCACCGCCAGCGATACGCTGGATGTGAACATCGTCGATGACCTGCCAACCGCCAGCCCCGATAGCGCCACGGTGGGCGAGGGCGCGACAGTGAATATTTCGGTGCTGGGCAACGACGTCAATGGCGCCGACGGGGCGGCCACGGGCGGCGCAGTGGTCGGCGTGCGGGCAGGGGGCAATACGGCGACCTCGGCCCTCGGCGGCCTGGGCGATCAGATCCAGGGCACCTACGGCTACCTGACGCTGGATGCCGCCGGCAATGCGGTCTACCACAGCACCGCCAACGGGGTCAGCCCACCCGGGTCAACGGACGTGTTTACCTACACCATCCGCGATGGCGATGGCGACGAAAGCACCACCACCATCACCATCAATGTCACCGACAGCGGGCTGATCGCTTGCGTCGACGCCTGCCTGACGGTCTACGAAAAAGCCCTGGACCTCAGCCAGGATGGCCAGGACCTGGCCCCCGGCCTGGTCATCGGCAGTGACCCGACGTCCACCGGCGAAACCGCCCACGGTTCATTGGTCGGTTCGGTCAGCGGCGGTAGCGGGGCGCTCACTTACACTTTGGTGGGCAGCGCCACCGGCACCTACGGGCAAATCCTGCTCAACCCCGATGGCACCTACACGTACACCCTGACCTCGGCACCGAAAACCGCAGGGGGCAACGACGGGCCGAACATCCTCACCGAGAGCTTCACCTACAAGGTCACCGACGCCCTGGGCAATACCGCCACCAGCAGCGTGGTGGTCAACATCGTCGATGACGTACCCCGGGCCCAGCATTCCGAGCGTTCAGTCACCGCGGTGGGGATCGACTCCAACCTGCTGCTGGTGATTGATGTGTCCGGCAGCATGGCCGACCACTCCGGTGTTTCGGGGCTGTCGCGCATGGACCTGGCCAAGCAGGCCATCAGCGCCTTGCTCGACAAGTACGATGCCATGGGTGACGTGAAAGTGCAGATCGTCACCTTCAGCAGCAGTGCTACCGAGCAGACTTCGATCTGGGTCGACGTGACCACCGCCAAGTGGATCATTTCCACCCTGTATGCCGACGGCGGGACCAACTACGACGACGCCCTGGCTGCGGCCAAGCAGGCGTTCATGACCGAAGGCAAACTGGCGGGGGCACAAAACGTCGGCTACTTCTTCTCCGACGGTAAACCCAATGATGGCTGGGAAACCGGCCCGTCGGACGAGGCGGCCTGGAAGGCGTTCCTCGAGGCCAACGGGATCAAGAACTATGCGATCGGCCTGGGCGACGGCGTCAGCAGTGGCAACCTCAACCCGCTGGCGTATGACGGCAGCAATCATGTCAACACCAATGCGCAAGTGGTCACTGACCTCAACCAGCTCAACGCGGTGCTGTCCGGCACCGTGGGGGGCGCGCCGATCAGCGGGTTGCTGATGGGCGAGGGCGGTAGTTTTGGTGCCGATGGCGGCTTTATCAAAACCATTATCATCGAGGGCACCACCTACAGCTTCGATCCCAACGGCGACAACCACAAGGGCGCGCTGACAGTGCTCGAAGGCTTCAATCGCGGCACCTTCAACACCCTGGACAACAGCCTGACCATTGCCACCACCAAGGGCGGCACCCTGGTGATCAACCTCGACACGGGCGAGTTCACCTACACCTCGCAGACCACCACCTCGGTGGTGCTCACCGAGCAGATCGCCTTTACCGCCAGTGACTACGAAGGTGACCTGGCCAGCCGCACCCTGACCATCAACATCCTGCCGAACGCGGCGCCGGTGGCGGTGGACGACCAGGTGATCACCAACGTTCTGTCGAAACACATTGCGGTCCCGGCCGAAGGCTTGCTGGCCAATGACACGGACGCCAATGGCGACCACCTGAGCGCCACGCCCACCACGTTCAATACGGGCTGGATTGCCAAGGGCGAGGACTTTATCGGCAGTGGCGCGATCAACTTCTCCGGCACCCAGAACAACTTCGGCAACCGTAACCTGGCGGATGTGCGCAGTGCCTTTGCGGCGGACACCGCCGCCATGACCGCGCTGCTGGTGATCAGCGGTTACCTGGGTCGGGTCACCAACGCCAATGCCAACGATGAGGACTTCATCACCGTCACCCTGAAAAAAGGCGAGACCCTCAACCTGGACCACAACCTTGCCGCCGGCCACATCAGCCTCGAGTACTCACTCAACGGTGGCGGGTTCCTGGGCATCGACAATCACAGCACCCTCAGCGCCGCCGAGGATGGCACCTACCGCATTCACGTGAGCAACCTCAGCAATAGCAGCGGCAGCCAAGTCAATGCCGCGGAAAACTACCAGTTGAACCTGACGGTCAACTACGCCGGCGCCCATGAAAGTTCGCCGGACTTTGTCGGCAGCTACACCGCCAGCGACAACCACGGTGGCAGTGACTCGGCCGCCGTCAGCATCACCTACCAGGCAGGGCATACCCTGACCGGGACCGCGGGCGACGACGTGCTGTTGGCCGGTGGCGGTGACAACCTGCTCAATGCCGGCGACGGCAACGATGTGCTCACCGCCGGCAACGGCAATAACCAGTTGCATGGCGGGGCCGGCAACGACCTGTTGTTCAGTGGCCTGGGCAGCGACCTGCTGGATGGCGGTGATGGCATCGACACCGCCAGCTACGCCCATGCCAACGCCGGGGTGGTGGTCAACCTCGGTTTGCTCGGGGCGCAGAACACGGGGGGCGCGGGCATGGATACCCTGACGGGGATCGAGAACCTGATTGGCTCGACGTTCGACGACACCCTGATCGGCAACAACAACGCCAATACCCTGACTGGCGGCCTGGGCAACAACACCCTGACCGGCGGCGGTGGGGCCGACACCTTCCAGTGGCTACACGGCAACAGTGGGCACGACCTGGTCACCGACTTCACCCCCGGCACCGACAAGCTCGACCTGTCGCAACTGCTGCAGGGTGAAGCTGCCACCGCGTCTTCGCTGGATGACTACCTGCACTTCAGCGTCACCGGCAGCGGTGCGTCACTGCTCACCAGCATCGACGTAAAGGCCACGATCGGTGCGCCTTCGACCCAGACCATCGACCTGGCCGGGGTCAACCTGGCCGAGCATTACGGCGTCACGCCGGGGGCCGGTGGGGTGATTGCCAGTGGGCATGATACGGCGACCATCATCAACGGCATGCTCAACGATCATTCGTTGAAGGTCGATACGGTCTGAGCGCAAGCGAGGGTCCGGGAGTGAGCGCTCCTGGACCCCAGGTCTGCTTCACAACGGCTGTGGGTGCCCGATCAATCGGCCCATCGCGCCGAACAGCCCAAGCTCGTTGAGCACGTGCAGTTCGCCTTGGGTCTCGACTCGTTCGGCGATCAGCGGCAGGTCGATGCTGTGGGTGGCGCGGTAGATGGCTTCGATGAACAGGCGCTTGTCGTTTTGCTCATCGATGGCGCGGATGTAGCTGCCGTCGATCTTCAGGTAGGCCAGGCCCAGTTGAGTCAGGTTGCCGATCTGGCTGAAGCTGCCTCCGAAGTGTTGCAGGCCGATGCGATAGCCCGTGTCGCGCAGGCTCAGGCACAACTGGCGCAGGGCGTCGGGCGGTGGCAGTTGGTGTTCGTCGATTTCCAGGGTCAGCAACGGCGCCAGTTCTGGCAAGGCATTGAGGGTGTCCTGGATGATGCGCAGCTGAGCGGGATCGCGCAGGGTGCTGCCGGACAGGCTCAGGGCCAGCGGCTGGCGATGTTCGGCGAGGTGCTCGAGGGTGTGTTCGAGCATGGCCAGGTCAAAGCGCGCCGCCCAGCCCAGGCGTTCGATCCAGGGCAGGAAGTGCCCGGCGGCAATGGCTTCGCCTTGCGGGTCGAGCAGGCGTGCGAGGACTTTGTGGTGCAACACCTGGCGGGTGTCGGCGCATTGCACCACCGGTTGAAAGTACAGCTGCAGCTTGCCATGGCTCAGGGCGTCGTCGATCCAGCTGCGCCAATCATGCTGGGTCTGGTTCTGCGGGGCCGTGGACTGGGCCAGGTACACCCACGGCCGCTCCGGTTGCAGTTGGGCCTGGGTCAGCGCCTGATCAAGGCGCATCAGCACGCTGCTGGAAGGCTCGCCGGGGACAAAGGGCACCACGCCCAGGTGCGCGACGGGCATGCAGTCGCTGGCACCCGTAAGGCGCAGGTTTTCCAGGGTGGCACTGATTTCCCCGGCCAGGCGTGTTGCTTCCTGGCTGTCCAGGCCTGGGGTCAGCAGGCTGAATTCGCCGCCACGGTTGCGCGCGGCCAGCCAGGTCCGGCGTTCGGGTGACTGGGTCAGGCGTTTGAGCAGTTGACCGATGGCTGTGATCAGCGCATCGGTGTGCTGGCCGCCCAGGCGTTGGTTGAGACCGGCCAGGTCATTGATCCGGAACATCAGCAGGTGACCGGCGGTGTTTTGCTCGGTGACCAGCAGGCGCTCGGCCAGTTGTTCGTCGAGCAAGCGTCGGTTGGCCAGCCCGGTGAGGTTGTCCTGATAGGACTCGGCGCGCAGTTTTTCACTGCGCGCGGCTTCTTCGGCAAACAGGCCCTTGAGTTTCTCGACCATCTGGTTCATCGCCAGCATGACGCGCTTGAGCTCCGGGGTCCTGGGCAGTCTGGACGTGCTGAGGAATTCCCGGTTGCTGATGGCCTGTGCCTGGTTCACCAGGGTGTCGAGCGGACGCAGTTGGCGGCGCAGCATCCAGCCGCCGAACACGGCACTGAGCAAGCCGCACAACAGCAACCACAGCAGGCTGCCGAGGCTGCTGTCCCAGAGTTTGGCCAGGGCAAACTGCGGGTTGCTCTGCACTTCGACCCGGGCCACCTGTTCCCAGCCGCGCATGATCAGCGCGTCACCGCCCTGGGGGCGCAGGTCGACCAGCCTGACGAACCAGTGGGGTACCCCTTGCGCTGTGGCCGCCGTGGTGCGCTCGACAAGCAGCTGTTCGTCCTCGATGTTGACGACCCGGATGCTGGCGAAGTAGCCGCTGTCAAAAATCGAGCTGACCATCAGTTCGATCATCGCCGGGTCGTCCACCTGGCTGGTCAGCGATAGCCCGAGCGCTGTGGCGGCGTCCTGGGCGTGGGAGCGCAATTGACCGAGCATCTGCTCGCGCGAGCTCTCCAGGCTGACAAAAAAACTGCCGCTGAAGGCCACCAGCAAGAATAGGCAGATGGCCAGGAACAACTGTTTGAGTAGCGACATAGGGCGCTCCTTGTTGATCGGCGGTGTCAGCCGTCGCCCACGGCAAAACCTTCGGCCTGCATCTTCTGCAGCACATCCTGCCAGCGTGACAGGCGCTTGGCGTCGCCTTTGCGTTTACCGCCGTCCGCCCCCGGCATGTACAGGCCTTCGGCATTGAAGGCGTATACCGGCAGCAGGTCCTTGCGGTTCGAGGCGGGGCGGATGTCGCTGATCAGGTTGTCCAGCACCAGCGGGTCGGCGCTGGGGGTGGCGTAGTAGGTCAGCACCATGTGCGCCTGATTGCGGGTCAGGGCCTTGACGTAGGTAATGCGCAGTTTTTCACTGGGCACACCGAGGTTGCGCAGGCTGAAATACTTGGCCAGGGCGTAGTCTTCGCAGTCGCCGGCGCCCTTGACCAGGGATTCGACGGGGGTTGCC
Organism: Pseudomonas kielensis; assembly: GCF_014236655.1. Classification (GTDB taxonomy): domain Bacteria; phylum Pseudomonadota; class Gammaproteobacteria; order Pseudomonadales; family Pseudomonadaceae; genus Aquipseudomonas; species Aquipseudomonas kielensis. Next base: position 5,948 of record NZ_JACMYG010000050.1, read on the forward strand.
CAATAGTCGGTCTGGCGCCAGATGCGAGTGTCGTCGCGAAAGCTCAATTGCTGGTTGAAGAAGCGATTGACGGCGGTCAGTTGCTCGCGTTCGGGTTGTCGGGTTTCGCCTTGCAGCATCTGGTTCCATGCCTCGATCCGCCCCTGGGCGCTGCCCAGGGGGCCGTAGCGTTGCTCGGCCGTTTGCAGGATCTGGGCGAAATTCCAGTTCGCCCGGACGTTGCCTGGCCCCACCAGCCAAAAAACGCTCAACAGCAGCCATCCGCCGAGCCAAAGTCGGAGCGTTGACCATCCTGGGCGACGCCGACTGCAGGACATGTCTGGCTGCTCAAATGCAGATGGGTGAAGTCTAGGCGAAATTTTCCGAGGGGCCGGCTCAGGTTTTGTGCAGGGTTTTCTGGCGCAGGATGTACACCGTCACCACCACCGCGCTGGTCAGCATGAAGCCGCGGGCCCAGGGCAGGGGGACCAGGTAGCACGAGAGGCCGATGCTCAGCCACATCAGGCCGATGGCGTAGACCTTGCCCTTGAGGGGGATGCCGTTGCCGTCCAGATAGTCGCGAATCCAGGGGCCGAGGCGTGGGTGCTGCACCAGCCATTGGTAGAAGCGTGGCGAGCTGCGGGCAAAACAGGCGGCCGCCAGGAGCAGGAACGGGGTGGTGGGCAGGACGGGCAGGAAGATGCCGATCACTCCCAACGCTACGCTCAACCAGCCGATGGCCAGGAGTACGTAGCGCAGCATCAGGGAGCGGTTGCCTATGGGATCAGCCACAGGCAGGGACTCAGTGGTGACGAGGCTTGAGGATCGCCGGTTTTTCGTCGGGGGCGTTGCACAGCAGGTACAGCGCGGTCAGGGCTTCCGGGATCTGTACGATCATGTCGTCCATCAGGTTGGCGTCGGCGGCGATGTCGGAGAACTCCGGCTGCTCGTCGAACAGACCCGAACCGACCATGATCGGCAGGAGCATTTCGCTGACTTCGTCTTCGGCGGTTTCGAACCAGGCTTCTTCGCGCAGGAACACCCCTTCCATGAAACCGATGCACCAGCCGCGCAGGTCGGAGTCGTCCGGCTCTTCGCCGAGGTCGAGGTCGCACGGCAGCTCGAATTCCTCATCGGAGGCCAGTTGGCGAGCGATGTGGGCCTTGAGGGCCAGCAGGGTTGCTTCGATTTCTTCGCGCTGGGCGTCGCTGCTGTAGTGCGGTTCTTCCGCAAACAGGGCGTCGATCCACTCGCGGTCCGGCACGGTTTCCGAACAGATCGACAGGGCGGTCAGATAGCCATGGGCGGCCACGTAGTCCAGCGCCTCGTCATGCAGCTCGTCGGCGTCGAGGAAGGCTTGCAGGCGGGTTAGTTGCTCAGCGAAGGACATTGGGGGGGCTACCTTGGGAATATACGATGAACAATTCTAGGCGTTCTTGAGCGCTCAGGCCAGCCGCGCAGCGGATTTGCCCACAATCGGCAGCTGCTGCATATGGATACGGGGCGATCGAAGGCGGCTATTCGTCAGTGGTGTCCATTGCCGGGCAGGGCTCGGGTATACTCGCGCGTTTTGCATGCCCTGCAGCTGCCCGCGCACTGCGGACAAATCCGCTAACGGATCTGTCCGTGAACTACTCGGTGTTTTGATCCAGCCTGCATCCAGGGATATTCAGCACCCATCGGAGTTTTCCATGCTCGAACAGGCTCAACGCGTCCTCAAGGACATCTTCGGCTACGACAGTTTCCGTGGCCGTCAGGGTGCCATTATTGAGCGCGTGGCCAGCGGCGGCGACGCCCTGGTCCTGATGCCTACGGGGGGCGGCAAGTCCTTGTGTTTCCAGGTTCCCGCCCTGTTGCGCGAAGGGCTGGCGGTGGTGGTTTCGCCGTTGATCGCCCTGATGGACGATCAGGTCGCTACCCTGGAAGAGCTGGGGGTGGCCGCAGCGTCACTCAATTCCACCTTGAGTGCCGAGCAGCAGCGTGACCTGGCGGCGCGAATCAAGCGTGGTGAAGTGAAAATGCTGTACCTGGCGCCAGAACGCCTGGTCCAGCCGCGCATGTTGGCCTTCCTGCAGAGCCTGGAAATTGCCCTGTTTGCCATCGACGAAGCCCACTGTGTGTCGCAATGGGGTCACGACTTCCGCCGCGAATACCTGCAACTGGGCCAGTTGGCGGAGCTGTTCCCCAACGTCCCGCGTATCGCCCTGACGGCCACCGCCGACAAGCGGACCCGCGAAGAAATCGTCGATCGCCTGCATTTGCAGGACGCCGAACGATTCCTGTCGAGCTTCGACCGGCCGAACATTTTCTATCGCATCGTCCCCAAGGAGCAGCCGCGCAAGCAGTTGCTGGCGTTCCTCGCCGAACGCCGCAGCGATGCCGGCATCGTCTACTGCCTGTCGCGCAAGAAAGTCGACGAAGTGGCGGTGTTCCTCAGCGAGCAGGGCTTCCCGGCACTGCCGTACCACGCCGGCCTGCCCAACGAAACCCGAGCCCATAACCAGAAACGCTTCCTCAACGAGGAAGGCCTGATCATGGTCGCGACCGTGGCGTTCGGCATGGGCATCGACAAGCCCAACGTGCGGTTCGTCGCGCACCTGGACTTGCCCAAGTCCCTCGAGGCGTACTACCAGGAAACCGGGCGTGGCGGCCGGGATGGCCTGCCGGCAGATGCCTGGATGGCCTACGGCCTGCAGGACGTGGTGATGCTCAAGCAGATGCTGCAGAACTCCGAGGGCGACGAGCGTCACAAGCGCCTGGAGCAGCACAAGCTCGATGCCATGCTGTCGCTGTGTGAAGAAACCCGCTGCCGCCGGCAGACCCTGCTGGCCTATTTCGACGAAGACATGCCGCAACCCTGCGGCCACTGCGACAACTGCGTCGACGGCGTGCAGACCTGGGACGCCACCGAACCGGCGCGCCAGGCGCTGTCGGCCATCTACCGCACCGGCCAGCGTTATGGCGTCGGCCATCTGGTGGAAGTGCTGCTGGGCAAGGACAACGAGAAGGTCCGCGCCGCCGGGCATCAGCACCTGTCGGTGTTTGGTGTCGGCAAGGGGCGGGCGGAAGGTGAATGGCGCTCATTGTTCCGCCAGTTGGTGGCCCGTGGCCTGGCCGACATTGACCTTGAAGGCTACGGCGGCCTGCGCCTGAGCGACAGTTGCCGACCGCTGCTCAAGGGCGAAGTGACCCTGGAACTGCGCCGCGACCTGAAACCCCAGACCACCGCCAAGAGCAGCACCAGCCAGGCCAGCCAACTGGTCCGCGGCGAAGAGCGCGAGCAATGGGAAGCCCTGCGTGCCCTGCGGCGCAAACTCGCCGAAGAGCATGGCGTGCCGCCCTATGTCATTTTCCCCGACTCGACCCTGCTGGAAATGCTTCGCAGCCAGCCCGGCACCCTGGCGGAAATGGCCCGGGTCAGCGGGGTCGGTGCCCGCAAGCTCGAGCGTTATGGCGAGGCGTTCCTCGAAGTGCTGGGCGGCCAGGCCGAGGCGCCGAAAGTGGTGGCCGACCTGCGCCACGAGCTGATCACCCTGGCACGCGCGGGCATGACCCCGCTGCAGATTGCCGGCCAACTGCAGTGCTCGGAGAAAAACGTCTATACCCTGCTGGCAGAAGCCATTGGCAAACAGCAGTTGTCCCTGGAGCAGGCGCTGGATCTGCCCGAAGACCTGTTGGGCGAAGTCCAGGACGCGTTCCTCGACGGCGAGGGCGAATTGCCGCCAGTGGCAGAGATCGCACCGTTGTTTGCCGGTCGTGTGCCCGAAGGCGTCCTGTACTGCGTCCGCGCGGCCTTGCAGTCAGAGTTCGAGATCTGAGCAGCACTCCGCAAGATGTAACGATTCAGTACATAGTCACCCTTGCTTCGTAACAAGGGTCATGCTTAGCTGACTAATAATTAGTTTCACTCTATTTCAGTCTAATCATGAGTTCTTTATGTCGTTAACCGAACAACACCGTTTTGGCATGCAGTTGGCGCAAATGTCTCGTGGCTGGCGCGCCGAACTGGATCGCCGCCTTGCCGGGCTTGGTCTGTCCCAGGCGCGCTGGTTGGTGCTGCTGCACCTGGCCCGTTTCGAGGAAGCTCCGACCCAGCGGGAACTGGCGCAAAGCGTGGGTGTTGAAGGTCCCACCCTGGCCCGGCTGCTCGACAGTCTGGAAAGCCAGGGGCTGGTGCAACGCCAGGCCGTGGTGGAAGACCGCCGGGCGAAAAAAATCGTCCTGTGTGACACGGCCCGCCCGCTGATCGAACAAATCGAAACCATCGCCAACGCACTGCGCCAGGAGCTGTTCGAAGGCGTGGACGAAGCCGATCTGGCGGTGTGCATGCGCGTCCACGGGCATATCCTGGCAAATCTGGAAAAACCCTGAGGCCCAGGGCATCCGCACCTGATTAGAACGTCTGCCCCAGGTTCATGTAGATCGCCTGTTCGTCATCGTCGTTGAACCCGTAGCTGAAGTTCAGCGGCCCCAGTGGCGTATCAAAACCCAGGAATATGCTGACGGCGTTGATGTAGCCGCTGTCGAACTCGTTGTCGTTGTTCCACGCCCGGCCGCGTTCCAGCGAGCCGCCGGCGTACAGCGGGAAGTCCAGTGGCAGGTAGGCGCGCGGGGTCAGGCGCCGGTAATAGACGGCTCGGGCCAGGCTGACGTTCTGGCCGGAGATCGAGTCCTCGCGAAAGCCCGAGAGTTGTCGTGCGCCACCCAGCAGGAAGCTGGAGGTCACCACATTGGCCTGGTCCAGGGTGCGTCCGTAGCGACCGCCGAGGATGTAGGTGTCCGGGCCGAAGCTCAAGGCCTTGTCCAGTTTGAACTCCCACTGGCGATAGCGCTGGTCCGACCCCAGTTCCGGCTCGAACTCACGGAATGACAGGCCGATGTCTTCACCCGCGTGGGGGAAGTAGACGTTATCCAGTGAGTCGAACGAGTACTTGAGCTCATAGAACCCTTCATTGAAGCTTTCGCTGGGCAGGTTCTGGTCGCCGATGCGCACGTCCGCCTTGCCCCAGGCTTCGCCGACCCCCAGGCGGATTTCGCCACTGTTGCCGATCTGCCGTCCCACGTTCAGGCCAAAGCCGTAGCGCTCCAGGCGATACTCGGCGACCGGGTCGTTGTCGAGGATGGCATCGACGTTCTGCGACTCGATCGCCGCATAAGGCGCAATGAAGTAGCGCGAGCCGACGTCCAGGGGCTGGTAGAACTCGCTGTACAGTTCTTGCTGGTCGCCGATCTGCACCCGGGTCAGCCACTCGGCGCCGAGGCGGTTGATACCGTTCATGCGGTAACTGGCGCCGATGTTGAAGGCGCTGTCGCCTTCCATGTCGTCGGACAGGTTCAGCCCCAGGCGCAGGTAGTCGGTGCCGGTGCGCTTGCCCCGCGCCCGGATCACCAGGGTGTTGTCCGCGCCCTTGTGGACCACCCGGTACTGCACCTGCTCGAAGTAGTCCAGGCCATACAGGGTGCCCATGTCGGTCTGCAGCCGACCCATGTCCAGCGGTTCGCCGATGTGCTGCCGGATGTAATAGCGGATCACGTCGTCGCCGACTTTCGAATCGTTCTCGACCTTGATCGCGGTGATGATCGGAGTGCGCTGGCCGGGCGCGCGGGCGGCCGTCAGTTCGGCATCCACGGGCTCGGCGGGGCGCAGGCGGCCCAGGCGGGCATCGAGGATACGCGTGGCGCGGTACCCGGCGTCGATCATTTCCTGGGCCTTGCCGAAGTCGGTCACGCCGAAGCTGGCCAGGGCCGGCTGGACCAGCACGTCATCGGGGTGCAGGGTGGCCAGTTGTTCTTCGGAGTTGCTGCGGGTCATCAGGGTGATCGACTGGTTCAGCACATCGACCACGGTCGTCAGTTGTTTACGAGTGCGCAGGGGCGTGCCGATGTCGACCACGATGGCGATGTCCACGCCCATCTCGCGGGCCACGTCCAGCGGGATATTATCGCTCATGCCGCCGTCCACCAGCAGCCGGCCGTCCAGTTCGACCGGGGCGAACACCGCCGGGATCGACATGCTGGCGCGGATCACCTGAGGCAAGTGGCCCTTGCGAAACACCACCTTTTCACCACTGGCGATGTCGGTGGCCACGGCGCGGAACGGGATCGGCAGCTTGTCGAAGTCCCGGGTATCACTGGCGTGGGCCAGCAGGCTTTCCAGCAGCAGTGCCAGGTTCTGCCCCTGGATGACCCCCAGGGGCAGGCCGAGGCTGCCGTCGTCGCGAAAACTCAGTTTCTGCTTGACCAGGAAATCACGGTCGTCCTGTTTGCGTCGAAACGGCACGTCGGCCCGCGGCGGGGCGTCGGACAACGCCTGTTGCCAGTCGATCCCCAGGGCCAGTTTCTCCAGCTCGTCGACCTTGTACCCCGAGGCGTACAGCCCGCCGATCACCGCGCCCATGCTGGTGCCGGCGATGGCATCGATCTGAATGCCTTGTTCTTCCAGCGCCTTGAGCACACCAATGTGCGCCAACCCGCGGGCAGCGCCGCCGGACAGTACCAGGCCGATTTTCGGTCGTGGGCTTTCAGCCGCCACGACACACAAGGGCAGTAAACACAGGAGCAGGCAGGACAGCAGGCGGCGCATCGGGTATCTCGGGTGAGCGGTAAAGGCGGCTATTATAGCGACGCCATCGAACTCAGGAGTCTTGCACACCATGTCTGCCCGTAAACCGGAAGTGGTCATCACCTATTGCACGCAATGCCAATGGCTGCTGCGCGCCGCCTGGCTGGCCCAGGAACTGCTCAGCACCTTCAGTGACGAGCTGGGCAAAGTGTCGTTGGTGCCCGGCACCGGCGGGGTGTTTCAGATTACCTGTGACGACGTGCAGATCTGGGAGCGCAAGGCTGACGGCGGTTTCCCCGAAGCCAAGGTGCTCAAGCAGCGGCTGCGCGACCAGATCGATCCGCAGCGCGACCTGGGCCACAACGACCGCCCTTGATCGTGACCCTCACTGGGCACTCGCCGCCTGGCAGGGCTTGGGCTCGGTGCTGCGGCTGCCCAGGAGGCTGGAGGCGACGATGGCGACAATGATCAGCGCGCCTCCCAGCAGCATGCGCAGGCTGGGGTTTTCGTTGAACAGCAGCCAGGCCACGCTGATCCCGTAGACCGGTTCCAGGGCAAACACCACCGCCGCCGTGCGCGCCTTGATCACCGCCAGGCTGGCGACGAACAGGCTATGGGCCAGGCCCGTGCAGAACACCCCGAGCATGCCGATCCACAGCCAGTCCAGGGCACGTACCTCACTCAGTCCCGGCGCGGCCACCGGCAACAGGCACAACGCGACCACCACGTTCTGGCACAGGGCCGCCTGTACCGGCGGGACGCGTCCGGCGCTGGCGCGGTTGGTCAGCGACAGCAAGGAAAACAACAGGCCGGACGCCACGGACCAGAGCAGTCCGCTGGTGGCTTGGCTGGCCAGGTCGAAATCCGGGGTGACCAACACCAGGCCGATGCTCACCAGCAGCACCAGGAAAATTTCGTTGAGACGAATCCGCTCGCGGAAAATCAGCCCTTCGAGGATCACGGTGAACGCCGGGAAGCTGGCAAAACCCAAGGTGGCAATCGCCACGCCGGCAACTTTGACTGCAATGAAAAAGCTCACCCAGTGCCCGGCCAGCAACAGGCCGCTGAGTAGCAGGCGGCGCAGGTCCCGGGCCTGCAGCGGGCGCCAGCCGGTGCTGCTGGCGAAGCGGGCGAAAAATGCCAGGGCGAGCACGGCAAAGGTCGCGCGGCCGAAGACGATGATGGCGGGGGAGGCGGCGGCGAGTTTGCCGAGGACACCGGTCAGGCCAAACATCAGTGCACCGATGTGCAGGGCGCCAAGGGCGGAACGGGGAGTCATTTCAATCCTTAAACAGAAGAACGCAGTCGCACTATTGAAGCGTGCCAGGCGCGGGTCTGTCTGTCGCCAGACTCGCGTTTTCTAGCGCCAGCCTAGCGTTCGTTCACCGCGCGTCGCAGCGCGCCGGGGGAGGCGCCGAATTCGCGCAGCACCGCAGCGGCGAACGCGCTTTGCGAGGCATAGCCGACCCGGCAGGCCACCTCACCGATGGGCAGCGCGGTTTCGCGTAGCAACTTCACCGCGCTATGCAGGCGCCGGCTGCGGATATAGTCCATTGGGGTCTGCCCGCACTCGGCGACGAACCGGGCATGCAGGCGGGCGCTGGACAACCCCGCGACGCGGGCCAGATCAGCGACTTGCAGCGGGTAGGCGGCGTACTGGTCGATGTGCGCATTGAGGGCTGCGTAGGGCAAGCGTTTACCGGCAACCTGGCGTGGCGCGGCGCTGTTGAGACTGGCCAGCAGCAAGACCGCGCCCTGCTGGGCAATCAACGGATCCTGCACCGGACTGCTGGCCAGCCAGTTCACCAGTTGACTCTGCCCGGCGTCCAACGGCAGCCGACCTGGGGTGTCGAGCAGGCGCCGACTGGCCTCGGCGTGCTCGCCCAGCGATTGCGCCAGCCATTGCTCGCTCGGCACATCGAGCACCAGGCAGCGGCTGCCTTTCGGGCTGCCACAGGCATGATGGGCACCTTGGGGGATCACCACAAAACTCTGCTGCATCACTTGGCTGCCCTGGCCGCCGACTTCGAAATCCAGCGCTCCCGACAGGCCGAACACCAGTTGCGCGTGGTCGTGGCTGTGGACGATCAGGTCGTGGCTGTATTGGCGTAGCGTGAGGATCGGTCTCATCGCGGTCTCCTGGGCAGAGCCGCAGTCTACACCGGCTCGGCCTCGATCCGGGCTGTCATCGGATTGCCGTATTTGTGTCATGGGCCATTAATCGCTGCGGCGCAAGCTTGCGAAAACTCTCGCAGAGGTTGCCCATGACCCGTGCCGAACTCGCCAAGCCCAGTCGTAAACAACGCGTGCGCACCTTATGGATTTCCGATGTGCACCTGGGCACCCGGGATTGTCAGGCCGAGCATCTGTCGCAGTTTCTCAAGGGGTATCACGCCGACAAGGTGTATCTGGTCGGCGATATCATCGATGGCTGGAAGCTGCGCAGCGGCATGTACTGGCCCCAGGCGCACACCAACGTGATCCGCCGCCTGCTGACCATGAGCAAGCGCGGCACCGAGGTGATCTATGTCACCGGCAACCACGACGAATTCCTGCGGCGCTACTCTCGGTTGATCCTGGGCAATATCCAGTTGGTGGACGAGGCCATCCACGTCACGGCTGATGGGCGGCACCTGCTGGTGATCCATGGCGATCAGTTCGACGTGATCACCCGTTACCACCGTTGGCTGGCGTTCCTCGGAGACTGGGCCTACGAACTCACCCTGACCCTCAACCGCTGGCTCAACCACTGGCGCGCCCGGTATGGCTACGGGTACTGGTCGTTGTCGGCGTACCTCAAGCACAAGGTCAAGACGGCGGTCAGCTTCATCAGCGACTTTGAACAGGCGATCGCCCACGAATGCGTCAAGCGCGGGCTGCACGGGGTGGTGTGCGGGCATATCCACCATGCCGAAATCCGCAAGGTGGGCGAGGTGGATTACCTCAACTGCGGTGATTGGGTCGAGTCCTGCACCGCGCTGATCGAACACTGGGATGGCACCATCGAACTGTACCGCCTGGCCGACGCCCAGGCGCGCGAGGCACAACTCAATGCCGTCAAGGTTGCCGAACCGGCCTGAGCCCGCTCGTTGACTGTAAACAACCCAGCCACTGTGGCAACGGGCCTGACCGCGATGGGCTCGGCACATTCACCACCGAGGGGGCCTGACACACCGCTATCGTCGGAACGCCGCCCGGAGCAAGCCCGCGCCTACACCATCGCCGCGCTGTAGATGGAGTTTTTCGGCCGTGCGAACAGGCGCTCCAGCATCGGCTCGAAGAAGCTCAGGGGCAGGGTGTCATAGCCGGGGTCAAACGCCGCGGCGTCGTACTTGGCGCAGAACTCGATGGTCTGGCGGTACTGCGGGTGTTCGCTGAATTGCTCGCGCAGGTGCCGGTCCATGCCCAGGTGATGGAAGAAGTAATAGCCCTGGAAGATCCCGTGCTGTTCCACCATCCACAGGTTCTGGGCACTGACAAAAGGCTTGAGGATAGCGGCGGCGATGTCCGGGTGGTTGTAGCTGCCAAGGGTGTCGCCAATGTCGTGCAACAACGCGCACACCACGTACTCCTCGTCCCGCCCGTCACGCCAGGCCCGGCTGGCGGTTTGCAGGGAGTGGGTCAAGCGGTCCACGGGAAAGCCGCCAAAATCACCCTCGAGCAATTTCAGGTGCGCCACGATCCGGCCTGGCAACTGCTTGGCGTAGGCGCTGAAGTCGGCCGCGATGATGTGCCAGTCTTCCTGCGTACCGTCTTTCATGTGGGTGAAACGGGCGTGGGCATTCATCGGCTATCCTCTTGTGCTCTTGGCGCGATGAGTCTGAGTGTAAGGCCTGGCTGCGGGCGCACAGTGGCCGCGCAGGACGGCTTGATGGCCCGGTGAGCCTAGAACGGCACCTTGCCGACGATCATGTCGCGGTACATGACAAAATCGCCGAGCAGGCTGTAAAGCGGGTGCTGGAAGGTGGCCGGCCGGTTCTTCTCATAGAAGAAATGGCCCGCCCAGGCAAAGCTGTAGCCCGCCAGGGGCAGGGCCAGCAATAACAGGAAAGTGCCCTTGGCAATGGCCAGGGCAAAAATGAATATCACCAGCGTGGTCCCGATAAAGTGCAGTCGTCGGCAAGTGCTGTTGCTGTGCTCGTCGAGGTAATAGGGGTAAAACTCGGCGAAGCTGTTGAATCGTCTGACGTTTTCCACGACTGCAATCTCTGTGAAGGACGGTTTGGCCAAGCGGATGTGCAACGGGCAGCTTATTTGAGTCTAGAGTGATCATTGGCAACGGCCAGTGACAATAGGCGCCACTTTACTATCCTTGGGAAATCGGCTGTGAAACGCGACTTATCAAGTAAGAAAACGCCATGAGCGAACGAACGACTTCTGCCAGCTGGGCGATGGGGATTGTCAAGGCACTGGAAATGGACGGTCTGGATTGTCGGGCCCTGTTCCAACAGTTGGGGCTGGACTTTGCAGCGCTGGACGATCCCGACGCGCGTTTTCCACAGGACTCCATGACCCGGCTCTGGCAGCTGGCGGTCGAGCTGTCGGGCAATCCGGCGATTGGCCTGAACATGGGCAAGGTGGTGCGCCCGGCGTCCTTTCATGTCGCCGGCTATGCATTGATGTCCAGCCAGACCCTGGCCGAGGGGTTTCAGCGCCTGGTGCGTTATCAGCGGATCATTGCCGAAAGCGCCGACCTGAGCTTTCGCCTGTTACCCGAAGGTTATGCGCTGATTCTGACGGTACATGGCGACCATCTGCCGCCGACCCGGCAAAGCGCCGAAGCCTCGCTGGCCTGTGCCCTGGGCCTGTGCGGCTGGCTGACCGGACGCACCCTGCAACCGCGCAAGGTGTTGTTCCAGGGCGCGCTGCCGCTCAATCTTGCGCCTTACAAGGAAGCCTTCCATGCCCCGCTGGAGTTTGATGCGCCCTACGATGCGTTGATCTTCGAACGGGCGGACATGGAGGCGCCGCTGCCCACCGCCAATGAGGCCATGGCGTTGCTGCATGACCGGTTTGCCGGTGAATACCTGGCGCGTTTTTCCGAAAGCCGGGTGACCCACAAGGCCCGCCAGGTGCTCTGTCGCCTGTTGCCCCAGGGCGAACCCAAGCGCGACACCGTGGCGCAAACCCTGCATCTGTCCCAGCGCACCTTGCAGCGACGCCTGCAGGAAGAGGGCACGAGCTTTCAAACGTTGCTCGACGACACTCGCCGCGAATTGGCCGAGCAGTACCTGGCGCAACCGAGCATGACCTTGCTGGAAATTGCCTACCTGCTGGGGTTTGCCGACCCGAGCAACTTCTTCCGGGCTTTCCGCCGCTGGTTCGACAGCACACCCGGTGAGTACCGGCTGCGCCTGGTCGACTCGCCCAACGCCCTCAGTGACGCCAGAACGCCGGAATACACAGCACAAACACGGTGATGATCTCCAGCCGCCCAAGCAGCATGCCCACCGAGAGAATCCACTTGGCGGCGTCGGGCAGGGTGGCGAAGTTGCCGGCCGGGCCAATGGTTTCGCCCAGGCCTGGGCCCACTCCGGAAACAGTGCTGGCGGCGCCGGTCAGGGCGGTCATCCAGTCGACGCCGAGCAGCGACAGCAGCAGGGCAATGACGCAGATGGTGATGGCGAAAAAGAACGAGAAGGTCAGGATCGAACGCACGATCTCTTCGTCGAGACGGTGACCGTTGTACTTCTGTTTGATCACCGCGCGGGGGTGAATCAATTGGTTAAGGTTGGCCTTGAGCAGGATATAGGCGACCTGGAAGCGAAAGATCTTGATCCCGCCGGCGGTTGAACCCGAGCAGCCGCCGACAAAACCCAGGTAGAAGAACAGCATCAGCGAGAAGTTGCCCCACAGGCTGTAGTCCCCCAGCGCAAAGCCGGTGGTAGTGACCACGGACGTGACGTTCAGCGCCACGTGACGCAAGGCGTCGAGCCAGTGCAGGTTGGTGGTCCACCAATACCAGGTCCCCAGTACCAGCCACGTGACCAGCAACATGCCCAGCAGCCCCTGGACCTGTTGGTCCTTGATCAGCGCCCGGCGATTGCCGCGCAAGGTCGCCACATACAGGGTAAACGGCAGGCTGCCGAGAATCATGACCACCACCGCGACCCAGTGCACCGCCGGTGCGGTCCATTTCGCCAGGGACTGGTCGGAGGTGGAGAAACCACCGGTGGAAATCGCCGACATCGCGTGGTTGATTGCATCGAACGGCGTCATGCCAGCCCACCAGAACGCCAGGCTACCGAGGATGGTGATGCCGACATAGGCCGCCACGATCAGGCGCGCCACCATGTGCGAGCGCGGCATGACCTTTTCCGAGCGGTCCGAGGATTCGGTCTGAAACAGCCGCATGCCACCAATGCGCAGCAGCGGCAGAATCGCCACCGCCATGCCGATAAAGCCGATCCCGCCGAGCCAGTGCAACAGCGAGCGCCACATCAGGATGCCCGGAGACATGGTGTCCAGGCCACTGAGCACGGTGGCGCCGGTGGCGGTGATGCCGGACATGCTTTCGAAAAACGAATCGGTGTAGCTGATGTGCTGGGTCAACAGGAACGGCAGCGCCGCAAAGATGCATACCACCACCCAGCTGGAGACGGTCAGCAAGTACATGTCGCGCGGGCGCAAGTGCACATGCTCGGGACGTCCGGGGATGACCAGGGCCAGGCCGGCAAGAAAGGTGATCATGCTCGACCACAGGAACGAGGGCAGGTCGCTGGTGCGTTCGTAAATCACCAGCGTCGCCATCGGCACAACCATGCTGATAGACAGAGTGATCAGGAAGATGCCGATGATGAAACCAATGATCCGTAAGGTCGGCAACGCCATGAAGTCCGCTCGGGCTGATGTGGGAGGGCGCCATTCTACCTGCGGGGCGGGGCATGTAAACCGGCATCCGGTGGGCAGTTACCGCTAGAATAGCCAAACTTTTTTTCAGGAGGTGGCCGATGCAGGCTCTCGACGCTTTGCTCAACCGTGTTTCCGTTCCGCGTTTGCTTGATCCGGCACCGACTGCCGAGCAACGCGAAGTGTTGTTTGGCGCCGCCATGCGCGCGCCGGATCACGGGCATCTGCAGCCGTGGCGTTTCTTGACGGTCGAAGGTGAGGCGCGCGAGCAATTGGGCGAGATCCTGGCCCAGGCCGCGCTGTTGCAGGACGCCGAGGCCCCGCAAGCGGTGGTGGACAAGGCCCGCAACGGACCCCTGCGCGCGCCGCTGGTGGTCGTGGTGGTCGCGCGCTTGCAGGATCACCTCAAGTATCCAAAATCCGAACAGTTGCTGGCAGCGGGCTGCGCGGCCCACGGGATTTTGCTGGCGGCCTATGCCCAGGGAATCGGCGCGGTATGGCGCACCGGCGAGCTGGCGTATTCGGCGCACGTGGCCAAGGGCCTGGGCCTGGGCGAGGGGGAACAGGTGATTGCCTTCCTGTACCTGGGCACCCCGCAGAAAGAACCCCGGGTTGCCGAGAAGGTCGACCTGACGCAGTTTGTCAGCGCCTGGTCGGCCCAGGGCTGAACAACGCCGCTAGCCAAGCCCCTGTGGGAGCGGGCAGTCGGGGTGTTGGATTAGGCCGAGTACATATCCATTTTTGCGGTAACGGCCTCCTATGGTTCCGCTTTTACAGCGGCTCACTTTTGGAGGAGCCCAAAAGTAAGCAAAAGGCTCTTGCCCCACCACTCGGCACCTCGCTTAGGCTCGGTGTGCCCTCACGCAGGCTTGAATCCGTGGGCCGCCGCCACGCGC